>NZ_WKKA01000041.1 GCF_009674885.1 Paracoccus sp. S-4012
GCAGACCCACGAGATGCTGTTCGACGCCCATTGGCACGGCTTCCGTGTCTTCGGTGGTGTGCCGGAGCGTGGGATCTACGACAACATGCGGACGGCGGTGGACCGCATCGGCAGGGGCAAGGAGCGCCAGATCAACATGCGCTTTCTCGCCATGGCCAACCACTATGTCTTCGAGCCGGAGTTCTGCAATCCGGCTTCGGGCTGGGAGAAGGGACAGGTCGAGAAGAACGTGTGAGGCACGCGCGGCCGCGCTTGTGGCAACCGATGCCGAACTTCCCTGACCTCGCCGCGCTGAACGCCTGGCTCGAGCGGCGATGCCTGGAGCTTTGGCGGGAGATCCCGCACGGCCATCTGGCCGGGACCCTCGCCGATGTCTGGGCCCTGGAGCAGCCCGCGCTGATGCCGGTGCCGCCGGCCTTCGACGGCTTCGTCGAGCAGAGCAAGCGCGTCTCGCCCACCTGCCTGATCAGCTTCGAGCGCAACCGTGACACGCGTGCCGGCCTCCTTCGCCAACCGGCCTGTCAGCCTGCGGGTCTACCCGGATCGGCTCGTTGTCGCAGCCGAGGGGCAGATCCTGTGCGAGCATGAGCGCCGAATCCAGCGATCACATCATCTCCCGCCCCGCACGATCTACGACTGGCGCCACTATCTGATGGTGATCCAGCGCAAGCCCGGCGCCCTCCGCAACGGTGCCCCCTTCGCGGAGCTGCCGTCAGGCTTCAGGCGATTGCAGGACCAGATGCTGCGACGGCCCGGCGGCGATCGTGAGATGGTCGATAGCCTCGCCCTGGTCCTGCGAGCCATGACGAGCAGGCGGTGCTGGCCGCAGTCGAGCTGGCGCTGTCCGATGGGGTGGCGACCAAGACCCATGTGCTGAACCTCCTGCACCGCCTGATCGACGGCAAGGCAATCGACAGCCCGACCATCGATACGCCGCAGGCGCTGCTCCTGCGCCGCGAACCGAAGGCCAATGTCGGCAGCTCACAACGACCTGCGCGCCCGCAGCGCCGGAGGCCGTCATGCGTCATGATCCCGCCAGCGGCGCCGTCGTCATCATGCTTCGCAGCCCTGAAGATGCATGGCATGGCTCAGGCCGTCACCGATCTCATCGAGCAGGGCGCGCCGGTCTTCGAGGCGGCCGTGCCGATCCTGATGCAGCTCCTGAAGGCCGAGGTGGCCGAGCGCGAGGTTCGCTCCATCGCCTGTCACATGAAGGCAGCGCGCTTCCCGGCCTACAAGGATCTGGCGGGCTTCGACTTCTCGGCCAGCGAGATCAACGAAGCCACGGTGCGACAGCTCCACCGCTGCGAGTTCATCGACGGCGCGCAGAACGTCGGGCTGATCGGCGGGCCGGGCACTGGCAAGACCCATGTCGCAACCGCGCCTCAAGCATCCAGGCCATCGAACACCACCGCCGGAAGGTCCGCTTCTTCTCGACCATCGAACTCGTCAACGCGCTCGAGCAGGAGAAGGCCAAGGGCAAGGCCGGGCAGATCGCTGAAAGCCTGACCCGGCTCGATCTCGTGATCCTGGACGAGCTGGGCTATCTGCCGTTCAGCGCCTCGGGCGGCGCGCTGCTCTTCCACCTTCTGAGCAAGCTCTATGAGCGCACCACCGTTGTCATCACCACCAACTTGAGCTTCAGCGAGTGGGCCACCGTCTTCGGTGATCCCAAGATGACCACCGCGCTCCTCGATCGCCTCACCCACCGCTGTCACATCCTTGAGACAGGCAACGACAGCTTCCGCTTCAAAGCCAGCACCGCTGCAGCAACCCGAAAGAAGACGGAGAGCGCCCAGGCCTTGACCCAGACATGAACCCATCCGCATAACTGAAGGTGGGTCACTTCTCGATGGAAAACCCGGGTCAGTTCCGGGTG
>NZ_WKKA01000042.1 GCF_009674885.1 Paracoccus sp. S-4012
CACAACCCGCCGGTCGTCGACCCGAGGCTTGCCCTGGCCCGGTTTCGGCAGCAACGGCTCGACAAGCATCCACTCCGCGTCGCTCAGATCGTATCGCGCCATGAAACCCTCCCGCCAACATGCAGAAGTGAATCACCTCACACCAAAAACTGGAATTCCCCTATTGAGTACGACTCCTAGCCGGATGCACTGGAAGTATATATCCTAGTGGTTCACCTAAGCGGTTAGCTGGCAGCTATTCGGAAGGTAGATGCAGACAGGTAGTTAGCCTAGCGGGATGCAGGATGAAGTCTGGTGTATCGTCAAGATATATGACAACCGGCTATCTGTTGTTTTTCTCGGGCGGACACGAGTTATATATCAGTCTGCCAGCTAAAGGCTGAACTTGTCGATTGCCGCTTTCAACTGCGCCGGACGAAAGCCGCCTTTGAAGTAGACGCCGGTTCCCACGCCCTGCTGTTCATGCCCGAGGATCGTTTTGACTTGAGCGTCATCCACGTCCGCCCGACGCAGTTGTGTGTTCATTGTGTGCCGGAAGCTATGGAAGACCACTGTCCTAGACTTCATGCCCATCTTTTCCAGTAGCGTGTCGTTGAACCACCGACTGATAGCCCGGCCATGGCCATTCTTGGGACAGTACGACAGCGCGGGGAATAGTCGAACATGCCGCGCTGCGCGCTGGGCTTCCACGAAGTTGAGAAACCCTGTAGCGATTAGTTGGTTATGCAGAGGCACGCGTCGATCAGCGGCACTGGTCTTTAGGCGCTTTGTGGTCCCCTCGCCTACGTCCGACACGTCGATGCACCATAGGCCGTCAACCTCTTTGATGTCGGTAGTCTCTAGCTGGGCTATCTCGTTCAAGCGCATACCTGTGAACATGCCGACCAGACTCCCCCACTTGGCGGCATCGACCTTAACCAAGCCCATAGGGTTGTCGGTCAGATGCTCATATAGCCGGACAAGTTGATCCGCCGTGAAGGCGTCGCGGTTGTCAGATTTGTATTTCCTCGCCTTCACTCGCATGCCGTCAAAGATGTTTTCGGTAGCATGCCCATGATCGACCGCCCAGCGCATGAAGGTCTGGATATGACTTAAGTAGGTGTTGACTGTGCTTGCGCTGATACTGGCTACGCCCGGCAAGTCCAATATCTCACTAAGTGGCTTGCCCTTAGTCGCCGCCTTCTTCTGGGGGTTCTGCGGATAGCGTGTCAGCACGTCCTTGACGTGCCGCGCATCGGCCTTGGTCAACTTCGCAGCCGTCTTCTGTTCAGTGATCTCGCCTAGCAGCGCCAGCACTTCCTGCTTCTGGCTTGCCGTTTTTGGGGCAAGGCTAGCTGTGCTGACCTGCCCCCCCGGCGTCCCTCGATCATGACGAGAGTCCTTGGACTTGGTATTGGTCGGTTTCGGGTTGGGCAAGCGCGCCGGGCGCGGAGCTCACGGATTGCTCAAGTGCCCGGCGCTCTTGTGACGGGGCCATTCCGCCGAGCGAGGAATGCGGCCTGACATGGTTGTAGTCGTAGCGCCACAGCGCCAGCTTGCGGCGCGCATCGGCCAGGCTGTCGAAGATCTCCTCATTGAGGCACTCGTC
>NZ_WKKA01000043.1 GCF_009674885.1 Paracoccus sp. S-4012
GGCGGATTCAACCGGTCGACGCAACAGCATCGATTTTAGCACCCTTGAGAACCTGGTCGAGGGCTTCCGCGGGTGTTTTCCAACCGAGCGTCCCGCGAGGCCTTGTGTTGAGAGCATGAGCGACAGCCTCGAGTTCGCCGGCACCGTGCTGACTGAGATCGGTGCCTTTCGGGAAATACTGTCGCAACAGGCCGTTTGTGTTCTCGTTCGTCCCGCGCTGCCACGGGCTCTGAGGATCGCAGAAATAGATCTGCAGGCCGGTATCGATCTGCAGCCTGGCGTGTTGGGCCATTTCGGCACCCTGATCCCAAGTGAGAGACCGGCGCAGATGCGCGGGAAGGCAGGTGATCGACCGCGTGATGGCGTCGCGCACCGCCTCAGCTCCGTGCCCGGCCAGGGCCGGGCCGTTCTTGACGCTCTTGCCTTGTCCGTGGCCCTCCATCCGCGGCAGGTGAAGCAGCAAGGTGAACCGCGTGCTGCGTTCGACAAGGGTGCCGATGGCGGAACTGCCGAGGCCGAGAATGAGATCGCCCTCCCAGTGCCCCGGCACGGCACGGTCGCCGATCTCCCGCGGCCGTTCGCTGATCATGATCGCCTCGGAGATGAAGGACTTGCCGCGGGTCCTGGCGCGTTCACGAGGCAGGCGCAGAGCTCGGCCGGAACGCAGACAAGCCGTGAGCTCTCGACGCAGGGCTCCGCGGCCCTGGATGTAGAGGGCCTGATAGATCGCCTCGTGGCTGATGCGCATGGTCGGATCCTCGGGGAAGTCGACCCGAAGCCGATTCGCGATCTGCTCCGGGCTCCAGGCGGTCGACCAGCGCCGGCTCTGGCGATGAACTGCCCGGCGCCCTTTCCATACCACATTCGGACCGCTGAAACCGATCCCACCTGCGTCAGTGATCATTCCGACAAGCCGGTCGTGAACGTAGTCGCGCAGCACCCGATGGGCGACGAGCTTGCCCGGTCGGGGACGCCGGGGCGGCCCGATCAGCATGCCACTGTGCGGTGCTGGCGCGATAGTCGAGACTGCCCCCTCGCGTGGCCGCGTTGCGGCGCAGCTCACGCGAAATCGTGCTCGGTGCCCTTCCAAGCTTGCGCGCGATGGCCCGGATCCCGGTGCCCTTAGCACGTTCGATCGCAATGTCCTCGCGCTCCGGGAAGGTCAGATAGCGCCCGCTTGTTGGCCCCGCCGATGGCGCCAGATGAGTTGGTGGCACTCCCCCTGCACTCCGAAACCATCGCACGCCCACAGGTGCCGAAACGCCGGCGTCGACGGCGGCGTCCTCGCTGGAGCGCCCCGACGCCACCGCCAACCAGAACCGGCAGAGATTCTTACGCTGCCAGACTGGTGGTCGCCCAGGCGAGCGCAATTTGCGTCGGGTCGATTTGTCAGAACGACGCTTGTGGGTATTCATCGCAACCTCCTGGTTCAGGCCGTTGCGACGACCGGTTGAATCCGCC
>NZ_WKKA01000044.1 GCF_009674885.1 Paracoccus sp. S-4012
ATCGGCGAGGTCGGCTTCAGCGGCAATGCTGGTGAGCTGCGATATGATCGCGTTGGTATGGTCACCAACATTTCCGGAGATGTGGATGGGGATGGCCGCGCAGACTTTTCCATCAGTCTAATCGGGAATCTTACACTCCATGCCAACGATTTCCTGCTCTGACGAAAGCAAGCACAGAGTTGCAGCGATACAAACGTCGGCCACGAACAGAGATGCAGCCTGCGATTTTCCCAGTGGCAAGCGACCATAGAACGCGACGTCGCACACAAGCGACACTGGTCACCTCTCTCTAGGGCTGCAGTAATTAACTTGATGTTGTTTAGGTGCCTCTCCTCAACCGCGTGACGGAGAAGCCTGCAGCTCTCGAGACCGCAGGGCGCTAACACCATATACTTTAAGATGAAGAAGCAGGGATGGTAAATGAGCATTATTGGCAATGGCAATGGGTTCACAATCTGGAGCTCGGCAGGAGAGGATATCGTAGAAGGCACCGTGGCTTCAGGAAGTGACGGAGCCGGACGGACGATCACATTTGTCATTCAGCAATACCCCGTTCAATATCGAACTGTCTACGTGCAAGTGGTGCCAATAACCGGGCAGACAGGGGATTTCTGGGACAGTTTCTGGTCGAACAGAGTGGGCGGGGAGCCGGCAGATCAATTCGCCCTCTCGAGTTTCGTGGGCGTCGAGCCAAATGGATACTTTAGCGTCACCCTAAACGCGGATGCCATACAAGAAGACGACGAAATCTTCGAGATACGCGTCTACGAAAACAACCTGGATGCTGCAAGGGGGTATGCTCCACTTTCAACTGGCCGGTTCACGGTTGTTGATGATGATATTTTTGGAACGGCGGGCGCAGATCATTTGCAGGGACGTGATCATGCCGAAAGTATGTATGGTGGGGCGGGGGCAGATCGTCTCGACGGAGCCGGCGGAGCAGACACTCTTAACGGCGGTCTCGGTGCCGATACGCTGAACGGTGGCGCCGGCGACGACATCTATATCGTTGACAACGTCGGAGACCAGGTCAACGAAGGACACAATGGGGGAACCGACCTGGTGCGTACCTCCATTTCCTATGCACTGACCGCCAATGTCGAGAACCTGACTCTGACTGGAACGGGCAACATCAACGGCACCGGGAATGGGCTGGCGAACCGGATCAACGGCAACGCCGGAAACAACCTGCTGGACGGCGGTCTCGGTGCCGACACGCTGAACGGTGGCGCCGGTGATGATATCTATATCGTCGACAACGTCGGAGACCAGGTCAACGAAGGACGCAATGGGGGAACCGACTTGGTGCGTGCCTCCGTTTCCTATGCACTGACCGCCAATGTCGAGAACCTGACTCTGACGGGAACGGGCAACATCAACGGGACCGGGAACGATCTGGCAAACCGGATCAACG
>NZ_WKKA01000045.1 GCF_009674885.1 Paracoccus sp. S-4012
GCTGTCGCTCATGCTCTCAACACAAGGCCTCGCGGGACGCTCGGTTGGAAAACACCCGCGGAAGCCCTCGACCAGGTTCTCAAGGGTGCTAAAATCGATGCTGTTGCGTCGACCGGTTGAATCCGCCCAATACCTGTCGATCCGCTACACGAAACGTCTGGCCGAAGCAGGGGTCGAGCCGTCGGTCGGCAGCGTCGGCGACCGCTACGACAACGCTCTGGCCGAGACGATCAACGGCCTGTTCAAAAGCCGAGGTGATCCACCGACCTGGACCCTGGCGCAGCCTTGGGGCCGTCGAATACGCCACCCTCGAATGGGTCGACTGGTTCAACACCGCCGTCTTCTCGAGCCGATCGGGAGCATCCCGCCCGCTCAAGCCGGAGCGAACCTCTACGCCGCCAGGGAAACCCCGGCCATGGCCGCGTAGCTAAGACAAACCGGCCTCCGGGAAACCCGGTGCGGTTCAGTCAGCGCGTCATTCACCACCTGCCTGATCTTGCGCAACGGATGCCGCGCCGGGATGCGCGCCTCCAGATCGACATAGCTGAACACCGACCTGCTCGTCTCGTCCGTGCCGCGCCATCATCACCCCCGCCGTAGCCGTGCGGAGAATGAATCATGTTCCTCAGACCGCGCGATGGCCGACTTCTTCAGCAGCCTGCTAAGACCGGGCATGGATCGCGTCCTTCAGCTGGCGCGAGGGCCGTCGAGGAACGAAGAAACCTCGTGTGGTAGCCAACGTCCTGATCGTCTTCTGCAACTGATGGTCGAGAACCTTTCGGTCCGCCACGACGGTGGCGGAGTCGCTGACCGGACGGTCCTCTCCGTTGTGGCGCGTTGCCAGCTGATGTGCGGTCCAGGCGATGGAGTTCGACTTTGCGGAACTCGCCGAGTGCTGGAGCAGGTAGTTCTGGCCGGAGTCATGCGTTCGGGCGTGGCCCGACCACGCTGCGGACCGCGTCGAGCTGGTGGTAGCGCGCCAGATCGTGGTGCGCCTCAGCCTGCCGCCGGGAATGTCCGACATTCCGTGGATGGGCTTTCGGCCCGTTTCGATCTGACCGCCTTCCGCCGCCGAGCGGGTTGAAGCGGTCGTCGAACATGATGGCGGACTGATTGACCGCTGTCCGGCAGCCTCTGACGTTTCGCGCGGTTTTCTCGGGTCACGTCCGTCAACGTGGTGTAAATCGTGAGATGGCCTGAGATCATGATCAGGCGGCCTTGGCCGTGATGCTGAGGATGGGGTCGATCTCCTCCTTGTCGATCTGGGCAAAGGCCTCGACCATCATGTAGCGGCTCGAGGTCTGCCATTCGTCGTTCTGCTCGAACAGGACCGCGCCGATCAGGCGCATGATCGAGGCCTCGTTGGGGAAGATCCCGACCACGTCGGCCCGGCGCT
>NZ_WKKA01000046.1 GCF_009674885.1 Paracoccus sp. S-4012
TGATGGTCGAGGCCTTCGCCCAGATCGACAAGGAGGAGATCGACCCCATCCTCAGCATCACGGCCAAGGCCGCCTGATCATGATCTCAGGCCATCTCACGATTTACACCACGTTGACGGACGTGACCGTCAGCCGAGTCCGAGAGCGCGGACGATCTTTGCCGAAACGGTCATCCCGACCGGGTCGTGGAAGATCTCGAGCGCGGCCGCCCGCCCTCGTTCCGTAAGCCAACCGTCACTCAGCCGCCAGCCGCGAAAAACGAGCCAGTCCGTCTCGTTCCGAAACAAGACGTCGGCGCCGGCATGGTCGGCGAATTGCGCTCGACTCCGAACAATCTAATCCTCGACAGCTGACGGCAGTTCCGCGATTGCATTCTCGGCGGCAGCGATGAAACGCGGATCCTGCTCGAACGAGGCGCCGCCATTCCACGGCGCCGCCCGCCACATCACCGTTTCGGCGTCGGTCGACCAGCGGTGCCCGTCAACGATCCCCATCATCAGCAGCATTTCCCTGACATCATCTCGTGCATGAGACGCGCCGGCACCGTCTGCCGGCAGGATGTTCGGGCGGCGGTTCGGATGGAAACGAATGCCGCCGTTCTGCTCTGCGAGCCATAGCACGGCAACGGAGGCGTCATCCCACCGGAGAGCCCGCGGCGGGCGGGGCTTCCCCAGCGGGACGGCGCCCCAATCTACTTCCCTGGCAACTCCCAGGCGCTCCAGGGCTTCGCATCCGATCTGGTGGGCCGTCGTGTAGCCATGGAACCAGCCGCGGCGATCCGGGAGGGTGTCGATTTCCACCTGGAACTGACCCGGGTTGGCGCCTGATTTCCACTGAGATTTGGCCCATGTGACCCTTCCCCCGAGCGCGATGAGCGACGGGGGGCATCGGAGTGATCCACATGGGACTTTTGAACGTCATCCGCCGCATGGCCTTGCGAGAGAAGCTGCCGATCCGCGAGATCGCGCGTCGGACCGGGCTGTCGCGCAACACGATCAGGAAGTATCTGAAGGCGGGCACGGTCGAGCCGAGGTTCTC
>NZ_WKKA01000047.1 GCF_009674885.1 Paracoccus sp. S-4012
GCCCAAGGGTGCCACGGGTAGAGCACTTCGCGCTCCTCGGTCCCGTGGGCGTTCTGTAATTGAGTTGTACAACCATGTCAGGCCGCATTCCTCGCTCGGCGGAATGGCCCCGTCACAAGAGCGCCGGGCACTTGAGCAATCCGTGAGCTCCGCGCCCGGCGCGCTTGCCCAACCCGAAACCCACCAATACCAAGTCCAAGGACTCTCGTCATGATCGAGGGACGCCGGGGGGGCAGGTCATGACCTTTGACCTCATCTCGCCGTTTTCTCCCGCTCGTCTCGGGTCGCCGCCGAGCGCGGTTCGGTTTCGGGTTTTCCCGGGGCATGGGATCGGGATGGCGGTCATAACCGAGCGGGAGGATGCCGCGCATCCACATGCCTTTTGCTTGGAGGCGCGACCTTGTCGCAAGCTGGTGGTCAACGAGGCCGAGGCGGAACTCGTGCGCAAGCTCTTCCGGCTCTATGACGAGCTGGGTTGCCTGGGAGCCCTGGAGCAGGCTGCCGCGGCACGCGGCTACCGCTCGAAGCGCCAGACATTCACCAGCGGCAGGACCCAGGGCGGCGGGCCCGTTCTCCCGCGGTCAGCGCTGCTATCTGCGGGAGCGTCGATCTTCTGTGTAAGTGTGCCGGTCCATGCTGAAGCAAACGGAGGCATGGACGATGACGATCACTGCCGAGGTGTTCGACGAGCTGTTGAAGGGCTGCGAGCGGCCTGAGGACCGGGTGGGCGAAGCGGGACTGGTGACGGAGCTGAAGCGGGCCCTGATGCAGAGGATGCTGGGCGCCGAGTTGACGGAACATCTGGGCTACGCGCACGGCGAGACGCCGGCCGTCGGCTAGGGCGCGGACTCAATTGCGCGCAGCCAAATCCTTGCGGAGGCGAGGGCGACGGCGGCAAGGAAGTTGGTTGCGTGCTTTTCGAAGCGCGTGGCGATGCGGCGGAACTGCTTGAGTTTGCAGAAG
>NZ_WKKA01000048.1 GCF_009674885.1 Paracoccus sp. S-4012
CCCCGGAGCGAGACCGCGTCATGACTCCCCCTGCCTTGGCGCGGGCCATCTGCGGACACTTCGCGCCGCAGATGCACGGGCTGATCCTGGACCCTGCGAGAGGCGATGGCGCGTTCTACGACCATTTCCCCAGTCACCTCGCCAAAGACTGGTGCGAGATCACGGATGGGAGCGATTTCCTGGCCTGGAAAGGTCGAGCGGACTGGATCGTCACCAACCCGCCATGGTCCCGCTTGGCCGAATTCATGGTCCAAGCAATGAAATCTGCGGACAATATCGTTTTCGTGGCGCCACTCCCCAATCTCACCACCAAGGCTCGGCTACGATCGATCCACAACGCCGGCTTCTGGATCGCCGAGTTTCTGCAGTTCGAAACGCCGCGGGAATGGCCGCAATCGGGATTTCAGCTCGTCGCGGCCTGGATCAGGCGTGGCCACGCGGGAGCGTGCCGATTCACGAGTCTCGAGGCAAACGCCTCGAACTCGCGGCTACGCGCTGCCTGACATGGAGTATTGGCGCGACGCACGCGCCGAGGCTCCAACACATCAATGATCCTGCCGCTTTCGGCCCCAAGCGGACGGTCAGGCCGGTGACCGTGCGGCGCCGTAGCTTCACCGAAGCGGACGTTGGCCGCTGGGGGACAGCTTGGTGCCTGCGAGATCCGCTATGCGGACCAAGCGGACATTGCGGTAAGAGATAGGAACGGCGAGAGCCCTGCCGCCACTGTATCATTCAGCCTCCCGGCGATGCTGCTGACCCCGCCAGAATACCGCCGTCGATCGTCAGCTCTGCTCCCGTCATGTAAGCCGCTTCGTCAGAGGCAAGAAGGACGGCTGACCTGCCCCCCCGGGGTCCCTCGATCATGACGAGAGTCCTTGGACTTGGTATTGGTCGGTTTCGGGTTGGGCAAGCGCGCCGGGCGCGGAGCTCACGGATTGCTCAAGTGCCCGGCGCGCTTGTG
>NZ_WKKA01000049.1 GCF_009674885.1 Paracoccus sp. S-4012
GCCAGCACCTGCCCGCGCTCGACGCCGTCGCGGTCGATGCCGCGCAGCAGCGCGCCGATGTTGTCGCCGGCCTCGCCGCGGTCGAGCAGCTTGCGGAACATCTCGACGCCGGTGCAGATCGTCTTCTTCGTCGGGCGGATGCCCACGATCTCGAGCTCGTCACCCACGTTCACCGCGCCGCGCTCGACCCGGCCGGTGACCACGGTGCCGCGGCCCGAGATCGAGAACACGTCCTCGATCGGCATCAGGAACGGCAGGTCCACGGCCCGCTCGGGCGTCGGGATGTATTCGTCCACCGCGGCCATCAGCGCGCGGATCGAGTCCTCGCCGATCTCCTTGTCGCGGCCCTCGAGCGCGGCCAGCGCCGAGCCCTTGACGATCGGGATGTCGTCGCCGGGATATTCGTAGGAGGACAGCAGCTCGCGCACCTCCATCTCGACCAGCTCCAGCAGCTCCTCGTCATCCACCTGGTCGACCTTGTTGAGGTAGACCACCATGAACGGGATGCCGACCTGGCGGCCGAGCAGGATGTGCTCGCGGGTCTGCGGCATCGGGCCGTCGGCGGCGTTCACCACGAGGATCGCGCCGTCCATCTGCGCCGCGCCGGTGATCATGTTCTTGACGTAGTCGGCGTGGCCGGGGCAGTCGACATGGGCGTAGTGCCGGGTCGGGGTCTCGTATTCCACATGCGTGGTCGAGATGGTGATGCCGCGCGCCTTCTCCTCGGGGGCGTTGTCGATCTGGTCGTAGCCCTTGAAGTCGCCGAAATACTTCGTGATCGCCGCCGTCAGCGTCGTCTTGCCGTGGTCAACGTGACCGATCGTGCCGATGTTCACATGCGGCTTCGTGCGTTCGAACTTTGCTTTCGCCAT
>NZ_WKKA01000004.1 GCF_009674885.1 Paracoccus sp. S-4012
GATCGAGCGCTTCTTCTGCAAACTCAAGCAGTTCCGCCGCATCGCCACGCGCTTCGAAAAGCACGCAACCAACTTCCTTGCCGCCGTCGCCCTCGCCTCCGCAAGGATTTGGCTGCGCGCAATTGAGTCCGCGCCCTAGGCGGCCCTTCAAACCCTTGGCGACTGCCATATATCGCGTGGCGGGAACGACGGACTCCACCTCTGAAGGACCCTTCGTGCGACCGGCCGCTACCTCATCTGCTACCCGGACGCACGATCTCGAAAACAGACCCAAGAAAATCAACAGGATCGACAAAGTAAGTGGCGGAGGCGGTGTCCTACGAATATAACTCGTATTTTACTGTATTTATTACATATTTTTCTACTTCACCAACTTGCCCCCACATTTTCCCCCACAGCCGGAAGGTCGTCTTTGTTTCTCTGGACCGGCTTAGATGCTCGCCTCGCGACCGCTGTGCCGCGAGGCTCTGGAGCTGCTACTCTGCTATTCGAAGGGTGGCCCGCCGCATCAAGCAGCGGGCCAAGGTCAGATCAGAGTCTTGAGGTTCGGGTGGAGTTCGTAAGCAAGCTGGCGCGGTGAGCCATCCACAACCGTCCCCGGAGGAAGGAACCTGATCCAGCCGGAGGAGGCCAAGGTGTCCAGCGCAGCCCTACGCACCGCATGATTGCGGAAAGCCGCCGGACCCATCTGCGCGACCTGATTGTCATGATGAGCCGTCTGCCCCGGTTTAAGGTTCCCGTAGAGCCATCGCCCCAGCTCTTCGGCGTGCGCGTTATGGCGGCCTTCTCCGGCTACCCGCGTGATGTGCTCGAAAGACGCAAGATAGAAACGCATCAGTTCGCAGCCATTGCGCGCGGCCGCCTCACATACTTCCGAGGCCGTCTCGTCGTCAAAGAGCGTTCCAATCCCCGCCAGCCGAGTGGCGTTCTCAGTGGCGCGAGATGCGAAAGAACAGATACGATGATACTTCCCGCCATTCCCGATTTCGCTCTCAATCTCATTATAGAACTCGACCAGAACTTCGAGCGCATCCTTGGAAAGGCGCAAAACAGGGCGGGGATGCGCCAAAAAGTCATTTCCAGGCACGAAGGTTTGCCTTGCGAGACCGAAAAATTCCAGCAGTTCAACGCAGCGGAGAGCGAAGGCTTCCACAGTCGCCTTGTCCTTCGGATCGGGTGGAGCGAAGTAGCGGGTGCCCATTGTGGAAGGCGGGAACGCCGGAAGAATGCGGGGAAGAATGCCCTGTTCCAGCAATTCACGATCGCCATAGATCGACGAGAGCATATAAGGCTGGAACATCAGGTGAGCCGCCAAAGGAATGCCCTCGATGTAGTCTCCAGCGCCATTCGCCCGCGGTCGCCCGTATGGAGTCCCACTGAACAAGTGCGCGAAGAAGCTAATTGTTTTCTTGCGGTTCTCGGGTTTCATCGCGTGCCCGCCGAAGAAGCCGGCAGCGTCATCGTTGGCAAGAAAAGCCGTGCCCGGACCGTTCTTCATATGACTGATTAGACCTTCAACGGTCGGCTCAGAGCAGATAATCTTGGCAATCCTATGCGGCTCCTCGGGCTCCTTGCGGCGCTTCCGGGACTTCGGCTCGGGCACCGAATGGAGGACTTCTGCCTCCTCTGCGAGCTGCTTTCCCAGCTTCCGTTCGAAGAACCGGATGCCCCCTGTTGCCCGGTCGTCTGCGGTGCTCTTGCGTTCGCCGCTCAGGGCGATGGTGGACAGCATCACGGCAAGCGGCATCGGGCTGCCCATGATGGTTTCGACGTCTCCACTCAAGGCGCTCACGGCCGACATGGCGCCGAGGGTGCTCTGGGCACAAATGCCCATCGGGGCCTGCGTGAGAGCATGGATCGCCCCGGCCGCAGCCGCGCCGGTGTTTCCGAGAGCATGAACGGGAAACCCAATCGGGCATGAATCCCCCGATTTCAGGAGCTGGAGTTTCTGCCAGCCAATCCGCTGCGCATCATCTAATAACTGGCCGGAGCCAACCGTCTCTTGCTCAATGAGCGTTTCCGCGAACGAGGCGGGCTTCGTGTGCTGAACCATTTTCCGTCCTTTCGGTTTGTAGCGGGTTCGAGAAGGACTTGGAGTTTTTCAGCGGACCTCGGAAACTTTTGAGCAAACTTTTTTTCGCGTCGGGTTGGCCCCATGTTCTCGGGTTTGAGGGTCGCCTGAGTCGCTACCCGCAACCGCCTTCTTGTGCTTCTGCGGGGTGATGGCTTGAAGCTGGTGCTCAAGGTGGTCCAGCACCCCTTCCGACACCTTCACCAATTGAGCGTCAGTGAAGTCTCGTCCGTGGTAAGGTGCGAGCTTGAAGACGCGGATGTGCGTGATCGCCATCATCATCAACATCATTGCTGATCGCTCAATTTCAGATCGTCGGTGCATTTCCCTATCTCCTTTTTGAAGGCGCACAACGGACAAAATAGTGATTTTGTCCTCACTCTCAAATGCGACACATGGCTCTGTTTTCACTGCGACACTCGGTCAGAACATTCTCGGACAAGAGGCGGGCCGAAGAGCGCGCAGCTGTTCCGGGTCAAACAGCGGCACACCTGCGCTAAATCACTCGCAGTTCGGCTGCCCGCGAAGTGCTGCGGAGCCGGATCGTCGGCACCGATGCCGAGGTAGCGCGGGTCGCAGAGGATGCCGCCACGAAGCGCAGGGGGCGGGTCGCAGTACGCTTCATCATCGCCTTGCCCGTTGAGGCCACCCCGGAGCAGCGGGTCGAGCTGACGCGGGCTTTTGCCGAGGCGCTTACCCACGGAACGGCCAGCTATGTCGGAGCGATCCACGACAAGAAAGGCAACGACCGAAGTAATCCTCACTTCCACCT
Organism: Paracoccus sp. S-4012; assembly: GCF_009674885.1. Classification (GTDB taxonomy): domain Bacteria; phylum Pseudomonadota; class Alphaproteobacteria; order Rhodobacterales; family Rhodobacteraceae; genus Paracoccus. The sequence goes on from NZ_WKKA01000004.1 coordinate 2,844, forward strand.
CGTCGCGTTCGACGCCTTCGAGAAGTCAGGGGGACGGGGACGCCCCCGGAGCGTCATGGGCATGGCCCGGAAGGGCGCTGTGGAGGCTGCTGCGGCCCTGTGGGCGCGCATCCACAACGAGAGGATGACTGCCTGGGGCTATGGCGCGTCCTCGCTCATCTCGGAACTGTCCAACGAGGCGCGGGGCATCGACCGCATTCCTACCATCCATGAAGGGCCCGGCGCGCGCCAGATGGCCGCGCGCGGCGCGGTCCCTGCGGCAAAGCCGGCATGGCGCAGGATCGACGCCGGGCAGACCCGAAGCGCCGCAAACAAGATCATCTGCGAGATCAACCAACTGAAAGAGGAGGAGACACATGGCAACCAACCCGATGGATTGGGAAGCCGCGATGACCGCGACCCGCACGAGCGCCGAGAAGGCCGCCCTGTATGCGGATCGGACCGTGGGAGGGGTCGCGCAGATGCTCGACCAGCAGCGCCGCCTTTCGTCGCTGATGGCCGACCTGACGAAGGCGCAGACGAAGGCCGAGTCCCGCCTTTCCGAACTGCTGGAGCGGACCCGGACGGTCCAAGCAGCCCGCCGTTTCGCCAACCCGAGCAGGCTCCTCCTCCTCGCCTGTGGCTCCTCCTTTCTGTGTCGTCGGTCCTGTCCGCCGCCGTCGCGTCCGCCGTCTGCTTGCTGAGTTGATGATGATCCGCGACACCCTTCGCGCCCGGCTGGCCGCGGCGTCGAGGGCCGCGTCGGCCAGGATGGCCGACGCCGACGAGCCGACGCCCGAGAAGGAGCGTCGGCCGCCGGAGCGTGCCAGATAGCAGAATAGCAGTTCCCCGGATCAGGCTGAGACTCGCGCCCCTCTCCGCTTCGGCTTCGGTGCGGCCGTCAGGGGCGCAATCATCTTCTCGTAGAGCCCGAAGAGGTGTTCCGCCCTTTCCCGGTCGCTGGTGAAGCCCTTGGGTGCGTAGAGGCGATCAACCGCTCGGTCGAGCGCCTGATGAGCGCGACGGAGATCAAGCGGCATCAAATCGGGATCATAGAGGTCCGCAAGCGTTGAGTCAGGATACGAGGCGCGCGCGACGAGAACCGCCTCTGCTAATGACGTCAGCTTAGACATGTCAGCGCTCGCAGGCGGTGGCGGGAAGGTATGATAAACAACCCCAATTCCATATTGGTATCTACTTTCCAGACGCCCCCCAATATAGCGGACCCAAGCCATATGCATGGCAGAAGTAAGCAATGCGAATAGCGGCTTTGTTGCGCCCGGGAGGATTTGAATTTTATTGCTCGGGATCGCCGGGGGTTTCAGCCGCGCAATCGGAATGTAATCCCGGCGCTCCGAGCTAACTTCGGGAATCACCAAGAAGGGTTTGTCCGGGATGGTCTCAACATTGAACTTCGTAGGCTTTTCTGCGATGGCAAGCGTGCTCGGCCTCTTGCTTCTCAGGCGGGAGGCCTTCACGGCACGCAACCTTTCGACAACTCGCGGCATGGCCTTCAGCTCAGCCGGCGTCGCGGATTGAAGTGCCAAAATCGAGCGTTCGGAATCGTACAGAAGCTCTTCTGTGCCAATGAATGGGCGCATGTATCGCTTCGCCGCGGGTTCCAGAGCAAGGAAAGCTGTTCTCTCCTCCTTGTTGAATATTAAGAACCCTCCATCAATAGGTTGTGATCCGCTAATGATTGTTGGTAGTGAATTAAGGGGCTTAAAGGCCTCGCGGACCACCAAGTGCGGATCATTAAGCCTGCTTGCGTCGAAAAGATAGGGAGACAAGGCAGAATGGCGGCTTTCGACAGGGTCGCCATTGAGATCATCGTATGAGAATAGCCGCTTTTCTTTTGCAACGCCGCCAGCAGGATCGAGACCGAGAATGACAACATGCACGCGGGCTTTTCCGCGCGCATCGGAGCCCCAAGCGAATGTCCGATGCGCAAAGGCGATTTCTAACCTACATTGGTTGAAAAGGATAGGCCAAAGCTGGGCTACCTGCTCGCCCTGCGTAAGCGAGTTTGTTGAGACAAATCCAATGCGTATTTTTCTTGCCTTCGCATAACGGCCAGCAAGAATAAACCAAGCCGCCACAAAATCAAGAGTCCCTCCCGATTTGCCGAGTGTAGCAATTCTGCGCACCTGTGCGCGCTGCTCATGAGATTGATACTTCGACCCTATGAAGGGCGGATTGCCGAGAATGAACGAGCAGCGCTCAGGCGGCAGCAGAGTCGCCCAATCGGTTTCCAGCGCATCAGCATGGAGGATGTGCGGCGACTGCCGCAATGGAATACGACTGTATGATTGTCCGAACGCCAGACTCAGCCGGGTATTCATGATGTGGTCCATCATCCACATCGCGGTCTCGGCAATACGCGAGGCGAACTCACCAATCTCGATCCCGTAGAACTGGCCTACATCGACCTTGCTCAGGTCGGCCGCGTCCAGCTCCATCGTTCGATCATCCTCCCGGTAGGCGCGCAGCTCCAGAAGAAGCTCCTGTTCAAGCTGGCGCAGCTCGCGGTAGGCGATGACAAGGAAGTTGCCACAACCACAGGCCGGGTCGAAGAAGGTCAGCTTCGACAGCCGGTTATGGAAGGCTTGCAGCTCTACCCGGCGACGGCTGTCCTTTCGCGCTCTGAGCCGCGCGAACTCGGCTCGAAGGTCATCGAGGAACAACGGCTCGATGACCTTCATGATGTTCTTTTCGGTCGTGTAGTGCGCCCCGGAGGCGCGGCGCTCCTTCGCGCTCATGACCGACTGAAATAGCGAGCCAAAGATTGCGGGAGATATGCCAGACCATCGAAGCGGCAGGCTTCAAGCAACCTTTCACGCATTCCGGAGGTGAAGTCTGGAATACGCAGAGGGTCCTTGAATAGATCACAAGATCGCGTCCGATGCTCTTCTGTTCTACGAGCAGGACGCCCTTCCAGAAGAGGTCGATGAAACCGGCCTTATCGCCGAGTTTCCTCACCGGCTCCTCAAACGAGGCGACCTTGCGAATGGGAACCCCAAAAACATCAAAAAAATCGCGATAGAAAAGCTGAGTCTGCCCTTTCTCGTAGCCCTCGCCGGCCCACTCCTCCGCAAACGCAGCAGCGCGGGCGCGAATCTCATTCCAGTTCAACCTCATGGCCGCTCATCCCCATACCTTCAGTGAGAAACAGCCTTAAGCCAGAGCAACACCCTTCACCATCCGGTCCGTCGCCAAACATCTGCCCCGTTGCGCGGCCGCAACCTACGCGCTGGCCGCCTCACCGACCTCCTCAAACCGCTCCTTCCGGAACTGGTTGAGAATATCCGCGTAAGTGCCACTGGCACCCGTGGCCCAGAGCCCCCAGACTTCGATCAGCTCCTCACGTTCGTTCCAGTAGATCGTTCGCAAGTAAGCCGACTCGGTCTTGTTCTGGTTGATATGGGAAAAGGCGTATTCCTTCACCTTGTCCCGAGCCTCAGCGAAAGTCTCTGCCCAGTCTCGGAACGCGCTGCGCATACCATGAACCGTCGCGTCGGGATAGAATCCATGAAGGACCTTCGCCATCGTGTTCTCTGAGATGGGCTGTTTCGGCTTGCTTGGCGAGGCAAACACGAACGGCGAAGCGTCGGACCGCCGCTTTTCAAGTTCCCGGAGAATTTCCATCGCTGCGAGCGGCAGCGGCACCTCAAACACCCGGTCGCCCTTCATGTTCTCCGCCGGGATCGTCCAGCGATCAAGGTCGGGCGAGAACTGTTCCCATGTCGCTTTGCGCACGGGGCCGGAGCGCAGCGCCGTCAGGATCGTGAAGCGAAGAGCAAGCGCGCCAACGCCCGGCACCTGTTCGAGCCGCCGCATCAGGTCGGCGGTTTCTTCCCACGGGATGGCCGCGAAGTTCTTGACGGCTTTCCTCTGGCGCGGAAGCGCAAGGCGAACGCCATCAACTGGGTTCCCTTGCGTCCGATGGCCCTTCACGATGGCCCACTCGAAGACGACCTGGAGGCGTTGAAGGACGCGCCGGGCGGTTTCCTGCTTGGCGATCCAGATCGGCGTCATGACTGTGATGATGTCGTTGCGCGTGATGTCATTGACTCCGAGATCGCCAATCGTCGGGAAGGCATAGGTGGCGAGCGTGTTCAGCCATTGATCGACATGCTTGCCGTTTCGGCTCGTGCTCTTGATGTGAGTCCGATGAACCTCGGCCGCGAGAGCCCGGAAAGGGATGGACTTTGGCTCAACTCGCCGGACGGTCGGATCGCCACCCGTCCGGGCAATCTGGCGGAACTCGTGAGCCTTCGCGCGCGCATCGGCAAGGGAGACTACCGAGGCGGAGCCAAGTCCAAGGTCGCGCCGTCTGCCCTTAATGACGATGCGCAACAGCCAGCGCCTTGCCCCGGTCGGATGGACTTCCAGATACAAGCCGCCACCGTCAGTGTGTCGGCCGGGCGGTGCGCTCTTCACGAACGCGGCCTTGAGCCTCTTCTCGTAGTGGGGCGCGCTGGCCTTTCGTCCGGGAACAGGACTCGGAACATCAGTCATCAGTCATCGTCCCCACATTTATTCAGGGACGAACCGGGGTCGTCAAGCTGCCAACACAGAGTTGAGGCTTGTTTATGCTGATATTTTTCCAGATCAGGGACTGTCGTCGAGCCGTGATCCTAAGAAAATGGCGGAGGCGGTGCCCGCCATTTTTCTTTGCTATCAGGCGCAATCGGTCGCACAAGTGGCTTTCCCTCAAGCGCTTAGGCACAGCTTCCGCTGTGTGGCATTGCAATCACTCGCGTCCTGTCGCATCCTTGTTGGAGGGTATTAGTCAGGGTGTCATATGCCGCGTCTAGCCAAGGAACTCACGGCACTAGACGTGAAGCGGCTGCAGCATCCGGGCAAGGGCCGGAACGTGACATTCAATGTGGGCGGGGTCGCCGGGCTGGTGCTGCAGATTACCCCGAGCGGCGGACGCACATGGCTGTTGCGGGTGCAGGTCGGAGCGAAGCGCCGCGAAATTGGCTTGGGCGGCTATCCCGATGTGACCTTGGCCATGGCCCGCGACCGGGCGCGCGATGCCAAGGACAAGATCCGGAGCGGCATCGACCCCGTGGAGGATCGCAAGGCCGCGAAGGCCGCCCTGGTCGCGGCCCAGCATCGGGGCCTGTCCTTTGCGGAGGCCGTGGAGCGCTATCTTGCCACAAAGCTGGAAGCCTTCCGCAACCCCAAACATCGCCAGCAATGGCGCAACACGCTCAACAGCTACGCGCTGCCGGACCTGGGCCCCATGCTGGTTCAGGACATCGGCACGCAGGACGTACTGCGGGTGCTGGAACCCCTCTGGCAGAGCAAGACCGAAACCGCATCCCGCCTTCGCGGGCGCATTGAGGCGGTCCTGTCCTGGGCCACGGTGGCCGGGCACCGCGCGGGCGATAACCCGGCGCGCTGGGCCGGCAACCTGAAGGAGTTGCTGCCCGCCCCCTCCAAGGTGGCGAAGGTGGGCAATCAACCGGCGGTGCAGATCGACGATGCACCGCGCTGGTTCGCGGCGCTGCGCCAGCGCGAGGGCATGGGCGCGCGGGCGCTGGAGTTTGCCGCCTTGACAGCCGCCCGCTCACAGGAAGTGCGGGGCGCGCTCTGGGATGAGATCGACTTCGAGGCAGGGCTTTGGATTGTCCCGGCGGTACGGATGAAGATGGAACGTGAGCATCGCGTGCCGCTGACGCCGGACGCGGTGGCACTGCTGAACGCCCTGCCGCGCTTTGCAGACAATCCGCAGGTGTTCCCGGCGGCGCGCGGGGGCGAGTTGTCCGACATGACTCTGAGCGCGGCCATGAAGCGGCTGCATCAGGCGGATGTGGACGCTGGTGGCACGGGCTTCGTGGACCGCGTTAGCAAGCGCCCCGCGGTGCCGCATGGGCTGCGCTCGACCTTCCGCGACTGGGTGGCCGAGCGCACGGACTATCCCGGCGACATGGCCGAAGTCGCGCTGGCGCATCGCATGGCAAGCGCGGTGGAGGCCTCCTACAGGCGCGGCGACATGGTGGAAAAACGCCGCGCGATGATGGTGGCATGGGCCGAGTTCTTGAAATCTCGGACCGGCGACTCCCGTGCACCGGGAGAGAGATAATGGCCCGATATAAGCCATGCTCATGTGATCATCCGTATCGTGGATGCTTCTCCTGTGCCGTCGATTACGTGATCAAGCAAGTCCGCACACATCCAGACTGCGAGTGCCTTCCTCAAAGGTCTTTGTCCTGCGAGCTCTGTGGTTGCGCGTTGCTTCCTGATTGGGAAAACGCGTTGGCACTGGCGTCAGCAGCCTATGAGCACTTGCCCAAGGCTCGCGCGCGATCGCGTGGTTTGAAGTTCGAGCGGCTCGGGGAAAGAGCATACATTTCCAACAAGACCGAGATCAGGCGGCGCGGGAGCTTCTGGCGGAGGTAGAAAACGATCCTGTTAGCCATGATGCTGCAATGTGGTTCGTGCTCAGTGTATAGAAGAGCAGACCACCGTCCCCAAACCGCTGCGCGCTTGGGCTGTGAGTGCAATCCGCGGCGAGATCAAGCGACCGCGCTACAAGGGAAAATATCCAGGAGCAACCCGATGGCGGGATGTCCTAATCGTAGGGCTTATTGACACTATGGTTGAAGGCATGGGCCTGAATGCAACCAGCGGTATCCACGACGAACCTCGGAGTGCCTGCCACGCAGTAGCGGCAGCGTTCGTCGCGCTGCGGCAGCACCCGCAGAGTTACGAAGGCGTCGTGAAAATCTGGGCACGTCGGTCGGATCTTAGAGAGCGATCCATTCCGGAGCGTATGTAAGACCACGGGCGAGTTCTTACTAATGAAGGGCGCAATTAGGTGCGCCAATCTAGCACCCAACGCAACCCGTTGGAGTGCATTGCATGTCCCCCATCTACATCGCGGTCGCCCAGATTGCCGCTCGCTATGACGTCCACCCGTCTACCGTGTGGCGCTGGGCCAAGGTCGACCCGAACTTCCCGCAGCCGATTACGCTGACGCCCGGCTGTACCCGCTGGAAGCTCTCTGATCTCGAAGCGTGGGAAGCAGCTCGGGCCGAAGCCATCTGAAACCGAACCGCCGCCCGGCAAAGGGCAGCGGCGCTGGTCGTTTCGGCTGTGTGGATGCTCCGAAGACTAGCGCAAAGCCCTCCCGCCCGAAAGGCTGAAGGAAATTCGCTATGACCGAGCTTCATGGATTGGAGCGGGTTGAGCCCGTCGAGGGCCCCCACCCCACATTACCGTACATCGCGGCCCCACGGGAACTGCCAGCGATCGTTTGCCGCCCTGACTGCGCGGAGTTTCAGGCGCCGAGCGCGGTCAGAGTCGGACCGCCGTCAGTCCTCCAGCTGGGTGGCTGCCGTGACTGATGCGCGCTCCTTGACCGCAGCGCTCGGCGGCAGGTGGCATGGCCGCTACGGACTGACCTGCTGTCCCGCGCATGCCGACCGCAACCCCAGCATGACTTTGGCGGACGGTAGCAACGGACAGCTGTTGCTCCACTGCAAGGCGGGCTGCGCCTTTCGCGACATCGTGGCCGCGCTGCGCCGCCGTGGCCTTCTAGACGCGCGAGATCGCCTCCCGCCGCCGGATCCTCACGAGATTGTTCGCCGCCACGCCGCGGATGAAGCCGCGGCCGCGAAGCGAGAGCGGCAGGCGCAGGCCATCTGGACCGAGGCGGTTCCGGTTACGGGCACGCCTGCAGAGGCCTACCTGCGCGGGCGCGGCATCACTGGCGATCTGCCCAAGACACTGCGCTATCATCCCGAATGCTGGCACGGCGCAACTGCAAGCCGAATGCCGGCTATTGTGGCACGGGTCGATGGGCTCGAGCGGCTGGCCGTGCACCGGACTTACCTGCGCCTGGACGGACGCGGCAAGGCTGACGTGGCGCCGAACAAGGCCATGCTCGGCAGGGTGGCGGGCGGAGCGGTGCGCCTGGCCCACGGCGCAGGGCCGCTCGTGGTCGCCGAAGGCATCGAGACCGCGCTGAGCCTTGCATGTGGCCTGCTTCGCAGTCCGGCGATCGTGTGGGCGGCGCTGTCCGCCGGGGGCATGGCCAGGCTGTGCCTGCCGCATCCTCCGCACGAGTTGCTGATCGCGGCTGATGGCGACGATGCCGGCTGCGCGGCGGCCGAGGCGCTCGGGAAGCGAGCAGCAAGCCTTCGGTGGGTTGTCCGGCTGCGCACCGCGCCGGATGGGCGCGATTTCAACGATGTCCTGCGCGCAAGGAGGGGCTGCTGATGGTGCACGCGATTAACACAACGTCCGAGCGTCCCGAGCTGCCCGACGGGTTTCAGTTCCGGACCGACGGTCTCTATCGCTGCGTCCGCAGCGGCGGTGACGTGAAGTGGGAATGGTTCTGCTCGCCTCTCCAGGTTTTGGGACTGACCCGCGATGCCGGCGGCGGCGGCTGGGGGACTTACGTGAAGGTCATCGACGGCGATGGTCAGGCACACTTCCGCGCCTTCCCTGCCCGCATGCTGGCGGGAGACGGTGCCGAGCTGCGGGGCGAGCTCCTGGACATGGGGCTGGTTCTGGCGCCCGGCCGGGAAAGCCGCGACGCCTTGGCGCGACTACTTTCGGCATGGCGGCCGCCGGTCCGGATCCTGACGACCGAACGGCTGGGCTGGAGCGACGCCTCCTGCACCGCCTTCGTCCTGGGAAATGGGTGTGTGCTCGGTGCGGGTCGTGTCGTGTTCCAGCGCGAGGCGCCCATACCTGCTGCGGCTGCCCTGCGCTCCGCGGGCAGCCTGGATGGCTGGCGCTCGCAGGTGGCGGCGCTCTGCGTGGGCAATCCCCTAATGTTGGTCGCTGTATCTCTGGCCTTCGCGGGTCCCGTGCTCGAGCCACTCGGCGCCGAAGGCGGCGGGTTGCATCTGCGCGGCGCCTCGTCGCGTGGGAAGTCCACCATCCTGCGGGCAGCAGGCTCTGTGTGGGACGACAGCCGGCTCGAGCAGACCTGGCGCGCCACCACCAACGGGCTCGAGGGCATCGCCAGCGCCTGCAACTCTACCCTGCTGCTGCTCGACGAGCTCGGCGAGGCGCACGGGTCCGCCGTCGGCGAGGCGGTCTACATGCTGGCAAACGGGCAGGGAAAAACGCGGGCGAAGCGCACGGGCGTCGCACGTGCGACGCAGCGGTGGCGGCTCATGGCGCTGTCTACGGGCGAGGTGGGCCTCCGCGACAAAATGGCCGAAGCGGACCGGCGGGAGACGGCCGCGGCATGAACGTCTTTGCCACCTTGGGCGCGCAGAGCGCGGCCAACCGCGCCGATATTGGCTTCCGCCCGCAATCCCGCCTCTCCGGCCGGCCCGCCGACCTCGCCCACGCGCTGCGGCCACTGTATAGCCTTCACCCGGTGCTGTCGTCGCGCTACGTGGTCAAGGGCTGGCTGGATCGCGGCGCGCTGTCCGTCCTCTACGGCGAAAGCAACGTCGGCAAGACCTTCCTTGCCTTGGATCTGGCGATGCACGTCGCGGCCGGGATGGACTGGCACGGACATCGCGTCCCCTCAGGGGAGAGATGGGCTGGGCCGGTGATCTACATCGCCGGCGAGGGCGGCACGGGCCTGCACAACCGCGTCGAGGCGATCCGCTGCGAGAACCCTGAGCTGATGGAGCACATCGGAAACGGCGGCGACTTCCTGCTGCTGCCTGTGGCGGTGGACCTCTGCACCAGCGAAGACGCCGACCATCTGCTGCAGGTCATAAAGAGCAGCATGGACACCATGCCTGCGCTGATCGTGGTGGACACGCTGGCACGCACCATGGGCAACGGCGATGAGAATGCCGCGAAGGACATGGGCCAGTTCGTCCGCAGCGTGGACCGACTGCGAGTCGAGACCGGTGCACATGTCATGGTGATCCACCACAGTGGCAAGGATGCATCCAAGGGCGCACGCGGGTCGGGCAGCCTGCGCGCGGCGGCGGACACCGAGATTGAGCTGACGCGCAGCGATGGCGTCGTCATCGCCAGAGCACGCAAGCAGCGCGACATGCCCTGCGACGGCGCCTTTGCCTACCGCCTCAAGAACGTGTTCCTCGGCTTTGATGAGGACGGCGACGCGGTTACGTCGGCAGTGGTCGAGCCCGCTGAGATCGAGAAGGCGGACAAGCGGAGAAGGGCATCCGGACGGACGGAGGCCGCACTGTCCGCGCTGTCCAATGCGCTGGCCGAGGGTGGCAGAATCATCAACTCGCCTGACCTGCCCAGCGTCCCCGTAGTCGAAGTCAAAACGTGGCGGACCTATTGGGCCCGCCTCGGCCTGACAGATAGTGATGACCCGCAGACCAAGGGGCGGACCTTCCGGCGACACCGCGATGCTCTGATAGCCCAGGACCTTGTCCGCGTCTCGGACGACTTCGTCTGGCGATTGGACACACCCCGAACGGACAAGGCAGACACACAGCCGGTAGCCGCTGTCAGAGCGGACAAGGCGGACATGGCCGTAGCCGAGACGCGACATGATGTCTCACCGAACCATGCCCTCAGAGGGCAACTCCCTGCCTACGCGGAACACCAGCAAATGTTGGCAACGGACAAGGCGGACAGGCAACGGACACAGGCGGACATGTCCGCGCCGCAGACGGACGGACACGGACACCCCCTATAAGGGGTGTCCTTGGCCCGTCTGCGACCGCCCGTCCGAGCGGCGCAGAGTCCGGCAACCCGCCACACCCTCCTTCACCTGCAACGGCTCTGCCCAACACGGATGCATTTGACCCGGAGATGTGGCGATGAGCGAAACCTGTCCCGGGACCTGTGAGCTCGTTTCTTCTCTGGAGCGGGCAAGGCTCTGCTCCTCGGCGCTTGAAAGGAGTGCCGAGTTCTTCGCGGAGACCACCCATTGCCGCTCCATCGGCCATCCTCGAGCAGGGCAGACCTACGCCCCCGATCGTGCCCGACGCGTCAATTCCGCTTCCCGACGCGAGCAGCAATACCAGCGCAGTCTGAACTGTCGGAACTGTCCAAGCGATTCTCGACGGAGACCATCATGACGAACAGAGCGCGAGTCCCCAGCGCGACAGCACAAGTACCCACCGCCGCCTTCGCGGAACACACCACCGAGGAGCAGAAGGCCTTCATCTGCAGCATCCTGACCGACTACTTCGGCGAGGAGCCCGCGGAGATGCTGTTCGCCTATCTGGCCCACTGCGGGATTCCGATCCATGCCATCCGCTCGGCGCACGACATCGTCCCGGCATTCCTCGGCCTCTATCGCATCCGCCCCGGCGCCTACGACGTGGATGCGGCCTTCAAGCACCTGCGCTGGTGGCCTCCGATCGCCGCGCGCATCGCCGAGCTGGAGGCGGAAGCCGAAGCAGAGACACAAGCAGACGCGGAACCCGCAGCGGAGACTTTGACACGTGATTTGTGACGGCAAGGCGACCCGCAACATCCGCAGATTCTGGTGCAAGGATATCGGCGCGCTCATCGTCGATGGCGTGCGGATCCCGATCGTGCGCACCTGCGGGCCGCTCGGGGGCATGCGCAACTGGTGGCTCTGCCCGCAGTGCGGGCGCCGCTGCGAACTGCTCTATGGCGAAACCTACATCTGCCGGATCTGCGCCAAGGGCCGCTACCGCTCGGAACTGGCCTCGCCGCGCGAGCGCAAGCTGCTCAAGGCATTCAAGATCCGTGAGCGTCTCGGCCAGACGTCAGGCGGCATTATTGCGCCATTCCCAGCCAAGCCGAAGTACATGCACTGGAACACGTACCTCCGCACCCGAGCCGAAGCCGAGCAGAACGAGCTACGCATCCTTCAGGACGAGCTGGCCGATCTGAAGCGCACATCGAAGGTCAGGCGGTAACTTTGCTCGGCGAAACCACCTGAAGGAGTAGCCTGAAGTGTCAGGCTTCAGATCTAGGAGTGCTTCCCGTCGCGCCGGTCAGAGGAGAGCTCGGCGAGGCTGACGCGGTCGATGGTATTCTCGCTAAGGTCCAGCACGGTGTCGTCGCGGAACTTGTTCACTCCGATTTCCAAGATCGGCACCGGCGCCGCGTGCCGAACCAGACGAATGCAATCGCATCAAAGACGAAGGTTATCGGCGTCGGCGCCGCCGTCAACAGGTCGTCTCGGCCGGATCGATCCGGTCGGCGTCGCCAATTCCTTCGATCCGGTCGCGGCGGCCGGACCTGTAAACCCGCATACGCGCCCTGGCCGACACTTCGTCGTTGACCGACGACCCGTCCGAGACGACCTTTGGACAAGCGCAGGAGGAGGTAGAGGAGCAAGGCGATGACCCTGTTGAGCGTGAAGGCAGCGATCCGCGACCACTGGAAGCAGTATCACCGGAAGGCGGTGAAGGGCTGGAGCCCGGAGGAACTCGACCGGCAGGCGGAAGCGCGGGCACGGATGGTGATGGACGAGGCCGCGACATTCCGGGCGATGGGCCTGGATCCGCTCCAGGCCGAGGGCGAGGCAATGCGGACGACGGGCTACGTCGGCCCGGCGTAACCGATACCCCGCCGCCGGCACCAACCCCGGCAACTTCCACATCGGCCCCAGGTTCGGGCTCGGCAAGGGCAGTTCTTCGTGCCTAGTTTTCATGGTAACGTGGTCAAGACTATCGCCGACATTCTCCATATGGGCGCGTCCCGGTAAGCCGGGACCAGGCTTTAGCTCCAACCGCTGAAGCGGTTTCCACCCTAGCCGCGCGTGCGCGTCTCGGCCCATGCGGGTGACGATCCTTCGCGCGGGAGCTGCGGAACCGGCGCCTGACCGACCAAAGCGTCGACAGGCAACCGCCGTAACCTACCCACCTTGGCATGCAATGTGTAGGACACCGTAGTGCGTGCCCGCTCCGAAGAAGTGCGGCATCAGCGAACGGCTGCCAAGCAACACACCCTGTCATCGCATGCCCAGAGGCCCCGCGAAGCCCGCCGATCGGCGCGTCCTAACTCGACCATAACCACCCATCACCTAAAACCCGGATCCCAAGAGCGAGCATGAGCTTCAACGAATCAACATCATACTATATGCTTCCGGCCACAGCGTGAAAACAAACACGGAAGCCAACGTGCTCGGCAACACCACCAAGGTCTCCGTGACTATGTCTAACTAAGTGTCCGGCCAAAACAGGGATCAGTTCAACCATGACTCACGTGTCAGGACATCTGAGTTAACGCGGGCATGCAGATCTCAGGCCACAGTACGCTTTGGAGGTCATATGACAGTAGAGACATTAGAATGGGCCATCAGGTTAGACAATGCGCCTCTGGTGAGGAGTGACATTGAAAGCGGAACCCCGCTCAATGATTCGCTGATGTGGCGTACTCGTGACGGAGGATGGAGGTGGCCTCGACAGTGCACGCCGCTTGATTATGCACTCTGTTTGAATAGCCTCTCAGCAGCAACCGTTCTTTACGAACTCGGCGCGCTTCCTGATCACCCTAACACTGATCGGCCGGCGCTCCATTCTGCCTTAATTTATCGACATCTAGATTGGGTCAAGCAATTAGTTGCACGAGGCGCTGACGTAAACAAGCCCACCCCATATCGGGGCAATCGCACCCCCCTATCGTATGCGGCATCGCAACTGCCAGAAAGCATTCCCCTTCTGCTCTCAAAAGGCGCTCTTGCTAATGTAACTGACCCTAAGGGACGTACACCTCTCATGTTAGTCGCGGCGCACGCTGATGTCGTTGCGTGGGACGCGCTCATATCGGCTGGCGTTGCGGTAACTCAACCAGATCACACTGGGCATTCTGCACTGCACTATGCCTCTTTTCACTCGGTGCATCGTACTCAGGACTGCGCTGAAATTATCAGCAGTTGCTTAGACCTCGGGCTGGACCCAAATCGTCCCAGTGAAAATGGATTAACTCCCGTTCTTTCGGCTGCTCGATTTGGAGGGCGGTGTGTGGAGCAGTTGCTCGATGCAGACGGAAACCCAAACGCTATTGATGAGCATGGGCAAACTTTTCTTATCCACGCCGCCCGATCAACTTCATACTCCCTTTCAGAAGCCCTGCTAATCGACGACAATGTGTCAGCGACGGATATCGCCGGGAGATCTCCAATATTTTGGGCGGCCTTGTCCAGAACTGATCCAGAAGCACTTGAGAGACTAATCGATGCTGGTAGCGATTTCGAGGAACTAGACGCACTCGACAGAACACCACTTATGTATATCCTTAGGAAGCACGAAAACGGAGGTGCCGAAACGCTAGCACGGTTTTTCTTAGATAAGCTTCCGGATATGTACCGCAAGGATCATCACGGAAACGGATACTGGCATCACCTCACAACGCGAACACGAATACGCAAAAACGCCCTGGCAATCCCGCAGGATTTTTGCTCCGAGCTGATAAATTGGGGTAAATATGTCGAACTCGGGCCGCCGGAGGAATCACTGAATTTCCCAAAGGAGAACGACGCCTTCCCATTGGCCGGCGAGAAGACTAATGCCCCGTCGCTTGCCAGAATACTGCTTTCCTTCAACGGTGGCGACACTGGAATAGACGATCGGAACGGCAGGTCCCAGACGGCATTCCTAAACTGGTGCTCCAGCCAGGACGTGGCAGGTTCTTTTGCACCATCAGATACTGAACTAGTAAAAATCTTTGTCTCTAGAAACGTGGATTTGAATACCGCCGATGAAGAGGGAAATAGTCCGCTCATCCTGTTGTGTCAAAGGCACCCTTTCAGTGAGTCGAATCTAGTCGAGGCGGTCGAAGCCATTTGCCTCAAAGGGGCTGATGTTAACGCTAAGAACTTCGCGGGGGAAACGCCCATAGACTTGGCAATGCGCGGCGGCTTGAGGCTCGTCGCAGCAGCTCTCCGAAGGTATGGCGCTGGAGTTCCGCATGTCGTGATCGAGGATCACGTTAATGACGTGGAGCTGCCTGTGGTCGAGTCGCTGACGTTGCCTAAGCTTTCGGACTCTGGCTCTGTGCCCTTAGTGGCAGAAGAGTTTCAGGAACAATCAACAGCCCCAATTGTAACGCGCTTGGAACCCACAGAGGGGTGCGCTATTGCAGCTTGCAATTCTGAGGTCGGCCCATGGAGACACCCCATAGGCACCGGCGGAGAAGACCCGAAAACAAGTTTGCTCCACTCAGAAGCCTCAGCGATGTATCGCGCCGCCAATACCGCATATCAACAGGACGCCCAAAGGCAGTTTGCCTACATTCAGCTTGAATCCGGCAAGAGGACTATTCAGAGACAAGTCCAATTCTACCGAGACTATATTGAGTACAAGGATTGTGACGGGCCCAAGAAAAACGCTGCAAACTGGCCCGGGAAGTCTTGGCATAATTATGGACTTGCTATTGACGTAATACGGGGCAACGATGAACGAAGGATAAAAACGGCTCTAATCGACGCAGGGTGGGAAGCCAATGTAGACGGCGAGGGATGGCACTTCGAGGCAAAAGGGGCGCACTCTTGGGATACGATAAAGGGCGACATTGCTGAACGAGCTGAGCCTCGAGCAAAGGATTGTGCATTCGCGATAGTAGAGGATGTACTGTATGGATGCTATATCAAGAGAAACGAGGAGAAGTTTCGCGAACAGCAGCGAGAAATCAGTGAATTGCGGCGTGAGCTAGACCAGAAGCGACGAGACCTTGATCGACGTCGAAGAGATCTGCAGTCGAGAGCAGAGTCGTTGAGAAGGGAGCAGGCAGAGATAAACGAAGAGCAAGCATATATCGCATCATTAAGACGTGAATACGATGGGATGGTGTATGACTTATGTCCAAATAACCAATCATACAATGAGTGCACCCACATTGAGTTAAAACAGCGTTGGGACCAGCAACGGCAAGATCTTTGGAGGACCTGTCAGAGTCGCGCGACAGCACTTAGATTGCGGAGGTCACGGCTCCAACGAGAAATAATGACCCTACGGGGAGATGAGAGGGCGTGGCAGCGTGACAAGCAGGTCTTTCAGGACGAAAACCGCGATTATTCACTGAAAGTTCGTGACTACAGGCAGCTTGAGCAACGCATGAATCGTTGGCGGAGACTTCAGAATGAAAGAAGGCGGGCAGTCTCTGCTCTTGCCGCGCAAATTCAAACAATCGCCGATGAAATCGCGAACGGATGATCCGCAACTAACGCCAATTTGATATTTGCTCGCCCTGGATGATGACATGGGCGCGCGCTGGAACGCGTTCTTTATGGCAAGGTCAATCCTGCACGCCGCCTGAGAAGAGCGCCGACCATATTGATTTCTCTGCACCGGAGGCGACCAGGGAGCGTGCCTCGATGGTTGCTGAGCGCTGTAGCATCGCGGAACTCGTTGAGCTGGACTCGGCTCTGCGTCGCGTGATCCATCTCGTTTCGCTTGCACTTCGGAGGTTTGTCAAGCTGCCGATCCTTATGCCAGATGTGGGCGGAGATGGCCTTTTACGACGGATCATCGGATCTCTCGCAAAACGAGGACTGATTGAGCTAACCTCGCGCGAACCCGCTACAGGCGGTCCCTTGCAGTCCGCGGCGGGGAGGGCCGACGTGTCGTCCGTGCGATCGCGTCGGGTATATAGCCGTCTGCGACAGGAAGGCTCGTGCTCCCATCGTCGCGCCCTCTTGTTCCCATAGTACTTTCACGGGCTGGAAACGCAAAGGCCGCTCCGCGCGGCGGCGCACGAGCGCCTGGCAACGTGGAGGGAGTTGATTGCGGGCGCGCAACAACCGTAAGCTATCTCGATTGCAGATAGTACTGTGACAGTGAGCAGCCTTAACGCGAGCGCCGTGACCGCTAGGGGTGTCGTAGGCGCCATCGGCGGAGACGCTGCCGATCTCCTGATCGGGTGGGATCTGGTCGAGCAACTCGGGCAGCATGGGCGCGTCGCCCACGTCGCTGCTGGTGAACTCGACCGCCCTGACCTCCAACGTCTGCTCGTCGATGCCAAGGTGGATCTTGCGCCAGACGCGGCGCTGGGAGCCGCCGTGCTTGCGCGCGTTCC
Organism: Paracoccus sp. S-4012; assembly: GCF_009674885.1. Classification (GTDB taxonomy): domain Bacteria; phylum Pseudomonadota; class Alphaproteobacteria; order Rhodobacterales; family Rhodobacteraceae; genus Paracoccus. The sequence continues at coordinate 19,728 of NZ_WKKA01000004.1, forward strand.
ACTCCCCTTCCCCCTCGACCTTGATGCCGGTGCTGTCGATCAGAAGATGCAGCGGGCCTTTTGAGCCGCGGTAAGGGATGCTGACCTTCAGGGTCTTCTGGCGGCGGCAGAGCGTGCTGAAGTCCGGCACGGCCCAGTCCAGCCCGATCAGCCGGAGCAAACTCTCGACGAACCCTGTCGTCTGACGAATCGCCATGCCAAGGAGCACCTTCATCGTCAGGCAGGTCTGGATGGCGGCATCGCTGTAGCACTGCTGTCGGCCACGCCTGCCTGAGGGCGCGGCCTCCCAGGTCATCTCAGGGTCGAACCAGATCGTCAGCGAGCCACGGCGCTTGAGCGCCTCGTTGTAGGCTGGCCTCCAAGTGGGGTGGCCGCCATGCCTGATACCCTCCCCCTTGTCCTGCCGTTCGCCGACTGGCCGAGCGCTGACCAGGCCGCATGGCAGGCGCTCTTCGAGTGCGGCGGCTTTCTTGACGATGATGGACTGGGCGCCCGTTGGGCGCCCGGCACGCGGCAGAAGCGCGCCCAGGGGTATGGCCAGTGGGTGTCCTTCCTGCTGCGGCGCGTCCCGGACGCAATCAAGGAGGAACCGGCGGCACGGATTGGACCGGACCGGGCGAAGGCCTATCTGGACGAATGCCAGGAACGCCTGGCCCCGAGATCCGTCTCCAACCTCTTCACCGATCTCCTCGCCGTTGCGCGCGCCATGGCGCCGACGCGGGACTGGGCCTGGCTCGACCTCGTGACCGGGCGGCTGATCGCCCGGTCCAGCACGATCTCCCTTCCCGCAGCACCCGCCATTTCGGCGCGCAAGGTCTTCGGTTGGAGCCTGAGCCGGATGCAGGTCATTCATGACAGTCATGATGGGACCGAACTCGCCCGGGCCGTCGAGTTCAGGCGCGCGCTCATGATCGGCTTCCTCGTCGCCCGGCCCGTCCGCCGCCGTGCACTCGGCGCCATGCGCGTGGGTCATCACCTCGTCGAGGGCAATCCCGACTTCCTGGTCCGCTTCGACGCTGAGGACATGAAGGACGGCCGCAGCCGGCAGTTCCCTCTGCCCCGTGCACTTACCGAGCCCATGGGGGCCTATCTCAGCACCTACCGTCCCATTCTTCTGGGAGGACGCGACCATGATCGGCTGTGGGTCACGGCGCGCGGCCAGCCCCTAAGCGACGACGGCATTGCCGGCGACGTGGAGACGGTCTCGGCCCGTCACCTCGGGCTGAGGCTGCATCCCCATGCCTTCCGGCACATCGCCGCGACGTCCATCGCCGAGTCCGATCCAGAGCATATCGGCATCATCCGAGACATCCTCGGCCATGCCACGCTCGACATGTCGGAGCGCTATTACAACCGCGCAACCGGCGTCTCCAGTTGCAACATGTTGCAATCGATTGTTGAGGACATCCGCAACGATATGCCTAGAATACGGAGGGCCAAGCCGAACCAGCGGACGCCCCAAGCCAGGAGCGGTCGCCATGTCTAGGACCCGCCCATGCGCGCCGCCATCTACGCCCGCTATTCCTCCGTCCTGCAATCGGCCGCCTCGATCCCGGATCAGGTGCGTCTCTGCCGGGCGCTGTGCGCGGAGCGCGGCTGGGATATCGTGGACGTCTTTGCCGATGAGGCCATGAGCGGGGCCTCCCACTTGCGGCCCGGCTTTCAGGAGTTGCAGCGGGCGGCCATGACCGGGCGGATCGATGTCATCGTGGCCGAGAGCCTGGACCGGCTCAGCCGCGAGATCGTGCCCCGGGGCGTGGTGTAGGAGGGCCGGGCCTTCGGAAAGGTCCGAGCCTGATCAGGACGCCACGGCGGGCAGCCTGACGGTGGGATTGTCTGTGACGCGCGCGAGCGTTTCAAGGCTCATGTATCGGCGCGCCACGGCCCATTCGTCGTTGGTCTCCAGCATCAGCGCGCCGACAAGCCGGACGATGGCTTCGTCATTGGGGAAGATCCCGATGACGTCTGATCTCCGCTTGACCTCTCGGTTGACCCGCTCGAGTGGGTTCGTCGACGCGATCTGCGTCCAGTGCTCGCGCGGGAACGACATGTAGGCCAGGACATCGTCGCGGGAGGCGTCCATGAGAGCGCCGAGCTTCTCGTTCTTCTCGCGTAGGGCGTCGGCTACGGTGTCCCACTGAGCCTCGGCTTCCGTCTTCGTCTCCTGAGCGAAGATCGTCTTCAGCATCGCCGCAACCGCCGTGCGGCTCTTGGCCGGGGCGTGCGCCAGGGCGTTCCGGAGCCAATGAATCCGGCACCTTTGATGCGTGGCGTTGAATACCCGGCGAGCTGCCGCGCGCAGGCCCTTGTGGTCGTCGGCGATGACCAGCTTCACGCCGCGCAGGCCGCGGTCGGCGAGGCTGCGCAGGAAGTCGGTCCAGAAGGTCTCGGCTTCAGAAGGCCCTGTGGCCACGCCAAGAACCTCGCGCTTGCCGTCCTCGTTGACCGCGACAGCGATTATCACGGCACGGCTGACGATGCGCCCGCCCTCGCGGACCTTGAGGTAGGTGGCATCGAGCAAGAGGTAGGGCCAAGCTCCCTCCAGGGGCCGGGAGAGGAACGCGTTCACGCGCTCATCAATCTCGACGCAGAGACGGCTGACCTGGCTCTTCGACATGCCGCCCGCGCCCATGGCCTTGACCAGGTCGTCCACGGACCGGGTCGAGACGCCATGGACGCAGGCTTCTTGAATGACGGCCACGAGCGCCTTCTCGGCCGTTCGACGCGGCTCGAGGAAGCTCGGGAAGTAGCTGCCCTTGCGCAGCTTCGGGATCTCCAGCGCGATCCGTCCGGCGCGGGTGTCCCAATCGCGGTCGCGGTATCCGTTCCGCTGGACTTCGCGCAGAGGCGAACGCGCGCCCTTCGCCGCGCCCGTCCGTGCCTCGACCTCCACATCCATGATCCGCTCGGCCGCGAAGGCCAGCATCTCGCGCACGAGGTCGCAGTCGGCCCGCTTCTCAACCAGCTCGATCAGCGCCATTCTCTCGTCGGTCATCGTCGTCTCCGTTCCGGTTCCAGGTCTTGCAACCCGAACCTTCTCCGAAGACCGGCGATGGCCGCCAGCGTCACCCCGGCCGCGCGCTGCGCTACGCTGGGGCTCCGCGCGCGGCCTCCTACACCATCACCCGGGGCACGGCCCAGCCGCGACCAGGAACATGTCGCCGCGCTCCACAAGCGCATGCGATTTCTCGACGTTCAGATCGTCACCAAGGCCGAGGGCGAGATCAACGAGATGCACATCGGCCTCGGTGGCACCATGTCGGCGCTGTTCCTGAAGAACCTCGCGCAGAAGACGCATCGGGGTCTCGAAGGGCGGGTGCGCGACGGCAAGTCCGCCGGCGGTATCAGCTATGGCTATCGCGCGCTGAGGACCTTGCGAGCGGACGGCACGCTGACCAGGGGGCTGCGGGAGATCATCCCTGCAGAGGCCGATGTCATCCGGCGCATCTTTGCGGACTATGCGGCGGGCCTCTCGGCCCGCAGCATCGCCGCGGCGCTGAACGCCGAGGGCATCCGCAGCCCGGAGAACGGCAAGGGCGCGGGCACCTGGGGACCCTCGACCATCTCCGGCAATGCCGCCCGCGGCACCGGCATCCTGAACAACGAACTCCACGTCGGAAGGCTGGTCTGGAACCGGCAGCGCTTCGTCAAGGATCCAGCATCCGGCAAACGGCAGGCGCGGCTGAACCCACCCGAGGCCTGGATCATCGAAGAGGTGCCGGACCTGCGCATCATTGAGGACGCGCTGTGGCGCCGGGTGAAGGAAAGACAGACCCTCATCCGCCACGACATGAACCCGGCCGGTATTCAGGGTGCCGCGATGCGGCCGGAGCGGGCGAAGCGGCCCGTCTATCTCTTCTCCGGACTTCTGACCTGCGGCTGCTGCGGAGCGGGCTATACGCTGATCAACAAGGCCCGGCACGGCTGTGCGGCGGCGCGGGATAAGGGTGCCTCCGTCTGCACCAACCGGGCCACGATCCGGCGCGAGGAGGTCGAGGCGCGCGTTCTTGAGGGGCTGAAGGCACGGCTCCTTCACCCCGACCTCGTCGCAGCCTTTGTCGAGGAGTACCGCCGCGCCTGGAACAAAGCGCAAGCCGGGGCCAGTGCCGGGCGAACCAGGGCGCAGCGTGAACTGGTGCAGGCCGAGAAGAAGATTGCCGGCCTCTTGCAAGCCATCGAGGACGGCATGTACCACCCGTCGATGAAGGCCAAGATGCAGGACTTGGAGACCACGAGGACCCGCCTGTTGGATGAACTGGCCGAGAACCCCGAGCCCCCTGCCCTGCGCCTGCACCCCAGCCTGACCGAACTCTACCGCGAGAAGATCACCGATCTGGCTGCGGCCCTGTCGGACCCGGCGGTGAAGCTTCAGGCCATCGAGACGCTGCGCAGCCTGATCTCGGAGATCAGGATGATCCCGGACGCCTTGGCACCCGGCGGTCACCGCATCGAACTCGTGGGGGAACTTGCGGCGATCCTGGCCTTGGAGGGTGCAGACATGACAAAGCCCTCGCGAATGGCGAGGGCTGGGTCGGGAACGGTGGTTGCGGGGACCCGAGTTGCATCCGTTATGATCAGACAGGAGAAGCTCGCGCGTACGCGCGCTACTGAGACCTGTTGCCGTGCCGGGGGATCGACGGGCTTTCGCCCGCTCACCCCCGCCCCGACGACCTGGACACCTCCGCTTACCTTCCGAACCTCGGGCAGGGGCCGCAAGAAGCCGCGATCGTCCGGCGTGGCGGGTGGCGGGCGGGTCGTTCTGCCTGCGGAAGTGTCGGCTTCTTGACGGATGGCTGCTGTCAGGCGGCCGCAGCCCGGCCGTTGAGCCAGCGCCAGCGCGTCATGTTGTAAGCCATGTTCGCCAGCGTGATCGCCGCCTCGGCCCGCGCGATGCCAATGGTCCGGATCGTCAGCCGCATGCGCGCTTTCTGGTGCGCGAAGACGTGCTCCACCTTCGAGCGCAGCGCCGACTTTGCGGCATTGGCCCGACTGGTCCGTTTCGGCATCGGACGGCCGCGCGGCTTCTTGCGATGGATGCGGCTCGTCATCCCATGGTCCGCCAGCCAAGCCTCGTTCTCGACTGAGCGGTAGGCACTGTCCGCCCACACGTCCCGCGCAGTGTTGGCACCCTGGATCAGCCCCTCGCGTAGGCGGGCGCCGTCGTGCCTGGCGGCATCGGTCACGACCTGGCGGCGGATGACCCCGTGCATCCGGTCGATGGAGATGTGACTCTTGTAGCCGAAGACGGGGATCGCGATGTCGATCGGCTTCGAGCCGTCGGCACGGAGCTTCGCCTTGGAATACTTGACGGTCCAGCGACCGTCGACATCCTTCTGCCGCGCCCGCGCAGGCTTGTCGGGCCAAATCTCGGCGGCGGTCCGGCCCTCCCTGATCTGCGCCTTCTCCCCGTCGGTGTTGCGCTGCCGCGGGGCGGCGACCAGCGTTGCGTCGAGGATCTGGCCGCCGCGCGGCAGATAGCCCGCCGCCGTGATCGCCCGGTCGAGCCTGGCGAACAGCGCCTCCAGCACCCTCGCCGCGATCAGCCCCTCGCGAAAATCCCAGAGCGTATCCGCATCCGGCACCCGGTCTTCCGGTCCGATCTGGCAGAACCGCATCCACGACAGCCGGTCGCGGACCAGATACTCGGTCTGCTCGAGCGACAACCCGTGCAGCGACTGCAGCACCAGCATCCGGAACTTCAGCACCGGGTCGAACGGTGGCCGACCGCCCTTCCAGCGCGGCGGCCGGCCGAGCGCACCCTCCAGCACCGGCCGGAACATCTCGAAGTCCACCGTCGCTGCCAGCGTCTCGAGCGGATCACCCTGCGCCGAGATCTCCGCCAGCCGCTCCGTGATCGACCAGAACCCCAACTGACCCGCCATGACCATCCCCCGCCGCTGTCAGGCCCAGTGAATCACGATCCGACGCTCAGGGCGAGGTTTCCGGAGGTGTCCACCTTTCTGTTCGTTTGGTCCGCCACGCATCCCCGGCCGGGCCGGTCAAGGGACACGCGCCGCCTTCGGCGTCGTCGTTCAGGCGGGCCGTGTCCTCGCCTGCGGCTGCGGGCCGCACGACCCCGCCTTCCCGACCCGTGACAGTCCCGGCCGCGGCCGCGGGGAAGGCTTGCCCATCGGCGGAACGGGCAAAAGACCCGGCCGCCCCCGTCGCGAAGGAGAGCGCCAAGAACGGCAGCGCCCTGGATACCTATGTCTGCGGCTACTGCGGGTCCGAGCAGTCAGCCGAGGTTCAGCCCTGCACTTGCCCGCGCTGCGGCCATTTCGGCCCGGTGCGCGACTTCCCGACCCGCAAGACCCTCACCATCCGCAAGCAGAACGACAGCTTCCGCGTGGGCATGATCGTCGGCGGAACCCCTTCCCGGGCACCGTGGTCGTGACCTCTGTCAAACGACATCAGGAACTGGACTGGCAGCGACAGCGGGAACTGGACCCCCTTTCGATTTCACGCGGTTTCAGGGTTCTCGGGCGCCGCTCCGGCCTTCTGCAGAAGGCCGGAGCGGCGCTTTTCGCGCAGTCGGAGTATCCCAGCCGGATCGCCTCGCGGCCGAGTCCGACCGCCAGGTGGGTCTTGCCGACGCCCGGCGGCCCGAGCACCAGCAGCGCATCGCCGTTGGCGATCCAGCGGCAGGCGGCGAGGTCGCGGACCTGGCCCGGGTCGAGCGAGGGCTGGGCGGAGAAGTCGAAGCCCTCCAGCGTGCGCACGAAGGGGAACTTGGCGATGCCGGTCGCCATGCGCATGCGCCGCTCCTCGCGGTGGCCGATCTCGGCCGCGAGTAGCCAGGCGAGGGTCTCGCGCAAGCTCATCTCCCGTCGGGCGGCGTGGCCGTGACTTCGAAGACCGACGCATATCTGGCCGCCGCCTTCGACAGCGCCTTCACCGAGGACAACAACCCGTGGGGCACCCACGATTTCGGCACCGTCACCGTGCAGGGCGAACGGCTTTACTGGAAGATCGACTACTACGACGCCGACCGGGAATACGGCTCCGACGATCCCGTCGACCCGGCCCGGACGCACCGCGTCCTGACCATCCTGTTCCCCTCCGAATACTGACCGGGACAGCCGCCTCGCCCCCGCGAGGGGCCGGGCACCCCAACCATAAAAAAACCGTCGCACACAAGGAATACGCCCATGTCCAATGTCACCGCCCTGCCCCGTGAGGCTCGCACCGTTGGTGCCCCCGCCGTCGAGGGCATCCCGCTTGTCGACCTCTACCTGTCCGACATGAACCCGCGTCAGGAGGCCGACCTCGCGGGCATCGCCCTTCTGGCCGACAGCATCGCCATGATCGGCCTGATCCAGCCCGTCGCGGAGTTCCGCGATCCCGAAGGCAAAGTCGGCATCGTGGCGGGTGGCCGCCGCTGGCGCGCGATCAAACTGGCGATCGAGCGCGACCCAGAGCTGATCGCACAGCGCCCGTAACTGGCCTGCGTGCCTGTCCGGCTGGCCCCCGACGAAGCAACCGCCCGCACATGGGCGGCGGTCGAGAACACCGCCCGCGAGGACCTGCACCCCGCCGACGAAATCCGCGCTTAGGCCGGATGCGCGAGGGCGGCGCCGATGTGCCGACCATCGCCCGGACCTTCGGCATCACCGAGGCGCATGTCTACCGCCGCCTCGCGTTCGCGGCCTGCCCTGCCCCGTGCTGGACGCCCTGAAAGCCGGGGAGATCACCCTTGGCACCGCCAAGGCGTTCACCATCGTCGACGACGAGGCCCTTGCCTCACCGTGCTGGACCAGATCAGGGGCCGCGAGATCGGCGAACACCGCGTGAAGCAGATGTTGCAGCCCGAGGCGATAAACGCCGCGACCGACCGTCGCGCCCGCTTCGTGGGCATCGACGCCTACCGCGCCGCAGGCGGCAAGGCGACCGCCGACCTCTTTGCCGATGCGACCCTGCTGCATGACGGGGACTTGCTGGACCGGCTATTCCGCGAGAAGCTGACCACGGACGCCACTGCTGCTGCCGAGGCCGAGGGTTGGGCCTGGGCCGAGACTCTGGATGCGGCGTGGACCGGCTACGAGGGACCGCACGCTTCGGCCGGGTCTATCCGGTGGACGGCGAACTGACCGAGGAACAGGTGGAACGCTACGACGAACTGGCGGAACTGGCCGAGGCCGAGGTTCTGGACGCGGACGGGCAGGCGGAACTGGACGCCTTGCAGGCGATCCTTGATGGTGGATTCACCGCCGAGCAGAAGGCCCATGCCGGGATCATCGCCCATGTGAACAACGAGGGGCACCTGATGCTGCGCTACGGGATGGTCCGGCCCGAGGACATGGCCGCCGCCGTCGAAGCCGGGATCATGCAGGAGAGCCGGCACGCCAACGGCAGCACCGGCAGCGCCGCTGCGGCCGACAAGCCCGGTGCGCTTGCCGAAGACATGCGGGCGATCCGCCTTCATGCCGTCCAAGCCGCATTGCTGGCGAAGCCGGAGCTTGTGCTGGACCTGCTGGCCTTCGGCCTGTCCGGCGAAGCCGGGATCGACCGCGTGTTCGGCATCCGTCCCCAGACGGGCCAGAACACCCCGAGCGTCACCGATGGACTGGACGCGGGCCCGCGCCTGTCAGACCCGGCGCAGAGCGGCGGCGGATGGCTGGACGACGACGAGCTGCTGGCCGCGTTCCGCGCATTCACCGACAAGGGCAAGAAGCACCGCAAGGCCACCATTACGGCAGGGCTCGCGCGCACCCTGCCCTATCCCGGCACCCGCGACGGCTTCTTTGCCGCCATCGAGGACATGGCCGGGGCCGATCTGCGCAAGGTCTGGACGCCCACCGCCGAGAACTTCTTTTCCCGCGTCAGCGCTGGCTATCTCGATGCGCTGATGCTGGACCTCACCGGCACCGACCCGCAGGGGTCCGGCTTCAAGGCGTTCAAGGCGCAGAAGAAGGCCGCCAAGGCCCTGTCGATGGAAAAGCTGTTCAGCGAGGCCGACTATCAGGCCGCGTGGCGCATCGACGCCGAGAAGAAGGCCCGGATCGACGCATGGGAGCCTGACTGCTTCTGACCTCGGCACCAGGGGCGGCGCTGCCGTGTCGCCCCCGGCTTCCCATGAGCGGCACGATCGGAGGGCGGGACCATGACCGACTTCACCGCGTACGAGCATCCCGTTCTCGCCGTCGCCTGCCCAACCTGTCGCGCCAAGGCGGGCGCGTGGTGCCGTCGCCCGAGCGGGCACGCCGCCAGCGATCTTCACAAGGCTCGCCGGATCGAAGCCGACCGGTTGTTTCATAGAGCAGCATGGCGAGCTTGCCGCGATGATCCGCACCGCGCCCGGCTGGCTGATCGACCGCGTGGTCGCGGTCGTGATTGAGGCGCGCAGCCGTGCAGACGTCCAGTCGTGGGGATGCCCTAACTGAGCCCGGACCGTCTGGATTGCCCAGGTGTGGACGCCCGAACATAATCCCCGGCCGCATCCAATATTTCAGGTCACAGTCAAACTCGAGACCGCCGCACTTCGCGGCGCAACGCCGCCCGACACCCCCTTCCTTCAGCGACGAATGACAACTGGCCCCGTCTCGTGCGGGGTCTCTTTTTGCTCCAGGCTTGGTAGTCCCGCCCGCCCACGGGCCGTGCCCGCGGCCGAGCAGGACGTTGCGCTTCGCGCTGAGCCGCTGCGCGGCGCTCGTGCCCATACCCATACGATCGATATGCTGTCGTCGCGGCCGTCAGGTGAGAAGATGCTCAACCGCGAGCGCGGCGAAGCGGCCCGGAGCGCAGTCGAGGGCACGAGCGAGCCGCACTAGGTCCTCGATCCGAGGCTCGGTTGACGCGCCCGCGACGATTGAATCCGTCCAGTCAGGCGGCGTACCTGCCGTCTCTGCGAGCCCCGCCGGGGTGAGCCCGCGGGCCGCGAGGAGGCGCTTGAGCCGGTCCGGGAAAGGGCCGCTTCCCTCGAAGAGGATGCGCTCGGCAATTGCGGCGGGCGGCTCCACGCCGGTGCTGCGGCTCGGGATGAAGCCGCGCCGGCGCGACAGGAAATCGCGCGCCTCGGCGTTGCTAAGCCCGTTGATCTCCGCCGCCTTGCCATCGTCGCTTCGGCCCCGGCCGCCTGACTCCCGAGGCGCCGTCCGCAGGCCCTCCTTGCTGATTGTCGTGCGGACGGTCTCCTCGCCGAGTCCTGAGAGGACCGCGATCTGAGCGATGGTGAGCCAATTGCCCTGGTCGAGATCCCAGCGCGCCTCGAACATGTCGATCACGCGACGGAGCCGGCCAACCTCGCGCTTCATTTCCGGAGGGTCGCTGGGGAAAGGTGAGAGAGGACCCAAGGAGCGGCGCGCCGGCGTCGGAAGGCCATTTACGTCCGATCGGGGCAGATGATCGGTGATCGGGGCGATCTCGTCCCAGATATTTTTGAGGCCCTCCTCGTCGGGCCACTCCCCCTCCTGGAAGGCATAGTCGCGCGCGACACGCAGGACGCGCGTCAGGGGATGCTGCTCGATTGGCATATCCTGCCAGAGATGGTCGTCCGGCCAATCCGTGTAGGTGCCGGGCAGCCAATCTTCCTCGGAGATGTCGACTCCGAGGAACTCGTCCCGCATGGGCTTTGGAAAGTGATAGAGGGCGCCGAGGATGCCGGCCGTCGCCATGATTACATGGCGGATGTCGGCCTCGAGTTCTTCAGGAGAGATATAGTCGGGGTGCTGCTTCATGGTGGCCTCGCTCATGCCCGGCCGAGTTGCGCCACCTGCGCGCCGAGGCGCTCGGCGGCAGCGAGGAGCGGGGCCGCGCGCGTCTGGCGCGATGCGAGATGGGCCGGCTTGCGGCCGAGGAACACCGCCACGCGCTCGGCATTGGCGCCGCTCGGATGCGGCAGCCCCGAGAGTATCCGCGCCGGATCGATCTCGCCCTGGCCGACGAGATGGGCCAGCGCTTTCCCGGCCTGTGGGCCGAGGGGCAGCCAGAGCGCGTCCGGCAGGAGCCGCACCTCCTCGGCGAGATGAGTCTCGATCATGGCGCGCAGCACCGGTGTCCCGAGCATGTCGGGCGTGCCGTTGTAATTCCGCCCGCCCATGAAGACCGGATATCGCAGCGCCGAGGTGAGATGGACCCGAGACGCACCCGGAGCAAAGAGTTCCGCGGCGCTGCCGAGCCCGAGATGGGTGGCGACCCCGATCCGGTCGAGCATCGCGACGAGGTTCGCGCGCATCGCCCCCGAGAAGCTGGCGGTAAGCTTGGCGCGGGCGAGCTGTGCTTCCAAGCCAAGACGGCGCGCCTCATGGGCAGCGCGCAACGCATTCGCGGCCTGGGTGAGGCCTGGAGTGATGCCGAGGATCGCGAGCTTCGCGCCGCGCTCGATATGGTCGAAAGGCGCGTAGACCACGTCGATCTCGCCCTCGCGGCGAATGCGGAGCCGATCGCTCCGGCGCGGGTCCGCGAGAGCGGCGGCATCGACGACGGGCAGAAAGCGACGGGCAATGGCAAGGTGCTGCTGCATGGGCAGGACAAGGCTCCGAGGGCTGCGGGACAGGGTCAGTGAAGGAGTGCGGGTCACAGCGTAGGCTCAGCAGAGCCGATTGCGGCGGCTGCCGCGACCGGACCGGCGCCTGCTGCGAATGACGGTGATGATCACGCCGTCATCGCCCTCGACTACGCGGACGTGACGGTAGCGACGCAGGTCGGCCGCGATGCGGCGGTCGCCATCCGCGGCGAGCGCAATGGCGTCGTCGTCGAGCGAGAGGCAGGTGGCGCCGCGCCGGAAGGACGGGGTGCCGCAATCGATGATGGTCTCGATCACTGCAACCGGCAGGCTGCGCTGCCGGCGGCGGTCTTCGGCGTGTCGGGTGAGTTGCATGGTTGATTCTCCTCTCTACGAATCTACTACACCGTCGTAGACATGGACCGCAAGAAGAAAATACATCTATGCTGTAGTTGTGGATATTTAACCGCTTAAGCCCGAGCGGACGGGTTGCTGCGGCGTGCGTGTATGCCCGTCAGCAGCCATCCTCGGACCCAAAACGTTCATGCGTGCCAGGAGGGCCATTGCGCCCTCGCCATGCCGCCCGTGATGGTCTGGATGAAGCAGCCGGAGCCCCAAGGATCATGTGCAACTTGTACAGCCAGACGCGCGCTCAGGAAGCCATGCGCCAGCTCTTTCAGCACCGGGGCTGGACCGACCGCACAGGAAACCTCGAACCCGGCGACATCTATCCCGATCAACTGGCCCCCATCATCCGCAATGCCGCCGATGGCGGGCTGGAACTCGTCAAGGCCCGCTGGGGGATGCCGACCCCGCCGCAGCACCTCAAGACCCAGCGCGACCCCGGTGTGACAAATATCCGCAACACGGCCTCGCGGCACTGGCGGCGATGGCTGGACCCCGCACACCGCTGCCTCGTGCCGCTGACCGCCTTCGCCGAACCGCTCGGCAAGGGCCGCGGCAATCAGTGGTTCGCACCTGACGACGACGGTCCGGCTTTCTTCGCCGGGATCGAGACGCGCGCTTGGCGCTCCGTCCGCAAGGTCAAGGACGGCGATACAATCGACGACCTGTTCGGCTTCCTGCCCACGAGCCCCAACGCCGAGGTGCGCCGATCCACCCCAAGGCCATGCCCGTGATCCTGACGCGGCCTGACGAATGGGAGGCATGGCTGATCGCACCGTGGACGGAGGCTCGCGCCTTGCAGCGACCTCTGCCGGATGGCGCGCTGCGGTTGATCGACCAGCCGAACTAACGGATTGCGTCCGGCGGCATGTTCCTGCGGGAACAATCCCGGTTCCAACTGCAGTTTCCGCACTTGGGAGTCCGTTTCAGTCCGGCGCCGAGAGCTCCAGTCGTCCCGGCGTCACGTTGAACAGCTCCAGCCGCGCCGGGCCCTTGCCGAGGCGCAGCGCCGTCAGGCTCGCGGGACCCACGGGGATGATCCGTGCCGGGGCAAGCTCCAGGAAATGCTCGATCAGCGCGCGGATCACGCCGCCGTGGCATACCACGAGGAGGTGGTTCGTCCCCTCGGCCGCGCGCTCGACCGCCGCGGCCACGCGGCTGCGGAAGGCGGCCCAGGTCTCGCCGCCCTCAGGGGCGTGGGTGCCGGCACGCCATCCGGCATAGTGCTCGGGCTCGCGGGCAATGATCTGAGTGATCGGCTCGCCGGTCCAGTTGCCGACGTCGATCTCGCGCAGCGCCGGTGTGAGGGCGGCGGTGTCGGCGCCGAGGATGCGCGCGGTCTCGGCCGCGCGGGCGAGGTCGGAGGCGATGACAGCGTCGGGTGCGAGGGCCTCGATCATCGGGCGCAGCAGCCGCGCCTGTTCACGGCCGCGGTCGGAGAGCGCGATGTCGGCCTGCCCCTGCAGGCGGCGGGAGGCGTTCCATTCGGATTCGTCGTGACGGACGAGAAGGATGCGCATCAGCCGATCCTCTCGCCGGTGGGTGCGAACCAGGCCGAGGGGGCCTCGGGCAGCGCTAGATGGATCGTGTCGCCCACGCGCGCCGTGGGAATGGCCTCGGTCACGGCCGTCAGGCGTAGGCCCCCGGCGCCGAGGCCGGTGACCATCGTGCGCCCGGCGATGGTGCTGACTTCGGCCATCTCCAGCGGCAGGGTGCGCGGGCCGGAGGCGGGAGCGAGGCCCAGCGTCTCGGCCCGGAACATGGCGAGCGCGCCGTCCTGCGGCGGCTCGATTGCGATGTGCCGCCCGCCGACCGTCCAGCCGGTGCCGTTGCGGAGGACCGGCACGAGGTTCGAGGGCGGGGTGCCGACGAAGGTGGCGACGAAGGCCGTGGCGGGCCGGTCCACGAGGTCCTGCGGCGTGCCGAACTGCTCGACGCGTCCGGCGTTCATCACCGCGACATGGGTCGCCATCGTCATCGCCTCGATCTGGTCATGCGTCACATAGACGGTCGTGGCGCCCGTTGCGCGGTGCAGCCGCATCAGTTCGGTTCGCATCTCGACCCTGAGCTTGGCGTCGAGGTTCGAGAGCGGCTCGTCGAAGAGGAGCACGCCGGGCTTCGTGACGATGGTCCGGGCGATTGCCACGCGCTGCTGCTGGCCGCCCGAGATCTCGTTGGGGTAGCGCCCGGCGAGGGCGTCGATGCCCAGCATCCGCAGCACTTCGGCGGTGCGGCTTTCGCGCTCCGCCCGCGCCACGCCCGCGACCTTCAGCGGCCATTCGACGTTGCCGCGCACGGTCATGTGCGGCCAAAGGGCGTAGGACTGGAACACCAGCCCCGAGTTGCGCTTCGCCGGGTCGGCCGACCAGCCGCGGTCGCCGTCCGACACTGCCGCCCGCAGGCCCGTGGTGGGATGCCATCAACGCCCATTCGCTGAGGGTCCTTTCGTGGACCGGTCCAGTCCGCGTCCTTCCGGCGCCTATGGAGGCGCTCGTATGGGATGAAGCGGCGGGATGCTGGGCGCAGCGAGAAGGCGTTGGCGGAGATCGGTCATGGCGGAGTCAAGGCGGATCACGTCAGCCGTGGCGAGCACCTGAAGCGAGCGTCGCGCATTGGTGGGGTGGTTGTCCTGCTGACAGAGGAGTGGCGGGACTGGCACCAGCTTGCCGAAGCGCATGGCATTGTGCTTCGCCCGCTCGTGGAGGCACTGCCTGTCGAGGAGGCCGCGAAAGAGTCGGGAAGGTAGTCGAGCTGTCTCTGGAAGAGCGCAAGCGCGTGCGCCGCGTCCATGTCGGCGCGGTGCGTGCCGCCCAACGCGTGAGAGACCGCGCGCGGGTTCAGCAGCGTCTCAACGAGAAGCGTGTCCCAGACGAGGCCAGTCGCGAGCGGGTCGATGCCCTCCTGCCGGAGGACCGCGAGGTCCCAGGCGAGGACGTTCTGGCCGACGACGATCGACCCCTCCGAAAGGCCACAGCTTAGCGCCGCGAACGCCTCCGCCTGCTCCTCGGTCCCGCCCCCGTCGAGCAGCAAGCGGCTGCCGGATACCCTGGCTATGCCGATTTGCCGCGTTCTGCGCCCATCAGTCTCCAGATCGAAGGCGACAGCAGAGCGCCCTAGGAGGTCTGCCGCAAGGTCAGGCCTAAGCGCGACCGCCTCCACACGCGACTTGTCCTTAGCGGCCGCTTCGCACAAAAGAGCGTCCCGCACCTTCTCGGAGAGAAGTTCCGCGTAGCAGAGGGCCTGCACCCCGTCTGCCTCAGCGGCCTCGTCGGCGAAGCCCTCGGGTAGGAGGCCCTCTTTGCGCAACGCCCTGAGCCAACGCACGTGCCCCGCCCCTTGTGGCGGGCCGGACGCTAGCAGGCGCGATGCGGCCTCAGCCTCCCAAGGCGCCCGGCCGGTGAGCATGGCATCGCGCTCCTCCGCATGCGCCTCGGCCCCTCCGGCGCGGACGAACCACGACACGACCTCCGCGCGCCGCGCCTCAGACGCGCGGGCTAGCACGCGCGGTCCGGGGGGTCCGAACAGCGGCAGGCGCTCCGCCGGGACGTGATCGAGCAGGACCACGGCGTCCGGATGCGCCCTATCGAGACATGGCGCGAAGCTGTAGAGCGCGGATCCCGACAGGTTCAGGAGATCGAGCCGCTCGAGCTCGTCAGAGTCCATGCTGGCAATGCGCGCTAGCACGAGCTCGTGCAGAAGATCGTCCTGGAGGTCCGCCGGGGCGGGCTTTGATTCCCACTTATGGACGTACCAGTCCGGACGAAGTATCGAGCCCTGCGGCTGAAGACGCTTCACCAGCCATGCCCGCCGTATCTCGTCCCAGGAGGCCTGATCCTTGGGCGCATCGTCATCCCAGGTGATGCGATCCGACGCGGCCCAGCGGACGATCTCCTTCGAACGCGGCCGCCTTGGGTCGCTTCCCACGATGGCGAGGATCTTGTCGTGACGCTTCAATGCCTCAAAGTGGCTTGGCCGAAGGCCGGCGCTTCTGTGGAAGAAGAGGCGCTGCCCTGCGGCGGACGCAGCGAAGCCGAAGCCGCGGTCGGTCAGCTCGATGACTTCCGTGAACAGCGGCAAGACAGCTGCCTTCCCCAAAGTAAATTTTCTATCCTGCGGCCGACCGGCTGACTGATATTCGCGCAGGCCTGCGTCTCGGCCACCGCGCCCTCGAGCGGGGCTCATCAGCGCGTGAATTTCATCGAAGGATTTGGCCGTGGGGTTTCGCGACGTGGCGTCTTTACTCATCCTGCAACGCTCCGAGTCCCGCCCACTTCGAGTCGAATGGCCTTGCAGCGAACACGCAAACAAAATCGCTCAAACCCAAGAGGCCCTTTCGTGTTTTAGTATTAGACAGAGCTGACGCGCCCTTACAGAACAGCGTGAGCTCGTGCGCGCACTTCGAGGGATTACCCGAGATGCTTGTCGATAAACCCCAATGTTGTCGCGTTTTCCACCAGTGTCCTCACCCTTGCACGGTCCAGACCAGCCGAGACCTCGGCATCGATCTCGAGCTTGATCGTGACATCCGCACCCGGAAGCGTTGTCAGTTGCTCGATGATGGCTTCGACGATCTGGTGTATATCCCGCGCAGGGCGTTCTGGCGAAATCATCACCGTACCGCGGAACCTGGTGGGCTTATGCTCTTCCGGAACCTTGGATGGTGCTCCTGGAGTAGACTGTTTCGTCTCTTCCGGCCCAGAGGTTTCGACAGGTGAGGAGGCCTCGGGAGCGGCAGCCATTTGCTTCTGCCGGCACTGATCCGCAATCTCCGGCCTTATAATGACGGATTCACTGTCGATCACAACGTGAGCGCTCGAAGCACCGGAGATCGCCAAGCCGACGTAGCTTCCCGCTACCTCGTCCCTCCGCTCTGCGTAAGCGAATGGCCCCGGAAGCATGCCGCTGACAGCCGCGTGCACTGCCTTCGACAGAACGGCTCTGTTTTTCACACGTGGAAGATAGGTGTACCGGTTCATATACTCCCACAAATCCTTGAGATGCAGATGCGGCTTGCCGTTCCAGATGTACTTTTCGAGCTGACGGTTGAGGTTGTCCGGTCCGAGCTCGGGCCAGATCCCTTGATCACTGACCAGTTTCTTGCTGGCGCGAGCCAGCAGGCCATCCTGGGCCGGAACCTTGGCTGACGTCCACTCGACGTCGGACTGAGCGCTCTCCTGCACCGGATAGATCAGATAGCACCAAGCTTCCTTCGTCCGCGTCTTCAGGGTCTCGGTGGCCTCGTTGAGTTTGACTTCCGCCATGGCGCTGTCGCTCTGGGTCAGGTTGAGGCGCTTGGTCTCGCGAACGATCTCTGCCCAGGCAAGTGCGGCACGTTGAGCGGACTTCAGATTGTCCAGCTGACGCTGCTCAGCGGCGAGGAATACCAGCATGTTGCGGTAGACGCGGGGTGTGCTGCCGCGCTGCATCATGATGTCCCTGGCCTCCGCTAGAGCTTCTGACCCCTCCCTGCCGGTGTGAGGGTGCGCGACGCCGAGAACCACTGCTCGGACACCGCCGGGCTCGTCGGGGATATCCGCCGAACTGCCAGGGGCGACCTGAACGGTGTCGAAATGCCCGCGATCTGCGAGGCCGTTGATGTAGCTGCCGAGCGCCTTGTCGATCTCGTGGAGGACGAGCGCCTCCTCGAACTGGGCCGCGCGGTCAGCAGCCAGTCGATTGAGGCTGGCAGACATCGAGTACCAGTATCGGCCGAGGTCGCTGTGCATGAACTTGGCCTGGTTCGCGAGCCGGCGCAGCGCGTCGCCGAAGATGGCTGGGCGTTCGCCCGGCTGAACGACACCGAGGTTGATCTGCTTGTCGTCCAGCCCCTTGTTCTCCTGACTGTGCGTCGGGGCGGTCGCCATGAACACCGCGCGCGCAACGCGGCGCGTCGCGGAGTAGCGGTTTAGATTCGGGGCCGACTGGTCGATCTTGTATGGTGTCGACGTCACGCCATCCACGTCGCCTGCGATGATCGATTGCCAGCTGGGGTCGAGATAGTGCAGCAGCTCCGGCTCGACGCGCGCAGAGCTTATTGCGACGCTACCGGGCATGATTATCACGGACGGATCGTTGCCCATCCACAGTTCGTGGATCACCTGCGCCATCAGGCGAAGCACGCCGCGGGTGCGCTGGAATTTCTCGAGCGAGCCCCAGCTGGTGTAGAGCTGGTCGAACAGCTCCGGGTGGATGGGGTAGGCTTTTTCCAGCTTCCGCCGATAGTCCTCATCGGAACAGCCGTTGGGGAAGTCGTTCGCGTTCTCCCGATACAGCTTGGCGAACTGCTTCAACGTGTTGTCGCGATGATGGAACTTGTCGCCCGGGATGTCCTTGAACAGGCGCCGCCGGACAATCTCGTAGCTTTCCTCCTGGCTAGCCGGGCGCCATGACGACTCCACGCGGCTGAAGGTCTGCTTGAGCCGCGCCAGCGCCTCCTGACCGCCTTCGCCGCCGACTTCGATCTGCGAGGCAGGCAGCGAGGCCACCAGCAGCACGCCAGGGCTCGCCTTTACGGCCTCGGTGAGCGACTGGACGAACGACAGGTTCGCGTCGAACGACCCTGACGGCAAACCCTCGACCTTGTAGATCTGGCGCAGGTAGGCGACCCATTCGTCGATCAGGATGAGCGCGGGCGCGTACTTCTTGAACAGCGCCTCGAGCAGGTTCGAGCCCGGCGCGATCCCCCGCTCGTCGTTCTCGGCCACCATCCCGAACGCTTCCGCACCGCCCAGTTGCCACGCCAGCTCGCCCCAGGTCGTGCGGATCTTCCGGCCGCCCTCCAGCGAGATCACGTCCTGTGGCCCGCGAGACGTGCCCACCAAGACCGCGCGATTGACTTTAGCGGGCACCGCAAGCCTGCTGCCCGACATGAGCTGATCCAGCCCCGGCAGGTCCTCAGCCGGCGTGCCGCCCACCATGTGGTAGAGCGCCAGCATCGAGTGCGTCTTGCCGCCGCCGAAGTTCGTCTGCAATTCGACGACCGGATCGCCCCCGCCGCGGCTGAGCCGCTTGGCCGCGCCGATCAGCAGCGTGCTGAGCCCCTCGGTCAGATAGGTGCGGGCGAAGAACTCCCGCGGGTTGCGGTACTCGGAGGGCGCGCTGCCGTTGTGGACCTTGGCGAGGTCGGCGGCGAACTCGGCCTGCTGGAACTCGCCCGTCGCCACGTCCTGGTGCGGCTCCACCACCTCGCGCCAAGGCAACAGCCCGCCGACGGTCTCGACGGAGATGTCCAGCCGCGCTGTCTTCCGCCGCTCCTCGTTCCGGGCCAGCTCGGCATACTTTGTCCGAAGGATCGTGTCGCGCGAGGCGCTGATCTTCTCGGCAGTTTCCTTGGCGCTGATCGACTCCAGCAGCCGCCGCATCGTGTCGAGCGCGCGCTCGGCGTCGTCGTAAGTGAAGGTCTCGTTGTGCGCGATCTTGTTGCGCACCTCGAGCAGCTCGGACACGTAGGACCGCTCCGGATGCCCGAGAACCATCGAGAAGGCTTCCTTCCAGAAGGCCATCATGGTCTTCAGCAGTCCCTGCTGGTCCCATCCGACCTGTCCGGAACTGTTCGGACGCAGCCCCTGGACGCGTTCGATCACCTGCAGCTGCCAGTGACCCTTGAGCGAGCTTTCCAAGCGTTTCTCGACAAAGGGGATCAACGCCTCGGGCAGAAGCTCCATGCCCTCGAACACATGCTGACGGGTAGATTTGGCCATCGAGGGAATCCTTACAGTTCAAATCGCGTTTGCCGGTTCCGCCCTTCAAGCGAAACCGTGGCGGCCATCTGGCTCAGTTCGGACCAGTCGGCAATTAGGGCGTTGTAGACCGTGGCCTCGGAGGCCTCGCGCCGCTTGTTGGCGGCGATGTCGTAGAGGCAATAGGCCAGATCCTTCACCGCCTCGGCCTGGGGCCCGAAGCGTTTGAGCAGCGCCGCGCTGTCGTGCGACAGGCCCGTCCGCTCGTGCAGGCGCACGAGGTGCTGCAGGCATTCCCAGACGGTCAGATGCCCGTCCTCCTCGGGCGCCCAGTCGGGGTCGAGCTCGTTGCGTTTCAATAGCCGCACCTTGCCCGCCGCGCTTTCGACGATGTTGGCATGCTTCACGCTGTCGACCGAGATCCCGCGGGCGCGGGCGAGGTTGTCGGCCACGCCATAGTCGCCCTTGCCCATGCCGTGCTGCTCGAACCAGGTGATGGCGAAGCGGGTGTCAACGTCGAACTCGCCCCGGATGCCGCCGAGATATTCGTCGAGTTCGGCATTGATCAGCTGCAGCGCGGTCTTGACCGTCATCGCGCTGTCGTCGGCCTCGAGCACGGCGCGGTGGCGTGAGAAGACGCCCATGCCGGGGCCGATGGCCGATTGCGGCATGTCGGCCGGGGCGATGTTGGCGGCCTGAAGCTCTGCGATGGCCGGGGGCAGTTCGCGTTTCAGCGCGCGGATGAACTCCGCGCGGGTGACGGTGTCGGCTGTCGCTTCCTTCTTTCGGCAGACAAGGACGACCGAGTTGGCGAGGGCGTTGGTGCCAGCGGCTACCATGCGATTAGACATCTCTGTCCGCATAGGCCACGTTCCCACAATCGAAAATCCCGCCTGAACGACGGCCTGCAAGAAGGTTGCCCATCCAGTAGAGCTTATTCCCTCGCTCTCCATCTCGCTTTGCTTAAAGGCGTAATAGATCGTTGCCGGAAGATGTGGTCCAATCTGACTGGTCATTTTCTCGAGGGCTTTAGTCATTCCATCAAGGAAGAAAATATCTGCTTCGTCTTGCCCGCCATGGCGATACCGGGTTGCGACCAGCTCTTCGCTCTTTGGAGTGGACAAAAATCCAAAGCTATCAGGATATATATCGGCACAATTCTTTTTGAGCCAAACATAGAAAAAATCTGACAAATCAGAATACTCAATGTTGTCATAATAGGGCGGATCAGAAGAAATCACGACCGAGGGGGGGTAAGCGACTGTCTGAGCATCGTGTTGCGTAATGTGGCCGTCCGATGCTGGAACGATGAGCTCAACAGCCCTCGCGACCCAATCTACGTTACTGCTGAAATTTCCACTTGATCCTGAGAACGGGTTGCCTTCTGCAAAATCCCAAGTCATCGGGATAGCTTGGCGTGCGAAGGTATTCCTAAGCGCTTCCATTTTGGGCGACGAGTCCCAAGAACAAATGGTAGAGCCACGGTCAGCGGAGCGATCGATTGCGAAAGCCAAATACACCCTCACGGCTTCCGCATAAGCTTTGGCTCCGCGGCCCCCGTCGGCAAGGGGGATACCGTCATCAGCAATGCCGGCCTTGATACAATCGGCGACCATCTCGGCCTGAAGCTCTCGAAGGACATCGGAGAGAGTCGTTAGACTAGCAAGCTGACGGGGCAGGAAGTAATCCTCGAATGTCTCGAAGCCGTACCTTCGACCTTGAGCGTTACTTGCAAAGGTTCCGCGACAGGGCACCTTCAGGAAAGCTGTATTAAGTTCCCCAATTTCCTCATTCGCGCTTTCAACGGCGGCCAGCTGTTGCGCGGTTGGGCTTAGATAGACCCGCCCCCTTTTCCCTTCCGCGGCGACCGCAAGAAGTACTCGCCCCATCTTCCCTCTCGATGCGGCTGCATCAACATAGGCCCCAGAAATGGGCGCATCAGAAATAATACAGCGGAAATTTGCTTGGCCAGATTTGGTGCCCTTCTTGGCCTGTTTAATTTCCTCCTTTGTCCCTTTCCGCTTGACCTCATACGAGACACTCCGGGCCATTCGGCTCGGTGTGGCCTCTATCCACGCTTCGCGGCCAGGCTTTGTTCCCAATGTAAAACTAGACGTTACAGGAACCTGCACATCTGAAAACGCGGGGTCCGGACTTGGCACCGTCCGCGCCCAAATCCAGGCGATCACCGTCGCCTTGCCGCCGCCATACTCCTTGGGCAGGTCCACCTGCGGGTAGAGATGCCCGATGCGCTCCCACGCCTTCTCGCGCACCCAGTTGCCGTAGTATCTCACGTCCTCGGCCAACCCCTCGGCGTTGCGGTAGAACGACCGCTCCTTGATGCCGGGGTGGATGGGGGGCATGTCCTTGAATTTTGGCGGGATCTCGATCATCGCCTTGCCGATCATCACCGCCACCGGGTTCAGGTCGGACCCATAGGCGGGCAGACCCAGCCGCTGCGCCTCGAGCGGGATCGACCCGCCGCCCGAGAACGGGTCATAGACCGGGGGCAGCACGCCGCCGCAGCTGCGCCGGATCTCGGCCCGCGCACGTTCCAGCACCTCCTCGTTGGTCGAGTTCTCCCACTTCACCAAGTCCTCGATGATGGCAAAGAGCCGTTTGCGCTCGATCTCGACCGCCACATCCTCCAGCGTCGGCTTGGGCGCATTCGCCGCCGCGCCCTTGGCCGCCGCCTTGCTCTTCTCCCAGGCCGCGACCCGCCCGGGCAGCTCCCCCTCGGCCCGCGCCCGCAGTTGCGGGTCGGCCATCAGCTCATCCACGCAGGACGAGGGATCGTCCACCAGCTGCGCGAACAGCACTGCACGGCACGCCGCCAACGGCCGCCGCGCCCACCACAGATGCAGGGTCGAGGGATGCCCATGCCGGATCGACTTCTCCCGCGCCGAGGCCGCGTTGATCGCTTCCAGCGGGATGGCGACTTCGATGAGTTTCTTCTTGTAGGTCTGGGGCATTGTCTCTTTCTGCGGTATGGTTTAGGCGCCGTGCCTAAATGAGGTCATTAGCTCATCATCGGTGACGTCGGAAAAATCGGCTCCTGCAGAACTCGCGACTTCGCGCAAAAGTCGGATGAGATCATCGTTTTCAATCGTCTGACCCTTGGAAATCTTTAGAAGCATGGATTTCCACGAGCTCATCACTCGCTTGTCTCCCGCAAAAGTTGCTGGAATCTCATTCAGAGCGTCGAAAAACGTGTCCTTGAGGGGCACGGAGCGAGAAGCCATGAGACGCGCAAACAAGGCGCGCTTGCTTTGCATCCGGTGCTGCCATCCGGCAATCAGCCACGTCAGGAGTCCCGAGACCGCGGCCGCCAGAACGCCGGAAAAGATGATGTTCCAGATTTCCAATTGCTCTCCTCCGCCGGGGCACGCTGGGCTCACCGCGGAACCTCCGCGCGCTCGAGCAGGCTCCTGATGCTGAACTGAATGGCGTTGTGCTCGAAGGGCGGCTCGCGCGTGTCCAGAGCTCCGCGGACGTAGCGCGGCTCGCGCGCGAAGCCGTCCTCGACCTGGACGACTGCGAGGATGAATTTGTAGGGCTCGTGCAGCGAGGTGATAACCTCCTGCCGCGTGATCATCACGGTGTCGGCCCCGTCGATGCGGCCCTTGACCTCGATGAAGCGCAGATGGTCCGCCTCGGGATCGTAGGAGGCGATGTCGTAGCCGACTTTCTGCGCGGAAACGTCGGTGGGCGCGTTCCCGAGCGCGCGCTCGACTGCCATGACCGCATCCATCGCCGCGATCTCGATATTGCGCCGGGCGACCGGATCCTCGGAGAAGCCGTTCGCCGTTGCGGCAAGCTCGTCCGCCGGTGTGCGAGAGATCAGCAGACCGCGCGGGATGACGACCATGCCACCGCGCACGCGGGGCGGCTGGGCGGAGATGAAGCGTTCCTGATCGAGTGCCTCCAGCCGGCGCTTCAGACGCTCGGCCAGCTCTTCGGCCCGACGCTGGGCATTCTGCCAGTTGAGCCGCGTCTTCTTGCCGGCGCGCTCTTCCTCCTTCAGCTCGAAGGCGCGCGCGTCCCAGTAGTTGATCTCTTTCTTGAGCCGCGCCTTCACCTCCTGTTCGACTTTGTCGATCTCGGGGATGCGGCGCGCCTTCACCTCGGCGACGTGTTTCTGGGCGAGCTCGACTGTGGCGAAACGTACGGCGGTCTTTTCGAGGTCGGTGCGCAGCCAGTCGGCCTGGAGCAGGTCCTCGACGCGCGCGATCTCTTCGGGGCCCGCCGGGCGGAGGTTCAGGTGGGGTGCAATGCCAGCGTTGGTTGCCACACCGTTCCGATCAATCGCGGCGAACTGGAGACGCTCGGAGACGATGTGAGACCCCGTGGCCGTGGGTCGGCCGTCCTGAACGCTATGCTCCAGCAGGAAGATCGCCGCGATCTCCTCGCCCGGATCCGTGTCGTCTACCAGGATGGCCCCGCGCTTCATGAGATGATCGTACTGCTCGCGAACGAGGCTGATCACGGCCTCAAGCAGCGGGTGGCCTGGGCAGATGAAGGCTGCGACGGGTTGCTGGTTGATCTTGCTCTTCTCGAAGCAGATCCGTTCGTACTTCTTCTGGATCGGCGCGCCTATGCCGACCTGGCGATCCCGCTCGCGGATGCTGAGCGGGACGTGGGTGATCTCCCAGCGGCCTTCCTCACGGCGCTTGATCTGGCCACCGAGGTGCTTGAATGCCTCGACAAAGAAGCTCTGGATATGGTGCGGCTGGAGGCGCTGCGCCTCGGCCCGCTCCATCTCGATCCGCAGCTCGTGCACGCGGGCGGCCGGCATGGTGTCGTTGGTGAGAGCCCGGCGCTCCAGAAGCTGAAGAAGGTGCCGCTGATCGACCGCGCCGTCGACCGCCTTAAACAGCCTCGCCTTGACATCCTCTTGCTGGCCGTACCGGATGGCTTCTACCAGTAGATCGCGCAGTGCCGTTCCCTCGAAAAGCTCGCCCAGCACGTCGTAGACGCGGCCGCCGAGGGCTTCCCGCGCCGCCTCGAGCTTCTCGAGGAGACGAGCATAGACCTCTCCTTCACGGGTATC
The DNA here is from genome assembly GCF_009674885.1 of Paracoccus sp. S-4012. Classification (GTDB taxonomy): domain Bacteria; phylum Pseudomonadota; class Alphaproteobacteria; order Rhodobacterales; family Rhodobacteraceae; genus Paracoccus. Next base: position 44,302 of record NZ_WKKA01000004.1, read on the forward strand.
GGCAGCGACAAGGTTCCAGAGATGGCAGACCTCGGCCTGGCCGATCCGGTGAATCCGGCCGAAACGCTGCTCGATCTTGTTCGGGTTCCAGGGCAGGTCGTAATTGACCATCAGATGACCGCGCTGAAGGTTGACACCCTCGCCTGCGGCATCGTTCGCTATCAGGACCAACATGTCCCGATCCTGCATGAAGCGCTCGACGACCTTACGCCGCTCTTCCCGTGTCACGCCCCCATGGATGACCTCGACGGCATCTGGCTTTCCAAGGCGCGCTCGCACTTTTTCGAGCAGGTAGTGCAAGGTGTCCTTGGGCTCGGTGAAGATGATCAGCTTGCGTCGGTGTCCGTCGCTGTCGATCATCAGCTCATCGTCGAGGATGCGATCGAGCTGCGTCCACTTGGTATCCTTGCCCGAGCGGAGGACGTCGAGCGCCATGATCTCCAGCCCCTTCAGGGTCTGCACCTCGATCTCGAGCTGCTCGACCGTTTCAGCGGTTGTGGCGCCGGTCGAGATCAGATCCTCAAGCTCGTCAACCTCGTCCTGACCGTATTCGTCGATGTTCTTCAGCACTTCATCCGGGACGCTCGGCTCGTGAAAATCAGCGCGCCCCTTGCCAGCCAGCCTGGCTTCACCCAACTCAGCCTCCAACCTCTCTCGTCTGCGCTTGAGGGACTGGTAGATTGCGGCAGGCGACGAGGCGAGACGACGCTGGAGGATCTGGAGCGCGAAGCCGACATTGTTCCGTTTCTTGCCATCCTGCTCGGCGAACCGCTGCACCCGGTTCATTTCAGTGCGGACGTACTCCGTGACTGCGCTGTAGAGTGCGGCCTCAGCAGGGGACAGGGCGTATTTCACAGTGTAGGCTCGACGTTCAGGAAACAGCGGCCTGCCGTCGAACTTGAGCAGTTCTTCCTTGGTCAGGCGGCGCATCATGTCGGCGCTGTCGGCGTAATGCACGCCGTCGCGGAAGCGGCCTTCAAAGCGGTCGCCATCCAGCAGCGCCATGAAAAGCTGGAAGTCCTCCTCCTTGCCGTTGTGGGGCGTGGCGGTCATCAGTAGCAGGTGGCGGCAGACCTGCCCGAGTTGTTGGCCCAGCTGGTAGCGCCTGGTGTATTTTACGTCGCCACCGAAGTAGCTCGCCGACATGCGGTGAGCTTCGTCGCAGATGATCAAGTCCCACTCTGGGGCGGATGCCAACTTGTGTTGAAGATCCTCGTTGCGCGCGAGTACATCCAGACGGGCGATCAAGCGGTTTCGATCATTGAAGACGTTGCCGGACCGGGAGGTCTCGATCATGTCGCGGGAAAGGATGTCGAACTCGAGCGAGAACTTCTCCCCGAGTTCGTCCTGCCACTGCTCGACGAGGCTGCCGGGTGCAACGATAAGGCAGCGTTCCAGATCGCTGCGCGCGATCAGCTCCTTGATCAGGAGGCCCGCCATGATGGTCTTGCCGGCTCCCGGGTCGTCGGCAAGCAGGAACCGGAGCGGCTGCCGCGGCAGCATTTCGCCATAGACCGCGGTAATCTGATGCGGAAGCGGATCCACGAGGCTCGTGTGAATTGCCAGATACGGATCGAAGTAATGCGCGAGCTTGATCCGGTTCGCTTCGGTGACCAGCCTCAGAAGGCTCCCCTCGGCATCAAAGGACCATATCCGGCCCCGTTGCTCGACGGCGAGGCGATGCTCGTCATCACGATAGAGTGTGGTTTCCGCAACGCTTCCGCCCGGCACCCGGTAGACGAGGTTGATCGCTTGATCCCCGATCCATTCGACCGAAACCGCTTCGACCATCTGGTTTGGGATGACGCCCGCGACCATTGCCCCACTCCTTAGGTCTTCCAGCTTGCTCACGTGCGGTCCTTTTCGGCTCAGGTTGAAAAAACCGCTAATCGAGAAGCGATTTCCCCGAACGGGTTGCCTCAAACTAGCCGAGATATCGCATGGAGGGGAAGAGACAGACCTGTCGCACCACGCAGCATCCAAGTGCTTTCTGTATGGCGGGGATATTGGTGGGTAGCCGGAAAAGCGATCAAAAAAATACTAATAAGTCAAGGGTACTTGGCGGAGGCGGTGGGATTCGAACCCACGGTGGGCTTTCGCCCACGTCGGTTTTCAAGACCGGTGCAATCAACCACTCTGCCACGCCTCCGGCAGGAGTCAGCCGTACCGTGGCGTTGCCGCTGCTGCAAGGGCGGGATCAGGCGCGCAGGGCGTCTGCGATGGCGGCGAGGGCGCGGTCGACGCCTCCGCCTGTGGTCATGATCCCGGGCGACAGGCGCAGCACGGGACCGCGGGCGTCGGCATGGGTGCCGGCGGCGCGCATCGCCGCCAGCACCGCGGAGGTCCCGTCGTCGGGAATGCGGGCCATGACGCTCCCGCCCCGCGCCTCGGGGTCGGCCGGGCTGACGAGTTGCAGGCCGATCCGGTGCAGCCCGTCGGCCAGTTGCTCCGAAAGCGCCCGGTTCTGCGCCAGCAGCGCGCCCGCCTCCTGCGCGGCGTGCCAGTCGAGCGCCGGCAGCGAGGCGGCGGCGGCCATCACCGAGGGCGTGCCGCTGTCGAAGCGGCGCGTGTCCGAAGCATAGGCGAACCCCTCGAGATCCCAGTTGAAGGGGTCCGGCTGGCTGAACCAACCCCGCACCGCCGGGGTGCAACGGCGTGTCAGGTCCGGCGCGACATGCAGCATCCCGGCGCCCGGCGAGCCGCAGAGCCACTTGAGCGAGGTCGAGACGGTGAAATCCACCGCCGGGGCCATGACGTCGAAGGGCAGCAGCCCGGCGCCCTGGGTAATGTCGACGCCGATGACAGAGCCTCGCGCGCGCCCATGCGCGACCAGCCCTTCCAGGTCGATCCGGTGCGAACTGGTCGAGCTGATCCAGGTCAGAAGCGCCACGCCGACCTCCGGCCCCCAGGCGGCGGCGAAGTCCTCGTCCTCGACCCAGGCGGCCCCCTGGCGCATCGGCACCGTCTCCAGCGTGAAGCCGAGCCGCGGCGCGAGGCCCGAGAGCAGGAAATGGACTGAGGGGAAGCAGTCCGCCGCGACCAGCACCTTGCGGCCGCGCAGGACCTCCTCCGGCAGGCCGAGCATCAGCGCGGCGACGGCGGCGGTGACGTTTTCGGCGGTGGTCAGGCTCGCCTCGGGCGCGCCGATCAGCGCCCGCCAGCGGTCGAGGAACCGCGCCCGGAGCCCGAGAACCGCGGGCCACTGGCCGTCATCGGGCCGGGCCCAGATTTCCGCGAACGCCGCCGTTGCGGCGGCGAGATCGCGGGCCTTTCCCGGATATTGCCCGATCGAGTGGTAGAGGAGATAGCCCGAGCCGTCGTCCATCTCAGTCCTCCCAAGCAAAGGGCGAGGTCCAGTCGGCGAAGGCCGGCGCGGCGCGGTCCTTGTCCGACAGCACCGGCGCCTCGACGCCCCAGTCGATGCCGAGGCTGTCCCAGGCGACCGCCCCGTCCGCGGCGCGGTCGTAATGGGCGGTGCATTTGTAGAGTATCTCGGTGTCGTCCTCGCGCGTCACGAAGCCATGCAGGAAGCCCGCCGGCACCCAGAGCTGGCGGCCGTTCTCGGCCGAGAGCTCCACCCCCACATGCCGCCCGTAGGTGGGCGAGCCGCGCCGCGCATCCACCGCCACGTCCCAGAGCCGCCCGCGCCCGCAGCGCACGAGCTTGCCCTGCGCGTGGGGCGGCGCCTGGTAATGCAGGCCCCGCAGCGTGCCGGCCCGGGCCGAGAGCGACTGGTTGTCCTGCACGAACTCGGGCAGCTCGAGCCCGGCCTCGGCCAGCGTCCGCCGGTTCCAGACCTCGGAGAAGAAGCCGCGGGCGTCGCCGTGGCGGGCGGGGGTCAGGATCACCACCCCGGGAAGGGCGGTCGGCTCGATCTGCATGGCGGCTCCTTCGCGGCGCGGGACGGGACGGGCGCACCCTCGCCAAGCGGCGCGGCCGGCGCAAGCCCTGCGGGAAACGGGGCTTCAACGCTCGGAAGAATCTGCTAGGGCTCGGCGGCCCGTGGCGGAGGCGGGCGACCGGCGCGGCGCGGTTGGGACGGCATGACGGAGACGGCGATGACGGATGGCGGCAGCACGGCGGGCGCGCGGGTGCAGGGCACGGCGGCTCCCGCCGCACAGCGGCTCTGCCTGCTGGTCCTCGGGATGCACCGCTCGGGCACGAGCATGCTGACGCGGGTGCTGAACCTCGCGGGGTTCGGGCTGCCCGAAGATCTGGTGGGCGCCAGCCCCTCGAACCGCCTCGGCCATTGGGAGCCCGAGCGGCTGGTCGCGCTGCATGACGACCTGTTGCACGGCGCGGGCGCGTCGTGGCGCGAGTGGCGGCCGCTGAACCTCGCGCAGATGCGCGAGGGGGCCGGGGACTACGAGGCCGCGATCCGCGACTTCCTCAAGCGCGGAACGAAAGACGAGCCGCGACTGGTCCTCAAGGAGCCGCGAATGTCGCTGACCGCGCCGCTGACGCTTGCCGCGCTCGACGCGGCAGGCTGCGATTCGCGCTGCGTGCTGCCGTTCCGCAACCCGCTCGAAGTCGCGGCCTCGATCGAGCGGCGCAACGGCATTCCGGCCAGCCAGGCGGTGCTGATCTGGCTGCGCTTCACCCTCGAGGCCGAGCGTCACAGCCGCGGGCGGCGCCGCAGCTTCGTCTCCTATGAGGCTCTGCTGTCGGACTGGCGGGGCGAGCTGGCGCGGATCTTCGACCAGCTCGAACTGGGGCCGCCCCCGGGCGCCGAGACAGACGCGGCGGCCGGGATCGCCGCCTTCGTGCGGGCACGCGAGCGCCACGAGCGCGCCGATGCTGCGGCACTCGCCACCGAACCCGCGACCAGTGGCCTCGGGCGGGAGGTCCTGGACGGGCTGCACGCGTTCGCCTCGGCGCCGGACGACCCGGCGCTCATGGCCCGTTTCGATGCGGCCCGCGCCCGCCTTGACGAGATCGCGGCCCTGACCGCCCCGACGATCGCCGCCATCGAGGCCGAGCGCGAGGCCGCGCTCAGCCGTGCGTCCATCCTCGCCAATGATGTGGCGGTCGAGCAGGCCCGCAACCAGCGCCTGCAGTCGGCGGTGGACGGCATCGGTCAGTTGCATCACCAGATCGTCGCCCTCAACAGCAAGAACGACGACTTCATCGCCGAACTCCGCGGCCAGCTGGAGCATGCCCGCGGCGAGGCGGCCGCGCGCGAGGCCGAGCTTGCCGCCCAGCGGCCGCTGGTGGCTCATGTCGCTGCGCTGAACGCCGAACTCGAATCGGTGCGCGCCGAAGCGACACGACTGGAGTCGGAGGCCGCCTCCGGCTGGGATCGGGCCAGCGCCCACGAGGCGGAGCTTGCCGGGCTGCGGTCGCTGGCAGCCGATGTCGCGGCCCTCGGCACCGAGCGCGACAGCGCCCGCGCCCAGGCGCTCCGCCTCGAGGCCGAGCTCGAGACGGTTCGGCAGGACGCCGCCGCCGGCTGGGAGCGCGCCCAGGCGCTCGAGGCCTCGACCTCCTGGCGGGTGACGGCGCCGCTGCGCGCGGTTTCCGGCATGGTCCGCGGCGAGCGTCCGCGGATCGCCTCCGGCGCCGCCGCCCGCGCCCTCTGGCTGGCGCTGCCGATGGGCAACGCGACCCGCGCCCGCGTCAAGTCCACGGTCTTCACGCGCCTCGCACCGATCATGCGCCGCAGCCGCCTCTGGCAACGCTGGGCCGAGTTCAACGCCCTGCCCAACGCCGCGCGGCTGGCACTCCCCGGACACGACCCGCTGGCCGGCGCCGACCCGGTCCTCGGGCCCGCGCCCGCCTTCGAGCCGATGCGGATGGTGGCCGACCTCGCCGCGCCCAAGGCCCGCGCCGTCGCCTTCTACCTGCCGCAGTTCCACCCGATCCCCGAGAACGACGCATGGTGGGGCGAGGGCTTCACCGAATGGACCAATGTCCGCGCCGCCGAGCCGCAGTTCCCCGGCCACGACCAGCCCAAGCTGCCGGGCGAACTCGGCTATTACGACCTGCGCGACCCGGAGGTGATGCGCCGCCAGATCGAGCTCGCCCGCCGCTACGGGATCGGCGGTTTCTGCTTCTACTGGTACTGGTTCGGCGGCCACCGGCTGCTCGAGAAGCCGGTCGAGAACTGGCTCGCCGATCCGACGCTCGACTTCCCCTTCTGCATCGCCTGGGCCAACGAGAACTGGTCGCGCCGCTGGGACGGCAAGGACAGCGACGTGCTGATCGCGCAGGCGCATTCGCCCGAGGACGACCTCGCCTTCATTGCCGAGCTCGCCCCCTACCTGCGCGACCGGCGCTACATCCGCGTCGGCGGCCGGCCGCTGGTCATCGTCTACCGCCCTTCGCTGCTGCCGGACCCGAAGGCCACCGCCGCCCGCTGGCGCGACTGGTGCCGCGAGAACGGCGTGGGCGAGATCCACCTCGCCTACACCCAGTCCTTCGAGAGCGCCGACCCGGCCGCCTACGGCTTCGACGCCGCAATCGAGTTCCCGCCGAACAACGCCAGCCCGCCGGAGCTGTTCGATGAGGTTCAGGGCAAGCGCGAGGGCTTCAGCGCGCATGTCTACGACTGGACCTCCTACGTCGCCCGCAGCCGCGCCTATCCGAGCCCTGGCTACCGCCTTTACCGCTCGGTCAACCCGGCCTGGGACAACACGCCCCGTCGCAAGGGCAACGGCGGCGCGGTCTTCCTGCGTTCCAATCCCGGCCAGTATCGCGAATGGGTCGAGAACGCCGTCGCCCGCACGCGCCGGGACGCGGTGGACGACAGCGACCGGCTGGTCTTCATCAACGCCTGGAACGAATGGGCCGAGGGCGCGATCCTCGAGCCGGACCAGAGCTGGGGCTACGCCTGGCTGCAAGCGACGCGCGATGCGCTCGATCCCGGCGCGCGGCCGCGGCATGTGTTGCTCGTAGGCCACGACGCCCATCCGCATGGTGCGCAGATGCTGCTGCTGGCGCTCGCCCGGACGCTGCGCGCGAACGGCATCTGGGTCACGATCCTGCTGGGCGAGGGCGGCCCGCTGCTGGACGACTACCGCGCGCTCGGCCTGACGCATATCCTCGACCCGGCCAAGAGCGCCGAAGCCCGCATCGCCCGCCTGACGGCGCTGCGCCAGCAGGAGGGGCAGGTCGCGATCGTCAACACCGCGGTCACGGGCGGCCTCCTGCCCGAACTCAAGGCCGCGGGCTACCGCTGCGTGTCGCTGGTCCACGAGATGGCCTCGGTCCTGCGCGACTTCGGCCTCGCCCCGCAGGCCCGCGCGATCCGCGAGCATGCCGATGCGGTCGTCTTCGCGGCGACCGCCGTCCAGCGCGACTTCGAGGCGGCGGCGGGCGGGCCGGTCCCGCAGGCGGTGATCCGGCCGCAGGGCCTCTATCAGCGCCGCGAGGCCCGAACCGCATCCACCGCAGCCGAGGCCCGCCGTGCGGTCCGGGCCGAGTTCGGCGTGCCCGCCTCGGCCCGGCTGCTGCTCGGCGTCGGCTACACCGACCTCCGCAAGGGTGTGGACCTCTTCATCGACGCGGTCGCGGCCATGCATGCCTCGGGCGAGGATATTCATGCGATCTGGCTCGGCCATCACGACGGCTCCACCATCGACGCCCTGCGCGACCGCATCGCCCGCCACGGCCTTGGCGACCGGCTGCACCTGCCCGGCCGCCGCGACGATCCGCGCCCCTTCTACGACGCCGCCGACGCCTACCTTCTGACCTCGCGCGAGGACCCCTACCCCTCGGTGGTGCTCGAAGCGATGGCGGCAGGCGTGCCCGTGGTCCTCTTCGAGGGCGCGACCGGCGCCGGCGACCTCGCCCATCGGGGCCTCGCCGTGGCGGTCCCGCGCGGAGATACGGGCGCCATGGCCGAAGCCGCCACCCGCCTGCTCGCCGCGCCCGAGGCCACCGCCGCCATGACCGCCGCCGCGCGCGATGCGGTCGAGGCCGAATGCGGCTTCACCGACTACGTCTTCGACCTCCTCGCCCTCGCCGGGGCGCCGGTGCCGCGCATCTCGGTGATCGTCCCGAACTACAACTACGCCCGCTACCTGCCCGAGCGGATCGCTTCGATCATCGCCCAGGACTTCCCGATCCTCGAGATCATCGTGCTGGACGACGCCTCGACCGACGACAGCCTCGCCGTGCTCGAGGAACTGGCGGCGGACAGCCCGCGTCCGATCCGCATCGTCCCGGCCGAAGCGAACTCCGGCAACGTCTTCCGCCAGTGGCGGAAGGGCGTGGCCATGGCCCGCGGCGACTACGTCTGGATCGCCGAGGCAGACGACCTCGCCGCGCCCGACTTCCTCACAACGGCCATGGCGGGCTTCGAGGCCGAGGGCACGGTCCTCGCCTACACCGACAGCGCCCAGATCGACGCCGACGGCCGGATGACGGCCGCCGACTACCGCTACTGGGTGGACACGGTGGACCCGCAGAAATGGGCCACGAGCCACGCCAGCACCGGTCCCAAGGAGGTCGCCGCGGCGCTCTATCTCAAGAACACCATCCCCAATGCGAGCGCCGTCGTCATGCGCGCCGACGCGCTGCGCGGGGTGCTTGATGAGCAGGGCGAGGCGATCACCGCGCGGCGCTTCACGGGCGACTGGCTGGTCTATCTGGCGCTGATGCGAAAAGGAGGGGCGGCGTTCATCGCCGCGTCGAAGAACCTGCACCGCCGCCACGGCGGCAGCGTGACGGTCGCCGGCATGGGCGCGGCGCAACTGGCCGAGATCGCCGCGGTGCAGAAGGCCCTGGCGGAGGAATACGGGCTCGACGCGCGGCACCGTCAGGCGGCGCGGGCCTACCGCGCCGAGCTTGCGGCGCAGTTCGGCCTGCCCGGAAACGCCGCCGACTGATCCTCCGCCGCCCCTACGGCACCGGCACCCACTGCACCGCCTCGAGCGACGGCGCCGCCGTCGCCAGCATCACCAGCCGGTCGAAGCCGAGGGCGATCCCGCTCGCCTCCGGCATCGACCCGAGCGCGGCCAGAAAATCCTCGTCCAGCGGATAGCGCGCCGCTTCGCCATAGACCCGCGCCCGCTCGTCCATCTCGGCCTCGAACCGCCGCCGCTGCTCCGCCGGATCGGTCAGCTCGCCGAAACCATTCGCCAGCTCCACCCCGCAGGCATAAAGCTCGAACCGCTCCGCCACCCGCGGATCGTCCGCGGCCCGTCGGGCAAGCGCCGCCTCCGGCGCCGGGTAGCGGTCGAGGATCGTGGCGCGGCCATGCCCCAGATGCGGCTCGACCCGCGCGACCAGCACCCGGCTGAGGATGTCCGACCAACCGTCATCCGCTGCGACCGTCACGCCCGCTGCCTCCGCCTGCCGCGCCAGCCCGTCGCGGTCGGTCGCGCCGTCCGCCGCCACCGTCGCCAGCAGGTCCACCCCCGCGAACCGCGCGAAGGCCTCCGCCACCGACAGCCGCTCGGGCGCCGCGAGCGGATCGCACACCACCTCGCGAAACTGCAGCGCCCGGCTGCCCGCCGCCTCCGCCGCCAGCCGCAGCAGCGCGGCGCAATCCGCCATCAGCGCCTCGTAACCCTCGCCCGCGCGATACCATTCCAGCATCGTGAACTCCGGCTCGTGCAGCACGCCGCGCTCGCGGTTCCTCCAGACATGGGCGAAGGCGGCAATCCGGGTCTCGCCCGCGGCCAGCAGCTTCTTCATCGCGAACTCGGGCGAGGTGTGCAGGAAAAGCCGCCGCCCGACCCCGTCATTGCCAATCGCCTCGGTGGCGAAGGCGTGCAGATGCGCCTCGTTTCCCGGCGAGACGGCGAGCGCCGCCGGATCGACCTCGACGAACCCCTCCTCGGCCAGCCAGCCCCGCACCGCCGCCTGAATCCGGTTGCGCGCCAGCAGCGCCGGGCGGCGGTCGGCGTGGCGGCCTCTGTCCCACCAGGTCATCGGGCTTCCGTCTGGCGATCCGCCGCGCCATGCGCTAGGGCGTGCGGGATTTCATGCCCGCGCGCGCCTATCCCGCGCGCCATCCGACCACAAGGACCGCATCCCGTGAAAGTCATCGCCTCCACCCTCCGCAAGGGCAACGTCGTCGATCTCGACGGCAAGCTCTACGTCGTCCTCACCGCCCAGAACTTCCATCCCGGCAAGGGCACGCCGGTCACGCAGGTGGACATGCGCCGGATCTCGGACGGGGTGAAGGTCTCGGAACGCTGGCGCACCACGGAGCAGGTCGAGCGCGCGCATGTGGACGAGCGCGGCTACGACTTCCTCTACGAGGATGGCGAGGGCTTCCACTTCATGGAGCCCGAGACCTACGAGCAGATCACCGTGGGCGGCGACGTCGTCGGCGACCAAGCCCCCTACCTGACCGAGGGCATCCGCGTCTTCCTGCAGGTCCATGACGGCGTGGCGATCGCCCTGGAGCTGCCGCAGAAGGTGACCGTCGAAGTGACCGAGACCGAGCCGGTGGTGAAGGGTCAGACGGCGTCCTCGTCCTACAAGCCCGCCATGTGCGACAACGGCGTACGCGTCATGGTGCCGCCGCATATCGGCGTCGGCACCCGCATCGTCATCAACACCGCCGACAACACCTATGTGGAGCGGGCGAAGGACTGACCCCCGCCGCCCCCCTGCCCCATGAAGAAGCGCCGCGTCCACCAGGGCCGCGGCGCATCGCTTCGCCTTGACCCAAATATCCTCCGGGGGTCCGGGGGTGGAAAACCCCCGGCAGCCACGCCTCAGCCGCGCCCCGGCTTCAGCGTCAGCACCACCTCGGTCGCCGCCTCCACCGCCTCGCGCGTATAGACCATCGGCACATACTCGCCCTTTGCCCAGATCGCCGCCAGGTCGCGGGCGTGGGGCGAGGTCATGTCGCCCGACTGGCCGGGCGTATTGATCCAGCGGCTCTCGTCCCAGGCGCCGACATCGACCACCATCCGCATCGAAGCGCCGAAGCGGGGCGTGAAATCCGGCGGATCGTAGTCGGTCAGCATCACGGTGGTGCCGCTGCCGCCGACCGGCAGCGCCTCACCGCCGTCGGTCAGGTCCGAGGCGGGGCGGAAGCGGATGCGGTGCGCTTCGCCCCAAGTCCAGTCCTCCGGGTCGCCGTGGCTGACGCGCAGTTCCTCCCAGGCGATGGCGAGGGTGCGGTTCAACAGCAGCGCCTGCGCCTGCGGGCTGTCGAGGCCGCACGCCGCCCCGAGGCGGGGGGCGCGGTTCTCGAACAGCGCCAGCACCGCGCCGATGTCGCCCATGTCGAATTCGGCCCGCAGCGCCCGGGGCGCGCATTCCATCAGCGCCGGGCGCAGCGAGCGCGAGAGCCAGGTCTCAAACAGCAGCGCCGCCGCGCTGTCGGCGTCGAGGCGGAAGTTCCAGCCCCGCAACATCGCCACGGCGGCAGAACCATCCTCGGCGAGGCAGCCGGTCAGCCGCCGTGCGAGGTCGGAGAAGGTGTCGGTCTGCAGCGCGCAGGATTTCTCGACGCTGGTCGGCCCCTCGCCCAGCACCCCGGCGACGCGCGCGGCGCGGCCGTCGTTGTACCACTCGAAGCTGACCGGCCGGGCGTCGTGGTCCCAGCCCTCGGGCAGGTTGAACTGGTTGGCCGAATGGACGAAGCCGCGCGCCGGGTCGGTCTCGCCCGGCAGGTCGGCGGCGGTCATGAAGCCCTCCCATTCGAACCGCCCGTCGCCCGCCACCGGCACGACCCCGCGCCAGCCGGTGCGGCGCGGCACGAAGCCCGCGGGTTGCCAGGCGATGCGGCCCTCGGCATCGGCATAGACCATGTTGACCGTGGGCGCGCCCCAGCCCATCAGCGCCTCGCGGAACGCCTCGGGCGAGGTCGTGCGCGACGTGGCGAGGGCGGCCATGTAGGGCGCGGTGCCCGGCTCGGTCATCACGGTGCGGAGCGCGAGCGCGACGCCGCGGCCTTGCCACAGCACCGGCGCCTCGCCCCCGAAGCGCAGCTCGACGGTCTGGTCGGGATGCCCGGCGCAGGGGACCACCTCCTCGACCACCCGCATCTCGCGCCAGCCGTCGCCGTGGCGGAACTGCGTGCCCTCGGTCTGAAGGACCATCAGGTCCTCCTGATCGGCCGGAAAGATCGTCAGGCTGAAGGCGGCCGTTCCGTTGTGTCCCGCCATGATGCCGGGCGAGGACGGCTCGCCGCCGCCGATCAGGCTCAGCCCCGGCGCCTCCAGATGGACCAGATAGCGCAGCGACGGCGTGCCATAGGCGCGGTGCGGATCCGAGGCCATCAGCGGCCGCCCGCTCTCGGTCCGGTTGCCCGCCACGGCCCAGTTGTTGGAACCCTCGGCCACCACGAGGCCGGACTCGACATCCACGCGGCCCCATCTGCCCGCCTCGGCAAGGGTGGCTTTCAGCCGCTCGGGGTCGAAGCTCACCGGGCAGGTGGCCAGCCGGTAGGCGTCCATGGCGTTCTCGGGCAGGTCAAGGTCCGGGATCAGGTCGAACTCGGCCTCCGGCACCGCGGGCCGCAGCAGCTTCCGCAGCAGGTCCACGTCGCCCGCACCGGCGCGGTGCGCGCGCATCCGCGTGAACTCGGACAGCGCGTTGCGCGACAGGGCATGGCTGCGGATGCGGACCACGTCCTCGGGCGCCCAGCGGGCGGGCCGGGTGCCGAAGCGCGAGAACTCTGCCGGCAGCGGCATCCTGCCCGCCTCCACGAGGTCGATCGCGGCGTTGATCCCCTCGGCGAAGGCGGTGCAGATGGCTTCGGCGTCGGCGCCATAGCTCGCCCATTCCGGGGCCATGTCGCCGCGGTAGAGCAGCAGCCGCGAGGCGCGGTCCTGCATGAGGTAGCCGGGCCCGAAGTCGCCCGCCAGCAGCCCCAGGCCGCGCTTGCGCCAGAGGTCGATCTGCCACAGCCGGTCGCGCGCCGCGTTGAAGCCCTGCAGGAACCATGCGTCGCGGGTCGATGCCGCCTCGATATGCGGGATGCCCCAGCGATCGACCCGGATCACCGCATCATGCTGCAGCCCCGCCACCTCTAGAGTCCCGTCTGGGTTCATCGCCCTTTCCCTCGCAGGTTGTGCCCGATTCAAGCTGCGCATCCTGCATAGACTGCTTGCGTTTGCAATCGAACTGCCGTGCGGGGCCGGTGCCTTCGGCTGCCGCGATTGCGGGGGAGGATAACATCGATAGCCACCCAACGGCACTGACGCTCTCGGGCTGCGGGCTGTGTGCCGCTATCGAACCGCAGTCCCGCGTCCGATCGAACTGGACGCGTCGCCCCGCGCCCGCTTAGGCTCACCGAAAACAAACCTCAGGGAGCCGTCTCGATGAAGACCACGATGCTGACCGCCTCGACCCTCGCCCTCACCCTCGCCCTCGGCGCTGCTGCCGCCTCGGCCGAGACCTGGGACATGCCGGTGGCCTACCCGGCCAGCAACTTCCACACCGAGAACGCGGTCGAGTTCGCCGCCTGCGTGGGCGAGCGCACCGGGGGCGAGCTGGAGGTCGTGGTCCACCCGAACGGCGCCCTCTTCTCGGGCACCGACATCAAGCGCGCGGTGCAGACCGGGCAGGCGCCCATCGGCGAGCGGCTGCTCTCGGCCCATGAGAACGAGAACAAGCTCTTCGGCATCGACGCGGTGCCGTTCCTCGCGACCTCCTTCGAGGCCTCCGACAAGCTCTGGAACGCCGCCCGGCCGAAGCTGGAGGAGGCGCTCGCGGCGCAGGACCTCGTCTATCTCTACGCCGCGCCATGGCCGCCGCAGGGCCTCTACACCAAGAAGCCGGTCGAGAGCGTCGCGGACCTGCAGGGCGTCAAGTTCCGCGCCTACAACGCCGCCACCTCCCGCATCGCAGAGCTTGCCGGCCTGATCCCGGTGCAGATCGAGGCGGCCGAGCTGAGCCAGGCCCTCGCCACCGGCGTGGCCGAGAGCTTCATCTCCTCGGGCTCCACGGGGGTGGACAGCAAGGTCTGGGAGAGCCTGACGCACTGGTATGACGTGCAGGCCTGGCTGCCGCGCAACGTGGTCTTCGCCAACAAGTCGGCCTTCGAGGCCCTCGACGACGCCACCCGTGCGGCGCTGACCGAGTGCGGCGACGAAGCGGCGGCGCGCGGCACGGCGGCTGCGATGGCGATGGCCGACGACATGATCGCCGAGCTTCGCGCCAACGGCATGACGGTCGAGCCGCCCTCGGACCAGCTGCGCGCCGAGCTCGAGGGCTTCGGCCAGACCATGACCGACGAGTTCCTCGCCGAGACCGGAGCCGACGGCCAGGCGATCATCGACGCCTACCGCGCCGAGTGACCGGCACGCATGACGCGAGGTGGGGCGGGCGGTCCGCGCCGCCCGACCCCTGCCCGGCGCGCTTCCGCGAGGACCCACCCGCATGACCCGCCTGCCCCCGCGGCGCCGCGGCCTCGGCCGCGCGCTCGATCTGCTCTATGACGGCGCGGCGGTCCTCTCGGCGCTCTGCATGGTCGCGATGTTCGTCATCATCCTCGCGCAGATGATCGCCCGCTGGTCGAGCGTGATGATGCCGGGCGCCACGGAATACGCGGGCTACCTGATGGCCGCGGGCTCGTTCCTCGCCTTCGCGCATACGCTGAACCGCGGCGCGCATATCCGGGTGGGGCTGCTTCTCGTCGCCCTCGGGCGGCATCGCCGCTGGGCGGAGCTGCTGTGCCTCGTGATCGGCGCCACCGCATCCGCATATGTGGCGTGGTTCGCGGGCCGCCTCGTCTACTGGAGCGGGCGGCTGGGGGATGTCAGCCAGGGTCAGGACGCCACGCCGCTGTGGATCGTGCAGGCGCCGATCGCGATCGGCGCGGCGATCCTCGCCATCGCCTTCATCGACAACCTCGTGACCTTCCTGCGCAGCGGCCACGACAACATCCTGAGCGAAGACCTTGCCGAGCAATCCCATGCCGAGTGATCCGCGATGACCGCCGGGTTCCTGCCGATCATGATCTTCCTGCTGGTCCTCTTCGGCCTTCTGGGCCTCGGCGTCTGGGTCGGCCTCGCGCTTCTCGGCGTGGCCTGGGTCGGGATGGAACTGTTCACCTCGCGGCCGGTGGGCGATGCGATGATGACGGTGCTGTGGCGGTCGTCCTCGTCCTGGACGCTGACGGCGCTGCCGCTGTTCATCTGGATGGGCGAGATCCTCTACCGCACGCGGCTGTCGGAGGACATGTTCCGCGGCCTCGCGCCCTGGATGACGCGCCTGCCGGGGGGGCTGCTGCACGTCAACGTGGTCGGCTGCACGGTCTTCGCCGCCGTCTCCGGCTCCTCGGCCGCGACGCTGACGACCGTCGGCAAGATGTCCATCCCCGAACTGCGCCGCCGCCACTACCCCGAGCGGCACCTGATCGGCACCCTCGCGGGGGCGGCGACCCTCGGGCTGATGATCCCGCCCTCGCTGACGCTGATCGTCTATGGCGTCACGATCAACGAGTCGATCACCAAGCTCTTTATCGCGGGGATCCTGCCGGGGCTGGTCCTCGCCGCGATGTTCATGGTCTATATCGCCATCGTCTCGCGGCTGGACCCCAACTACCGCCCCGACCCCGAGCCGCCGATGAGCTTCCGCGCGAAGCTGCGGAACTCGCGCTTCCTGCTGCCGCTCATGCTGCTGATCGCGCTCGTCATCGGCTCGATGTATCTCGGCTTCGCCACCGCGACCGAGGCCGCCGCCCTCGGCGTCGCCGGCTCGCTGCTGCTGGCTGCGGCGCAGGGATCGCTGACCCTCGCCTCGCTGACCGCGAGCCTCATGGGGGCGGTGCGGACCTCGGCCATGATCGCCTTCATCCTCGCGGGCGCGGCGTTCCTGTCGCTGGCAATGGGCTTCACCGGCCTGCCGCGGCATCTGGCCGAGTGGATCGCCTCGCTCGACCTCTCGCGGTTCCAGCTGCTGATGGCGCTGCTGGTGTTCTACATCATCATCGGCTGCTTCCTCGACGGAATCTCGGCCGTGGTGCTGACCATCGCCGTGGTCGAGCCGATGATCCGGCAGGCCGGCATCGACATCATCTGGTTCGGCATCTTCATCGTCGTGGTGGTCGAGATGGCGCAGATCACGCCGCCGATCGGGTTCAACCTGTTCGTGCTCCAGGGCATGACGCGGCTCGAGATCTCCACGATCGCCCGCTACGCTTTCCCGATGTTTCTCATCATGGTGCTGATGGTGTTCATCCTGATCGCCTTCCCCGGCCTCGCCACCTGGCTGCCGGAGCAGATGCGCCAGCCGTTGAGGTGAAGGGGATGGTCGCCGTCCTCGGCGCCGCGGCGCGATATGGACGGGTGATCCTGGTCCTCGGGCTGCTGGCCGGGATCGCGCTGCCGGGCCTCGCGGCGGTGCTGGCGCGGCACCTGGCCGAGATCGCCGCGCTGCTGATGTTCCTCGCGGCGCTTCGCATCGGCGCGCGGGCGGCGCTCGGCTCGGTGGCCGAGGTCGGCGAGACGCTGCGGATGGTGGCGGTCCAGCAGGTCGCGCTGCCGGTCGGGCTGGCGCTGATGTTCCTCGGGCTCGGCTGGGGCGGGCCGCTCGCCACGGCGCTGATCCTGATGGCCTCGGGCGCGCCGATCTCGGGGGCGCCGAACCTCACGCTCCTCTGCGGCGGCGACCCGGCGCCGTCCTTGCGCCACTACGTCGCCGCGACCGTGGCTCTGCCGCTGACCATCATGCCGGGCTTCTGGCTCTGGCCCGCCTTCGGCGAGATGGGCGAGGTGCTGGCGGCGGCCCTGCGGCTCGTGGCGATCCTCGCCGTGGCGGGCGGCACCGCCTTCTGGCTGCGCGCCCGCTTCCTGCCCGCGCCGCGCCCTGACACCGTGGCCGCGATCGACGGCCTCGCCTCGCTGGCCATGGCCTTCGCCGTCATCGGCCTGATGGCCGCCTTCGTTCCTGCCCTGATCGAGCGGCCCGGCACGCTGCTCCTGACCCTCGCGGCCGCTTTCGCCGCCAATTACGGCCTGCAGGCGGCGACCTACGCCGCGACCGCCCCCGCGCCCGCCGCCACCGCCTTCGCCATCGGCGCGGGCAACCGCAACATCATGCTGTTCCTCGCCGTCCTGCCGCCCGCCGTCACCGACGAGCTGCTGGTCTTCGTCGCCTGCTACCAGATCCCGATGTATCTGACCCCTCTCCTCATGCGCCGCCTCTATGCGCGGCCCGCGCGGGCCTTGGCGCGGCCGTGAGCCCGCGCTACTGCTGGACCGGGCAGGGGAGGAGTTCACCATGCGCGTCCTGACGCGGCCTTGGGGGGCCTTGCACTACCGCGTGGACGGCCCGGCGACCGGCCCGGCGCTGCTGCTGGTCAACTCGCTCGGCACCGACCTGCGCCTGTGGGAGCCGGTGCTGCCGCATCTGCCCGATGCCTGGCGCATCATCCGCTACGACAAGCCCGGCCACGGCCTCTCCGACCGAGGCCGCCCGAAGACCGAGGACGACCTCGCCGCCGACGCGATCGCGCTGATCGAGGCCGAGGCGCCGCAGGGCGCCGTGGTTGCGGGCGTCTCCATCGGCGGGCTGGTCGCGCAGACCGCGGCCGCCTTGCGCCCCGACCTCGTCCGCGCGGTGGTGCTGTCGAACACCGCCCTGACCTTCGGCGATCCGGCGACCTGGGAGGAGCGCATCGCCAAGCTCGAGGCGGGCGGCATGGAGGCTCTGGTGGATGGCGTCATGGAACGCTGGTTCGGCCACGCCTTCCGCGCCACGCCGGAACTGGCGCTGTGGCGCAACATGCTGCGCGCCTGCCAGCCCGAGGGCTATGCCGACTGCTGCCGGGTGCTGTCGCAGGCCGACCGGACCCACGCCTCGGCCGGGCTGACCCTGCCGGTCCTCACCGTCGGCGGCTCCGACGACCAGTCCACCACGCCCGCGATCGTCCGCAAGCTCCACCACGCCATCCCCGGCGCCCGCTGGGCCGAGGTCGACGGCGCGGGCCACCTGCCCATGGTCGAGCGGCCCGAGGCCTGGGCCGAGGCAGTCATCCCCTTCCTGCAGACGCATATGGGATGAGCGAGCTCACCGACACCGGCACCGCCACCCGCCGCCGCATCCTCGGCGACGCCCATGTGGACCGCGCGCAGGCGGCTGCCACGCCCTTCGACGAACCGTTCCAGGCCCTCATCACCGACGCCGCCTGGGGGCACCTCTGGTCGCGCGACACCATCACCCCGCGCGAGCGCTCGATGCTGACCATCGCATTGCTGGCGGCCCTGGGGAACGATGAGGAACTGGCCCTGCACCTGCGCGCCACCGCAAACACCGGCGCCTCGCCCGAGGACATCCGCGAGGCGCTGCTGCATGTGGCGATCTACGCGGGCGTGCCGCGCGCCAACAGCGCCTTCCGCCTCGCCCGCGACATCCTCGGCCTTGCCGGGAAGGAGCCCCAATGACCCCCGCCGAATACCATGCCTGCGACCGGCGCCGTCACCCGCCGGCGCTGACGCCGAACTACAAGACCTCCGTGTCCCGCAGCCCGCGCTTCGCCGCGCTGAGCCTGCAGAACTCGCTCTCCGAGATCACCGGCCCGGTCTTCGGGCACAATGACATCGACCCGATCGACAACGACCTGATCCGCAACTACGCCAAGGAGGGCGAGCCCATCGGCGAGCGGATCATCGTCCACGGCCGGGTGCTGGACGAGAACGCGCGGCCGGTGCCGCAGACGCTCGTGGAGATCTGGCAGGCCAATGCGGGCGGGCGTTACCGGCACCGGAAGGACACCTATCTCGCGCCCATCGACCCGAACTTCGGCGGCTGCGGGCGGACGCTGACGGATGCGGACGGGCACTACTTCTTCCGCACCGTGAAGCCCGGCGCCTATCCGTGGCGCAACTGGGTCAACGACTGGCGCCCGGCGCATATCCACGTCTCGGTGTTCGGCCGCGCCTTCGCGCAGCGGCTCATCACGCAGATGTATTTCGAGGGCGATCCCCTGATCCCGCGCTGCCCAATCGTGCAGACGATCCCCGACCCGGCCGCCATCGACCAGCTGATCGCGCCCTTGGACATGAACGCCGGCGTGCCGCTCGACTGCCTCGCCTACCGCTTCGACATCGTGCTGCGCGGCCGCCGCTCGACCATGTTCGAGAACCGGCTGGAGGGGAACTGATGCCGCAGCCCCTCCACTACCTGCGCGAGACCGCCTCGCAGACCGCCGGGCCCTACGTCCACATCGGCCTCGCGCCGGGCGCGGCGGGTTTCGACATCTACCGCGAGGAACTCGGCTGGGACATCGCCGGGCCGAACGCGGAAGGGCAGCGGATCATCGTCGAGGGCGTGGTGATCGACGGCACCGGCGCGCCGGTGAAGGACGTGCTGCTCGAGGCCTGGCAGGCCGACGCCGAGGGCCGCTACGCGCACCCCGATGACCCGCGCCATGCCGAGGTGGCCGAGGACTTCCGCGGCTGGGGCCGGGTCATCACCGATTTCGAGACCGGCCTCTGGTCCTTCCAGACCGTCAAGCCCGGGCAGGTCCCCGCCCGCCGGCCGCTCGGTCCCGCCGTGAAGGTCCGCCCGCAAAGCGCCGGGGAACGCACCGACGCCCTCGGCCGCGGCCATCAGGGCCCGCGCCGCCAAGCGCCCCACATCAACCTCTGGATCGTCGCCCGCGGCATCAACCTCGGCCTCAACACGCGGATGTATTTCGCGGACGAGGCGGAGGCCAACGCCGCCGACGCGGTCCTGAACCTCGTCGAGCAGGTCCATCGCCGCGAGACCCTGATCGCCCGGCCAGCGGGCGAGCGCGACGGCCTGCCCGTCTGGCGCTTCGACATCCGCCTGCAAGGCGACGGCGAGACCGTCTTCTTCGACATCTGAGGCCCGCATGACCGACCCTGCCAAGAACCCCTGCATCATCTGCGTGGCCATCACCGGCTCGTTGCCGACCAAGGACAACAACTCGGCCATCCCGATCACCATTTCCGAGCAGGTCGAGTCGACGCAGGAAGCCTTCGAGGCCGGCGCCACCATCGCCCATTGCCACGTCCGCGACGACGCCGGAAAGCCCAGCTCCGACCCCGAGCGCTTCGCCCGCCTGCGCGAGGGCATTGCTGCGCATTGCCCCGGCATGATCGTCCAGTTCTCGACCGGCGGCCGCTCCGGCGCGGGCCGCGAGCGCGGGGGGATGCTGGGGTTGCGGCCCGACATGGCCTCGCTCTCGGTCGGGTCGAACAATTTCCCGACCCGCGTCTACGAGAACCCGCCAAACCTCGTGGACTGGCTCGCCGCCGAGATGCTGGCGCATGATATCAAGCCCGAGATCGAGGCCTTCGACCTCAGCCATATCGTCCAGGCCACGCGGATGGCCGCGGGCGGGCAGCTGAAATCGCCGCTCTATGTCCAGTTCGTCATGGGCGTGAAGAACGCGATGCCCGCCGACGAGCCGATCTTCGACTTCTACATCGAAACGCTGAAGCGCCTCGCCCCCGACGCGCAGTGGTGCGGGGCCGGTATCGGGCCCGAGCAGCTGCGCGTCAACGAGTGGTGCATCGCCAAGGGCGGCCACACCCGGACGGGGATGGAGGACAACGTGCGCCTCGATCGCGACACGCTGGCACCGTCCAACGCCGCGCTCGTCAAGCGGGCGGCGGAGCATTGCGCGAAATACGGCCGCCCCGTGGCGACCTCGGCGCGGGCCCGCGCGATCCTCGGCCTGCGCCCCGCCTGATGCCGGCCGCGCCCGCCGACAGCGCGGTCTACCGCCGCCTCTTTGGCGACGAGGAGGTGGCCGCGCTCTTCACCGACAGCGCCGAGATCCGGGCGATGCTGCTGGTCGAGGGCGTGCTCGCGCGGGTGCAGGGGCGCTTGGGGCTGATCCCGCAGGACGCGGCGGCGCTGATCGACCGTGCCAGCCGCGAGGTGCAGATCGACCCGGCCGGACTGGCGGCGCAGGTGGCGCGGGACGGGGTGCCGGTTCCGGCGCTGCGGGCGGCGTTCCGGGCCGCGGTGCCGGGGGACGCGATGGGCTGGGCGCATTGGGGCGCGACCTCGCAGGACATCGCGGACACCGGCCTCGCGCTGCGGCTGCGGCGGGTGCTGGCGATCTGGGAGGGGCGGCTGGCGGCCTTGACCGCGGCGCTGGGCCGGCTGGCGGAGGAACAGGCCGAACTGCCAATGGCGGCGCGGACTTACGGGCAGGTGGCGACACGGACCAGCTTCGGGGCCGTCGCGGCAGGCTGGGGCTGGCCGCTGCTCGAAGCCCGCGACGGACTGGAGGCCCTGCGCCCGCGCCTGCTGCGCGTCTCGCTCGGTGGCGCTGCGGGCACGCTTTCCGCGATGGGGCCGCGTGGACCGGAGGTGCGTGCGGGCGTCGCGGCGGAACTGGGTCTCGCCGATCCGGGGCATGGCTGGCACCCCGACCGCAGCGGCATCGCAGCGCTTGCGGGCTGGGCCGCGGGCCTCGCCGGAACGCTCGGGCGGATGGGCGAGGACATGATCCTGATGACCCAGTCGGGCATCGGCGAGCTTCGCCTGCCGCAGGCCGGCGGCTCCTCCACCATGCCGCAGAAGCAGAACCCGGTCGGCCCCTCGGCCCTCGTGGCGCTCTCGCGGCAGATCATCGGCCTTGCCGCCACGCTGCAGGGCGCGGGCCTCCACCGCCAGCAGCGCGACGGTGCGGCCTGGTTCCAGGAATGGCTGACGCTGCCGCAGCTCTGCCTCTCGACCGGCCGGGCGCTGTCGCTCGCCGCCGAGCTGACCGAAGGCGCGCAGCCCGTCGCCGAAGCGATGGCGGCGGCCCTCGCGGACGGGTTCGCCGATGCCGAGGCGCTGTCCTTCGCGCTGGCTGAAACGATGCCGCGAGACGCGGCGCAGGCCGCCGTGCGCCGCCTCGCCGTGGAGGCCGCAGCCACCGGCACGCCCCTCACCACCCTCGCCGATCGCGACCACCCGATACCCGGCGGCTGGGCCGCGCGGCTGGGAGGGGCGCAGGCCCTCGGCACCGCGCCCGAGGAGGCCCGCGCCTTCGCCGCAGCAGCGGCGGCGAACGGCCTCAGCCTTCGATCAGGATCGCCCGGAAGTCGTTGACATTTGTCAGCGTCGGCCCGGTCACGACCTGCCCGCCCACCGCCGCGAAGAACCCATGCGCGTCATTGCGCGCGAGCGCGGCTTGCGGTTCCAGCCCCGCAGCCCGCGCCGCCGCCAGCGTCCCCGGCCCGATCAGCGCGCCCGCGACCTCGGCCGCGCCATCCACGCCGTCCGTGTCGCAGGCGATCGCATGGACCCCCGGCGCGCCGCCAAGCGCAATCGCGAGCGCGAGCGCATATTCCGCGTTCGGCCCGCCGCAGCCGTCGCCGCGCCGCGTCACCGTCAGCTCGCCCCCCGAGAGGATCACCCGCGGCCCCTTAGCGGCGAGCGCCAGCCGGGCATGCTGCCGCGCCACCTCCCGCGCCTCGCCCTCGAGCCCGTCTCCCAGAAGATCGACCGCATAACCCGCAGCGCGCGCCAGCTCCGCCGCGGCGGCCAGGGACTGCGCGGGGGCGGCGATCACCCGGTTCTCGACCCGCCCGAGCCGCGGATCGCCCGGCGCGATCACGCCGGTCGGCCCGGCCAGCACCCGCGCCACCGCCTCCGGCACGGCGATGTCGCGCCGCGCGAGGATCGCCGCTGCCTGCTCCGCGGTCCCCGCCTCGCCCACGGTCGGCCCCGAGCCGATCACCGCCGGATCGTCCCCCGGCACGTCCGAGATCATCAGCGCCAGCATCCGCGCTGGCCAGGCGGCGGCCGCAAGCTGGCCGCCCTTCACCTGGCTCAGGTGCTTGCGGATCAGGTTCATTTCGCCGATTGGCGCGCCCGACGCGAGAAGCGCCTCGTTCACCGCCTGCTCGTCCGCCAGCGTCAGCCCCTCGGCCGGTGCCGTCAGCAGCGCCGAGGCCCCGCCGGAGATCAGCGCGAGAACGAAATCTCCCTCCCCGAGACCATCTAGCAAGGCGAGCATCCGCCGAGTCGCGGCCTCGCCGGCGGCATCAGGCACCGGATGCGCCGCCTCGACAATCTCAATTCCTTGCGTCGGGCGGCCATGGCCGTAGCGTGTGATCACAAGCCCGTCGCTTGGCCCCCAGACACTCTCCAAAGCCTCGGCCATGCGCGCCGATGCCTTGCCCGCGCCGACCGCCAGCACGCGGCCCGCCGGTCTGGGCGGCAGCAGCGCGGGAAGGCGCCGCATCGGGTCGGCCGCCGCCACCGCCGCGTCGAAGAGCGCGCGCAGCAGCCGCGGCGGGTCTTTTTCCGTTTCCATCGGTCCATCCCCCTCCTGCCGAGGGGTGGCGCGCGCGTGCACTTGCCGTCAAGTCCCGGTTATCGGGCTTGATCTTCGGCGGCCTGGCGGTCAGCAGGGTTGCATGACAGCCGACTGGATCGCCATCGACCGGACCGAGGGCCGGCTGCACGCCTGGGCGCTCGGCGAGGCCGGGATTCTGGCCGAGACCGCCGGGCGCCCGGCGGATGCACCGCTGAATCTGATCGCAGCCTGGCTGCCGGAGGGGCGCGTGACCCCGGTCATCGTCGGCGGCTCACCGGAGGCGCCGCTCCGCGCCGTCCCCTGCCCGCCGCTCGGCCCCCTCGTGCCTGCGCCGCCCGCCGACCCGCGCGTCGAGATTTCCCTGGTCCCCGGCCTCTCGCAACGCCGCCCCTCGCCGGACCTGACGCGCAGCGGCGCGATCCGCATCGCAGGGGTGCTCGCATTGCGGCCCGGCTTCGACGGCACCATCTGCCTGGCGGGCGCTCATTCCGTGTGGGCCGAGGTCTCGGCGGGCGAGGTCGTCAGTTTCCGCGGCTTTCTCACCGGGGAGCTCGACGCGCTGCTCGCGACCCGCTCCACCCTGCGCGACGCCCTGCGCAGCGAAGGGTTTGACGATGCCGCCTTCGACGCCGCGGTAGCCGACGCCATCGCCCGGCCCGAGGCGCTCGCCGCGCGGCTGCATGGGCTGCGGGCCGAGGCGCTGCTGGATGACCTGCCCCCCGACGCCGCCCGCGCCCGCCTCTCGGGGCTGCTGATCGGCGCCGAACTCGCCGCCGCACGGCCGTGGTGGCTGGGGCGCGAGGTCGTCATCCTGGGTGACGAGCCGCGCACCCGCCTCTACATCCGCGCCCTCGCGACGCTGGGCGTTGAGCCCGACTGCCTTGCGGAAAGCGACGCCACGCTGGCCGGCTTCATCGCCGCCCGCGCCCTGCTGCGGGGCGAATGATGCGCAGCCGCGCTCCCCGGCGGAACCGCCGCGCCGCGGCCTTCGTTCGGCCGCAAGCCCCTGACCCTGCTGACGAATGATAAGGATGCCCCGATGCTGAAGCCGCTCGCCTTGTCCGCCGCCGCCCTGGCCCTGCTCGCCGCCTGCGAGCCCGTGCCTTCCGCGACCACGCCGCTGCCCGTCTCCGCACCCGCGATCAATTCCAGCCACCCAGTCGCGCTCGTCGGCACCTCCTGGCACTTCGCCACGATCGGCGGGACGAAGGTCGAGGACCCACTCGTGACCCGGATCACCTTCGGCGACGGCGCCGTCAGCGGCACTTTCGGGTGCAACGAATGGACCGCGCCCTACCAGATCGAGGGCGGCCTGCTGCGGATCGGCATGCCGGGCGGGACGCAATACGACTGCCCCGGCAAGACCGACTTCCAGGAGCGCGAGGGCGTGCGCCGCATCCAGATGCCGATGCAGGTGGTCCAGCAGGGCGGCCGCACGGTGGTCCTGAGCGGACGCGAGGGGCAGAACTTCGTGCTGGAGCTGCGTCAGTAACGCCCGGCGGGGGTGGCCTGCGGCAGGGCGCTGCAGGCAGCCCCGATTGTTCATACGAACAATCGTTGCGAATTTTCGTACGAAAATTTGGCCTAGCGGCGCCGCCTGTCGAGCCAGCCCCGCAGTCCCCGCCGCCGCTCCGCCATCCGCTCGCGCGCGGCATCGGCCCGCGCATCCACCCGGTCCCAGGCCGGCCCGAGCGTCCGCTGCCGGAACTGCGCCCACATCCGCCAGAACAGCAGCAGCAGCAGCCCGAGCAGCGCCAGGATCAGCAGCGCGGCCCAGTTCAGCGGGTCGGAGTCGGGCCCGGCGACCGGGGTGATCGCCACGGCATTGGGATAGATCGTCATCCAGGCCACCCGCCAGCCATAGCTGGTCACGCTGACCCAGCGGGGGTCCCCGGCCGTGGATTGCAGGTCGGTCGCCACCGCCTGCAGGTTCGAGCTGTCGTATTTGAAATAGGGCGGCCAGATCCAGCCGGTGTCCTCGTTGCGATAGACCCGCGGCCGGCCGTTCGGCTTCACCGTGTCGATGAAGCGGATGTCGCGCTGGCCGGCGGCGTTCTCGACCGCGCCGGTGCCGGTGTCGGCATAGAACATCCGGTTCGCCCCGAGATCGGTCAGCCGGTTGTAGGTGTTGGTGATCCTCACCGTCTCGCGCGAGGGCAGCGTGTAGTCGAGAAACAGGAAGACAAGGAGCACGAAGAGCCCCTTCAGCACCAAGCCCGCATAGCGCATCGCAGCCTCCGCTCTCAGTTGTGGTTCACGAGATAGACGATCAGCATCACCGCCACAAAGGGCAGCACCAGCACGAGCGCGACGAGCCGCGCCCTGAGGGTCCGATGGAACCCCTGCATCCGCCGCCCAACGAAGGCTGCTCGCGCTGCTCGAGCCCCGCCGGGATTGTCGCGCTCCCAGACGCCTTCCAGCCGCTCCCGCTCCAGCGAGCGGAGATAGATCGTAAGCGACAGGTAGGAGACCCCCTGAATGACGAGCAGGATCGCGGCGAGGCGCAGCATGGCCATCAGCCGCGGCGCCCGCATCGGCCCGGCTTCCTCCGCCGGAGCGGCCATGCTTTAGTCGCGCCCATGACCGAGTTTCTCACCCAGATCGACAGCCGCCGCAACGCCCTCATCCAGCTCACGCAGGATCTCGTCCGCATTCCGACGCTGAACCCGCCGGGCCGCCATTACCGCGACATCTGCGCGTTCATCGAGGCCCGCCTCGCACCGCAGGGGTGGCGCTGCGAACTGATCCGCGCGCATGGGGCGCCGGGCGACTCGGAGGCGTATCCCCGCTGGAACCTCGTCGCGCGGCTCGAGGGCGCGCGGCCCGGCCAGACGGTACATTTCAACAGCCATCACGACGTGGTCGAGGTCGGCCACGGCTGGACCCGCGACCCCTTCGGATGCGAGCACGACACGGCCGAGGACCGCATTTACGGGCGCGGCACCTGCGACATGAAGGGCGGCCTCGCGGCGTCCATCATCGCGGCCGAGGCCTTCGCCGCCGCGCATCCGGAGTTCGCGGGCGGGATCGAGATCTCGGCCACCGCAGACGAGGAATCCGGCGGCTACGGCGGGGTGGCCTACCTCGCCGAGCAGGGCCGCTTCGCGCATGTGGACGCGGTCCTGATCCCCGAGCCGCTGCACAAGGACCGCATCTGCCTCGGCCACCGCGGCGTCTGGTGGGCCGAGATCGAGACGCAAGGGCGCATCGCCCACGGCTCGATGCCCTTCCTCGGCGACAGCGCCATCCGCCACATGGGCGCGGTGCTGGAGGAGATGGAGCGGACGCTCTGGCCGCTGCTCTCGACCAAGCACACCGCTATGCCGGTGATCCCCGAGGGCGCGCGGACCAGCACGCTCAACATCAACTCGATCCACGGCGGCGAGGCGGAGCGGCAGGCGGGCGACACCGGCCTGCCCGCGCCGAACGTCGCCGACCGCTGCCGCATCGTCATCGACCGCCGCTTCCTGATCGAGGAGGATCTGGCCGAGGTGAAGCGCGAGGTCACGGCGATGCTGGAGCGCGTCCGGGCCGAGCGCCCGAGCTTCCGCTCCGAGGTGCGCGACCTCTTCGAGGTGATCCCCTCGATGACCGAAAAATCCGCGCCCGTGGTGCAGGCGACCGCCGCCGCCATCGCCGAGGTGCTGGGCGTCGAGGCCGCCTATGTCGTCAGCCCCGGCACCTACGACCAGAAGCACATCGACCGCATCGGCAAGCTGAAGAACTGCATCGCCTACGGGCCGGGGGTGCTGGATCTCGCGCATCAGCCGGACGAGTGGATCGGCGTTCAGGACATGGTGGACAGCGCGAAGGTGATGGGCGGGGTGCTCGGGCGGCTGCTGGGGGTTGATGAGCGCGCGCGCCTCATGTCCGGGCCCCGGTAGCGGCCGAAGCCCGACGGCACCCGTAGGGTGCGTGCTCCGCACGCACCATTGGAGGTGGCCCATGACGGTGCGTGGAAACCACGCACCCTACCCGCGGCGCACCAAGCCCGTCCTCAGCGCTTCTGATCCGCGGGCTTGCCGCTGTTCTTGTGGTGCTGGCTCTCCTGGTTCTCGCCCTGCGGCGCCGGGTTGCCGTCCTCGCTCGCGACCGGCGTGGGGTCCTCCGGCAGGTCGGTTTCGTCGATCCGCGCGCGGACGCCCTTCGAGGCGTTCAGATAGGGGCGCGGATTGAAGTCCTTGTCCTCGTTGCTGGTGTCCACGCGGCCCTCGATGATGTCGAGCTGCTGCTGGTGGGTCTTGGTGCCCTGCGGCGGGCCGCCCTTGGTGCTGGCCATTTGGGCCTCCTTACTTGTTGGTGCGCCCGCGCTGGTTCGGGTCGATTCCGCCCTCGGGCGTGGTGTCGTTCATGACGTCGCCCTCGAAGGTGTTCTCGCCCCCGATCGGCGGGTCGTCGGGATCGACGCCCTTGGAGCGGCCGATGCCGGGATCGTTCCGCAAATTGGCGTCAGACGGGGTCTTCGTCTTCGGGTGCTTGCTCATCGGCCTTCCTCCGTCTCCGGCCCGGCTTCGGCGAGGTTGCCGTCGCGCGGCATCCCCTCGCCCACGGCGGGGCGCTCGTCGGCGAGCTTCTCGCGCTTGACGTCGCCGGCGGCGCCCTCACCCGGCGCGTGGCTGCCGACGTGATCGTGGTGCTGCTGCGACTTCACGTGGCGCGAATCGAGACCGCGCTGCTCGGAATGGCGCGAGGTGTCGCGATTCGACAGGATCTCGTTGTCGGGCAGTGCCTCGACATCCGCCGGGCTCATGCCGCCGGTGCCGTCGCCCTTGCCCTGGTCCTGCTGGCCGGGGCCGTACTTCTTGCTGCTTGCGTTTGCCATGAGGGTTCCTCTGCTTGCCCATCCTCGGGGCTGTCGCAGGTCAACGAATGGCAAGGCGCGATGTTCCGTCTGCGGCCCGTCTGCCGGGGATTCCCCCTGCCCGCGCCGCATGGCATGATCCCCGCCGACCCGGCGCATGCGAGGCCCCATGAACCAGAACCGCCTCTCCCTCGGCGCCGTCGTCTTCGTCGCGCTGATGATCCTGCTCGGGCTCTACTTCGCCTTCGCGGCGGTGCAGGGGCCGTCGGGCATCCTGCGCCGGGTGCAGCTCGAGGCCGAGACGCGCACCCTCGAGGCCGAGCGCGACCGGCTGCAGGGCGAGGTGGACCGGATGACGAACCTCACGCAGCGGCTGTCGGACGACTACCTCGACCTCGACCTGCTGGACGAGCGGGCGCGCCAGGTGCTCGGCCTCGCGCGGGCCGACGAGATCGTGCCGCCCTGAAGGCGCGAGGCCTCAGGCCTTGCCGCTCTCGATCAGCCCGCGGGCGAGGCGGGCATAGGCCTCGGCCACCGGACCCTCGCCGCTCGCCACAGGAACGCCGCGGTCGCCGGCGAGGCGCACCTCGAGGGCGAGCGGGATCTCGCCCAGGAACGGCACCCCGATGCGCGCGGCCTCGTCGGCGACGCCGCCATGGCCGAAGGGATGCGCCTCGTGGCCGCAGTTCGGGCAGATATAGGTCGACATATTCTCGACGAGGCCGATGATCGGCGTGTTGAGGCGGCGGAACGCGTCCATCGCCCGGCGCGCGTCGATCAGCGCCACGTCCTGCGGGGTCGAGACGACGATCGCACCGTCCGACTTCGTCTTCTGCCCCAGCGTCAGCTGCACGTCGCCGGTTCCCGGCGGCAGGTCGATCAGCAGCACGTCGAGTGGCGCCCAGTTCACCTGCCCCAGCATCTGCTGCATCGCGCCCATCAGCATCGGCCCACGCCAGATGATCGCCTGCCCTTCCGGCAGCATCAGCCCGAGCGACATCAGCTTGACGCCGTGCGCGGTCAGCGGCTCCAGCGTCTTGCCATCGTTCGAGGGCGGCTTGCCCGAGGCGCCCATCATGCGCGGCTGCGACGGCCCGTAGATATCGGCGTCGAGCAGCCCGACCCGCCGCCCCTGCCGCGCGAGCGCCACGGCGAGGTTCGAGGTCAGCGTGGACTTGCCGACCCCACCCTTGCCCGAGCCGACGAGGATGATCCGGTCCACGCCCGCTACCGGCTCCGGCCCGGCCTGCGGCGTCGGGTGGCGGCCGATCTTGAGGTCGGGGGCAGCGCCGCGGCTTGCCTCGCGGACCGAGGGGGCGGTGGTGGCGATGCTGACCTGCGCGACGCCGGGCAGCGCGCCGATGCGCCGCTTGGCCTCCGCCTCGGCCTCGGACATGGCGGCGGCGGAAGCGGCGTCGGCGGCCTCGATCACGAAGCGCACCACGCCGCCCTCAATGGTCAGCGCCCGCACCATGTCGCGCGAGGCCAGCGTGCCGCCCCCCGGAGCCGGCACTTCGGCAAGGCTCGCCATCACCATGTCTGACGTGAGTGCCATGAAACCACCTCTGCAATCCCGTTCCCGCCCGCTGGCGGCGTCCGGCGAAGACCATGAACCGTGCGGCGGAGAGGGACAAGCAGATGACGGCTCCTCCGGGAAGTCCGGCAGGGCGTCACCGGAGAGCCCGCGGAGGCTCCCCGCGGAGGTTGGTTGCGGCAGGTTGCCGCAGTGCGGCGTTCCTGACGACAACGCTGGTTCCGCACGGAGCCGGGATGACGTTGCGTCAAGCGCATGACTTTGGCGTCATACCCCCGGATTGTGGCCTTGATGAACCGGAAACAACGGACATGGCGGCCACTAAGCATCATAAAAGTGTCACAAACAGGCCTCGCTATGCGCTGTGCACATACCACCAATGAGCGAGCGGCTATTGTGCATCGGCAGCGAATGGGCCATCTCTCCCTCACCGAAGCGCGACACCCCGCTCGGCAGGAAATGAAGGCAGGACCATGACGACGCTCGATTTCGCCCGCAACCAGGATGGCCGCCGCGCCGGGCTCGGCGAGTTCTTCGCTTCCGCTCGTGCTGCGATGCAGCGTCGGGCGCTCTACCGCGCGACCGTGCGCGAGCTGGGCGCCCTGGGCGATCGCGAGCTTGCCGATCTGGGCCTGCACCGGTCGATGATCCACCAGACCGCCCGCGACGCCACGCGCGTCTGAGACATTCCCATCCGGGTCCGTCTCCTCCTCCCTGCGGACCCGGCCAGCGGCGCCCCGACCTCCTCCCCAGGGGCGCCGCTCACCAGACCGCCGGCGTTCGGTCCTCCCCCGAACCCGGTGTAGCCGGCCTCTCCCCTCCTCCCTGAGGGCCGGCTGATTGCGGCGGCGGCCGACTCCTCCCCGAGGGCCGCGCCGCAGAGACCCGCGCTCCGTCCTCCCCGGACGCGCGTCTGGCGGCGGTGCCCCTCCTCCCAGGGGCGCCGCCGCTTTCATTTCCAGCCCCCCTCAGATGTCGATCTGCTGGCCGAGCTCGACCACCCGGTTCGAGGGCAGGCGGTAGAAGCTCGTCGGCTCCGACGCCTGCCGGTAGAGCCCGCCATAGAGCCGCGCCGCCCAGCGGGGCATCAGCCGGCCCCGGCCGATCCGCAGCGTGCGGCGGTTGAGGAAGAACGAAGTCGTCATGGCGTCGAAGCTGTGCCCCTGCGCCTCCGCCCGCGACAGCGCGCGGGGCACGTTCGGCTGCTCCATGTAGCCGAAGCGCAGCCAGACGCGCCAGAAGCGCGGTCCGATCGCCTCGATGCGCAGGCGCTCCTCGGGCGCGACGCGGGGCGTGGTCTGGACCTCCACCGTGACGATGAAGTTGCGCTCGTGCAGCACGTGGTTGTGCTTGAGGTTGTGCATCAAGGCCGGCGGCGCGGTCGTCGGGTCGGCGGTCAGGAACACCGCCGTGCCGCGCACGATCACCGGCGGGCGCGCCGCCAGCCGGTCGGCGACGAACTGCATCGCCACCGCCTCGCCCGAGAGCCGCCGCTGCAGCAGCGTCGTGCCGCGAAGCCAAGTCACCATGAACGTGATCACCGTTCCGGCGAACAGCAGCGGCACCCAGCCGCCGTCCAGCACCTTCAGGACGTTGGCGACGAAGAACACCAGCTCCAGCCCGAGGATCGGCAGCATGACCGCCAGCACCGGCACCCACCGCCACCGCCACGCATGGCGCAGGACGATCACCGCGAGGACCGAGGTGATGACCATGTCGCCGGTCACGGCGATGCCGTAGGCGCTCGCCAGCCGGGCCGAGGAGCCGAAGGACAGGACCAGCGCGCAGACGCCGGCCATCAGGATGAGGTTGACCTTGGGCAGGTAGATCTGCCCGCGCTGCGTCTGCGAGGTGTGCCGGATCTCGAGCCGCGGCAGCAGGCCCAGCTGCACCGCCTGCGCCGCGACCGAGAAGGCGCCCGAGATGACCGACTGGCTGGCGATTACCGTCGCCGCCGTCGCCAGCAGCACCAAGGGCAGCGTGAACCACGGCGGCGCCATCAGGAAGAACGGGTTTGCGGCCGCCTCCGGGTGCGACAGCACCATCGCCCCCTGCCCCAGATAGCTCAGCGTCAGCGCCGGGAAGACGATGGCGAGCCACGAGATGCGAATGGGTCGCCTGCCGAAATGGCCCATGTCGGCATAGAGGGCCTCGGCCCCCGTCACGGCGAGAAACACCGATCCCATGACCGGCAGCGCGCCGAACCCGTTGCCGGCGATGAACCCCGCCGCGCGCAGCGGGTTCAGCGCCTGCAGGATCCGCGCGTCGTCCAGCATGTGCGAGGCGCCCAGGCCCGCCATGACCACGAACCAGACGAGCATGACCGGCCCGAACAGCCGCGAGACCGCCTCGGTCCCGCTCCGCTGCACCCAGAAGAGCGCGATCACGATCAGCAGCGTGACCGGAACCACCCATCCCTCGAAGCCCGGCACGACCAGCGTCATGCCCTCGACCGCCGAGAGGACCGACATCGCCGGGGTGATCATCGAATCGCCGAAGAAGAGCGACACGCCGACGATGCCCGTCAGGTAGAGCCACCACGCGCGGCGTTGCAGCACGCCCTGAGCCATGGCCACCAGCGAGAGCGTGCCGCCCTCGCCATTGTTGTCGGCGCGCAGCATCAGCACGACATATTTCAGCGTGACGATCAGGCAGACGGTCCAGAACAGCAGCGAGACGATGCCGATCACGGCGGTCTCGGCCATGTGGTGCTCATGCGCGTGGACCAGCGACTCGCGCAGCGCGTAGAGCGGCGAGGTGCCGATATCGCCATAGACGACGCCGAGGCAGGCGAGCATCAGCCGCGGATCGGACGTGCGCGGATGGGCGGGATAGGCGGTGGGGGAGTAGCCGGACATGATGCGTCTGCCCTGGGGCGCTGCCGCGGATGCGGGCGCCCGGCGGCGACAACGGCCGAAGGGCGATCCGGTTCCGGCGGGCTTCCGCTTCCGCAGAGCGCAGGATACGTCAGGTCATGCTCTCCTACCAGCACGCCTATCACGCCGGAAACCTGGCCGACCTGCACAAGCACGCGCTGCTGGCGCGGATGCTGGCCTATGTGACCGCCAAGCCCAAGCCGCTGAGCTATCTGGAGACCCATGCGGGCCGGGCGCTCTACGATCTGGGCGCGCCCGAGGCCCGGCGCACCCGAGAGGCCGAAGCGGGGATCGAGCGCGCGCTGGCCGAGGGCTGGCTGCCGCCGGGCGAGCCGCTGCTTCAGGTCCTCGGCCGCGTCCGCAAGCGCGAGGGCGCGCGCGCTTATCCGGGATCACCCCTGATCGCGGCCGAGATGCTGCGGCCGGGCGACCGGATCGACCTCGCCGAACTGCACCCGGCCGAGGCCGAAGCGCTTGAGGCCGCCATGTCCGGCCGAGCCCGCATCCACCGCGAGGACGGATTCGGCATGGCGGGCCGCCT
This sequence comes from Paracoccus sp. S-4012, assembly GCF_009674885.1. Taxonomy (GTDB): domain Bacteria; phylum Pseudomonadota; class Alphaproteobacteria; order Rhodobacterales; family Rhodobacteraceae; genus Paracoccus. Next base: position 77,197 of record NZ_WKKA01000004.1, read on the forward strand.
CTGCCCGCCCGAACCGCGCCGGGGGCTCATGCTGGTGGACCCGAGCTGGGAGGTGAAGGCCGATTACGACCGCCTGCCGGCTTTCGTGGCGCGGATCGCGCGCAAGTGGAACGTGGGGGTGATCGCGCTCTGGGTGCCGATCCTTGGCGACCTGCGCCATGCGGGGATGCTGGCGGCGCTGACGGCCGGGCATCCCGAGGCGCTGTGGTCGGAGGTGCGGTTTCCGCCCGCGCGCGAGGGGCACGGGATGGTGGGGTCCGGGATATTCGTGGTGAACCCGCCCTGGGGGACGGCCGAGGCGGCGGCGGCGATCGAGGGGATTTTCCGGGCCAGGGTGTAGGGCGCGCTACACCCCGCGCAGCGCCGCCCGAAGCTCCCGGTCGAGCGCCTGCAGGAACCGCGAGCGGTCCGCCTTCGAGAACCCCCCGCCGCGCCCCTGATGGAACGGATCGGCCGCGCGGATGTCGCGCATCAGGTCGCGGGTGGCGAGGACGCTGCCGATGTTGGCCTGCGTCAGCGCCTCGCCGTCGGGCTTGAGCACCCGCGCGCCGGCCTTCACGCAGCGGTCGGCCAGTGGAATATCCGCCGTCACCACCACATCGCCGGGGCCGCATTCCTCCGCGATCCACAGGTCCGCGACATCCGGCCCCTCGGGCACGATCTTCAGCGTCACGAGCGGGTTCGGCGAGGGCCGGATGCCGCCGTTGCAGACCAGCACCATCGGCACCCCCAGCCGCGTCGCGACGCGCTCGGCCTCGGCGCGGACCGGGCAGGCATCGGCATCGATCAGGAGCCGCGTCACCGGATCACGACCAGCGTTTCGGGCGTGGGGCCTTCGGCGGCGGCGCGCGGAACGGGCGCGAGGGCCGCGCGGCGGGCTTCGCGACGGGCTGCGGCTTCGGCACAGGCACCGCCTCCACCACCACCGGCTTGCCCGTCGCTTTCCCCTCCGCCTTCAGCGCCAGTTCCTTCGCCACGGCAAAGGCGCCCTTGATCCGTTCGGCATCGCTGCCCCAGGCGCGCGAGACGACGATCTTGTTGTCCTTGATCGCCACCTCGCCGCGGTTCTCGTGGATGAACTCCACCAGCCCCTCGGGCCGCGCGAACCTGTCGTTGTGGAACGTCACCGTCGCACCCCTCGGCCCGGCATCGAGCCGCGCGATCCCGGCGCGCTTGGCCATGCCCTTGATCCGCATGACCAGCAGCAGCGTGTTCACCTCGCGCGGCAGCGGCCCGAAGCGGTCGATCAGCTCGGCCGCGAAGCCCTCCATCTCGGTCTTGCCCGAAAGCTCCGCCAGCCGCCGGTAGAGGCCCAGACGCACGTCGAGATCGGGGATGTAGCTCTCGGGGATCGTCACCGGCACGCCGAGGTTCAGCACCGGCGCCCAGTCGTCCTCCGGCGCGGCCTCGAGCTCGCCCGATTTCAGCTTGGCGATCGTCTCCTCCAGCATCGCCTGGTAGAGCTCGAACCCGACCTCCTTGATATGCCCCGACTGCTCCTCGCCCAGCAGGTTGCCGGCGCCGCGCAGGTCGAGGTCCTGGCTGGCGATGTTGAAGCCCGCGCCAAGGCTGTCGATCGCGCCGAGGAACTTCAGCCGCCGTATCGCCTGCGGCGTCAGCGGCGCGCGCGGCTTCGTCGTCAGATAGGCATAGGCGCGGGTCTTCGAGCGGCCCACGCGGCCCCGGATCTGATAGAGTTGCGCCAGCCCGAACTGGTCCGCGCGCCAGACGATCATGGTGTTCGCGGTCGGGATGTCGAGGCCGCTCTCGACGATCGAGGTCGCGAGCAGCACGTCATGGCCGCCGTCGTAGAAGGCGTTCATCCGCTGGTCGAGATCGCCCGCCGCCATCTGCCCATGCGCGACGAGGTAGCTGACCTCCGGCACATGCTCCTTCAGCCAGGCTTCCACCTCGGGCAGGTCGGCGATGCGGGGCACGACGAAGAAGCTCTGCCCGCCGCGGTATTTCTCGCGCAGCAGCGCCTCGCGCACCGTGATGCTGTCGAACTCCGAAACATAGGTGCGGATGGCGAGGCGGTCGACCGGGGGCGTGCCGATCACCGAAAGGTCGCGCACGCCCGAGAGCGACAGTTGCAGCGTCCGCGGGATCGGCGTCGCGGTCAGCGTCAGGACGTGGATTTCCGAGCGCAGCTCCTTCAGCCGCTCCTTGTGGGCGACGCCGAAATGCTGCTCCTCGTCCACGATCAGCAGGCCGAGGTTCTTGAACTTCACCTGTTTTGCCAGAACCGCATGGGTGCCGACCGCGATGTCCACCGTCCCGTCCGCGAGCCCCGCCCGCGTGGCCGCCGCGTCCTTCGCACTGACGAAGCGTGAGAGCGGTCGCACCCGAACGGCGGTCCCTCGGAAACGGTCGGCGAAGCTGCGAAAGTGCTGGCGCGCGAGCAGCGTCGTCGGCGCGACCACGGCCACCTGCTGGCCCTGCGAGGCGGCAATGAAGGCCGCGCGCATCGCCACCTCGGTCTTGCCGAAGCCCACGTCGCCCACGATCAGCCGGTCCATCGGCCGCCCCGCGGCGAGGTCGCCCGCGACATCCTCAATGGCGGCGGCCTGATCGTCGGTCTCGGTCCACGGGAACCGGGCCGAGAACGCCTCCCACTCGTGATGCTCGGGCTCCAGCACCGGGGCGGCGCGCAGCAGCCGCTCGGCCGCGACGCGCATCAGGCGGTCGGCGATCTGACGGATGCGCTCCTTCAGCCGCGCCTTCCGCGCCTGCCACGCCCCGCCGCCCAGCCGGTCAAGAAGGCCCTCCTCATGCCCATAGCGGGTCAGGAGTTCGATGTTCTCGACCGGGACATAGAGCTTGGCGTCGTCGGCATAGAGGAGATGCACATAGTCATGCGGCGGTCCCATCTTCCCGTCCGGGCGCGGCACCTGCATGGTCTCGACGCCCAGGTAGCGGCCGATGCCATGCTCGACATGCACCACGAGGTCGCCCGGGGTGAGGGTTTGGGTGTCCTTGAGGAAGTTCTCTGCCCGCCGTCGCTTTCTCGCGCCGCGGATCAGCCGGTCGCCCAGCACGTCCTGCTCGGAGATGACCGCGATCTTGCCGAGCGCGCGCCCGTCCGCCGTGAACCCCTCCTCCAGCGGCCAGACCGCAAGGCCGAGCGCGCCCTTGCCCTCGGCCAGATCGCCAAGCCGCGCCACCGGCACCGCGCCCTCGACGCCTTCATCAGCGATCAGCCCTGCCAGCCGCTCGCGCGCGCCCTCGGAGAAGGAGGCAACGACGACGCGCCCCTCTTTCCGCAAGGCGCGAAGGTGGTCGGCGAGGGCACCGAAGAGGTTGATCTTCTCGCTCTGCCGCTCGGGCGCGAAGTTACGCCCCGCCCGGCCGCCCGCGTCCAGCACCCCGGGGCCCGGCGGCGCAGGCAGCGCGGCGAGGCGGATGACGCGACGCGGTGCCAGCCATGCAGCCCACTCCGCCTCGTCGGGAAACATCTCGGCAGGCGGGATCGGCTTGTAGACCGTATCCGCCCGATCCTTGCGCGCCAAAGCCTCGCGCCGCGCGTCGTACTGCTCCGTGATCGTCTCCCAGCGGGCGGCGCGGACCTGCTCGATGCGGTCGTCCAGCATCACCGAGGCCTGAGGGAGGTAGTCGAAGAGGCTCCCCATCCCCGCGTGGAACCAGCCCAGCCAGTGCTCCACCCCCTGCGCCTTCTGCCCGGCGCTGACCGCCTCATAGAGCGGGTCGCCTGTGCCTCCGGCGCCGAACTCGGCCCGGTAGGACTGGCGAAAGCGGGTGATGGCGGGCTCGTCGAGGATCACCTCGGACATCGGCGCCAGCTCGATCCGGTCGAGCTTCTCGGTCGTGCGCTGCGTCTCGGGGTCGAACCGGCGGGCGCCGTCCAGCACGTCGCCGAAGAGGTCGAGGCGCACCGGCCCGCCCGCTCCGTCCGGGCCGTAGGGCGGGAAGATGTCGATGATGCCGCCGCGCACGGCGTAGTCGCCGGGTTCCGTCGCGGTCGGCGCCTGCGAGAAGCCCATCCGCACGAGGAAGGCGCGCAGGGCGGCCTCGTCCATCCGGTCGCCCACGCGGGCGGCGAAGCTCGCCCCGGCCACGGTGGCGCGGGGCGGCACCCGCTGCATGGCGGCGTTGAGCGTCGTCAGCACCACGAACGGCCCCTTCAGCACGCCCGAGGCGAGCGCCGCGAGGGTCGCCATCCGCGCCGCCTGCAACCCGGCGGCGGGCGAGACCCGGTCGTAGGGGGTGGTATCCCAGGCCGGAAACTCCAGCACCGGCAGCGAGGGCGCGAGGAAGGCGAGAGCCGCGCGGGTCGCGGCCATGCGGCGGTCGTCGCGAGCGACATGGATGACCGGCGCGGCGCGGGTTTCCGCCTCGCGCGCGATCAGCGCGGCGTCGTAGCCCTCCGGCGCGCCGGAAAGGGTGATCTGGGCGGGACTGTCGGCCATGCGCGGCTCACCTAAACCCGCGCAGGGCGGAGTCAAGGCAGCGCGGCGTCAAGTCAGACCCCGTAGGGATGCATCAGGTTCCACAGCGTCCCCCAGGCGGCGGCGATGGCGACGGCCATGATCGACAACGCCGCGACAATCCGGCGGTGCCGCGTCATCAGCCGCGCGGCCTGCGCCGCGGCTTCGGCGGCCGGAAGCCCGCCGCTCTCGGCCGCGCCCATCACAGCGGCCAGCCGATGCGCCAGCCGCAGCCGCATCAGCAGCAGCAGGCCGAGAGGCGTGAAAAGCAGCACGAGCGCTTGCGCCGTCTCCAGCCCGTAGCCGAAGCCGAGGACGCCGAGCGCGACCAGCACGAAGGCCGTCACCCCCACCAGCACCGCCCCCTCGCCGCGCCCGATGCGCCAGCGCGGCAGCGTCAGCGACAGCCAGTCGAGCAGCAGCAGCCCCTCGGGCCTCTCGGCCTCGCCCGCGGTCTGCCGGGCGCGGATCACGACCTCGACCGGCACGCCCAGCACGCTGCGCGTGGTGATCGCCCAGACCGCGCAGAGCGCGAGCCAGTACCACAGCGACGGGAAGGAGCGGGTGTCGAGAAAGCGCAGCAGGCCGTCGAATGAGGTCACTATCGGGTCGCGTCCGAACGAATGTCGCGCCACCGTAAGGCAAGCCGCGGCAAAGGGAAACGCCTCCCGCGTCCGGCTTCTTCTGTCCCGAAATATCCTCCGGGGGTGCGGGGGTGGAAAACCCCCGCGTCGGAACGCCCCGGACTTGCGACCGCCCCTCCCCCATGCGACCCAAGGCGCAAAGGAGCCCGCCCATGTCCGCCACCCCGATCGTCGCCCCCTTCCCCGCCACCCGCCTGCGCCGGTTGCGCCGGACGGAGCGGCTGCGCGCGCTGACGGCCGAGGTGAACCTGACGCCCGCGAACCTAATCTGGCCGATCTTCGTCACCGAAATTGCCGGCGGCGAGGGCGAGATCGCCTCCATGCCCGGTGTCCACCGCCTGACGCTCGACGGCGCGAAGCGGGCGGCCGAGCGGGCGATGGACCTCGGCATCCCGGCGATCTGCATCTTCCCGCACAGCGACCCGGACCTGAAGACCGACACCTGCGAGCGCGCCTGGGACCCCGAGAACATCGGCAACCGCGCCATCCGCGCGATCAAGGAGGCCGCGCCCGAGCTTGCGGTGATGACCGACATCGCGCTCGACCCCTACAACGCCAACGGCCATGACGGGATCGTGCGGGACGGCGTGATCGTGAACGACGAGAGCGTCGAGTGCCTGGTGAAGATGGCGCTGACGCAGGCCGAGGCCGGGGCGGATATTCTCGGGCCGTCGGACATGATGGACGGCCGCATCGGCCGGCTCCGCGCGGCGCTCGAGGAGGCGGGGCATCAGGACGTGGCGATCCTGAGCTACGCCGCGAAATACGCCTCGGGCTTCTACGGGCCGTTCCGCGATGCGGTCGGCGCGTCGGGGCGGCTCGTGGGGGACAAGAAGACATACCAGATCAACCCCGCCAACCGCGACGAGGCGATGCGCTGCGTGGCCCGCGACCTCGCCGAAGGGGCGGACATGGTGATGGTGAAGCCGGGGATGCCCTACCTGGACATCTGCCGCATGGTCCGCGACCAGTTCGCGGCGCCGACCTTCGCCTACCAGGTCAGCGGCGAATACGCGATGATCGAGGGCGCGGTGCGGCAGGGGTGGCTCGCCCGCGAGGTGGTTATGGAGAGCCTGCTCGCCTTCCGCCGCGCCGGCTGCGACGGGGTGCTGACTTATTTCGCGCCCGAGGTGGCCGAACAACTCGGCTGACTGCCGCCGGTCGTCGCCGCCGTGCTCGCAAGCCGATGCATGGCAACGATCTTTCCGCTACACTCGCGCGCATGAGGGGCCGCGACGAGCCCCGCGAGGGGACAGGAGATCGGGCAGATGGACAGGAACACGCGCGACGGCTGGTCGCGGCGCGGGGTGCTGCTGGCGGGGGGCGCGGCGGCGCTGACCCTCGGCGGGTGCGGGCCGCAGGGCTTCGACGTCCAGAACTTCTACGGCATTGGCTCGCAGTCGGGGATCGACCGGCGGGTGGACGTCACCCGCGACTACCTGCTGGCGAACTATCCCGCCGCCGCGCCGATGGTCCAGGGCGCGCGCGGAGTCCTCTACATGCCGCTCGTGACCGAGATCGCGCTCGGGCCCGGCGCCTCCTATGGCGAGGGGGCGCTCAGGGTGATGGACCAGACGGTGAATTACTACTCGGCCGCGCAGGCGTCCTTCGGCGTGCAGGCCGGCGCGCAGCAGTATTCGCACGCGCTGATCTTCAACAGCGACGAGGCCTTGGCGGCGTTCCAGTCGTCGCCCGGCTGGGTGGCGGGGGCGGATGCCTTCTATGCGCTGCCGAACGGGGGCCTCGCCATGGGCGTGGACACGCTGACGGCGATGCATCCGATCATCGCGATGATCTTCGGCCAGTCGGGGCTGATGGCCGGCGCGGCGATCGAGGGGACGAAGTATACGCGGGTCACTCTGAACCGGCCGTAAAGGTACCCTCAAGTCAACGCGACGTTCACATCCGCTTCCGCGCGAGGGATTGGGGCGCGTGACCCAATCCCGCTCAGTCCGATGACGCAGCGAAACAGAGGGTCCGCGCACGCACGAAGGTGGGCGCGGACGCGCCCGCCTTGGCGGCGTGCGGGAGGTAGCGGGAAGGTCAGGATCGGCCAGACCGCATCCTCACCCCCCCGCGATCACCCGGACATAGTTCCGCGTCTCGCGATAGGGCGGGATGCCCTTGTATTTCGACACCGCCCCCGGCCCCGCGTTGTAGGCCGCGAGCGCCAGACGCCAGTCGCCGAAGGTGTTGTACATCATCCGCAGGTAGCGGGCCCCGCCGTCGAGGTTCTGGACCGGGTCGGCCGGGTTCACGCCCAGCTTCGCGGCGGTGCCGGGCATCAGCTGCGCCAGCCCCCGCGCGCCCTTGTGCGAGACCGCGTTCGGGTTCCAGCCCGATTCCTGCTGCACGAGGCGCAGGAACAGATCCTCGGGGATGCCGTGCTTGCGGGCCGCCTCGCGGGCATGGGGCAGGTAGGTCGAGCGCCGCCCGGTATAGGCCGGGATCGCCGCCGGAGCCGCGGCCTCGATCGCGACCTTGCCGCCGCCGGGCTGATAGCGGGCGCTGCCCTGGTATTGCGCCGCGAGGCGGCTGTCCATCAGGCGCGTCTGCCGCTGGAACTGTGACATGCGGCTGTTGCCGCCGCCCATCGACAGCCCCTGCGCCGCCGCGGGCGCCACCGTCACCGGCGCCGCCACCGCGCCCAGCGCAACCGCCGCCACGGCCGCGCGCACCACGCCAGCCGCCGTCGAAACCGACCGAACCCCCATCACCACTGTCCCCGTCGTCCCCGTTGTTAAGGGGACGATAGCCAAAAAAACCGCCTGTCGCCACATGCCCCTGCGCGGAGAACCGCAGAGATGGCCGATGCGCGGAGTCTCGCCGATCTTGCCGCCCGCCGTCCTCGCGCGCTAGAGCGGGCACAGACAAGCATGGGAGGCGGCCAGAATGGCAGGCAGCGTCAACAAGGTGATCCTGATCGGCAATCTGGGGCAGGACCCGGAGATCCGCAGCTTCCCCAGCGGCGGCAAGGTGGCGAATCTGAGAATCGCGACCTCCGAAAGCTGGCGCGACAAGGCCTCGGGCGAGCGGCGCGAGCGGACCGAGTGGCACAGCGTGGCCATCTATTCCGAGCCGCTGGTCCGGGTGGCCGAGCAGTATCTGAAGAAGGGCGCCAAAATCTACGTCGAAGGCCAGCTCGAAACCCGCAAGTGGCAGGACCAGTCGGGCAACGACCGCTACTCGACCGAGGTGGCGCTGCGCCCGTTCCGCAGCGAGCTGACGATGCTTGATGGGCGGGGCGGCTCGGGTGGCGGAAGCGGCGGTGGTGACTTTGGCGGCGGCGGTGGCTATGGCGGCGGGCGCGGGGACGACCGCGATCAGGGCCGCGGCGGCGGAGGCGCGGCTGGTGGAGGCGGCTCGTCGCGGGCGGATTTCGACGACGACATTCCGTTCTGAGACCCCAACGGCGCCCTTCCACTTCGCCTTGATCCAAATATCCCGCGGGGGTGCGGGGGCGCGAAGCCCCCGCCTCGCCGCCCCTACCGCGCCGCCCTGAGCGTCGCCCGCACCGCCTCCATCGGCACGTCCTGCGCCACGAAGGCCTCCCCGATCCCCCGCGCCAGAACAAACCGCAGCCGGCCGTCCTGCACCTTCTTGTCCTGCCCCATCAGCGCGATCAGCGCCTCGTCGTCCGGCAATCCCGGCACGTCGCCCAGCCGCGAGGGCAGCCCCACCGCCGCGAAATGCGCCGCTACCCGCGAGGGTAGCTCCTGCGCCACCAATCCCAGCCGGGCCGAGAGGTCGAAGGCGAGCGCACAGCCGATCGCCACCCCCTCGCCATGCAGCAGCCGCTGCCCGTCATAGCCGGTCGCGGCCTCCAAGGCGTGCCCGAAGGTGTGGCCGAGATTGAGAAGCGCGCGCTCGCCCTCCTCGGTCTCGTCCCGCGACACGATCCCGGCCTTCATCCCGACCCCGCGGGCGACGGCGTGGACGATCCCCTCGGGATCATCCGCCAGCCCCGGCCCATGCGCCTCGAGCCACTGGAAGAAGCCCGCGTCGCCCAGCAGCCCGTATTTCGCCACCTCGCCATAGCCGGCGCGGAAATCGCGCGGGGCCAGCGTGCCCAGCACCGCCGTATCCGCCAGCACCAGCGACGGCTGATGGAACGCGCCCACGAGGTTCTTCCCTTGAGCCGAGTTGATCCCCGTCTTGCCGCCGACCGAGCTGTCCACCTGCGCCAGCAGCGTCGTCGGGATCTGCACGAACCGCACCCCGCGCCGCAGGATGGCCGCGGCAAAGCCCGCAAGGTCACCGATCACGCCGCCGCCGAAGGCAACGACCACATCGCGCCGCTCGACCTTCCCGGCGACCAGCCACTCCACGACCCGCTCGAGCGCGGCCCAGCTCTTGGTGCCCTCGCCCGGCGGCAGGGCGAGGCTGGACGCCGCGATTCCCTCCGCCTTCAACGCCGCCTCCAGGGCAGGCAGATGCAGCGCCGCCACCGTCTCGTCCGTCACGATCGCGACCCGCGGGCGGGCCAGCAGCGGCGCGATCTCGGCCCCGGCGCGGGCGATCAGGCCCGGCCCGATCCGCACCTCGTAGCTGCGCGCGCCGAGCGCGACGGGCACGATGCGCGCGCTCATGCGAGGAACCCCGGACGATGCGCCTCGACGGCGCGGCGGACGGCGGCGGCGGTGTCCTCGACGCTGTCGGCGGCGCTCACCGGCACGACGATGTCGGCCTCGGCATAGACCGGCCGCCGGGCCTCCAGCAGCGTCTCGAGCGTCCCGCGCGGGTCGTCCGTCGCCAGCAGCGGGCGGTTCGAGCGCATCCGCACCCGCTGCCACAGCACCTCCAGCGGTGCGTCGAGCCACACGACCACCCCCGCGCCGCGAATCGCCTCGCGGTTGCCCGGTCGGAGCCAGGCCCCGCCCCCAACCGACAGCACCGCGGGCGGTCCGGAGAGCAGCCGCGCCAGCACTTCGGCCTCGCGCTCACGGAAGAAACCCTCGCCATCGCGGGTGAAGATCTCGGGGATGGTCATGGCGGCGGCGCGCTCGATCTCGTGGTCGCTGTCGACGGCGGGCACACCGAGGGTGCGCGCCAGTTCCGCGCCGACGGCGCTCTTTCCGGCGCCCATCATGCCGACCAGCGTCAGCGTCCCCTGCATGCCCCCTCCCGTTCGCGCACGACCGCGCGAGCGCGGTCCGCGGCCTGCTTCTGCATTCCGTCATGGGCAGCTATAGTGCCGCGCGAGACCGGCACAAGACCGGGGAAAGGGCAGTGGTGATGCGTCTGTTGAAGGTTCTGGTGGTCCTCGTGGTGCTGGCCGTGGCGGGCCTCGCGGGCTACGCCTATCTGGGCGACATGGCCCCCGAGCGGCGCGAGACGCGGGTGCCGATCACGCTGGGCGAGGGCGGCGCGGTCGCCGGGCGGCCCGTCAGCGTCACCGCCGCGTCCCCCGCGGATGCGCCGCCGACGGAAGATGCGGCAGCCGTGGACGCGCCCCCGCCCGTCGCGGCCGGGGACCCCGATGCGCAACTCGACTGAGCTTCGCCTCGCGTTCGCCGCGGCGCTGATTGCGCTCGGCGGCTCGGGCGCGATGGCCGCACCGCCGCTCTCGGCCAACGAATGGCTCTCCGGCGGCGCCGCGCCGCCTGCCGTGGGGGCATGGCGGCCGGGCGACGCGATCCCCGCCGACGCGGCGCGGGCGCGGGACGCCGGCCGCCGCCCGCCGCAGGCGCCGGCGTCGTGGCGCAGTGCGCCCGGCGATGCGGCGATCGGCGTCACCCGGCTCGAAGCGCCCGATCCGGACCGCGCGGGGCTGCTTTCACCCGCCGCCGCTGGCCTGCCCCCCGGCCTCTGGACCGGCGCCACCGCCGCCGAGGCCACCGCCGCCATTGCGGCCAGCGATCCGCGCCTGCCCGCCAACAACCGCCTGCTGCGCCGCCTGCTGCTGGCGCAGCTCGACCCGCCCGAGGGAACCGAGGGCGCGGCGCTGTTTCTCGCCCGCGTCGACCGGCTCATGGCGCTCGGCGCGGTGGACGCGGCGGCGCGGCTGCTCGACGCCGCCGGGGCGACCGGGCCGGAGGCCATCCGCCGAGGGATCGACGCCGCCCTGCTGCTCGGGCAGGAGGACGAGGCCTGCGCCGCCCTCGCCGCCGCCCCCGGCGCGGCCCTCGACCTCGCACCCCGCATCTACTGCCTCGCCCGCGCGGGCGACTGGGACGCGGCGGCGCTTGCGCTGACCGGCGGCGAGGCCATGGGCGCGCTGGATCCCGGCCTCGCGGCGCGTCTCCACGCCTTCCTCGACGACGCCGCCGTGGACGAGGGCCTCGAGCCGCCGCAGCCCGAGGCGGTCACGCCGCTCGACTACCGGCTGCTCGCCGCCATCGGCCAGCCGGTCCCGACCGCGCCGCTGCCGCTGGCCTTCGCCTGGGCCGACCTCGGCCAGGACAGCGGCTGGAAGGCGCGGGTCGATGCGGCCGAGCGGCTGGCCCGCGCCGGCAGCCTCTCGCCCGCCCGGCTGCGCGCGATCTATGCCGAGGAGCCGCCGGCCGCCTCGGGCGGCGTGTGGGAGCGGGTGGCGGCGGTGCAGGCGCTCGACGCCGGGCTGCGGGCCGAGGACGCCGAAGCGGTCGCCGCCGCCCTGCCGCGCGCCGCGGCGGCGATGGCCGCCGCCGGGCTGACGCCGGCGCTGGGCGAGATGTTCGCCACCGACCTCGCCCGGATGCCGCTGCCGGAGGAGGCCGCGGCGCTCGCGCTCGATCTGTCGCTGACCGCTGCCGACGTGCTGCCACCGCAGGCCTGGGAGGGCCTCGCGGCGCCCGCCGACCCGCTCCGCGCCTGGCAGCTCGCCCTGGCGCGCGGCGAGGCGGTGGCCACCGCCAACGCTCCGCCCGGCGGGCTGGTGGGGGCGCTTGCCGTTGCGCTCTCGGGCGAGGCGCGGGCGCTGCCGGAAGGGCGCGCGACGGGGCTGCTGCTCCTCGAGGCAATGGCGGATGCCGACGCCGGGCTCGAAGGCGACGACGTCCGCGCCGCCCGCGGCATCGCCGCGCTGCGCGCCCTCGGGCTCGAGCGCGAGGCCCGTGGCGCGGCGCTGCAGCTGATGCTGCTGCGCCGCCAGCCCGGCGCCGCGATGCCATGACCCGCGCCGAGGGTCCGTCAGCCGACGACGCCCGCCGCATCTCGGCCTTCCTCGAGGCGCAGGCGGCCGAAGCTGGCTCGGCCCGCAACACGCTGCTGGCCTATGGCCGCGACCTCGCCGACGCCGCCGCCTTCTGCGCCCGGCGCGGCACCACGCTCGGCGCCATCACCCGCGACGAGGTCGAGGCCTGGCTCGCGCAATGCGAGGCCGCGGGCCTGTCGCGGGCGACACGGGCGCGCAGGCTCTCCTCCATGCGCCAGTTCACCCGCTTCGCGCTGTCGGAAGGCTGGCGCGAGGACGACCCGGCGATCCGCATCCGCGGGCCGGGGCGGGCGCAGCGGCTGCCGAAGACGCTGAGTCAAGCCGAGGTGGAGGCGCTGATCGCCGCAACCGGCGCGGTCGGCCGCGACGAGACCGACCGGCTGCGGAACGCCTGCCTGCTGGAACTGCTCTACGCCACCGGCATGCGAGTGAGCGAGCTCGTCGCCCTTCCCGTGGCGGCCGCGCGGGGCGACCCGGAGGCGTTGCTGATCCGCGGCAAGGGCGGGCGCGAGCGAATGGTGCCGCTGACACGTCCTGCCCGCGCGGCACTGAGCGCTTGGCTGGCGCGGCGCGACAGCGCGGCCGAGGCCGAGGCCCTCGGCCGGCTTGTCCGGGGCCGCGGTGGCCGCTGGCTGTTCCCGGCGCCCGGGGCCGAGGGGCACCTGACGCGCCAGGGCTTCTCGTTCATCCTGCGCCAGCTTGCCCTCGCCGCCGGGGTTGCACCCGAGCGCGTCACCCCGCATGTCCTGCGCCACGCCTTCGCCACGCATCTGCTGGAGGGGGGCGCGGACCTGCGCTCGATCCAGGCGCTGCTGGGCCATGCGGACCTCTCGACAACCGAGATCTACACCCATGTCCTCGACGCGCGGCTGCGGGAGCTGGTGCTGACGCGCCACCCGCTCGCGCGCGGACGGGACGAAGCTTGACGCAGCCGACGGCAGCTGCCCGGCGAGCGCGGCTTGAACCCGTCCGCGCGACTGTCTAGGTCGGACCCGTCCGTCAGGAGGCCCTCCCATGACCTATGTCGTCACCGAGAACTGCATCATGTGCAAGTACACGGACTGCGTCGAGGTCTGTCCGGTCGACTGCTTCTACGAGGGCGAGAACACGCTGGTCATCCACCCGGACGAATGCATCGACTGCGGCGTCTGCGAGCCGGAATGCCCCGCCGACGCGATCCGGCCCGACACCGAGCCCGCGATGGAGCAATGGGTGGAGTTCAACCGCAAGTATGCGGAGCAGTGGCCCGTCATCACGCGGAAGAAAGACCCGATGCCCAACTATGCGGAGATGGACGGGCAGACGGGCAAGCTGGAGAAGTACTTTTCCGAGGCGCCCGGCGAGGGGGACTGACCGCGCGCCTCGCGCTGCCGGAGGGGAGGGCAGCGCCCTCCTGCATGACGGCGGTGGATTGCCCCACGCAGGGCTGGCACGGGCATCCGAATCCACTCACCCGAGGTGATTCGCAGCGCCCCTCCCCTGCACCCGCGCAAAGCCGTCCGGCAGCAAGCCCTGCTGGCAGAACAGCACCCTTCTTTCGGGCAAGGTTTTGTGATATGTTCCTGTCACATCGCCGTTTGACCCGGCCCACCCCGTGGGCGATCCGGACAGCGGTAATGCCGTCCGGATCGTCTGCCCGGTCCGGGGAACAATGACAAGACCCCAACGGACCCGAGGCGGAGCTTCCGCGGCGGGGCCGTTTTGCACTCCCGGCCTGGGACGGGGGTAGCCGAGGAAAGTAGAATGACCAAGACCAAGAAATCTGAGTTCCGCCCCGACGATTTCGTCGTCTACCCGGCGCATGGCGTCGGCCGCATCGTCTCGATCGAGGAGCAGGAGGTCGCCGGCCTGCGCCTCGAGATGTTCGTGATCTCCTTCGAGAAGGACAAGATGACCCTGCGCGTGCCGACCGCCCGCGCGACCGAGATCGGGATGCGCCAGCTCAGCTCGCCCGACCTGATCGACCAAGCGCTCGAGACGCTGAAGGGCAAGGCCCGCGTCAAGCGCGCGATGTGGTCGCGCCGCGCGCAGGAATACGAGCAGAAGATCAACTCGGGCGAGCTCATGTCGATCGCCGAGGTCGTGCGCGACCTGCACCGCAACGACGAGCAGCGCGAGCAGTCCTATTCCGAACGTCAGCTCTACGAGGCCGCCCTCGAGCGCCTGACCCGCGAGGTCGCCGCTGTCGGCGGCACCGACGAGGCCACTGCGCAGCGCAAGGTGGACGAGGTCCTGCTGAGCCGCGTCGCCGCGTAAGCGCGCCCGCTTCCCCTCACGGGCGTCCCTCGCGGACGCCCGTTTTCCGTTCCGCCACCTTGCCGCCGCCCGCCGCCCGCCCTAGCCTCCGCGCGATTTCATTCCCCGGAGGCTGAAGCCATGAGCGACGACTGGCATTTCGACACGCAGGCGATCCATGCGGGCGCCGCGCCCGACCCCGCCACCGGCGCACGGCAGGTGCCGATCTACCAGACCACCGCCTACCAGTTCAAAGACGCCGACCACGCTGCCCGGCTCTTCAACCTGCAGGAAGTGGGCTACATCTATTCGCGCCTGACCAACCCGACCGTGCAGGCGCTGCAGACCCGCCTCGCCGCGCTCGAGGGCGGGGCCGGGGCGGTCGCCTGCTCGTCGGGCCACGCGGCGCAGATCATGGCGTTGTTCCCGCTGATGGGGCCGGGGCGCAACCTGATCGCCTCGACCCGCCTCTACGGCGGCACCGTCACGCAGTTCTCGCAGACCATCCGCCGCTTCGGCTGGTCGGCGAAATTCGTCGATCTCGACGACCTCGACGCGCTGCGCGAGGCCATCGACGACGACACCCGCGCGATTTTCTGCGAGTCGATCTCGAACCCCGGCGGCTACGTCACCGACCTCCCCGCCGTGGCCGAGGTCGCCGATGCGGCCGGAATTCCGCTGATCGTGGACAACACGCTCGCCACCCCGGTCCTCTGCCGGCCGCTGGAGATGGGCGCCACGCTGGTCGTGCACTCGCTGACCAAATACCTCACCGGCAACGGCACCGTCATGGGCGGTGCGGTGATCGATTCAGGCAAGTTCGACTGGTCGGCCTCCGACAAGTTCCCCTCGCTCTCGGCCGAGGAGCCCGCCTATCACGGCCTGAAGTTCCACGAGACCTTCGGCCCGGCGGCCTTCACCTTCCACTCCATCGCCATCGGGTTGCGCGACCTCGGCATGACGCTTAACCCGCAAGCGGCCCATTACACGCTGATGGGGACCGAGACGCTTGGCCTCAGGATGCAGCGCCATGTCGAGAACGCCGTGAAGGTGGCGGAATGGCTGGAGGCCGATCCGCGCGTGACCGAGGTCAGCTATGCCGGGCTGAAGTCCTCGCCCTACAACGACCGGGCGCAGCGGCTCTATCCCAGGGGGGCGGGCGCGATCTTCAACTTCAAGGTGAAGGGCGGCTACGAGGCCTGCGTGAAGCTGATCGGGGCGCTGAAGCTCTTCAGCCATGTGGCGAATCTCGGCGACACGCGGTCGCTGGCGATCCACTCGGCCTCGACCACGCACCGGCAGCTGACGCCGGAGCAGCTGGAGGCGGCGGGCGCGCCCCTCGATGCCGTGCGGCTGTCGATCGGGATCGAGAATGTCGAGGACATCATCGCCGATCTGGACCAGGCGCTGAGCACCGCGACGGCCTGATCATCGGAGTTCGGATGAAGGCTCGGGCGTCACGCCCGAGCCTCTTTGCGTTTCACTGGCCGGGCGGCGTGGGGTTCGGCCCGAGCAGCCAGTCGGGCACTTCGATCATCCGCCCCCGCATCGGCATCCCGTCGCCAGGCGGCGGCTCGCCCGTCACCACGGCCGGTCTGTCACCCGCGGCCGCGGAGGCGGGATCGGCCGGCAGCGGCATGGGCTGGCCGCCAAGGTCCGCGCCATCCGGTCCGACCGGGCGCGGCGGCTCGCCGGGGCGGCTGCGGTCGCGGCGCATCGGGATCAACTCCCACACGGCATTGACCTGCGCCTGCACCTGCAACTCGCCCGCGGCGACCGGCGTCGAGGCCTCGGCATCGGCCGCCATCGCGCGCATTATGTAGGGCTGCGGCGGGCCGAAGCCCGGCATCGGCTGGTCGGTGATCGATACGAGCCGCCCGAGCCGCTGCCCCGCCGCCGCAGCGATCGCCTCGGCCCGTTCGCGCGCGCTCTCGACCGCGCGCTGCCGGGCGGTGATCTCGGCCTCCGAGGCGTCCTCGCGCAGGAAGCTGATGCCTTGGATCTCGTTCGCGCCGGCGCCGATCACGCCGTCGATGACCGGCCCGAGGCCGGCGAGGTCGCGCACCCGGACGGTGACGATGTTGCTGGCCTGGTAGCCGGTGATGACCGGCGGGCCGCCCTCGCGCGAGTAGTCCTGGATCGCGTTCAGCGCGAGGCCCGAGGTCTGGACGTCCCGCGCCTCGATCCCGGCGGCCTCGAGGGCGCTGAACACGCCCTGCTGGCGGGCGGCGTTCTGCGCCATCGCCTCGGCTGCCGTCGGCGCCTGCACCATCACGCCGAGGCTGACCACCGCGACATCCGGCGCGATGCTGGCCTGACCCTCGCCGATCACGGTGATCCGGCCGCGCTCAGCCTGCCCGCGCTCGCCGCGCATGGGGGAGGAATGGCCCATCTGCCCGCCGTGATGCATGCCGCCATGTCCGTGCATCCCGTGGCCGCCGTGATGGCCGCCCATGCCGGGCGTGGCCGAAGCCGGAGCGCCGAGCGCGAGAGCAAGCGCTAATCCCGGTGCAAGGAGCCGGGCCGCGGTTGGGCGGAGTGTCAGCTGGGGGCGGGTCATCGGCAGGCTCCTTTGGCGAGGCGGAAACGGCCGGTGCGAACGCGGCGGCACCGGCGGCGGTTTCGGCATCATCCCGCAGGACGGCACGCGAATCCCCTCACGATCTTGTGTTCCGCTTCCCTCGCAGCCGAAAATCCAGTAGGTCTGGGGGCAATAAAGAGCAGCACCCGCGCCCAACGCGACGCACCGAAAGCCCGTCCATGATTGCAGATTCCGCCGCCCGGCTCGCGTCCCCGCCACCGCCTGCGGAGGACCGGCCCCGCCACGCCCTCGCCTTCGACCTGGACGCCGTGCACCTGATGGAGGACGAGGAGGGCGCCTGGGTCTGGCGCGGCGCGGCGCGCTATGACGCGCCCGACCTGCAGCGGCGGCTCGACACCCTGCGGCGCGGGCTCGAGGGTCCGAGCGACGAGGTCGCGCTCCTCATCCCCGAGGATCAGGTCCTCTTCACCAACCTGACGGTGGACCCCGCCAAGCCCCGGCGCGAGGCCGTGGCCCGCGCGCTCGAGGGGGTGACGCCGTATCCGGTGGCCGAGCTCGCCTTCGACTGGGTGGACGACGCGCCCGACCGGGTGCGGGTGGCGACCGTCTGGCGCGGCAGCTTGCGCGAATACACCGATTTTGCCAGCGAACACGGCTTCACTCCGATGGCGGCGCTTGCGGAGGGGGATGGCACCGCCTTCCCGGGCGAGGCGCGGTTCTGGGAGGCGCTCGAGGGGGAAGGCGCGAAGCCGCGGCCGGCTGTTGAGACGGGGAGGGCCGAAGAGGCGACCGCCGAGGCTGCGCCCGAGATTCAGGAATCGCAGGCCGACCTGGCTGCCGCTGCGGATACCCCTGCTGCGGAGGTCTCCGAGGACGCCGCTGCCGATACCCCTGCGGCCGAGGCATCCGAAGCCGCCGCTCCGCCGCCCGAGCCTGCGGCTGTCGCGCCCAGGGTCGAAGCGGCCAGCCCGGCAGCGCCGCGCCCGCGCCGCAGCCTGCGCGCCACCGAAGCGGCAGGTGGGCGTGAGCCGGAGTCCGGGGCCGAGCTGCTCGCGACGGCGATCGCGCGCATCCGCTCGCTCTCGCCCGGCAACGGCGCGGCGGTGAACGATCCCCGCGCGCTGCCCGAGGATGCGGAGGCGGAGGAGCAGGCGGCGCCCGTTGCCCCGGGCGAGGAGGAGGCCGAGGCGCAGCGCGCCCGCGCCCGTGCCCGCCGGGGGGTGGCGAGTCGCGAGCGGCGGCAGGGAGAAGCGCCGGCTGGCCGGCACCCCGCCCCGCTCGTCGCCCACCGCGCGGCGCCGGCTCAGGAGCCTGCCCTCGCCCCTCGCGCCGAGGCCTTCCACGAGCGCGCCCGGGAGGCTCGCGCCTCAACCGCGCCGCGGCCCGATGCGGCTCCTCAGCCCGGCGGGCGGGCGACGGACAGCCGCATGCTGGGCATCATGCTCGTCCTGCTGCTGGCCGGGATCGCCGCCGTGTTCCTGTTCGGGGGCCAGGGAACGCCCCCGGCCCCCGCGACCGAGGCGACCGCCCCCGTGACCGCAGCGGCGCCCGCGGTCGCGGAGCCGGGCGCCGCCGCCCCTTCCGAGCCCGTCGCGCCCGCGCCGATGCCGCCAGCAACCGTTCCGCTGACGGAACCCTCCGCGAGCAGCGCCGCTCCCGCGTCCACAGCGGCAGAAGCCACCGCGCCGCTCCCTTCTGCGTCCACTGCGACGGTTCCGGCCGCGCCGTCCGAGACAACGGAGACCGAGCCCGCCGTGCCGGAAGCCGTCGGGGCCACCGGCCCCATGCGGCCAGCCCCGGTGCCGTCCGAGCCTTCCGCGACGCCCCCGGCCGAAGCCGCCTCGGGCCCGGCAACCGCGCCGCCCGCGGCAGGTCGCGAGAGCGCCATCGAGGCGGCCGTCGCCCTCGCCAATTCCGAGGCGCCCGCCGTGCGGCCCGCGGCGCCTGCCGCCGATGCCGCGCCGGAGCTGCCGCAGGACCCCCTGCCCTTCGACCGCGCGGCCGAGCCTGAGCCCTCACCCGTGACCGGCATCCGCCCGCCGCAGAGGCCTGCCACCTCCGCCCCGGCGAGCGGCGTGTCCGCGCCGCAGGCCGCCGCGCCGGTCCCCACGTCGCAGCGGGCGCCGCCCCCGCCGCTACAGGCCACCCCGCTGGCGCCGCAGGCCGCAACGCCCCCGGCGACGACGCCCGCGCCGACCACTTCACCGCGCCCGCCAGAGCGTCCCGCGACCCTCGGGCAAGCGCCCGCCGCAGCCCCGGCCAGCCCCGCGCCACCGCCCCGGCGCGGGGCGGCGCTGTCCACCGACCGGCGGACCGCGCAGGTGGGGCGGCTGGTTCTCGCCCCAGCCGATCACGCGCTTTTCGCCGCGGCGCCCGCCTCGCTCGCGCGCGGTGCGATTTCCGTCGCGCCGGCGCTCGACCGCGCCATCGTCGCCATGCCCTCGGCGGCCGGGCCGCGCTTCGCGCAAGCCCGTCCGCCGAGCCGGGGCGAGCGGCCGCAGGCCGCGTCCTCGGTCGATGCCGCCGTCGCCGCGGCCGTTGCCAGCCAGTCCGCCTCGACCCCGAACCGCCTGCTCCCCTCCGACCGCCCCTCGCCCCGCCCGCGCAGCGCCGCCGCGTCTGCCGCCCCGGCCTCGACGAGCGCCGTCGAAGGCGCCATCGCGGCCGCGATCCGCGCCTCCCCCGCCGCGCCCGGCGGTGTCGCGCTGACGGCGCTGCGCAGCTCGCCCTTCCCGCAGCCCGCGCCGCGCGACCGCCGCCCCGCAGCGGCCGCGCCTCAACCGCCTGCCGCCGCCGCGCCGCAGGCCGCCGACCAGACCGCCGCCGCGGTCGCCGCCGCAGCCGCCGCACAGGCCGAGCAGCGGCGCCTCGACGAGCAGCTTCAGGCGCAGGCCGAGGAGCGCGCCCGCGCCGCATCCGCCGCGCAGATCGAGGCCCAGCAGCGCGCCGCCGCCGAGGCCCGCGCCCGCGCCCAGGCCGAGGCCGAGATGCGCGCCGCCGCCGCCGCCCGGCAGCCGCTGCGCCATGTCGAGAGCGACAACGAGCCGGAGCTTTCGCGCCCCGTCGGCGGCGGCACGACCTCGGCCACGGTCGCGTCGGGCGCCACGGCGAGCGGGATCGACCTCAACCGCACGACGCTGATCGGGGTGGTGGGCGCGGGCAAGGCCTCGCGCGGGCTGATCCGGCTCCGCAACGGGCGGATCGTCACGGTGCGCCTTGGCGACCGGATCGATGGCGGGCCGATCACCGAGATCGGCAAGGGGGCCGTCACCTATGTCCAGAACGGACGGCCGCAGCAGCTGCGGATTCTGGAAGGGCGGTGAGGGGGCCTTGCGGCCCCCGCAGCCTTACTCCTGACCCTTGTAGATCGAGACCAGCTTGCCCAGCATCTGCAGCGCGTCCTCGCGCGACCGCTGGAAGCTGTTGCGGCCGATGATCGAGCCGTTGCCGCCGCCGTCGCGGATCGCGCGGGCGTCCTCGTAGACCGCGTCCGCGCCCTTCGCGGCGCCGCCCGAGAAGACCACGATCCGCCGCCCGCCGAAGGCCGCCTGCATGCAATGCGCCACGCGCGCGGCCTGGGTCGAGATGTCGATGCCCTGCTCCTGATAGACCTTCTTGGCTTCCTTGTTCTCGAGGAAGTCGGTCGAGAGCTTGATCTTGATGACATGCGCGCCGAGCAGCGCCGCGATCTGCGCGGCATAGGCGGCGATGTCGATGGCGGTCTCGCCGTCCTTGGTGATCGCCTCGCCGCGCGGATAGGACCAGATCACCGTCGGGATGCCGTAGGCCGCGGCCTCGGCCCGCATCTCGGAGATCTCCTCGAACATGTCGAGGGCCATGTCGGAGCCCGGATAGATGGTGAAGCCGATGGCCGAGCAGCCGAGACGCAGCGCGTCCTGCACCGTCGCGGTCACCGCCTGGTTCTTGCCGGCGCTGTCGCTCATCAGGCTGTTGGCGCTGTTGCATTTGAGGATCGTCGGGATCTGCCCGGCGAAGCTGTCGGCGCCGGCCTCGATCATGCCGAGCGGCGCGGCGTAGGCGTTCAGGCCCGCGTCGATGGCGAGCTGGTAGTGGTAATGGGGGTCATAGCCCAGCGGGTTCTTGGCGAAGCTGCGCGCCGGGCCGTGCTCGAAGCCCTGGTCCACGGGCAGGATGATCATCTTGCCGGTGCCCGCCAGTTCGCCGGTCATCAGCATGCGGGCGAGATTGCCCTTCACGCCGGGGTTCTCGCCCTCGTAATTGGCGAGGATCTTGCGGACGGTGTCGGTCATCTTCATGGCGGCGCTACCTCATGCGTGGGGGATCATGCGTGGGTTGACTAGGCCAAGCGCCGCGGGGCGGCAACCGGTTGGCTCACGGCCCCCCGGCTTCCGCGCGACCGGCGAGGTCCTCGTAGAGGGTCTGCGCCTCGGCGGGAGGGCCGCGGCGCGCGCCGGGGGCGACGACGCGCAGCGCCCGCACGCGCGGGCCGGAGCCGACCGTCACCACGTCGCCGGGGCCGACCATCTGCGCGGGCTTCTGGCAGGGCGCGCCGTTCACGCGGATGCCGCCGGCTGCGATGCGGTCGGCGGCGAGCGTGCGGGTCTTGAAGACGCGCGCATGGCAGAGCCAGCGGTCGAGGCGGATGCGTCCGCCCTCCGCCGGCGCATCCTCGTCCCTGTCGCGCCTCACTGCCGGTTCTTGAGCGCGGCGAGGACCGCGAAGGGGCTGTCGGGGTCGATCGGCTTCTCGGTCCGCGGCGGGCGGGCGCTGTAGGCGCGCGAGCCCTCGTTGCGGGGACCCTGGCCGGGCTTGCCCTTTGGGCCGCCCTTGCCGCCGCGCTCGGGCCGTTCGCCACGCTCGCGCGCGGCCTCGCCCTCGTTGCGGCGGGGCTGCCCGTGCTTCTTCGGGCCGCGCTCGCGCTTGCCCTCGCCCTCGTGGCGGCGATCGCCGCCCTGCCGCGCCTCGCCCGCCTGCGTCGCCTCGGCGGCGGGGGCACCCTCGCCCGCCACGGCAGGCTCGGGCGCGCGGCCAC
This sequence comes from Paracoccus sp. S-4012, assembly GCF_009674885.1. GTDB lineage: Bacteria > Pseudomonadota > Alphaproteobacteria > Rhodobacterales > Rhodobacteraceae > Paracoccus. Next base: position 99,212 of record NZ_WKKA01000004.1, read on the forward strand.
GCTGGCCGTCGCGGCGCGGGCCGCGCGGACCGCGGCGCTCGCCCTCGGCCTCGGGGCGCGGGCCGCGGCGGGCCTGGCCACGCGGCTTTGGCGCCCAGGTGAAGGTGTAGAAGACCTCCATCTCGACCGGCTCGGCCTCTGCCGTCTCGGCGGCTTCACCCTCGGGCGCGGCCTCGGGCTCGGTCGCAGCCTCTGCCGCCGCCTTCTCCTCGGCCTCGCGCCTGGCGGCCTGCTCGGCCTCCCAGCGGGCGCGGGTCTCGGCGGCGAGGACGCTCTCCTCCTCGGTCAGCGGGTTCGCCGACTCCGGTGCCTGCTCCTCGCCCTCGGGCGCGGCCTCCGGCACCCCGGCCTCCACCGCCTTCGCGGGCTTCGGCCGCTCGCCGCGCTCGGCCGCGTAGCCCAAGCCCTGCATCAGCGCCGCGAATTGCTCGAGCGTCATTCCGGTGATCGACAGCATCTCCGGGCTCGCCTCGAAGCCCGCGCGGCTGTCCTTCTGCCGCACGAGGTCGGCCAGCCGCTCCAGCATGTCGATGCGGATCGCCCGGTCGCCCGCCGGGTGGTAGCCCGAGAGCGTGTAGTGCTGGCGCGGCACGTCGGGCAGGTTCGGGATCGTCACCAGACCGGGCGGCGGGCTCTCGGGGAACTCGTCCAGCCCGGCGAAAAGGCTCCACAGCACCAGCCGCAGGCGGGTCGGCGCGGGCTTCAGCAGCGCCGGCTGGAAGATCGTGAACTGGCCGAAGCGGACGCCGTGCTTGCGCAGCGCCGAGCGCGCCTCCTGGTCCAGCTCCTTGACCTCGTTCGTCACGCCCGCACGCGGCAGCACGCCCATCGCCTCGACCAGCCGGAAGGCCATGCCGCGGGCGAGCCCGGTCAGCGTCTCGTCGTCGCGGAGCGCCATCAGCGGCTCGAACTGCGCCGCGATGCGGCGGTCCATGAAATGCTGCAAGCGGCGGCGGACCTTCTCGGCGATCTCGGGCCCCGCCTCCTCATCCACGAAGACCTCGATCTTCGGCTTCATCGGATCGTCGCCCTTTGCGAGCTTCCCCACGGCCGAGGAGCCCCACATCAGCCCGCCCTGCTCGGTCAGGTCGAGCTCGGTGTCGGGCGCGTTGTAGAAGCGGTCGGCGCGCAGGTGAAACTCCGGCCGCAGCGCCTCGTAGGCGGCGCGGGTCAGCATCTTGGCCTCGTCGCCCTGCGCCGATGGATCGGTGCGGAACCGGAAACCGTCCAGCCGCCCGGCGAACTCGCCCTCGACGCTGACCTCGCCCTTGTCGTTGACCTCGGCCACGAGGCTCTCCTTCTGCTTCAACCGGCGCAGCAGAACGGAGGTGCGCCGGTCCACGAATCTCTGGGTCAGTGCCGCGTGGAGCGCGTCCGACAGGCGGTCTTCTACAGCGCGGGTCTCGCCGCGCCAATGGTCTTCATCCTGCACCCATCCGCGGCGCTGCGCCACATAGGTCCAGGTGCGGATATACGACAGCCGCTTGCTGATCGCGTCGATGTCGCCGCCGGTCTTGTCGATGCGCGCGACCGACCGGGCGATCCAGTCCGAGGGCACGCCCCCCTCCTGCACGAAGCCGAAGATGCGGGACAGCAGCGTCGTGTGCTCGACCGGCGAGATGCTGCGGAAGTCGGGGATGCGGCAGACGTCCCAGAGGAGGCGCACGTCCTTCGGATGCGTCGCGCGGGCCCGGATCTCGGGCAGGTCGCCAAGCGCCTTGAGCGCCCGGAGGTCGTCGGCCTCGCGTCCTCGGGAAAGCCATTCGCTCGACGGCGCGACCTCGAGCGAGGCTTGCAGCCGGTCGATCGTGCCGAATTCAAGCGCGCCGTTCCTCCACATCAACCGGCTGATCGGCTGGAAGCGGTGGTTCTCGATCGCCGCGATCAGCCCCTCGTCCAGCGCGGAGGCCTCGCCGGTGACGCCGAAGGTGCCGGGCTCGGTGTGCCGCCCTGCCCGGCCGGCGATCTGGCCGAGTTCATGCGGGAACAGCGGCCGCATCCGGCGGCCGTCGAACTTGTGCGTGGCCTCGAAGGCGACGTGGCGGATGTCGAGGTTCAGGCCCATGCCGATGGCGTCGGTTGCGACGAGATAATCGACGTCGCCCGCCTGATACATCGCCACCTGCGCGTTCCGGGTCCGCGGGCTGAGCGCGCCCATCACCACCGCACAGCCGCCCTTCTGGCGCCTGAGCAGCTCGGCCGTGGCATAGACGTCATCGACCGAGAAGCCGACCACGGCCGAGCGCGCGGGCATCCGGCTGAGCTTCTTCGACCCCGCCCATGACAGCGTCGAGAACCGCTCGCGCCGCATGAAGGTGGCGTCCGGGACGAGCGCGGCGATGGCCGGGCGCATGGTGTCCGAGCCGAGGAACAGCGTCTCGTGCAGGCCCCGCGCGTTCAGCAGGCGGTCGGTGAAGACATGGCCGCGCTCAGGGTCGGCGCAGAGCTGGATCTCGTCGATGGCGACAAAATCGGCGCCGATCGCCTCGGGCATCGCCTCGACCGTGGCGACCCAGTATTGCGCCCGGTCGCCGACGATCCGCTCCTCGCCGGTGACCAGCGCCGCGACCGAGGGGCCGCGGGCCTTCACGATGCGGTCATAGACCTCGCGCGCGAGCAGCCGCAGCGGCAGGCCGATGACGCCGGTGCGATGCGCCAGCATCCGGTCGATGGCGTAATGGGTCTTGCCGGTGTTGGTCGGCCCGAGGACGGCCGTGACGCGGGTCATGGCTTCAGATCGCCGTGCCGCCCAGCGCGCGGGTGAGGCGGGCCACGGCGTCAAGGGCCTCCTGCTGGTGCGGGTGGATGGCGAGGCTGACCTCGAAGGCGTCGAGCGCGGCCTCGGTGTTGCCGATCTCCTCCAGCATGGCCCCGAGTTGCGTCAGCGCGAGGAAATTGCGCGGCTCGAGCGTCAGCGCGCGGGCGAGATCGGCGGCGGCGGGGCCGAACTCGCCAGCGAAGGCGTAGGCGGCCGCGCGCAGCTGGAAGCCGGGGGCGTAGTCGGGGGCGTGGTCCGTGAGTGCCGTAAGGTGGCCGATGGCGGCGGCGAGGTCGCCTGCGTCGAGCGCCGCCTCGCCCCGCTGCCGCAGGTAGTCGATGCTGGCCGAGCCCGAGCGCGACCAGGCCCGCAGGATGTCGGCTTCGGCCCCGCGCCAGCCCTCGCCCGGCGCCTTCAGCGCGGCGAAGAGGGCGTCAAGGTCGGTCGTCGCTTCCGCGGGCGGGGTCGCGGGCGCCTCCTGGCCGGCCGCCGGGACGGCCAGACCAAAAGCGCAGAAAATTGCCGCGACGAAAGGCTGGAAGGGGCGCGCGCGGCGGGTCATAGCTGCAATCTAGGGACAGCGGCGGGCCTCCGCCAGCCGCGAGCGAAAGGAAAGACGCATGAGCGACGTGGTCAAGGGTGCCGTCAGCGCGCTGAACGACAAGGTCAAGGGCTTCGACGGCACCGCCAAGTTCGTGATCGAGGGCGAGGGCGCGATCATGCTCGACGCCTCCGGCGCGCGCGAGGGCGACGAGGCGGCGGATGTGACCATGACCGCCAGCCGCGAGACCTTCGAGGGCATCCTCGACGGCTCGGTCAACCCGACCATGGCCTTCATGTCGGGCAAGCTGACGGTGGACGGCGACATGGGCGCCGCGATGCGGCTCGGCTCGGCGCTGAGCTGATGCGCCCGGCGCCGTTCCGGCAGCTGCCGGGCGCGGCGCAACCGCCGGCCGAGGCGTTTCTGACCGAGGCCGCAGACGGGGTGGCGCTGCGGCTCGCGCTGTGGCGGGGGGATGACGCGCGGGGCACGGTGCTGCTGTTCCCCGGCCGCACGGAATACTGCGAGAAATACGCGCCGGTCGCCGCCCGGCTGACGGCGGCGGGCCATGCCGTCCTCGCCATCGACTGGCGCGGTCAGGGCGCGTCGGAACGGCTGATCGACGATCCCCGCCCCGGCCATGTCGAGGATTTCGCGGAGTATCAGCGCGACGTCGCCGCCCTCGCCGCGGCGGCGCGCGACCTGAACCTGCCCCGGCCGTGGCGGCTGCTCGCCCATTCGATGGGCGGCACCATCGGCCTGCGGGCGCTGACCGAGGGGCTGGAGGTCACCGCCTCCGCCTTCTCGGCCCCCATGTGGGGCATCCGCCTCGGCAGCTTCCTCCCAGAGCCGGTGGGCGCCCGCGTGGCCGAGGGCATCACGCTGGCCATCGGCCGCAGCGGGCGCGGCGCGCGGCCGATCCCCGGCGCGTCGAGCGTGCTGGACGTGCCGTTCAACGGCAACCGCCTGACCTCGAACATCGACGAATACACCCGCTTCATGCGCGAGGCGGCGAACTGGCCGGAGCTCGCCCTCGGCCCGGCCAGCTACGACTGGGTCCATGCCGCGATCGAGGAATGCCGCGCGCTCGCCGCCATCCCGGCCGACCGGCTCCCCAGCCTTCCGGTGCTGATCGCGGTCGCGGGCGAGGACCATATCGTCTCGCCCGCCGCGATCCATCACCGCGCCGAGGGGTGGCGGGAGGCGCGCTTGCTGGACCTGCCCGATTCGCGCCACGAGGCGATGTTCGAAGCCCCGCCGATCCGCGAGCGGTTTCTCGCCGCGATCCTGGAACACTTCGCCTGACTTCTTCTGTCTGAAAATATCCGCGGGGGTCCGGGGGCGGCAGCCCCCGGCCTTAAAGGTAATCCCCGCGGCTCAGCCCGTATTTCGCCATCTTCTCGTTCAGCGTCCGGCGCGGCAGGCTCAACTCCTCCATCACCGCGCTGATCGAGCCCTTGTGGCGGCGCATGGTGTTGTCGATCAGCATCTTCTCGAAGCTCTCGACATATTCCTTCAGCGGCTTGCCCTCAGTCGTGGTCGCCTGCTGCCCCTCGTCGCCATCGGCCATCAGCAGCGAGGCGATGGAGCCAGTGCCGCGGCGGTTCTGCAGCACCGCGCGCTCGGCCACGTTGATGAGCTGGCGGACGTTGCCGGGCCAGGGGGCCTGCAGCAGCTGGGCCGCCTCCTGCGCCGTGACCTTGGGGGCCTCGCAGCCGTATTCCTCGGCGAACTGCTCGGTCATGCGGGTGAAGAGGGTGAGGATGTCCTCGCCCCGCTGGCGCAAGGGTGGCACCGTGATCTTCAGCGCGCCGAGGCGGTAGAAGAGATCGGGGCGCAGGATGTCCTCGAGCCGGCGCCCCTCGCCGCGGACGTTGGTGATGGCGATGATGCGGGTCTCGGCCCGGTCGCCCTGGTCGGCAATGAAGGCCAGCAGCCGCGCCTGCAGCGAATCGGACAGCGCCTCGATGTCCTCGAGGACCAGCGTGCCGCCCCGCGCCTCCTCCACCGCGGGCAACCCGTCCTCGACCGGCCCGAAGAGCCGCAGGCCGAGCGCCTCCTCCGAGAAGGCGGCGCAGGAGATCGGCACGAAGCGGCGCGAGGCGCGCGGGCCGACGGCGTGCAGCGCATGGGCCACGAGGGTCTTGCCGGTCCCGGTCTCGCCGTCGATCAGCACATGGCCGTCGGCCTGGCCGAGATCGAGGATATCCTCGCGCAGCCGCTCCATCGCCGGTGAGGCGCCGAGCAGCTTCGACATCACCGGCTGGCCCTCGGAGAGGTCGCGCCGCAAGGCGCGGTTGTCGAGCGTCATGCGCCGCGCCTGCGTGGCCTTCTTGGCCAGTTCGGTCAGGCGGTCCGGGTTGAACGGCTTTTCCATGAAGTCCATGGCGCCCATCCGCATCGCCTCGACTGCGATGGGCACGTCGCCGTGGCCGGTGATCATGATGACCGGCAGCCCGGAATCGATGCCCATCAGGCGCTTGAGGAAGGCCATGCCGTCCATGCCCGGCATCCGCATGTCGGTGATAACCACGCCCGGCCAGTCGGGGACGATCTGCTTCAACGCCTCCTCGGCCGAGGCGTAGGTTTCGGTGTCGAAGCCCGACAGGACCAGCCACTGGCTGATCGACTCGCGCATGTCGGGCTCGTCGTCCACGATCGCGATCTTCATCGGCCGCGTCATCAGGCGCCTCCGTCCATTCTCATTCCGCGGCCCGGATGGGCCGCGCCGTGTCATGCCCGCGCGCCGCGCTGCGCAGGCGCGGCGCGTGGAGCGGCAGCTGAACCTCGAACACGGCGCCCGGGCCGTGCTCGGCATTGTGGGCCGTCAGGCGGCCGCCGAAATCCGCCACGATCTCCGACGAGATCGCAAGCCCGAGGCCGGTGCCCTCGCCAGGCTTCTTGGTGGTGAAGAACGGTTCGAACAATTTGTCCAGATCGGCGATGCCGGGGCCGTTGTCACGCACCGACAGGATCGCGTGAGCGCCCGAGCGGACCTCGATCTCGATCTGCGGCTGCGCCGTCTGGCGGGTCGCGTCGACGGCGTTCGTGAGCAGGTTGATGATGACCTGTTCCAGCCGGATGCGGTCGCAATAGACCATCACCGTGCCGCGCGGGACCATGCGCGTGACCCGGATGCGCCGGGCGCGCAGCTGCGGCTCGACCAGCGTGAGCGCGCTGCTGATCGCGTCGCGGAGGTCGAACGGCTCGAAGGCCTCGCCGCCCTTGCGGGCGAAGCTCTTCAATTGCCGGGTGATGGCGGTCATGCGCTCGATCAGGTCGTCGATCCGCTGGAACGAGGACAGCGCCTCCTCGGGGCGGTTGCGTTGCAGCAGGAGCCGCGCCCCGGCGAGATAGGTCTTCATCGCCGCCAGCGGCTGGTTCAGCTCGTGACTGACGCCCGCCGACATCTCGCCCAAGGCGGCCAGCTTCGAGGACTGCTGCACCGACTGCTCGGCCACGCGCAGCTCGCGCTGCACCCGCTCGCGCTCGGCGATCTCGCTCGTCAGCCGGGCGTTCAGCGCCCGCAGATCGGCGCTCTCGCGGCGGTATTTCTCGGTCCGGTCGAGGGCGCGCCGCGAGGTGAGATAGAAGGCCAGCGCCAGCAGCAGCGCGAACCCCATGATCTCGAGCGCGAGCATCAGGTTCACGCGCTGCCGCACCGAATCATAGGTGGTGAAGGTGATCATCCGCCAGCCGCGGAACGGCACCCGCGTCTCGGTCTGCATCACCGCCTTGCCGCGGATGTAGGCGTCGGCCGGCGAGCTGGTCCAGTCGGCGGTGACCTGGAAGGCGCGCTCGATGGCCGACGGGGCCGAGCGCGCGGCGAGCGCCTCGGGCAGCGTCAGCCCGCGCCAGCGGGGCTCGGTCGCGAGGATGATCCGCCCCTCGCTGTTGGTGACGGCGACCGCGTCCGAGATGCCCGCCCAGCTGCGCTCCAGCCGGCCGAAGTCGCCGGCGACGACGATCACGCCGAGGGTGCGCCCGCCATGGCCGACGACCGCGCGCGAGTGGCTGAAGGCGAAGCCGGTGGCGGAGTTCGGGGTGACGGTGAAGACCGTGTCGCGGCCGCGCACGGCATCGACGTAAAACGGCTCGCCCGCGAAGTTGCTGCCGAGGAGCCGCCGGTCGGTCGCGCCGACGACACGGCCGGAGGCGTCCAGCAGCAGCATGGCCGATGTCTCGATCTCGCGCTGCGCCGCGATCAGGCGGGCGGAGGTGGTGGTGTAGTCCTGCGTCTCGAGCGCCGAGATCAGCGCCGGGTCGCGCGCCAGCAGCAGCGGCACGACGCCGTTGCGCTGCAGTTCCGAATGCAGGTTGCCGGAATAGAGCGCCGAGCGGACCTCCGCCCGCGCCCGCGTAGTCTCGGTGAAACGCTCGGTCAGCCAGATGTTGGTGGCCCAGATCGTGCCCATGGCGAGGCCGAGGATCAGGACGATCAGCACCCGCAGCACCCACCGCTCCGAGCGGTCCCGCTCAGGGGCGCCCTCGGCGATCTCGTCGTCCTGCAGCTCGTCGTCCGCGGCCTGCATCGTCAGGGTTTACGGCCCCGCGGGTTGCGAGGCAACTCCCGCCTCAGGCGGCAACGAGGCTGCCGACCAGCCGGCGCAGCATCCGCGCACCGTCCGCCGGGCCTAGGGCCGGGTCCGCGGCCCGCTCGGGATGGGGCATCAGGCCGAGCGTGCGACGGTTGGCCGAGAGCACTCCCGCGATGTCCCCGGCCGAGCCGTTGAGGGGCGTGGCGTAAGTCAGCGCGATGCGATCCTCGCCCGTGAGCCGCGCGAGGCCCTCCGGGTCGATCTGGTAGTTGCCGTCGTGATGCGCGACCGGCAGCGAGATGCGCGCGCCGCGCGCGTAGCCGCAGGTGAAGGCGCTGTCGTCGGTCTCGACCGTCAGGGCGGCGTCGCGGCAGATGAAGCTGAGGCCCGCGTTCCGCATCAGCGCGCCGGGCAGCAGGCCGAGTTCGGTCAGCACCTGAAAGCCGTTGCAGACGCCCAGCACGTAGCCGCCGCGTCCGGCATGCTCGCGGATCGCGCCCGCGACCGGCGAGCGCGCGGCGATGGCGCCGCAGCGCAGGTAGTCGCCATACGAGAAGCCGCCCGGCACGGCGACGAGGTCGGTGCCCTCCGGCAGCACGGTCTCCTTGTGCCAGACCCGCGCCACCTCAGCGCCGGCGGCCTCAAGCGCGACGGCAAGGTCGCGGTCGCAGTTGGAGCCGGGGAAGGTGATGACGGCAGCTTTCATGGGGCCAGGCCTTCATGCGGGGGATTGCGCCCCAAGTAGTGCCGCCGCGCCGGGCGGGCAAGAGGCGGAACCGATGCCGCGAGGCGTGGTTGTGGTCCCGGATCAATCCCGAAAAGGAGCCCCCTGATGATGACACGACGCGCGACCCTCGCCCTCGCCGCCGCCGGCCTCGCCGCAGCCACCCTGCCCCACCGCGCCGCGGCGCAGGAGGCTTCCTTCGCCGTGCCGGGCGGCCAGATGACCTTGCGGCCGGTCGAGCACGCCTCGTTGGTAATCGAGCTGCCCGAGGCACGAATCGCCGTCGATCCGGTGGGCGCCGCCGACCGCTACGGCGCCACGCCCGACCTCATCCTCGTGACCCATGAGCATGGCGACCATTACAGCGCCGAGACGCTCGCCGCTCTGATGGGCGAGCAGACGCGGCTGATCACCAACCCGGCCGTATTCGAGATGCTGCCGGAAGACCTGAAATCCCGCGCCCTGGCGATGGCCAATGGCGAAAGCCACGAGGACGAACTGGGCCTCACCATCGACGCGGTCCCGGCCTACAACACCACTGAGGACCGCCAGCAGTATCATCCCAAAGGGCGGGACAACGGCTACGTCCTGACGCTCGGCGAGCAGCGCCTCTACATCGCCGGCGACACCGAGGACACGCCCGAGATGCGGGCACTGACCGGCATCACCCTGGCGCTGCTGCCGATGAACCTGCCCTACACCCAGACGCCCGAGCAGGCGGCCTCGGCCGTCGCCGAGTTCCAGCCGCAGATCGCCATTCCGTATCACCACGGCGGCACCGACCCGGCCGAGTTCGCCCGCCTCGTGGAGGAGCAGGGTGGCGGGACCCAGGTGGAGATCCTCGACTGGTATCCCGCGAGCGACGACCCGGCGGGCGGCGACGACTGATGCGCCTCAGGATCGTTGCTCCGCTGGCCGTGGCCGTCGCCCTCGCCGTCCCCGCGCAGGCCGACGAGATCGAGGGCCACGCCACCAACGCGTTCCTCCCAGGCTTCCCCGAGGAGATCGACAGCCTGACCCGCGCCGCGATCGAGAGCGAGCCGGACGAGGGGCGGATCACGGCCGTCTACGGCAACGCCGACGACAGCCGGAACCTGCAGGTGCTGCTCTACCGCCTGTCCGACGACGGCATCGCCGGCAATGTCGAGCGGGCGGAGGCCTTCATGGCCGGCGGCGAGATCCCGGTCGCGCAGGCGAGCGTCGAGAGCCCCGGCGGCGCCGCGATGGAATGCATGGCGACCCGCGTGGGCGAGCTGGCCTACAATCTTTGCATTGCGGAGGTCCGCGGGCGGGCGCTCAACGTGCAGGTCGGGGATGTCATCGACCCGCAAGCGAAGGAACTGCCCGAGGCGGTCGTCACCGCCGCCCGCGATCTCGCGGGCCGCATCGTCGATTCCATCGCCGCCGCGCCCGAAAGCTGAACGACAAAGGGCCGGACATCGCTGCCCGCCCCTCTTCGCCTTGATCCAAATATCCTCGGGGGTCCGGGGGCGGAAAGCCCCCGGCCTTGGCCTCAGCCGGCGAGCGCCTTGCCCAGATACTCGTCCACCTTCTCGAGGTAGCCCATCGTCGTCAGCCACTTCTGCTCCGGCCCGGCCAGGAGCGCGAGGTCCTTGGTCATGAACCCGTCCTCCACCGCCTGCACGGTCACGCGCTCGAGCGTCTCGGCGAAGGTCTTGAGCTGCTCGTTGCCGTCCAGCTTCGCGCGGTGCTTCAGCCCGCCGGTCCAGGCGTAGATCGAGGCGATGGAGTTGGTGGAGGTCTCCTTGCCCTTCTGATGCTCGCGGTAGTGGCGCGTCACCGTGCCATGCGCGGCCTCCGCCTCCACGGTCTTGCCGTCCGGCGTCATCAGCACCGAGGTCATCAGGCCGAGCGATCCGAAGCCCTGCGCCACGGTGTCGGACTGCACGTCGCCGTCATAGTTCTTGCAGGCCCAGACATAGCCGCCCGACCACTTCAGCGAGGCCGCGACCATGTCGTCGATCAGCCGGTGCTCGTAGGTGATCCCGGCGGCCTTGAACTTGTCGGCGAACTCGGCCTCGAACACCTCCTGGAAGATGTCCTTGAAGCGGCCGTCATAGGCCTTGAGGATCGTGTTCTTGGTCGAGAGATAGACCGGATAGCCGCGCTGCAGCCCGTAGTTCATCGAGGCCCGCGCGAAGTCGCGGATCGAGTCGTCGAGGTTGTACATCGCCATCGCGACGCCCGAGCCGGGGGCCTGGAAGACCTCGTGCTCGATCGTCTCGCCGTCCTCGCCGACGAACCGGATCGTCAGCTTGCCCTTGCCGGGGAAGCGGAAGTCGGTGGCCTTGTACTGGTCGCCGAAGGCGTGGCGGCCGACGATGATCGGCTGGGTCCAGTGCGGGACCAGGCGCGGCACGTTCTTGCAGATGATCGGCTCGCGGAAGATCACGCCGCCGAGGATGTTGCGGATCGTCCCGTTGGGCGAGCGCCACATCTTCTTCAGCCCGAACTCCTCCACCCGCGCCTCGTCGGGGGTGATGGTCGCGCATTTGACGCCGACGCCGTATTGCTTGATCGCGTGGGCCGCATCCACCGTGATCTGGTCGTCGGTGCGGTCCCGCTCCTCCATGCCGAGATCGTAGTATTTCAGGTCGATGTCGAGATAGGGCAGGATCAGCTTCTTCTTGATGAAGTCCCAGATGATCCGGGTCATCTCGTCGCCGTCGAGCTCGACGACGGGGTTGTCCACCTTGATCTTGGTCATGGGCGCCCTCTCAAAGCCAGTTTCGCGTGATGGCGGGGGGATAGCCGATGCGGCGGCGATTGGGAAGACGGTATGCAATGGCATACCGAATCCGCCTGTCGCGGACCGTCACGACAGACGGCAGCGTCCGCCCTGGTGGACGCGAAGCGTCCGCCGCGGGGAGGGCGGACGCTGACCGATCCGCGGGGCGGATCGGTCGTCTCACGGCTGACGGTGCGCGCAAATGGGCACAGGGTCCCATTTGCGGACGCGGCACGGCAGGTGCGTGAGGATCACGCACCCTACGACGCGGCGGAGGCGTGGGTGCGGTGCGTTCTATGAACGCACCGCCCCCGGCCCTCACGTCACGCCTCGACCTCGACCCCCAGATGCCGCGCGACCGTGAAGATATCCTTGTCGCCCCGCCCGCAGAGATTCATCACCACCAGCTTGTCCGCCCCCATCCCCGGCGCCATCTTCGCCACCTGCGCGAGCGCATGGGCGGGCTCGAGCGCCGGGATGATGCCTTCCGTCTCGCAAAGGAGCTGGAACGCCGCCAGGGCCCCGTCGTCGGTGATGGCGACGTAATCCGCCCGCCCGCTCTCCTTCAGCCAGGCATGCTCCGGCCCGATGCCGGGATAGTCGAGGCCGGCGCTGATGGAATGCCCCTCGAGGATCTGGCCGTCGCCGTCCTGCAGCAGATACGTCCGGTTGCCATGCAGCACGCCCGGCCGCCCGCCCGAAAGGCTGGCGCAATGCTCCATCCGGTCGTCAACGCCATGCCCACCGGCCTCCACCCCCACGATCCGCACCGAGGCGTCGTCGAGGAACGGGTGGAAGAGGCCCATCGCGTTGCTGCCGCCGCCCACGGCCGCCACCAGCAGGTCCGGCAGCCGGCCCTCGCGCTCCAGCATCTGCGCGCGCGTCTCGCGGCCGATGATCGACTGGAAGTCGCGCACCATCGCCGGATAGGGATGCGGCCCGGCGACCGTCCCGATGCAGTAGAAGGTGTCGCGCACATTCGTGACCCAGTCGCGCAGCGCGTCGTTCATCGCGTCCTTCAGCGTGCCGCGGCCCGAGGTCACAGGGATTACCTCGGCCCCGAGGAGGCGCATGCGGAAGACGTTGGGCGCCTGCCGCTCGACATCGGTCTTGCCCATGTAGACCACGCATTGCAGCCCGAAGCGGGCGCAGACGGTGGCGGTCGCGACGCCGTGCTGGCCCGCCCCGGTTTCGGCGATGATGCGGCGCTTGCCCATGCGGCGGGCGAGCAGGATCTGGCCCAGCACGTTGTTGATCTTGTGGCTGCCGGTGTGGTTCAGCTCGTCGCGCTTGAGGTAGATCTTCGCGCCGCCCAGCCGCTCGGTCAGGCGCGGGGCGAAGTAGAGCGGCGAGGGGCGGCCGACGTAATGGGTCCAGAGGTCATCCATCTCGGCTGCGAAGGCGGGATCGGCCTTGGCGCGGGCGTATTCGGCCTCCAGTTCAAGGATCAGCGGCATCAGCGTCTCGGAGACGAAGCGGCCGCCGAAGATGCCGAAGCGCCCGGCCTCGTCGGGACCGTTGCGGAAGCTGTTGGGGATGTCGTCGGGCATGGTCGCCTCCGCTGTCCCGCAGGCGGGCGCGCAATGAACGGGATGTCAGAGAGGCTTCTTAAAGCCGATGCGGGATGGGGTGAAGCCCGGCCGCTCCGAGATGATCGGGTGATCGTCGTCGCGGGTGGCGGGCCGGCAGCGCGGGGCGGTCACGGCACCGCGGCGCAGAAGGCCCGGATCAGCGCCTCGTCCTTCACGCCGGGGGCCGATTCGACGCCGGAGGAGACGTCCACCGCCGGCGCGAAGGTCAGCCGCACCGCCTCGGCCACGTTGTCGGGCGTCAGCCCCCCGGCCAGAAACCACGGCTTCAGGAGCCGCCGCCCGGCGAGCAGCCGCCAGTCGAAGGACAGACCGTTGCCGCCCGGCAGCACGGCATCGCGCGGGGGCTTGGCGTCCACCAGCAGCAGATCCGCCGCCAGACCGTAGTTCCAGAGCGCGTCGAGGTCCTCCGTCCCGGCCACGCCCACCGCCTTCATCACCGGCAACCCGGTCCGGGCACGCACCTCGGCCACGCGCGCGGGCGTCTCGGCGCCGTGGAGCTGGATGATGTCGAGCGGCACCGTCGCCAGCACCGAATCGAGCATGGCGTCGTCGGGGTTGACGAAGAGGCCCACGCGGGCGCGGCCCGGCGGCACCGCGGCGGTCAGTTCCGCGGCGCGGTCGGGTGACACGGCGCGGGGCGAGCGGGGGAAGAACACGAAGCCAAGATAACCCGCCCCCGCGTCAAGCGCGGCCGCGACCTCGCCGGGGCGCGAGAGGCCGCAGATCTTGATCCCGGTGCGACGCTCGGAGGTCACCGGGCGGGCAGACGATCGGCCGCCGGCGCAGGCAAGCCGGCCTGAGCCTGCGCGGCGGCGGTTGCGGCCGGGAACTGCTCGGCGACGGGTCGCTGCACCGGCCGGTCCACGAGCGCCAGCACGTCGTCGCGCGGCGGGGCGCGATGGGTGACCTCGCGCTCGAGCACGGCGACCTCACGGGCGCGGCGCGCGGCCTCGCGGCGGATATGCGCCTCGCGCAGCCACTCGTAGACAAGGCCGATCACGATCCCGACAAGCAGCGAGATGAGGATGACGAGGTAGAGCGGCACCATGATCGTGGTCGAGCCGAGCCACGGGTCGAGGCCCGCGGGCGTCGCGCTGAGCGCGACCGGCTGACGGTTGGCGAGCGCCACGCCCACCAGCACGAGGGCAAGGAACAGGAGGGCTGCGATCTTGATGTAGCGCATGGTGGTCTCGGCCTTCCCCGTCAGCCGGGACCGTGTGCCCGGCGGAACCGGGTTTGACCTATTCGGCCTGCCCGTTCAAGCGATCGCGCAGAAGCTTGCCGGTCTTGAAGAACGGCACTGCCTTCTCCTCGACCTGCACCGCCTCGCCGGTGCGCGGGTTGCGGCCCACCCGCGCCTCGCGCCGCTTGACCGAAAAGGCCCCGAAGCCGCGCAACTCGACCCGGTCGCCGCGCGCCATGGCGTCGATGATCTCCTCGAACACCGTGTTCACGATCCGCTCGACATCGCGCTGCACGAGATGGGGGTTTTCGTCGGCGATCTTCTGGATCAGCTCGGAGCGGATCATGCGCCTTCCTTACTGCTGACGCGGGTCGAGGACCGGCCCCGGCCCTGAGTAAAACCGAAACAGTGCCAAAGGCCTGCGAACTTGTCAGGCAACGCGGGCGGCCGCGATTGGTTGCAGCGCCGCCCATATTGCCGCGGGCCCGGCTGCACGGGAAAATCCCCGCCCGGAGGGAAACTCCGGGCGGGGATGGTGTCGGCGTCCTGCGGACCGATCAGCCGCGGTTCTTGAGCGCCGCGCCGAGGATATCGCCCAGCGAGGCACCGGAATCCGACGAGCCATACTGCTCGACCGCTTCCTTCTCCTCGGCGATCTCGCGAGCCTTGATCGACAGGCCCAGACGGCGGGTCTTGGCGTCCACGTTGGTCACGCGGGCGTCCACATGGTCGCCGACCTGGAACCGCTCGGGACGCTGGTCCTGACGGTCGCGGGCGAGGTCCGAACGGCGGATGAAGGCCTTCATGCCGTTGTATTCGACCTCGATGCCGCCATCCTCGATCGCGGTGATCGTAGTCGTCACGACCGAGCCGCGCTTCACGCCCTCGACCGCCTCGGCCATGCCCTCGTTCTCGAGCGCCTTGATGGAGAGCGAGATGCGCTCCTTCTCGGAGTCGACGTCCTGCACGACTGCGCGGACGGTGTCGCCCTTGCGGAAGTCCTGGATCGCGTCCTCGCCGCGCTGGTCCCAGCTGATGTCGCTGAGGTGGACCATGCCGTCGATGTCGCCCTCGAGGCCGACGAACAGGCCGAACTCGGTGATGTTCTTGACCTCGCCCTCGATCTGCGTGCCCGGCGGATGGGTCTCGGCAAAGACCTCCCACGGGTTGCGCATGGTCTGCTTGAGACCCAGCGACACGCGGCGCTTCTGCTCGTCGATCTCCAGCACCATCACGTCGACCTCCTGCGAGGTGGACACGATCTTGCCGGGGTGGACGTTCTTCTTGGTCCAGCTCATCTCCGAGACGTGGACGAGGCCCTCGACGCCCGCTTCCAGCTCCACGAAGGCGCCGTAGTCGGTGATGTTCGTCACCCGGCCGCGATGCACGCTGCCGATCGGGAACTTGCGGACGACGGTATCCCACGGGTCGGCCTGCAGCTGCTTCATGCCGAGGCTGATGCGGTGGGTTTCCTTGTTGATCTTGATGACCTGCACCTTCACCGTCTCGCCGATCGAGACGATCTCGGAGGGGTGGTTCACCCGGCGCCAGGCCATGTCAGTGACGTGCAGCAGGCCGTCCACACCGCCGAGGTCCACGAAGGCGCCGTATTCGGTGATGTTCTTGACGACGCCGTCGACCGCCTGCCCCTCATGCAGGTTGGCGATGACCTCGGCGCGCTGCTCGGCCCGGCTCTCCTCGAGGATGGCGCGGCGCGAGACGACGATGTTGCCGCGGCGGCGGTCCATCTTGAGGATCTGGAACGGCTGCTTGAGACCCATCAGCGGGCCGGCGTCGCGCACCGGGCGCACGTCCACCTGCGAGCCGGGCAGGAAGGCCACGGCGCCGCCCAGATCGACGGTGAAGCCGCCCTTGACGCGGCCGAAGATGGCGCCCTCGACCCGCTCCTCGGCGGCGTAGGCTTTCTCGAGACGGTCCCAGGCCTCCTCGCGGCGGGCCTTCTCACGGCTGATCGAGGCTTCGCCGCGGGCGTTCTCGACCCGGTCGAGATAGACCTCGACCTCGTCGCCGACGCTGAGCTTCGCCTCCTCGCCGGGATGGGCGAATTCCTTCAGATCGACGCGGCCTTCCATCTTGTAGCCGACATCGATGATGGCCTGGCCCGCCTCGATGGCGATGACCTTGCCCTTGACGACCGAACCCTCGGAGGGGGTGTCGATCTCGAGGCTCTCGTTGAGCATCGCCTCGAAGTCTTCCATGCTTGCTAGCTTCGCCATGCGGCTGACAAATCCTTCAGTTGGGTTGCTGTTCCGGCCTGGCGGTTGTCTCCGCCGGTCTGTTGTCGGGTCAGGGCAACGACGAAAGGCCGCGGCATGACGCCCGACCTGAGGATGGTGGCCTGTTGTGGCCGTATCGTTGCCGAAAACACACGGCCGGTTCTATAGCGGCCGCGCCCGCGCCTGGCAACCGCCGCGAACAGAAATGCCTGCGCCGCCGTCGAACCCGAGGCCGACCTGCGGGTTGAGAGGCGCCGGGCCAAGCCGGCGCCTCTGAAAGGACATTCATCATGGCGACCAAATCCAGCGAAACCAAGACCCTCGAGGACCTGCTCGAACATGGCCTCAAGGACATGTATTACGCCGAGAACAAGATCGTGAAATCGCTCGAGAAGATGGTGAAGGCGGCGGAGGACGAGGACCTCAAGGCCGCGCTCGAGGAGCACCGCGGGGAGACCGAGGGCCAGATCGCTACGCTGGAAAAGGCCTTCGAGGCGCTTGGCAAGAAAGCCCAGGGCGAGAAATGCGACGCGATGGACGGCATCCTGAAGGAGGGCGACCAGCTCCTCGCCGACTTCAAGGGCTCGCCCGCGGGGGATGCAGCGATCATCTTCTCGGCCCAGGCGGTCGAGCATTACGAGATCGCCCGCTACGGCTCGCTGAGGAACTACGCGGAGCTTCTGGGCGAGGACGAGGTGGCCGAGATGATGCAGCAGATCCTCGACCAGGAGGGCGCCGCGGACGAGAAGCTGACCGACCTCGCCGACGGCGGCATCAACGACGCGGCGGCCGAAGGGATGGAAGAAGACGACGAGGAGGACGACGGGGCCTGACCTGCCCGGTTGTTCGCACGAACAACCGGAGACCGGATTTTCCCGCCCATACGGCGGCTCAGCCCGCGGCCGCCCGCCTCTCGCTGACGAGGGCCACGGCCGCGGCCACCGCCTGCGCGATGGTCATGGCGGTGGTGTCAAGGATCACGGCATCCTCGGCCGGCCGCAGCGGGGCCGCGGCGCGGGCGCCGTCGCGGGTGTCGCGCTCGCGCAGTTGCGCCAGCATCTCGGCGGGGTCCGCGCCAAGTTCGGCCGCACGGCGGGCGGCGCGGGTCTGGTCATCCGCAATCACGTAGATCTTAACCGCCGCATCGGGACAGATCACCGTCCCGATATCGCGCCCGTCCAGCACCGCCCCCGGTTCCTGCGCCGCAAAGCGTCGCTGGAATGTGGTCAACGCGTCGCGCACCTCGGGGATCGCCGCCACGCGCGAGGCCAGCTGACCCGCTTCGGCGCTTCGCAGGTCGCCCCGCTCAAGGTCGGCGGGCGTCAGCCCCGCCGCCGCCGCAGCCGGATCGCCCCCCTTCACGCCCACGGCACGGTAAAGCAGCCCGGTGTCGAGATGGTGGAAACCAAAACGCTCCGCGACGGCGCGGGCGATGGTTCCTTTTCCCGCCGCTGCCGGGCCGTCGATGGCAACGGTGAAACTCATACGATCGCCGCCTCCGCGAAGGGTTGTCCGTCCAGCACCCGCTGCACGCCGAGGGACGACAGGTCCAGCGTCACCCAGTCGCCATGCACGATCTGCTCGGCGATGCCGCGTCCCACCGCCGGGGCCTGTTGCAGCCCGTGCCCGGAAAAGCCGTTGGCGTGGTAAAGGTTCGGCGCCTGCGGGTTGCGGCCGAGGATGGCGTTCTGGTCCAGCGTGTTGAAGGCGTAGTGCCCGGCCCACATGCGGGTGACGCGGGCCTCGGCGAAACCCTCGGCGCGGGTGTAGAGGGCGGGCCAGACCGCATCCTCCCACAGCGCATGGTCAGGGTCGAAGTCGTCCTCGGCGCAGGGACCGTCGGTCGCGGGGACGGTTGCGGCGAGCCACTGGCCATGCTCGGGGCGGAACCAGATGCCGGTCGGGTCGACGATCAGCGGCGCGTCCGGGTGGCGGGCCTTGGGCGCGTCCACGACGAAGACGGTGCGCTTCCTCGGCTCGACCGGGAGGTTCAGCCCGACGCTCCGCATCAGCGCCGCGCAGCGCGGCCCGGCGCAGTTGACGAAGACCTGCGCCTCGCGCCGCCCGCCCTGCTCCAGCAGCGCCGCGGTGATCGGGCCGTCCCCGCGCTCGAACGCCGTCACGCGGTCCCGGAGCCAGACCGCCCCGGCGGCGCGGGCCGCGTTCTTCAGCCCCGCGAGCAGGCCCATGTTGTCGAAGAACCCCTCGTCCCGCGGCCCGAAGCTGCCCGCGCTGATGCCGTCGAGGCTCATCCACGGGAAGCGCGCGCCAAGCCCGGCGGGGTCCAGCACCTCGGTCCCGGCGCCGAGCGAGCGTTGCAATTCCGCGAGGCTCTCCAGGGTCGCCGCGCCGGTCTCCGTCGAGGCGAGGAACAGGTAGCCGTTCTCGCGCAGGCCGAGGTCCGGCACGCCGCCCTCGGGGCCGGTGTAGCGGGCGAAGTCGCGGATGAAGTCGATGCCGAAGCGGCTGATCTCGATGTTCACGGCATTGGTGAACTGCGAGCGGATGCCAGCCGCCGAAAGCGCGGTGGAGGACGTCGCGTAGCCCGGGTCCGGCTCGATCACGGTGACCGACAGAGTTGGGTCGAGGCGCTTGAGCCAGAAGGCGACCGAGGCGCCCATGACGGCGCCGCCGGCGATCAGCACGTCGGTCATTGCCGCCTCGCGGGGGAAAGGGAGTTTGCCATGCTGCCTCGCCAAGCCTCCGGACGCGGCTAGCACGCGCGCGCGGGCTTCGCCAGCAGGCCGCGGGACGCTTCTTTACAGAACCCGACAAAATCGCTCATCTACCTTCCATCGCCGTATCCCGGCGCGAGAGAACCCCGATGCTCCGCATCACCACCGCCCTGCTGCTTGCGGCTACGCCCGCCCTCGCCCAGACCGACGCGGCCGCGCCCCTGCCCATGACCTACGAGATCTTCGAGGGGACGGTCTTGCATGCCGACCTGGCCGAATGCCCCGCCGTGATGGAGGCGGGCGAGGGCGTCTTCTGCCGCCTCGCGGTCGCGGGCGAGAACGTGGCGGTCTTCGTCTTCAGCGAGGCGGGCGACCAGCCGCTGGTCGGAATGCGCAACTGGCCCGCGGACGCGCTGATGCCGCTGCTGAAGTGACGCCCGGCCCGCGCGGGCCGCGTTGACGCGCGGGCCCGCGTCGGGCATGGCCGCGCGATGCTGCGGATCGACGACATCTCCTTTTCCATCGCCGGAAGGCCGCTCTTCGAGAACGCCTCGGCCACGATCCCGACCGGCCACAAGGTCGGCCTCGTCGGCCCGAACGGCGCCGGCAAGACAACGCTCTTCCGTCTGATCCGGGGCGAACTCGCGCTCGACGGCGGCGAGATCGCGCTGCCGCCCCGTGCCCGGATCGGCGGCGTGGCGCAGGAGGCGCCGGCTTCCGGCGTCTCCGTCCTCGACACCACGCTCGCCGCCGACACCGAGCGCGCGGCGCTGATGGCCGAGGCGCAGACCGCGACCGACCCGCACCGCATCGCCGAGGTGCAGACCCGGCTCGCCGACATCGACGCCTGGTCGGCCGAGGGCCGCGCCTCCGCGATCCTGCAGGGCCTCGGCTTCCCGACCGAGGATCAGGCCCGCCCGACCTCGGATTTCTCCGGCGGCTGGCGGATGCGGGTGGCGCTCGCGGGCGTGCTGTTCGCGCAACCGGACCTGCTGCTGCTGGACGAGCCGACGAACTACCTCGACCTCGAGGGCGCGCTGTGGCTCGAGGGCTACCTCGCCCGCTACCCGCACACGGTCATCGTCATCAGCCACGACCGCGACCTGCTGAACCGCGCGGTGGGCGCGATCCTGCATCTCGAAAACCGCAAGCTCACGCTCTACACCGGCACCTACGACGCCTTCGCCCGCGCACGGGCCGAGCGCCGCGCGCTGCAGGCGGCGGAGGCGAAGAAGCAGTCCGCGCGGCGCGAGCATCTGCAGAGCTTCGTGGACCGCTTCCGCGCCAAGGCCACCAAGGCCGCGCAGGCGCAGTCGCGGCTCAAGATGCTGGCGCGGATGGAGCCGATCACCGCGCCCGAGGAGGCGCGGCTGCACCGCTTCACCTTCCCGCAGCCCGACCAGCTCTCGCCCCCCATCGTGTCGATGGAGGGGGTCGCGGTCGGCTATGAGGGGCGCGCGGTGCTGCGGCGGCTGGACCTGCGGATCGACCAGGACGACCGCATCGCGCTGCTGGGCCGCAACGGGCAGGGCAAGTCCACGCTCTCGAAGCTGCTGGCCGGACGACTGGAGCCGATGGAGGGGCGTGTCACCCGCTCGAACAAGCTCCGCGTCGGCTATTTCGCGCAGCATCAGGTGGACGAGCTGGAGCTGGGCGAGACGCCGATCGACCACGTCCGCCGGCTACGGCCGGACGAGGCGCCGGCGCGGCTCAGGGCGCGGCTGGCTGGCTTCGGGCTGATGGAGGCGCAGGCCGGGACGAAGGTCGGCAGCCTTTCGGGCGGGCAGAAGGCGCGGCTCAGCCTGCTGCTCGCGACCATCGACGCCCCGCATCTGCTGATCCTCGACGAGCCGACCAACCACCTCGACATCGAGAGCCGCGAGGCGCTGATGGAGGCGCTGAACGACTATTCCGGCGCCGTGGTGCTGGTCAGCCACGACATGCACCTGCTGGGGCTGGTGGCGGAGCGTCTGTGGCTGGTGCAGGACGGCGCGGTGAAGCCCTGGCAGGGTGACCTCGACGACTACCGCCGGATGCTGCTGGCCGAGCCGGAGGCCCCCTCGCGCGCCGCGGCCGCGCCGAAACGGCCCCCGCGCGAGGCGGTGCTGGACCTGCGAGCCGAGGCGCGGCGGGCCGAGGAGCGGGTCGGCAAGCTGACCGGGATGCTGGAGAAGCTGGACGCCAAGCTCGCCGATCCGGCGGTCTATGGCGACCCGGCCGAGGCCGAGAAATGGGGCCGCAAGCATGCCGAGGCGCGAGAGGCGATGCTGCGGGCCGAGGCGCTGTGGCTGGAAGCCCTCGAGGCGCTCGAAACCGCGGAGGGCTGAGGCCTCGCGGCAATGTGGCCACAGCCCGCGGGCCGCACTGACGCTGCATCTTGCGAGGCCGCCGGGCCGGGTGCAAGAGGGAGTGGAGCGCGCCCTGCGCCGACTCGCCCCTCCCGAGGAATCGCCGATGCCCCTGCCCCGCACCCTCGCCGCCGCGTTCGGCCTCGCCCTCGCGGCGACCCTGCCGGCTGCGGCGCAGGAGGCGGGTGGTCCGGTGCTCAGCTTCGACCTCGGCCTCGGCGTGAACATGGGGCCGACCTATCCCGGCTCGGATGACCACGAGGCGAGCCCGTGGCTGATCCTGCGCGACCTCAGCTTCGGCGCCGACGCCGCGCCGGGTCGCCCGGCCGACGGCTTCTACCTCTCGCCCTCCTTCGACTATCTCGGCGGCCGCGACACCGGCGACGACCCCCGGCTGCGGGGCCTCGACGAGATCGACCCGGCCGTGGAGCTGGGCCTCAGGGGCGGCTACCGCTTCTCGGGCGTGGACGCCTATGCCACGCTGCGCCAGGGCTTCGGCGGGCATTCCGGCATCGTCGGCGAGGTCGGCGCGCGTTACACGACGCCGCTGACCGACCGGCTGTCGCTGACCAGCGGCCTCGCCACCACCTATGGCGACGACGATTACATGGGGACGTATTTCGGCGTCACCCCCGGCGAATCGGCGGCCAGCGGCTATGACGCCTTCGATCCCGACGGCGGCGTGAAATCCGCCATCGCGGGTTTCGAGATGCGCTACCAGGCGACCCCGCGCACCGCGGTCCTCGGCCGGCTCCAAGCCGAGCGCCTCCTCGGCGACGCGGCCGATTC
This sequence comes from Paracoccus sp. S-4012, assembly GCF_009674885.1. GTDB lineage: Bacteria > Pseudomonadota > Alphaproteobacteria > Rhodobacterales > Rhodobacteraceae > Paracoccus. The sequence goes on from NZ_WKKA01000004.1 coordinate 121,346, forward strand.
GCCGCTCGTGCGCGACGACACGCAGGTCACGGTCGGCGTCGGCCTCGTCCGCAGCCTCAGCTTCGGCTTCTAGCCCACGGCCACGAGCGCCCGCAGCAGGCGCTTGCGCGCCGGCGGGATGGCCTCGATCTCGAGGCCGGTGAAGACGTGGAACGTGCCGAGCGCGGCGTCGATCACGGCATGATCGCTCACCCAGCCGCCCATCGAGAGATAGCTGCGCAACAGCGGCGGCATCGCCGCCTGCGCCCGCGCGGGGTCCGGGGCGACACCGTCGAGCGCGCAGGCATAGGGGAAGACGTCCGCCGCCTTGATGCCGGGCCGCCAGCGGGCGGGGGCGAGGTGGCGCTCCTTGAGCAGCGCCAGGGCGTCGGCATGGGGGGCGGGATCGGTGCCCGGAAAGGACGAGCAGCCAAAGAGCATGCCGATGCCTTCGGAATCCACCATCGCCGTTAGCCCGGCCCAGGCGGCGCGCAGGATGTCGGGGTCGGCGAGGCCCGGACGGATGCAGAACCGGCCCACCTCGGCCATCGGGCCGGGCCAGTCGTGGAGGCGCGACAGGTCGTAGAACTGGGCCGAGTAGCTGCGCTCGATCCCGGCGCCGGAGGCGAGCGGCAGGACGCGCAGGCAGCACACGAGGGCGCCCGAGTCGCGGTCCTCGACCAGCAGATGGCGGCAGAGCGCGTCGAAGGCGTCGGCATCGACGCCGACCTTGCGGAAGCATGCCCCCCTCAGCCGCTGCGCCGCGAGGAGATCGCCGGGGCTTCGGGCCAGCCGCACGACATGGCGGCCCCTGCTCAGTGGCAGCATCCTCGATCCCCGCTCGATCCGGCGGCCCCGCCGGGTCTTGCAGGGGCGCGTCCTGCCACTCATCTGTGGTGCAAGCGACGAACTGTCCAGAGGAAGCGGAACATGGTGAAAGTGGAGAAGATCGATCAGGAATGGCGCGAGCAGCTCTCGCCCGAGGCCTACCGCGTCACCCGGCAGGGCGGCACCGAGCGGCCCTTTTCGCATCCGGGCTTCCCGAACGGCCCCGGCCACTACACCTGCGTCGGCTGCGGCGCGCGCCTGTTCGAGGGCGACGCCAAGTTCGAGAGCCATTGCGGCTGGCCGAGCTTCGACCGCAAGGGCGGCGCCATCGACGAGTATCGCGACACCAGCCACGGCATGATCCGCACGGAAGTCCGCTGCGAGGCCTGCGACGCGCACCTGGGGCATGTGTTCGACGACGGCCCGACCGCGACGGGGCTGCGGTATTGCATCAACGGGGTGGCGTTGGAGTTCGTGCCGGAGTGAGTGGCGGCGGGTGTTGCGGCAGGCAATTCCTGGCCGTTTTGGGGCATAACCTGGCCATTCTGCAGCCATGAACTGGCCATCTCACCATAACGTCACTTTTCGTGGGGAAATGCCAGCCGGGGTCGGGGTTCGGGGGTTCGTGGACCGTGGACCTGACGTTGTGGGAAAGCGGCGAAAGGGGCCGGGCTCCGCTTCGCACCTTCCCACGGGTGATCAGGGCAGCACTCCGCCGGCCGCAACGATCTTCTGCGTCGCCGGCGGAGTACGACCATTCTCCCCGGTGACGATCCCGCGTGCTGCCGAAGCCGCCGCGCTGCGCACCCAAACGGCCCACATCGCAAGGAGCCGGACGAGGGAGGGCAAGATGCCGGCTACCCGCTCTCAAACCCCTGATCGCGCATACGCCCAAGTGTGCCCAGCGCGTGGCGCGACTGCAGGTCGGAAGGGAGGCGACGCGGCATGGAGGCGCAGACCTCGAGGATCTGCAGGTCCTTCGGCGTGAGGCGCTTCCGTTCGCGCCCCCAGGCGAGGACCTCCTTCCAGAAATCCGGCCCCAGCGTCACGACCTCAGACTGGGCGTTGATGCCCTCTGTCATCGTCCTTTGCGCCTTCTCGTCGCGTCCGGCTGACCGCGCCGTCTCGACCAACGTCAAACAGGTGTCGAAGTCGTCGTCATAGTTCAGCGTACGGCTCTTCATCCCGTTCCAGCACGCCTGCTGCTTGGCCCATTCGGACATGTTCCGAACGCCGGCCGGGGGATCGGTGATGACGTTGTGTGCCTCCGCCGCGGCAAGAAGGAGGGCGCGCTGCAGTGCGTCCGGAACTGACTGCCGCCGCCAGATCGTGTCGAGGTCGATCACCTGCTTCTCGCTCGTGGCGTCGTGAAAGACCTTGGCCATGGCATAGGTCACGATGTTGGCTCTGTAGCCACCTTCGTACCATGGCTGTTTCGGCACCTCCGTCTCGAGCCAGCGAAACACGATCGCCTTCGAGATAAGTCGCTTGTACCAGAGCTCGTCGTATCTGGAATCGCTCTTGGACCATGTCTCGCCGATGTCCTTCGCGAATTCTGCGAAGTTCTTCTGTGCTCCTCGCGAAACGATATGCGGTTTGCCGGACGCCGAGAACTCGAACTTGGCAAGATCGGTCTTGCTGAAGAGCTGCGACTTCGGGAATTCCAGATCGAACTTCTTCTGCTGGGCGGTCGTGAGGCGGGCACGGGCGTTGATGAACTGCCCGCGGGACCGTTCGTAGAACCACTTGCTGTCGTGGCGTTCGCCGGCACGTGCGGTGAAGATCACGTTGCGAGAGAACTGCTCGATCCGGATGTGGAACGGGTGATTCGAGAAGAAGTCGGCCGCGTTGACCTTGTTCTGGGTGTTGGCATACTCCGAGATCTTCGGAACGATGTCCTCTGACCGGTCCGAGGGAACTACCGTCAGCTTCATCTGCACGAACACCCGGGGAAGTTGCTCCCTGGCGGCTTTCAGCGCCGCGTGAATCGAGCCTGTCGTCTGGGCGCCATTGACGATCTGCAGATTGCTGATCGAGTCAATCGCCATGCCGTCGTCCGTCCTGACGCAGGACACGGCGTCGGCCGTGGCCGACAGCCCGTTGTTGTAGGGGAAGAAGAGCTCGGGCTCTTCCTTGATGGTCTTCTGGATGCCCTTGTTGGTCTTGGCTCGTGCCTGCAGGAACGAACGGACATTGGCTTCGAGAAGGCGCGCGCCCCACCTGTCGTAGATTCCGGCCAGCTGCTCGCCTGGAATGATCAGCAGATAGCTTTCGAGGGCCGCCCCCGTCTGTGAGGCCTTCAGCGCGGGAAGCGGTGCGCCGAAATCCTGTGCGAAGTCGATGACCATGTCCTCCCGGGCCTGGCCCGAGCGGTCGAACCGTTCGAAGCGCGCCAGATCCCAGACCGACCAGGTGATCGGCACATCACCGATCTCCGTAAGCTTCACCGTATCCCCGCGGCCGATGTACTGCCGGTTGGAGATAAGGATCAGCTTGACCTTTGTGACCTGTGGCCACGTGGCAATGATCAGGTCCGAGACCTGGAATGCGGGGTTCGCCTCGTTCAGCGAGTCCCGGAACTCTTCGGTTCTGGCCTTCTTGAGAAAACGGATCAGCGGGTTCAGGATCGGGGGAACATCCCCTTTGCCGAAGGTCTGGACCTTGTCGCTGTCCGCGAAGTCGCAGACGATCAGGCCCAGAACACCTTCGCCGTCGCGTGGGTCGCCCGCATAGCCATCGATCCGCAGCCTCTGACCGCCCTCTCCGCCTTGGTAGTAGGCACGATCGGCGACATCCAGTTCGCCTGCCTCGGTCAACCGCTCGGCCATCCGGTCAAAGAAGGCTTCCACAGGGAAGATGCCACTGGCGTCTGCCTCGCGGCGGATATCGGCCATGAGGTTTCGATGGTAATCCTCGAGCTCGTTCAAGCCTGGACCTCCTCGATCAGACCCGCTCGAACGTCGTCCCATTCAGCCCGGAAGGGGGTGCAGGCAGACAGCGCAAGCGCATAGGACACGGACGACACGCCGAGGGGAACCGTGGCGGCGATCCTCGGGAAGACCTCGGGCACGGCATGGAAGTCGGGTGCCGAGACAATCCATCGCCACGCCGAGTAGTCGTGCAGGACGTCATAGCCCGCATCGGCCAGGTGCAGGTCCCAGTCCGTGATGGCGGATGGCTCACGCTGTTCCAGCAGCCCGGTGACCTCCGACACGTACTCAGTCAGCGTTCGGCCATGCGGCGGCTGCACCTGGTCAACGGCCAGCACAGCCAGCCACAAGCGCCGATCCGGCACGTCCGCCAGCTGGTGTTCGTTCGCGATCTTTACGAAGGGCTGCGACGCTCCGCGTCTTGCCTTCACCTCGATGCAGTCGGCTTTGAGCTCGAAGTCCTTGGGTGACCCTGAAGGGCCAGTCCATGCGGTCAGGGCTGGCTTCGCTCCGATCGTCCCGATCAGCAGCTTCAGCACCTCGATTTCGCCGATCAGGCCCTTCTGAGCCTCCTCCGACAGGACTTCCGGCTTTCCGCCGCGCAGCAGGTAGTGCCAGCGGAAGGTGCGGCCGATAGCGCGCTCCAGTACCTCGGCTTCGGTCTCGGCAAGCTCGCCCGCCGCCATCACATCGCGGCAGAGGGTCTCGAACAGCTCACGCTGCGCGTCGTCCTTGAGCCGGATGTAGAGAATCGGTCCCCCGGGCAGAGTCTGGAACCGGATCTCGAGGTTCCGGAGGCTCGGCAGTTCCGGTGCCGGTTCCGGCAGTTCCGTCAGTTGCAGAACCAAGGCAGCATCGGCGCGCGGCATTACCGCCCAGAACCAGTTCCATCGTGCGGAGGCCGCAACCCGGCGTGTGTCCACCTTTCCGGCCTCGAGGCCGGACCATGGCGTGTCATTCGGCATCGCCAAGCGCCTCCTCGTCGATCTCTTCCTCGCCGAACATCTCTCGCATGCGGATCGTGTTGACGACGTATTCCACGGTTCCGCCATCGATTGCGCTTGAAGGGAATGACAATCCCCACGTGAGAATACCCTTCGGCACATGCGGCAAATCCAGCTTGGGCTTGACAAGCCGAAGGATCAGCAACGGGCGTCGGCCGGGAACTTGCCTGTATATCCGCGGGTTGACGGTCTTGGGAAGTCTCTGATCAGGCCGTGAAAGGCGAAATGCTTCCCGTGCATCCGCAATCTGAGTGTCAGTCAACCCTTCACTCTCATCCTCAGCTGAGCCAATCCGGCGGCTGGCGCCGCTGAACGCAAGAACGCCCTCCCTGGCAAGGTCCGGATCCACCGACAGTTCATTAGGCAAGATTTCGAGACCCGCAAAAGGAAGGGGGTGCATGTCCTTTCGTGTAGAACTGGCGATAAAAACGTCCCATTCTGCAAGTTCGCTTTCTGCACGGACGTCGATGTAGTCATTGATCAGCTTCGGATCGGTGAGAGGATTGACAGGCCGAAGACCGGGTTCGGCGCGATATCCGCGCAGGAAATCCATGATCAGCTTCACGGCCACCCCTTGCAGAAGGTGGCCCCTCGGCCGCTCTGCGAGCGAGATGCCTGCCGAGATTGAACGAGACACGAGTTCCTCTCCCGCACGAAGGTTCGCGCTAAGCTGAGCACTGTCCAGAACGATACGGGTGGTCTCGATCAGGTTTTCGGCGAGCCCAACCCTGACGGGCAACTCCTTTCCGGTCCCCATCTTGTTGCGTGCCGTCACGATGAGCGCTTCCGGGTGACTGCGAACCGCCAGACCGAACTGCTCCGGTGTGGCCTTTGCAAGTTCCATGCGCTTCAGCTGGGCTTGAAGGTCGTCCATCGCCTCATGGATGTGGGCATACCAGCCGACCCCGTCCGCCGGCATCCATACTCGACACAGATCCTCGTAGCCCGGCCGGTACCCGAACCAGCGCCCCATCTGCATGAGCGTGTCGTACATCATGGAATTGCGTAGGAAATAGCTGACGGTCAGCCCCTCGAGCGTCAGCCCACGCGAGAGGGAGAAGCCTCCGACGGCGATCACCGTCACACCGTGTTCGCCGTGCTGATCATAGTCGAGCGGCTGCGATCGCCTCGACGCGTTGACCTCGATCACACGGGCAGCGACCAGAACCTCGTGCAGGCGTGCCTGGACAGCAGGCCAGTCAGCACCATCCGCTTCCGCGTATTCGGCCGTCCAGACCTCATGCAGGACCGCAATCTCAGGGTTGCGCAGGGCGGCACGGCCTTTGCCGGCATCGACCGCAACGGCGTCCCGGATGCGGCCAACCACATCCGCCACCCGCGACCGCAATCGTCCTTGGACGTCTGTGAAGCGCGAGGCGTTGATCAGCATCGAGGCATGCGCGGCTTGCTGGCCCCGCGCATTCCGGATGGCACGTGCGATAATGAAGGCTCGAACGGCACGAACAAGGCTTTCTGGCAGCACTTCGACCGGATGGTCGATCTTGTGCTTCATCGGCAGGATATCCTCGTTGTCGTCGATCAGGCGGACGTGCTGATCACGGGCATCGAGGAACACCTTCTGCGCACCGAAATAGTTCGATGGTGCGTCGAGGCCGATGATGAAGTGCCGCGGGAACAGGTCCTGCTTCAGCGTCGCGTCGTCGGTGTCGGGATCGATGAAGATGTTGGCGAAGGGCGTCGCCGTGTAGCCGACATAGCAGCTGCGGTGAAACAGCGAGAGCAACTCGCGGATCTGGCCATTGATGCGCGTGACCTCGTCGCGGGCGTACGCCGTGTTGATCGAGGCGTTGTCGGCCTCGTCGTCGATCAGCAGCATCGGCTGGCTGACCATCTGCGTTCCTTGATGGACGGAATGCTCCCTCAGCCACTCGAGCAGGTTCTTCAGCGTGCTCGAATTCTTCTTGATGACCAACACCACGGGCACGCTGTATGAGCCGATCTGGCTGGTGTTCGTGGTGGCCGTCGCCTTGTTGAAGTCGCGCAGGGTGTTGGTTAGAGAGACCGGGAACTCCCGCTGATCGAACTGGCCGACGCCAATGATCTTCTGGCGCTGTCCCCTGTTGGCATGGGCCAGCCGCCCGGTATCTCGGCCGATGAAACCCTCATCGATCCTCGCTTGAGTCTGGTTGCGCAGGTTGTTGTGGATGCCTGCAATGACGACGATCAGGCGATAGCCTGCATCCGCCGCCTTGCAGATCAGTCCGGTGTAGTTCGCGGTCTTTCCGCTCTGAACATGCCCCACGACCATGCCCCGGCGCCTCCACGGGCTCGAGTCGCGCGGATCACCAAGGCGGTCCAATATTTGATCCGTCACGCCGTCAGTAGCGTCGATCACTGATTTCGGCAGCCCGTTGAGGCTGAGAAGCCTTCGGTAACGGCTCCAGTAGAAGTCACCGACTTCGCCGTTGATCCTGGCGTCCTTTAGCCAAGGCCGAAACTCTTCCGCCACCACGGCGCCAAGGCCCATGCTGATGCCGTGTTTCTCCTCGATCAGGCGAGCGAGTTCCTCAGCGTCGTCATCTTCGACTTTTCCAGCGAACATTGGCAGGACGCGCAGCTGGGCTATGATCTCCCGGATCGACTGTGCGGTATGAGGGCCGGGCTGAGACGCCATGAACACGGATGTCATGCCCTCAAGGCTACTCAGAGTCTGATTCATTTGTCTTCCTTCGTCTCGATCGTCGCCGCGATGATGCGCTCGGTATCCTCCCAAGCCGATCTGAACGGATCGACGTCCTTCATCAGTGAAGTGATTTCCTTCAGGTCCTTGCCCGACGCGAGGAGGACGGAGAGGGTTGCTTGCACGGCCTGAGTCAGCGTGTCCTCATCAACCCGGTCGGGAACGATCTGTTCGGCCGTGCCAGCCATGTCGGCGTGGAGCGTCTCGATTGGTAGCGACGCCCCGACCAGCGCAATGCAGTTGAAGAAGCCGCGCCTCAGGTCCTGCGGCAGCCTTTCGGCAAAGTCGGCGAATGCCGGATGCTCGACATTCGGTCGGTAACGGATCTGTGCGTCGGCCTGTATCCGGTGCCAAATTGGCAGCCGCTCGTGATCAACCAGCCTCTGGCCGCGCTTTCTGTAGGTGCGCTTCGATCCGGCATGGATACGTTCGATGACCTTCTTCAGGCGGTCGCGAACGACAGGCGGGAGCTGTGCCGAGGATTTCTTGACGTCGATCTTCCAGTCGGCATCCATGCTGTTGGGAATGTCGATCCTGACACGCGACAGCTTCGTCAATTCCGATTGTCGGCACAGGCCGAACCAAGTGCCGTGGAGAATCAGCCGCTTGCCTCGATACAGATAGAATCCTTGAGACTTCAGGTGACCCTCCGGCCCGCCGATATCCTCCCAGTTCGCCTTCGCCATCTGCTTGTGATGCGGAAGGGTGAAGCTCTGGATCTCCACATCGCCCCTGATCAGGGTCAGCTTCTCTTCGGGGTCCGCGATGGTGGCCGGGTTCTTTCGCGCGAAGGGATCGAGCGGGCGCAGCAGCCGCCCGTTCAAGAAGATGCGCAGCGGCTTCGGATCCTCCATGAACCGATGGAAGATGAGGCGGAGGTGGCGTTCGGTTTCGGCGATCCGCTGATTGATCACCTCGGCACGCTTGGCAGCATTGTGTGAATAGCCGCCAGTGAGTCGGTCAAGCTTCTGCCAGAGAACAAGGGTGCCGTTCACGCCCAGCCTTTCGATTCCGGGTATCCCCTCGAAGCTGTCGGGCAGTTGCACCGTCCACTGGTTTCGATCGGCAACCTCATCAAGATCCCAGATGGCTGCACTGGTCTGCCCTGATCTTCGCGAGACGACCGTGAGTCGGCGGCACTGGGAGAAGCTTGCGCTCTTCAAGCCCAAGCCGAACCGCCCGAGATCTGGCTCATCGCGTGTCGCCAAAGGGTTCCGGCTGCCCGGGCGCATTGCGGCGACCAGTTCTTCCTCCGTCATACCCCCGCCGTCGTCTATAACTGCGATGTAGGGCTCGTCGGCGTAGGTCTCAGTGACGATGTCGATCTGGTGAGCACCGGCCGTAATCGAGTTGTCGATGATGTCGGAGATGGCCGTTTCAAGGGAATATCCGATATCCCTGAGCCCCTCGATCAATGCCGCCGCGTGAGGGGTGGCATCTGCCCATCTTGAAACAGCGATCTTGTCCATGCGCAACCCTTGCGAGGTTAACTCCATCTACATTGAGACGAAGTGGCTGGTGGTCACAAGGCACCCTGAGGACGAAAGCGAGGCGCTGCGACCTTTTGGCCGTCGTGCGTCAGGGACGCGTGGAGTAGCGCTGCGATCTGGCGTGCCAGGAACGGCGGCACCGCATTTCCGACCTGGACATACTGCTGGGTCCGATTGCCGAGGAACAGGTAGTCGTCGGGGAATGTCTGAAGCCGAGCGGCTTCCCGCACCGTCAGACTTCGGCACTGCCACGGGTCTGGATGGATGAAATAGTGTCCGTCCTTGGAGATGTGGCTGGTCACCGTTGTCGCAGGCTCGTCGGCGAGTTGAACTCGAAAGCGGTCGTTGAAGGCACCACTGTGCCAACTCCTGTGATCGGGGCTGAGCACAGAAGGGAAGTCAGCCGCCTTGGGGCTGTAGCGACGCTCCCGTCCGAACACTGCGGCGAACAGGTAGCGGCCAAGGTCGGTCGCCATGTGACCCCTCGTTCCGTGCTGGGCCAGCCCGCGCAGTTCCGGATGCTCCAGCCAACGCATCAGGCCGTTGTTCGAGGTTCCATAGCCGGCTGGAAGCATCGTGCTCACACGCCCGATGGGCGCGCTGCCCTCCAGGAGTTCAGCAACTTCGCGGAAGGCATCCTGCAAAGCGCCGTGCTCCTCGTTCTTGCTGATCCTGGCGAGGAGTTTCGCGGAACGCACGACCTCCCTGCGCCACGCGGCAGCGCTGTCGGCTGTGCGGCTCATGCCACTGCGCAGAGACGGCATGTTGCCGATGGTCTCCCCGACCGTGCGAGTGGTGTCAGGGACCAGGATGCTGGCACCGGCTGCCCGGGCTGCAACATCCGCCCGAAGCCCGACGATGATGACGCGATGGCGACGTTGCGGGACTCCGAACTCCTCCGCGCGCACGATGAAGTCGGATGGTCTGGCTGCTTCCCGCAATGAGGCCTTTCCATCGGCGATGCGGATCGCGCGGAGCTCGTACAGATTGCCATGCCCCGTGCCGAGCGAGGCGAGGTCTTCCATCAGCATCTCGAAGACCAGTCGGCTCTCGACAGTCGACGACAGCATGCCCTTGACATTTTCCATCACAAAGGCCGCGGGGCGAACCCTGTCCAGTACCCGGATGTATTCCCGAAAGAGAAAGTGACGCGGGTCTTCCTCCGGGACGTAGTGCGCATTGCCACGGGACCGAGCTCGCCCCACCAAAGAGTATGCTTGGCAGGGCGGGCCACCGATCAGGATGGTGTCGTCGAATGTTCGGCTCAGCTTCCCAACAGCCTCGTCGACGACCTCGGCTGCCGGATCGACACCCAGCTCGAGGCGGCGTGCTTCCGCCGTCGCCCGGGCCCAAGAGGCGGCGTCGACCTCGGCCCAGTCAGGCTCGTCCGTCAGCCCGGCATGGTACTCTAAATAGGAGGCCGGCAGGGCACCGTGACGCGAACGATACGAGCGAAGAAAGGCCCGCAGCGTCAGCGTTCGATGGGCCGATGCCTCCTTTTCGACCGAGACGCCCATGTGAAACGGCGCTCGGCCGCCTATATCATGGGAGGCAAACCCCTCACCCAGTCCACCCGGGCCTGCAAACAGATCGACGACGCCGAAAGTGGCTGGCAAGTCAGAAACCCCTCGAATTCAGATCAATGGCTCTATACCAGGTCCATAGGCCGAGGCCAGGCGGCAAGTGCCCGACGTAGTCGACAGTCAGACCCGCTCGCGCATGATGGCCGGGATCCGCGGGAAGGACACCAAGCCGGAGCTGGTCCTCCGCCGAGCCCTGCACGGACTGGGGTTCCGCTACCGCCTGCACGCCAAGGAGATCCCTGGAAAGCCGGATCTCCTGTTGCCGAAGTACCGGGCAGTCATCTTTGTTCACGGTTGCTTCTGGCACCGGCATTCAAAGTGTCGATACTCCACGACGCCAGCGACGCGGCCCGAGTTCTGGGCAGCGAAGTTCAAGGCGAACGTGGCGCGAGACGAGGCAGCGCGATCCGCGCTGCTGAGTGGCGGCTGGCGAGTTGCAACGGTCTGGGAATGCGGATTGAGGAATCAAGAGAGTGTTGCGGCCTCACGGGATATCGTCGCGGCATGGCTTCATGGCAGAGAAGTCGAGCTGGCAGTGGGCGAGGCCGACATCAGGATGGACGAGGTACCCGCCGGGTCGAGCATCCACGCTGTGAAGTTGCCCAAAGCCGGCCCGGCGGGCTGACGCGAAGTGGGTCCACCCCACATCGATGATCCGTTGCCAGCCGCAGGCCTTAGAACCCGAAAAGCGACACGTTTGGCTGTTTACCAAGCGCGATGCTGGAATACCGGTGCGATTTGTCGAACGGCGCCTGCGACATACCGGCTATTCTGAAAGCTCCGTGGCGCGGATCAGCTCATAGTGAAGTCGGGCTGGTTCCGCCCCGCACCTGCCTCGGCGTGTCCCCCAGCCGCACTGCTTGCGGAGCGGGCTTCGAGTGCCACCCGGTACCTGTAGGCGCCGATTTCCTCGACGACGACCGTATCACCTGCGCGGATTTCGTTCCGTTCGAAGAAGTCCCGGATCCAGGCCCGCTTGCGGAAAAAGCGCTTCGGGCCGTCAAGGTCCGTCATCACCATCGTGCTGCCACCCCAATCAACGGCGATCTCGCGCGACGCCGCAATAGCCCGGCTCGATCCCCCAATCGCATCTGCAGGAAACATCTCGAAGAAGCTCCTGAGATAGATGTGGCTGTTATCAATATTGCCTTGGGTGATTACCGTTTCACCGATGCGACGCGAGGCGAGCGCAGGCTGCTCGAAGACTGGGACAGGAGCTGCTGGCGAGGGATGAGCGGGAATCGCTGCCTCCTCAAGATCCTCGATCAGGTCGAGATCGTCGCCGTTGCCAAGCCACGTCGGAGCCGGATGCACCGTCGGCCGAAACCTGACCCGTTGGATATTCTCTGCCCGAATGACCACCTCAGCGCATGCGCGGGCGTCTTCGCCCGCATCATGATGATCGAACACAAGCCCGAGATGCCGCTTGAGGCTTGCGAGTCCATGGCCACCATTGCCTCGCAGCTCGGGCCAGGCGGCGCGGGCCACATGAACACTGTCGCGCCAATCCCACTGCGGAAGCCGAAGGCCGCAGCGCCCACATGCGGCCGCGATCGCGGTGCGATCAAAACCTGAGTGCTGATAAACAATGTGGCCTTCCAAGGCTTCCCGCAGGACCGACAGCACCTCGGGAAAGGTTGGAGCCCCCTGAACCGTGTGGACGCTGATCCCGTGCAGCCAGGTCAGTACCCAGCGGTCCACCTGCGGATCGACATAGGTCAGCCAGGTCTCGATGGAATTGTCGGGCCGCGCGCAGGCGACGCCAATCTGGCAGATGCTGCCGCGGTCGTTGTTGGCTGTCTCCACGTCCAGAGTGAAGAAGCGGAAAGGCCCTTTCGGAAAACTCGGAATGTTCACCTGCAGGACGGCTGCCGGCTTTGGCGCAGGTGCCGTGGCGGCGCTTGGCTTGGCGCCAAGAAAGCGCTCGCGCTGGCGTTCGATGGCCGCCAGTTCGCGCTCACCCCATCTGAGCCGGAACAGCGTGGCTTCGACGAGATCGGCCGGTTCATCGTAGGTCGGCATCTTGCGCCGGTTCCATGCGATGGCGTGATCAGGCGCAAGGGAGAGCACCTCGGCCTCCAGGCGCGGAATGTCCGCCGTATCCGGCAGCGGCAGCCAGACCGCGCGACAGTGATCGACGACAAATTCATTGCGCAGCGCCTTGGCGAGGTCGCCATCGGCCTTCGTCATCGGATCCTTGCGGTCGCGCCACATTCGGCCGGTGTTGTACATCTGCGAGAAGTAGTGGCTCATGCCTTCCGAACCGGTGCGATGGCGCCGGTGGATCCGCTCGTAGAAGGTCTGGGCGGTCGAACTGGTCGAGCCAATGTAACGAAGGTCTCCAAGATGATCGACGAGGCCATAAAGTCCGCGCCCGTCGCGCGGCGCCTGTGCGGTCGGGCGAGGCGTGGTCTCGAGAAGGGCGGCAAGCAGATCCTCTGCAACGAAACGCATCATGAACTCCGAATTACATCAGCATCAGCTGGCGGCGCTCGATTCGCTTCCAGTCGCGCCCCGAGACGATGCCCCAGTTCCCGGCCTCGTTCGGACGGCGCCAGCGCGGCGTAGCCATCTTCTGCAAGGCAGCAAGAGCATCGTCGAAAGACGGACGCTGAACCTCCTCTCCCTTGGCCCCGATCATGAACTTGCCGCCCCGCGCGAGGCCGGGATGGAAGATGCTGCCATCCGCGGCTACCGGCACGAACACCACATCGTCCGAGAAGTCGGCGCTGTGCGCCTCAGGCGCGGCCTCATCAGGCCTCTGCCAAATCGACGCAAAGAACTCCTTGCGCCCCTTCAGCCACCCCGCGGCGCTGACAGCCGTCACGCGCTGCCCAACCTTCTCCAACCCGCCATCGCCGCTGGAAAGGATGTTCCGGATCCGACCTTCCGTAACGCCGCCGAGCAGTGCGAGCGACTGCAGCTCGACATCACCCTCACCAGTGTCAATCGCGTGACGGGAAAGGGCGAGATTGATGATCCTGGCGATCACTCCCTGTGGCTCGGGCTGCGTCACCCGCCGGAACTGATCAAGCTGCTGAGCCAGCGCATCAATCCATGTCGCGCGGCCCTCCATCGGAACATTGGCCGGAGTGACACCGTAAAGGCCATAGATGCCCGCGTTGTCGATCAGCTTGGTGCCGGTCCAGTGCGGCGTCAGGACAGGATCATAGGTTTCAAACGCTTCCTGCCATGTCTCGCCCTCGACGTCAGGCCCGTGCAGCATTGCAAGGAGATGTGGCGCGACTTCCTCTGTTCCGAGAATCAGTTCGATCGCACGAAAACGGGAGGCGAGAAGTTCCAGAATCTCATGTCCGTAGTCCCAGGTGGCAGAGTAATCGCTGTTGGCGGCCAATCCATAGCCGATAAGCTCGCGCTGGAACCAGGCGTCACGGCGGTCCTGCGCCGTCATCATTTGGGGGGTGAGGGCGGGCATGTTCATGGTCTGACCTCACGCCTGCAGACGGCGGATCGCAGCGCACAGACTGTGAGGCGGGCGGTGACGAGAGGGCGCGAAAGCCGCAACAAGGGGCGCCCGTCCGAGATGAAGGGTGCGGTGGCCACCACTCGGAGCGAGGACACGCCCCGCGAATGGCACAGCTGCCGGTGGTCTCGGGGAATCTTACACATGAGGCGAGTTCCGTGAGAAGGTGATTGTTGACGTAACGTTTACTGCCTCAAGATGATACAGTCAAGACGTGAACTCACGATTCACCTGTACCGCCCTTCTCCGGCAGTGCCACTCTGTGCCAGCTGTCCCGTGGCGGGCGGCCGCCCGAGACTGGTTCGCTCTGGGGAGCGGACGAGTGCGTTCCAAGACATGGCGTAGGAGTGTCGGATTGGTCCGCGCCCGATCAGGGTGCCACCTGGGTAACCTGATGTCGGTCCCGTCGATGGATACCCATCGCGTGGCAGGGGTGACCAAACCCGATGCTTCCCCCGCATCACCGACGAACCGCGATGGGTCTCGCTTTGGTCGAGCACCGTCGTCCGGCGAAAACGCCTTCGTCGAGCGCAACGAAACTGGAAGACGAGTACCTCTACCTCCAGTCGTTCAGGCCCTGCCTGAATGTAGGAGTCAAGCCCAAGTTCGCGCGCCATACAGACGCTCATCCAAATTTTCTTTTGCCTTTCGCAAGAAATGCGCTTCGTTCTCCGAACAACCAGCCAATATGAGTTTTAGACATCGACCAACCGCCCGCAGGAAGGAGCGCGAAGGGCAACTTGAAGCTGCCGCACTGGTGCAGCGTATAGAGCAAGAGCGAAGCAATGTTCGACTCTCTCACCACGGAAGACACCCGCGACGTCCTCGGCCGGGTTCGGTCCTTCTTTCTCGATCACGGTCATCAAGTTGCCATGGCGGCATCGATGATCGGGGGCGCGGCCGCCGAGGCGCGGGTCGTCTCCTGCGCCCTCCATCTCGAAGGAGCGACGCGTATCGATCACCGCATCAAGCGGGACCTGGCCGGTTTTCACCGGTTGCTCAGCCTCCACGACGTGCAGGACCTGGATGATTTCGGTATCGGGCTCTTCTCGGAGCTTCATCCGGCTTCGGCGGAGGTCGAGACAATCTGCGTGCTCACGGACCTGCTGGAAGACCTGCTGCGCGAAATCGACACCGCGGCGGATCGGCCGGGACGGAACGACACCACAGGCGCCTCGATCGCGGCCTGATGGCTCTCTCTCTCTCGATCCCGCCAGGGATCGAGCCTTGACGCCCGGCCGCCATTGCCGGGCACTGCTGAGAGGCTGAAATGACGATCACCCCTGCGACCGCCCCCTCGCTCGATGAACTGGCGACCGAGGCCGTCCGTCTTGGACGCGAGCTCAGCGCCATGGCGCACGCCGTCTATGTTGGTGGCAACATCCGCGACTTCGGTTTCGCGAAACGGACCCTGTGCCGGCTGGCCGAGCGGGATCCTTTCGATGTTCGTGACGCGGACTCCTTCGAGGTGCTGCGCGGAATCGTCGAGACTGACCTCGGTCGAGAGATCGTCACTCGCGAGCGGCGCTTCGTGGAGACGCATTACGATGCCGACGGCCAGCAGGGCGAGGTGCGCGACATCCCGGTCTACAGCCCGCGCGGCGAGGCGCTCCTGCGCCTGCAGGAGACGCTCCACGGCTTCCTGCTCGCCCGCGATGCGACGCTGGATCGGGTTGCGGCCGAGCGCGCCCTCACCCGCCTGCTCCGCGAGTAGTCGCACGGCCCGAGACCGCCGGAGCGCGCTCGCCGACGGGTTCAACCGCGCTCTGAGGGAAAAGAAGCAATTCGTAACAAGCGCTTCAAAGAAAGTCGCGCGCTTCCGCTTTGCAGGGCGGCAGATGGCGCAACGTTCTTGGCACGACGACGCAACCCTCACCTCTCCCGCCGGCCCGCAGGACCCAGAAGCCCCCACCGGCTTGGGCCGCAGTACACCTCGAAACGGAAAACGGCCACAATGAACGCCCAATCAGACCAATATTTGCAGCTACCGGAACCCCCCTCCGCCGCCCGCAGGATCGCGATGGGTGCGAAGCACCACTTCTCCGGCACGCTCGTGTTCGGAGAAGGCGCAGGCAGGACGATGCAGGTCGAGAGCCACACCGAGATGCAGGTCGCGCTCGTCATGCTGGCTCGGCCGGAGGTGATCGATCTCGAGAACCAGCTGCCGCATCGATGGACCGACCGGGATGGCGCGTTGCGCACGCATTTCTTCGACTTCCGGGTCTCGCTCCGGAACGGCAGCCGAATCGCGTTGATTGTAAGGTCGGCGCGGAAAGCCGCGAATCTCGACTTCCGTCAGACAGTACGCCTGATCGCGTCACAAGTGCTACCGGAATTCGCGGATCAGGTCGGTGTCATGACCGAGAAGCATCTCGATCCCATCGAAGTTCACAATGCCGAACTCATCCAGTCGGTGCGACAGTCTGACCCGGAGGCAGATGCGGAGGTTCGATCCGTGATCAGCGGAATGGTTGGCGCGGGACGGATCGGTGATTTGGCAGAGCGGACCGGTCTTCGTGGTCGCGGCTTCCGGGCTGTCGTCCGCCTGATCCGCCGGCAGGAGCTCGTGCTCGCCACCCACGAGCGCATTACCCATGACGCACTTGTTCGAAAGAGGGCAGCCTGATGCTCGATATCCTGCCCAGCCCGACCGTCCCGCACTATGCCTTTCGCAGGCACGATGCCGTACACATTCACGGGATCGCGTATCGGCCTGTCACGAAACCGAAAACGGGTACGTCCTGGTGCGCTCAGACGGTCAGGGAGTCGCCGAGAGCTTCACTCGGACTGAAATGGCGCGGCTGGTCGAACGTAACGTTCTGGTGCATGAGAGGAACGCATTCCTTCCCGAGAGCGAGAAGAGGCGCCTCGACTCCCCCAGCAGCCCGCTCTCGACGTTCAGCGACAAGAAACACCGCACGGCGAAGTCTCGCGAAGCAGTAGTACAAGCATTCCTGATGCTTGAGAAGAAAGGCAGGATCAATCGCACCGACGCTTCGATAGTGGCTGCGCTGGCAGAAATCAAGATCGAAGCCGCGAAATTCTATTCACAGCCGAGTGCGTTCGACGAGCACCCGATCATTCGGGGCGCCCAGATTATCCCCATGAACGTCAGCGCTCGATCGGTCAGGCGGTGGGTCAAGGCCTATGAGGAACTCGGGCTTGCCGGCCTCTACGATGCGATCGAGAACCGCGGCAACCGCCAGCGGCGTCTGGGGCCCGACGAGCTGGTGCTCATGTCGCAAGTAGTGAGCCGCTATCTCGATGAGCGGAAGCCTTCGATCTCCAAGATCTACAACGATGTGCGGGCGAGTTTCGAGGCAGAAAACCTGCTGCGCCGGGAACGCGGCGCGCGCGAGCTCGTTCCTCCATCGCGTGAAACCGTGCGGCTGGCAATCCGGGAACTCGACCCGTTCCGGTGCGATCTTGCACGCGAGGGCGTCGCCCGCTGCAGGCGCTCGAAATGATGCTGCGGGACAAGGGTGTCTGGTCCGACGCCGTCGGCGCACTCAGCCCGTGGTCGTACTACGGTCTGCCCGAAAGCGTCGTGACGGACTGCGGCAGCGAGAATATGGCGTACGATGTGCGGCTCGCACTGCGAGACCTCGGTATCGGTGTCGAGCATGCGCCGGCGGGGATTCCGGAGATGCGAGGATATATCGAGCGGTTTTTCCGGACGATCTCGGTCGGCCTCATGCCGCGGCTCACCGGACGGACCTTCAGCAGCATGATCGAGAAAGGTGACTACGATCCGGAGGCGCGCGCCGCGCTGACGGCAGGCGACCTCTGCGCCGCAATCATCCGCTGGGTCGCCGACATCTATCATCGGAGCCCCCACGCGGGGCTTGGCGGCGAGACACCTGCGAATTGCTGGAATCGGCTCACAGACCAGTTCGGCGTGTGTCCGCCTCCCGATCTGGCACGGCGGCGGCTCGCTCTGGGCACACGCTTCAAGCGCACGGTGGGCAAGTCTGGCATCACCGTCTTTGGCGTCCGCTACCATTCGGAAGTGCTGGCGCGGTGGATGCTGCGCGCGAAGAACCGCGAGGTGAACCTGCGCTGGTACAGCGAAGATCTGGGAGCAATCGTGGCTGAGCTCGATGGCCAGTGGTTCGAGGTGCCCGCCGTCTTCGATCGCTTCAAGGGCGTGCGGGCGGAGGTGTGGCTGGCCGCCGCCCGGCAGCTCCGCGACCGCTTCAAGCTCGAGGCCAGCCTCGACGAGCAGGTCGTCTTCGACGCGATCCGGAGCATCGACGAAATCAATGACAACGCGATGAGGCGTCAGAGCCTTCTGGCCAACGATTGGTCGGTGACCCGGATCCAGCACGAGGAGACGGGGGTCTTCATCGGGTTCGAGGTGTCGGAACGTTCCGTGTTGGTGAAGGATCTCGCTGACACTCGCTTTGGGGAGGAGGTGCCGGTCGACGTGATCGCTGCCGATCCTTTCGTCCCCGGCCTTGGGAAGCCTAGCGAACCCGCGAGCCTGAACTCGCAGGTTCCGGTTTCCGGAACCGCAGCATCGACCACAGATCCCGTGGGTAACGGATGCGCGGCGTCGAACAGGGACGCTGACGACGATCCTGGGTTCGAATTCGAGGACAAGTGGTGAAGACGGAACTGCAGGGGGCTCGCAAGGACATCCACGTCGTGATGGAGAGCCTGCGCTCGAAATACGTGAAACTGGCACGCGACGACGAGTTTCGCGTGCACCTTGATCGGCTTCTCAAGTGTGACGCGGCCGGACGCCCGATCCCTGCACCGGCAGTGTTCACGTCGACCGGTGAGACGCGGGGCATCGCGCTGATAGATGGCGCGGGTGGTGGGAAGACCTCGCTCGTCCACCACGCCCTCTGCCGGCACCCAGCGCTTCAGGCAACCGAACCGGACAAGATGCTCTGGATCGGCGTGCGGGTGCCCAGTCCGGCCAGCTTGAAGTCGTTGGGGCTCGAGATCCTCAGGCAGAGCGGCTACCCGGAGGTCGGCGACCGCACGAAGGTTTGGGACATCTTCAACAAGGTTCGGCATCGCTTCCAGCAGCTCGGAACGGTCGTTCTCTGGATCGACGAGGCCCACGATCTGTTTCGTACCGGTTCTGCCGTCGAAGTCGAGACGACTCTGAAGATGTTGAAGTCGCTGATGCAGGGCGAATGGCCCGTTATCGTCGTCCTCACCGGCATCGAAACGCTTTGGGAAATCGCCTCCTGTGATGATCAGGTAAAACGGCGCTATTCCCGGATCGAACTGCCGTCGGTCACACGTGCGGCGGACGGCAAGACACTCTGGAAACTGATCGACAGCTTCTGCGTTCGTGCAGAGCTTGTACCGCCGGAACGGGGCGACCTTGTCGACCGTCTGATCCACGCGGGCCGCGCCCGCTTCGGCCGCTGCATCGAGCAGATTCTCAATGCCATCGAGGTGGCTCTGCACGACGGTGCGACCACGCTGGAGACCGAACACTTCGCTCGCAGTTTCGACATGCAGGAGGGCTGCAGGCCCGGCGAGAACATCTTCCGCTCGCCGCGCTGGTCCCAGATCGACGTCAACGCGCTCGGCCGCGCCTGATCCCCCGTCTTCCAGATCACCCCCGGGAATGCATGCCAATGCCGACTCTCTTTCCCGTCCTTCCCTTCGATCCCGTGGAGACGCCGATCTCTTACGCCACGCGTCTCGCCGCGTTTCATACGGGAGGCCGGCTGCTGCCGTTTCTCCATGACATAGGTGTGAAGCCGAAGGCGTTCGCCGCGGGCGACACTGAGGCAGTCGAGCGTCTCTGTGCTGTAGCCGGCATCCACAGCGCGCCCGTGCTGCACAACACGGCGCGGACCGTCGGAAAGCGACGTTCTGACCTCCGCGGCGAGGAGCTCTCGGCCGAGTTCCTTTCAGGCTCGGACACGGTGTTCTGCCCCCTCTGCCTCGCCGAGGACGATGCCGCCGCGAACGGCAACCCCGGCGGGCGCCGCCAACGACTTTCCTGGGCGCTGCGGGTCGTGCGCACCTGCCCGCAACACCAGATCGCTCTGCTGCGTCGCAAAAGGCAGAGCGAGGACAACCGGTTCCACGAACTGGCCGTTCGTGCCGGAGCGCGGGGAGACCCTGGTCGCGCTCGTGGAGAGTTGCGAACGCCGGCCTGTCTCACCGCTGCAGGATTATGTGATGACGCGGCTCGAGGGTGGAGCTGGGCCTGAATGGCTCGACCAGCATCCGATCGAGCAGGCCGTGCGGGCAACCGAGATGCTCGGGCTTCTGATCGCGTTCGGCCCCGTCGCAATGCCCAGCGAACAGGGAGTATCGGACTGGGATTGTGCCGGTCGAATCGGGTTTAACTACACCAGCGCAGGAGAATCCGGAATCCGCGAAGCCCTCCGACAGGCGCAAGCTGCGTATCGGGGCAAGGGTTTGCCGAAACGGTTCAATGTCTTCGGAAGTTTCTATAGATGGCTCGCGTCGCCGAAAACAAGAAAGGAGGTGGGCGACATCAAGAGGATCATGCGCGAGCACATTCTCGAAACCATGGAGGTTGCGCCCAATGAAATCATCTTGGGCGGGTCGATCCCACAGCGTCGTCTCCACAGCGTGAAGTCGCTCGCCCTCGAGGCCAAACTGCAGCCACGCACCTTGCGCAGACTACTCGCCGCCCGCGGTGTCATACCCTCGGATGAGAAGATCGACGAATATCATGTGTTCGATGCGGAGGTGGGGAGAGCCGTCGCCGCCTCAGCTCACCGGTTGATTGATGTGCAGGCGCTGCCCAAGACGCTGAACTGCACCCGGCCCCAAGCAGGCCAACTCCTTGACGAGCAGCTTCTCGTGCGGGTGGGAGGCGCACCAAGTGATGCACCGGGCCGGAAGCAGAGAGCTGTAGACGGAAGACAAGTGGAAGCGTTTCTCGCGACGTTCGGGAAGGATGCCAGGCGCGTCGACACGCCGCCGGAAGGCTTCCTGACGATCTCGAAAGCGGCCGAGAAGGCGGGCGTGCCTTGCTACGCCATCGTGCACCTCATTCTCGGAGGTTTTCTGGACGGCGTCGCTCGTCTCGCACAGGTCGAAGGCTATTCTGGCATCCTTGTGGATCCGAACGAAGTGCGGGCCCAAGCGCACAGATTTCAGCAGGGTCTGTCGCCTGGGGAAGCGTTCGGCAAGCTCAAGGTACCGAAGGACACGGGCTGGGCCCTGGTCCATCGCGAGGGCGAGGTCGCCCTGAAACCACTCGTGACCATCGGCCCGAGCGGACACCGCTTCTATCGCTTCGACGAAGCTGAGGTTTCGGGGTTCGCTCGCCGGTTTACGACGGAGATCCGGATCGCCAATGGCTTGGAGGTCCAGTGCAACGAGGTCGTCTCACGCCTCAAGAAGGATCGCATCCGGCCAGTGCTCGCCCGTCGTGAGATCGGACTTGATCTCTACCGTACGGCGGACTTGCCGGCCTCGTACTTCCCCTGACAGGCGTTGAACCTGCGCCAACCCGATCTGCACGATCGCTCCTCATGGCCGCCCGCTGGGCGGCTTTTTTCGTTTGGAAATGCGTCGTCCAGGGTCTAATTGTACCATACACAGCGTGCGGCGTGACCGGATAACGGAAAAAGCACGTCGGCTTTGGAATGGACTCGTTATGGCTGCATAATGTCCAAGTTCGCCGCCGATGAGCGTTACAGATCAAAATAAATCAATGCGTTAGATGAGCGAAGCGGCCAAGTTATGCCTGCCGCAACAGTTGCGACGACCCCATCCGTCCCTGCGACTGCGCCAGGCGAGCGGACGATTCCCTTGTTCCGGGTCGCCATGACCTTCCCTCCGACAAATCGTTCAGAATGGCGACGGCGCGGGTGAAGCCGCCGATCCGCCCCTATCGCGCAGTGGGGAACCCGGACGAGCCGGATTCCCCGCGGCGTGTCACTGCTGCCAGCTCTGCACCAGCTCGTCATAGCTGACGGTTTCCGGATGCGGATCCTCGTTCTCCAGCTTCAGCTGGGGTGCGATCGTGCCGTGCTCCTTGGCGTAGGCGTTCCACCATTGGAGGTCATGCTCCTCGGCCAGCTTGGGGCCGATGTCGCCCTGAACGCCGGCACGCTCCAGCCGCTCCATCACCTTCTCCTGCTCGGCGCAGAGGCTGTCCATTGCCTCCTGCGCGGTCTTGGCGCCGGAGGAGGCATCCCCGATCGCCTGCCACCAGAGCTGCGCGAGCTTGGGATAATCCGGCACGTTGGTGCCGGTGGGCGACCATTGCAGGCGGGCGGGCGAGCGGTAGAACTCGATCAGCCCGCCCAGCTTCGGCGCGCGGTCGGTGAAGGACTGGTGGTCCAGCGTGGACTGGCGGATGAAGGTCAGGCCGACGTGGCTCTTCTTCACGTCCACCGTCTTCGAGGTCACGAATTGCGCGTAAAGCCAGGCGGCCTTGGCGCGGTCGTCGGGCGTCGATTTCATCAGCGTCCACGAGCCCACGTCCTGATAGCCGAGCTTCATGCCGTCCTGCCAGTAAGCGCCATGCGGCGAGGGGGCGAAGCGCCATTTCGGGGTGCCGTCCTCGTTCACGACCGGCAGGCCTTCCTTGACGAAATCGGCCGTGAAGGCCGTGTAGGTGAACATCTGCTGCGCAACTTCGCCCTGGCTCGGCACCGGGCCGCTCTCGCTGAAGGTCATGCCTTGCGCCGCGGGGGGCGCAAAGGCCTTGATCCAGTCGAGGTATTTCTGCAGCGCATAGACTGCCGCCGGGCCGTTGGTGTCGCCGCCGCGGGCAACGCAGCTGCCGATGGGACGGCTGTTTTCATCCACGCGGATGCCCCATTCGTCCACCGGGAGGCCGTTCGGGATGCCCTTGTCACCGTTCCCCGCCATCGACAGCCACGCATCGGTGAAACGCCAGCCGAGGCTGGGGTCCTTCTTGCCATAGTCCATGTGGCCATAGACCTTCTTGCCGTCGATCTCGCGCCCGGTGAAGAACTCGGCGATGTCCTCGTAGGCCGACCAAGTGATCGGCACGCCCAGGTCGTACCCGTATTTCGCCTTAAAATCGGCCTTGTTGGTCTCGTCGTCGAACCAGTCGGCGCGGAACCAGTAGAGGTTGGCGAACTGCTGGTCGGGCAACTGATACAGATCCCCGTCCGGCGCGGTCGTGAACGACTTGCCGATGAAATCGTCGATGTCGAGGTTCGGGTTCGTCACCTCCGCCCCGGCATTCGCCATCCAGTCGGTCAGGTTGCGCACCTGCTGATAGCGCCAGTGGGTACCGATCAGGTCGCTGTCGTTGACATAGGCGTCGTAGATGTTCTCGCCCGACTGCATCTGCGTCTGCAGCTTTTCGATCACGTCACCTTCGCCGATCAGGTCATGCGTGACCTTGATCCCGGTGATGGCGGTGAAGGCGGCGGCGAGAGTCTTGGATTCGTAATCGTGGGTGGTGATCGGCTCGGACACCACCTTGATCTCCATCCCGGCGAAGGGCTGGGCGGCGTCGATGAACCACTGCATCTCGGCCTCCTGGGCCGCGCGGTCGAGGCTCGACAGGTCGCCGATCTCGCTGTCGAGGAAGGCCCGCGCCTCCTCCATTCCGGCCTGCGCGCCGGTCGCCATCAGCGCGAGCGCCATCGCCGTGGTCAAGTGCAGTCTCATGTCGTCTCCTCCCCAGGATGGGCCTTGCTGGCCCGGTTTTTACACCCAGCGGAACACCGCCGCGGCGTAGATCAGTGACACGAGCAGACCTCCCCAGAGCGGCTCCCCCCAGAGGCCGAGCCAGGCGAGGTTGATGAAGGCCGAGCCGAGCAGGCTGATGAACAGCCGGTCGCCGCGGGTAGTGCGGATGCCGAGGACACCCCTGCGCGGGGTCTCGGGGAAGCGGATCGCAAGCCAGATGAAGGTGAGCAGCAGGGCGGCGATGATCCAGAAGAACAGGGCGGTCGGGAAGGTCCAGGCCATCCAGCCGCCGGGATCGAGGCTGCCGGTCCATTCGCGGGCGCCGTCCTCGACCGGGACGAGGGCGACGAGCCAGCCGAGCAGACTGAGCGTGAACAGGGCCGCGAGGGCGAAGCCTGCGGAGACGGAGCGCGAGCGCATCACACCCTCCCCAACGCAAAGCCCTTGGCGATGTAGTTCCGCACAAACCAGATCACCAAGGCGCCGGGGATGATCGTCAGCACCCCCGCCGCCGCCAGCACGCCCCAGTCGAGGCCCGACGCGCTGACGGTGCGGGTCATCGTCGCGGCGATGGGCTTGGCGTTGACGCTGGTCAGCGTGCGGCTCAGCAGCAGTTCCACCCACGAGAACATGAAGCAGAAGAACGCCGCCACGCCGATGCCGCTCGCGATCAGCGGCATGAAGATGCGAACGAAGAAACGCGGGAAGGAGTAGCCGTCGATATACGCCGTCTCGTCGATCTCGCGCGGCACGCCCGACATGAAGCCTTCGAGAATCCACACCGCCAGCGGCACGTTGAAGAGGACATGGGCCAGTGCCACGGCGATGTGGGTGTCGAAGAGGCCGACGGCGGAATAAAGCTGGAAGAACGGCAGCGCGAAGACGGCGGGCGGGGCCATGCGGTTCGTCAGCAGCCAGAAGAACAGGTGCTTGTCGCCAAGGAAACGGTAGCGGCTGAAGGCATAGGCGGCAGGCAGCGCGACGGCCAGCGACAGGGCCACGTTCATCGCCACATAGGTCATGCTGTTGACGTAGCCCATGTACCAGCTCGGGTCCGTCAGGATCGTGCGGTAGTTGTTCAGCGTGGGATTCTGCGGCCAGAGGCTGAAGGTGCCGGTGATTTCGGCGTTGGTCTTGAAGCTCATGTTCACGAGCCAGTAGATCGGCAGCAGCAGGAAGGTCAGGTAAAGCACCATCACCACCGCCGAGGTCCGGGAGGCGCGCATCACGGCGCCCTCTCTGCCGTCATCACTGTATAGAAAACCCACGAGATCACCAGGATAACGAGGAAATAGATCAGGCTGAAGGCCGCAGCGGGGCCGAGGTCGAACTGTCCGATGGCCATCTTCACGAGGTCGATGGAGAGGAAGGTGGTCACGTTGCCGGGCCCGCCTCCGGTGACGACGAAGGGCTCGGTATAGATCATGAAGCTGTCCATGAAGCGCAGCAGCACCGCGATCAGCAGCACGCCCCGCATCTTCGGCAGTTCGATGAAGCGGAAGACGCTCCAGCGGCTCGCCTGGTCGATGCGGGCGGCCTGGTAATAGGCGTCGGGGATCGATTGCAGGCCCGCATAGCAGAGCAGCGCCACGAGGCTGGTCCAGTGCCACACGTCCATGACGATGATCGTGGCCCAGGCGTCGATGGGATCGTTGACGTAGTTGTAATCGACGCCCAGAGCCGCCAGCGTATGGCCCAGCAGGCCGATATCGACCCGGCCGAATACCTGCCAGATGGTGCCGACCACGTTCCACGGGATCAGCAGCGGCAGCGCCATGAGGACCAGCACGAGGCTGGCCCAGAAGCCGCGCCGGGCCATGTTCAGCGCGATGAAGATGCCCAGCGGGATCTCGATGGCGAGGATGATGCCCGAGAACAGGAGCTGGCGCCCCAGCGCCGCGTGGACGCGGTCGCTATGCAGCACGTCCTGAAACCAGCCGAGGCCGTTCCAGAAGAACTGGTTGTTGCCGAAAGTGTCCTGCACCGAATAGTTCACCACCGTCATCAACGGGATCACCGCCGAGAAGGCGACCAGCACCAGCACCGGCAGGACGAGAACCCAGGCGCGGTTGTTGACCGGCTTGTCCATCACGCGGCCCGTTCCAGCGGTGCAAGGCGCCAGTCATCGACGAAGACCCCGATGCGGGCGGGGTCCAGCGCGACGCGGTCGAAGCTCGCGGGGATCGGCTGGTCCTCGGAGACGGCGAGGTTGAAGGGAGTGCCCGCAACCTCGCCCCTGAGGATGCGGTGATGGCCCACGTCCTCGGTGCGGATCAGGCGGAAGGGCAGGCCCTCGGTGGCGGGACGGACGGCATCGGGGCGTACGCCGATCTGCACCCGGCCAGCCCCCGGGGCATAGGCGGCGCCCAGCGGGATCGTCGCTCCGGCGACGAGGGCGGCCGCGCCCCGCACCTCGGCGTCCAGCAGGTTCATCCCCGGCGAGCCGATGAAATAGCCCACGAAGGTATGCGCGGGGGCGTCGAACAGCGACTGCGGGGTGCCGGCCTGCACGATGCGGCCCTCGGACATCACCACCACCTCGTCGGCGAAGGTCAGCGCCTCGGTCTGGTCGTGCGTGACGTAAATCATCGTATGGCCGAACTCGCGGTGCAGGGCCTTGAGCTGGGTGCGCAACTCCCACTTCATCTGCGGGTCGATCACCGTCAGCGGCTCGTCGAAGAGGATCGCGTTCACGTCCTGCCGGACCATGCCGCGGCCGAGGCTGATCTTCTGCTTGGCATCCGCCGTCAGCCCGCGCGCGCGGCGGTCGAGCGTCTCCGCCATCCCGATCATGCGCGCGACGGCCTCCACCCGCTCCGCGATCCGCGCCGCCGGAAGGGCGCGGTTCTTCAAGGGAAAGGCGAGGTTCTGGCGGACGGTCATCGTGTCGTAGACGACCGGGAACTGGAACACCTGCGCGATGTTGCGCGCCGCCGTCGGCAGATCGGTCACGTCCTGCCCGCCAAACAGCACCCGTCCCCGCGAGGGGCGCAGGAGCCCCGAGATGATGTTGAGCAGCGTGGTCTTGCCGCAGCCGGAACTGCCCAGCAGCGCATAGGCGCCGCCGTCGTTCCAGGTCAGCGACATCGGCTTCAGCGCCCAGTCGGCCTCCGTCGTCGGATTCGGGCTGTAGCTGTGGGCGAGGCTCTCGAGGCTGATCCGCGCCATCACGCGGCCCGCGAGCGAGGGGCGGCGCGCGCCAGCCGGCCGCCCTCCTCGAACAGATAGACATGCGCCGGGTCGAGCCAGACCGTCAACGCCGCGCCCGCGGGAAGCGGGCGGACGCCCGGGACCAGGCCGATCCAGCGGTCCTCGCCGTGCCGGAGATGCAGAAAGGTCTCGGCCCCGGTGACTTCGGTCGCCTCTAGCCGCGTTTCGAGCGGCACGGCGCCCGGCTGCGGCTCGAGCCGCAGATGCGGCGCGCGAAAGCCCGCGGCATAGCGCCCATCGGCCAGATCGACCGGCCAGCGGGCGCGGTCCAGAACCGCCTTGCCGCCCCGCACCTCGATGCGCTTGAAATTCATCGGCGGGTCGCTGAAGACGCGCGCCGTCACGGCGTCCTTGGGGGCGCGGTAGACCTGCGGCGTCGGGCCGAACTGCGTCACCCGGCCCTGCCACAGCGTCGCGGTATTGTTGCCCAGCAGCAGCGCCTCCTCGGGCTCGGTGGTCGCATAGACGAAGATCGCGCCCGACGCCTCGAAGATGCGCGGGATTTCCGCCCGCAGCTCCTCGCGCAGCTTGTAGTCGAGATTCGCCAGCGGCTCGTCCAGCAACACCAGCCCCGCGCCCTTGACGAGCGCGCGGGCAAGCGCCGTGCGCTGCTGCTGCCCGCCCGACAGCTCCAGCGGCCGGCGGTCGAGCAGCGGCGTCAGCCGCATCATCTCGGCGGTCCCGCGGACGCGGGCGTCGATCTCGGCCCGCGGCACGCGCTGCAGGCGCAGGGGCGAGGCGATGTTCTCGTAGACGCTCATCGAGGGGTAGTTGATGAACTGCTGGTAGACCATCGCCACGCCGCGGTCCTGCACCCGGCGCCCGGTCACGTCCTCGTCCTGCCAGAGGATGCGTCCCGCGTCCGGCTGGTCGAGGCCCGCCATCAGCCGCATCAGCGTCGTCTTGCCTGACAGCGTCGGACCCAGCAGCACGTTCATGCTGCCGGGCGCGAGGGTCATGTCGGTCGGGTGAATCCAGACCTGACCAGCAGCCTGCCTGGCCACGCCCCGAAGCTCCAGCGTCATGTGCCGCGACCTCCCCCCCGAAACACAAAGCCCGCGCGCGCCGCCACCGGCCCGGAGGGGGCGCGCCGCCGTCCCCTCCCGGACCAGCGTCACGCCCGCTCGCGCGCCCTGCGCCCGCTCGCGGCCGATCATCAAGCGCCGTTCGGGTTCCGTCAATGACGCTCACGAGCGGATCAAGCCTCTGACCTTGCGTCCTTGCGCGCCACGGTGACGGCGTCGCCAGCCCGTCAGAGAAGCATCAGCCTTCCTCGGGCGGCATCACCCGCCCGGCGCCTTCGTGATCCCGGCCTGTGGGACGCCAGCTCCGTCCGCATGCTGACGGGGCGGGGTTCGAGGCATCCGCGACCCCGAGCGGGGACTTTCGCGGCGCCGCCGCGCGACCGTCGAGAACGGCGCAGAGCGGCGCGGCCCTTACCCGTCGAAGAACTGATCCGCGCGGAACCGGCCGAAGTTGCCGAGGATCTGGCGCAGCGCGCCGCCGGCGGTCACGCCCGGATCGGTGACGCGGCGCGACAGCACCACCACCCGCCCGCGCTCGAGGCCGAAATGCTCGACATTCGAGACCCGGCCGTCCTCGGCGAAGCTCACCGCGATGATGTCGCGATCGATTTCCTCGGGGCGGCGCGGGCCGTAATGCTCGAAGCGCGACTTGACGTAGAACCAGGCCGAGCCGGTCAGCAGCCCCTCGGCCGAGGGCTGGCCGATCAGCGAGGGCAGCTCGTCGCGCGAGGTCTGGCCGACCTGCACGAGCGACAGCGATTCCGCATCCGGGAGATAGCCGTGGTTGCGGTAGACCGGCACGCAGGCGGCAAGGGCGGCGGCGAGGGTCAGGGCAAGGACGGGTCGCAGAAGGCGGCGGGGGTGGAGCATTGACACCTGTTCTTCCTGCCTTCCGTTGTGCCGGCCCGGGGGCCGCGCGCGCTGGCGGTTGACGCGCCTCGCCTGCCTTAGCAAACTCGGACGGGCCGCTCAAGAATGTCGCCCAAGGCCCCGCGGCCCAGCACCGGAGTCCCCTCATGGCCGCTTCCCCGCCTTCCACGGACCGCCTTCGCGTGTCGCAGCTCTCGCGCCGGACGCCGACGCAGGTGGACCTCGCGCCCGACGCGGCCGCCCGCAAGCGGATCGCCGCCGCCCTCGACCTCGTGGCCCTGCCCCGGCTGCGGCTCGAGGGCCGCATCGCGCCCTCGGAGGGGGACGCCTTCCGCTTCGAGGGGCGGCTGACGGCCGAGGTCGTCCAGCCCTGCGTCGTGACGCTCGCCCCGGTGACCAGCGGCATCGACGAGCCCGTGGCCCGCACCTGGTCGCCCCACGCGGCCCGGCCCGAGGGCGGCGAGGAGGCCGAGATGGGCGACGACGAGCTCGAGCCGCTGGGCCAGGCGATCGACCTCGGCGCTCTGATGGAGGAGGAGCTGTCGCTGGCGCTGCCGCCCTATCCGCGCGCGCCGGGGGTCGAGGCCGAGGAGGAATGGTCAGCGGGCGACGACGCGGAGGAGCCGGAAACGCGGCCCTTCGCCGGGCTTGCGGACCTGCTGAAGAAGGACTGAGCCTGCGCCGACGCGCCGCGGGCGGCGGGGCTTGCCGGGCGACGGGCGCCGGGGCATGCCTCACTGACCCCCGGCAGAAGCCCGCATGACACGACCTGCGTCCTCACCACCGGAAACACCGCCGCCCGAGGCCACCATGCCCGGCGCGGCCACCATCGGCGCCGACCGGCTGCCGCCGCCCGGCGTCCGCCACAGCGCGGCCGAGGACGCGCAGGGCATCGCCTTCGGCGCCGGCATGGCCGCCTTCGGCATCCTGATCCTCACCCATCTTGGCCTCGTTACCGGCCAGACAGCGGGCCTCGCGCTGCTGATCGCCTATGCCACCGGCTGGGGCTTCGCGCCGCTGTTCTTCGTCGTGAACCTGCCGTTCTATGCGCTCGGCTACCTGCGCTTCGGTCTGGGCTTCACGCTGAAGTCCTTCGCCGCCGTCGCCGTCCTCTCGCTGCTGGTCGCCTGGCTCCCCGGCCACCTTTCCTTCGAGCTCCTCGACCCGGCCGTCGGCGCGGTCCTCTACGGCTTCGTCACCGGCGCGGGGCTGCTGGCGCTGTTCCGCCATGGGGCGAGCCTCGGCGGCATCGGCATCGTCGCGCTGATGGTGCAGGACCGCTGGGGCTGGCGTGCGGGCTGGGTGCAGCTCGGTTTTGACGCGGCGCTGTTCGCCGCGGCGCTGACGGTGCGCGAGCCGGTGCAGGTCGCCTGGTCCTTCCTCGGCGCCGCGGTCCTCAACCTCGTGATCGCCGTGAACCACCGCCGCGACCGCTATATCGCCTGAGGGCGGAACCCCGCCCTGCCACGGGCGTTCCCGGATCAGACGCCAAATCACTGGCGGTATTGGTCAAACGGGGAACCCTCTCATGAACTCCATCATCTATCTCGTCGGCCTCGTCGTGGTCGTGCTGTTCATCCTCTCGCTCCTGGGGCTGCGCTGATGGCACAGAGGGAAACCACGGTCATCCGCGCCGGAGAGGGCGTGGGCACGGTCGGCGGCGGGGAGCGCGGCTATGTCGACTGGGGCGCGATCCTCGCGGGCGCAGCCATCGCCGCCGGGGTCTCGGTGGTGCTGACCGGCTTTGCCGCCGGGCTCGGGCTCGGCGCGATCTCGGCCGACCCGGACGAGAACATGATCTCCGGCTGG
Organism: Paracoccus sp. S-4012; assembly: GCF_009674885.1. Classification (GTDB taxonomy): domain Bacteria; phylum Pseudomonadota; class Alphaproteobacteria; order Rhodobacterales; family Rhodobacteraceae; genus Paracoccus. The sequence continues at coordinate 151,886 of NZ_WKKA01000004.1, forward strand.
GGCGTGGCGCTGACGGGCCTCTTCACCGTGATCGGAATGGTCGCCGCCTATATGCTGGGCGGCTATATCGCAGGCCGCATGCGCCGGCCCGCCGGATCGGCCGACCGCGACGAGCTGACGGCGCGTGACGGCATCCACGGCCTGGTGGTCTGGGCGCTCGGCATGATCCTGGGCGGCATCCTCGCGATGGGCGCGGTCACGGGAACGGCGCGGGCGGTCGGCGACGCAGCGGGCACGGCGGTCGAGGCCGCGGGCGCGGCGGTCGGCGGCATCGCACAGGGCGCGGGCCAGCTCGCGGGCGGCATCGCCTCTGGCGTGGGCCAGGCGGCGGCACCGGCGATCGAGCAGGCACAGGCGAGCCCCGGCAATCCGCTCGACTACATTACCGACCGGATGCTGCGCCAGACGCCGCCTCCTGCCGCCGCCACGCCGCAGGGCGCGGCCGATCCTGCCACGATGCGGGCCGAGGTCTCGGCAATCCTCGGCAATGCGCTCGTGACCGGCGAGATGTCGGAAGCCGACCAGGCCTATCTGCGCGACGTGATCGCCGCCCGCACCGGCCTTCCCCCCGCGCAGGTAGAGGCCCGCGCGGCGGAAGCCGTCCAGTCGGCGCAGCAGCTCCGCGCCGAGGGCGAGCAGCGTCTGGCCGAAGCGCAGCAGGCCGCGCAGGAGGTCGCCGACCAGGCGATCGAGGCCGCCGAAGCTGCGCGTCACGCGGCGATCCTGTCCGCCTTCCTGCTCGCCGCAGCGGCGCTCGTGGCGGCAGTCGCGGCCTATATCGGCGCCGTGAAGGGCGGCCGTCACCGCGACGAGGGGCGCCTCTGGGGCGGGCTGCGCTACCACCGCTGAGCGCCATGTTATCGAGGAGGGGCCGGCCGCCGCGCCGGCCCCTTCGCATGTCCTCGCCTTGCATCCGCGCGCGCCGGTGGCCAAGTCCTGCCTCGACACCGAAAATTCCGAGGAGCCCCCGATGACCGACGCGCCGCGCAACCTTCCCGACCTCGGCACGCTGCCGGAATGGGACCTCTCCGCCCTCTACGCCGCGCCCGACGACCCGGCGCTCGGCGAGGACGTGCGCCGCGTGACGGAAGCCGCGGCCGCGTTCGCCGGCCGCTACGAGGGCAAGCTGGCGGAGCTGTCGCCCGTCGAAATGCTGGAGGCGATCCGCGCCTATGAGGAGATCGACATCCTCGCCGGGCGGATCATGTCCTATGCCGGACTGCGCTACTACCAGAACACGACCGACGCCGGTCGCGCGAAGATGCTGGGCGACCTGCAGCAGAAGATCACCGACGCGACCACGCCGCTCGTGTTCTTCAGCCTCGAGTTCAACCGCATCCCCGACGACCGCTATCAGGCCGTGTTCACCGCCGAGGACGGCCCGGCGCGCTACAAGCCGGTGTTCGACCGCATGCGGGCGCTGAAGCCCTACCAGCTCTCGGACGAGCTGGAGCGGTTCCTGCACGACAACAGCGTCGTCGGCGCGGCGGCCTGGAACCGGCTCTTCGACGAGACCACGGCCGGGCTGACCTTCGAGGTCGGGGGCGAGACCCTCGGCCTCGAGGCTACGCTGGACCGGCTGACCGACCACGACCGCGCCCGGCGCGAGACGGCGGCGCGGGCGCTGGCCGAGGTCTTCACCCGCAACGTCAAGCTCTTCTCGCGCATCCACAACACGCTGGCCAAGGAGAAGGCGGTCGAGGACGGCTGGCGCAAGATGCCGACGCCGCAGACCGCGCGGCACCTGTCGAACGATGTCGAGCCGGAGGTGGTGGAGGCGCTGCAGAACGCCGTGACCGCCGCCTATCCGCGGCTGTCGCATCGGTATTATCGCCTGAAGGCGAAGTGGCTGGGGCTTGAGAAGCTGGAAGTCTGGGACCGCAACGCGCCGCTGCCGACCGCCGCGCCGCGGCTGATCGGCTGGGACGAGGCCCGCGCCACGGTCGAGGAGGCCTATGCCGGCTTCGACCCGCGGCTGAAGGAACTGGCGCGGCCCTTCTTCGAGGACGGCTGGACTGATGCCGCAGTGAAACCCGGCAAGGCGCCCGGCGCCTTCGCGCATCCGACCGTGACCACGGCGCATCCGTTCGTGATGCTGAACTACCTTGGCAAGCCGCGCGACGTGATGACGCTCGCGCATGAACTCGGCCACGGCGTCCACCAGCGGCTCGCGGCGGCGCAGGGCGAGCTGCTGGCCTCGACGCCGCTCACGCTGGCCGAGACGGCGAGCGTCTTCGGCGAGATGCTGACCTTCCGCGCGCTGCTGGAAAAGACCACCGACCCGGCGCAGCGCAAGGCCCTGCTGGCCGGCAAGGTCGAGGACATGATCAACACCGTGGTCCGGCAGATCGCGTTCTACGACTTCGAATGCCGCCTGCACGCTGCCCGCGCCGAAGGCGAACTCACGCCCGAGGACATCAACGCCCTCTGGATGGCCGTCCAGACCGAGAGCCTCGGCGACGCCTTCGCCTTCATGCCGGGCTACGAGACCTTCTGGACCTATGTGCCCCACTTCGTGCACTCGCCCTTCTACGTCTACGCCTATGCCTTCGGCGACGGCCTCGTGAACGCGCTCTATGCCGCCTACGAGGACGGCTTGCCGGACTTCCAGGAGAAGTATTTCGACATGCTGAAGGCCGGCGGCTCGAAGCACCACAAGGAGCTGCTGGCGCCCTTCGGGCTCGACGCGGCGGACCCGGCGTTCTGGGACAAGGGGCTGTCGATGATCGAGGGGTTCATTGACGAGCTGGAGGCGATGGAGGGCTGAGTCCTCCCTCTGACACGGCGCGTCCGCTACATCCCGCCGTCCGCCAAAGCGGACGGGTCCGCGCCCGCCCGCCCCACAGGCGGGCGCGATTGCGCCCACATTCGTGCGGGCGCGGACCCTCTGTTTTGCTCCGTCGCCGTATCGAGCGGGATTGGTTCACGCGCCCCAATCCCTCGCGCGGAAGCGCTGCTATCCGGCGATCCGGTTCACATGCCCCATCTTCCGCCCCGGCCGGGTTTCGGCCTTGCCGTAGAGGTGGAGCTGGCATCCCGGCGTGGCCAGCAGCTCCGGCACCCGGTCCATGTCGTCGCCGATCAGGTTCTCCATCACCACATCCGCATGCCGCCGCCCGTCGCCCAGCGGCAGGCCCGCGACACAGCGGATATGCTGCTCGAACTGGTCCACCACGCAGCCCGCTTGCGTCCAGTGGCCCGAATTGTGGACCCGCGGCGCGATCTCGTTCACGACCAGCCCCTGCCGCGTCACGAACAGCTCCACCCCCATCACGCCCACATAGTCGAGCGCATTGACGATCCGCCCGGCCAGCAGCACCGCGTCGGTCGTCACCCGCTCCGGCAACCCGCAGGGCACGGTCGTGGTCCGCAGGATGCCGCCCTCGTGCAGGTTAAGCCCCGGATCATAGGCCGCCACCCGCCCGTCCGCGCCGCGCGCCACGATCACGCTGATCTCGCCGGAGAAGCGGACCAGCCCCTCGAACACGGCGGGGACGCCCATCTGCCCCCAGGCCGCCACCGGATCGTCGCCCGGCGCGAGGCGCAGCTGGCCCTTGCCGTCATAGCCGAACCGGCGGGTCTTGAGGATGCCCTCGCCATGATGCGCCAAAGCCGCTGCGAGGTCTTCCGCCCCATCCACGCGCGCATAGGGCGCCACGGCAAGGCCCAGCCCCGAGAGAAAATCCTTCTCGTCCAGCCGATCCTGACTGACCACGAGCGCGCGGCGGCCGGGGCGCACCGGAGCAACCGTCTCGATCAGGTCGAGCGCCGCGGCGGGGACGTTCTCGAACTCGTAGGTGACGACATCGACGCTCGCCGCGAAGGCGCGCATGGCGCCCTCGTCCTCCCAGGGGGCGGTGGTCAGTCGGTGCGCCACGTCGCCTGCGGGCGCAGGCCCCGGCTCGTAGATGTGGCAGCGGTAGCCGAGCCGGCTCGCCGCGACCGAAAGCATCCGGCCGAGCTGGCCGCCGCCGAGGATGCCGATCACCGAGCCGGGGGGCAGCGCCTCAGTCATCGGCAGGCACCTCCGGGATCGAGGCCGAGAGCGCCGCGCGCCAGTCATCCAGCCGCCGCGCCAGCCCCTCGTCCGAGAGCGCCAGGATCGACGCCGCCATCAGTCCGGCATTGGCCGCCCCCGCCGCCCCGATCGCCATGGTGGCAACTGGAAACCCCTTCGGCATCTGGACGATGGAATAAAGGCTGTCGAGCCCGCCGAGCGCCTTCGTCTGCACCGGCACCCCGATCACCGGCAGCCGCGTCTTGGACGCCATCATCCCCGGCAGATGCGCCGCCCCGCCCGCGCCCGCGATGATGACCTTCAGCCCCCGCCCTACCGCCTGCCGCCCGTAGTCCCACAGCCGGTCCGGCGTGCGATGCGCGCTGACGATCCGCGCCTCCCAGGCCACGCCCAGTTCGTCCAGCACCGCCGCCGCTTCGCGCAGCGTCGGCCAGTCGGACTGGCTGCCCATGATGATGCCGACCGGGGGTGTCTCGGGCATCGCGGCCTCCTCGCGCGGGAAACCCGGCCCTTATAGCCGTGCCCCCACGCCCCGCAACCGCGCGTCTCAGGCGATGATGTCCGGCGTCAGCCGATCCTCGAGCCGCGCGATGCGGTCCTTCAACCGCAGCTTCTCGCGTTTCAGCCGGCCCAGCGTGAAGCTGCAGACCGGCAACCCCTCGACGCCGAGCGCGGCGATGCGGGCGTCGAGACGGCGGTGGTCGTCGCGCAGGCGTGCGAGTTCGGCGCCGGCGACTTCCTCGGGGGACATGACGTGGTCGGTGGGCATGGGCGTTCCGCAACTGGTCAGGCGCCCGTCGGCGATTCGCCGCGGGGGGCCTGCGCGCCCATACTGCCGTCAACCCGGCCACCTGACAAACAAGGCTTGAGGAGTTGGCGCTTCGTTCCCATATCTGGTGCCGGAGATTGCCGCTTGAGGGATCTCCGGCAGTCGCTTGTGATCGAGGACGCACGCCAGAGATGACCAGACCCGGTTTCGGCACCCATCCGTTCCTTCTGGGCTTCGACCAGATCGAACGCCTGGCCGAACGTGCCGCCCGCGGTGCCGAGGGCTACCCGCCCTGCAACATCGAGCATCGCGCGCCCGACGGCTTCCGCGTCACCCTCGCCGTCGCCGGCTTTGCCGAGGACGAGCTGTCGGTGACGATGGAGGCGCGGGAACTGGTGATCCGCGGCCGCCGCTCCGAGACCGGGGCCGAGGAGCGCGTGTTCCTCCACCGCGGCATCGCCGCCCGCGCCTTCCAGCGCAGCTTCGTGCTGGGCGAGGGGCTGGAGGTGACGGGGGCGCGGCTCGAACACGGGCTGCTGCATGTGGATCTGGAACGGCATGCGCCGGACCAGATCGTCCAGACCATACCGATCAGCCGCAGATGAAGGGGATCGACGCCATGAACATGAAACACGATTTCGCGCCCGAAGAGATGGGCAACACCGTCTATGTCCGCCCGGTGGCGGTCGACACGCTTCCCCAAGAGGTGCAGCAGCAGTTGGTCGGGCTGGAGACGCTTTACGCGGTTCACGGCGCCGATGGCGAGCGGCTTGCATTGGTCCGCGACAGGGGGCTGGCGTTTGTGCTGGCGCGGCAGAACGATTTGGCGCCGGTCAGCGTGCATTGACCGCGGGTTGAGAGGGTTGTGTAGCCCCGGCTGCGGCCGGGGCTTTTTTGCGACGGCCGACTATCGATCTGCGTGCTTCCGCCACCCCGTTTCTGCCGCACTCATGAAAAAGGCACGCGCCCCGGCCAGAGCGCGTGCCTTCAACTGTTCGCCTCTTGGGCGTCCCTCAATTCAACCCGATCAATCCCATCCCCTCCAGCTTCAGCAGCACCTGATGCGCGGCGTTGTCCACGTCCACGCCCTCGGTATCCACCCGAAGCTCCGGGGTCTTCGGCTCCTCATACGGGTCCGAAATGCCGGTGAATTCCTTGATCTTGCCCTCGCGCGCCAGCTTGTAGAGGCCCTTGCGGTCGCGGCGTTCGCATTCCTCCAGCGAGGTGGCGACGTGGATCTCCACGAAGGCGCCGTATTGCTCGATCATCTCGCGCACCGAGCGCCGGGTGGCGGTATAGGGCGCGATCGGGGCACAGATGGCGATGCCGCCGTTCTTGGTGATCTCGGAGGCGACATAGCCGATGCGCTTGATGTTGATGTCGCGGTGCTCCTTGGAGAAGCCCAGCTCCGAGGACAGGTGCTTGCGCACCACGTCGCCGTCGAGCAGCGTGACCGGGCGCCCGCCCATCTCCATCAGCTTGACCATCAGCGCGTTGGCGATCGTCGATTTGCCCGACCCTGAAAGCCCGGTGAAGAACACCGTGAACCCCTGCTGCGAGCGCGGGGGCGAGGTGCGGCGGAGTTCGCCCACGACCTCGGGGAAGCTGAACCACTCGGGGATTTCCAGCCCCTCGCGCAGGCGGCGGCGGAGTTCGGTGCCGGAGATATTGAGGACGGTCACGCCCTCCTCGATCTCGTCGGCGGGCTCGTATTGGGCGCGCTCCTGCACATAGACCATGTGCTTGAAGTCCACCATCTCGAGGCCGATCTCGGCCTCGTGCTCGCGGAACAGGTCCTGCGCGTCATAGGGGCCGTAGAAATCCTCGCCCTGGCTGTTCTTGCCCGGCCCGGCATGGTCGCGGCCGACGATGAAATGCGTGCAGCCGTGGTTCTTGCGGATCAGCCCGTGCCACACGGCCTCGCGCGGCCCGGCCATGCGCATGGCGAGGTTCAGCAGGCTCAGCGTGGTGGTCGAGGATGGGTATTTGTCCAGCACCGCCTCGTAGCAGCGCACGCGGGTGAAGTGGTCCACGTCGCCGGGCTTCGTCAGGCCCACGACCGGGTGGATCAGCAGGTTCGCCTGCGCCTCGCGGGCGGCGCGGAAGGTCAGCTCCTGATGCGCGCGGTGCAGCGGGTTGCGGGTCTGGAACGCCACCACCCGGCGCCAGCCGAGCTTGCGGAAGAGCGCGCGCATCTCGTTCGGCGTGTCGCGGCGGCCGCGGAAATCGTAATGCATGGGCGGCTGCAGCCCGGTGACGGGACCGCCGAGATAAACCGGCCCGGCGGAGTGGTGCAGGTAGTTGACCGACGGATGCGCCAGGTCGTCGGCGCCGAAGACCTTGGCGGCCTCGTTCGACTTGTCGGGCGTCCACTTGTCCGTGACCGACAGGATTGCGAGGATCACGCCCTCGGCATCGCGCAGCGCGATGTCGGTGCCTTCCTCGATCTTCTCGGCGAAGGCTTCGCTCACGTCGAGCGTGATCGGCATCGGCCAGAGGGTGCCGTCCGCGAGGCGCATGTTCTCGACCACGCCCTCGTAATCCTCGCGCCCAAGGAAGCCCTTCAGCGGGTTGAAGCCGCCGTTCATCAGCAGCTCGAGGTCGCAGACCTGGCGCGGGGTCAGGTCCCAGCTCGGCATCGAGCCGGCCTGGACCTTGAGCTTCTGCGCCGAGTCGGGGCTGACATAAAGCTCGGGGATGGGCGTCAGGATCTGCATGTTCATCGGGTCATCCGGGAATGGAGGGCAAGCGCGGGCGCCATACGCGCCCCACCGTCGGGATACAACCCGAGGCCGTCACTCGGCCGCGGCGATCGCGTCCGGGGCCACGGCGGCAAGGAACCGCTCGGCGTCGAGCGCGGCCATGCAGCCCATGCCCGCGCTCGTGACCGCCTGGCGGTACACATCGTCGGTCAGGTCGCCCGCGGCAAAGACGCCGCGGATGGCAGTGCGGGTGGAGCCGGGCTCGACCTCGACATAGCCGCCCTCGCGGAGCGGCAGCTGGCCGCGGACGAGTTCCGAGGCGGGGACGTGGCCGATGGCGATGAAGACGCCGTCGGCGGGCAGCACGCGCAGGCCGCCGTCGGTGGTCGAGCGCAGCCGCACCCCCGTCACCCCGCGCGGGCTGTCGGTGCCGAGGATCTCATCCACCTCGGCATTCCAGGCGAGTTCGATCTTCGGGTTGCGGAACAGGCGGTCCTGCAGGATGCGCTCGGCCCGCAGGCTGTCGCGGCGGTGGACCAGCGTCACCTTGCTGGCGAAGTTGGTCAGGAACAGCGCCTCCTCGACCGCGGTGTTGCCGCCGCCGACCACGACCACTTCCTTGCCGCGGAAGAAGAAGCCGTCGCAGGTGGCGCAGGCGCTGACGCCGAAGCCCTGGAACAGGCCCTCGGACGCGATCCCGAGCCAGCGGGCCTGCGCCCCGGTGGCGAGGATCACCGCATCTGCCGTGTAGCGCGCGCCCGAGTCGCAGACCGCCGTGAAGGGCCGCCGCGACAGGTCGAGCGCGGTCACGATGTCCGAGACGATCTCGGTCCCCATCTCGCGCGCATGGGCCTCCATCCGCAGCATCAGGTCGGGGCCTTGCACGGTGGTGTCGCCGATCCAGTTCTCGACGTCCGTTGTGATGGTCAACTGCCCGCCGGGCTGGCCACCCTGGATCAGCACCGGCCGCAGCATGGCGCGCGCGGCATAGACGGCGGCGGTGTAGCCGGCCGGGCCGGAGCCGATGATGAGCACATGGGCGTGACGGGGGGCGTCGGTCTCGGGCATCGCGGGTCTCCTGACGGGTCGCGCATCTGCTAGCGGAGGCAGGCGCAAGCCGCAACGCAGGCGCCGGGTCGAGGACGGACCGCGAAAGAATGTTGCGCGGAGCGCGCCCCTGGGATAGCGTCCGGCATCTTCCTGCACCGGGGACGCACCGAATGGCTGCCGCCAAGCTCGACGACATCGACCGCCGCATCCTCAGCGAGTTGCAGGACGACGGGCGCATGACCAATGTCGAACTGGCCCGCCGCGTCGGGATCTCGGCCCCGCCCTGCTTGCGCCGCGTCCGCGCGCTCGAGGAGATGGGGCTGATCCGCGGCTACCACGCCGACATCGACCCGCGCGCCCTCGGCTTCGAGGTCGAGGTCTTCGCCATGGTCCGCCTCGTCAGCCAGTCCGAGCGCGACCTCTCGGCCTTCGAGGCCAGGGCCCGCGCCTGGCCGCTTGTCCGCGAATGCCGGATGCTGAACGGCGAGATCGACTTCATCCTGAAATGCGTCGCCCCTGACCTCGGCACCTTCCAGCGGTTCCTGACCGACGAGCTGACCGCCGCCGACAACGTGGCCAGCGTCAAGACCAGCCTCGTGATCCGCTGCGCCAAGGACGAGCCGGGCGTGCCCTTCGAGATCGTCGAGACCCGCGCCCGCGCCGTGGGGTGAGGCCTCAGAGCGCGATGGCCGAGATCAGGCGGCCGTAATCCGGCTCCTCCCGGTGGGTCGAGCGGCGATAGCTGAAGAACCGCTCCGGGTCGCCATAGGTGCAATGCCGCGACCACTCGGCTTCCACCCCCGCCGCGCGCAGCCGCGCGACGCCGAGGCCGGGCAGGTCGAACATCGGCCGCCCGTTCGGCCCGCCCGCGAAGAAACGGGCAAGGTCGGGGTCGTCGTCGGTGAACTGCTCCATCAGTTCGTGGCCGACCTCATAGGCCCGCTGGCTGATCGTCGGCCCGACCACCGCGCCGATGTCGCGCGCGCCGAGCGCGCGCATGGCCTCCACCGCCGCCTCGATCACCCCGCCAAGCGTCCCCTTCCAGCCCGCATGGACCGCCCCGATCACCCCGGCCCGCCTGTCCGCCAGCAGGATCGGCTGGCAGTCGGCGGTCAGCACCGCGAGCGCGATGCCCGGCTCGGCCGTGACGAGGGCGTCGGCCGGGGTCCCGCGCAGCGCGGCGAGGTCGGTGTCGGGTCCGACCGTGACCACATTGGCCGTATGGCTCTGATGCAGGTTCACCAGCCGCTCCGGCGCCACGCCCATCGCCTCGGCCACCCGGGCGCGGTTGACGGCCACCGCCTCGCTCTGGTCCGACGACCCGCGGCCGCAGTTCAGCCCGGCATAGAGGCCCGACGACGCCCCGCCCTTGCGGGTGAAGAACCCGTGTCGCACGCCGTCCAGCAGCGGATGCGTCAGGATCTCAAGCATCACCTGCATCTAGGGTCCCCTCGTCCGGCCGGCGGAGCGGCGTGAAGCCCGGAGGCGGCGGCGCGGCACCCGGCCAGACGGCGAGCGCCTTGAACAACTCACCCATCTGCGCGGGATCGGTCAAGCGGTGAACGGCGGCCTCGATGGTCGCGGGCTGCGCCGCGGCGAGGCGCGCGGCGCGCTCGGCGATGCCGAGGGAGGCCAGAAGCGCGCCCTGCCCGACGGGGGCGGAGACCGCCGCACCTGCCTCGAGCGCGGCGACGGCGAGGGGGGCGAAATCGACATGGCTGGTCAGGTCGGCCTCGCCGGGGCGGGCCAGCGGGTCCTCCGGCGCATGGCCGCGCAGCGCCTGAAAACTGTCGCCGCGCCCGTCCCAGGTGCCGTAGTCCACCACGATCGCCGCCCCGCCATGCCGGGCGATGCGCCCGGCCAGTTCGGCCATGATCGGCGGCGCGGCGTCGCGAACCTCCCAGACCTCGCCCAAGGTGGCCTCACGCGGCATCGGCAGCGGGGTGCCGAGGCCAAGGCGCAGCCCGCCGGTCTTGGGATCGAGCCCGATGAGCCGCTCGGCCCAGCCGCCTGCCACGCGCTCGAACTGCCGGATCGGCAGCGCGTCGAAAAACTCGTTCGCCAGCAGGAACAACGGTCTCTGCGGCAAACCTGCGACGCTGTCGAGATGCGTTACATCGCCAAGCCGCTGCCTCTGCACCCCGCGCAGATGCGGCGAGGCCTCGACCAGCACCACCTCCGGCCGCCAGCCGAGCGCCCGCCTGAGCACGCGGCGCACATCCGCCATCAGCGTCCCGCGCCCCGGCCCAAGCTCGGCCAGCACCGCGCCCTCGGGCCGGCCCTGATCCAGCCACGCCTGCCCGAGCGCGAGGCCCAGCATCTCGCCGAAAAGCTGGCTGATCTCCGGCGCCGTGGTGAAATCGCCCGCGCGTCCGAAGGGATCGCGGGTGGCGTAGTAGCCGTGCTCGGGGTCGAGCAGGCAGGCCTCCATGTAGTCGGCGAGCGTCAGCGGCCCGGTCATGCGGATGCGCGCCGCGAGGCGGCGGGCGAGCGGCGTCACCCGCGAACGGGGCGGCGGAGCGCCCACCATGCGACCAGCAGCCCGACGACGATCATCGGCAACGACAGCAGCTGCCCCATCGAGGCGCCCCAGACCGGCCCGCCGATGACATGGCCCAGCGGGTTCTCGGGCGTGATGAACTGCGCGTCGGCCTCGCGGAAGAACTCGACGAAGAACCGCGCAATGCCGTAGCCCGCGAGGAACACCGCGCCCGCAAGGCCCGGCCGCGCCAGCCCGCCGCGGCGGACCAGCAGCCACATGACGAGGCCCAGCAGCAGCCCCTCAAGGCCCGCCTCGTAGAGCTGGCTCGGATGGCGGGCGCAGAGGCCCTCGACGCCGGGGCAGTCCTGCGCCGCGGGGCCAGGGAAGACCACGCCCCAGGGCGCATCGGTCGGCCGCCCCCAGAGCTCGGCGTTGATGAAGTTGGCGAGGCGGCCGAAGAACAGGCCAAGCGGCGAGACCACGGCGATGGCGTCGATCACGCGGAGCGCCTCGATCCCGGTCCGGCGGCACCACAGGAGGGTGGCGAGGAGGACGCCGAGAAAGCCGCCGTGAAAGCTCATCCCCCCCTGCCAGACCTTCAGGATGTCGAGCGGATTGGCGAGGTAGTAGCCGGGCTGGTAGAACAGCACGAAGCCCAGCCGGCCGCCGAGGACGACGCCCGCGACGACCCAGGTCAGCAGCTCCTCCACCTGTCCGGGCCGCATCGGCGCGCCGTCGCCCCAGAGGCCCTCGCGCCGCATCAGCCGCGCCATCAGCCACCAGCCCCCGGCGAGCCCGGCGAGATAGGCGAGCGCATACCAGCGGATCGGCAACCCGGCCCCGCCCGGCAGCGGGATGGTGACGGCGACCGGGTCGATGGCGGGAAAGGGGATCATGGCCGGGTGGTGGCCCGCGCGTGCAGGGCTGTCAACCGGCGGGCGGGGCCGCCAACGGCTCCGTGACTACTGCGCCCAAGCAGGCGGGCGCTTCTCGAAGAAGGCGGCGATGCCCTCGGCGGCCTCCTCGCCCTCCCAGACGGCGATCAGGCGGCCGATGGAATGGGCGATCACCTCCGCGTCGATGCGGGGCCCGAGGGCGCGGGCGAGGCGCTTGGCCTCCGCCACTGCGCCGGGCGCGACGGAGAGATACGGCGCGACCTCGTCCTCCACCGCGGCGTCGAGATCCCCGGCGTTCACGACGGCGGCCAGCAGGTTCAGCCGCACCGCCTCCGCGGCGTCGAAGAGCCGGGCCGACATGAACACCCGCCGCGCCTTGTCCTCGCCCATGCGCGCGAGGACATAGGGGCCGATGGTCGCCGGGATCAGGCCGAGCTTCGTCTCGGTGAAGCCGAAGCGGGCGCCATGCACGCCCACCGCCACGTCGCAGACCGACATCATGCCGACGCCGCCGCCGAAGGCGTTGCCGTGGACGCGCCCGATCAGGGGCTTCGGCATCTCGTTAAGCGCATTCAGCATCCCCGCCAGCCGCTCCGCCCCCGCGCGCCTCGTGGCGGCGTCGGCGCGCATCTGCTCCTGCATCCAGCCGAGATCGCCCCCGGCGCAGAAGCTCTTTCCCTCGGCCGCCAGCACCACCACGCGCACCGCCGGATCGGCGCCGAGTGTGGCGGCCGCCTCGGTCAGCTCGTCCATCATGGCCGCCGAGAGCGCGTTGTGCTTGTCGGCGCGCGCGAGCCAGAGCGTCGCCACGCCGCGGGCGTCGGTGTCGATGCGGATCGTTTCCATATGTCCTCTCACCCGCGCATCCCCCGCGCCATCGCCGCCGCCTCGGCCAGCACGCCCGCGTCCAGCCCGGTCTCATACCCCGCCGCCGCCAGATGCGCGGCCACCGCCTCGGTCGCCACGTTCCCCGCCGCGCCCGGCGCGTAGGGGCAACCGCCGAGCCCCCCCACCGCCGCGTCGAAGACCCGCAGCCCGCGGGCAATCGCCGCATCGATATTGGCGAGCGCCCGGCCCCCGGTGTCGTGGAAATGCCCGGCCAGCCGCTCGGGCGGCAGTTCGTCCAGCACCGCGGCCAGCATCGCGTCCACCGCCTCGGGCGTGCCGCGGCCGATGGTGTCGCTGGGCACGACCTCGTGGCAGCCGAGGTCGCGCAGCGCCGCCGCCACGCGCGCGACCGAGGCGGGCGGGGTCGGGCCGTCGAAGTGGCAGTCGGTCGCCACGCTGATGTAGCCGCGCACGGGGATGCCGTCGCGCCGCGCGGCCTCGGCCACCGGGGCGAAACGCTCGAGGCTCTCGGCGATGGAGGCGTTGAGGTTGGCGCGGCTGAAGCCCTCGGAGGCCGAGGCGAAGACCGCGACCTGATCGACGCCCGCCGCGCGCGCCGCCTCGTAGCCCTTCAGGTTCGGCGTCAAGGCTGCATAGGCAACGCCGCCGCGCCGCGCGATTCCGGCCATGACCTCGGCTGCATCCGCCATCTGCGGCACCCATTTCGGGCTGACGAAACTCGTGACCTCGATGCGGCGGAAGCCCGCCCGGCTCAGCAGGTCCACGAGGGCGATCTTCTCGGCTGCAGGGATCTGCCGGGCCTCGTTCTGAAGCCCGTCGCGCGGACCCGTCTCGAAGATCTCGACGAACTCAGCCATCCGGCAACTCGTAGAAATCGCGGTCGTAGAGCACCGGCTGATCCGCCCCCGGCAGCGAGGCCCGGAAGGCAGGGCGTTCGGCGCAGCGGGCGACATAGGCCACCAGCGGCTCGCTCAGCCGCACGAAGCGGCCGGCGGTCCAGACCGACCAGCCGACCGCGCAATCCACGCCCGAAAAGCCGCCGGCCATCAGCCAGTCCTGCCCCTCGACCGTCTGCTCGACCAGCCGCAGCGTGCGCCCCAGCCGCGCCGTCTCCAGCTTCATCACCGTGAGCGAGCGCGTGGCGGGATCGCGCAGCATCAGGTGACTCTGCGTCAGGGCGGCGATGTGCTGGCCGATGGTTTCCGCGAAATGCAGCCAGTCGAGCCAGCCGAGCCGCCCCTCCTCCCCCGGCGCGCGCCAGAGGTGCTGCCCCCGCGTCTCGCAGAGATATTCGATCATGGCGCCGGATTCGTGGATGATGGTGCCGTCCACCTTCAGCGCCGGGGCGCGGCCGACCGGGTGGATGGCGGCGTATTCCGCCTCGCGCATCTGCTTGCTCGTGATGTCGAGCAGCTTCACTGCGAACGGCAGTTCCAACTCGTTCAGCAGCCACATGACCCGCATCGAGCGCGACAGCGGGACGTGCCAGAGGGTGATGCCGCCGTCGTCCTCGACTTGGCCGCCCTCGGGGGATGCGTCACTCATCCTCGTCCTCCAGCCGGATCAGCGGCGCGCCTGCCTCGACCTGCGCGCCCGCCTCCGCCAGCACCTCGGCCACGGTACCGTCGCGGGCGGCGGTCAGCGTGTGCTCCATCTTCATCGCTTCGAGGATCGCCAGCCGGTCGCCCGCCGCCACCTGCTGCCCGGCTGCGACGAAGACCGCCTTGACCAGCCCCGGCATCGGCGAGAGCGTGAGCGCAGCCCCCGCGGCCTCGGTATGGCGGTCGAGCGGGTCCTGCGGCACCAGCGTCAGGCTGCGGCCGCCGAAGACGCTGACGCCCGCGTCATGGGTCACGATCCGCGAGCGGCGCGGGCTGCCATCCACCCACCAGCGGCCGCCCTCCCAGGCGATCTCATGCGCGGCGCGGTCGAGCGTCACGCGGGCGCGACCGGGGCCGAGAACCTCGACCACGCCCTCGCCGCCCTCCCATGTCACCGTGCGTCTGAGCGGTGCCCAGAGCGTGACGCCACCCCGCACCTCCGGCGCGTGCAGCCCCGCGACGCCCAGCAACGCGAGCGCCTGCGTCTCGGGCGGCGGCTCGGCCTGATCCAGCAGCGCGTCGAGGTCGCGGGCGATGAGGCCGGTGTCCACCTCGCCGCGGCGGAAGCCGTCGTGTCGGGTGAGGGCGATGAGGAAGTCGAGGTTGGTGACGGTGCCCGCGACCTCGGTGTCGGTCAGCGCGGTTTCGAGCGCGCGCAACGCGATGGCGCGGGTCGGGCCGTGGGTGATGACCTTGGCGATCATCGGATCGTACCACGGGCTGATGCTGTCGCCCTGCCGCACGCCGGTCTCGTTGCGGGCGTTCTCGGCGAAGCGCAGATGCGCGAGGCGGCCGGTCGCGGGGAGGAAGCCCGCGGGCACGTCCTCGGCATAGAGCCGCGCCTCGAAGGCGTGGCCGGTGATCGTCAGCTCGTCCTGGCGCTTCGGCAGCGGCTCGCCCGAGGCGACGCGGAGTTGCCATTCCACAAGGTCGATGCCGGTGATCGCCTCGGTCACGGGGTGCTCGACCTGCAGGCGGGTGTTCATCTCCATGAACCAGAAGCCGTCCGGCCGGAGGCCGCGCGAGCCGTCCACGATGAACTCGATCGTCCCCGCGCCGCTGTAGCCAATCGCCTCCGCCGCGCGGACGGCGGCCTGCCCCATCGCGGCGCGCATTTCGGGCGTCATGCCCGGCGCGGGCGCTTCCTCGATCACCTTCTGGTGGCGGCGCTGCAGGGAACAGTCACGCTCGAACATGTGGACGGCGCGGGTGCCGTCGCCGAAGACCTGCACCTCGATATGGCGCGGCTGCTCGATGTATTTCTCGATCAGCACGGCGGGGTTGCCGAAGGCGGTCGTGGCCTCGCCCCGGGCCGAGGCGAGGGCGTCGGTGAAATCCGCCGGCCGGTCTACGCGGCGCATGCCCTTGCCGCCGCCGCCCGCCACGGCCTTGATGAGGACCGGCCAGCCGATCCGCGCGGCCTCTTGCGCGAGCCGGCCGGCGTCCTGATCCGCGCCGTGGTAGCCGGGGACCACCGGAACGCCTGCCTCCTCCATCAGCGCCTTGGCGGCGTCCTTCAGCCCCATGGCCCGGATCGCGGCGGCCGAGGGACCGATGAAGACCAGCCCGGCGACGGTCACGGCATCCACGAAATCCGGGTTCTCGCTGAGGAAACCGTAGCCCGGATGGATCGCCTCCGCGCCGGTCGCCTGCGCCGCGGCGATGATCGCCTCGCCGCGCAGGTAGCTGTCCTTCGGCGCGGGGCCGCCGATATGTACCGCCTCGTCGGCCAGCGCGACATGCCGCGCGGCGCGGTCGGCGTCGGAATAGACGGCGACCGTCGGCACGCCGAGGCGGCGGCAGGTGTCGATCACCCGGCAGGCGATCTCGCCGCGGTTGGCGATCAGGATCTTGCTGAACATGCGGCGCCTCTCTCGTGGAAAGGCCGGGGGCTGCGCGCCCCCGGACCCCGCGGGATATTTTCGGACAGAAGAAGGGGCACGGGCGTCACATCCTGAAGACGCCGAAGCGCGTCGGCTCGATCGGGGCGTTGAGGCTCGCTCGCAGGCTCAGCGCCAGCACGTCGCGGGTCTTGCGCGGGTCCACCACGCCGTCGTCCCAGAGGCGGGCGGAGGCGTAGAGCGGATGCGACTGGCGCTCGAACATCTCGATCGTGGGGCGCTTGAATGCGGCCTCCTCCTCGGCGGACCAAGTGCCGCCCTTGCGCTCGATCCCCTCGCGGCGGACGGTGGCGAGCACGCCCGCCGCCTGCTCGCCGCCCATGACGCTGATGCGCGAGTTGGGCCAGGTCCAGAGGAAGCGCGGCGAATAGGCGCGGCCGGCCATGCCGTAGTTGCCGGCGCCGAAGCTGCCGCCGACCAGCATGGTGATCTTCGGGACCGAGGTGGTGGCGACCGCCGTCACCATCTTGGCGCCGTGGCGGGCGATGCCCTCGTTCTCGTATCTGCGGCCCACCATGAAGCCGGTGATGTTCTGGAGAAACACCAAGGGAATGCCGCGCTGCGAGCAGAGCTCGATGAAATGCGCGCCCTTCACGGCGGATTCGCTGAAGAGGACGCCGTTGTTGGCGACGATGCCGACGGGGCAGCCCTCGACATGGGCGAAGCCGGTGACGAGGGTCTCGCCGAAGCGCGCCTTGAACTCGTCGAAGCGCGAGCCGTCCACGACGCGGACGATGACCTCGCGGATGTCGTAGGGGGTGCGGAGGTCGGCGGGAACGATGCCGAGGATGTCATCGGGGTCGAGCGCGGGCGGCTCGGGCGATTGCCACACCACCGTCTGCGGCATGCGGCGGTTGAGATGCTCGACGGCCCGCCGCGCGAGGGCGAGCGCATGGGCGTCGTCCTCGGCCAGATAATCGGCCACGCCCGAGAGCCGCGTGTGGACGTCGCCGCCGCCGAGGTCCTCGGCGCTGACGACCTCGCCGGTGGCGGCGCGCACCAGCGGCGGGCCGGCGAGGAAGATCGTGCCCTGCTCGCGCACGATGATGGTCACGTCCGACATGGCCGGAACATAGGCCCCGCCCGCGGTGCATGACCCCATCACGACGGCGATCTGCGGGATGCCCTTCGCGGACATATTGGCCTGGTTGTAGAAGATGCGGCCGAAATGGTCGCGGTCGGGGAAGACCTCGTCCTGCTGCGGCAGGTTCGCGCCGCCCGAGTCCACCAGATAGATGCAGGGCAGGTGGCAGGTTTCGGCGATCTCCTGCGCGCGGAGGTGCTTCTTCACCGTCATCGGGTAGTAGGTGCCGCCCTTCACGGTGGCGTCGTTGGCGACCACCATGACGTCGAGGCCATGCACCCGCCCCACCCCGGCGATGATCCCCGCGCCGGGGGCATCGCCGTCATACATGCCATGCGCCGCCGTCGCGCCGATCTCGAGGAAGGGCGAGCCAGGGTCGAGCAGGTTCGCCACCCGCTCGCGCGGGGGCATCTTGCCGCGGGCGGTGTGGCGGGCGGTGGCCTGCGCGCCGCCCCCGGCCGCGGCGGCGTCCACGGCCTCCCGGATGGTGGCCAGCATTGCCAGATGCGCCTCGCGGTTCTGGCGGAAGGCGTCGGAGGACGGCAGGGCGGCGGAGCGGAGTTTCATCGCGGGAACCTCATGGATGCGGTCACGGCCCCTGCTCCGCCATGCGCGCGGCGTCGAGCGAGAGCGCGCGGCGGGCGGTCGCCTCCATCGCGCATTCGGCCTCCGCCGCGGCGGAGGCCTCGCCGTGGAAGCCCTGCGCGAACCAGGCGCATTCCGCTTCGCGCCAGGCGGCCCAGGAGGATTGCGCCGTCTCGAGGGCATCGGCGCGGCGCGGCCCCTCGGGCGCGGCGTCGTCGGTCGCGGCGGCGGAGGCGCGCAGAGCGGCCAGGGCCTCGTCGAGGCGAGCCTGCCATTGCGCCCCCTCGGCCGCGTAGCAGGCGGCGACGGCCACCGCGGTGCCGTTCAGCGCGCCCTCGAGGCAGAGCGAGGCGGCGATGCCGATGCAGTCGGCGCGCGCCTCCCCGTCGCGGGCGGCGTGGCAGGCGTCGAGGACGCGCGGGTCGTAGCCGTCCGGGGCGGGTGCGTCCTGCGCCGCCGCAGGACCGGCGAGCGCCGCGGCCAGCAGGGCCATTCGCACGACCGCCATCACCCGCCTCCCCCGGCAACCCGGCGCTCGGTCTCCGCGCCTTCGTCCGGCCCGCGCTCCAGCGATCTGCGGACGCCCTCCAGCTCGCGCTCGAGGAAGAACGAGATGACCGAGCGGACCACGACGAGCAGTCCCAGGAACACCAGATCGGCCATCGCCAGGCTGATCGCGGTGTGGATGATGTCGGCCACGATCAGGATTTCGAGCCCGGCGAGGATGTAGCGCCCAAGCCCGATCCTTGCGGCGTTGACCCCGCGCACCCGCGCCTCGGGGCCGCCGATCTCGGCCTTGAGGAAGCCCGCGACGAAGCGCAGCGCCCCGACCAGCAGGACCGCGACCGCGAAGAGGTTGATCCCTGTGGCGGCCCATTCCAGAGCCTCGACCAGCCAGTCGAAGCGCTGATGCAGGATGCTGCCCTCGCGCACATAGTCGAAGAAGCCGGTGGTCTCGCGCTCCATCAGGCTGCCGCCGCGCCGATCATCCGGCCGCCATCATTTCGCGCCCGATCAGCATCCGACGGATTTCCGAGGTGCCGGCGCCGATCTCCATCAGCTTGGCATCGCGGAACAGGCGGCTGACCGCGCTGTCGTTGAGGAACCCCGCGCCCCCGAGCGCCTGCACCGCCTGATGCGCCTGCACCATCGCCTGCTCGGAGGCGTAGAGGACCGCCGCCGCCGCATCCATCCGCGTCACCCGCCCGGCGTCGCACTGGCGCGCGACCGCATAGACGAAGGCCCGCGCGGTCTGGAGCGCGGTATACATGTCGGCGATCTTGCCCTGCATCAGCTGGAAGCTGCCGATCGGCTGGCCGAACTGCAGCCGCTCGCGCAGGTAGGGCATCACCTCGTCGAGGCAGGCTGCCATGATGCCGGTGCCGATGCCCGAGAGGACCAGCCGCTCATAGTCGAGGCCGGACATGAGGACGCGGACGCCGCGCCCCTCCTCGCCCAGCACGTTCTCGATCGGGACCTCGGCCTCCTCGAAGATCAACTCGCCGGTGTTCGAGCCGCGCATGCCGAGCTTGTCGAGATGCGGTCCTTGCGTGAAGCCGGTCGTTCCCTTCTCGACCAGGAAGGCGGTGATGCCGCGGCTGCCCGCCTCCGGGTCGGTCTTGGCATAGACCACCAGCACATCGGCGTCAGGCCCGTTGGTGATCCAGTATTTGGAGCCGTTGAGGATGTAGCGGTCGTTGCGCTTCTCGGCCCTGAGCTTCATGCCGACCACGTCCGACCCGGCGCCGGTCTCGGACATCGCCAGCGCGCCGACATGCTCGCCCGAGCAGAGGCCGGGCAGATACCGGCGCTTCTGCTCCTCGGTGCCGTTCAGCTTGATCTGGTTCACGCACAAGTTGGAATGGGCGCCGTAGCTGAGGCTGACGGAGGCCGAGGCGCGGGCGATCTCCTCGGTGGCGATCACATGGGCGAGGTAGCCCATGCCGCTGCCGTCGTATTCCTCAGGGACGGTCATTCCGAGGAGGCCGAGCTCGCCCATCTCGCGCCAGAGTTCATGGGGAAAGACGTTTCCGGCATCGATGGCTGCGGCCAGGGGCTTCACGCGCTCCTGCGCCCAGCGGTGGACCATGTCGCGCAGCGCCGTGACATCCTCGCCCAGATCGAAGTCCATCGCCGGCGTGAACATGCAGCCCCTCCCAGGGTAATTGAACGCCCGTTCAGTTCCTCGGGCTTATGCCGCGCATGCCGCCGCCGCGTCAAGCGAGTCGCTCGGGAGCTTAACGGCCCCACCGGCGCCGGTCATCTCTCCGGCAGCATCCGCCCGAGGCGCCGGCCGCCGAGGATGTGCAGATGCAGATGCGGCACCTCCTGCACGCCGTTTGTCCCGGCGTTCGAAATGACGCGGAACCCCTCCTCGGCCACCCCCGCCTCGCGCGCCACGCGGCCGGCGGTGCGGATGAAATCGACGATCTCGGCCTCGCTCGCGTTCTCGGCGAAGTCGGTGAAGTCGCGATACGCCCCTTTGGGGATCACCAGCACATGCGTCGGCGCCTGCGGCCGGATATCGCGGAACGCGAGGCTGTGCTCGGTCTCGGCGGCGGTGTCGTTGGGGATCTCGCCGCGCAGGATGCGGGCGAACACGTTCTCGTCGTCATAGCTCTCGGGCATCGGTCTCTCCGGTCAGTCGGCGAACAGGGCGGGCGCCGCGTCCAGCACATTCTGCGCGGCTTTCGGCGCAATATCGAGGAAGGCGGCGAGGGCGGCGGCGTTTTCCGCGGCACCGGCATCGCGGCCGATGGTGTGGAAATGCGCAAGGTCAAGGTCGCGCAGCCGCTCGACCTCGAGTTCCAGCTCCGTCCGCGCAGCGGCTATGAGGCCGTCCATCACCTCGCGCGGCGCATCAGCGGCGGCGAGGCCCGCGCGCACGATATGCCCGCGGAGATAGGCGTCATCGAAGGGCGTCTCGATCAGCAGCAGCCGAGTCTCGACGCGGTCGGCGGCGAGGTCGGTCACGACGCCATAGGCATGGGGATCAAGGCAGATCACCAGCCGCTTGCGGCCGAACCGCTCGAACAGCAGCCGGATCAGCGCCCGCCGGTGCCGCTCGCGCTTGGGCAGGCTGGTCTCGATCCCGCCAAGGTCGGGCAGATGCGCGTCGAGTTCGTTGAAGAGGTAATCGACGGCGGGCAACCGGGTCTCGGCCCGGATCGCCGCCGCCAGGCGCTTGGCAATGTGCCATTGCTTGCAGACCACGATCAGCAGCCGATGGCTGCGTCGCAGGTTGTCGGCCCGCTCCCAGAAGCGCGGGGCGAAGCGACGCCCCTCGCGGCCCCGGCGGGTGAGAAAGCGGTAGAGCGCCGGTCCCTCGCCCGAGATCGGGAGGCTGCGCCCGGTCTCGGTCCAGAGCGCGCCGAGACGCGCCCGCAGGTCCTCGGCCTCGGGGCTGATCTTGCGGGCGAAGAGGTAGTCCTGTCCCAGCAGCAGGTCGTGGTGGTCGTCGTGGAAGACCACGGGCATGCCGTAGTCGGTGAACATGAGGAACGTCAGCGTCCGCCGCCGGATCTCCTCGCGCGGGACGAGGTGGTTCACGAGGCTCTGGAAGAAGGTCTCGTCGGGGATCCAGGTGGTACGAAAGAAGCGCGGGATGTCGGGCCGTTCGGCGCAGAGGGCGAGGATCTTCTCCACCGTCGCGCGGCGCAGGCACCACCATTGCGAGCCGATCATCATCCTGAGCCCCTGCGGCAGCGGCCGGGTCAGGCCGAGGCGGCGCTGAACCTCGTAGAAGAGGTAGAACAGCCGCTTGTTGGTGCGCTCGTTGAAGGGATGGCGGTAGATCAGCCGCTCCTCGCGGAAGCCGGTCTTGATCCAGCCCGAGGTGAAGAAGTCGAAGCTCTCGATGAAGTCGGCGTCCTCGCGGTCGAGCCAGGCATGGACGTATTCGGCCGGCTTGATCGGCATGCAGTCGCCGGAGAGCATGTAGAAATGCGTCGCCGCCGGAAAACCCGTCAGCGCCGCGCGCAAGGCCGCGAGGGTGGCCGCGACCAGCGACCACTGGCCCCAGCCGCAACGGTGGCGGCGGGCGGCGAAGGCGACGTTGGGGTTGTCACCAAGCGCGCCGCGGATCGCGGCGAAGTCCTCGGGTCTCGCACGGCGATCGAAATGGATCGCGACGAAGTCTCCCGTCGCGGTCAGCCGCTGCGCCTGCGCGATCACGCCGCGGGGGTCCTTGTGGGCGAGGAGCAGGAAGGCGATCTTCGCCATGAGAAATCCCGGAGGAGGCGGTCGCACTGCGTCTTGGCCGATTTCCGGCGGCGCGGCAAGCCGGCGGGCTGGACCGGGGCCGGGTCAAGACCTATATGATCGGTCGGATATTGCGAAGGAGCGGCAGATGCAGCCTCAGACCGCCGCGGCGCCCGCCGAGGGCAAGCCGCTCATCGAACCCTCGACCGTGGACCATCCGCTCTACGACAGCGTGGTGGAAGCCTGCCGGTCGGTTTACGACCCCGAGATCCCGGTCAACATCTATGACCTCGGCCTGATCTACACGATCACCATCGACGACGCGAACGAGGTCACGATCCGCATGAGCCTCACGGCGCCGGGCTGCCCGGTCGCGGGCGAGATGCCCGGCTGGGTCGCGGATGCGGTGAACGCGATTCCCGGCGTGAGGCAGGTGGACGTGCACATGACCTTCGACCCGCCCTGGGGGATGGACATGATGTCGGACGAGGCGCGGCTGGAACTCGGGTTCATCTGACCGCGGGGCGTCAAGGCGTGAGCGCCGCCTCCCCCGCCAGGATCAGCCCCGCGGTGAACTGAGGCGCTTCCATGGGCAGGAAATGCGTGTGCTGCGGCAGCGGCAGGTCGCGGCCGTAGGGCAGCGCCGCCGCGAGGTCGGGATCGGTCGGCGAGAAGCGGAAATCGCGGCTGTCGGCCTCCGTTTGCGGCGGCATGGCGCGGATGACCAGCGCGGGCTGACCCACCTGTGGCAGCAGTTCGTGGACATGCGCAAAGCCCAGCATCGTGTCATAGACCCGCGCCTCCCATTCCGGCGCGCAGGCGAGGGTGACGCCGCCGTCCTTGGCCGGGCGGGTGCCGTGGGTGCAGTAGTCCCTGAGGACGGCGCGATCGAACAGCGCATAGGGCACCCGCGCGCCCAGCGCGGCCTGCATCGCGGCGGCGTCCTCGAAGCGGGCGCGGCGGCGGGCGATGGGGTGGGTGCCGCCGGGAGGGGTCGCCATCGGGTTGATGCCTTCGCGATAGTGGCGGATCGGGGGCACCACCGGGTCGATCAGGATCAGCCGGCCGATGCGCTCCGCCGCCCGCCCCGCGGCGGCGATCAGCGCCGCCGCGCCGCCCATCGAGTGACCGACCACCGTCGCATCCCCAAGGTCCAGCCGCTCCAGCACCGCGGCAAGGTCGTCCGCGAAGTCGCGCCAGTCGGTGAGTGGCGGCGCGTCGCTGCCGCCGTGGCCGCGCTGATCGACCGCGATGACGCGGCGCTGCCCCAGCCCCGCGACCACGCGGTCCCAAATGCGGCCGTGAAAGCCAGTGGCATGGAGCAGCACCAGCGGCGGCCCGGCCTGCGCCGCGCCCCATTCATGCAGCGCGAGGGTCACGTCGCCGCGTGCCAGCCGCGTGCTGACCGGCCCCTTCTCCGTTCCGGTCATGCGAGTCCCTCCTGCGAAACCGACGCGACTAGCAACGCGAGCGCGCCGCAAGTCAACCATGCCCGGCTTGCGGCAGAGGCCCGCCACCCCTACCTTGAGCCCAAAGGAGCGCGTCCATGTTCTCGATCCCCGGCAAGTCGCCCGTCACCATGACCCCCGCCGCCGAGGCGCGCATCGCCGCGCTGATGGCGTCGAAGGGGGCCTTCGGTCTGCGCATCGGCCTCAAGAAGGGCGGCTGCGCGGGCATGGAATACACCATGGAACTGGCCGAGACGGCGAACCCCTCCGAGGAGGTGATCGAGCAGGGCGCCGCCCGCGTCCTCGTCGCGCCGATGGCGCAGATGTTCCTCTTCGGGACCGAGATCGACTTCGAGACGGGCCTGCTCGACTCTGGCTTCCGCTTCCGCAACCCCAATGTCACCGACGCCTGCGGCTGCGGCGAGTCGGTGGCCTTTTCGGTCGAGGGCAGCCGAGCGCCGGCGTGACGCCGCGCCCTTGATCCCCGCCTCACGCTCGCCTACCCCCGGTCCCGCACCAGACAGGAGGGCGACATGGCGCCGCGGAAACTTGCAGCCGGCAACTGGAAGATGAACGGCACCACGGCCTCGCTGGCCGAGGTTGATGCCCTCACCGCGCCCGAGGGCTGCGGCGTGCTGATCTGCCCGCCCGCGACCCTGATCGCCGCCATGGCCGCGCAGGTGCAGGGCGGCGTCATGGTTGGCGGACAGGACTGCCACGCGAAGGCGTCCGGCGCGCATACCGGCGACATCTCGGCCGCGCAGCTGAAGGACGCGGGCGCAAGCCATGTGATCCTCGGCCATTCCGAGCGCCGCGCCGATCACGGCGAGACCGACGCCCAGGTCGCCGCCAAGGCCGGGGCGGCGCATGGGATGGGCCTGACCGCGATCATCTGCGTGGGCGAGACCGACGCGCAGCGTGACGCCGGCGAGACGCTGGACGTGATCGCGCGCCAGCTTGCCGGATCGGTTCCGGAAGGGGCCAGCGCCGGCAACACGGTGATCGCCTATGAGCCGGTCTGGGCCATCGGCTCGGGCCGCACGCCGACCGCCGAGCAGATCGCCGAGGTTCACGCGCTGATGCGCGAGAGGCTTTCCGCGCGCTTCGAGGATGGCGCCGACATGACACTGCTCTACGGCGGCTCGGTGAAAGCCTCGAACGCCAGGGAAATCTTCGCCATTGCCCATGTGAACGGCGCGCTCGTCGGCGGGGCCAGCCTCAAGGCGGCGGACTTCGCCCCGATCGTGGCGGCGCTCGCGGCCGCCTGACGCTAGAGGTCCGACATCATCCGCCGGGCGGCCTCCAGCCGCTCCTTCGGGGCGAGCGGGAAGACCCGGCCGTCGTTCACCTCGACCATGCGCCGCAGGACGGTATCGTGCTCGAGCAGACGACCCAGCACCTCGCGGGTGAATGGCGCCGCCGCGGCCTTCATCGTCAGGACCGCGTTGGCGCGGTCGAGCAGGTTGGCGATCATGTCGCCCTTGCCGACCCAGTAGCAGATCACCCCGTCAAACAGCGGCCCGCCAGCGACGAAGGCCCGCTCCGGCGGCCAGGGGCGCGGGGCGGTGAACATCCGGCGCTCGGTCTCGGCCAGCTTGACGAAGTTGGCGATCAGCGTGCCGGACAGCCCGATGGCCCGGTCGCGCGGCGTGCCGAAATCGCAGAAGGTGTCGCAGACGGAGGTGAGCCAGCGCAGGTTCATCTCGGGCGCGACCACCGGCCCGTGCTCGGCGGTGATGCGGTGGAAGAGGGTCAGTGCGGCGCGGCTTTTCGGCTGACGGCGCAGGGCGACGATGCAGCAGGCGAGCAGATGCGCGATCCGCAGGCGGCCCGCGAACTCGGGCTGCAGATCGCGGAAATGCCGCGCGAGGTCGCGGCGGCGACCGGCCCAGGTCGGACCCTCGGGCCCGGGGATGCGGGCCTCGAGGAACGGCGCGAGGTCGGCATCGGGCGGGGGCAGCGCAGCCGCCGACGACTTCGGCGGCGTGGTCGCGGAGAGCCCGGGCCAGACCGCGCGCACCGCCTCCTCTGGGGCGTCGCTCATGCGCCGGTCCAGTCGATCGCCGGGGGGCGATGCTCTGCCAGCCAGGCATTCACCCGGCTGAACGGGCGCGAGCCGAAGAAGCCGCGCCGGGCCGAGAGCGGCGAGGGATGCGGGCTCGCGGCCACGAAGTCGGCGGCGCGCGGCAGGCCCTCGACGGCTTTCGCCGCCTGGGCGCCCCAGAGGACGAAGGCCAGCGGCCCGTGGCGCTGCGTCTCGGCCACGGCCTCGCGCGCGAGCGGCTGCCAGCCGAGGCGCGCATGGCCGCCGGCGGCGCCGGCCGGCACCGAGAGGCAGGTGTTGAGAAGCAGCACCCCTTGCCGGGCGAGATGGCCGAGATGGCCGTCGCGGGGGCGCGTCCCGAGGTCGGCCTCCATCTCGGCGAAGATGTTGGCCAGCGAGCGGGGCGGCGCGATCCCCGGCGCGACCGAGAAGGCGAGGCCGTCCGCATGGCCGGGCGTCGGATAGGGGTCCTGCCCGAGGATCACCACGCGAACCGCAGACGGCGGAACAGCCTCGAACGCGGCAAAAACCCGCGCGGGGCCGGGAAGCCAGGCACCCTCCCCCGCCAGCCGCCGGGAAAGCGCGGGCCAGGTGTCGTGGAAGAACGGCAGATGCGCCCATGCCGCGGGCGGGATCGGCGCGCTCGCCCGCGAGGGCGCATCCCCTTGCGACACGGCGGCTCGTCCGGCCTGCATCAATCCTCGCGCGGCGCAGGCTGCGCCGTTGCGAGCGCCCGGAGCCGCGCGAGCGCCGCGCCGGAATCGAGGCTCTCGGCCGCCCGCGCCGCGCCCTCGCGCAGGTCTGCCGCCACGCCCGCCACCACCAGCGCACCGGCCGCATTCAGCAGCACCGCGTCGCGATAGGCGCCGCGCTCGCCGTCGAGCAGGCGGCGCAGGGCGGCGGCGTTCTCGGCCGGGTTGCCCCCGACGATCCGCTCGAACGGATGCTCGGGCAGGCCCGCATCGGCGGGCGTCACCTCGAACTCCGTCACCGCGCCGTCCTTCAGCGCCGCCACCTGCGAGGGGCCCGCGATCGACAGCTCGTCGGTGCCGTCGCGGCCGTGGACCAGCCAGGCGGCCTCGGAGCCGAGCGCATCCAGCACCTCGGCCATCGGCCGGATCCAGTCGGCCGAGAACACGCCCGTCAGCTGCCGCCGCACGCCTGCGGGGTTGGTGAGCGGGCCGAGGATGTTGAAGATCGTGCGCGTTCCCAGTTCGGTTCGCGCCGGGCCGACATGGCGCATGGCGGGATGGTGGCTGGTCGCCATCATGAAGCAGATGCCGCAATCGGCGAGGACCTGCGCCGCGGCCGAGACGGGCGCGGCGATGTCGATGCCGAGATGGCTCAGCGCATCGGCCGAGCCGGATTTCGAGCTGAGATTGCGGTTGCCGTGCTTGGCGACCGGCACGCCCGCGCCCGCGACCACGAAGGCCGCGGCGGTCGAGATGTTCAGCGTGCCCTTGCCGTCGCCGCCGGTGCCGACGATGTCGATGGCCCCCTGCGGCGCTTTGACGCGGTGCATCCGGGCGCGCATCGCGCGGGAGGCCGCGGCGATCTCCTCCACCGTCTCGCCGCGCACGCGCATGGCCATCAGGAGGCCGCCGATCTGGGCCGGGGTCGCGGCGCCGTCGAAGAGGGCGCCGAAGGCCGCCTCCGCCTCGTCGCCCGTAAGGGGCCGGGCGGCGGCAAGCCCGATGAGCGGGCGGATGTCGGTCATGCGGCGGCCCTCTCGGGGCCGTTGCAGCGGGACAGGAAGGTCTCGATCATGGCGCGGCCGTGCTGGCTGGCGATGCTCTCGGGGTGGAACTGCAGGCCCTCGACGGGGAGGCTGCGGTGGATCAGGCCCATGATGGTGCCGTCGTCTGCGGTGGCGGTCACGCGCAGGCAGTCGGGCAGGCTTCCCGGTTCGACGCAGAGGGAATGGTAGCGCGTCGCCTCGAGGGGCGAGGGCAGGCCCGCGAAGACGCCGCTGCCGTCATGGGCGATGCGGTCGGTCTTGCCGTGGACCGGGCGGACCGCCGGGACCACGCGGCCGCCGAAGGCCTCGCCGATGGCCTGATGGCCGAGGCAGACGCCGAGCACGGGCAGCCCCGCCTCGGCGGCGGCGCGGATCAGCGGCACGCAGATGCCGGCGCGGGCCGGGTTGCACGGGCCGGGCGAGATGACCAGCCCGGATGCGCCGAGGGCCAGCGCCTGCTCGACGGTCAGGCTGTCGTTGCGGTGGACGGCGACCTCGGCCCGGGCCGCGCCCAGCAGGTGGACGAGGTTCCAGGTGAAGCTGTCGTAATTGTCGATCAGCAGGATCATGACGGATGTCCGGTCGCGGGTTGTTACCCCGGCGGGGCGATCGCTATAGATGTGCCGGAACGCGCCGGAGGGTCAACCCGGCGCCACCGGGAGGGCAGGATGGCGGGCGGCTTCGGCACGGGTCTGGTGCACGGGATCGTGCTGTGCGGCGCAACGCTTGCCGCGGTGTCGCTGGCAGCGCCGCAGCCGGAGCGGGCGGTGGCCGAAGCGGCGCCGGTGGGGGTCGTGGCGGAGTCCGAGGCGACCGCTGCGGAGAATGCAAGGCTGGTGGAGGCGGAGAGCGAGGCTGCGGAGGCTGTGCCAGCCGCGACCGAGGTCGTGGAGGCAGAGCCGCCAGACGCCGAGCCGGAGGCGGTCGCGCCGCCCGCCGCTCCCGAGACTGCGGCCGCCGATGCGGAGGCGGATGCCCCCGCGCCGGCGCCTGACACCGGAGCCGAGCCGTCGGAAGCCCCAGCAACCACTCCCGAGGCAACCACACCGACTGACGCCGCCGGTCAGGCAATCCAGCCAGAGACAACGGACAACGGCGCGGGAGCAGGCGATCCACCTGGCGAAGCTGTTGAGGACCTAACGGACGCACCGCAGGCCCCTGCCCCAGCGGCCGAGCCGGGCGAACCGTCCACGGCTTCGGACGTGGCACCGTCCACTCCGGCAGCCGCCACATCCTCGGCCTCGGAACCGAGGCTGACGACACCAGAGCCCGCCGTGTCTCCGACCGCAAACGAGCCTGCGACCTTCACCGATCCAACCGCAGCCGCAGAACCCCCGGCGCTCGCCCCAATCGACCGCCTCGCCCCGGCCCCCGGCGGCCTGCCCGAAGCGGCCCCCGTGCCGCGGGGCGGCCATCCCGCCCCCGACCTCGCCATCCCTGCCGACCTCGCGCGGCCCGCGGCCCGATGACGACCGCGCCGCTCAACCCCGCCCTCGCCGCGACCTTCCGCCCGCCGGTGATGGAGGCCCGCCGCTGGCTCGCGGCCACGCCGCCGGACCTGACGCGCCCCCTGCTCAACGTCAGCCAGGCCGCCCCGGTCGAGCCCCCGCCCGAGCCGCTGCGGCAGGCCATCGCCGAGGCCGCCCTCACCCGCCCCGAGGCGCATCTCTACGGCCCGGTCCTCGGCAACCCCGACCTGCGCGAGACCGTCGCCGCCGAGTGGTCGCGCGCCTATGCCGCCGACATCCGCCCCGCCAACGTCGCCATCTCGCAGGGCTGCAACCAGGCCTTCTGCGCCGCCATCGCCACGCTCGCCGGGCCGGGCGACGAGGTGATCCTGCCGGTGCCGTGGTATTTCAACCACAAGATGTGGCTCGACATGCAGGGGATCCGGGCGGTGCCGCTCGCCTGCGGGCCGGGCATGGTGCCCGAGGCCGAGGCAGCCGCGCGGCTCGTGACCGGCCGCACCCGCGCCATCGTGCTGGTGACGCCCAACAACCCCGCCGGGGCCGAATACCCGGCCGCGACGCTGTCCGCCTTCCACCGCCTCGCCCGCGCCCGCGGGCTGGCGCTGGTCCTCGACGAGACCTATCGCGACTTCGACAGCCGCAGCGGCGGCCCCGTCCACGACCTGCTCCGCGATCCCGACTGGGGCCGGGATGTGATCCAGCTCTACAGCTTCTCCAAGGCTTACCGCCTCACCGGCCACCGCGTCGGCGCGCTCGTCGCCTCCGAGGCGCGGCTGGTCGAGGTAGAGAAGTTCCTCGACACCGTCGCCATCTCGACCTCGCAACTGGGCCAGATCGGCGCCCTCTGGGGAATGCGGAACCTCGGCGACTGGCTCGCGGGCGAGCGGCGCGAGATTCTAGCGCGGGCGGAGGCCACGCGGCGGGTCATGGCGGCGCTGTCCGGCTGGCGCGTCAAGGGCTGCGGCGCCTATTTCGCCTGGGTGGAACACCCCTTCGCCGAGAGCGCGGCCGACCTCGCGCCCCGTCTCGTGCGCGATGCGGGCGTGTTGCTGCTGCCGGGCACGATGTTCATGCCCGTGGACGACCCCGCCGCCGCGCGCCATCTGCGCATCGCCTTCGCCAATATCGACGCGCAAGGCATCGAGGAACTCGGCCGCCGCCTCGCAACGGTGCCGGGCGCGAGGGTTGCCGCGGCGGGGGCCGCTGGCTAGGACGGCGGCGGAAACGAGGAAGGAACGGCAGGCATGGTCAGGCGCCGCGGAAAGTCGCTCATCAACTGGATCCTCGTGGGCCTGCTGCTGCTCGGCCTCGGCGGCTGGGGCGTCACCAGCTTCACCGGCGGCTCGCGCCAGGCGATCGGCAGCGTCGGCAGCGTGGACATCACCGCGGGCGAATACGCCCGCGCGCTCGGGGCCGAGATCGACGCCATCACCGCGCAGACCGGGGAGCGCCTGACGGGCGAGGAGGCGCGCGGCTTCGGGCTGCCGCAGGCCGTGCAGTCGCGGCTGATCGCCTCGGCCGCGCTCGAGGCGGAGGCGCGCGAGATCGGCCTCTCGGTCGGCGATGCGCGCGTGGCCGCGCAGATCATGCAGGCCCCGGCCTTCAGCGGCTTCGGCAGCTTCGACCCGGCGGTCTATGCCGACGTGCTGCGCCGCCAGGGAATGACCGTGGCGGATTTCGAGCAGAACCTGCGGATGGACGAGGCCGGGCAGTTGCTCCAGCAGGCCATCGCGGGCGGCGTCGCGGCCCCCACGGGCGCGGTCGAGGCAGCGACGGGCTGGCTGACCGAGACCCGCGACCTGTCCTGGATGGAGATCACCCCCGCGCTGCTGACCGAGGCCGTGGCGCCCCCCGACGAGGCCGCGCTGCAAGCCTGGTGGCAGGCCAACCCCGAGCGCTTCACCGCATCCGAGACCCGGACCATCACCTATGCCTGGGTGACCCCCGAGATGCTGGAGCCGACGGTGCAGCTGGACGAGGAGGCGCTGCGGCAGGTCTATGAGACCAACCGGGCCGAGTTCCAGCAGCCCGCGCGGCGCATGGTGGACCGGCTGGTCTATCCCTCCGCCGAGGCCGCGGCCGAGGCGAAGGCGCGGCTCGACGCGGGCGAGGTCGATTTCGACGGTCTCGTGGCCGAGCGCGGCCTCACCCGCGCCGACATCGACCTTGGCGAAGTCACCGAAGCCCAGCTTGGCGCGGCCGGTCCGGCGGTCTTCGCCGCGCCCGACAACGGCGTCATCGGACCGGTCGAGACCCCGCTCGGGCCGGCGCTGATCTCGATCAACGCGATTCTTGACCCGATCGACATCCCCTTCGAGGCCGCTCGCGACGACCTGCGCACCGAGGCCGCCGCCGACCGCGCGCGCCGCGACATCGTGGCCCTCGCCTCCGAGGTGAGCGACCATCTGGCCGGCGGCGCGACCCTCGAGCAGCTGGCCGAGGAGACGCCGATGGAACTCGGCACCATCGAATGGCAGGCCGATGCGGCGCCGGAGGCCGGCAGCATCGCGGCCTATCCCTCGTTCCGCACCGCCGCGGCGGCGGTGACCGAGGGGGACTATGCCGAGGCGATGGAGCTCGAGGACGGCGGCATCTTCGCCCTGCGCCTGGACGCGCTGACGCCGCCCGCGGTGATCCCCTTCGAGGAGGCTCGCGAGCAGGTGCTGGCCGACTGGACCGCCGCCGAGACGAAGAAGCGGCTGCTGGCCATCGGCGACGAGCTGCGCCTTGAGGCGATCAGCGCCCATGCTTTGCCCCAGGCGCAGCAGGCGACCGGCCTCGGCCGTGACGGGGTGATCGAGGGCCTGCCCGGCGCGGTCGTGACCCGCGCCTTCGCGCTCGACGAGCCTGGCGAGATCGCGCTCGTGGACGAGGGCGAGCGGGTGTTCCTCGTCATGCTCGACGCCATCCACGGCGCCGACGAGACCGCGCCCGAGACCGGCATGGTCCGCGCCGCGGTCGAGCGGACGCTCTCGCGCTCGATCGCCGAGGACGTGTTCACCTATCACACGCAGGCGCTGACGCAGGCGCACGGCCTGCGGCTGAACCCGCAGGTCGCGGCGGCGGTGGACGCGCAGCTCTGATGGAACTCGCGCCCGCCTTCGAGGCCTTCGAGGCGGCCTGGGCGCGGGGCCAGAACCAGCTCGTCACCGCGCGGCTCGCCGCCGACCTCGACACGCCGGTCAGCCTGATGCTGAAGCTGGCCGACGCCGGGCCGATGAGCGTGATGCTGGAGAGCGTGACCGGCGGCGAGGTCCGCGGCCGCTATTCCATCGTGGCGATGAAGCCCGATCTGGTCTGGCACTGCCGGGGCGAGACGGCCGAGATCAACCGCAACGCCCGCTGGGAGGACCGCTTCGAGGCGGACAGCCGGGCGCCGCTCGACAGCCTCCGCGCGCTGCTGGCCGAGAGCCGGATCGAGATGCCCGAGGGCATCCCGCCGGTCGCGGCGGGCCTCTTCGGCTATCTCGGCTACGACATGATCCGGCAGGTCGAGCACCTGCCCGACTGCCCGCCCGACACGCTGGGCGTGCCCGACGCAATGCTGATGCGGCCCTCGGTCGTGGCGGTGCTGGACGGGGTGAAAGGCGAGGTGACGCTCTGTGCGCCTGCATGGCACGATCCGGGCGTGCCCGCCCGGGCGGCCTACGCGCAGGCGGCCGAGCGGGTGATGGAGGCGCTCCGGTCGCTCGACCGGCTCCCGACCGAGCCGCGGATGCTGGGGGATCGCGCGGAACTCGGCGCGCCGCGGTCTAACTTCGCACGGGCGGATTATCTCGCGGCGGTGGAGACGGCCAAGGCCTACATCCGCGCCGGCGACATCTTCCAGGTCGTGCCCTCGCAACGCTGGGCGATGGATTTCCCGCTGCCGCCCTTCGCGCTCTACCGCAGCCTGCGCCGCACCAACCCCTCGCCCTTCATGTTCTACCTCAACCTCGGCGGCTTCCACATCGTCGGCGCCTCGCCCGAGATCCTCGTGCGGCTGCGCGACGGCGAGGTGACGATCCGCCCCATCGCCGGCACCCGCCCGCGCGGCGCGACCCCGGAGGAGGACCGCGCCCTTGAGGCGGAGCTTCTGGCCGACGAGAAGGAGCGGGCCGAGCACCTCATGCTGCTCGACCTCGGCCGCAACGACGTCGGCCGGGTGGCGAAGATCGGCACGGTGCGGCCGACCGAGAGCTTCGTGATCGAGCGCTACAGCCACGTCATGCATATCGTGTCGAACGTGGTGGGCGAGCTTCGCGGGGGCGAGGACGCGCTCTCGGCGCTACTGGCGGGGCTGCCGGCGGGGACCGTCTCGGGCGCGCCGAAGGTCCGGGCGATGGAGATCATCGACGAGCTGGAGCCGGAAAAGCGCGGCGTCTATGGCGGCGCGGTCGGCTATTTCGCGGCGAATGGCGAGATGGACATGTGCATCGCGCTCAGGACCGGGGTGGTGAAGCACGGCGTGCTGTATGTCCAGGCCGGCGGCGGCGTGGTGCTGGACAGCGACCCCGAGGCCGAGTTCGCCGAGACCGAGAACAAGGCGCGGGCGTTGATGCGCGCGGCCGAGGGCGCGGCGCGGTTCGTGCGGGGGAACGGGTAGCGCCGGAACCCCCACCGCACCCTGTCCGTTGATCCACGACAGGAGGACATCCCATGACCCGCATCAACCCCGCCCATGTGAACCCGCCGGAGGAGACCACCCCGGAGGAGGCCGAGCGCAACAAGCGCATCGAGGGCAAGAACCGCGCCGCGCGGGAGCGCAAGCAGCCCGATGACGTGCCGGGGACCGACAAGTCGGTCAATACGCCAGATCCCGGCAAGACCACCGCCTGAGCCCGGAGGACAGGATGGCCCGCAACCCGGTCCAGCCCGAGCGCGACCCGCGGGAACGCCGCCCGGAGGAGCCACGCGACGACCGCATTCCCGGCACCGAGGATGACGGTCCCAATCCATTGGACACGCCGCCGCGGATGCCGCCAGACTGAGGGGGCCAGAGGACGCGAGTCGCCCGCGCGAAGGAAGGGAGAGCCATGCACCAGAACCTGCGCGCCTACGAGATGGTCGAGACCAGTTCGCCTGACGAGATTTCCGCGATGAAGCAGCGGGCGCGCGTCGAGCACGCGCAGCGCCTGCGCCGCGAGAAGAAGGCGGCCGAGGCCTTGCGCGCAATGGCGGCGGCGAAGGAGCCTGCAGCCCCTCGCCGGTGAACCGATCCGCTCCGCCCGAGGGAACCGGCATGACGGTACCCGGCCGCGTGGCCGTCTGGTCCGTCCCCGCGCTGCTGGTCCTGCTCCCCGCCCTCCTGTCGGGCGTGGTTCCCGGCATGGACTGGGGCGCCGAGGACTACCTCGCCGCCCTCGCGCTCGGCGTCGCCTTTGTGCTTGCGGCGGAGGCGGTGCTACGACGCGCGCGGCGCACCATCAGGCGTGTTGCAGGTGTCGCCGCCTGCGTCCTCGTCCTGGCGGTCGTCTGGGGTGTCCTCGCGACCGCCTGAGCCGGGCTCAGAACGGGTAGTGCTGCGCCGGGTCCTCGATCGTGACCCAGCGGAGACTGGTGAACTCGGCGATCCCGGCCCCCCCGCCGAAGCGCCCGAAGCCTGAGCCTTTCACCCCGCCGAACGGCATCTGCGGCTCGTCATTCACGGTCGGGCCGTTGATATGGACGATGCCGCTCTCGATGCGCTCGGCCACCCTCATGGCGCGGCGCACATCCTGGCTGAAGACGGCGGCGGAGAGGCCGTATTCGGTGTCGTTGGCCACACGGACCGCCTCGTCCTCGTCGCGCACCCGGATGATCGGCTTGACCGGCCCGAAGGATTCCTCGGCATAGCCGGACTTCGCATCCATGATGTCGGCGGTGCGGTTGAGCAGCCTGCGCCGCTCGGTCGGGGGCGTCGCGGCCCAGGCGGGAAAGGCGGCCTCGGCCGCGGCCACCGCGGCGAGCGCATCGGCCACGCTCGCAGCGGCGGCCTTGCCGGCCGGCTGGCCGTTGGCGGGGTTCTCGCGCGCGGTAATGTGCCCACTGCTGGCCGGGCGGGCCTCGCCCTCGATGAGCAGTTCGGTCAGCCTTCCGTTCTCCGTCCTTGCAGTCAATCGCTGCCCCGGTAGGGCTCGACATATTGCAGCGCCATGTCCCAGGGGAAGAATATCCAAGTGTCCTGGCTCACCTCGGTCACATAGGTCTGGACCATCGGCTTGCCCTTGGGCTTGGCGTAGACGGTCGCGAAATGCGCCTTGGGATAGAGGCTGCGGACCAGCTCCAGCGTGCGGCCGCTGTCCACGAGGTCATCCACCACGAGAATCCCCTCGCCGTCGCCCATCAGCCCGGCGTCCGGGGCCTTCAGCACGCGAAGCTCGCCCTGCTCGCCCTTGAGGTAAGACTTCACGCTGATCGTGTCGATCGTGCGGATGTCGATCTCGCGCGCCACGATCATCGCCGGGACCATGCCGCCACGCGTGATCGCCACCACCGCGCGCCAGCTGCCGCCCTCGCCCGGCCCCTCGCCGTCGAGCCGCCAGGCGAGCGCGCGGGCGTCGCGGTGGAGCTGGTCCCAGCTGACATGAAAGCCCTTCTCATGCGGCAGGCGGTCGGGGCGGGGTCGGGCCATCGGGTGCTCCTTGTGTCAGTGGCGGAGGATCAGCGTCACGCCGAGGGCGCCGATCAGCCCCGCGGCGATGCGGTCGATCCAGGTCTTGGCGCCGAAATAGCGCCGCCGCATCGGGCCGGTGGACATCAGCAGCGTGACGAGAACGTAGAACACAAGCTCGCAGGTCAGCGACACGAGGTAGATCAGCGCCGGCCCGGCAAAGCCGTGAAGGCCGGGGAAGATCGACAGCAGCACCGCCCCGTAGAAGAGCGCGGGCTTGGGGTTCGACAGGTTCAGCGCCATGCCCGAGAGGAAACCCGGACCGCCCTGCACCGCCGCCAGGTCGGGCAGCGGATCGGCCGCGTGGCGCCACATCTTCCAGGCGACCCAGAGCAGGTAGACCCCGCCCGCGATCTTCATCAGAACGAGAAGCTGCGGCACCAGCCGGAACAGCACCGACAGCCCAAACAGCGCCAACAGTCCCCAGAGCGACGCGCCGAAGGCGAGGCCGAGGGCGAAGGGCATCGCCCGCTCGCGACCCCGTGACATGGCGGCCTGCGCGCAGGCGATGATGCCCGGCCCCGGCGACAGGATCGCAAGCGCGAGGGTGCCCGCAAACAGCGTCAGTTGCGCGAGGCTGATCGCGTCCATGTCAGTCGGGCCGCGTCACTCGTCCTTGCCGCCAGGCGCGGCGATGTCGGGCGCGTCCACGGCCTTCATGCCGACCACGTGATAGCCCGCATCGACGTGATGCACCTCGCCGGTCACGCCCGAGCCGAGGTCCGAG
The DNA here is from genome assembly GCF_009674885.1 of Paracoccus sp. S-4012. GTDB lineage: Bacteria > Pseudomonadota > Alphaproteobacteria > Rhodobacterales > Rhodobacteraceae > Paracoccus. The sequence continues at coordinate 188,080 of NZ_WKKA01000004.1, forward strand.
AGCAGGTAGAGCGCCGACTTGCCGACATCGGCCTGCGTCACGTTGCGGCGCAGCGGCGAGTTCAGCTCGTTCCACTTCATGATGTAGCGGAAATCGCCGATGCCCGACGCGGCCAGCGTCTTGATGGGCCCGGCGCTGATGGCGTTCACGCGGATCCCGTCCTTGCCGAGGTCCTCGGCCAGATAACGCACGCTCGCCTCGAGCGCCGCCTTGGCCACGCCCATCACGTTGTAATGCGGCATCACCCGCTCGGCCCCATAATAGGTGAGCGTCAGGATGCTGCCGCCCTCAGGCATCAGCGCGGCGGCGCGGCGGGTGACGGCGGCGAGGCTGTAGACCGAGATGTCCATCGTGATACGGAAGTTCTCGCGGCTCGTATCGGCGTAGCGGCCGCGCAGCTGCTCCTTGTCGGAATAGGCGATGCCGTGGACGATGAAGTCGAGGCCGCCCCACTCCTCCTGCAGCCGCGCGAACAGCGCGTCCATCGAGGCGTCGTCGCCGACGTCACAGGGCAGGACCAGCGGCACGCCCAGCGAGGCGGCCAGCGGCTCGACCCGCTTCTGCAGATGCTCGCCCACATAGGAGAAGGCCAGGGTCGCGCCCTCGGCCGCGAGGGCCTGCGCGATCCCCCAGGCGATCGAGCGCTCGTTGGCGACGCCCATGACGAGGCCGCGCTTGCCCTGCATCAGCGGGGTCCGTTGCCCGCCCCCCCCGTCGCTTGACATGCCCTGCCCTCGCTGATCCTTCAGGTTCGGCACGATTAGGCGAAAGGCCGGGAGGCATCAAGCAATGTCCGAACGCAGCGGGATTTTCGCGGGCGACGACCCGTTTGCGATTGCGCAGGCCTGGCTAACCGAGGCCGAGATCGCGGAGGTGAACGATCCCTCGGCCATGGCCCTCGCGACGGTGGATGCGGACGGCATGCCGAACGTCCGCATGGTGCTGCTGAAGGAGATCGAGCAGCCGCGCGGCGGGCGCGAGGGCGGCTTCGTCTTCTACACCAACTACGAGAGCGCGAAGACCATCGAGATCACCGCCACCGGCAAAGCCGCCTTCGTGCTGCACTGGAAGTCGCTGCGCCGCCAGGTCCGCGTGCGCGGGACCGTCACCCGCGAGGAAGGCCCGCAGGCCGACGCCTATTACGCCTCGCGCGCGCTCGAGAGCCGGATCGGCGCCTGGGCCTCGGACCAGAGCCGCCCGCTCGAGAGCCGCACCGCGCTGATGGCCCGCGTCGCGCGGGAGGGGCTGCGGCACGGGCTGGCCCCGTCGCGGCCGCCGCACTGGGGCGGGTTCCGCATCCGCCCGGTCGAGATCGAGTTCTGGGCCGATGGCGCCTTCCGGTTGCACGACCGGTTTCGCTGGTCGCGCGCTGCGGGCGACGCATCGGCGGAAGCTGGCGAGCGGGTCGACTCGGGTGCGGGCGCCTGGAGGATTCAGCGGCTTAACCCTTGAAACCCGGCCCCGCCTCCCGCAGAGCTTGAGAAATGTTACCGCCGAGTGACGATTGCAGCGGGTTGGGGAAATGGAAGCCGTCGGCGAGCCTTGTGAGATAACCGGGCAGATCAAGTGGTTTGACCCGGACAAGGGCTTCGGCTTCATCCTCGACGCCGCGGGCGGGCCCGACATCCTGCTGCACGCCAACGTCCTGCGGAACTTCGGCCAGAGCTCGGTTACCGATGGCGCCCGCATCCGCGCGACCGTGGTGCCGACCCGGCGCGGGCGGCAGGCGGTGGCGGTGCTGGAGATCACGGCGCCAGCCCCCGACGCGCAGCCCGCGATCGCCGATCTCGCGGGCTGTGATCAGGCGGCGCTTGCGCTGCTGCCCTGGCGTGCGGCGCGGGTGAAATGGTTCGACAAGGCCAAGGGCTTCGGCTTCGCCACCCTGTTCGGCGAGACCGGCGACGTGTTCCTGCATGTCGAGGTGCTGCGCCACGGCGGCTTCTCCGACCTCGCCGTGGGCGAGGCGGTGGCGCTGCGGGTGGTGAGCGGCCAGCGCGGGCCGATGGCGGCGCAAATCGGCGCCTGGGACCGCCCGGCGGCAACGGCCGGGGACGCTCCTCTGCCCGTGGCCGATGACGCCGCGCATCTGGACGGGCGCCCGCGCCTCGTGGCGGGATCGGCATGAGACGCCCGCTCTGCCTCGCGCTCGCGCTGCTCGCCGCCCCGGCCGCCGTCGCGGCGACGGAGCCCCCCGCAGCCGTCGCCTGCGCCGAGGATCGCGCGGTCTTCGCCCTGCCCGGTGGCGAGCGCATCGAGGTCGCGGTCGAACTCGCCGACACGCCCGAGACGCGTGCCCGCGGGCTGATGTTCCGCGAGCATCTCGACCCCGGCACCGGGATGCTCTTCATCTACGAGACGCCGCAGCCGGTCGCCTTCTGGATGCGCAACACGCTGATCCCGCTCGACATGGTCTTCATCGACGCGAGGGGCGAGGTGCGGCACGTCCATGAGGGCGCCGTCCCGCATGACGAGACCCCGGTGCCCGGCGCCCTGCCCGGCGACCCGGAGCCCGCGCGGCTGATGGTGCTGGAGGTCGCCGCCGGCGAGGCCGACCGCCTCGGCCTCGCGCCCGGCAGCCGCCTCGCCCATCCGCGCTTGCCGCAACAGGACGCCACCCTCCCCTGCGAATGAGGCTTCCGGCGCGGCGGCCCTTGGGCTAGAGCGGGACCCGGTCCGGGGCGTAGCGCAGCCTGGTAGCGCGACGGCTTTGGGTGCCGTAGGCCGCGAGTTCGAATCTCGCCGCCCCGACCATGCCGTCCCGTGCCCAACTATGTCAGCCCCGCCGAACCGCGCCACGCCCGGAGGGTTGCACTGCCGTAACGGCGGCCCGCGGCGGGCCGCCCCAAGCGACAGGAGCGACCCATGGCCGTCATCAGCCAGGACATCCAGACTCTCGACGAACTCTTCCTCCACACGCTGCAGGACGTCTATTACGCCGAGAACCAGATCCTGAAGGCGCTCCCGAAGATGAGCGCCAAGGCCTCCGATCCCGACCTCAAGGCCGCGTTCGACTCGCATCTGCACGAGACCGACGGTCATGTCCGCCGCCTCGAGCAGGTGTTCGGCATGCTGGGCCTCGCGCCCAGGGGCGTGGACTGCCCCGCGATGGACGGCATCATCCGCGAGGCCGACGAGATCGCGGCCGAGATCTCGGACAAGTCGGTCCTCGACGGCGCGCTCGCGGCCTCGGCACAGACGGTCGAACATTACGAGATCGCCCGTTACGGCACGCTGATCGCCTGGGCGCGCGAGCTCGGACGCGAGGACGCGGCCGCGGTGCTGCAGCAGAACCTCGACGAGGAATACGCCGCCGACCGGAAGCTCACCCAGATTGCCGAGGCTCGGGTCAACCGGCGGGCGCGATGACGGAGAGGGGGCGGGCGGATGGCCCGCCCGCCCCCCAATGGCGAAAATCCGCCGAGACAGAATGAATAAAATGCACAGGCTAAAAGGGCTTGAAATCAAATCTATTCTTTATCCGCCCGTGCAAGATTGAGGTAGCACACAACTCTGGACAGGCCTGCCTGTCCTTTCCGACAGGTTTGAAGAGCCTCATACGCGAGTAGCACCGCCTAGATACAACCTACCCGCTCAAGCCGTTGAATTAGCGACATTCCGCCGACGGCTTGGCGGGACTCCGCTCGCCTCTTCGAGACTGCCATGGACGCTGCGTCACGGGAAGGTGTGACAGCTGACGCGTCGAATCGGCCGTCAGGGAACCGGCTGCTCGTCCTCGCGCATCGGCTTGGCCGGCCGCCCGCTCGGCGGCGCCTTGCCCGGATCGCGGCGATAGGCCGCACGGCCGAGGAGCAGCAGCGCGATCGGCATGGTCACCATCACGAAGACGCCGATCGCCAGCTCGTGGACGACCAGCCGGCTGCCGAGCGAACTGAAGATCAGCGCCGATGCGATGATCGTCGAGGCGGTGCCCCAGCTGGTGCCGAGGGTGGGCGCGTGCAGCCGCTCGTAGAAGCTGCGCAGCCGCACGAGGCCGAGGTTGCCGATCACCGTCAGCGTGGCGCCGATGATCAGCAGTACGGCCGCGATCAGCGCGATGGCGGGGTGGAGGCTGTCGAGATGTGTCATTCGATCACCTCGCCGCGCAGCAGGAACTTGCCCAGCGCCGCGGTGGTGGCGAAGCCGAGGATGGCGATGACCGCCGCCGCCTCGAAGAAGAACGGGCTGCCGCTGCGGATGCCGATGACCAGCGTCAGCAGCATGATGTTCATGTAGAGCGTGTCGATCCCGAGGACGCGGTCATGCGCCCGCGGGCCGCGGATCAGCCGCCAGCTCGCCAGCACCGAGCCGAGGCCGAGGGCGACCGACGCGTAGTCGAGCGCGAAGACGAGCAAGGCATGGATCATTCGAATGTCTCCCGCAGCAGCCGCTCGTAACGCCCCTTGATGATGCCGCGCCATTCCTCCGGCGAGGTGAGGTCGAGGACGTGGAGCAGAAGCCGGTTTTGCACCGGATCATAGTCGATCCAGGCGGTTCCGGGCGTCGAGGTCACGATGATCGCCAGCAGCGCGAGGGCGTTCGGATCGCGCAGCTCGAGGTCGAGGTCGAGAAAACCGGACCGCTGCGAGGCCGAGTCCGGCCCGGCGAGGATCACCTGCGCCACGCCGATGTTGGACTTGATGATGTCCACGAAGACGACGCCGATGAGGCGGATGAAGGGCCGCCAGCGGCGGATCGGGCTCAGCGGTAGCTCCAGCGGGCGCATCGCGAGGGTCGCGAGCCAGGCGATCAGGACGCCGAGGATCAGGTGGCCGATGCTGAAGCCGGCCAGCACCAGCCACAGCACCACGAGGCCGAGGGAGATCAGCGGGCGGCGCAGAAGCTCGTTCATGGCGCCACGTCCCGGCTGTCATCCTCGGGCGCGGCGGCGGGATCGACCGGGCGCACGGCCATCACCGTGGCCGCGTAGCGCCCCTCGAGCAGCCCGTCCGCGGCCGTCAGCGTCAGCGTCATCGCCCGGTCGGCCAGCAGCGTCATCATCAACAGCCCGGCCAGCAGGATCGCCACGGGCGCGATCTCCAGCACGAGGATCCGCGGGCGATCCTCGATCGCGACCCAGAACCGCGCCATGCCGAAGCGCAGCAGCGCCAGCAGCACCGCGAAGCCCGAGGCGAAGAGGACGAACACGAAGATCCACGCCACCGGCGGCACGCTCGTCGCCTCGCTCGCGCCGCCGATCAGGCCCGAGACCATCGCGAACTTGCCGATGAAGCCCGCGAAGGGCGGAATCCCCGCCAGCACGGCGGCGAGGGCGGCGAACAGCGTCCCGACCGTCACCAGCGATCCCGGCAACGCCACCGCCGGGGCGTCGTCGTCCTCGACCGCGCCGAGGCCCATCGGCCCCCATTCCAGCTCCTCGGCCGCGGCGATGCGGGCGGCGTCCTCGGCCTCCTCGCGCGCGGCATCCTCGGGATCGGCCTCGTTGCTGCGTGTCACCATCTCGTCGATCAGGAACAGCGCGCTCACCGCCATGGTCGATCCGGCGAGATAGAAGAGCGCGCCGCCCAGCATCCGCGGCCCGCCGCCCAGCAGCGCCACCCCGGTCGCCGCGATCAGCGTTCCCGACGAGATCAGCGCGATATGGCCCGCCTTGCGCGCCAGCCCGTCCACCGCCAGCACCCCCGCCGCGCCATAGACCATGGTCGCCATGCCGAAGGTCAGCAGGACCGGCCCGCCGAATCCCGCCGAGGCCCCGCCCTGCGGCGCGAAGAACAGCAGCGCCAGCCGCAGGACCGCATAGACGCCCACTTTCGACATCAGCGCCAGGATCGCCGCCACCGGGGGCGATGCCGCGGTATAGGTCCGCGGCAGCCAGAAGCAGAGCGGCCAGATCGCCGCCTTGGTCACGAAGGCCATGCCGAGGATCGCGGCGCCCACATGGAACAGCGGCCGCTCGGCCGTGGTCAGGTGCGGGACCAGCTGCGACAGCTCGGCCATGTTCAGCGTGCCGGTCACGCCGTAGATCAGCGCGACGCCGATCAGGAACATCAGCGAGGCGGTCAGGTTGATGGCGATGTAGTGCAGCCCTGCGCGAATGCGCGCCGCGCCCGAGCCGTGCAGGACGAGGCCGTAGGAGGCCGCGAGCATCACCTCGAAGAACACGAACAGGTTGAAGATGTCGCCGGTCAGGAAGGCGCCGTTCATGCCGAAGAGCAGGAACTGGAACAGCGAGTGGAAATGCTGCCCCTTCCCCTGCCAGCCGGCGGCGGCATAGATCAGCGCCGGCAACGCCAGGAACGCCGTCAGCATCACCATCATGGCCGAGAGCCGGTCGAGGACCAGCACGATCCCCATCGGCACCGGCCAGTTGCCGAGCAGGTAGACGCGCAGCAGCGCGTCCTCGCCCGCGCGGCCCAGCAGTTGCCAGGAAACCGCCCCCATCGCCAGCACCGAGATGAGGCCGAGGCCGAACTTCATCCAGCGGCGGCGGTCGTCGTAGAACAGCATGAACGCGCCCGCGATCAGCGGGATCAGCAGTGGCGCGATCAGCAGATGCTCGGGGGTGAGCTGGACGGAACGGATCATGGCCGACGCTCCCGGCCGTCGACGTGGTCAGTGCCGGTGGCGCCGCGGGCGGCGAGCAGCACGACCAGAAACAGCGCCGTGGTGGCGAAGCTGATGACGATCGCGGTCAGCACCAGCGCCTGCGGCACCGGGTCGGCATAGGCGGAAGGATCGACGAAGCCCGCCTTCTGCATCACCGGCGGCGCGCCGACGACCGGGCGGCCGACGCCGAAGATGAACAGGTTGACCCCGTAGGACAGCAGCTGCAGCCCGCAGATCACCTGAAAGGTCCGCGGCCGGAGCAGCAGCCACAGGCCCGAGCCGATGAGGACGCCGATGGCGAGGGCGAGGATCAGGGTCATGCCGCCGGCTCCGCCTCCTGCTTCGCGGCGGCCCGCGCGGCGGCGATATCGGCCGCCTGGGCGGCCGCGATGTCGGCCGGCGGGCGCGAGCGGTGGCCGCCGACGCGCAGCGACTGGTGGGCGATGGAGATCACGATCAGCGTCACCGACCCCAGCACCACCGCGAAGACCCCGAGGTCGAAGACCATCGCCGTCGCCGCCGGCACCCGGCCGACGATGGGGAAGGTGACGTATTGCGCATGCGCGGTCAGGAACGGGTAGCCGAACAGCCACGAGCCGCAGCCGACCACCGCCGCGAGGCAGACGCCGAAAGCGATCCAGCGGATCGGCAGCACGACCATGCGCGCCTCGATCCAGCGCACGTCGGTGGCGATGTATTGCAGCGTCAGCCCGATGGCGAGGGTCACGCCCGCCGCAAAGCCGCCACCCGGCAGGTCATGCCCGCGCAGGAAGAAATAGGCCGCGAGCATCACCGTCACCGGGAACATCCAGCGCATCAGCAGCGCCGGGACGAAGATCATGTCCTCGAGGCTGACATCGCCCTCCTGCGGCTTGGGCGGATGCGCGCTCTCGGGCGCCGGGCGGAAGCGGCGCAGCAACGCGAAGACGGTCAGCGCGACGATCCCGAGGACGACGATCTCGCCCAGCGTGTCGAAGGCGCGGAAGTCGGTCAGGATCACGTTGACGACGTTGGTCCCGCCGCCCTCGCCATAGGCGTTCCTGAGGAACCAGTCGCCGACGCTCGGGACTGATGGCGCGGCCATCACGGCGTAGGAGATCGCGGCCATGCCGCCGCCGCCGATGATCGCGATCACCAGATCGCGGCTGCGCCGCGCGCGCGAGGGCCAGTCGTTGTCGCCGGGGATGTCGGCGTTCCTCTGCGGCAGCCAGCGCAAGCCCAGCAGCAGCAGGATCGTGGTCGTGATCTCGACCACCAGCTGCGTCACCGCGAGGTCGGGGGCCGAGAGCCAAGCGAAGCTCATCACCGTCATCAGCCCGACCCCGCTCAGCATGACGAGCGCGGCGAAGCGGTGATACTTGGCCTGCCAGGCGGTGCCCACGGCGCAAAGCGCGCCCAACCCCCAGAGCATCGCGAAGACGCTCTCCGGCAGGCCGAAGACCGGGCTCGAAGGCCACCAGACGGTGCCGGGAATGACCGCCACCGCGGCAGCGATGGCTATCAGCACCACCGCGAGCAGCTGCCCCTGGAGGCTGGTCGCGGTGGTCAGCGCATGCAGCCGCCGCGGCATGGTGACGGTCACGGCCTGGATCACCCATTCATAGGCCAGCAGCGCCTCGAACCGCCCGGGCCCGGCCTCGTCGCCGGCCCGGCTGTTCAGCCACGAGCGGCCGAGGACATAGATCAGCGTCCCGGCGATGAAGGCCGCGAGGCTCATCATCAGCGGCACGTTGAACCCGTGCCAGAGCTTGAGGCTGAACTCGGGCGTGGCCTCGCCCAGCACGGCAAGCGCGGCATCGCGCAGCACGCCGCCCAGGAGCAACTGCGGGAAGATGCCGACGCCGAGGCAGATCAGCACCAGCAGCTCCAGCGGCCGGCGCATCGCGGCGGGCGGCTCGTGCGGGGGCATCTTCGGCAGGTCCGTGGCCCTGGGGCCGAAGAAGACCGTGTGGATGAAGCGCAGCGAATAGGCGACCGAGAACATGCTGGCGAAGGTGGCGATATAGGGCAGCGCCGCGTCGAGCAGGCTGTCGTTGTTCCAGGCCGTCGCGGCCTCGAAGAACATCTCCTTGGACAGGAAGCCGTTGAGCAGCGGCACCCCGGCCATGGCGGCGGCCGCGACCACCGCCAGGACCGTCGTCTCCGGCATCCAGTGGCGCAGCCCCGAGAGGCGGCGCATGTCGCGAGTGCCGGTCTCGTGGTCGACGATCCCCGCGGCCATGAAGAGCGAGGCCTTGAAGACGGCATGGTTCACGATGTGGAAGATCGCCGCGACGATCGCGGCCGGACTGCCGATCCCCGCAAGCGCCGTGATCAGCCCCAGATGGCTGATGGTGGAATAGGCCAGCAGGCCCTTCAGGTCCTGCTTGATCAGCGCCACGATGCCGCCGAGGGTCATGGTGATCATGCCAGTGCCGACGACGACAATGAACCACGGCTCGGTGCCGCCGAGGACCGGGAAGAAGCGCACCAGCAGGAAGACGCCCGCCTTCACCATGGTCGCCGAATGCAGATAGGCCGAGACCGGCGTCGGCGCCGCCATCGCGTTCGGCAGCCAGAAGTGGAACGGCACCTGCGCCGACTTGGTGAAGGCGGCCAGGAGCGTCAGCGTCAGGATCGTCGGGTAGAGCGGGTGCGCCTGCACCTGCGCGCCGGAGGCGAGCACCACGTCGAGTTCGTAGCTGCCCGCGACATGGCCGAGCATCAGCATGGCGACGAGCAGGCAGAGGCCGCCGGCAACGGTGACGCTCAGCGCCACGCGGGCGCCGCGCCGCGCCTCCGGCCTCTGGTGCCAGTAGGAAATCAGCAGGAACGAGACCACGCTGGTCAGTTCCCAGGACACCGCCAGCAGGATGATATTGCCTGACATCAGGACGCCCGACATGGCGCCGGTGAAGGCCAGGATCAGGGCATAGAAGCGCGAGAAGGCCTCCTGCGGGCCCATGTAGTAGCGCGCATAGATCACCACCATCAGCCCGATCCCGGCGACGATGACCATCATCAGCCAGGAGAAGCCGTCGATGCGGAAGCGCAGGTTCAGGCCGAGGCTGTCGAGCCAGCGGACGCTGGATGCGACGGTGCCGCCCTCCGCGACCCAGCCTTGCAGCGCGAAGAGGACGCCCAGCATGGCGAGCATCGTCATCGCAGCGGCGGCGGCGAGGGCGTCGCGGGCCTCGTCGGGCATGGTCGCCGCCAGCACCGCGCCGAGGAATGGCAGGACGACCAGCAGCGTTAGGAGGTTCTCGGCGATCATTCCGGTCGTCGTCCCCCTCTCAGGCGCGCAAGGGCCGGCCGGGCCGGCGGTCGGGCCGCAGCAGACCGCGTCGGCGCGCAGACCGGAGCGGGCGCCCCCCGGCCGGATTCCGGCGTCGGGGGGGCCGCGGCGTCGGACACTCGGGCGTGCGGGCGGTGTTTCGCAGCGTGGTTGAGGGTTCGTTTAAGCGAAGCCCGGCGGCGCGACAAGCGCACTGCCGGGCAAAAACGCGTCCTTCGACGATCACGTCACAGGCAGCGGCCACGTCACAGGGGCCGGCGGATCCACTTGGCGATGATGCCGACGATCCCCTCGCGGAACAGAAGCACGCCGATCACGAAGATCACGCCCTGGATGATCGTGACCCAGGCCCCGAAGCTCGCGAAGTAGTTCTGCAGCGTCACCACCAGGCCGGCGCCGACCAGCGGTCCGAAGACTGTGCCCATGCCGCCCAGAAGCGTCATCAGCACCACCTCGCCCGACATGGTCCAGTAGACGTCGGTCAGCGAGGCGAGCTGGAAGACCAGCGCCTTGGTCGCGCCCGCGACCCCCGCCAGCGTCGCCGACATGACGAACACCGCCAGCTTGTAGCGCTGCACCCGGTAGCCGAGCGAGATGGCCCGCGCCTCGTTCTCGCGGATCGCCTTCAGCACCTGGCCGAAGGGCGAGTGCACGATGCGGTAGATCAGCAGCACCGCGGCGAAGACGACGATCAGCACGAAGTAGTAGAAGGTGCGGTCCGGGCTGATGGCCAGGACGCCGAACAGCGCCCGCCGCGGCACCGACTGGATGCCGTCCTCGCCGCCTGTGAAGGGCGCCTGCAGGGCCACGAAATAGACCATCTGCGCGAGCGCGAGCGTGATCATGGTCATGTAGATCCCGGTCCGCCGGATCGCCAGCGAGCCGACGATCACGCCGAGGATCATTGCCGTGATCGCGCCGAGGATGACCGAGACCTCGGGCGTTACGCCCCAGACCTTGGCGGTATAGGCGCTGATGTAGCTGGCCGAGCCGAAGAACGCGGCATGGCCGAAGGACAGCAGGCCGCCGTAGCCCAGCAACAGGTTGAAGGCGGCCGCGAAGAGCGCGAAGCACAGCACCTTCATCAGGAACACGGGGTAGAAGAACATCGGCGCAATCGCGAAGAGCACGAGCAGCACCGCGAAGAGCGCCATGTGCAGGCGGCCGGCGCCCTGGTCGTCATGCGGGATGGCCGCGGTCGAGCCCGCGGGGACGTCCTCTCGAAGTTCCATCAGGCTTCCCTCCCGAACAGGCCGGCAGGCTTCACCAGCAGAACAATGGCCATGATGACGAAGATGACGACCGAGGAAGCCTCGGGGTAGAAGACCCGCGTCAGCCCCTCGACCAGGCCGAGGCCGAAGCCGGTGATGATGGCGCCCATGATCGAGCCCATGCCGCCGATCACCACCACCGCAAAGACGACGATGATGAGGTCGGCGCCCATGTTCGGGTTGACGGAGTAGATCGGCGCCGCCAGCACCCCGGCCAGGGCCGCCAGCGCCACGCCGAAGCCGTAGGTCAGCGTGATCATCCGCGGCACGTTGACGCCGAAGGCGCCGACCAGCGTCGGGTTCTCGGTCGCGGCGCGGAGATAGGCGCCGAGCCGCGTGCGCTCGATCACGTACCAGGTGGAGAGGCAGATGACGAGCGAGGCGACCACGACCCAGCCGCGGTAATTCGGCAGGAACATGAAGCCCAGGTTCTGCCCGCCGGCCAGCTGCGACGGAATCTGGTAGGGCAGGCCCGAGATGCCGTACTGGTCGCGGAACAGGCCCTGGATGATGAGCGCGAGGCCGAAGGTCAGCAGCAGCCCGTAGAGGTGGTCGAGCTTGTAGAGCCGCGAGATCATCAACCGCTCGATGATGACCCCCGTGGCACCGACGATCAGCGGCGACAGGATGAGCGCCCACCAGTAGCCGATGCCGATGTAGTTCAGCAGCATCCAGGCCACGAAGGCGCCCATCATGTACTGCGCGCCGTGGGCGAAGTTGATGATGTTCAGCAGCCCGAAGATCACCGCCAGCCCGAGGCTGAGCAGGGCGTAGAACGAGCCGTTGATCAGCCCCAGCAGGAGCTGGCCGAACAGCGCTTGTGGCGGGATTCCGAGAAGCTCGAACATGGTGCGGACCTTTTCAGCCGGGGGCGGAGCCATGCCCGCCCCCTGCATTCACGGGCTCAGTTGACCAGCGGGCAGCCCGACTCGGCCACCGGCTTGAAGGCCTCGGCGGCCGGGATCGTGGCGACGGTCTCGTAATAGTCCCACGGCCCTTCCGACGCGTCCGGGGCCTTGACCCGGAACAGGTACATGTCGTGGATCTTGCGGCCGTTGGCCTGGATCTCGCCGGGACCGAGCAGCGGATCGTCGGCCGGAATCTCGCGCATGGAGCCCAGCAGCGCCTCGGTCTCCTTGCCGCCGGTCGCCTCGACCGCCTTCAGGTAGTGCGTGACCGCGGAATAGACGCCGGCATGGTCGGCGGTCGGCATGGCGCCGCCGTGACGCTCGCCGAAGCGCTGCGCGAACTCGCGGGTGCCGTCGTTCAGGTTCCAGTAGAAGGGCTCGGTCAGCACCAGACCCTGCGCGGTCTGCAGGCCGAGGGCGTGAATGTCGGTGATGAAGATCAGCAGCGCGGCGAGGTCCTGACCGCCCTGGGTGATGCCGAACTCCGACGCCTGCTTGACGGCGTTGATGGTGTCGCCGCCCGCGTTGGCGAGGCCGATCACATCGGCGCCCGAGGACTGCGCCTGCAGCAGGAAGGACGAGAAGTCCTGGCCCGGGAACGGATGGCGGACGGAGCCCAGAACCTCGCCGCCGGCCTTGGTCACGACGTTGCTCGCCTCCTGTTCCAGCGAGTGGCCGAAGGCGTAGTCGGCGGTGATGAAGAACCAGGTCTGGCCACCCTCGGCGACCATGGCCGAGCCGGTCCCGTAGGCCAGCGCGTAGGTGTCGTAGAGCCAGTGGATGGTGTTCGGCGAGCACTGCGGCCCGGTCAGCTCGGTGGTGCCGGCGCCGGTGTTCATGTGGATCTTGTTCTTCTCGCGGGTGATCTCGCTGACCGCCAGCGCCACCGACGAAGTCGGCACGTCCACGATCATGTCCACGCCTTCCTGGTCGTACCACTGCCGGGTGATGGTCGAGCCGACGTCGGGCTTGTTCTGGTGGTCGGCCGAGACGATCTCGACGTTGATGCCCTTCTCGGCCGCGCCGAAGTCCTCGACCGCCATCTGCGCGGCGACGACAGAGCCCATCCCGGAAATGTCGGCATAGACGCCTGACATGTCGTTCAGCACGCCGATCTTGACGTCCGTCGCCATCGCGGTGCCGCCCATCAGCATGGCGGTCGCCGAAAGCGCGAGTGCAAGCTTGATATTCATGTGGTCTTCTCTCCCGTTGAATCGGCCTGGGCCGACGCCTTCTTGACCGGCAACCTCAGACCCCGAGGTAGCCGTGAAGCTTGTCCATGTTTCTTTCCAGTTCCGCGTTGGCGATCTCGTCGATCACCCGCCCCTGCTCGACGACATAGTGGCGGTCGGCCACCGACGCCGCGAAGCGGAAGTTCTGCTCGACCAGCACGATGGTGAAACCCTGCTCCTTCAGCCGCGAGATGGTGCGGCCGATCTGCTGGACGATCACCGGGGCGAGACCCTCGGTCGGCTCGTCCATGAGGATCATCCGCGAGCCGGTCCTGAGGACGCGGGCGATCGCCAGCATCTGCTGCTCGCCGCCCGAGAGCTTGGTGCCCTGGCTGGTCAGCCGCTCGCGCAGGTTCGGGAACAGCTCGAAGATCTGCTCGACGCCGATGCCGCCCGGCTTGATCGTCGGCGGCAGCATCAGGTTCTCCTCCACCGAGAGCGAGGCGAAGATGCCCCGCTCCTCCGGGACGATCGCCATCCCGAGGCGCGCGATCTGGCGCGCGGCGAGGCCGATCGTCTCGGTCCCGGCGAAGCGGATCGAGCCGGTGCGCTTGGCGAGGATGCCCATCAGCGCGAGGATCGTGGTGGTCTTGCCGGCGCCGTTGCGGCCCAGCAGCGTCACCACCTCGCCCTCGCGGACGTGCAGGTTCATACCGTGCAGGACATGGCTCTCGCCATACCAGCCCTGCAGGTTCTCGACCGTCAGGAGCGACCCGGATGCGTCAGTCATGGGTGGCCCCGATATAGGCCTCGACGACCCGCGGGTCCTTCGAGACGGTCGCGTAGTCGCCCTCGGCCAGCACCCGGCCGCGGGCAAGGACGGTGATATGGTCCGACAGCGAGGCCACGACCGAGAGGTTGTGCTCGACCATCAGGATGGTGCGATTCCTGGAGATGCGCTTGACCAGTTCGGCGATGCGGTCGACGTCCTCATGCGCCATGCCGGCCATCGGCTCGTCCAGCAGCAGCATGTCGGGGTCGAGCGCCAGCGTCGTCGCAATCTCCAGCGCGCGCTTGCGGCCGTAGGACATCTCGACCGCCGGGGTGCGCGCGAACGCGGTCAGGCCGACATCCTCCAGCAACTCCAGCGCGCGGCCGTTGAGGCTGCGCAGCACCCGGTCGGAGCGCCAGAAGTCCATGCTCTCGCCCCGCCGGCGCTGCAGCGCGATGCGGACGTTCTCGAGCGCGGTCATGTGTGGGAACACGGCCGAGATCTGGAACGAGCGGATCACGCCCAGCCGCGCGATCTCGGCCGGGGGCAGCCCGGTGATGTCGCGGCCGAGATAGGTGATCGTCCCGCGGGTCGGCTGCAGGAACTTGGTCAGCAGGTTGAAGCAGGTGGTCTTGCCGGCGCCGTTGGGACCGATCAGGGCGTGGATCGTGCCGCGGCGAACGTCGAGATCGACATCGCTCACCGCTGCAAATCCACGAAATTCCTTGGTCAGCCCACGCGCGCTCAGCACGATTTCGGGGTCGGTGGAAACGACGCTCAAGCAGGCCCCATCAGCTTAGGTTGGTCTGGGCCCACAGGCGGGGCGTTGGAAATGACGCTAGGCAATCGCCCGGTCTCCTGTCAACCGGTTTGGCAGGCGGGGCGGGCCGCGAATGCCCTCCGTTTCCAGACAATTCGCCGCACACGTTGCCGTATAATATGGCTTCACCGCAGTGACGCGACGTTCTGTCGGCGGTCCCGGGCGTTCTGGCTGCCGGTCATGCGAACGTATCCCGCGCGTCCCGTTTCCCGGCCCGCCACGGGGGCGGCAATCCCCGGCATTGTGAGGGGTGCTGCGCGGCGCGGCGACAATCGGTGACACTCCTTTGTCTCGACATTCGGCCCGCCGCTGCCAACATTGCGCCGATCCATCATGAGCCGGGGTCTGATGCCGTTTTTCCCGCCCGTTCGACGCATCTGCGCGCCTGCCCTCCTGCTTTCCGCGGGGCTGGCGCTGGCCGCGCCGCTCGCCGCGCAGCCCCGGGGCGGGCCGCAGGCCGGGCCGCGCGAGGTCGGCGTCATCGAGGCCGCCGTGTCGGAGGTGCCGCAATCGGTCACCCTGCCCGGCCGCGCCACCGCCTTCGAGACCGCCGCCGTGCGCCCGCGCATCGGCGGCGTCATCGACGAGATCACGTTCCGCGCGGGCGAGCATGTCGAGGCCGGGCAGCCGATGTTCCGGCTGGAGATCGGCAGCCTCGATGCCGCGCTGGCCGCCGCGGAGGCGCGGGTGGCCGGGGCGCAGGCCGCGCTCGACGGCGCGTCGGCGACCGTAACCCGCTATCGCCAGATCGAGGGGCGCGGGGTCTCGGTCGCCGATCTCGAGGCGGCGGAGGTGGCGCTCTCGGCCGCCGAGGCGAACCTGCGCGGGGCCGAGGCCGAAGTGCAGGCCGCGCGCCTCGAGCGCGACCGCGCCACCATCCGCGCGCCGATCGAGGGCGAGGCCACCCGCCCCGCCGTGACCGTGGGCGCCCTCGTCACCGCCAACCAGGCCGAGCCCCTGGCGATGGTCACGCGGCTAGACCCGATCTACGTCGACGTGGCCGCCTCCAGCAGCCGCCTTACCGAGGCCCGCCAGCAGATCGCCGCGGGCGAGATCCGGGCGCTCGATCCGCCCGAGGTCAGCCTGACGCTCGACACCGGGCGGCGCTACGAGGCCGAGGGCCGGATCGTGGATGCGGGCGCCGCGGTCTCGACCAGCACCGGCACGGTCGAGATGCGGCTGCAGTTCCCGAACCCGGACCACCTGCTGCTGCCGGGCCAGTTCCTGCGCGTCGAGATGACCTTCGCCACCATCGACGCGGTCCTCGTGCCGCAGCGCGCGACCAGCCGCCTCGCCGACGGCAGCCTCAGCGCCTTCGTCGCCCGCGAGGGCCGGGCCGTCAGGGTCGAACTGACCGAGGCCGGGGTTTTCAACAACGCCTGGGCCGTGACCAGCGGCGTCGAACCCGGCGAGGCGGTGATCGTGGACGGCCTCTCGAACCTGCGCGACGGGGCCGAGGTGATCCCGGTGCCGGTCACGCTGGACGAGCGCGGCGTGGTGGTCACGGACGAGCCGGAGGGGCGCCCCGCGCGCCCTGCCCCGCCGGTCGCCGCCGCGGCCGAGGCACCCGTCGCGGAGGGCTTGGGCGAGCGTGTCCGGCGCTTCATCGGCCTCGCCCCCGGCGAGACCTTCGCCGAGGGCGCGCAGCGCCGCTGGCAGCGGCTCATGGGCCTCATCAACGGCGCGGAGGCGCAGGGCTGAGATGGCGCGGTTCTTCGTCGACCGTCCGGTCTTCGCCTGGGTCCTGGCGCTTGCCGCCATGCTCATCGGCGCGGTGAGCTTCGTCTCGATGCCGGTGTCGCAGTATCCCGACATCGCGCCGACCACGATCCGGGTCTCGGCCGGCTATCCGGGCGCCACCGCCGAAGCTGTCGAGAACTCGGTCACGCGGGTGATCGAGGACGGGCTGACGGCGCTCGAGGGGCTGCTCTACACCACCTCCAACTCGAACCGCGGCTCGGCCTTCCTGACGCTCGTCTTCGACGGCTCGATCGAGCCGCAGGACGCGCTGGCCGAGGTGCAGACGCGGGTGCGCGCGATCGAGGGGGCGCTGCCCGACGCCGTCCAGGACCGCGGCGTGAACGTCACCCGCTCGAGTTCGTCGATCCTGATGGTCGGCGCCGTCGTCTCGACCGACGGGCGTTACGACACCATCCGCCTCGGCGACATCCTCGAGGCGACGGTGCGCGGGCCGGTGCAGCGGGTCGAGGGGGTCGGCGCGCTCGACATCTTCGGCTCCGGCTACGCCATGCGGATCTGGCTCGATCCGCTGAGGCTGGTGCAATTTCAGCTGACCCCGACCGACGTGACGAACGCCGTGCGGGCGCAGAACACGACCGTCTCGGTCGGCAGCCTCGGCACCTCGCCCACGGTCGACGGCCAGCAGTTCACCGCCACCGTGACCGCGCAATCCACGCTGACCGGCGTCGACGAGTTCGAGCAGATCCTGCTCAAGACCGAGGCCGACGGCGCCACGGTGCGTCTCGCGGACGTGGCCCGGGTCGAGATCGGCCAGCAGAGCTACGGCGCGGACTCGCGCTACAACGGCCTGCCCGCGGCGGGGTTCGCCGTGAACCTCGCCTCGGGCGCGAACGCGGTGGACGTGGCGCAGGACGTGCGCGCGGCGCTCGACAGTCTCGCCCCGGCCCTGCCCGAGGGGGTGGAGTTCCGCGTCGCCTTCGACACCTCGCCCTTCGTCGAGCAGTCGATCCAGAAGGTCTATCTGACGCTGGCCGAAGCCGTGGTCCTCGTCGTGCTGGTGATCCTCGTCTTCCTGCAGAGCTGGCGCGCGACCCTGATCCCGCTGGTGGCCGTGCCGGTGGTCCTCGCGGGCACGCTCGCGGTCCTCGCGGCGATGGGCTACTCGATCAACACCATCACCATGTTCGCCCTCGTCCTCGCCATCGGCCTGCTGGTGGACGACGCCATCGTCGTGGTCGAGAACGTCGAGCGCATCATCCACGACGAGCACCTGCCCCCGCGCGAGGCGACCATCATCTCGATGAACCAGATCACCGGCGCGCTGATCGGCATCGCCGTGGTGCTGGTGGCGGTGATGCTGCCGATGGCCTTCGTCGGCGGCTCGGCCGGGGTGATCTACCGCCAGTTCTCGGTCACGATCGTCACCGCCATGATCCTGTCGGTGCTGGTCGCGCTGATCCTGTCGCCGGCCATGGCAGCGACGATGCTGAAGCCCGCCACCGGCCGCCCCAACGCGCTCGCGCGGGGGTTCAACGCCGCCTATGACCGGCTGGCAGCCCTGTATCTGCGCATCGCGGCGTTCTTCGCACGGCGTCCCGCGTTCGCCGTCATCGCCATTCTCGCCATCTCGCTGGTCGCGTGGCAGGCTTGGCAGCGCATCACGCCGTCCTTCATCCCGCCCGAGGATCAGGGCGTGCTGATGACCTCCATCCGCCTCCCCGAAGGCTCCACCGCCGAGCAGACGCTGGCGCTGGCCAACCGGGTCGAGACCTATCTGCTGGAGGAGGAGGCCGATGCCGTGGCCTCGGTCTATGCCGCGGCGGGCTTCGGCTTTCAGGGCAGCAGCGCCAACAGCGCGACCCTCTTCGTGCGGCTCAAGGACTTCTCCGAGCGCAAGGGCGACGCCCTGTCAGCCTCCGCCGTTGCCACCCGCGCCAACGCCGCCTTCCCGGGCGACCGCGCGGGCACCGTGACGGTGAACGAGCCGCCTGCGATCCAGGGCCTCGGCAACACCTCGGGCTTCCAGATGTATCTGCTGGATCAGGCAGGGCAGGGCAACGAGGCGCTGTCCGAGGCGACAGAGGCGCTCGTCGGGCTGGCTGAGGCCGACCCGATGCTGACCACGATCAACGCCCGCGGGGCCGAGGCCGAGGCGGCGCTCAGGATCGACCTCGACCGCCAGAAGGCCGAAAGCCTCGGGCTGCCGATCGCCGAGGTCAACGCCATGCTCGCGACGATCTTTTCCGGCACGAACGTCAACGACTTCATCCTCAACGACCAGATCAGGCCCGTAATCGTGCAGGCCGATGCCCCCTTCCGCATGCAGGAGGCCGACATCGACGGCTGGTATGCGCGCAACCGCCAGGGCGAGATGGTGCCCTTCTCGGCCTTCGCCTCGACCGGCTGGGTGGCGGTCCAGCCGCGGCTGTCGCGGATGGACGGGGCAGCGGCGCAGCAGATCTCGGGCGCCCCGGCGCCGGGCGTCAGCTCCGGCCAGGCGATGGCGCGGATGGAGGAGCTGGTGGCGCAGGTCCCCGGCGGCTGGGGCGCGGCCTGGACGGGCATCTCCTATCAGGAGCGGCAGTCGAGCGCGCAGGCGCCGATGCTCTACGCGCTTTCGGTGCTGGTGGTCTATCTCGGCCTCGCCGCCCTCTATGAAAGCTGGGCGCTGCCGGTGTCGGTGATGCTGTCGGTGCCGATCGGCGTGCTGGGCGCGCTGCTGGCGGCGCTCTGGGCCGGGCAGGCCAACGACGTCTATTTCAAGGTCGGCATCCTCACGACCATCGGCCTCGCGGCGCGCAACGCCATCCTGATCGTCGAATTCGCCCGCGCGCTCGAACGCGAGGGCCGCAGCCCCCGCGCCGCGGTGATGGAGGCCGCGCGCCTGCGCCTGCGCCCGATCCTGATGACCAGCTTCGCCTTCATGCTGGGCGTGCTGCCCTTGGCGCGGGCCACCGGCGTCGGCGCGAACGCGCAGAACGCGATCGGGGTGGTGGTGCTGGGCGGCATGGCGATGGCCACGCTGCTGGGTGGGCTGCTGGTCCCGGCGCTCTATCTGGCGGTGCGGCGGCTGACGGGCCGGCGCGATCTGGACGCGCCGGGACGTGTCGAGGCGGCCGGCCGAGGCACCGGCAGTTCCATGCCGGCACCGGCCGAGTAGCGGGCGGCTTCAGCCGCCGCTGCCGATCTCGACGGAGGCATCGCCGCGGTCCGCCGGTCTGGCGTTCCCCCGCCCTGCCCGCCGTGCCGCTGCCGCCCGCTCGCGGCGCATCGCCTGCCACGCCTCGCGATGCGACCGCAGCCGCCGCCGCACATGCTCATAGAGCGCCACGTCGACGGCGTTCAGCTCCTTGATCCGGCGTTCCAGCGCCGGCGTCATCTCGACCCGCGTGTCGTCGGTGTCCGGGGTCTTGCGCCGGTGCTCCTCCGGCTGCTTTCCGTCCACGCCCATGAGCGAGAACAGCAGGTTGAACGACATCGGATACATTTCCAGCAAGCCGATGAAGGCGTAATCCTCGTCCACGATCCGCAGCGTCTCCTCGATCGACGGCTGCCGCAGGCCGGTGAGGAACTTCGCCATCTTGTTCTGGACGCCAGCCGACCCGATCCAGTCCTCGATGGAGGCGAAGCGGTCGATGAACTCACGATAGGAGGGATGGGCCGGGGTGCGCTGATAGCGGTAGTCCGACACGACCCGCGCGACCGGCGCGCGCAGGATCGAGAAATACTGCGTATCCGGCCGCGTCTCGCGGAGGCAGGCGGAGACGTTGAACGGCATGTGGCCGGAGGCCGATCGCGCCGAGGCGATGCGGTCGCCCGCGATGAAGGCCTGAAGCGCCGCCTCGCGCGCCTCGCGCGCGACGCCCGCCTTCTCGCCATAGGTCACATGCACGTTGGTGTAGGGCCGCATGTCGCGGGCCAGTTCGGCCGAGAAGGACGATCCCGCGGTCTTCGGCACATGCACGAAGAACCACAGCGCCTCCTGCGGCGCCGAGGCCACGAACTCCGCCAGCGGCATGTGGTCGAGATCGCCGAACCGCATCTGCGCGTCCTCCTTGAACCGGTGGCGCCTGCCTGCCCCGGCCGCCTCCGATCCGCAACCGCAAACTGCCGCGCTTCTTATCCGCCCGGCCTCGGACGCCCGGTCATCTCCAGATAGCCGCGGCCCGTCGCGCTGCCCCTCACCCGCAGCGGCCCCTCCCAGTAAGGCACCGAGGTCGTCATCCAGGCCTCGGGGTTCACCGCCTCGGCGGTGACGTCGATACCGGCCCCTGGCACCGTCACGCGGAAGCGGGCCGGCACCCGGCCCGGCCCGGCCTCGATCCCGAGATCGCTGCCGTCGAGCGACGCGACGCTGCCATCCGCCCCGATCAGGCTGCCGAAGACGAAAGGCCGCAGGCCGCGCACCTCCGCCGCCATCAGCCGCCGCCCGTCGTCGAAGCTCAGCGCCAGCCAGTCCCAACCGGTCTGGCTGCGGTCGAGCGGCTGGCTGGACCACTCGCGGTCGAGCCAGGCGGTGCCGGTGACGGCGACCTCGCCCGCGGGCAGCGAGAGCGTCCCGGTGACGGTGTAGAACGGCTGGCTGTAGTAATGGCTCGCCTGCCCGCCCTGCCCCTTGACCGAGTAGCCCCCGGCCCCATGCAGAACCAGCGGCCCCTGCGCCTCGGCCTCCAGCCGGTAGGCGAAGCCTTCGCCGCGGGCGCTGACCTCGAGCCGGTCGATGCCGGTGCCGCCCTCGGCCGCGGCCATGCGCCACTCGTCGATCCATGCGGCGAAGGGCGCCGCCTCCACCCCAGCCTGCCCGACGCCGCCGCGGGCGAAGCGCTCGGCCACGTGCTGCGAGCCGGCGGTCGTCACCGCCGCATGAGCCATCCAGACCTGCGGCGTGGCCCAGCCCTTGCCGGGTCCCTCGGGCGCGAGGGCCGAGCGGAACAGGGTCCATTGCACGCCGTAATCCTGCCCGTCGGCGCCGGTCAGGTTGGCGGTGAGATACCACCATTCGATGCGAAAGGAGGGATGCGCCCCGTGATCGCGCGGGAATTCCAGTGTGGCCGCCGGGTCGGGCAGCGCGAAACCCTCGACCTCCGTGCCGAGGCCCGCGAACCCGCTGCCCTCCTGCGCAAAGGCGGGCGCGGCGGCGAGCAACAGGACAAGCGCCAGCATTTCTTCTGTCCAAAAATATCCCGCGGGGGTCCGGGGGCGCGAAGCCCCCGGCGTCGCAGCGGCTGCCCTAACGCTCATCGGCAAACACCCTCAGCAGCCGCGCCGGTGTCAGCCGCGCGAGCTGGAACGCGGGCCAGGCCCCCGCCAGCAGCGCCGTCAGCAGCGCCGCCAGCCCCAGTTGCAGGATCAGCCCCGGCTGCAGCTGCATCGGCAGCCGCCATCCGAAGGCCGCGACGTTGATCACCGAGAGCAGCATCCAGGCCAGCCCCAGCCCCACCGGCACCGCATAGACCGCCGTCCCCGCCGCCAGCAGCAGCGTCCGGCCAAGCTCCATCCGCGCCAGCCGCGCCCGCGGCAGGCCCGAGGCCCAGACCGGCGCCAGCTGCCCCAGCCGCATGGCGGCGAGCGTCGTCAGCCCGGCCCAGAGCGCGATCCCCGCCACGCCCAGCGTCAGCAGGTTCAGCGCCCCGGTGACGGCGAAGGTGCGCTCGAAGATCTGCAGCGAGACGGATTTGGCACGGGCCTGATCGACGATCGCGCCGGGCGGCAGGTCGAAGCGCTCGATCAGCGCGTCGGTGAGGGCGGGGGCGCGCGCGGGGGCGATGCGGACGGCCTGATAAAGCCGCGGCGCCGCGGGGAAGCGGGCGAGGAAATCCTCCATGCCCAGCATCGCCTGCGGGCGCGGATTGCCGTAGTCGGAATAGACGCCGAGAATTGGCTGCGCCCCGCCGGGGAGGTCCACGGGATCGCCCAGGGCGAGGCCCTGCCTGCGCGCCATCTGCTCGTTGACGAGCACCCCCTGCCCTGCCGCGAGGCGGTCCCAGACCCCCGGCACGGCGTCGAGCAGGGGCCAGTTGTCGCGGTAGGTGGCATGGTCCACGATGCCGTAGACCCGGCCGGGCACGCCGCCGAGGGGGGCGTCCACGCTCCAGATCGGCAGGACGGCGTCGGCTTCCTCCGCAAGGAAGGCGCGGACCGCGGCGGCCTCGTCCTCGGTGCGCGCGGTGACATAGAGCTCGGCCGCGAGCCGCTGGTCGAGCCAGCCGGTGAAGGTCGCGCGGAAGCTGCCGACCATGGTGCCGACGCCGATATTGGCGGCCAGCGCCAGCATCAGCGCCATGAGCGCGAGCGTGAGGCCCGAGAGCTGCTGGCGCGTGTCGGCGACGAACCACTCGCCCAGAACCCCGCGGACGCGGCGCCCGGCAAGGCGCAGCGCGGCGTCGAGGACCACCGGCAGCATCAACGCTGCGGCGAGCAGCGCGCAGGCCATCGCGGCGAAGCCGGCGACCAGCCCGCCCCAGGCCAGCGCCAGCGGCATCGCGGCGAGCAGCGCCAGCGCCGCGATCCCCTGCCAGCGCAAGGCCTGCGCCGCCGCGACCGCCCATGCCGCCGCCTGCCCCCCGGCGAGGAGCGGCAGCCGCGCGGTCCCGACCAGCCCGCGCGCGCCGGCGATGCCGGTTCCCAGCAGCGCCATGCCGAGGCCTGAGGCGATCCAGCCGGGGCGCAGCGCCAGCCCGGCGCCCACCTCGGCGCCGTAAAGGCCCGAAAGCGTCGCCGCGACCCCCGGCATCAGCGCCGCCGCCATCGCCCAGCCGAGCAGGACACCCAACGCGCCGGCCACCAGCGCCATCAGCGCCAGTTCCGCCGCCATGACGCCCAGCACCGTGCCGAGGCCGACCCCGATGCCGCGCAGGGTGCGGACCAGCCCGCGGCGCTGCTCGAAGGCGAGGCCGACGGCGGACTGGGTGATGAAGAGGCCGACGATGAAGCTCAGCAGCGCGAAGGCGGTGAGGTTGAGGTGGAAACTCGCGGTCAACGCCGCCGGGTCGGCATCGCCGCCGCCCGGCGGGTGGCGCAGGAGGCCGGGGATCAGGTCGGTCAAGGGCACGAGGCCCGGCATCGAATCGGGGGCGAGGGTCATGGCCGTGAGCCGCCCCTCCATCCCCAGCAGCGCCTGCGCGATCCCCACATCCACCACCAGCGTGTTCCGCGGCGCGTCGGGGTCGGCCACGAGGTCCAGGGGCGCGTCGGGGCCGAGCCCGGCGATGGTCTCGGGCGTGGCCCAGCCGCGGCCCGGCGGGGTGATGAAGGCCCGGAGCGCGCCGGGGCCGGCGAGGTCGCCGAGGTCCTCGCCGGTGTCGCCCGGCCCGCCGTCGCGGGTGACCGGCTCGACGCCCAGGACCGAGACCCGCACCTCGCCGAGGCGCAGCCGGCCCTCGACCAGCGGCGAGACGTCCCAGCCCGCCCGGCGCGCCGCGGCCCAGTCGGCATCGGTCAGCGCGGCGCCGGGCGGCGGCTCCAGCCGCTCCAGCCGGCCCCGGCCCAGCGTGTCGGCGGCTTGCGCATAGCTCGCCCGCGCCTCGGCATTGATCGCCTGCACCCCGGACCAGAGCGCCGTGGCAAGCGTCAGCCCCGTCAGCAGCAGCACGAGTTGCAGCGGCCGCCGCCGCCAGTGCGACATCAGCGCGCCGAGAACGGGGCCGAGCGGCGTCCTCATGCCAGCCGCCCCGCGTGAAGATGCAGCCGCCGGTCGCAGAGCGCCGCCAGCCGCCGCGAATGGGTGACGAGGATCAAGGTGGTGCCGCGCTCGCGCACCAGCGCCGTCAGCAGCGCCGCCACCGCGTCGCCCGTTGCCTCGTCGAGGTTGCCGGTGGGCTCGTCGGCCAGCACCAGGGCTGGGTCGGAGGCCAGCGCCCGCCCGATGGCCACGCGCTGCTGCTGCCCGCCGGAGAGCTGCTCGGGCCAGCGGTCCATCAACCCGGCGAGGCCGAGCGCCGAAGCCAGCTCCGCCACCCGCGCCGGGTCATGGCGGCGCGCGAGTCGGGCCTGAAAGGCAAGGTTCGCGCCGACGCTGAGGGACGGAATCAGGTTGAACTGCTGAAACACCAGGCCGACCCGTTCCCGCCGCAGCGCCGCCCGCGCGCGATCGTCGGCAGCGCCGAGATCCAGCCCCGCCACCCGCAGCCGTCCGGCATCGGGCCGCTCGAGCCCCGCGATCAGATGCAGCAGCGTGCTCTTGCCGCTGCCCGACTCGCCGGTGACGGCCACGCTCTCGCCCGGCGCGATGGCGAGGTCGATGCCGGAGAGCACCGGCACCACCCCCTCGGGCGTGCGATAGGACTTGACCAGCGCCTCGGCCACGACCAGCGACCCGTTTCCGTCCATCGCCCCACCTCGCCTTATCCGGGCGAGCCTCGTCGTCCCGCAGGCCGGGCGCAACCCGCCTCAGGCTGGCACGGTATAATCGTCGCCCGGCAGGCGGGTCATGAAGCGCTCGGCGATCTCGGTCACGACAATGTCGGGGCGGAGCGCGTCGATGAAGCCCGTGTCGCAGTTGGTGGACCAGACGAAATGGACCTCGCGGAAGGTCTCGGCCAGCATGCCCGTCAGGCCGACGGGGCGGTATTCCGAGAAGGAGTCGCCGAACAGAACCACGCGGCGCGGGTCTGCCGCGGGGCTGTCGTTGCGGAAGGCGACATGGGTGCCGACCAGCTTCAGCGGCAGGACGCCGCGGTCGTTGTCCTCAGCCTGCGCGTTCGCCGCGATCCGTGCGGCATCGCGCAGCAGGCGCGGGAAACGCGGCAGTTCCGTCACCTGCGGATCGAGCTTGCGCCCGAGATCGAAGGCCATCGGCCGAACGCCGCGATGGCCCCGTTCCTCCAGCGGCGGCGGCGTGACGCCGAGGCTTGCGCAGAGCGCCCGGAACGCGACCAGCGCCCCCTCGAAGGTCCAGTGGCTGTCGGTGCGGTAGTAAAGGAGCGGCTCTCCCGTATCCGGCACGTCCCCCTCCAGCGCCGCCTGCCTGCGTGCCGCGACCGTCGCGAGCGACCCGCGCAGCGGCTCCAGCACATCGACCAGGATTGGGTCGCCCTGAAGCCTTCGGGCGAGTTGCAGCGCCGGGTGGCGCCCGAAATACGGCATGGCCGCCGGGACATGTTCGGGAAAGATCGAAAGCTTGTCGGGCGCGATCAGGTGCCGATACTGGGCCCCCATGGCCTCGAAGCGGCGCCGCCGCGCGCCGAGCAGCGCCACCCAGCCGTCCGCCGCGTCGGTGCCGAAAGCATGCGGCGTGGTGTAGAGCTGGTGGACGTCGTTAGTCCCGGTCCACAGGAACAGCCAGCCGTCGCGGCCATGCAGCACCACGTTCTCGATACGCGCGGGACCGGGCAGCGGAATCGCGAAAGCCGGATGTCCCGCATCACGCGCGGCACCACCGAGGCGCGCGCGCAGAGCATCGGCCACGCTCCGCAGGCGGCGGCCGCCCCGGTGTTGCCATAAGCGTTTTCTGGCAATCGCAGGCAGGTCAGTCATTGTTTTCCGCTTGACGGCCCTCTGGGTTGGCGGCGAACCTCGACTCCATGTACCCCTGTCGAAGTCTGAATGGCGCCTGCTTCCATGTAAGGCAACAAACGCGACTTCGGCAAACGGAAAGCGCCGCCTGCGGGCAGTTATTCGAAATCTGCAACAGCAATGAAGCCGGGCACGGTCGCCTCAGGATCGGAGGAAGTTTGGCAGGTCTGCGGTTCGGCAGAGGTCGATTCCGCTTCCCGGCGAGGAATCGCCGGACGCACGAACCCGATCTTCAACCGGCGGACGACCTCCTGGTGCTCGATCGCCTGACAAAGGGCGCTCAGATGCACCGTAGTGACCCGTTGCATGAAGTCGGAAACACCGTCCCGGTCGAAGCGGCGGAACGTGGCCGGAAAGGCCCCTCCATTAGGCTTCAACCCGGCAACCTGCATGAGCAGATCGCCAACCCTATCGTTTCAGCATCAGTTTGCATCAGCTAGGCCAACTAACGCGGTCGTTAGTGTTTGATTTCGGACCCGGGATCCTACAGGCCGTTTCCTCTAATCACCCCAGCCGATAGTTCGGGCTTTCCCGCGTGATCTGAACGTCGTGGACATGGCTCTCCTTCAGCCCCGCGCCCGTGATGCGCACGAACTCGCAGCCGCCGCGCATCGCCTCGATCGTGGCTTTGCCGGTGTAGCCCATCGCTGCCCGCAGGCCGCCCACGAGCTGATGGATCACCGCCGCGGCGCTGCCTTTGTAGGCGACCTGACCCTCGATGCCTTCGGGCACCAGCTTGTCCGAAGCGGCGTCCTTCTGGAAGTAGCGGTCGGCCGAGCCGCGGGCCATGGCGCCCAGCGAGCCCATGCCGCGGTAGGATTTGAACGAGCGGCCCTGATAGAGGATCATCTCGCCCGGCGCCTCGTCGGTGCCGGCGATGGCGGAGCCGACCATCGCGCAGGAGGCGCCCGCGGCGATAGCCTTGGCGAAGTCGCCGGAGAACTTGATGCCGCCATCGGCGATGATCGGGATGTCCCCGGCCGCGCCCGCGGCATCCATGATCGCGGTCAGCTGCGGCACGCCGACGCCCGCCACGATCCGCGTGGTGCAGATCGAGCCGGGGCCGATCCCGACCTTCACCGCATCCGCGCCGGCGTCGATCAGCGCACGGGTCGCCGCCGCGGTCGCGACGTTGCCGGCAACCACCTGCACCTCGTTCGACAGCGCCTTGATCCGCTCGACCGCGCGCGCCACGCCCTCTGAATGGCCATGCGCGGTGTCGATCACCACCATGTCGGCGCCGGCCTCGATCAGCGCCTGGCTGCGTTCGAACCCCTCGTCGCCCACCGTCGAGGCCGCCGCCACCCGCAGCCGCCCGAGGTCGTCCTTGCAGGCGAGCGGGTTCAGCACCGCCTTCTCGGTGTCCTTCAGCGTCAGCAGGCCCGTCAGCCGCCCCTCCGCATCCGTGACCAGCAGCTTCTCGATCCGCCGCGCGCGCATCAGGCTTTTCGCCTCGTCGAGGTCGGCGGGCTCGTGCAGCAGCGCGAGGTTGTCGGCGGTCATCATCGCCCGCACCGGGGTGCGGTCGTCCGACGCGAAGCGCATGTCGCGGTTGGTCACGATCCCCACTACGCGCCCGCCCTCGCCCACCACCGGGAACCCGGTGACGTGATAACGCTCCTGCAGCGCCTTGGCGTCGGCGAGCGTCTGGTCAGGGGTCAGCGTGATCGGGCTATAGACGATGCCGCTCTCGAAGCGCTTGACGCGGCGGACCTCGTCGGCCTGCTGCTCGATGTCGAGGTTGCGGTGGATCACGCCCATGCCGCCCGCCTGCGCCATGGCGATGGCCATGCGGCTCTCGGTCACGGTGTCCATGGCCGAGGACAGCAGCGGGATGTTCAGCCGGATGGCGCGGGTGACGTTCGTGGTCACGTCCGCGGTCGCCGGCAGGACGGAGGACGCGGCGGGGACGAGGAGGACGTCGTCGAAGGTCAGGGCCTCGCGAATCTGCATGGGGAGGGGCTCCGTGCGCGGGTTCGATTGGCGGTTCCCTGTTTCACGCCGCCGGGCCGAAGTCCAGTGTCAGGCGATGGCGGCGTTGGTGATGACGGGCAGGCGTCCCTGATGCCACAAGCGCAGGATGCGGAAGGCGAGCGGCACCACGACGAGGGTCGTAGCGACCAGCAGCACGGCGGCCACCAGTTGGTCCGCCGCGCCGCCGCCGAGGCCGAGCAGCGCCACCCATTGCCCCGCCGTGGCGGCGAGCGGGAAGACTGTCACCCCCCAGAGGGGCGAGAATCCCGCCGCGAGCAGCCACCGCACACCCACGACCCCGGCGATCAGCAGCGCGAGCGCGGCGAGGCCGAAGGCCCAGGCAGCCGCCTCCCAGCCGAGGCCCGCCGCGACGGTGCCGAAGAGCGCCAGCGGCGCGAGATGGATCGCCAGCATCGGCCGCAGCGGCGCGGGCACCCGCGCGCGCAGGACCTGGCGCATGCTCACCGCGTAGATTGCCGCCGCCATCAGCAGCATCGGCCAGAACAGCGCCGCAGCCAGTCCCGGCCAGCCGAGGATCAGCGCCGCGGGCCCCGCGACGATGAAGCCCGCGAAGCTCAGGTGCCAGACCGGCGAGACGCGGCGCTGCTCCTCGGGGCCGGTCCGCAGCACGCGGATCAGCGCCGCGACCAGCACGAGGTGCAGCGCGAGGCCGAGGACCAGCAGCCCGCGCCCGGCGGCGGCGGAATAGAGGCCGGTCACCCCGGCAAGCGGATAGAAGGATAGCGCCGCCGCGGCGAGCCCGGCGCGGCCGGGCAGGATCGCCAGATCCTCGAGCAGCACGGCAGGCCGCCGCAGGAGCTTGCCCGCATAGGCGACCCAGGCAAACAGCGCAAGCCCGGCGACGGCGCCCGACGGCAGCCCCGCGGGACCGGGCGGCAGGCCGAGCAGGCGGCTCGCCTCCTCCCAGACCAGCGCGAGGCCGCCGAGGCCCAGCACGACCGGGAAGATCGCCGGCGGCACCCGGCGCCAGAGGCCGCGCGGGGCGGGTTTCAGGGGCGCGAAACGCAGGCGGGCCATGCGGCGGCGGCTCCTCTTCATCGCCGCGGAGGCATAGCCGCGGCGGCCCGCGCCCGCCACCCGGACGGCCCGCGGCGCCCAGCCGCGGCCCGCGCGTTGCAGCCGTGCAACGTTCTCCCTGCGCGTGCGGCGTCAACGTTGCGTCACGCGGATGTCACGATTGACCGGTTGCGCGGCGCAGGCGACCGTCAAAGGCGAGACCCGCGGCCATCCCCTCGCCGCGGGCGCGAGGGAGAGAGGCCATGACCCGCACGCTCTGCAGCACCGCCGCACTGCTTCTGACGACCACCGCCGCCTCGGCCGGCGGCATCGAACGCAGCCCGCAAGCCCTCAACATCCTGTTCGAGCCGGGCCGCGTGGTCGAACTGGGCTTCACCCATGTCCGGCCCGACATCCGCGGCACCGACGCCCGGTCTTCGGCGGCAGCGCCACCGGCGACACCTCGGCCAGCTACACGGTCCCGAACCTGTCCTACAAGCAGGACTTCACGAACAACATCTCGGCCGCAATCATCATCGACACGCCCTTCGGCCTTGATCTCGCCTATCCCGGCAGTTCAGTCGCCTTCGGCGGCACGAACGCGACCGTGGATACCGCCGCGATCACCGGCGTGCTGCGCTACAAGATGGACAGCGGCTTCGGCGCCCATGCGGGCCTTCGCTACCAGACCGCCGAGGCCGACCTCGAACTGACCGGCGCGGCTTACGGCGGCCTCAGCGGCTACAGCGCGAACTTCGATTCCGACTCCGCCGTGGGCTGGCTCGCCGGTATCAGCTGGGAGCGTCCCGACATCGCGGCGCGCGTGTCGCTGACCTTCAACTCCGCCATCGAGCATGATTTCGACACGACCGAGGCCGGCCTGCCCGTAGGCAATGGCGAGTCGGCCACCGCGGTCAAGACGCCGCGGTCCTGGAACCTCGAGTTCCAGACCGGCGTCGCGCAGGACACCTTGGTCTTTGGCTCGGTCCGCTGGGTGAAGTGGAGCGAGTTCCGCGTGAACCCGGTCGGCTTCACCTCTTTCGTTCCCGACGGCATCGTTCAACTGGAAGACACCACGACCTTCAACCTCGGCGTCGGCCGCCGCTTCACCGAGAACTGGTCGGGCCTGGCCTCGGTCCTGTACGAGACCGACAGCGACGGCCTCGTCTCGCCGCTCGCGCCTTACAGCGGGCGCAAGGGGATCACGCTGGGGGCGGTCTACACTCAGGGCAACGTGAGGGTGACGGGCGGCATCTCCTATGTGAAGCTCGGCGACACCGACACCCGGCCGGAGGTCCCGCCGGGGGTCGGCGCGGCGCAGATGCGCGACAACGAGGCGATCGCGATCGGCTTGCGCACCGCCTTCACCTTCTGACATCACCTTCTGACATCGGCCGGGAGGCGGCCCCAAGCCGCCTCCCACCCTCAAGCCGCCCGCCACGGCGGCGTGCCCGGCGGCAGCCGCCGCCCCAGGCGATCCGCGATCAGCGCGAGCACGCTCACCGCGGCGAGCGTCAGCACCGAGAGCGCCGCGGCGCCGGTCGAGTTGCCCTCTTACTGCAGCGACAATATCTGCACGCCGACGGTCTCGTTCCCCGCCGCCCCCAGGAGCGCCGCGACCGTCAGCTCGTTGATCGCCCTCATGAAGACCACGAGCGCGCGGGCAGCGCCGCGGGGCCGCGGCGAAGGCGAGGCGGCGCAGGCGCGAGACGCCGCGGGCGCGGGCGGCCTCGCCGAGCGCCGGGTCGGCCGCCGAGAGCGCGGGCTCGACCGGGCGCGGGACCTGCTGCAGGAAGCGCCCGAGATAGGCCACGAGCAGAATTCAGCCGGTGCCGTAGATCGAGACGCCGATCAGCGGCAGCGGCCGCAGATAGGCGAGGATCATGCCGATGGCGAGGACGGTGCCGGGCACGACCTAGGCCAGTCCACCGGCTTGAATATTTCGTGACAACGCCAGCCGCTGGCCAGTCATCGGTCCTCCTGACCGCCGCGCATGACGGATTCATGGCAACGAGACGGCGTCAGACCCACCACGGCCCCAGCTTCCGCAGCCGCGCCCAGTGCCCCTCGGCCGCCTCCATCGCCCGGTCCACGCGGCGCTGAAGCTCGGTGCCCAGGGGGGCGTCGCCGGCATGGACGAAGATGTCGTTGAGTTCGCCCAGGTCGTCCTGCAGCGCCTCCATCCGCCTGAGAAACCTTCGGGGCTTCGCGCCTTCGATGGAACCGGCAAAGAACTCCGTCAGGTAGCGCAGCGACTTCATGTCCTTGCGGAACTCGTGGCGCGGCTCGTCCTCGAGGCTGTGGAGCGCGGGGCCGTAGACCAGCGCCTCGGTCCAGGCGCGCTGCAGCGCGAGGGCCGCCAGCAGCCCCGCATCCGCCGCCGCCATGCGCCGGGCGGCGGCGTCGCCGCCCATCAGCCTGCCGCTGTCGAGCGCCGCCTCGACCTCGGCCGCGAAATCCGCCGCCCGCGCGGAGACGAGCGCCTCGCGCGTCCCGTCCCTGACCGCGCCCGCACGGGCGACAAACGCCTCGCGGTCGTCGCCCGTGCCGAAGGACAGGACCGCCACGTCGGCGTCGCGCAGCGGCCCGAGGATGCGGAAGAGCCCCCTCGCCCGCCGCGAGAGTTTGCGCGCCTGCTTGGCATCGAGGATCGGCGCGAAGCCGTCGAGCGCGCTCCGCAGCCGCCGCAGCGCCACCCGCGCCCGGTGCGGGTTCTCGGGCGCGTCGTCCTGCTGCAGGGCCGCGTGGCGGCGGGCAAAGACGTCCGCCTGCTCGCGCAGGATGCGGTCGAAAAGCGCCGCGGCGCTGAGGCGCGCGGGATCATTGCCGGTCTCGCGGTCCATGTCGTCACCTCGCCTCGGGGTCGGGCCCAGATTTGGTCCGCGCGGGCGGCAGGATCAAGTCAGATCGGCGCGCGCCCGCCGCTCTCCTCCAGCACCACCACGGCCTCCGGGTCAACCGCGAGGCTCACCGCCGCCCCCGGCTCCAGCATCGGCCGGGTGGCGATGTGGAGTGTGTCCACGACAAGCTGCGTGTCGGCGGCGTCCACGAAGTAGCGCACCTGGCTGCCGAGAAACTCGCGGTGGCGGACGACGCCGGGCAGGCGGTCCCGGCTGGCGGGCTCGACCGGGCCGATGCGGATCGCCTGCGGGCGCAGGACGATGTCGCGGGGGCCGGGAGGCGCCGTCAGCGCCAAGGTCGCGCCGCCGGGCAAACGAAAACCCTCGCGCGTGCCCTCGCCCTGCAGGATGTTCGCGGTGCCGAGGAAGCGCGCGACGAAGCGGTTCACGGGGCGGTCGTAAAGCGCCTGCGGCGTGCCGATCTGCTGGATCACGCCCGCGTCGAGCACCGCCATGCGGTCGGAGGTGGTATTCGCCTCCTCCTGGTCGTGGGTCACGAAGATCGTCGTCAGGCCGAGCTTCCGCTGCAGCGCCAGAAGCTCGCGCCGGGTCTGGACCCGCAGCCCCGCGTCGAGGTTCGAGAGCGGCTCGTCGAGCAGCAGCACCTTCGGCTCGATCGCCACGGTGCGCGCGAGCGCCACGCGCTGCTGCTGTCCGCCCGAAAGCTGCGAGGGCATTCGGTCGGCGAGCGGCAGCAGCCCCACGAGGTCGAGCGCGGCCTCGACCTTCGGGCCGATCTGGCGGCGGGGCACGCGCCGCTCCTCCAGCCCGAAGGCCACGTTGCGGCGCACCGAGAGATGCGGCCAGAGGGCGTAGGACTGGAACACCATGCCCACGTCGCGCTTCCACGGCGGCAGGCCCGCCACGTCGCGCCCGCCGATCAGGATGCGCCCGCGCGGCGCCGGGCCGAAGCCCGCGATGGCGCGCAGCAGCGTCGATTTGCCCGAGCCGGAGGGGCCGAGGAAGGCGAAGAACTCGCCCGCGCGGATCTCCATGTCGATGCCGGTGAGGACCTTGGTGTCGCCGAAACTCAGGTGCAGGTCCTCGATGCGGATGCCCACGGATTGCTCGTTCATTCGGGTTCCTCAATGGCTTCCGGTCGGGCGGGCACCGCGCAGGTGGCTGTCACGCTCGATCACGCGCTGCGAGATGTAGGTGGCGAGCGCCACGATGATGACCGCGATGATGCCGAGCGCCGCGCCCGCCCCCCGGCCCGAGGGCGACTGCATGAAGAGGTAGATGCCGTAGGAGAGCGGCGCGTCACGCTCGCCGCTGACGAGCATGATGGTGGCCGAGAGCTCCACCGCGGCGGTGGCGAAGCTGGTGACGAAGCCCGCGAGGATGCCGCCGGTCATCAGCGGCACGACGATCCGGCGAATGCTGCGCGCCTTCGAGGCGCCGAGGTTCTCGGCCGCCTCCTCGAGCGAGAGGCTCACCTGCTGCAGCGCCGCCATGCAGGCGCGCAGCGCATAGGGCAGCCGCCGGATCGCCAGCGCGATCATGATCATCACCCACCAGCTCGCCAGCGGGCCGACGCCCGGCAGATGGACGCCGTGGAACATCCGCAGGTAGCCGATCCCCAGCACCACCCCCGGCACCGCGAGCGCCGCGGTCGAGAGGTAGTCGAGCCAGCGCCGGCCCGGCAGCCCGGTCCGCAGCACGATATAGGCGACCGCGGTGCCGATCAGGATGTCGATCAGCGCCGCGCCCCCGGCATAGAGCAGCGTGTTGGTGATGTATTGCCCGGCCTGGCTGAAGACGGTGCCGTAATGCTTCAGCGTGAAGGCGTCGGGCAGCGGGCTGAAGGACCAGATGGTGCCGAAGGAGAGCAGCATGAGCCCGATATGCGGCGCGAGGACGAGGCCGAGGATCACGAGGATCACCACCCATGCCGCCACCCGCTCCCACGGCGAGAGCTGGCGCCGCGCAAGCCCGCCGCCGCCCTTCTGCACCGTCGCATAGTCGCGCCCGCGCATGACGAGGAACGACAGCCACAGCGACAGCACCGAAAAGGCGATCAGAATGAACGAAATCACGTAGCCCATCGGGTCGTTGATGCCGACGCCGGTGATCCGCATGTAGGCCTGCGGCGCCAGCATCGCCTTCACGTTCAGCATCAGGGGCGTGCCGAGGTCGTCGAAGACCTTGATGAAGACCAGCGCCGCACCGGCGATGTAGCCCGGCATCGCCAGCGGGAAGACGATCCGCCGGAACAGCCGCATCCCCGAGGCGCCGAGGTTCTGCGCCGCCTCCTCCATCGAGCGATCGATATTTCGCAGCGACGCCGAGAGGTTGATGAGGATGAAGGGGAAGTAGTGGATCGACTCGACGAAGATGACGCCGTTCAGCCCCTCCATGAAGGGGATCTTGAAACCGAACCAGTCGTTCAGCAGCAGGTTCACCGTGCCGTTGCGCCCGAACAGCAGCTGCATCGCCACCGCGCCGACGAAGGGCGGCATGATGAGCGGGATGATCCCGAGGCTCTGGATCACCGCGGAGCCTGCGAAGTCGAAGCGCGTGGTCAGATAGGCCAGCGGCAGCGCGATGAGGGTGGCGAAGACCACGGACATCGCGGCGACGTAAAGCGAGTTCCAGAAGCTCTCGCGGAACAAGGGGCTGGCGAAGAAGTCGCTGAAGTTGTCGAGCGTCAGCGCGCCGCTGCGGGGGTCGAGGAAGGCGACGTAGATGACCTGAATGACCGGCAGGATCAGGAACATCATCAGGAAGGCCGCGATCAGAATGCCGATCACGGCCAGCGCGCTGGGGCGGGACAGCCGCGGCAGCCGCGGCCGGATGCTGACGGTGGTGACGGTCATCGCCGCTCCTTCGCGTGCCGCGCGCCGGGCGGGCGCGCGGCGTCAGGCCGGGCTCAGTTCAGCGCGGCGGCCTGGTCGGCGAGTTCCCTGGCCCGGGCGTAGTTGGCGACGACCGCCGCGTCCCAGTCGCGCTCGACCTCGGCCTGGCGGCCGACGACCTCCACGTCCTCGGCGTCGCGGACGATGGTGAAAACGCCGGCGAAGGCGGGATCGGCGGCCTGCTCCTCGGTGATGGGCGTGGCCTCGATCAGCGCGCGGGCCTCGTCGATCAGCGCCTGCGCCTGGGGATTCGCGCCCTCGGGATGCGCCGCCTCGGCCGCCTGCACGGCGGCGACGGCCTCGCGCAGCTCGTTGAGGCGGTAGGTGATCATCACGTCGAAGAGCGAGTTCACGAGGTTGTAGCGCGCGCCCGACTTGTCCACGTCGAAGGCGATCGCGTCAGGGGCGAAATCCTCGGCGAAGGGATTCGGGAATCCCTCCGGCGCGTCGGCATAGACGGCCTCGTTCACCGGCAGGCGCATGATCGCGGGCTCGAGCAGCACCTGCTGGCCCTCGGGCGAGAGGACGAAATCCACGAAGGCCGCGGCCCCCTCCGGGTTCGGTGCGTTGGCGACCATGCCCACGTTGGCCGGCACGATGGCGGTGACGGAGGGATAGACCAACTCCACGGGGAAGC
This sequence comes from Paracoccus sp. S-4012, assembly GCF_009674885.1. Classification (GTDB taxonomy): domain Bacteria; phylum Pseudomonadota; class Alphaproteobacteria; order Rhodobacterales; family Rhodobacteraceae; genus Paracoccus. The sequence goes on from NZ_WKKA01000004.1 coordinate 223,458, forward strand.
CGGTCGCCTTGGAGGACAGGCCGAAGAAGTCGATCACGATGCCGTAGCCGGCGGCGCCGGAGTTCACCGCCTCGGGCACCCCGAAGCTGCGCTCGGTCACGGTGTTCATGTTGCCCGCGATCCACTTCCACTTGGCCCAGCCCTCGTCCCAGCCGTCGCCCTGCAGCACGGTCTCGACCGTCAGATGCGTGGTGCCCGAGCGCGAGGGCGAGGACATGGCGACATGCCCGTTCATCTCGGGCGCCATCAGGTCTTCCCACTCGGCCGGGACGGGCAGGTCGTTGGCCTCGATGTAGCGGGTGTTGTACATGATGCCGTAGCCCGAGGCGGCGAAACCGAAATAGTGGCCCTCGGGGTCGTTCATCGGATAGCCGCCGATCTCGTCGGGGATGCCCTCGCGGTTCGGCTCGATCGGCGCCAGCAGCCCGTCGTTCTTCAGCACCTCGAAGGCGTCGGGGGCCGAGGCCCAGAAGATGTCGGTGGTGTTCGAGCCGCGCGTCTCCTGCAGGAATGACACGCCCGCATTGGTGTTGCGGTTGACGATCTCGAGCGTGTGGTCGGACTGCGCCGCCTCGAAGGCCGCCTTGAAGGGGTCGGTCATGTCCTTGGGGAAGGAGGTCACCACCGTCACCGGCGCCGCCCCCGCGGCCCCCGCCATCAAGCCGAGCACCGGCAGCAATAGGGCAGTCCTGAGCATTGCATCCCTCCCTTGTTCCTGCCGGGAAGGTTAGTGGGGGGAGGGGTGGATGCAACAGTTTTTCTGACGGTTGCGTGTCGCGCGAGAGTGACAGCGCGAGGGATCGGGGCGCGTGACCCGATCCCGCCTGAAGGGTGGCACTGGCGAAACAGAGGGGCCGCGCCTGCACGAAGGTGGGCGCGGACCCGTCCGCTTGGGCGGACGGGCGGGCGATAACGGCGACGCCTTGACCGGAGAGGGGCGCGCGGCCGTTCCCTTACTCCTGTGCCGCCATCCAGCGGTCCAGCCCCGCCTGCGCCACCGCCTGATCCTGCGCCGGCGTGCCCGACGAGATGCCGATGCCGCCCACGACCTCGCCCTTCCAGACCACCGGCAACCCGCCGCCCACGACCATCAGCCGCCCGCCGATGGCGGAGTTGATGCCGTAGGCGGGGGCGCCGGGCTGGCTTGCGGTGCCGTAGTCATGCGTGGCCTTCTTGGCCGCGGCGGCGGTGAAGGCCTTGTCGATGGCGATGGTGGTGGAGGTGACCTTGCCGCCCTCCATCCGCTCGAAGGCGATCAGCTGGCCGCTCTCGTCGGTGACGGCGATGCACATCGGCACGCCGATCTCCGCCGCATGGGCGGCCGCGCCCGCGATCAGCAGGCGCGCGTCGTCGAGGTCGAGGCGGGTCACGGTCTTCATCGTCGTCTCCTCAAGCAGCCTTGGCCACACGCCGCCAGGCGTGCAGCAGGGGTTCGGTATAGCCCGAGGGCTGCTCGGCGCCCTTCAGGATCAGGTCGCGGGCGGCCATGAAGGCGGGCCCGTCGTAGCCGGGCGCCATCGGGCGATAGGCCGGATCGCCCGCGTTCTGGCGGTCCACGGCCACCGCCATTCGGCGCAGGCTGTCCTCCACCTGCGCCTCGGTGATGATGCCGTGCAGCATCCAGTTGGCGAGGAACTGCGAGGAAATCCGCAGCGTCGCCCGGTCCTCCATCAGCGCCACGTCGTGGATGTCGGGCACCTTCGAGCAGCCGATGCCCTGGTCCACCCAGCGGACGACATAGCCGAGGATCGACTGGCAGTTGAGGTCGATCTCGCGCGCGATCTGCGCCTCCGACAGATTGCGGCGCCCCATCAGCGGCGGCGTCATCAGCGCATCGAAGCTGGCGCGTTCGCGGGTGGCAAGCTCCTGCTGTCGCTCGGCGACGTTCACCAGATGGTAATGCGTCGCATGCAGGGTCGCGGCGGTCGGCGAGGGCACCCAGGCGGTCGTCGCACCGGCCTGCGGGTGGCCGATCTTCGCGGCCAGCATCTCGGCCATGGCGTCGGGCTTGGCCCACATGCCCTTGCCGATTTGGCCGCGGCCCGGCAGCCCGGTGGCCAGCCCCGCATCGACGTTCCCGTCCTCATAGGCGGCGAGCCACGGCGCGTCCTTGATCTCGGCCTTGGGCAGCACCGGCCCTGCCTGCATGACGGTATGGATCTCATCCCCGGTGCGGTCGAGGAAGCCGGTGTTGATGAAGACGATCCGGTCCTTCAGCGCCCGGATGCACTCGCGCAGGTTGGCGGAGGTGCGCCGTTCCTCGTCCATCAGGCCCAGCTTCACGGTGCCATGCGGCAGGCCGAGCATCCGCTCCACCGCCGCATAGGTGCGGTCGGCGAAACCGGCTTCCTCGGGGCCGTGCATCTTCGGCTTCACGACATAGATCGAGCCCGCGCGCGAGTTGCGCGGGCCGTCGGTCTTCTGCAGGTCGTGCATCGCCGCCGCGACCGTGATCACGGCGTCGAGCAGCCCCTCCGGCGTCTCCTCGCCGCCGAGCAGGACGGCGTCGGTGGTCATCAGGTGGCCCACGTTGCGGACCAGCAGGACCGCCCGGCCCGGCAGCGTGAGCGTCGAGCCGTCCGGCGCGGTGAAGCTGCGGTCGGGATTCAGGCGGCGGGTCAACTGCCGGCCGCCCTTCTCGAAGGTCTCGGCAAGGTCGCCCTTCATCAGCCCGAGCCAGTTGGCATAGGCCAGCACCTTGTCCTCGGCATCCACGGCGGCGATGGAATCCTCGCAATCCTGGATCGCGGTCACGGCGCTCTCCAGCACCACGTCGCGCAGGCCAGAGGGGCTGGCCGCGCCGACCGGATGCGCGGGGTCGAAGACCAGTTCGATGTGCAGGCCGTTGTGGCGGAAGAGGAGCGAGCGGCGCTCGCCCTCGCCCGCATGGCCCGCGAACTGCGCCGGATCGGCAAGGGGCATGTCCGCCCCCGCGACGGTGGCGATGGCCGCGCCGTTCTCGACCCGCCAGCCGGTGACATCGGCATGACCGCCGCGCGACAGCGGCAGCGCCGTGTCGAGGAACGCCGCCGCCTTCGCCACCGCAGCCGCGCCGCGGGCCGCGTCATAGCCCTCGCCCGCCGGCGCACCCGGCAGCGCGTCGGTGCCGTAGAGCGCATCGTAGAGCGACCCCCACCGCGCATTCGCCGCATTGAGCGCGAAGCGCGCATTCGTCACCGGCACCACCAGCTGCGGCCCGGCGACCGCTGCGATCTCGGGATCGGCGGGGCCGGTCTCGACCGTGAAGGCCGGGCCTTCCGGCAGAATGTAGCCGATCTCGCGCAGGAAGCCCTGCCAGGCGGCGTTGTCCCAGGGCTGGTCGCGGCTGGCGGTGAGCCAGGCGTCGATCCGGCGCTGCATCTCGACGCGGACCTCCAGCAGACGGCGGTTCTCCGGCGCAAGCTCGCGCAGCAGCGCGGCGAAGTCGCGCCAAAAGGCCTCGGGGGTCACAGGCAGGCCGGGCAGCAGCTGTTCCTCGACGAAAGCGACAAGCTCGGGGGCAATCTGCAGTCCGGCGCGGTCGATGTGGTGCAGCATGATGTCCTCCATGGTTGGCGCGAGTCATAGCCGCGCGTCCCTCCGGGTAGCCAACACCGGCTGGAACTTTCCCACCATGCGGGATAGCCGTGCGAGAATGGAAAGCACCGGCACCGTCCAGTCCGTCGACCGCGCGCTCGGGCTGCTCGAGCTCATGGCCGCGCAGCCCGAAGGCACGCGGCTCTCCGACCTCGCCCGCGCGGCGGCGCTGCCGACCTCCACCGCGCACCGGCTGCTCACCACCCTCGAACGCCGCGGCTTCGCGCAGTTCGACCCCGTGAACACCACCTGGCATGTCGGCCGGCGCGCCTGGGCCGTGGGCGTCAGCTTCAGCCGCTGGCAGAGCTTCGTCGCCGCCGCCATGCCCTTCCTGCGCCGGCTGCGGGACGAAACCCGCGAGACCGCGAACCTCGGCGTTCTGGAGGAGGGCGAGGTCATCACCGTGGCGCAGGTCGAGAGCCGCGAGATCATCCGCGCCATCGCGCCGCCCGGCGGCCGCGCGCCGGTGATGAACTCCGGCATGGGCAAGGCCATCGCCGCCACCTGGCCCGACGCCGCGATCGAGGAGCTGGTCGCGCGGCAGGGCCTGCGCCCCCTCACCCGCCGCAGCCTGCGGAGCATGGACGACGTCCGCCGCGAGATCGCCCTGATCCGCGCGCGCGGCTACGCCTGCGACGACGAGGAGTTCACGCCCGGCATGCGTTGCGTCGCCGCCGTGGTCTGGTCGCCCTCGGGCGAGCCGGTCGGCGCGATCTCGGTCTCTGCCCTCGCCGGACGGCTGGGCGAGGCGGACATCGCCGCGACGGGCGCGCGGGTGCGGAGCCTCGCCGCTGAACTCACCACCGCCATGGGCGGGACCACGCCGGAGGCCTGAGGCCATCGCGCGCAGCAGCACCTCGCGCTCGCGCAGCGATTCGCTGGCGGGGCCATAGGCTTGGCGTTAGGGAGCGCCGCATGCGACGCGCACGGCCGGGCATGCCAGATCGAGAATGGAGCGGCACCGATGATGGAATCCTTCGTCTTTCCGGGTCTGACGACGCGGGTCGTCTTCGGGCGCGGCACCCTGGCGCAGGCCGGGGCCGAGCTGGACCGGATGGGCCATGGCAAGGTCCTCGTCCTGTCGACCGAAGGCCAGGCGGGCGAGGCGCGGGGGCTGGCCGACAGCCTCGGCGACCGCGCCGCCGGGCTCTTCGCGGGGGCCGAGATGCACACCCCGGTCGAGGTCACGGAGCGCGCGCTCGCTGCCTATGCGGCAAGCAGGGCGACGGCCGTGGTCAGCCTCGGCGGCGGCTCCACGACGGGCCTCGGCAAGGCCATCGCGGTCCGCACCGGGGCCGACCAGCTGGTGATCCCGACGACCTATGCCGGGTCGGAGATGACCGACATCCTGGGCGAGACCGCCGGCGGCGAGAAGACCACCCGCCGCTCGCCCGACATCCGGCCCGAGACGGTGATCTACGACGTGGACCTGACGCTGAGCCTGCCGGTGGGGCTGACCGTCACCTCGGCGATGAACGCGATCGCGCATGCGATGGAGGCCTTCTAAGCCCCCGACCGCAGCCCGGTGATCGAGCTGATGTGCCGCGACGCGATGGAGAAGTTCGCGGCCAGCCTCCCGCGGCTGATCGAGAACCCCTCGGACGCCGCGGCGCGGGGAGAGGCGCTCTACGCCGCCTGGTGCTGCTCGACCGCGCTCGGGCATGTGTCGATGGCGCTGCACCACAAGCTCGCGCATGTGCTGGGCGGGTCGTTCGACACGCCACACGCCGAGACGCACAGCATCCTGCTGCCCTATACGACGGCCTTCAATGAGGTCGCCGCGAGGGAGGAGCTGGCGCCGATCGCGGAGGCCTTCGGCGGCGGCTCGGCGGGCGGGGGTCTCTGGGACTTCGCGCGGAAGGTGGGGGCACCGGAGAGCCTGAGGGAGCTGGGGCTGAGCGAGGCAGACCTCGACCGCGCGGCGGAGCTGGCGGTGAGAAACAGCTATCCGAACCCGCGGCCCTTCGACGAGGCGGGGATCCGTGGGCTGCTGCAGGACGCCTGGAAAGGGCTCCGGCCGGCGTAGGTACGCGCCTTTGCGCGGGGATGCGATGATGGCTATGGAGCACGCATCCTACCGCTCGCCCGAAGGCTGACCGTCCCGTTACGGCCCGCCCGTCCGCCAAAGCGGACGGGTTCGCGCCCGCCTTCGTGCGTGCGCGGACCCTCTGTTTCGTCAACGTCACTGTTCCATGCGGGATTGGGTCACTCGCCCCAATCCCTCGCGCGGAAACGTTGGCTTTCCATGCGCCGGCGAGTGAATACCGCACCCGCCTTCGTCCCGCCTTATACCACCGAGCTATATTGCGCCCGACTCTCTGGATTTGACCCACGAGGCCTCCCTGCCCCATTCCTCCCCCCGGAACACGACCGGAGAGGAGCCGGGCGGGGTGCCCCCAGGAACAGCGGCCAATGGCCCGCGCGGTCTGAACGACCGCGCGCGAGGGAGCACGACGAGGGGACAAGGGGAGCAAGATGCAGTTCGGTGCTGTTCCTGCACGGCGCCTCGACGCTCGAGGAGTTCGACTTCGCCCAAGGGTTGGCCGACCGCTTCCGCGTGCTGCTGCCCAGCCACCCGGGCATGGGCCATTCCGGCGATGCGGCGCAGGTCGCCGACATGCACGACATCATCGTCCATTACCTCGACCTGCTCGACGCGCTCGACCTGCCCGAACAGCCGCATCTGATCGGCTTCTCGATGGGCGGCTGGATCGCCACGCAGCTTGCCGCGGTGGCGCGGGACCGTTTCGACTGGGTCGTGCTGATGGCGCCGGCCGGGCTGAACGATCCGGCGCATCCGGCGACCGACCTCGGCTCCATCGCGCCGCAGGATTTCCCCGGCCACCTCGCCCATGACGTGACCGTGGCGCTGCGCTACTTCCCCGACGGCTCCGACCCGGCCGCCGCCAAGGCCTTCGGCGTCGCGCGGGGCCGCGAGGCGGACCTCGTCGGGCGCCTCTGCGCGCAGCACGGCATGGGTCATCCGAACCTGCGCCGGTTCCTCAAGCGCATCACCAACCCGACCCTAGTCGTCTGGGGGACCGAGGACCGGCTGCTGCCCGCGGGCCAGGCGCCGCTCTGGGTCGAGGCGCTGCCGAATGCGCGCCTGCTGACGGTCGAAGGCGTCGGCCACCTGATCGCGCAGGAGCGGCCCGAGACGCTGCAACAAATCGGCGACTTGCTCGCCGCCTGAAATCCATCCCGAGGAGGAGGATGACCATGAACATGCCGCTGAGCCGTCACCCCTATTGGGGCCAGACCGCCGACCACCGGGCGCTGCTGAAGCAGATCGCCGAGATCGGCCCGCAGCTCGACGCCAATGCCGAGGGCGACGCCCGCGGCGAACTCTCGCCCGAGAGTTTCGCGCTGCTCGAGCCGCTGCGCCTCGGCTCGGCCCTCGTCTCGGAGGCGATGGGCGGCATGCAGCTGCCGCCGACGCAGGTGATCGAACTGCTCGAGGCCGTGACCTACCATTCCGGCTCGGCCGGCTGGGTGTCGATGGTCCATGCCGGGATCGGCGCCATGTCGGCCGCCTTCCTGCCCGACGCGGCCGTCGAGCGGCTCTACAACAAGGGCACCGATCACCGTTTCTCGGGCCTCGGCGCGCCGATGGGGATGCTGAAGAAGGTCGAGGGCGGCTACCGCCTTTCCGGCAAGTGGGGCTTCGGCTCGGGCTTCAGCCACGCCACCTACACCCACAGCGGCTGCTTCATCGACGACGGCACCGGCAAGCCGCTGATGGAGGACGGCGCGCCGGTCGTCATGTGCGCCCATGCGCCGATCCCCGAGCATACGCAGATCGGCAACTGGGACGTGATGGGCCTCAAGGGCACCGGCTCGATCGACTACACCGCCGAGGACGTCTTCATCCCCGAGGATCTGGTCTACCGCGTCATCGCGATCGAGGCGCAGCGCCAGAAGGAGCTGAACGGCATCGGCCTGATTGGCATCGCCTCGCTGGGGCACACCAGCTGGGCCATGGGCGCCTCGCGCCGGATGCTGGACGAGATCGCGGGGTTCGCGCGCACGAAGTCGGGCCGCGCCGGGCTGCTGGGCGAGAGCGAGAAGTTCTGGTTCGACTACGGCCGGGCCGAGGCCAGCGTCCGCGCCGCCCGCGCCTTCGCCATGGAGGTCTGGGGCGACATCGAGGCCATGGTCGAGCGCGGCGAGACCGCCGGCACCCGCGAGGTCAGCCTCATCCATCTCGCCAAGTCCGAGGTCCACGAGGCCGGCGAATCCGCCTGCAACTTCGCCTATCGCGCGGCGGGCAGCGCCGGGCTGCGACGCGGCGTGATCCAGCGGGTGTTCCGCGACATGATGGTGGCGGTGAACCATATCACCATCGCCCCGCATATCGTGGCCAATGCCGGACGCGAGGTCGGCGGGCTCTGGACCGACCGGACCTGGCAACTCTACGACCTCGTCCCCAACAAGTGACGCGCGGGGCCGGTCCCAGGACCGGCCCGCCCCCCCGACCGGAGGCCAGCCATGACGCGAGCCAATCCCGTGCAGATGCCGCATGACGACCTCACCACCGCCTTCCGCGAGGCGTTCCGCGTGCATCCGGCGGGCGTGGCGATCGTGACGGCCGAGACGGAGGCGGGGCCGGTGGCGCTGACCATCAGCTCGCTCATCTCGGTCAGCGCGGCGCCGCCAATCGTGGCCTTCTCGCTCTCGGAACGGACCTCGACCAGCCAGCGGGTGCTGAACGCCGAGACGGTGGTGATCCACCTCGCCCGCCGCGCCGACCTGCCACTGGCGCAACTCGGCGCTACAGGCGGCGCCGACCGTTTCGGGCCGGGCGTCGAATGGGAACGCCTCTCCTCCGGCGAGCCGCGCTACAGCGCCGTCTGACGTGGTTCCGCGCCCGCCTGCGCGGCACCCTGCCGATGGAGGGCGCGACGCTGGTCGCCGCAGAATCGCTGAAGGACACCGTCGCCCCTGCGGGGACGCGGCCCGATTACGACACGCTCGTCTATCTCGACCGCCGCTGGCACCGCCTGCACCCGATCGAGGACTGACCCCTGCCCGCGCGCGCGCCGCAAGGACCGATGCCCATGAGCTACTTCACCGAAGAAAACTCCGTCGAGACCGTCAACGCCCGCATGGGCGCCGAGACCGACCTGCGCCTGCGCGAGGTCATGGCCGCCCTCGTGCGGCACCTGCACGCCTTCGCCGTGGAGGTGAACTGACGCAAGCCGAGTGGGAATACGGCATCGACTTCCTGACCCGCACCGGCCAGATCAGCTCGGGCGAGCGGCAGGAGTTCATCCTGCTCTCGGACGTCCTCGGCTTCTCGATGCTGGTGGACGCGATCAACAACCGCCGTCCGCCGGGCGCGACCGAGAACACCGTCTTCGGCCCCTTCCACGTCGCGAACGCGCCGATCCGCTCGATGGGCGACACCATCTCGCTCGACGGCGAGGGCGAGGCTTGCCTGTTCGAGGGCCGGGTGCTGGACCTCGACGGCAACCCGGTCGAGGGGGCGATGCTCGATGTCTGGTCGGACAACGCCGACGGCTTCTACGACGTGCAGCAGCCGGGCATCCAGCCGAAGTGGAACAATCGCGGCCGCTTCGTGACGGGGCCGGACGGGCGCTACGCCTTCCGCGGCATCAGGCCGGTCAGCTACCCGATCCCGGACGACGGCCCGTGGGCCAGATGGTCGGCCATCTCGGCCGCCACCCCTACCGCCCCGCGCATATGCACTACCTCGTGACCGCGCCGGGCTACCAGAAGCTGGTCACGCATACCTTCGTCGGCGGCGACGCCTACCTCGGCTCGGACGCGGTCTTCGGCGTCAAGGAGACGCTGGTCGCCCCCTACGAGCGGCTCGAGGGCCACAACACCCTCTGGCGCTCGCCCTTCGATTTCGTGCTGCTGAAGGACGCCTGAGATGCCGAACGTGAAGCTCTTCGTGAACGAGACGCACTTCGCCACCGCGCGCGAGCCGCTGCGGCAGGCCCTGCCCGCGATGCGCGAGATGCTCTGCGCGCGGCTGCAGGTCGATCCGGCCGCCTGCCAGCTGGCCGTGATCGAGGCTTCCGGCCCGGAGGACCAGCCGCCCGTCAATGCCGAGCTGATGCTGCTGCCCGCAACCGCGCGCACGCCCGAGACGCTGCGCGCGACGGGGGCCGAACTGCGGGCGATGGTCGAGAAAGCGGCCGGGCTGCATGCGGCGGTGCGCTTCATCACGCTCGACCCCGCCACCTACATCGCGATGAAATAAGGGGCTCAGCCGCGCTGCCGGACCACCTGAAGGTCATGGTCGATGCGGTTCTGCAAACGATGAAACTCGCTCACGAGAAAGCTCACGAACTGCCTGAGGCCGGGCTGCATGGCGCGGTCCGCCGCGGTCATCAGGCCGAGCTGGCGGTCGGGATGCTCGATCCTCAGCGGCAGCACGTCGATCTGCATCCGCTGGCGGGCGAGGAACACGACCGAGTAGGGCAGCACGGTGAGCGAGTCCGAGCCTGCCAGCACCGACAGGATCGAGGCCAGCGTGCCGGCCGAGAAGCCGATGCGGAACTCCTCGCGGCCGATGGACTTCACCGCCCGCTGAAGGTCGCGGAACAGCGGACTGTCGGAAGGCGGCGCGATCCAGGTCTGGCTGTCGATGTCGCTGAACGTGATGCCCTTGCGCCGGGTCAGCGGATGGCCCGCGCGGCAGGCGATCACGTTGCGCCCCGCGAGAAGCGGCACGAAGTCCATGCCCTCGGGCACCTGCGTCGGATGCAGCGGCAGGATCGCGAGGTCGAGGCTGCCGTTGCGCAGGCTCGCCGTCAGCGCCTCGGCGTAGCCGTAGCTCTGCTCGATCTCGAGGCCGCCGGAGCGGTTCTGGAAGTCGGCCACGATCGTGGAGACGACGCCGTCCATGAAGAAGGGCGACCCGCCCACGCGCAGCCGCCCGGCCTGTCCCTGCTGGTAGCGGCGGATGAGCTGCCCGGCCTCCTGGTTCGCCGCACGGATGCGGCCGCCGAGGCGGGCGAGGTTCTGGCCCAGTTCGGTCGGGCGCAGCGGGCGGCGGCCCGGCTCGAACAATGGCAGGCCGACCCGGCTCTCCAGCAGCGCCATGCTGCGCGAGACCGAGGGCTGCGACTTGCCGAGCGCGGCGGCGCCTCCGGTGAGGCCGCCCTTCTCGACGATCACGGCCAAAATCTCGAGGTGTTCGCTGTCGATCTTCATAGCGCCGGGTCATATTGTCTTGGCGTAAACCGATCAATATCCGCCTTCGGCTGGGCTAAGCGCCAGTCAGGGGAGCGGAGGCAATCCCGGACTGACCGGCGCGCATGGTCGCGCGCCCTGTGGCCTCGTGCGGATGGTCCGGCCGTGGAACGAGTGGCTGATCGTCTGGGGCTACGACATCAACGCCCCGAGCCCGAGGTCACGCCCGAATTCGCCACCGGCGTCGCCCGCCAGCTGATCGGCGACCCGGAGCTCGAGATCGAGCTTCTGTCGGCAAACACCTGGACGGTGAACAACTTCTAGGCCACGCGGACCGCGAACGGGCGGGTCTTCTGCATCGGCGACGCGATCCACCGGCATCCGCCGTCGAACGGCCTTGGCTCGAACACCTCGATTCAGGACGCCTTCAACCTCGCCTGGAAACTGGCGATGGTGCTGAAGGGTCAGGCGGGCGAGCGGCTGCTCGAGAGCTACGACGTCGAGCGGGCTCCGGTGGCCAAGCAGATCGTGACCCGCGCCAACCGCTCGATCGGCGAGACCGGGCCGATCTTCGCCGCCCTCGGCATGGCCGAGGGGGTGGAGCCGGAGCAGATGCAGCGCAATCTCGAGGCGCGCACGCAGGGCACGCCCGAGGCCGAGGCGCAGCGCGAGGCGATCCGCAAGGCGATCGCCTGCAAGAAATACGAGTTCGACGCGCATGGCGTCGAGATGAACCACCGCTACGGCTCGGGCGCGGTGGTGACGGACGGGCAGATCGAGCCGGACTTCCAGCTCGACGCCGACCTCTATTACCAGCCGACCACCTGGCCCGGCGCGCGGCTGCCGCATGTCTGGCTGTTCCGGCACGACACGGGCGCGCAGGTCTCGACGCTTGACCTCTGCGGGCGCGGGCGCTTCACGCTGCTGACGGGGCTCGGCGGCGAGGCCTGGGTGGCAGCCGGGCGGGCCGTGGCGGACGAGTTGGGGATCGAGATCGCCACTCATGTCATCGGCCCCGCGGCGCGAGTTCATCGACCATTCGGGCGACTGGGCACGGGCCTCCGAGATCGGCGACAGCGGCTGCCTGCTGGTGCGGCCCGACCATCACGTCGCCTGGCGCGCGCCCTCGCTTTCCGACGCGCCGGAGGCGGAGCTGCGCCGGGTGCTGCATGAGGTGCTGGCCCGCTGAGGCCGCAGGAACACGCGCGGGCGGCGGGCCTCGGGAGGCCCGCCGCCCACCACGAAAACGACGAACGGACCACTGGGAGGACTACATGAAGACCACAAGACGCACCATTCTCGTCTCGGCGGCCAGCCTCGGCCTGTTGGCCGGCCTCGGCGTCAGCCTCGCCGCCGCGCAAGACGCCGCGGAGCCGGTCAAGATCGGCTATGCCATCTCGCTCACCGGCCCGAACGCGGGCGGCGCGGGTACCACGGTGCTGCCGAACTACCGGCAGTGGGTCGATCAGCTGAACAAGCAGGGCGGGCTGAAGGTCGGCGACGAGTTGCGTCCGGTGGAGGTGATCGAATACGACGACCGCTCGAACTCGGAAGAAGCGGTGCGCGCGGTCGAGCGGCTCATCAACCAGGACCAGGTGGACATCCTGCTGCCGCCCTGGGGCACGGCGCTGAACCTCGCGGTGGGGCCGCTCTTCGACCGGCACGGCTACATCATGCCGACCGCGACCTCGATCACGGACCGCGCCCCCGACCTGATCGAGCGCTGGCCGAACGCCTTCCTGCTGTCGGGCACCGCGGCCTCCTGGGCCGAGCCGGTGGTCGAGCTGATGGCCGAGGCGCGCGAAGCCGGGCATATCGACAGTGACGTGGCGATGATCTCGGTCGCCGACGCCTTCGGCATCGACCTCGCCGCCGCGGCGCGCAAGGCCTTCGCCGATCATGGCTTCAACCTCGTCCTCGACCAGACCTACCCGGTCGGCACGCAGGATTTCTCGTCGATCCTGGCGCAGGCCGGCGACACCAAGGCCTTCGCCGCCTTCAGCTATCCGCCGGACACCATCGCCATCACCGAGAACGCGCGGCTGCACGGCTTCAACCCGGCGGTCATGTATGTCGGCATCGGCGGCGCCTTCCCGATGTTCACCGACCGCTTCGGCGAGGCCGCGAACACGCTGCTGACGCATGGCGGCCTCAACGTCGCGGACCGGCGGACGCAGGACTACATTGCGCTGCACGAGGAGGTTCTGGGCCAGCGTCCCGACAGCGCCGGGTCGATCGTGACCTATGCCGCGCTTCAGGCGATGGAGCAGGCGATCGAGCGCACCGGCAGCCTCGAGGGCGACGTGGTGGCCGAGGAGATGAAGACCGGCACCTTCGACACCGTGCTGGGCGAGATCAACCTCGGCTCGCAGATGATGCCGGGCATCTTCAAGGCCGGGCAGATCCAGGACGGCTGGGTCGTCGGCCTCGGGCCGGAGGACGCGGAAGGCCGCGGCGAGTTCATCATGCCGAAGGCCCCCTGGCCCGCGAACTGATATCAAAGGGGGCGTGCGGGTCCATCGCCCGCCCCCGCGTTTCTTCCGAAGGGTTAACACCATGTTCGTCAACGCACTCCTCAGCGGCCTGACGCTCGGCGGGGTCTCTGCGCTGGTGGCGCTGGGGCTGACGATCCAGTACGGCGTGTCGCGCACCATGAACCTCGGCTTTGGCGAGATGCTGATCGCCTCGTCCTTCACCGCCTTCGTCATCTTCGGCACGCTGGGCACCAGCCCTTACATCCTCGCGCTGGCGATCCTGCCGCTGGGCTTCGGCCTCTCGTGGCTGGTCTATCGCGTCATGCTGATGCCGCTGGTGCGCCGGGCGAAGACCGGCATGGCGCTCAAGATCGACAGCATGCTGCTGACCTTCGGCCTCCTCTTCGCGCTCAAGGGCGTGCTGCTGCTGGTCTTCGGCGGCAACTACACGAGCTATTCCTACCTCGCCGTGCCGGTGCAGGTGCTGGGCGAGACCGTCGCGCTGAACCGCCTGCTCTCCTTCGTCGCCGCGGTGCTGGTCGGCGTCCTCGCCTACTGGCTGCTGATGCGGACCCGGACCGGCACGGCGCTGCGGGCGGTCGCGGTCGATCCGGTGGGCGCGCGGCTCGTCGGCATCGACGTGACCTGGGCCGCGGGCCTGGCCTTCGCCATCGGCGGCGGGATCGCGGCGCTCTGCGGGGTGCTGATCTCGACCTACATGACCTTCACCGCCGAAATGGGCGTCGTCTTCACCATGAAGGCGCTGATCGTCGTCATCATGGCCGGCGTCGGCCACATCACCGGCGCGCTGGTCGTCGGCCTTGCCTTCGGGCTGATCGAGGCCTTCGTCGCCGCCTACCTCGACCCCGGCCTCACCATCGCGGTGGTCTACGGCGTGTTCCTGATCGCGCTGCTCGTCCGTCCCGCCGGCATCTTCGGAAAGGTGGCACGATGACCAGCCGCTCTCCCCTGCCCTACATCCTGATCGTCGCGGCTTTCGGCGCCCTCGCCTTCTTGCCGCAGGTGGCCTCGAGCTATCAGCTGGCCTTCGTCATCGGCCTGCTGAACTACGCCGTGCTGGCGACGGCCTGAGGCCTCTTCTCCGGGCCAACGCGCTACATCTCGCTGGCCAGCGTCGTGTTCTTCGGCGTCGGCTGCTACACGGTCGCGGTGCTGGGCGAGGCGATGCCGTGGATCGCCGTGCTGGTGGTCGCCGCCCTGATCGGCGGCCTGCTGGCCCTTGTCGTCGGCCTCGCCACGCTGCGCCTCGCGGGCATCTATTTCGTGATCTTCACCTTCGGCCTCGCCGAACTCGTCCGCCAGCTCGTCACCTGGTACGAGGTCAACGTCACCGCCTCCGTCGGCCGCTACGTCTTCCTCGACGTGACCCAGCCGCAGATCTTCTGGCAGCTTCTCGCGCTGCTCGCGGCGGTGCTGGTGGGCGCGGTCGCGCTGCAACGCTCGCGCCTCGGCTTCGCGCTGCGGGTGATCGGCGGGCACGAGACGATGGCGCGGCATTTCGGGCTGAACCCGACCTCCGCCAAGCTCGCCCTCTTCGTCGGCACCTCGGTCATCATGTCGCTCGCGGGTGCGATCATGGCGCCGCGCTGGACCTATATCGACCCGGCGATCGCCTTCAACTCGACGCTCTCGTTCCAAGTGGTCATCATGGCGCTCCTCGGCGGCATGCACCGCATCTGGGGTCCGCTACTCGGCGCGGTGCTGATGTCGTTCCTGTTCGAGGCGCTCGGCGCGCGCTTCCCGCAGGCCTTCTCGCTGCTGCTGGGCCTCGTCTTCATCGTCATCGTCTACCTGCTGCCCTACGGCATCGTCGGCCGAGTCGAGGACCTCCTCGCCCGCCTGCGCCGCGAGCCCGAACCCGCCCGACTCCGCCCGGAGAACGCCCATGAGTGACCCGATCCTGCGCCTGCAAGACGTCCGCAAGACCTTCGGCGGGCTCGTCGCCGTCAGCGACGTGAGCTTCGACGTGATGCGGGGCGAGATCCTCGGCCTCATCGGGCCGAACGGCTCGGGCAAGACGACGACCATGAACCTGATCTCCGGGGCCTTCCCGCTGACCCGCGGGACGATCACGCTCGAGGGCGAGACGATCTCGGGCCTGCCCGCGAACCGGGTGGCGCGGAAGGGCATCGCCCGGACCTTCCAGCTGCTGCGCCTCATCGACGACATGACCGTGACCGAGAACGTGGCCGTCGGCCTGGCCTTCCGTCCCGGCCAGCCGTGGAACGCCGACCTGGTCACCCGCTGCCGGCGCTATCTCGACGTGGTCGGCCTCGCCGCAAAGGCCGAGTGGGAGGTCGCGAAGCTCACCTATATCGACCAGAAGCGGCTGGAACTTGCCCGTGCCTTGGCGATGGAGCCGAAGGTGCTGCTGCTGGACGAATGGCTGGCCGGGCTGAATGCGACCGAGCTTCTGTCGGGCATCGAGATCATCCGCAACATCAGCAATCTCGGCGTGACGATCATCATGGTCGAGCATGTGATGTCGGCCATCCACTCGCTCTGCGACCGCTGCGTGGTGATGAACGCCGGCGCGAAGATCGCCGAGGGCACGCCCGCCGCGGTCCTGACCGACCCGCATGTGGTTGAGGCCTATCTGGGGGAGCCGCACCATGCTTGACGTATCGGGCCTGTCGGTCAGCTACGGCCGCCACCTCGCGCTCGAGAATGCCGCGATGACGGTCGCTGAGGGCGAGATCGTGGTCGTCCTCGGCTCCAACGGCGCGGGCAAGTCCACGCTCATCAAGGCGATCACCGGCCTCGTCGCGCCCCATCCCGGCGCGCGGATCGACCTCGACGGGCGGGACCTCGGCCGCCTGCCGGCGCACAGGATCGTGGAGGCCGGAATCGCCCTCGTTCCCGAGGGGGGCACCTGTTCCGCACGCTCACGGTCTCGGAGAACCTCGCGCTGGGCGCCTTCATGCCCCGCACCCGCGCCAAGGCCGACGAGAGCCTCGAGCGCGCGTTCGAGGTCTTCCCCAAGCTCAAGCAGCGCATGACCCAGATCGCCGGCACCATGAGCGGCGGCGAGCAGCAGATGGTGGCGATCGGGCGGGCGATGATGACCTGCCCGAAGCTGCTGCTGCTGGATGAGCCGTCGCTCGGCCCCTCGCCGCTGCTGACGAGCGAGCTTTTCCGCGCGCTGCCGGGCATCGCCGCAGCCGGGACGGGCGTGCTGCTGGTCGAGCAGAACTCGCACCACAGCCTCGCCATCTCCGACCGGAGATACCTGCGGTCATCACCGGCCAGGGCACGGCGGCCGAGTTGCTGGAGAGCGAGGACGTGCAGAAGGCCTATCTGGGGATGTAGGCCGCCGGGCGCTCCCGCGGCGCGGGGGCGCCCCGGTCGAAGGTCACAGCCGCGCCGCGACGTCCTCCGAGATGTCGAAGTTCCCCGTCACGGTCTGGACGTCGTCGTCGTCCTCCAGCGTCTCGATCAGCCGCATCAGCTTCTGCGCCTGCTCCAGATCGGTGATCTCGGCCGGCGCCTGCGGCTTCCAGATCAGCTTGGCGCTCTCGCTCTCGCCAAGGCTCGCCTCGAGCGCGGTCGAGACCTCGGCCAGTTCGGTGTCGGAGGTGGTGATCCAGTGGCCCTCGTCGTCGCTCTCGACGTCCTCGGCCCCGGCCTCGAGCGCGGCCATCATCACCGTGTCGGCGTCGCCGGCCGAGGCGGGATAGACGATTTCACCCTTGCGCTCGAACATGAAGGCGACCGAGCCGGTCTGGCCGAGGTCGCCGCCATGCTTGGCGAAGGTCGAGCGCACGGTCGAGGCGGTGCGGTTGCGGTTGTCGGTCATCGCCTCGACGATGATCGCCACGCCCGCGGGGCCGTAGCCCTCGTAACGGATCTCCTCGTAGTTCTCGGCATCGCCGCCCTGCGACTTCTTGATCGCGCGGTCAATCACGTCCTTGGGCATGGAGTTCGACTTCGCCTCCTTCACTGCGAGGCGCAGGCGGGCGTTCTTGTCGGGGTCCGGGTCGCCCATCCGGGCGGCGACGGTGATCTCCTTGGAGAGCTTGGAGAACAGCTTCGAGCGCAGCTTGTCCTGCTTGCCCTTGCGGTGCTGGATGTTGGCCCATTTGGAGTGGCCGGCCATGAAAACCTCGCGGGGTCTGTTGGGCCGGAGCGGAAGGGGGCGGCGGCCCGGAAATGGGGTTGGCGGGTGTGTTTAGCGGGGCGCGGGGGCGCGATCAAGGTGGAGCGGGGAAGCCTCCCGCGTCCGCAAATGGGACCCTGTGCCCATTTGCGTGCACCGTTAGCCAAGGGAGGACCGATCCGCCCCGCGGATCGGTCAGCGTCCGCCCTGCCCCCGACGGACGCTTCGCGTCCACCAGGGCCGACGCTGCCCGCTGTCCCGACAACGCGGGCGACAGGCCTCAGAGCGGGAAGAACAACGGGATCACCAGGCAGGCCGTGATCGCCGTCACCAGATCCAGCGGGATGCCCAGCCGCAGGAAATCGGTGAAGCGGTATCCTCCCGGCCCGTAGACCATCATATGCGTCTGGTAGCCGATCGGCGTCGCGAAGGCGACCGAGGCCGAGAACATCACCGCCACGACATAGGCGCGCGGGTCGTGGCCGAGCCGGAGCGCGAGTTCGATCGCGATCGGCGTCAGGATCACCGCCACCGCGTTGTTCGACAGCAGCTCGGTCATGAACAGGCCGAGCAGATAGACCGCGACCAGCGTCCAGAAGGCCGGCAGTCCGCCGAGGAACGGCTCGACCGCGTCCACGATCAGCGCCACCGCGCCGGTGTGGTCGAGCGCCGCGCCGACGACCAGCATGCCGAAGATCATCGCCAGCAACCGCGCGTCGATGGCCTCGAAGGCCTCCTCGGGATCGACACAGCCCGCGATCAGGACCACCGCGCAGGCCACCGCCGCGAGGGCCAGGATGGGCGCCACGTCGAAGGCGGCGAGGATCACGACCGACAGCAGCGCCACGACCGCGATCGGCGCCTTGCGGCGGCGGAACGCCTTGGCCGCGGGCTGCGCCACGTTCACGAGGTCCATGTCCGCCGCCAGCCGCGCGATGTCCTCGGGCGCGCCCTCGAGCAGCAGCGTGTCGCCGACCCGCACCTCCAGGTCGTCGAGCTGGCGGCCGATGTTCTGGTTGCGGCGATGCGCGGCCAGCACATAGACGCCGTAGCGGCGGCGCAGGCGCAGGTCGCCCAGACGCCGCCCGATCATCCGCGCGCCGGGCGAGATCAGCACTTCCACCGTCGAGGTCGCCACCGACGAAAGCTTGTCAACAAGCTGGAAGTCGGGCGATTCCTGCATCTCCAGCAGGTCGGCCATCTCGGTCCTGAGGACCACGCGGTCGCCCGGCTCCAGCACCACCTCGGCGAGGTTGCGCCGCAGCGAGGCGTCGCCGCGCAGCACGTCCACGGCCCGCACCGCGTCGCGCTTGAACATCCGCACCTCGGCCAGCGTCTGACCGATGAGGGCGCTGTCAGCCGGGACCGCGACCTCGGTGAAATACTTCATCTCGCGCCGTGGCCCGAGCAGCGAGGCCATCGAGCTGCGCTCGGGCAGCAGCCTGGGCCCGGCGATGGCGATGAAGAGGCCGCCGGTGACGCAGATGGCGAGGCCGATGGGGAAGATGTCGAAGATGCCGAAGGCGGGCATCCCCTGGCTCTGGACCACGCCGTCCACCAGCAGGTTCGTCGAGGTGCCGATCAGCGTGAGCATGCCGCCCATCACCGTGAAATAACTCAGCGGCATCAGCAGCTTGGACGCGGGAACGCCGGCGCTATGGGCGACCTGGATGACGATCGGGATCATCACCGCCACGACCGGGGTGTTGTTCATCACCCCCGAGGCCAGCATGACGAACACCATCAGCGCCGTAATGGTCAGGGCGGGCCTCGCTCCGGCGCGCCTGGCGATGCCGCGGCTCATGGCGTCGAGGCCGCCGGTGCGGAGCAGCGCGCCCATCAGAATGAACATGAAGGCGATGGTCCAGGGCGCGCTGTTGGACAGCACATCCACCGCGTCGGAATAGGGCACGAGGCCGAGGACCATCATCACCGCGGCGGTGCCGAGGGCGATTATTTCCGGCGGGTGCGTCTCGCGCAGGAACAGGACGAACATGACGCCGACGATGACCAGCGACGCCAACGCCCCGGCCTGACCGGCGATCTCGAAACCGAACATGAAGCACCCAAACGGCGGGCCGGTCGGGCAGCCCGTGGCGCTTCTACCGTTGCCGTGCGCCGGGGGGCAAGGGTGACACGCGCTGCAACCGTGGCGTTACGGCAAGATCAGCCCGTCGCCGCCAGCCGCCCGCCCTGGCGAATCGGGACCGCGCTGCGGGCGAGGCCGGTGCGGTCGTCGGTCTCGACCAGCAGGCCGCTGATCGTGGCCTCGCCCTCGGCGGGGGTGAAGCGGTCGCGCGCCATGCCGGTCAGAAACCGCCGCATCGGCTCGGCCTTCTCCATGCCGATGACGCTGTCGTAGTCGCCGCACATGCCGGCGTCCGACTGATAGGCGGTGCCGCGGTTGAGGATCATGGTGTCGGCGGTCGGCACATGGGTATGGGTGCCGACCACGAGGCTTGCCCGGCCGTCGCAGAAATGGCCGATCGCCATCTTCTCGGAGGTCGCCTCGGCGTGGAAGTCCACGACCGCCGCCTGCACCGCGCCGCCGAGGACATGGGTCTTCAGCACCGCGTCGAGGGCCGAGAAGGGGTCGTCGAAGGGCCGGCGCATGAACACCTGCCCGAGCGCCTGCGTGACCAGCACCTTGCGCCCGCGGGTCGCCTCGAACACCCGCGCACCGCGGCCGGGGGCCTCGCGGGCGAAGTTCAGGGGGCGGATGATGCGCGGCTCGGTCTCGGCCGCGGCCAGCATGTCCTTCTGGTCGAAGGCGTGGTCGCCCAGCGTCAGAACGTCCGCGCCCGCATCGAGCAGCAGCTTCGCATGCGCCGCCGTCAGCCCCATGCCGCCGGAGCTGTTCTCGGCATTCACCACGGCGAAATCGACGCCCAGCCGCGCGCGAAGCGGCCCGAGCCCATCGACGATGGCGCGGCGGCCCGCGCGGCCCATGACGTCGCCGAGGAAGAGGATACGCATGGACCGGGTTTAGGCGGCGTCCCGCCGCCGCTCAAGAGGGGACTTGTTTCCCCCCTGCGCCGCGCCTATGTGGACTTGGCTACGTTATCTCTGCTTCGATCTGTCTCCTTATGGCTACAGTCTCGAGTTTGATCTGACTGAGCCGGGCCGCCGCATCCTGCGGGCGGCATCCATGAAGGAGACTTCACGATGGCCAACGGCACCGTGAAATGGTTCAACGCCACCAAAGGCTTCGGCTTCATCCAGCCGGAAAGCGGCAAGCGCGACGTGTTCCTGCACATCTCGGCGATCGAGCGTGCGAACCTCGCCCCGCCGGCTGACGGGCAGGCCGTGACCTTCGACCTCGAGACCGGCCGCGACGGCCGCGAATCGGCGACGAACCTGCGTTACGTCTGAGCGACGCGAGCGCTTGGTCTGAGCGACGCGAGCGCTTGCGGAAGACGGGAAGGGGCGGTCATGGACCGCCCCTTTCGCATGGAGTGGGCCATCTCGGCGGCGAGGCCCTGCCGCCTCACTCGTCCCGGGGTTGACCGGTGAACACCGCCAGTTGCGCGTCGAAGGCACGCTTGAAAGCCGGGCGCGCCTCGCCGCGGACGACATAGGCGGAAAGGTTCGGATATTCCTCCAGCAGGCCCGAGCCCTCGAGCCTTTGGAGCGCGTGGATCATCAGGAGGTCGCCGGCGCTGAACCCGCCATCGAGCCAGTCGGCATCGCCAAGGCGATCGGATAGCTCGCCCAGCCGCTGACGGATGCGATCTTCGACGAGCGACAGGCGCTGCGCGGTCCAGGGCTGGTCGCCCTCCACCAGACGGGCCACCTCGCGCTCGAGGATGGGCGGCTCCACCGTGTTGAGTGCGGCGAACATCCAGGCGATTGCCCGCGCCCGAGCATTCGGATCGGCCGGCAGCAGTCCCGTATGACGCCCGGCGACATGGAGCACGATCGCCCCCGACTCGAACAGGACGAGATCGCCTTCCTCATAGGTCGGGATCTGCCCGAACGGATGCAGCGCCCGGTGCGCGGGCTCCTTCATCGCGCGGAAGGAGACGAGCCGAACCGCGTAGGGCTGGCCCACCTCCTCGAGCGCCCAGCGGACGCGCATGTCGCGCGCCAGCCCCTGCCCGCGATCAGGCGAGCGCTCGAAGGCTGTGATGGTCGGGATCACGCTGTGCGCTGTCCGGCGGGCGAAGCCGCCTCACCGTCGATCGCCGCGGCCATCGCCTCGGCCACCGCCTCGATCTCGGCCAGCCCGTCCACCGGGCGCAGGTTGCCCTTGCAGTAGTAGTAGCCGATCAGCGGCGAGGTCTTCTTGTAGTATTCCAGCAGCCGCGTCTTCAGCGCGTCCTCGTTGTCGTCGGGCCGCCGCCGCAGATCGGTCGAGCCGCAGACGTCGCATGTCCCCTCGACCTTCGTCGGCCGGGTCTTGTCGTGATAGACCTCGCCGCAGTTGCCGCAGGTGTAGCGGCCCGAGACCCGGTCCACGAGCGCCTCGTCATCCACCCGCATCTCGATCACCGCGTCGATCTGGCTGCCGGTCTCGGCCATCAGCGCGTCGAGCGCGTCGGCCTGCGGCAGGGTGCGGGGAAAGCCGTCGAAGATGAAGCCCTCGCCCTGCCCCGCCTCGATCTTCTCGCGGATCAGGCCGATCACGATCTCGTCCGTCACCAGCTGGCCGCGGTCCATGACCTCGGCCACCCGCTGGCCCATCTCGGTGCCGGAACTGCGCGCCTCGCGCAGCATGTCGCCCGTCGAGAGCTGGACCAGCCCGCGCTCCTCCACGAGACGGCGGGCCTGGGTGCCCTTGCCGGCGCCGGGCGGCCCCAGCAGGATGATGTTGACGGCCATGTCCCCTGTTCCCCCTCGTGATGAAAAGGGCCGGCGTTGACCGCCGGCCCCTGGATCAGCGCCGCGCCGGCGCGCGCTTCGGACGCGGCCCGCCGGTCCCGCCCTTGCGGCGGCCGCGCAGCTGCGACTTCTCGATCAGCGACTCGTATTGATGCGCCAGCAGATGGCTCTGGACCTGGTTGATGGTGTCCATGACCACCGAGACGACGATCAGCACCGAGGTCCCGCCGAGATAGAACGGCACCGAGAACTCCATGCGGATGAACTCCGGCAGCAGGCAGACGGCGGCGAGATAGGCCGAACCGATGACCAGCACCCGGTCCACGACGTAGCGCAGGTAGTCCTCGGTCCGCTTGCCGGGCCGGATGCCGGGGATAAAGCCGCCCTGGTTCTTCAGGTTGTCGGCCACGTCCTCGGATTTGAAGCTGACGTTGTGGGTGTAGAAATACGCGAAGAAGACGATCATCAGCGCGTAGAAGATCAGGTAGAGCGGCTGGCCCGGCCCGAAATAGGCCAGCAGCGTCCCCATCCAGCCCGCGGCCTGGTTGCCCGAGAAGGTCGCCACGGTGGTCGGCAGCAGCAGCAGCGAGCTGGCGAAGATCGCCGGGATCACGCCCGAGGGGTTCACCTTGACCGGCAGATGCGAGGACTGGCCCTCGTAGACCTTCATGCCGACCTGGCGGCGCGGATACTGGATGCGGATCTTCCGCAGCGCCCGCTCCATGAAGACGACGAAGGCGACGAGCGCGATGACGATCGCCAGCACCAGCACGATCGCCGGGGCCGAGACCGCGCCCGAGCGGCCCTGGCTGAGGAACTGCGCCACCGACTCGGGGATGTGGGCCACGATGCCCACGAAGATGATGAGGCTGATGCCGTTGCCGATGCCGCGAGCGGTGATCTGCTCGCCCAGCCACATCAGGAACATGGTCCCGCCGACGAGGGTGATGACCACGCTCGCCTGGAAGAACAGCCCCGGATTGGTGGCGAGGTCGCCCGCCTCGAGGCTGACCGCGAGGCCGTAGGCCTGGAACAGCGCCAGCAGCACCGTGCCGTAGCGGGTGTACTGGTTGATCTTCTTTCGGCCCTGCTCACCCTCTTTCTTCAGCTGCTCGAGCTGCGGCACCATCGAGGCCAGCAGCTGCACGATGATCGAGGCCGAGATGTAGGGCATGATGCCCAGCGCGAAGACCCCCATCCGGCCGAGCGCGCCGCCGGTGAACATCGACAGCATGCCGCCGATGCCCGACTGCGCCTGCTCCATGAAGTTCTGCAGCGCGACGCCGTCGATGCCGGGGACCGGGATATAGGTGCCGATCCGGTAGATGATCAGCAGGCCGAGGGTGAACCAGATCCGCTGCTTCAGCTCGGTCGCCTTGCCGAAGGCGCCCCAGCTGAGATTGGCGGCCATCTGTTCTGCGGCTGACGCCATGTGACATGCCTCTATCATGACAGCGCCGCCGGACCGGGCTCCCCGGTCGGCGGCGCTGGGAGTTGGCAGTTATCTAGGACCCGCGGAGGCGGGCCGCAACCGCTTTACTCGGCCACCGCATCGACGGCGGGCTCGGCTTTCGGCGCGGTGAGGGTCACGCGGCCCCCGGCGCGCTCGACCGCCTCGACGGCCGATTGCGATGCGCCCGCGACCGTCAGGTTCAACGCCGTGGTGAGCTCGCCCTTGCCGAGCAGGCGGATGCCGTCGCGCTTGCGGCGCACGACGCCCGCGGCGACCAGGCCGTCCTCGGTCACATCGCCCGCCGCCAGCTTGCCCGCATCCACGAAGGACTGCAGCTGGCCGAGGTTGACGACCACATATTCCTTGCGGTTCGGCTTGGTGAAGCCGCGCTTCGGCAGCCGCCGGTAGAGCGGCATCTGGCCGCCTTCATACCCGTTCAGCGCCACGCCCGAGCGCGAGGTTTGGCCCTTGATCCCGCGTCCGGCGGTCTTGCCCTTGCCCGAGCCGGGACCGCGCGCCACGCGCTTCTTCTTGCGGTTGGCGCCGGGATTGTCGTGGAGTTCGTGCAGTTTCATGTCGCTTCTCCTTGGCCGGAAGCGCCCCCGGAGCGACAAGGGGGCGGACACGGCATGTCTGAATGATGGCCCGGCCGAATCCGCGGCGGGACCAAGGGTCCCTAGAGGATGCCCCGGCGCGGGTCAAGTCGCGGCGGACAGTTGACAGGCAGGCCCGCCCCGGCCTCCACCTGAGGGAAGGCTGCGAGGCGGACAATGCGATTAAGCCGGGACGACATCGGGGTTTTTCTCCGCCACGAGTGGCGCGAGCTGGTCACCATCCGGGCCAGCGACCGGCCGTGGGAGATGCCGGTGGGCGCGGCGCTCGCGACCGGGCTGCCGATGCTCGCGGGCGCGGCCTGGGACTTGATGGGGGACGCGACGCTTGCCTCCATGGCGGGGCTGATCTTCGTCTACCTGCCGAGGACGCCGCTGCATCACCGCATGGTCACCATCATGGGCTGCGGGTTCGGCATGATCTGCTGCTTTGCCATCGGCGCCCTCTGCCAGCTCGTCCCCGTGGCGCGAGTGCCGGTGCTGGCGCTGCTGGCGACCGCGCTGACGATGCTCTGCCGCTACTTCCGCATCGGCCCGCCCGGCAACCTCTTCTTCATCATGGTGGCCGCGGTGGCGGCCTATGCACCCGCGGTGCTGGCCGATCTGCCCTACCGCATCGGCATCCTTGCGCTCGGCTGCATCAACGCGGCGGCGGTGGCGCTGATCTACAGCCTGCACGCGCTGCGCCGCCGCGCGGCCCTGCCGATCCCGCCGCCGCCCGAGCCGGATTTCGACGGTCTCTGGATCGACCCGGTCGTGATCGGCCTGGCGGTCGGGCTGTCGCTGGCCTTGGCGCAGGCCCTCGGCCTCGACAAGGCCTACTGGGTGGCGGTCAGCTGCCTCGCGGTCATGCAGGGGCTGTCGCTGCGCGCGGCCTGGAACCGCCATGTCCACCGGACGCTGGGCACCGCGATCGGCCTCGGGCTGACCTGGGTGCTGCTGAGCCTGCTGGCGGGCAACTGGGAGATCGCGCTCGCGCTGACGGCGCTGACCTTCCTGATCGAGACCGCCATCGTGCGCCACTACGGCTTCGCCGCCGTCTTCATCACGCCGCTGACGATCATCCTCGCCGAGGCGCCGAACCTCGGCGGCAACACCGCCGCGCTGATGGAGGCGCGGCTTCTCGACACGGTCCTGGGCACCAGCATCGGCTTCGCCGGCGCGGCCTGCCTGCACAGCCCGGCCTTCCGCCGCCGCTTCGGAGCGATGCTCAGGCGCCTGATCCCGGCGCGGTACCTGCCTCGCAGAACGAAAAAGCCCCGGCCATGACGGCCGGGGCTTCGTTCGCTCGGGCGAGAGGCCGAAACCTCAGCCCTTCTCCTCGACGATCACCGCCAGATGCGGGATCGCGGCCACCATGCCGCGCACCGCGGGCGTGTCCTCGAGCTCGCGGGTACGGTTCATCTTGTTTAGGCCGAGGCCCTTCAGCGTATCGCGCTGCGACTTGGGGCGGCGGATCGGGCTGCCGATCTGCTTCACGACGATGGTCGCCATCTCAGGCCTCCATCACTTGGGCCGAGGTCGCGGTCGCGTCCGTGCCCTGCTGGTTTTCCGGCGCGCGGTCCTGCGTCGGCAGGATGTCCGCGACCTTCTTGCCGCGGCGCTGCGCGACCGAGCGGGGCGAGTTGTTGGCCTTGAGGCCGTCCATCGTCGCCCGGATCATGTTGTAAGGGTTCTGCGAACCCAGCGATTTCGCCACCACGTCCTGCACGCCGAGCATCTCGAAGATGGCGCGCATCGGGCCGCCGGCGATGATGCCGGTCCCCGGAACCGCGGTCCGCATCACCACCCGGCCGGCGCCGTGACGGCCCTCGACGTCGTGATGCAGCGTGCGGCCGTCGCGCAGCGGCACGCGGATCAGCCCGCGCTTGGCCTGCTCAGTCGCCTTGCGGATCGCCTCGGGCACTTCCTTGGCCTTGCCCTTGCCGAAGCCGACGCGGCCGCGCTGGTCGCCGACGACGACGAGCGCCGCGAAGCCGAAGCGCTTGCCGCCCTTCACGGTCTTGCTGACGCGGTTGATCGCGACCAGACGATCGGCGAACTCAGGGTTCTCCTCGCGCCGGTCGTCACGGCGTCCGCCGCCACCCCGGCGATTGTCACGTTCTGCCATGCGGCATTCCTCTCGATCTGGCGCATCGCGCCGGTCATAGCCGATCCAGGTGGGCCGCGCGCCAAAGCCGCGGCCCCCGGATCATCGGGGTGGCGCGAACGCCACCCGCATCCATCAGAACTTCAGCCCACCCTCGCGCGCGGCGTCGGCCAGAGCCTTCACCTTGCCGTGGAACAGGAACCCGCCGCGGTCGAAGACGACTTCCTCGACCCCCGCCGCCTTCGCCCGCTCGGCGATCATGGCGCCGATCCGGGCCGCCGCCTCGACGTTGTTCTTGCCGACGAGGCCGAGGTCCTTCTCGAGCGTCGAGGCCGCAGCCAGCGTCCGGCCCCCGACATCGTCGATCAGCTGCACGCTGATGTTCTTGTTGCTGCGATGGACGGAGAGGCGCGGGCGCCCGTCCGACATCGCCTTCAGCTTGTTCCGCACGCGCAGGCGGCGCTTCTGGAACAGCTCTCTCTTGTTCAGTGCCATTGCTCTTGCGCCCTTACTTCTTCTTGCCTTCCTTGCGGAAGACCTGCTCGCCCTTGTAGCGGATGCCCTTGCCCTTGTAGGGCTCCGGCTCGCGCCACTCGCGGATGTTGGCGGCGACCTGGCCGACCTGCTGCTGGTCGATGCCCTCGACGATGATCTCGGTCTGCTTGGGCGCGGTGATCGTCACCCCGTCCGGCGTCTCGAAGTTCACGTCGTGGCTGTAGCCCAGCTGCAGCTTCAGGGTCTTGCCCTGCATCTGCGCGCGGTAGCCGACGCCCTGGATCTCCAGCTCCTTGCGGAAGCCGGTGGTGACCCCGGTGACGAGGTTCTCGACCATGCTGCGGGTCAGGCCCCACTGCTGGCGCGCCCGCTTGGACGTGCCACGCGGGCTGACCGTCACGGCGCTGTCGGCGACCGCGAGGGTCACGTCATCCGTGGCGGTGAAGCTGCGGGTGCCTTTCGGACCCTTCACCTCGATGGTCTGGCCGTTGATGTTGGCCGTGACGCCCTGAGCGAGCGGGACGGGCCGTTTGCCGATACGCGACATGCTTGCCTTCCCTTCCTCAGAACACGGTGCAGAGGACTTCGCCGCCGACATTGGCGTTGCGGGCCGCTGCATCCGTCATGACGCCCTTGGGCGTCGACACGATCGAGACGCCGAGGCCGTTGCGGACCTGCGGGATCTCGCGGGCGCCGGCATAGACCCGGCGGCCCGGCTTGCTGACCCGCGCGATCTCGCGGATCACCGGGGCGCCGTCGAAGTATTTCAGGCTGATCTCAAGCTCGTCATGGCCGCCGGCGGTCACGCGCTCGTAGCCGCGGATGTAGCCCTCGGCCTGAAGCACGTCGAGCACCCAGGCCCGGATCTTGGAGCTGGGCGAGCGGACCGTGGACTTGCCGCGCAGCTGGGCGTTGCGGATCCGGGTCAGCATGTCGCCGAGAGGGTCGTTCACCATCATATCCCGTCCTCCCTCACCAGCTCGATTTCACGAGGCCGGGGATCTGTCCCTGGCTGCCCAACTCGCGCAGCATGATCCGGCTGAGCTTGAGCTTGCGGTAATAGGCGCGCGGGCGCCCGGTCAGTTCGCAGCGGTTGTTGAGCCGCGTGGCCGAGCTGTTGCGCGGCAGTTCGGCCAGCTTCAGCGTCGCCTTGAAGCGCTCTTCCATCGGAAGCTCGCGGTTCTCGATCACGGCGTTCAGCTCGGCGCGCTTGGCGGCATACTGGGCCACCATGCGCTCACGCTTCTTCTGCCGTTCGATCATGGATTTCTTCGCCATGTGCTTTCTATCCCCTCGCGATCAGCTGCTGAACGGCATGTTGAACTGCTTCAACAGCGCCTTCGCTTCCGCGTCGGTCTTCGCGGTGGTCACGATGATGATGTCCATGCCGAGCACTTCGTCGACCTTGTCGAAGTTGATCTCGGGGAACACGATCTGTTCCTTCAGGCCCATGGCGTAGTTGCCGCGACCGTCGAACGAGCTGCCCTTCACGCCGCGGAAGTCGCGGACACGGGGCAGCGCGATGTTGATGAGCCGGTCGAGGAACTCGTACATGCGGGCGCCGCGCAGCGTCACCTTGGTGCCGAGCGGCATCTCCTCGCGGACCCGGAAGCCGGCGATCGAGTTCTTGGCCTTGGTGATGACGGCCTTCTGGCCGGCGATCAGGGTGAGTTCGTCGGCCGCCTGGCGCACCTTCTTGGTGTCCTTGACCGCCTCGCCGACACCCATGTTCAGCACGATCTTCTCGAGCCGGGGGATCTGCATGTCGTTCTTGTAGCCGAACTCTTCCTTGAGGGCGGCGCGGGCCGTCTCGCGGTAGAACGCCTTGAGGCGCGGCGTGTAGGTCGCTTGATCCAGCATCAGATCACGTCTCCCGTGGTCTTGGCGAAGCGCACCTTGGTCTCGCCCTCCATGCGGAAGCCGACGCGGGTGGGTTTGCCGTTGGCGTCGATCAGCGCCAGGTTCGACAGGTCGATCGGCATCGCCTTCGGGATGCGACCGCCCTGGCTGCTCTGCGACTGGCGGGTGTGGCGGATCGCCATGTTCACGCCGTCCACGACCGCCTTGTTGTCCTTGGGCATGACCTGCGTGATCTCGCCCTGCTGGCCCTTGTCCTTGCCGGTCAGCACGATCACGCGGTCGCCCTTGCGAAGCTTCGCAGCCATCACAGCACCTCCGGCGCCAGCGAGATGATCTTCATGAAGTTCTTGCCGCGCAGCTCGCGCACGACCGGCCCGAAGATACGGGTGCCGATCGGCTCGCCCTGGTTGTTCAGGATCACGGCCGCATTGCCGTCGAAGCGGATCGAGGTGCCGTCCTCGCGCGTCACTTCCTTGGCGGTGCGGACGACGACGGCCTTGCGGACGTCGCCCTTCTTCACGCGGCCGCGCGGAATCGCCTCCTTGACCGACACCACGATGATGTCGCCCACGGACGCATAGCGGCGGTGCGAGCCGCCGAGAACCTTGATGCACTGCACCCGGCGCGCGCCGGAGTTGTCAGCGACATCCAGATTCGTCTGCATCTGGATCATTTGTCAGTCTCCCGACCTATGGGGACAGGCTCCCGCCTGCCCCAGGGTTTCTGGGGATCGTGGTCAGGCGGTCGCTTGCGCGGCCTCCTCCGTCACCACGGTCCAGCGTTTCGTCTTCGAGATCGGCGCGCATTCCATGATGCGGACGCTGTCGCCGGTCTTGAACTGGTTCTGGGCGTCATGGGCCCGGTATTTCTTGGACGAGCGGACGATCTTGTGCAGCACCGGATGCTTGAAGCGGCGCTCGACCAGGACGGTGATCGTCTGGTCGTTCTTGTCGCTGGTCACGGTGCCTTGCAGGATGCGGCGGGGCATGGGGCGCTCTCCCTCTTATTCCGAAGCCGCGGCGGCGGCCGCCTGCTGGTTCAGCACGGTCTTCACACGCGCCACGTCACGGCGCACGACGCGCATCCGCGCGGTCGAGGCCAGCTGCCCGGTCGCCTGCTGGAAGCGGAGGTTGAACGCCTCCTTCTTCAGCGCCAGAAGCTGCTGGCGCAGCTCCTCGGGCGTCTTGGTCGTCAGTTCCTGCGCTTTCATGCGCCTTCCTTTCAACATCACCGGAGAGCCCCTGTCGCGCAGGGCCACCCTGATTCCCGGTGGAGTTCGAGATGAAGGCCTGCCCATAGTGCCTTCGGGCCGGGGCGGCAAGCAGAAAAAGGAGGGGGCGCTGCCCCCGTCGCGCTTTGCGCGACTCCCCCGGGATATTTCGGTCAAGGCGAAGCCGGGCCTACATCTTCACGCCGGGGAGCGCGGCGGCCTGCCTGACCCAGTCGGCCAGTTGCGCCTCGTCGAGATCGTTCGCGCCGACATGGTAGTAGCGCACCTCCGGCTGTTTCGAGCCGACCGGCGGCGGCGGGTCGAGTGCGGCGCCGCGATGGAAGGCGAGCTTGAGGTAGTTCGTCATGGCGTGGAAGCTAAGGAACCAGCCCTCCTGCCCCGGCGCGCCGTAGAGGGGGGAGTTCCACTTCACCGCCTTGCGGACCTCGGGCACCGCATCGGTCACGATCCGGTCGATCCGGGCCGCAACCGCGCCTTTCCATTCCGGGGCGGCTGCGATCCATGCCTGCACTGGGGCGTTGCCCTCCCCCTTGGGGATCTGCGGGTTGCCGCCGGACAGGAGCCTGGGTTTCTCGCTCATGGCGGGACCGTAGCACGAAAAAGCCCCGCCGTCTCCGGCGGGGCCTCATGGGGTTCGCGCTTAGCGCGCTTACCAGTCTTCGCGTTGCACGATCCGCGACAGGACCGGCAGCTTCATCGCGCCGAGGCGCAGCGCCTCGCGGGCGGTCTCGTCGTCCACGCCGTCGATCTCGAACATGATCCGGCCGGGATGCACGCGGGCGGCCCAGAAGTCGACCGAGCCCTTGCCCTTGCCCATCCGCACCTCGGTCGGCTTGCCGGTCACCGGCACGTCCGGGAAGATGCGGATCCAGACCCGGCCCTGGCGCTTCATGTGGCGGGTGATCGCCCGGCGCGCGGCCTCGATCTGGCGCGCGGTGACGCGCTCGGGTTCGGTGGCCTTCAGGGCGAAGCTGCCGAAGTTCAGGTTGAACCCGCCCTTCGCCTCGCCGTGGATGCGGCCCTTGAACTGCTTGCGGAACTTCGTCCGTTTGGGTTGCAGCATGGTGTCCTACCTCTCAGCGCGCGTCGCGGTCACGGCGCGGGCCGCGCGACCCCGGACCGTCCTGCGATTCAGACGCGCGACGGTCATGGGCCTGCGGATCATGCTCCATGATCTCGCCCTTGAAGATCCAGACCTTGACCCCGATGATTCCGTACGGCGTCTCGGCCTCGCTCAGCGCATAGTCGATGTCGGCGCGCAGCGTGTGCAGCGGCACCCGGCCCTCGCGGTACCATTCGGTCCGCGCGATCTCGGCCCCGCCGAGGCGGCCGCCGACGTTCACCCGGATGCCGAGGGCACCCATCCGCATCGCGTTCTGCACCGCACGCTTCATGGCGCGGCGGAAGCTGACCCGGCGCTCGAGCTGCTGGGCGATCGACTCGGCCACCAGCTGCGCGTCCAGTTCGGGCTTGCGGACCTCGACGATGTTGAGGTGCAACTCGGACCTGGTGAAGTTCGCCAGCTTCTTGCGCAGCGTCTCGATATCGGCGCCCTTCTTGCCGATGATGACGCCGGGGCGCGCGGCATGGATCGTGACCCGCGCCTTCTTGTGCGGCCGCTCGATGATGACGCGGCTGACGCCGGCCTGCTTGGCTTCCTTGTGGATGAACTCGCGCATCTTCAGGTCCTCCAGCAGGAGGTTCCCGTAGTCGCGGTCATCGGCGAACCAGCGGCTGTCCCAGGTGCGGTTGACCTGCAGGCGCATGCCGATGGGGTTGACCTTCTGTCCCATTACGCGAGCTCCTCGGCAGCGGTTTCGGCGGGGGCCGTGTTCCCGGCACGGGCGTCCGTGCGGGCCTTGCGGGCGGCCTTCTTCGCGGCCTCCTGCGCGGCGAGGTCGACCTCGCGCACCTTGATGGTGATCTCCGAGAACGGCTTCATGATCTTGCCGAAACGGCCGCGCGCGCGCGGACGGCCGCGCTTGAGCGTCATGTTCTTGCCGACCCAGGCCTCGGCCACGACCAGCTGGTCGACGTCGAGGTTGTGGTTGTTCTCGGCATTGGCGATCGCCGACTGCAGCGCCTTCTTGACGTCGCCGGCGATGCGCCGCTTCGAGAAGGTGAGGTCGGCGAGCGCCTTCTCGACCTTCTTGCCGCGGATCATGGCGGCGACGAGGTTCAGCTTCTGCGGCGAGGTGCGAAGCATCCGGGTCTTCGCCATCGCCTCGTTCTCCGCCACGCGGCGCGGGTTCTGTTCCTTGCCCATGACGTTACTTCCTCTTGGCTTTCTTGTCGGCCGCGTGACCGTAATAGGTCCGCGTCGGCGAGTACTCACCGAACTTCTGGCCGATCATCTCTTCGGTCACGTTGACCGGGATGTGCTTCTTGCCGTTGTAGACGCCGAAGGTCAGCCCGACGAATTGCGGCAGGATGGTGGAGCGGCGCGACCAGATCCTGATCACGTCCGAGCGGCCACTGTCGCGCGCCTTTTCGGCCTTCTTCAGGACATAGGCGTCGACGAAGGGGCCCTTCCAGATAGAACGTGCCATGGATCAGCGTCCCTTCTTCTTCGCGTGGCGCGACCGCAGGATGTACTGGTCGGAGGCCTTGGACTTGCGCGTGCGGTTGCCCTTGGTCCCCTTGCCCCAGGGGGTGACCGGGTGGCGGCCGCCCGAGGTGCGGCCCTCGCCGCCGCCATGCGGGTGGTCGATCGGGTTCATGGCGACGCCGCGGACCGTCGGGCGGATGCCCATGTGACGGCGCCGGCCGGCCTTGCCGAAGTTCTGGTTGCTGTGGTCCGGGTTCGACACCGCGCCGATCGTGGCCATGCATTCCTGGCGGACCATCCGCAGCTCGCCCGAGCTGAGGCGGATCTGCGCGTAGCCGCCGTCGCGGCCCACGAATTGGGCGTAGGTCCCGGCCGAGCGCGCGATCTGGCCGCCCTTGCCGGGCTTCATCTCGACGTTGTGGACGATCGTGCCGATCGGCATGCCCGAGAACGGCATCGCGTTGCCCGGCTTCACGTCCACGCGGGCGCCGGCGACGATCCTGTCGCCCACGGCCAGCCGCTGCGGCGCGAGGATATAGGCCTGCTCGCCGTCCTGATACTGGATCAGGGCGATGAAGGCGGTGCGGTTCGGGTCGTATTCGATGCGCAGCACGTGGCCGACCACGTCATGCTTGGTGCGCTTGAAATCGACGATCCGGTAGAGGCGCTTCGCACCCCCGCCCTTGTGCCACGACGTGATCCGCCCGGTGTTGTTGCGCCCGCCGGTCTTGCTCAACCCTTCGGTGAGCTTCTTGACCGGACGGCCCTTCCACAGCTCCGAGCGGTCGATCAGAACCAGCCCGCGCTGGCCAGGCGTCGTCGGCTTGTACGACTTGAGTGCCATGCTTTCTGTCTTCCGCTAAGTGATGGACCGAAGTCCGTTGGAAATCGAAACGCCGCGCGGCGATCCCGGAAGGACCGCCGCGCCGCTGCCTGATGTCAGAGCCCGGTCGACACGTCGATGCTGTTGCCAGCTTCGAGCGTCACATAGGCCTTCTTGACGTCGCTGCGGCGGCCGGGGCGGCCGCGGAAACGCTTGGTCTTGCCCTTGGTGACAACGGTGTTGACCGCCGTGACCTTCACGCCGAACAGCGCCTCGACCGCGTCGCGGATCTGGGGCTTGCTGGCGTCGCGGGCCACCTGGAAGGCGTAGGCATTGGCGAGCTCGGTCGCCATGGTCGCCTTCTCGGTGATGACCGGCTTCACGATCACGTCGTAATGCTCGGGTTTGGTGCTCATGCCTGGGCTTCCTTCTCGCCGCCCGACAGGCGGGCCTGGAGGGCCTCGACGCCGGCGCGGGTGATGACCAGCGTGTCGCGGCGCAGGATGTCATAGACGTTGGCGCCCATCGACGGCAGCACGTCCACGCCCTCGATGTTGCGCGCGGCACGGGCGAAGCCCTCGTTCACCTCGGCCCCGTCGATCACCAGCACCCGCTTCCAGCCCTTCTCGCGCAGCGCCTTGGCGAGGATCGCCGTCCTGGCTTCCGCGATGTTCAGGTCCTCGACGATGACCAGATCGCCCGAGCTCGCCTTGGCCGACAGCGCGTGCTTGAGGCCGAGGGCGCGCACCTTCTTCGGCAGGTCGAAGGCGTGGCTGCGCGGAACCGGGCCGGCATAGATGCCGCCCTTGCGGAAGATCGGCGCGTTGCGGCTGCCGTGGCGTGCGCCGCCGGTGCCCTTCTGGCGATAGATCTTCCGGGTCGAATACGACACCTCGGAGCGCCCGAGGGTCGAGTGCGTCCCCTGCTGCGCCTTCGCCCGCTGCCAGCGGACGACGCGGTGCAGGATGTCCGCGCGCGGGGTCAGCCCGAAGATGTCGTCGGGTAGCTCGATCGACCCGGCTTCGGCCGACGCGAACGAGATCACATCAGCTTTCATTGGACTTGTCCTCCACGGGCGCTTGGGCCTCGTTGCTGTCCTTGTCGGACTCGATCGACGCCTGCGCCTCGGCCAGCGCAGCCTCCTGCGCGGCGGCCTCGGCCTCGAGGGCGGCCTGACGCGCGGCTTCCTCCTCGGCGGCGGCAGCGGCGGCAGCCTCCTCGGCCAGACGCTTCGCCTCACGCTCGGCCGAGCGCAGGGCGGCGGGGTAGATCACGGTCTCGGCCAGCGGCTTCTTCACCGCGTCCTTGATCGTGACCCAGCCGCCCTTGGAGCCGGGGACCGAGCCCTTGACCATGATGAGCCCGCGGTCAGGATCGGTGCGGACCACCTGCAGGTTCTGCGTGGTGACCCGCACGGCCCCCAGATGGCCGGCCATCTTCTTGCCCTTGAACACCTTGCCCGGGTCCTGGCACTGGCCGGTCGAACCATGCGAGCGGTGGCTGATCGACACGCCGTGCGAGGCGCGCAGACCGCCGAAGTTGTGCCGCTTCATGGCACCGGCAAAGCCCTTGCCGATGGAGGTGCCGGCGATGTCCACGAACTGCCCGGCGAAGTAATGGGCGGCGATGATCTCCTCGCCGACCTCGATCAGGTTCTCGGGAGCGACGCGGAACTCGGCGATCTTGCGCTTGGGCGCGACATTCGCCTTGGCGAAATGCCCGCGCATGGGCGCGGTGACGCGCTTGGCCTTGGCCTCGCCCGCGCCGAGCTGGACGGCGGTATAGCCATCACGCTCGACCGTGCGCTGCGCCACGACCTGGAGGTTGTCCACATGGAGCACGGTCACCGGAACCTGGCGGCCGTCCTCGAGGAACAGCCGGGTCATGCCGAGCTTCTTGGCGATCAAACCTGTGCGAAGCATGGCGCCCTCCTCAGACCTTGATCTCGACGTCGACGCCGGCCGCGAGGTCGAGCTTCATCAGCGCGTCCACGGTCTGGGGCGTCGGGTCGACGATGTCGAGGAGCCGCTTGTGCGTGCGGATCTCCCACTGGTCGCGCGACTTCTTGTCGATATGCGGACCGCGCAGGACGGTGAATTTCTCGATCTGGTTGGGCAGCGGAATCGGGCCGCGCACCTGCGCACCGGTGCGCTTGGCCGTGTTGACGATCTCCTGCGTGCTGGCGTCCAGCACGCGGTAATCGAAGGCCTTCAGCCGGATGCGGATAGTCTGGCTCTGCATCGAAGCATCCCTCTGGCGGGGATTTCAGTCGAGAGGCTGACGACACACCACGCGCCGCCAGCGTCGGACCTTTGACAGAAAAACTGCAAGGCCGCCCCCTTAGCGGGCGGCCCTGACAGATGCAACCGATTCGGGGGCGCGGAGGCGGTCCGGTCGGAGATGGCGGCTTGTGGCGGATGGCGGGGCGAGTGTCAAGGGCGCGGGGAGAGCACACTATCAAACTGCGGCACGTCGAATGTGCTTTCCCAGCAGTTCGGACCGAGCAATGACATCTTTTCGGCAGCTTCTCGTGCTCGTACACTGCAAAAGACACGCGAATGCGAGCGAGCAAATATGCCTGATCTCACCGCCCTACTCAGCGTTCTGAAATCGCCGAAAACTGCGCTCGCGGTGCTACTTTTCAGCACGAGCCTGCTGTTTTTTCCCTTCGATGCGATGGGATTGAAACGCCCTTCATTCACAACTGAGTACGAAGCATTGATTGTCGTCGCGATGTTCCTTTCCGGAGCACTGCTGGTTGTGGACTTATTCTTGGCCGGGTGGCGAATGGTACAAAAACCCCTACTCGCGCGCCAAAGAAAGACGTTCGTGACCGAAGCCTTTCTCTCCCTTAATCTTCAGGAGCTGTCGGTTCTATGGGCGATGACCCAAGCGGGGACGAGAACGATCAAAGGGCCATTCGATAGCCCGGTGATGATTTCTCTTCGACAAAAGGGTGTCTTGGGCTCCTCTCTGGTCCGCAGAGCGCGTTAGCTATGCACCATTACATGCCTGATGACATTTATCGAATTGTACGCGATCGCGGCTATGAGCGGTTTCCCTCGGAATTTAGAGGCTCAGTCCGGTTCGAGGACGAGGTTCGCTCTATCGTACAGAGAGCGACTTATAGATGGCAGTGGTAGTGAAGCAGTTTACCCGTCCCTTCACTACAAATGCGAAGGCCGCCCCTTTCGGGACGACCCTCTTTGTCACCTGACCGCTGGCCCCGCAGGACCACCGATCACTCGATGATCTTCGCCACCACGCCGGCGCCGACGGTGCGGCCGCCCTCGCGGATGGCGAAGCGGAGCTTCTCCTCCATGGCGATGGGCGCGATCAGTTCGACCTCGAACTTCAGGTTGTCGCCCGGCATCACCATCTCGGTGCCTTCCGGCAGCTTCACCGTCCCGGTCACGTCCGTGGTGCGGAAGTAGAACTGCGGCCGGTAATTCGCGAAGAACGGCGTGTGGCGGCCGCCCTCTTCCTTGGTCAGGATATAGGCCTCGGCCTCGAACTTGGTGTGCGGCTTCACCGAGCCAGGCTTGGCCAGCACCTGCCCGCGCTCGACGCCGTCGCGGTCGATGCCGCGCAGCAGCGCGCCGATGTTGTCGCCGGCCTCGCCGCGGTCGAGCAGCTTGCGGAACATCTCGACGCCGGTGCAGATCGTCTTCT
>NZ_WKKA01000050.1 GCF_009674885.1 Paracoccus sp. S-4012
TCCCGATTAGACTGATGGAAAAGTCTGCGCGGCCATCCCCATCCACATCTCCGGAAATGTTGGTGACCATACCAACGCGATCATATCGCAGCTCACCAGCATTGCCGCTGAAGCCGACCTCGCCGATAAACACGAAGTCTTCATCGGCAATCGTTTGGATGTCTGCGTCAATAAGGCGCAGGTCGATCTTGTCGCCTTGGGCCCGACTGAAGTCTTGGACGATATCGGCCCCCGTGGTCGCCGAGTCGCGAACTGATTCAAATATAAAGTCGTCGGCCCCCGCACCGCCGGTAAGACGGTCCTGACCGGCTCCGCCGACGAGCAGGTCATCGCCCGCCCCGCCACTCAGTGTATCAGCTCCCGCTCCGCCGCTGAGAGTATTATCTCCAGCGTTGCCGAATATCCGATTCGCTAACCCGTTCCCGGTGCCGCTGATGTTGCCCGTTCCAGTCAGAGTCAGGTTCTCGACATTGGCGGTCAGTGCATAGGAAACGGAGGCACGCACCAGGTCGGTTCCCCCATTGTGTCCATCGTTGACCCGGTCTCCGACGTTGTCGACGATATAGATGTCGTCGCCGGCGCCGCCGTTCAGCGTGTCGGCACCGAGACCGCCGTCCAGCAGGTTGTTTCCGGCGTTGCCGTTGATCCGGTTTGCCAGACCGTTCCCGGTACCGTTGATGTTGCCCATTCCAGTCAGAGTCAGGTTCTCGACATTGGCGGTCAGTGCATAGGAAACGGAGGCACGCACCAGGTCGGTTCCCCCATCGTGTCCATCGTTGACCCGGTCTCCGACGTTGTCGACGATATAGATGTCGTCGCCGGCGCCGCCGTTCAGCGTGTCGGCACCGA
>NZ_WKKA01000005.1 GCF_009674885.1 Paracoccus sp. S-4012
ACGCGCTACGATCCGAACAAGGCTTCCCTCTCGGCGTCTGAGCTTGCTCCAATACGGACGTCCTGTTCGCGGGGAGGTTGCGGCGCCAGAAGGCACCTCCATCGGCGCCCGCGCGATCTTCTAGGACGTCGACGTAGCTGAATGAGTCCTCGCTCGTGGTCCCAGTTCGCTCGACCTAAGCGCCATGGCTGGGCGGGACCTGCGGAAGGTCAGCCATTCCTGATCGGAACTCGTCGCTCGCCAGAGTGACCGGTCCTTGGAAACGCCTTGTAGCGGCGGACTTGCGGGAAGTCAGCCATTCCTAAGAGAGAGGCAAGTTCGTCTGCCGCCCAGATAATCTCTTTCAAAGGCTGTCAGTCGCGGGCGATCCAGATCTGCGGCGTGATCTCGCATATATACTCGCTGGCAGTCTCTAGGATGCTAGGATGTGGGCGCACTCGCAGCCGAGACGGGCTCGTGTCGAGATCCGGACAGCGGCGAAACACGCAGCGCCTCGGCCACCTCGGCGTCGAGCGGCGTCTCGTAGGTCATCAGGATGAAGCCGAGGACCGAGTAAAAGCCTACAGTGGCGATCAGGTCGAAGACCGCATCGCGCCCAAGTTCCGCCGCAAGTGCCGTCTCTGTCTCGCGGCCCAGCCAGCGGACCGTGAAGAGCTCGCCCGCGGCCTGCGCGATCAGCGCGTCCTCGCCGAAAGCGGCTGGCACGGGCTCGAGACGGGGCCGGTGCGGCGGGGTCGACCATGCCCAGTTGCCGCGCGCGGTAGACGTGGTGCGACCAGTCGTAGGACGAGCTCATTCGATGCGCCGCGCGCAGGATCACTACCTCGGAGCGAACCGGACCGAGCGCGCTCTCCTTCACCACAAATTGGCGCAGCGGCGATTGAACCTGTGATCTGGGCCACCCTGACGCAGCTCCGGAAGGTCCCGGGTCGCGGCGGTCAACGTGCTCAGCCGGTCCCCGATCCCGGACGCTCTGGTCGCCGTCGTGCGGCTGGGTTGATCGTGCCCTCGATCTGCGCCAGCCTGCCACTCGTCCGGCGCCTGCCGAGATCGTTCGCGACATGCGTCCAAAGTCAGACAAGGAGGCACGATCTGTGTCGAATCCCCTTCTCCTCGCCGTCTCAGCGCTTGCCATCCTCGCCTCGGCCAATGCGCTGTCCGCACAGACCGAACCCGCCGCACCGACGCGCGACCATGTCGAAATTGCGCTGACCAGCGGCTTCGATCACATCGGCGCCGAGGTCCACAGCGTCGAGGTCGACGGCCGCACCTCTTACTACATCGACGACGGCGATCGGGAGGGGCGGCCCGTGGTGTTCCTCGGTGGGCAGGGCACCAGCCTCGCCGCCTTCCAGCTGACCGAGTTCAACCGCTCGACTCGGCTCGCCCTCGGCCTGCGCATGATCTCGGTCGAGCGCAACGGCTTCGGCGAGTCCCCTCTCGACCCTGAACGTGGCTATGCCGACTACGTGCAGGAGGTGCTGGGCGTCCTGAACCACCTCGGGGTGGACCGCTTCGCTATCGTCGCGATCTCAGGCGGTGGGGCCTATGCCGCTCATCTGGCAGCGGCCGAGCCCGAGCGGGTGCTGTCGCTGCATGCTGCCGCCGCGGTCTCCCGCACGCTGCCCAGCCGCGACACGCCCGATTGCAGCGTTACGCTGGAGCAGAAAGCCGAGGAACTGACCAAATACACGCACCACCCGAAGGACTGGTGGGGCGTCCCGGGCTCGCCGGTGCTGATCATCCCCGGCTGGCAGGCCGAGGCCTATGCGGACGCGACGCGGTCCTTCTACGTCAACGGCCAGATGGGCGATTCCGCGGCGCTCGCGGTCGAATACCTGCTGCCGTGCTCGGAGGATGCGGTGGTGGATGCCAGCCGCATCGCCGCGCCGACCTATCTCTACTGGGGCGAGGAGGACACGGCGGTGCCCCCCGCCCAGATGGAGGACTGGCAGGAGGCAATCCCGAACGTGGTCCGCGCGACCTCATATCCGGGACAGGGGCATACGGTGCAGTATCGCCACTGGGATCAGGTTCTGGCCGACATTGCCGGCTTCGGCGAGCACCGCGTGGTCTGCCGTGACGGCGAGACGCTGCTGGTGCCTGAGGGCGAGGTGTCGGAGGATGAACTGCTCGGCAACTGCGCCTGGCACTGACCCGACAGGCGGTGCGCGTGTGATCTGCACATGCGCGCCGACCGTCAGGCGCCAGTTGGCTGACGACCAAAGCCGCATCTCGCCGGGGACTATCCCGCGCCTTCGGCGATGCGCCGCGTCAGCCAATCGGGATCGGCCTCGGGAACCGAGGCCAGAAGCTCGGCGGTATAAGGATGCCGCGGCCTGTCTAGCACCTCCGACGTCGTTCCGCTATCCACCACCCGTCCGTGCTGCATCACCACCACGCGGTCCGCGATGGCGCGCACAGTGGCGAGATCGTGGGTGATGAACATGTAGGACACACCCGTCTCGTCCTGCAAACGGCTCAGGAGGCGCAGGATGCCTTCGGCGACGAGTTGGTCGAGCGCGCTCGTCACCTCGTCGCAGATGATGAAGTCGGGCTCGGCCGCGAGCGCGCGGGCGATGCCGATGCGCTGCTTCTGTCCGCCCGACAGCTCTCCCGGAAGGCGGCCGAGGAAGAGGTTCGGCTCGAGCTCGATCTGCTCCATCAACTGGCGCAGCCGCGCTTCGCGGGCCTTGCCGGAGAGGCGGCGGTAGAAGGAGAGCGGGCGCGACAGGATCTGGCGGATGGTCTGGCGTGGGTTCAGTGCCGTGTCGGCCATCTGGTAGATCATCTGCACCGAACGCAGCTGCTCCCGCGTGCGGTCGGCGAGGCGCGGCGGCAGGAGCTGGCCGTTCAGCGCCACCTGGCCGAGCCGCGGCGGCAGGAGGCCGGTGATGACCCTCGCCGTGGTGGACTTGCCGGAGCCGGACTCCCCCACGACCGCGACCGTCGAGCCGTGCGGCACCTCGAAGCTGACATCCCGCAGCACGTCACCTCCCCGGTCATAGCCCGCCGTGACGCCGGAAGCTCGCAACGCCGGCACCTCGTCCTCGGGCAGGACGCGGGGTGGCCGCCTGAAGCTGCGCACGGCCCAGAGGCTGCGGGTGTAATCCTCCTCCGGGGCCTCAAGCATCTGCCGGGTCGGCGCCTCCTCGACCTCGCGGCCGTGGCGCATGACCTTGATGCGGTCGGCCATCTGCGCCACCACGGCGAGGTCGTGGGTGATGTAGATCGCCGCGAGGTTGAAGTCGCGCACCGATTCGCGGATCGCAGCCAGCACGCTGACCTGCGTGGTCACGTCGAGCGCCGTCGTCGGCTCGTCGAAGACGATCAGCTCGGGACGGCAGGCCATCGCCATCGCCACCATCGCCCGCTGCAGCTGCCCGCCTGAGACTTGGTGCGGATAGCGCAGGCCGAAATTGTCGGGGTC
The DNA here is from genome assembly GCF_009674885.1 of Paracoccus sp. S-4012. GTDB lineage: Bacteria > Pseudomonadota > Alphaproteobacteria > Rhodobacterales > Rhodobacteraceae > Paracoccus. The sequence continues at coordinate 3,431 of NZ_WKKA01000005.1, forward strand.
GGGCAGGTTCATCCGCGCGTAGAGGTCGCGGGCGAAGGCCTCGGATTCGGCGCGGGTGGCGGTGCCGTGGATCAGCGGGCCTTCGGTGAACTGCGTCAGCAGCCGCCAGGCGGGGTTGAAGCTGGCCGCAGCCGACTGCGCGACATAGGCGATGCGATGGCCGCGGAAGGGGCGGCGGCGGGCGGGCGGCAGCTTCAGCAGGTCGGTGCCGTCGAGGAGCACCTCGCCGCCCGCGAAGCGCAGCCCCGGCGCGGCATAGCCCATCGAGGCTACGCCCAGCGTGGACTTGCCCGCCCCGGACTCGCCGATCAAGCCCACCACCTCGCCGCGGTCGAGCTGCAGGTCCACGCCGTGCAGGATCGGCGTCCAGCCGTCCTCGCCCCGGGCCTCCACCTTCAGGTTGCGGATGTCGAGCAGCATGGCGTCAGTCCTTCAGGCCCGAGGCGCGGTGCAGCATCCAGTCCACCACGAAGTTCACGGCGATCGTCAGCACCGCAATGGCCGCAGCCGGCAGCAGCGGGGTGATGTCGCCGAAGGTGATCAGCGCCGCGTTGTCGCGCACCATGCCGCCCCAGTCGGCCAGCGGCGGCGGCAGACCGAGGCCCAGGAACGACAGCGCCGAGATGGTCAGGAACACGAAGCAGAAACGGAGGCCGAACTCGGCGATCAGGGGGGCGGCGATGTTGGGCAGCACCTCGCGGCGGATCAGCCACCAGGTGCCCTCGCCGCGCAGCCGGGCGGCCTCGACATAATCCATCACCATGACGTCCATCGCCGCCGCGCGCGCGAGGCGGAAGACGCGGGTGCCGTCGAGGACCGCGATCACCATGACCAGGTTGCCGATGCCGGGGCCGAGGGCCGACAGCAGAAGCAGCGTGAAGATCAGCGCCGGGATCGCCATCAGGATGTCCACGACGCGCGACAGCACCATGTCCACCCAGCCGCCGAACACCGCGGCCAGCAGCCCCGTCACCGAGCCCAGCAGGAACGCCAGCACCGTGGTCAGCAGCGCCACCGTGACCGTGTTGCGCGCCCCCCAGATCAGCCGCGACAGCATGTCCCGCCCGAGCGCGTCGGTGCCGAGCGGGAAGGGGCCGCCCCAAGGCTCGAACTGGGCGCCCACGATCTCGGCCTGCCCGTAGGGGGCGAGGACCGGGGCGAAGAGGGTGACGACGGCGTAGGCGGCGATCAGGACGAAGCCGATGATCGCCGTGGCGGGCATGTGGCGCAGCGTGCGGCCGATGCTCATGCCTCTGGCGGTGGCGCTCATGCCGGCCTCACCGCGGATGCAGCAGGCGCGGGTTGGTGGCGATCGCCAGCACGTCCGCGAGGAGGTTGAGCAGGATGTAGACCGCCGCGAAGATCAGCGCGCAGGCCTGCACCACGGGGATGTCGCGGTTGGTCACGCTGTCCACCATCAGCTGCCCGAGGCCCGGATAGACGAACACCACCTCGACGATGACGACGCCCGCGATCAGCCAGGCCACGTTCAGGGCGATGACGTTGATGATCGGCGCGAGCGCGTTCGGCAGCGCGTGCCAGGTGATGACCCGCCAGGGCGAGGCGCCCTTCAGCCGCGCCATGGCGATGTAGGGTGCGCCGAGCACGTTCACCACCGCCGCCCGCGTCATCCGCATCATGTGCGCCGTGACCACGAGGACCAGCGTGAGCGCGGGCAGGAAGGCGCGGGTGATCATGTCGCCCAGGCTCGGCGAGGCGCCGGGATCGGCGATGGAGGGAAACAGGCCGAGCCGCACCGAGAGCCAATACATCAGGATATAGGCGATGAAGAACTCCGGGAACGAGATCGCCGTGAGGGTGAGGACGTTGGCGGTCCGGTCGAACCAGCCGCCGCGCCACAGCGCCGCCAGAAGCCCGATCAGCACCGCAAACGGGACCGCGATCACCGCCGCGTAGGTGGCGAGGAACATCGTGTTGCCCAACCGCCCCGCCAGAAGCTCCGCCACCGGGCGGCCATTGGCGAGCGAGCGGCCGAAGTCGCCCGTCAGCACGCCGCCGATCCACGAGATGTATCTTTGGATCAGCGGCTCATCGAGGCCGAGTTCGCGCCGGAACGCCGCGACGGTCTCGGGCGTGGCGGCCTGCCCAAGCACCTGCTGGGCGATGTCGCCCGGCAGCAGGCTGACGGCGAGGAACACGAGGACCGAGATCACGAAGAGCGTGAAGAGCCCGATCAGCAGCCGGCGCAGGATCATGCGCCGCAGCGGATGCCCCTGCGCCGCGCTCATCCGCCGACCGCGCGGATGCCCGCGCCGGCATGGTCGGGATGCGGCCCGCGCTCCTGCGCGGCCACGGCGTCGAGCCGCGCGATCATCTCGGGCGGCATCGGCGCGGCGCGACCCTGGTTGGTGTCCACATGGAGCAGCATGTGCTCGGCCGTGGCGACCTCGGTGCCCTCCGCGGTCTTCACGCTGTGGTGCAGCCGGAAGCGCTTGGCGTCGTGGCCGAGCAGCCGCGTCTCCACCCGCAGCACATCGCCGGCCCTGGTCTCGGCCAGGTGGCGGATATGCGTCTCGACCGTGTAGGCCGAGCTGCCGCCCTCGCGGTAGTCCGCATCGAGGCCGATGTGGATCAGGAAGGCGTCGGTGGCGTCGCCGAAGACCTGCAGGTAGCGGAACTCGGTCATGTGGCCGTTGTAGTCGGTCCACTCGCCGCTGACGCGCGCTTGGTGCAGGGCCAGCGGATAACCGGTCGCCTCGGGGATGGCGCGCGCGTAGAAGCGGTTTTCCATCTGCGCGACGGTCCGCCCCGCGCCCCAGTCATTCGCCTTCAGCGCGTGGAAGATGCCCACGAGGTTGTCGTCGCGGATGCGCTCGAGATCGCGGATGCCATGCGCGCCCGACTGCGCGTCGGACTGCGCGGCGATGGTGTCGATCAGCCGGTCGTCGAGGTCCGGCACGTCCATCAGCTTCGTCCAGGGCCATTTCAGCGCCGGCCCGAACTGGGCGAGAAAATGGCGCATCCCGGCCTCGCCCCCGGCGATGCGGTAGGTCTCGAAGAGGCCCATCTGCGCCCACCGCAGTCCGAAGCCGAAGCGGATGATGTCGTCGATGTCCTCGGTCGTGGCGATGCCGTCGTTGACGAGCCATAGCGCCTCGCGCCAGACCGCCTCGAGCAGCCGGTCGCCGATATGGGCGTCGATCTCGCGCGCGATCAGCACCGGCTTCATGCCGAGCTTTTCGAGCAGGTCGCGGGCGCGTCCGGCCGCCGCGCCGCCGCCGACCACCTCGACCACCGGCAGCAGATAGACCGGGTTGAAGGGGTGGGCCACGATGATGCGGTCGGGGTGAGCCGCGCCCTCGCGCAGCTCGCTGGGCTTGAAGCCCGAGGTGGAGGAGGCGACGACCGCGTCCTCCGGCGCCACGGCCTCTATCTCGCGCAGGATGGCATGTTTGAGGTCCAGGCGCTCGGGCACGCTCTCCTGGATGTAGTCCGCGCCCTCGACGGCCTCCGCGATGGAGGCCGCCCAGGTGATCGTGCCCGGCTCCGGCAGGGGCGCGTTGAAGAGCTTCACCCAGGCGCGGCTGGCATTGGCCAGCACCTCGCCCACGATCCGCTGCGCCTCGGGGTGGGGGTCGAAGACGGCCACGTCATGGCCGTTCAGCACGAAGCGGGCGATCCAGCCGCCGCCGATGACCCCCCCGCCGACTGCCGCCAGCCTCACGCGGCCCACCAGCGTTCCACGATCTTCCAGCCGTCGAGGAAGCGGTTCCCCGCGACGTCGCCATGCGCGACCTTGTCGTTCTGGGCGTCGACGTAGTTCGGGAACACCGGGATGATCGTGCCGCCGTCCTGCGAGACCAGTTCCTGCATCTCGCGATACATCTCGCGGCGCAGATCCTGGTTCAGCTCCGCACGGGCCCGGAGCAGCAGCTCGTTGAAGCGCTCGTTGTCCCAGTGGCTCTCGTTCCACTCGGCCCCTTGGGCGTAGACGAGCGAGAACATGTCGTCCTCGGTCGGGCGGCCGTTCCAATAGCCCATGCAGAAGGGTTTCTTCAGCCAGACGTTGGACCAGTAGCCGTCCTCCGGCTCGCGCCGCACGGCGATGTCGATGCCCGCGGCCTTGGCCGACTGCTGGAACAGCTGCGCCGCATCCACGGCGCCGGTGAACGCGGCCTCCGAGGTCGAGAGCTCAACCTGCAGCCCCTCCATGCCGGCCTGCTTGAGGTAGTGCCTCGCCTTGTCGGGGTCGTAGGTGTTCTGCGGCAGATCGGCCGCGTAATATGGGTTCGCGGGCGTGATCGGGCTGTCGTTCGCCACCTGCCCGAAGCCGCGCAGGACCTTCTCGAGGAACTCCTCGCGGTTGATCGCGTGCTTCAACGCGAGGCGCACGTTCACGTCGTTGAAGGGCGCCACGTCGCAGAACATCGGCAGGGTGTAATGCGCGGTGCCCGTCGTCTCGACGATGCTGAGGCCGGGGCGGCGCTGCAGCAGGTGGACGGTCGAGAGGTCGGGGCCGTTGATGACATCGACCTCGCCCGTCATCAGCGCGTTCTGCCGCGCGGTTGGGTCGTTGATGGTCAGGATCTGCACATCGTCGAACCAGGCGCGGTCCGGCTTCCAGTAGTCGTCCCGCCGCTTCAGCGAGATGCGCACCCCCGGCTCGAAGTTCTCGAGCACATAGCCGCCGGTGCCGAGGCCGGACTGCCAGTTCAGGCTGCCGTCCTCGTTCGCGGGCATGATGATGAAGTGATAGTCGGAGGTCATGTAGGGGAAGTCGGCATTGCCCGCGGCCAGTTCGAACACCACGGCGTTGTCGCCATCGGCGCGGATGTCCACGACCTGCTCCAGCGAGGCTTTGGCGGCGGAAATGGTGTCCTCGCCGCGGTGGTGGTTGAAGGAGGCGATCACGTCCTGCGGCGTCAGCCTGCGGCCGTCCGAGAATGTCGCGCCGTCGCGCAGCCGGAAGGTCCAGACCCGCGCCTCGGCGTCGGGCTCCCAGCTTTCGGCAAGCTCCGGCACCGCCTGGTTGGCGGCGTCGATCTCGACAAGGTTGTTGCAGACGGCCAGCATGCCGGTGATCGCCGGGCCGGCCGAGAAGGTCGCCGGGTCGATGGAGTCGGAGGTGGCGCCGAGGCCGTGGCCGATCCGCATCGTGCCGCCGCGCTTCGGCTCCTGCGCGCGGACGCCGTGGGGCAGGATCAGCGCGCCAGCGGCGGCTGCGGCCGACGTGGCGAGAAGCCCGCGGCGGGTCATGGAAAGCATGTCGTATCCCCCTGTGGTTGCAGCCGTCCCTCAGCGGGCGGTCAGTTTCAGCTTCTCGCGCACCTCGGCGGGGCCGAGAATGCGGCAGCCCATGGCCGTGAGGATCGTCGTCGCGCGCTCCACCAGATCACCGTTGCGCGCCTTCACCCCCCTGTCCAGCCAGATGTTGTCCTCGAGCCCGACGCGGACGTTGCCCCCCGCGAGCGCGGCCTGCGCCACATAGGGCATCTGCATCCGGCCGATGGAGAACATCGAATAGACCCAGCCCTGCGGGATGTTGTTCACCATCGCCATCAGGCTGTTGGGGTCGGCGGGCGCGCCGTAGGGGATGCCCATGCAGAGCTGGATCATCACCGGGTCGTCGATCAGCCCCTCCTCGACCAGCGTCCGGGCCATCCACAGATGCCCGGTGTCGAAGACCTCGATCTCGGGCCTGACGCCCGCGGCCTGGATGCGTTTCGCCATCGCCCGCAGCGTGCCGGGCGTGTTGGTCATGACGTAGTCGGCCTCGGCGAAGTTCATGGTGCCGCAGTCGAGGGTGCAGATCTCGGGCAGCAGTTCCTCGACATGGACCAGCCGCTCGGTCGCGCCGACGAGGTCGGACTGCCGCGAGAGCGGCAGCGGCGCCTCGGCCGAGCCGAGAACGATGTCGCCCCCCATTCCCGCGGTCAGGTTCAGCACCACGTCCGTGTCCGAGGCGCGCACCCGGTCCACCACCTCGCGGTAGAGCGCCGGATCGCGCGAAGGCGCCCCGGTTCGCGGATCGCGCACATGCACATGCGCGATCGCGGCACCGGCCTTAGCGGCCTCGATGCAGGCGTCCGCGATCTGCTCGGGCGTGATGGGAACAAGGTCGGACTTCGTATTGCTCTGACCCGAGCCGGTAACGGCACAGGTGATGAAGACGTCGCGGTTCATCAAGGGCTCGGACTCCCGTAGGTGGCTGAGCCGCATGGTCGGGCACATCCCGCTGGCATGATGTGCCGATCTCGCCGTATCCTTTGCCGATGGCGCCAGCTTCGCCCTTCAACCTGACCTTCGTCCTGTTCGACGGCTTCTCGAACATGGTGCTGGCCAGCGCGATCGAGCCGCTGCGAGCGGCATGCGATCTGTCCGGCCGCCGCCTCTTCTCATGGCAACTGGCCTCGCCAGAGGGCGCTGCCGCGACCAGTTCCTCCCGACTGTCGATCGGCGTCGACCTGCCGCTGGCCTCGGTGGGAGCAACGGATGCGCTGATACTTGTGGCGGGGTATGGCGTCCGCGACCACTTGCGCCGCGAGACGCTGCAGGCGATCCTGCAGAAGGTGCGGGGCATGCCGCTCATCGGCGGCTTCGACACCGGCGCCTGGCTGCTGGCCGCCGCGGGTGTCCTGACGGGCCGCCGTGCGTCCATTCACTGGATGGAGCGGGAGGCACTGGCCGAGGCCTTCCCGGAGATTCTGGTCGAGGACGCGCCCGTGGTCCGCGACGGGCCATTCCTTACCTGCGGGGGAGCGCAAGCCGTGCTGAATTGGTCACTGGATCTGATCGGCCACCGTGCGGACCCGGCGCTGCAGTTCGACGTCTCCAACATGTTCGGCCGCGATCCGTCGCACGGCAACAGGCCACCCCTGCCAAACCGCCCCGAGCCGATGCAGGCCGGCCTGCTGCCGCCCTCACTGCAGCGCGCCGTGGTGGCGATGCGCCAAACAGCGGACCAGCCGCAGCCTCTGGCGCGTATCGCGGAGCGGGCGGCCGTCTCGGAGCGCACGCTGGACCGCCTGATGCGCGCACACCTTGGGGTCGCGGCGGGACAGTATTATCGCACCATCCGCCTCGCGCATGCCCGCGCGCTGGCAACCGAGACGAAGCTTCCCCTGCCAGACATCGCCGCGCGCACCGGCTTCGCCTCCGCTTCCACCCTCGCCCGGGCTTACCGCAAACACTATTGCGAGACGCTCGGCGAAAGCCGCCGCCACGGCAATCAGAACCGAAGTCCCGCGAGATCGGGCGATTCTCGTTCATGCAGCGCCAGATGAGCTCGTCTTCCGCCTGATGCGAGCGGACAGGATCAAGATCCTGATCTGGGACAAGACCGGGCTGGTGCTGATCCACAGGCGCCTGGAAGGCGGCAAGTTCGTTTGGCCACAGGTGCGCAACAGGGGGCGCCGGCGCTGTTGGCTGCCTCTTCGAAGGGCTGCAGTGGCGGCGCGCATCATGGGGGTGGAGGACCGCCGTGGCGCCATCGAGCCGGGCAAGCTCGCCGATCTCGTGGTGCTGAACCAGAACCCGTTGCAGGTGCCCGGCGACGCGATCCGCGACACCAAAGCGTGATGACCGTGGTCGGCGGCATGATCGTTCATCAGGCGCCGGACACGGATGCTTGAGCCCAATTGCGCCCACCCGGACGTCCGGGTGGGCATCCGGCGGCGGCACTCCTTGCTCTCGGCGGAAGCTGCTGCATCCCTGCTGTGTAAGCAGGGAGTGTCTGAAACTCTGTCTATCTGGCCTCAGGCCCCATCACCCATTTTCAGCCATAGCTCGCGGTCCATGCGGTTAGCAGATACGTTCAAGCGGCGAAGCGCTCACCAAACATTATGGCGAGCTGATTGCGGGCGGCAACCCTCTCCCGAACAGCACTGCCGCCCTTCTCGAAAGCGCGGATCGCCAGGTAGATCAGCTTGGTTGCCGCCTCTTCGGTCGGGAACGAGCCCTTGGTTTTGAGGGTTTTCCGCAGCACCCGGTTCAGCGATTCCACGGCGTTCGTGGTGTAGCGGCTGTCGGCGTCGCGGATCTTCACCCGCAGCGCGTCGAAAATGACGATCGGATGCATCCGATCCAGCGCCCGGTGCTGTCAGTCCCGGACCTCCTCCAGCACGGCATCGGTGATGCGGCTGAACCCGCAGGCCATAGAGATCCTCGAGATGAGCCTGGATGTCCCGCACCGATAAGCCGGCCGCTCGCCATCCGAGCCCTTCACGCGCTTCGTCGCGGTCCCGTTCCGGCGGTTGGCCTGTTCGGGCGGCGGTTCGGCACCGGCCTCATAGCCCCGATGCGCGGTCAGTTCGGCGCCGAGCATGCGCACCATGAGCCGAACCTTCAGTTCCTTCATCAGCCCGGCATCGCCGAGCAAATCCTCAGGCCGCGTGCAGCCCTTCAGCAGTTCGTCCAGCAACTCGATGGAAATCCTCATCGTCCTTGCTCCTCTCAAGGAAGCATGGACCGGATCAGTCATACGCAGAAGATCGGACACCTCTCGGAGGCACCCGCGAGGAGGCATTGCGCCTGTGGACCATCGAGAGCGCCTATTTCCTCGGCGCCGAGGAAGATCGCGGCTCGATCGAGGTCGGGAAGCTTGCCGACCTGGCCGTTTTGTCGGGGGATCCGATGTCGGTCTCGGACGAGGAGCTGAAGTCGCTGACCGCAGAGTTGACGATGCTGGGCGGTGAGGTGGTTCACGGTTCGCTGGAGCAGTAGCGGCGCGGAACGGATACGCCCGCGGGAGCCTCCCCGCGGGTAACGATGCGCCGCGACAGGATGGCCAGCTTGGTCGAGGCACTGGCTGGGAAGAACCGGGCGAGCCGCGTGGTGCTTGACCGTAGCCCCCATCACCGTGCGCTCTCGGAGACTCTGGGCGGCCCCGTGCAGGTCGCGCGAGCGCGTTCCAGGTTGGGAGGCCGCCGGTGAGAGCGGGGTCTCCATCGCCCTCCCACTGGCTCTGCGGACTCAGCGCGCTAGTGGGGTGCCTTCCGCCGCATGTCGGGATCAGGACAGCGGTGAAACACGCAGCTCTTCGGCGACATCGTCATCGAGCGGCGTATCGTAGGTCATAAGGATGAAGCCGAGGATCGAGTAGAAGCCGACGGTCGCCATCAGGTCGAAGACCGCCTCGCGTCCGAGTTCCGTGGACAGTGCAGCTTCTGTCTCGCGGCTCAGCCGGCGGTCCGTGAAGAGTTCGTCCACGGCTCGCGCGATCAGCGCGTCCTCGCCTTCGACCTGCTCGCAACCGAGGGCGGCGATGCGGCGATCCTCCATGCCCAATTGTAGGGCGCGGTAGACGTGGTGCGACCATTCGTAGGACGAGCCCATGTGATACGCCGCGCGCAGGATCACCACCTCGGAGCGGAGCGCACCGAGGGCACTCTCCTTCACCACATGCTGGCGCAGCGGCGCCCAGGCGCGCAGCAGCGCCGGGTGATGCGCCATCGTGCGGTAGACATTGAGGGCGCCCGCGAAGCCTTCGCGCAGCTCGGCGATCTCAGTGGGCAATTCGGCGTCGCCGAGCGGCTTCAGCGACGTGGGGTCGGGCATAAGGGGGCTCCTGTATGGTCTGCAGCGAGGCGTTCGGCCGCTTGGCCGACCTTTGCAGGGTGGCATTCCGCATACGCCTTACAGATCACGCTGATCAGGTTTACTCCGGTTCAATACGCAGTTTTCTTCATCATATGCACCGCAGTTCTTCCAGCAATTCGTCAAGGAACACCCTGCCCGCAAGCTGAAGGGAGCGTCGCGTGCGGTAGATAGCATGGATGGAAACCGTTGGCGGCCGCCAGCCGAGCAAGACTAAGCGCAAGCGCCCTGCTGCTAGATCAGCCCGACACTGCGTGAGCGGGAGGCGCGTCATACCGAGACCTCCGAGTGCTGCCTTGTGCGCGATCTTGAGGTTGTTGGTCACCATCCGGGTCCGCACTCCGACCTCCGCCACCTCCCCTTGGTCGGAGACGATCCGCCACAGCGTCCGGCGCTCTTCTTCCAGCCAGCCGATCGCAGGCAGGTCGATCAGGTCGTTCGGTTCCGTCAAAGTCGGCGCGGCATGCAGCCAGTCGGGACTGGCGACGAGAGCATACTCGGTCTGCCGCAGCCGCCGCGCGATCATGTCTGTGTCTGGCAGTTCCTGCCGCGATGCGACGAGAGCGATGTCGTAGGCATCCATGTTCGCGGGTTTCGTGCCATCCGTGGTGTCCAGCGTGATGACCACCTGCGGGTGCCGGTGCGAGAAGGCGACGCAGAAATCCGCGATCACGGTCTCGGTGAGGTAGGCAGGGCTGGCGATTCGCAGCGCTCCGGTCGGCTTCGACAGGCTCTCCTGAACGATCCCGAGCGCGATCTCGCCCTCGGCGCGGATGACCTCGCCCCTGCGAGCGAGGTCGAGACCGATTGGGGTGGGTGTGAAATGGCGAGAGGAGCGGTCGATCACCCGCACACCGAGACGGCGCTCCAGATCGTCGATCCGGCGGCTGAGGCGCGACTTGGGAATGCCGGTCCGGACGCTGGCGCGGGTGAAGCCGCCAGCGTCGATGACCTGAGACAGCAGCACCAGATCGTCATGCATCGGGCGCAGACACCCCGCCTGTATCAGGACACAAGGTCTCGAAAACGGAACGGGCCGTCAAGCCTTGCAGGAACCAGCCGGTTCAGCTTGCCCACGCAGGACTCTAACTAAGCCAGATCAATAGCCTACTGCGCCCTTCGGTCACGCTGTCGGCCCCGGGGTCCCTTTCGAAAGCCCCCCGGATGGCAGCCCCTGCGGGGGCGGATTATCGAAAATGGGTTTACATGCACCTTGGTCACGATAGGGTCCCTTCAAGATCAAAGAAACCTCGACGGGAACCATCGGCTGCACCCAACTGGTCGGCCTGCCGGGTCGTCGCGAGAGGGAGTAAGATCGTGCAGCAGCCGATCATCAGCTTCTCCAATGTCGGCCTGAGTCTCGGCGGCATGACAATCTACGACGACATCACCTTCAATGTCGCGCCGGGTGAGTTCCTGTGCCTGCTTGGGCCGTCGGGCTGCGGCAAGTCGACCGCGCTGCGGCTGCTGGGGGATCTCCTGCCGCTGCAGACGGGGACCGTAACGGTTGCCGGGAAGACCCCGGCGGAAGCCTCCGAGCAACTCTCCTACGTCTTCCAGCAACCGCGGCTGCTACCCTGGCGCAACGCGCTCACCAATGCCGCATTCGGGATCGAGATGCGCCACCCCGAGGTGCCCAAGGCCGAACGCGAGAACCGGGCGCGGACTCAGCTGGAGCGGGTGGGCCTTGGGAAGGACATGGCGAAGATGCCGCTGATGCTGTCCGGCGGCGAGCGCCAGCGCGTCGCGATCGCCCGCGCGCTCGCGCTCGATCCCGAGATCATCCTGATGGATGAGCCGTTCTCGGCCCTTGACCCGAACACCCGCCACCTGCTGCGCGATCAGATCATCGAGCTGTGGCAGCAGTCGGGCAAGACGGTGATCTTCGTCACCCACGACATGGACGAGGCGCTGTATCTGGCCGACCGGATCGTGGTCTTTTCAGCCAAGCCTGCGCGCGTCGCTGCCGTGATCGAGGTGCCCGAGCCGCGCCCGCGCAACATCCTGCGCGACCCCGCGATGCTGCAGCGGCGCGACGAACTGCTGCAGCTGTTCTCCGACATCTGACCCGGACGACCAACGAAAATGACCAGCCAACAGGAGTGACCATGATCCGTTTTGCCGCAGCCGCCGCCTTTCTCCTGGCAGGCGCAGGGGCGGCCTTCGCCCAGGCCAAGACCATCACCTTCTCGCATCTCGCCAACCCGAGCCACGAGGCCGCGCTCTACGCCATCGAGCAGGGGATCGTGACCTCGGACAAGATCAAGGTGGAGGTCACCGCGCTCGACATCGCGGCGCTGCAGCAGGCGATCGCCGCGCGGACCTTCGACGTGGTCGAGGGAGCCGCGATGGCGGTTCCTCGCGCCAATGCGCGCGGTCTCGACCTGCAGATCATCGGCATCGCCCAGCGCGCGCATGAGGAGGGCCTCGGCTCGACTATCTGGGTGAAGCCGGACAGCCCGATCCAGACCGCCGAAGATCTGAAGGGCAAGCGGGTCGGCGGCTACACGCTGTCGAGCGCCGGCATGACGCTGGTCCGCATCGCGCTGAACCAGGCGCACGGGCTGGATGTGAGCCCCGAGGGCGGCGACCTGCAATTCGTCGAGCTGCCCGAATCGGCGCTCGCGGCGGCGCTGGCCGCGGGCAACGTCGACGCCTCGGTCCTGATCCATGCACAGGCCTACGAGGCGATGAAGTCGGGCGAGTTCCGCCCGGTCGTGCAACTCGGCAAGGACATGACCGAGAAGTTCGGCCTGCGGACCATCACCTCGGTGCTGGTCGCCTATGGCGACAAGCTGACCGAGGACCCGGAATCCTACCAGGAGTTCCTGCGGATGTTCCGCGAATCAGTGGACTATGCCCTCGCCAACCAGGAGGAGGTCTTCACCGCCGTCGGCGAGCAGGAGGACATCGACCCCGAGTTCTTCACCACCTGGTTCACGAAATTCACCTCGATCCCGGTCTATATCAGCCAGAACGATCTCGACGCGATCGACATGCTCTGGACCGAGGCGACCAAGCTCGGCGTGCTCGACGTGCCGCACACGACCGCGATCGAGGCCACTTGGGACGGTGCCGTCTTCGAAGGGGTCGAAGGGCGGTGACCGCTCTCGCCGACAACGTTCCCTATGCGGAACCGGACCGGGCGCGCAAGCGCGCCCGGAGCCGGCAGGTCTGGCTCGCCAACCTGCTGGTGCTGGCCTTCCTCGCGGCGTGGTGGGTCTATTCGCTGTTCGTGCCGGCCTATCAGATGCCGGGGCCGCAACTGGTCGCGGTGCGGATGGCCGAGTTCCTGATCGAGCCGCATCAGCGCGCGCAACTCGGCTGGTCGGTGTTCCACGTCCTGACCTCGATCGGCATCTCCTTCGTTATCGGCTTCGCGCTGGCGCTGGCGTCAAACACGCTTTGGCCGGTGCGCGGCTTCATCGACGACCGGCTGACGCCGTTCCTCAACGCCTTCTCCGGCATCGGCTGGCTGTTCATGGCGATGATGTGGTTCGGCGTGACCTCCTTCACGGTGATTTTCGCCGTGACGCTGATCCTCATCCCCTTCGCGATCATCAACATCCGCACCGGCCTGCAGGAGCTGGACCACGAGATCGGAGAACTCGGGCGCAGCCTGACCCGCAACCCCGTGCGGATATTCTTCAAGCTGACGGTGCCGATGCTGGTGCCCTACCTGTTCGCCACGCTCAGGACCTCGTTCGGAGTCGCCTGGAAGGTGGTGCTGACGGCCGAGCTGTTCGGCGGCAGCGCCGGCGTCGGCTACATGCTGAACGCCGCCCGGCAGGAGTTCGACACCGAGACGATCTTCGCGGTGATCTGCTTCATCATCGTCTTCGTCTACCTCTGCGAGGTGGTGCTGTTCGCGCCGATCCAGCGGCGGCTGAAACGGAGGTTCGCGCGTGAATAAGCTGCTCTCTCCCGGCCAGCTCGCGACGCAGCGCCTCATCACCGAGGGCGGCGTGGTGATAGCCCTCGTCGCCTGGTGGCTCTTCGCGCGCGACCTGCCGGCCTTCGTGATGCCGACGCCGCTCATGGTGTTCGAGAAGGTGCTGCAGTTCTTCTACGACCCGCGCCTCGCCGGGCACGCCGCGATCAGCTTCCTGCGCGTCGGCGCCGCGGTCAGCATCGCCACCGTGCTGGCCATGGCGATCGGCCTTGCCACCCGGCGCTTCCCGATCCTCGAGGAGTTCGTCGAGCGGCGGCTGCTGACCTTCCTCAACAGCTTCCCGTCGGTCGGCTGGGCGATCCTCGCGGTGATCTGGTTCCAGATATCCGACGCCACGGTGATCTTCATTCAGGTCGTGATCGTCCTGCCCTTCTGCCTCATCAACGTGCTTGAGGGCCTGCGCCAGCTGGACCCCGAGCTGATGGAGATGGGGCAGAGCTTCACCCGCGCGCGCCGGCGGCTGTTCCTGCGGCTGGTGCTGCCGCTGGTGATGCCGTTCCTGATGGCCGGGCTGCGGGTCGCCTACGGCATCGCCTGGAAGATCGCTCTCGTGTCGGAGCTGTTCGGGGCCCCCTCGGGGCTTGGCTACCTGCTGATGCAGGCGCAGGTGCGGGCGGATGCGACGCTGGTCTTCGCGTGTTGCCTCGTCATCGTGCTGATCTTCGGCACCGTGGACCGCTTCGTCCTGCGACCGCTCGCGCTGCGCTTCTCGGTCCGGCGCATGGCCTGACCGCCAATCCGATCATCTCGTCCGATCCGGCCGCACTCCACGCAGCCGGGCCGTAAAACTCAACCTCGCGAAAGGGCTGCCCATGACACCCCAACCCGACCTGATCCTGCACAACGGCCACATCGTGACCGTGGACGCCGACTTTTCGACCGCCGAGGCGGTGGCCATTGCCGACGGCAAGTTCCTGATGGTCGGCAGCGATGCCGAAGTGCTGGCAACGGCCGGAGCCGAGACCCGCAAGATTGACCTTGGCGGCAAGACCGTGATCCCGGGCCTCTTTGACTCCCACCTGCATCTGCACTACGTCGCGATGCAGGCAGATCGCGTGCCGCTGATCGACTGCCGCTCCATCGCCGACGTGCAGGCCGCCATTGCCGAGCGCACCAAGGCCACGCCCAAGGGCGAGTGGATCATCTGTCAGATGGGCTGGCACGAGAGCCTGCTGAATGAGAACCGCCTGCCCACCCGCGACGAATTGGACGAGGCCGCGCCTGACCACCCCGTGTTCGTGCCGCGTGGCGGGCATGTGGGCTCCGGCAACTCACTGGCGCTGAAGGCCGCCGGCATCTCCGAGGACACTGCCGATCCGCCCGGCGGGCTGATCGTGCGCGAGATCGGCTCGCAGCGCCCGACGGGCGTGGTGCTGGAATCGGCCGCCTACATGCTGCGGAACGCCCTGCCGCCGCCGCCGGCCTTCGAGACCGAGAAGGCCATGCTGCGCGACGCGATGCAGTTGCTCAATAGCTACGGCATCGTCGCAGCCATGGATCCGGGACTTAATCCGCACCAGATCGAGCTCTACGACAGCCTGCGGCAGGACGGCGAGGTCACGGTCCGCACTGATCTGATGTATCGCGCCTACAACCTCGAGGACACGAAGCGGGCGGTTGCCCTTACCGATTTCCACGACGACGACCTGCTGCGCTATGTGGGCGTCAAGTTCATGCTCGACGGCGGCGTCGAGGGCGCGCTCCACTACGAGCCCTACCAGATCGTCCCCGGCGAGCAGAACGACCCCGAATACCGCGGCCTCTCGCTTCTTCCGGCGGGCGGCGAGCCCGAGTTCATCGAGGCCCTTAAGCTCGTCGCCAGGGCCGGCATGCAGGCCCAGACCCACGGCGTGGGCGATGCGTGCATCGACACCATCGTGCGCTGCTACCTGGCGGCGGCCGAGGACACCCCGATTCGTGACCTCAACTGGGTTGTGATGCACCTGCACAATCCGACCGAGGAGGTCTTCGGCAAGATCCGGGACGGCGGAATCCTCGTCACCGCCCAGAACCAGAGCGCGCTGCTGGGCGCCAACAAGGTGAAGTGGTGGGGCCGCCCGCGGGCGGAATGGTCCACCCCGATCCGCCGAATGCTAGACGAGGGGCTGCTGGTCGGCGGCGGCACCGATGCCCCGATCCTGCCTATCGATCCCTTCATCTGCATGTGGTGGATGGTGACGCGCAAGACGCTGCAAGGCGACTGCCTCGGCCCCAATCAGGCTATCACCATTCGCGAGGCACTTGAGCTCTACACGGTCAACAATGCGCGCATCATGGGCGTGGAGGACCGTCGTGGCGCTATCGAGCCCGGCAAGCTCGCCGACCTCGTGGTGCTGAACCAGAACCTACTCGAGGTGACTGGCGATGCCATCCGCGACACTCAAGCGCTGATGACGGTGCTTGGCGGCAAGATCGTCCACCAGGCACCGGGTATGTCAGCCTGACGCCGCTCGCGCCCGCCCGGGTAACCGGGCGGGCATACGGCGGACGGCCTTGCCGTATAGTTGAGATCGATTAGATCCGTGCCTCGCGGTTGAACCCAGGATCAAGCCACATCACTGCTCCGGAGGTGTCGTTTGCTTCGGACGTCTTGTTCGCGGGGACCTTGCGGCGCAATAACGCACCCCGATCATGGCCTGCGTGTCGCCCTAGGACGTCGTCGTGATCAAGGACGCCCGATCCGTCGGTTGCTTTGGGCCCCATACTGCGCCATCGCTGGGCGAGACCTGCGGGAGATCAGCCATTCCTGCTACTTGCCGCGCCGGACGGGGCGTTGACTGCTGAATCGTGGGCTTCCGCAACTCCCGACCTGCCCGAATAGACGTGCGGACACTGGGCGCGCGCAAAGAGGCCCTGGGAGACACCGTGCAGACTCACGAGCGGCCTACTGGTAGGGATGGCCCGTCGGCGCAAGTTGAGTCTTCAGTGCGCTCCCAGTGCCTCTGCGCGCCTTGCTACGTGCGGTGGTCACCCGGGGGGATGCGCTGCTCTGGCCATCCTGCCTTGCTCTACCAGGCTCACTTTGACCATGGCTGCCTGCAATCTCACCCGACTGCCACTCCGGCTGGCCGGGTGAAGGAGATGCCCGTCTTCGCCACGGTGCCGGACCAAGCTCTCCTGCTGGGCCTGCTTGGATGGTTGCGCAGATTGTGGCCTGCTTCTAGTGACGAGCATCAAGCTGGTCCGAATTGTTCTGCGTTTGCTTGCACGTGAGTGCGAACCTGATCAACCCAAGCTGGATACCAATACCAGGCTCCATCAGCGAGCGTGATGCCGAAAGCCTTACCTGGGGCCTTCGCATCAGCCGTTTGCCACAGTCGCGTATGATGATGGACATTGAAGCGAGGATAACCTTCATTTTGGATTAAGGCAACTATTTGACCAGGCTTTAGCTTCGGCCTTTCCACCTCCTTTAACGCAAGGCGCACATGATCGCCTTTCTCGGTCCCGGGACGAAGAAACTCGATTACTTGGTCTGCTTTTCCACGAGAATTCACAACCTGCTCGACGTAGGCGACACGATATGAGTAGCGTAAATCAGTAACCATCTCGTCGGTAAGCCCATCCTCGAACTCTATATGAGCCGCTTGGATGTTCGCGGGCATGTCAGTCTCGGAAAGCAGCAAATCCCTGTGATCTCTCGAAATGCCGCTGAATTGCAATGCCAACGCAAGATCACGTTCGAGACCGTGCTGTGCGCCAGCAATATCCATAATTGCTCGATTGAAATTCATACAGCAAGCCTGAAGCTTTGCAGAAATCGCACCATCGATCCGGTTTGTTAACTGATGCTCAATCTCGTGCCGGATAGTGATTAAGAATCGGAGGTTGGCGACGGTCGGAGCATCCAAAGGGCAATCGGCGTAGTCTAAGCAGGCTTCAAGCTCCCAATGCTTGTCCGCACCGTGCCGTGTCCGCGATACGGTCTCAATGCCGTCTACCCTCCGCCTGTATCGTATGTCCACCCCGTTCCTGCGATAATGCCAGTGAAGTAGATAAGTGTAGGCAATCACGGCGATAACAATGAAAGTCTCACTTTTGAAGTATGCGCGAGGGTTGTTGAAGCCTTGAACGGCTTGGATCATTGCTTCTCGTGCCTTCACCAGCAACTCGTCTCCAATGAAGTGGGTCCCGGTGGCATGGTCGATCTGAGGCCAAGCAGCGAGAAAACTGTCGAGCTCCATTTGCGTCGCGGCGTTCACGCTCCTGTGTTTGGTATCATTTCGTATTTCAGCGATGCGTGCGTGGTTGATACTCCTTGTTGGCCTGGTGAAGAATGCCAGTATGTCTTGATCATTAAGCTCGGTGGACGTGACCATCCGCTTGATAACCGCAATCTCCCAGCGATCTAATTTGTTAGCGGCATTGCGTCTCGGCCTGTGCGCCACATTATTCCCCTTCTCTCAAAAGAAAGCTCCCAGAGTCCCGACCTTTATGTCATCAAGCCAAGCTTGCGGACTCGCTTCATCTCTTGCCCGATCCAGTTCCTGTATTGGCAAGATGCGCCTTCAAGTTCCTCGCTCATATTTATTTCTGCCACAGCGAAGTCGTCAGGGACGGCAAACTTTATCTCGGATCTCAGTAGCGCCCGACGAGATGGTCGTAGCCGGACCAGGGCTGCTGCCACTCCCGGTATCTCCGAATAGCGCTCGTAGAGGCCTTGGGGGCATCGCGCAGACTCGACGGGGGCCTCCTGGCAAGAATGGCCGGCAACCCTGTCTTGTTCTACCAGCGGCCAAGGTTGTCGGGATCCGAGGAGGGTCAGCCATCCTAGGTGCCGCCGCCTCGGACCCACACCGCACCGACACCTCAGATGTCCAAGGGTGGCAGTGCCGCGACGATCTTCATGGTCTCCAGGCTCATGGTGATCACCCGGCGCAGCAGGTCGAAGGGGTAGCGCGGGTCGCCGACCGTCTCGTTGGCGTAGTCGTTGGCGTCGTTCACGATGCCGCTGGTCTTGTCGACCCTCACCGCCTGCCGCTCCATCACCCAGTCGATCGCGGATTTGCCGTTCACGACGTAGTCGTAGGCCTCCAGCGGCACGTCGGTCAGGGTGATGTTGGGGTTGTAGTGGATGACCGAGCGGTCCTTGCCCTTGCCGAAGGTCATCTTCTCGACGCGGAAGAACTTCACCGGGTCGGTGATATGGGCCAGCGGCAGGTCGCCCTGCTTGATCGTCGCCGGGTAGGGCTCGACGCTCTCGTAGCCTACATGCAGATCGCCGAGGGCGCGGCCGGCCTGGACGAAGGCCCAGAAGTCAGCGGGCTTCTTCACGCAGGGGATGCGGGGCAGTTCCTTGGTCAAGTTGTCGGCGAAGCGGCGGCGGTAGTCGTCGGAGTGCAGCAGGCCGTAGGTGTAGTAGAAGATGTGGTCCTTGCTGATGGTCTCGCCCGGATAGGCCGCCTGGAAATGGGTCAGCCCGGCGTCGGTGATGCCGTGCCGGGTGCGGTGGCTGGGCCCGTCCTCCTCGCGAATTGAGAACAGGTCATCGTCAGTATCGGTGCCGGCACCGTCGTAAAGGGTGAGCGGAAAGCATTGATAGCCACCCATAGCAGGCGCGAGGTTCAGGTCGGGAATGGAGCCGACCATCAAGGCCGAAAACCCTTTGTCGCCGCCACGACCAGGAACGCAGATAATCTGGTTCTTCACGCTCGGATCCGGGAAGAGACGCGGCACCTGATAGATCATCTCGTTCAGACTACGGCTGAAGTAGAGCGACTGCCGGAAGAACGGTCGATAAGTCGCGGACACGATCTCGCCATCCTCATAGGACAGCGGCCTGAGGCGTGCAAAATCGTTGCTTAGCCCGCGCGACCATGAGATCGAGCGCGGGTTCTCCTTGGTGAACTCCTCGGCTGAAATGGTGGCGGTGGTCGCGCGTGCTCGCCGGAAGGCTTCAAGCTGCCCGTTGTAATAACCAACGGTGTGCCGGATCTGTTTTTCGAGCCGCTTGATCGAGGAGTTATAGCACCATGCGTCGCGCTGCGTTTTGAGCCCCGCGGAGTAGTTTCCGAACAACACCAGCGCGTTCTTGTCCTTCTTGTCGCCGATCCTGATGAACTCAGCCACGCTGTCGTCGCGCTGCTTGAGCCAGTCGCCATGATCGTCGGGAACGATCTTCTGCCACTCCTGCTTCGCGCCGATACCGCGGATGCTGCGGAAATCGACGATGATCTTCAGCTTGTCGTCGCGCGAGAGGTAGTCGCCGATGTCGTGGAAGAAGATCTGACCCTGCTTCTCAGCGGCCGGGTTCTTGATGAAGAGGGTGATGACGATGGGCGCTCGGCTCCCGGCGCCGAAGATCTTGCCACCCTCGCGCCGCGACGTCTCGCCGCTGGTGCGCTGGTTACCGCGCAGGTGGAAGACGTAGATCGACGAGAACTCGTCGACCATCGATATGCGCATGCCGTCAGCGGTGTTGGCATCGACCCAGCCGCCGTTGGTCACGTAAGCCATCACGCCGCTGTCGCCCAGCCGGTCGGCGCCCCAGCGGATCGCCCGAATGTAGCTGTCGTAAAGAGAGTTCTTGTTTGTCGCGGTGGAACGCGCCGCGTAGGTCTCGGCGATGCGCCCGTCGAGATGCGGGTAGTCGATGTGGTGCGAGACCGCATAGGGCGGGTTGCCCATGATGACGCGGATGTCGAGTTCCTGCTGGCGGCGCCGGCGCTCGGAGTTGTCGGGCAGGACAAGGGCCAGTTCGTCCTTGCCCTCGCCCATGGCGAAGGTGTCAGTCAGCAGGATGCCGTTGAAGGGCACGTAGTCGCCGCCCGCTAAGCCATGGTAGACCGACTCGATGTTGATCGCTGCGATGTAATAGGCCAGCAGCACGATTTCGTTGGCGTGGAGCTCGTAGCGGAACTTGTGCGCCAGCTCCTCGGGCTGGATCAGGCCGGACTGCAGCAGGCGGGTGATGAAGGTGCCCGTGCCGGTGAAGGGGTCGATGATGTGGACGCCCTTGGAGCCGAGGGTCTGGCCGAACTCGTCCTGAAGCACGTCGTTGACCGAATGGATGATGAAGTCGACGATCTCGATCGGGGTGTAGACGATCCCCAGCTTGTCGCGCGTCTCCTTGAAGGCGACGCCGAAGAAGTTGTCGTAGAGCTGGCGGATCAGCTCCTGCTTGGCGGCGGGGTTGGTGATGCCCTGCGCCTTCACTCGGACGCTGGCGTAGAACTCGTCCAAGTCGCGGCTTTCCTTCTCCAGGTGCGCGCTTTCCAGCGTGTCCAGCACGTTCTGGATAGCGCGCGAGACTGGATTCTCACTGGTGAAGGCGTGGCCCTCGAACAGGACGTCGAAGACCGGCCGGGTGATGATGTGCTGGGCCAGCATCTCGATCGCCTCGCCCTCCGTGATGCCGTCGTTCAGGTCGTCGCGGATCTCGGCCAGGAAGGCGTCGAAGGCCCCCCGTGCCGGGGTGCCGGGTTCCGAGAGAATGCCCTCGAGCCGGGTAATGTGCGCGAGCGCGATGTCGCGCAGGCTGGAAGCCCAACGGTCCCAGTATTCGCGGTCGCCGCACTTCCTGACGATCTTGGCGCGGATGGCGCGGCTGAAATCATCGAGAACCAGGCCAGGGAGCTCGGGCTCACGGTCGTCCTCGATGACGAAATCGTCGTCGCTTCGATCATGTCCTGACGCGGTGATGCTGGAGCGCTTGGCCGCCGTCATGGAGGGGAGGCTGTCCACGGTGGCCGTGACCGCCAGAAGCTCCTTGCTCTCCGGCACGATGATCTCGATCCGGTCCGAGACGTTTTGGCCGAGCGCAATCTGGTTGATCGTCGCCTCGAGGCGCTCGTCGTGGGCACGCAGCGCGTTCAGGATCTGCCAGACCACGCGATACTTCTCGTTGTCGTTGAGCGCTTCCTCCGCGGACTTGCCGGCCGGCACCCCGACCGGGAGGATGACGTAGCCCATCCGCTTGCCCGACGCGCGGCGCATGACCCGACCGACGGACTGCACCACGTCAATCTGCGATTTGCGCGGATGCAGGAACATGATCGCGTCGAGCGAGGGCACATCCACGCCCTCGGAAAGGCAGCGGGCGTTGGTGAGAATGCGGCAGGTCTGGTCCTCGGTCTCGGCCTTCAGCCAGTCCAGCAACTCGCCCCGCGTTTTAGCGTTGAAGGTGCCGTCGACGTGCTTGACCTCGCAGTTCAGCTGGTGGCTGGCCAGGTCGGTCTCACGCTCCTGCACCTCGGACGAGGCGAGGTATTCGTCAACGACGGCCGCGAACTCGTCGCGGACCAGCTTGGAGGAGGCGATATCCCGGCAAAACGCGAGCGCCCGGCGCATCGGCTGGGTGTCCGCGCCGAGGTCCGACTGGATGTCCATCTTCGTGAGGGCCTTGTAGCAGCCCAGAATGCGGGTGGCGTCGTCCAGAACGAGGCCGCTCTCCGGATCGGCCATGCGGCTCTGAATGGAGCGCGCGACGAGACCCTCGTCCATCGTGAGCACGATCACCTTGTAGTCGGTAAGCAGCCCCTGCTGCACGGCCCAGCCGAAACCACGGTAAAAGAGCGTGGGTCCGAAGATGCTCTCGTCATCCATCGTGGCGAGCGTGACGCCGAGGTCGACGGCCTTGGATCTCGCCGCGTCGCCGTAGATGCGCGGCGTAGCTGTCATGTAGAGCCGCTTGTCCCCGCCCACCACGTCGTCGCGGTGGACCCGGACGAAGTTGCTCTCGTCCTGGCCGTCCAGCGTGGCGCCGGTGGTGCGGTGGGCCTCGTCGCAGATGATGAGGTCGAAGCGCGGCATGCCGTCCCGGAGCTGGGCCTCGGCGACGGTCTGGATCGACTGATAGGTCGCGAAGACGACGGTCATCTTCCCCGGTGCGGGATCGGCCACGCCTGCGGCAAGGGCTGCGGCGTCCGTCGTTGCCGGGAAGGCCAGGCGATGGTGCTGATCTCGGCAACATCGTCCCTCGCGATGCGCCGCTTGCCCACCTGAGTGTCCGAGCAGACAGCGAACGACCGGAGCGGGGTTGTGGTGTCATTGGTCCACTCCCGGACAGTCTGGGCCATCAACGCGAGCGAGGGGACCAGGAAGAGCACCATCCGGTCCGGTCCGGCCAGTTCCTCAGCGATCTTGAGCGCGGTGAAGGTCTTGCCGGTGCCGCAGGCCATGATCAGCTTGCCGCGGTCGTGGATGGAGAGCCCTGCGCGCACGGCCTCCAGCGCCTCCCGCTGGTGTTGGCGCAGCTCCTTCTTCGGCTCGAGCATCACCTCCTGCGTTGCCGCAAAGCGGCTCCAGTCGATCGGCGACGCGCGCATGTCGACCAGCCCGATCCGCAGCACGGGGATCATCTGGCCGACGAGCATGGCTTCGGCGTTGTCCGACCACTCGACCTCAGTCGAGTCCATCACGATCCGCCGGACGAAGGGGGCTTTCGCTGACGCCGCCAGGAAGGAGTCGATGTCCACCTTGGCGATCTTGTGCCGCGGCGCGAAGAACTTGCACTGGACCGCGGCAAAGCCCTCGTGGTGCTTGAGCTTCGCGACGAGGTCGATGCCGACGTCCTTGCCGCTCCAGCCGTGGCGTGCAGCCCATTCGGACCAGGGCCAGACCTCCTCGTATTGCTCCGCCTGCACCGGGTCGTGGACCAGGTAAGCGGCGCAAAGCCGCTCGTAATAGGTTCCCTTGTCTCTCTCGCTCGCTGCGAGGTCACGATATTGAGCCAGGAGATGGTTGAGCGACGAGGACATGGAACTCACAAAGTTGCCTAGGGCACAACCTTAGGTTCTGTCGGGCCGCCGGACAATCACGATGCCCATAAGTCGCGCCGGAAGGGCCTCCCCAGACTTGTCACTGGAGCACACCGGTCGCGTGCGGGCCGGCTGCCGCTGCGGCACGACACCACACCACACCACACCGGCAGAGACGATTGAGGAAGGTCCCAGCACGTCGATCGAGGGTGCCTAGCTGAACATCCCGAAGAACGGGCTTTGCTTCATGGCGAACTCGTCGGGATCGACCTCCTCTTCAGCCGGAACCTCTTCCACCTGATCTTCGCGATCGAGTTCGGCTTCGAGGGCCCGACGCTCCGCCAGCAGCTCCTCGGCCATCCTGCGGTGTCGGCGGACGCTGTCCTTAGTCCAGGGGCGCTTCCAGTTCGTCAGGATTGCCCGTCGGTTCAACAAGTCAGCAAATGCCCCGTGAGGGAGGGCTGAGTAGGCCTCGTCCTCCTCGAGCACATCCGCGATCCGCTCGACCAACTCCTGGGACGCCAGGAATCGGGAGCGGGCCGACTCCTTGGTTGCCGAACTCAGGCCCTTCGGCGAGCCGAGCTTTGCGCCCTGCTTCTTCTTGTCGGCCAACGCGTCTTTCGTGCCTTGGCGGATCGTTTTGGCTGCTTGCTCGCCGGAGGCAATGATCGCCCGAAGCTCCTTGGGGGAGACGATCCCGCCATCCCGGAGCGAATAGACCTGCCCTTGAAAGTTCTTCGCGAACTCGTCGTAGTCCCGCAGGTTGCGGAAGAGCCGCGTGCCGTCGGTCACCACTAGGATGGCTCCCTCCTTCCAGGCGAGATCGATCGCCGCTTTGAGGCCCCGCCGGCGAATGAAGCTGAGGGGATCGGTGACAGACGCGACGTCTGCCTCGATAGTCAAGAGATCGAGACCGACACGCTTGCACTCGTCCTTGATGCGCGCGGCTTGCTTGTCCAGTCCGTCGTCGCGCGCGTCCTGCTTCTCTGTGGAGGTTCTGACATACCCGACTGCGCGCCTGTTGGGCTCTCGTGGCAGCCTGGTGGTGATCGTCTTGGGAGCTTGAGGAGAGTGCATTGGGGGCACTGTGGGTCCTTTGGGGGTGAACAGATGCATACGGTTTCAAGCCTGCGGGGGCAGGCACACCGTAAATGGTCAGCAACCTGAACATTTACAACCACGTCGGGAGGTCGGTTTTCCATCCCGGGTCATGGCGGTTCGCGCTGCGATGATCGGAGAGAGTTCGTCGAGATCCGCCTCAAGCGGCCATCTCACCACCCGGTAAAAGCCTCGACCGTTTCCGGCGCTACCCGGCCCGCGAGCACATCGGCGAGGGTCACCTCCAGGATGGCCACGCCCCGCTTGGCCTCGGCGTCCGTCAGCGTCAGCGGCGGGGTGAGTTCGAGCACGTCCGAGCCAGGTCCGACATAATAGAGGACGAGGCCCAGCTCCCAGGCGCGATAGACCGTCAGCGCGGCGATCTGGGCGCCCGACAGCCCCGAGGCGCCGTCTTCACCCACGCCGAAGCCGAGCGCGATGCCTCGCCCCCGGACGGACCGGATCGCGCCGATGCGTCGTTGCAACTCCTCGAGGCCGCTACGGAGCGTCGCACCGACCGCCTCGGCCCGCGCGCCGAGGCCCTCGGCCTCGATCGTGTCAAGAACTGCGAGCGCCGCGGCTGCGCAGACCGGGTTGCCGTGGACCGTCTGGATCGCGAAGCAGGATGCGTGGTCGAGGATCGCCGCGGGACCGATCACGGCGGAGACCGGCAGCCCGCCGCCGAGGCCCTTGCCCAAGATCACCACATCCGGGCGCAGCCCGTCGTGGCCATGCGCGTGGAAGCGCCCGGTGCGGCCGAGGCCGACCTTCACCTCGTCTGCCACGGTCAGCACACCGTGACGGCGGCAGAGCCCCTCGATTTCGGTCAGGAAGCCGGCAGGCGGGACAATCATGCCGCCGTCTGCCTGGATCGGTTCGTATAGGAGCGCGCCAACCTCGGCACCCACCCTGATAAGGAGGTCGCGCAGCATGCTCAGTGCCTCGGCCGCCGCTCCTGCCCCGCCATCGGGATCGGCGGCGGAGGGATAGGGCAACAGCGTCAGCCCCGGCGCGCGGGCGCTCTGCGGGAGGGCCGGGTGGCCCGAGACCGCCATCGAGCCTGCGGTGCCACCGTGATAGGCGTTGCGGAACGCCACCAGTCGGGGTCTTCCCGTTGCTGCCACGATGGCGCGCACCGCGGCCTCGTTCGCGTCCGAGCCGGAATGGCCGAGCCAAACCTTTCGCTCGCCCTCGCCGGGGGTGAGCGCCAGCAGACGCTCGGCCAGTTCCACCGCGGGCAGCGTCGCGGCAGAGATGTGACCGGCGCCGGCCTGCGACGACAAGGCGCGGTCCACAGCCGCGCGGACGGCCGGGTGGCTGTGGCCCAGGCTCGCTGCACCCCACGAGGCCGAGAAGTCCAGCAGCTCGCGGCCCTGATCGTCTATGAGCCAGCTGCCCCGCCCGCCCGTGATCGCCAGCGGAGAGAAGCGTAGATGCGCGATGCGGGCGATGCTGGCTGCATCTCGCTGATACAGACCGCTCACGCGCCGGCCGCAAAGAACCCGGCAAGGTCGGATGAAGATACCACATGGCAGTAGATCATGTTGATCGTCTCGAGCTCGTTCCGGTGCAGCTCCATCGTCGCGGCGGCGGTGCAGTCGTCTACCACCAGAACGCCGAAGCTCTCGTCGGCGAGGCTGCGGACGGTCGAGGACACGCACTGGTCGGTGAAGATGCCGACGCAGATCACGTCGGTGATGCCCATGTTGTGCAGGATCAGCCGCAGGTTGGTGCCGGTCAGGGCGCTGTCGGTGGTCTTCAGCACCGTGATCTCGTCGCCCACTGCCGCCAGCTCGGCCACGATCCGCCCGTCCGGGCGGTCCTTCGGCAGCAGCAGGTAGTTGAAGCCCGGCTTCTTCTGGCTCAGCGAGCGGTCGCGGCCGTCATCCTTGAGGCAGGCGATGCGGGCGTAGATCACCTCGACCCCCCGCGCGCGCATGTCGGCGATGACGCGGGCGGTGTTGGGGATCACCACCTCGCGCATGCGGTCGTAGAAGGGCTGCCAGCGGGCGGTCTCGGCCTCCGTGTCCTTCGGCTCGAGGTAGGTGTCCTGAATGTCGATAACGAGCAGCGCAGTCTTTTCCGGCTGCAGGCGGATGTCGTCCGGCTCCTCGGCCTTGGCGTAGTAGAAGGAACGGTAGGCGGTCTTCCAGCTCATCGTCTCGTCTCCAGCAATTCGGGGTCGGGCCGCGGCTTGCGGCGGAACAGCGCCCCGATCTCGCGGTTCGCCATGATGCCGCCGGGGCGAAGGATCATCACCCCGATCATCGCCAAGGCCAGCACGATTTCGGTCAGGCCGACGACCGGGTTCGCCGTGATCTTGGCCGTGTTCAGCGCCCCTTCCAAGGCCCTCAAGCCCTCGTAGGCCAGCGCCACGACGAAGGTGCCAATGACGGCGCCGCTGACGGTGTTCGCGCCGCCGATGACCAGCATCGAGATCACGAGGAAGGTTTCCTTCAGGTAGAACGCCTTGGGGGAGAAGGAGGTAATGAAATGCCCCCAGAGGGCGCCGCCAAGGCCGGCGATGAAGGCGGCGAGGATGAAGGCCCGCCAGCGCAGGACGGGGATGTTCGCGCCGAGCGCCGCCGCTGCTAGCTCGTCGTCGCGGCTGGCGCGGAGCAGGCGGCCGGTGCGGCTCTCCTTGAATAGAAGCGCCACGCCCATCGCCGCCCAGGCCACCGCCGCCGCGGACTTCAGCCCGGTCGCCTGCGGCAGGCCGAAGAGGGTGCGAGGACCGTTCGTCACCGCGCTCCAGTTCGTGAGGATCGTGTAGAGGACGATCAGCAGCGCGAAGGAGGTGATGACCGCCGCCGCGTCCGAGAGGCGCATCAGCGGGAATGACACTACCGCCGCCACGACCGCCGCGACCAGCCCGCCGACGAGAACCGCGACCGCCACCGGCAGCTCCACCCCGGCCAAGACGGGGTAGAGGTCGGGCAGCGCCATGCCCCGCGCCTGCAGCGGGATCGTCAGCACCGCGGAGGCGTAGGCCCCGACCCCCATGAAGCCGATATGCGCGAAGGACAGGATGCCCGAGTTGCCCATGAACACCTGCAATCCCAGCACGAGGATCAGCGACAGGCAGAGCGAGGTGGCGATGCGGTCGTAGAGGCGCACGCCGCTGAGCGTGCTGCCGATGACCAGGGCCAGGATCAGCCCGCTGAGGATCACGAAAGTGAGCAGATGACGGGGCATCAGGTGGCGCATCAAGTCCTCTGTCCAGTCGCGGGACCCTTGATGAGCCCTTCCGGCCGCCACAGCAGGATGAGGATCACGAGGGTGAAGGTGAAGGCGTCGCGGAACTTCAGCAGATCCTGGCTGAGGGTATAGTTCAGCGTCGTGTCGATCAGCGCGAACAGGAACCCGCCCAGCACCGCTCCGCTCATCGAGCGCATGCCGCCGATCACGGTGGCGATGAAGGCGATCAGCAGTGGCTCAAGGCCGATGCCCGGCGTCACGGTGCCGATGCGGCCGATCCACAGAAGGCCCACGACCCCGGCGAGGAAGCCCGAGATGGCGAAGGCCGAGGTGATGATGAGGTTCGCGGGGACGCCCAGCATCCGCGCCATGATGAAATGCGTCGCCGCAGCGCGCATCGCGATGCCCAGAACCGTCTTCCGCATCAGCAGCGCAAAGAGGCCCAGCAGCAGCACCGAGGCGGCGAGCGTGATCAGGTTGCGGACCGGCGTCACGACGCCCGCGATGGTCACGGTCTCCGAGAAGATCTCGGGCAACGCCACCGGCCGCGGCCGGGGCGAGATGAAGAGCAGCGCGAGGTTTTGCAGCAGCGTCGAGAAGGCGAAGGAGGTGATCAAGACCGCGGTGACGGACTTCGCGCGCACCGGGCGGAAGGCGACGTAATCGGTCAGCACCCCGGCCAGCATGGACATCGCCACCGCGACCGCCGCCATCACCAGCCAGGGCAGCGCCGATCCGCCCAGCAGGAACATGGTGTAGCCGGCGACCATGATCAGCTCGCCATAAGCGAAGTTCACCAGCTTCAGGATGCCGTAGACGATTACCAGTCCCAGCGCCATCAGCGCATAGGCGCCGCCGAGGCTGAGGACGTCGATCACGAACTGCAGGCCGAAACCCATCCGCTACCCTCCCAGATACAGCGCGCCGAGGTCGGTGGCCGAGCGGATCTCCGCGGCATCCCCCTCGGTCGCGATCTGGCCGAGGCGCATGACATAGGCGCGGTCGGCGACGGCGAGCGCCTTGGCCGCGTTCTGCTCCACCAGCAGTATCGTCAGGCCGGACTGCTTCAGCTCGGCGACCATGGCGAAGATCTGGTCCACGATGACCGGCGCGAGGCCGAGCGACGGCTCGTCCAGCAGCAGGACGCGCGGGCGCGACATCAGCGCGCGGGCGATCACCAGCATCTGCTGCTCGCCGCCCGAGAGGGTGCCGGCAGGCTGATGCGCGCGCTCCGACAGGCGTGGGAAGAGGGCGAACATGCGCGCCTCGTCCTCGGCCACGCCCGCGCGGTCGCTGCGGCGGATGAAACTGCCCAGCGTCAGGTTCTCGCGCACGGTCAGGTCGGGGAACACGTCACGGGTCTCGGGCACGGTGGCGAGGCCGATGCGGACGATGCGCTCGGGCCGCGCGCCGGCGATGTCGCGGCCATTGAGGCGGATACGGCCGGATGCGGGGCGCAGCGCGCCCGCGATCGCCATGAGGGTCGAGCTTTTGCCCGCCCCGTTCGCGCCGAGTATAACCACCAGCTCGCCGGGCGCGGCGTGCAGGCTGACGCCGCGGACGGCGCGGATGGCGCCGTGGCGGACCTCGAGATCCTCGACCGCCAGCATCGGCTCAGCCATGCTGTGCCTCCGATCCCAGATAGGCCTCGATCACCTGCGGGTTGCGTCGCACCTCGGCGGGCGGGCCCTCGGCGATGGTCCGCCCGGTCGCAAGCACCTGCAGCCGGTCGCAGAGGCGCAGGATCAGGGCCATGTCGTGGTCGATGATGAGCAGCCCCAGCCCGCGCGCCTTCGGCAGCGTCGAGAGGATGTGCAGCAAGGCCTCGGATTCCGCTTCGTTCATGCCCGCGGCAGGTTCGTCCAGCAGCAGGAAGGATGGCCCGGCGGCGAGCGCCCGCGCGATCTCGACCCGGCGCTTGTCGCCATAGCTCAACTCGCCCGCGAGCGCCTCAGCGCGGGGGGCGAGGCCGAACTCCGCGATCAGCGGCGCGGCGGCCTCGCGCGCGGCGGCGAGGCTGGCCCCGGTCGCCAGCGCCGCCGCCTCGACGTTTTCGCGCACGGTCATGGAGTTGAAGAGCCGCACGATCTGGAAGGAGCGGCTGATGCCGCGCCGTGCGATCTCGCGCGGGGGCAGCCGCGAGATGCGGTCGCCGCCCATGCGGACCTCGCCGCCCGCCAGCGGCACCTGCCCGGTGATGGCGTTCACCAGCGTCGTCTTGCCGGACCCGTTCGGCCCGATCAGCCCCACGATCTCGCCCGTTGCAAGCGTCAGCGAGACGCCGTCGAGCGCCCTGAGGCCGGAGAACTCGACAACCAGATTCGTCGCCTCAAGGCTCGTCATGTCGTTCCTCGATGGCGCGGCGGCCCGGTCCGAGCCGCCGCGCGCATTCCGCATCAGGGGGCCGGGACGTTTTCCGGCGTCCGCCAGCCGACGAAGGACGGCTGCCCGCCCTCGAGCTTGATCAGCGCCGCGGCCTTCATCGGCATGTGCCCGCCCGCGGCATCGGCATAGTCGAGCTTGCCGGTCAGCAGGTCGAACTCGCCCTCCTCCAGAGCCGTCGCCACCGCCGCGCCGTCGGTCGAGCCCGCGGCCTCGATCGCCTGCGCCATCATCATCACCGTGTCCCAGCCGGTCGAGACGAACGAGGTGTCGGGCGGGGCGCCGTGCATCTGCGTGTAGAGGTCGATGAACTCCGGCATCTTGGGATGCGCCTCCGGGCCCATCCAGGTGTGGGTGACGAAGTAGATGTCATTGCCGAACCGCTCGCCCAGCGCCTCGTGCATGGCCGGGTCGTCATAGGCGTCGCCGCCGAGGACCGGCGCGTCGTAGCCGACCTCGCGCAGCGCCCGGATGATCGAGCCGATGTCCTGGCCGTAGGAGGACAGGAAGATCACGTCGGGCTTCGTGCCCAGCGCCTGCAACCGCGCCAGCTGGGCTGTGAAGTTGTTGTCGCCGTTGGTGTAGGTGTCCTCCAGCAGGATCTCGCCGCCGCCCGCGGTGAAGGCCTCGTTGAAATACTTCGATAGCGACTTGGTGTAGGCGATGAACTGGTCGGTGACGACATAGGCCGTCTTCCAGTCGTTCTCCTTCAGCGCAAACTCGGCCGCGGTCGCACCCATGGTGGTGTTCCACATGGACAGCGTGAACTGCTTGTCGCCAAGCGACCACGAGGAATAGAGCGGGTCCGATGCACAGGTCGATATGCCGACCAGGCCCGCGCTTTGCGCCTCGCGGCTGGCGGGGCCGCCGAAATCGAAGTCGCAGGGCGCCATGATGATGTCGGCGCCGCCGTCGATCAGCTCGACCGCGGCGTTTCCGACCGTCACCGGGTCGGACTTGCCGTCGATGTTGCGAAGCTCGACCTGCCGGCCCAGCACGCCGCCGTTGTCGTTGAGATACTTGACCGCCACCTCGGCCCCGCGCAGCGCCGG
Source organism: Paracoccus sp. S-4012 (assembly GCF_009674885.1). Lineage (GTDB taxonomy): Bacteria > Pseudomonadota > Alphaproteobacteria > Rhodobacterales > Rhodobacteraceae > Paracoccus. Next base: position 34,366 of record NZ_WKKA01000005.1, read on the forward strand.
CGTGTCGAGCGGCGCCTGCACGCCGGTCAGCGACATGGCCCCGCCGATGATGATCGGCTCCTTGTCCTGCGCCGCCGCCGGCCCCGCCGCGAGGACGAGCGTGGCCACGCCCCCGAGTAACATTTTGCGCGTGTTCCGCATCCTTCCGTCTCTCCCTGTGTGTGGGCCCAGACCCGTGTTGTCATGCTGCTGCATTTGGCTCGCGCCTCTTTCGGGCCCTTCAGCCAGTCGCAGCTCCATCGAGGTGCCGACGCTCCCTTGCATGTCCGGGATCACGGTCTAACGCAAGCATATATCGGTATTTGTTTCCGCCTATCTGCCCTTCAATCAGCGGCGGACTCGTAGTTGATAAGGCGAGATCCTCGCAGACCAGGCCGGCCGCCGGCAGGAATTCGGGTATCTGCTGCTGTAACCGGAGAATCACGAGTTCCCACCTGCGGCCGGCCCAACGCCTTATCTCGTCCTTTGGCGCATTGCGCGATGCATCACTGATGAATATCGACCTGATAATTGAGATTCTGCTAAAAACTCCCCACCCGACAAGGTGCTCTGATGCGCTTACAGTGAGAACATCGATAGCAAGCAACAGGAGCATGTCATGACCAAACCATTTCACAACACACCAGCTGCCAACCTGCTTCGCGAGCGCATCCGCGATCTCCAAGGAAGAAAGACACAATCGGAAATAGCGCGCGAAGCCGGATTCAACAACGCCAACTTCGTCTCGCTCCTGAAGAACGGTAGCTCCAAGATCCCGCTGGATCGGGTTCCTGATCTCGCCCGAGCTATCGAAGTCGATCCTGCGTTGTTGATGAGACTTTCTCTGGATCAGTCGATCGGTCCGGCGGGTGCTGCAGCCGTGATCTCGATCTTTGGGACGCCCATTTCAAAAAATGAACTGGCGTGGCTGTCCGAGATCCGTGACGCGTCTGACAATTCTGACCCGTCGCTGACGACCAAGGCTCGGGCGGTGATCAGGGCGTTCTTCAAGAAGATGTCGTGAGCGTTGCCGGACGAGCGCGCGGGCCACCATCGGTCAACCTCGTCGGTCGAGGCATGGAGCTCGGCCGCCGGTCGGTGGTTCCCAGCAATCCGAATCGCTACCACCATCATCCTGAAACCTCCCGAACCCAAGGTCCCGGTGGAGGCCTTCGACGAAGGCCGCAGCGATGCTAGCCTCCACCAGGTGCAGCCCGATTTCGGACTTCTCGTTCAGTTGTGTGGCCTCAAGCGGTTGAGCATCAATGGTTTAGGTGGGTGCAAAATCCTTGACTTAGCCGCGCGACAGCTCTGAAGATGGTGGAGTATATGGTTGATGGCCCGAGCCGATCCCGCTCCCATCGACGAAAGCACCCCCATGTCCAATGTTCACGCGCTTCACCCGGAGCCGACCCCTCGTCCTGTTGTCCCCGTGCAGGGCTTTGCTGCCGACTACCCCGTTGCCAGCCTCGGACCACTCCGCGAGGTAGTCGAGGCAGTTCAGGGCATCAGTCAGGCGCCGGCTGCACTCGCCGCGCACAGCGCTTTGGCGATCGCATCGCTCGCCGTCCAGGGACACGCGAATGTCGAGACCCTCGGCGGTCCGCGGCCGCTGTCGCTCTACTTTCTGACCATTGCCGCGTCTGGTGAGCGGAAGTCTACCTGTGACGCGCTCCTCTCCTCGAGCCTACCCTACGGGCTGACGGTCACGGAAGCCACCGTTGACGGATTGTTCAGATCTCTGCGCGAGACTCCCAGCTTGGGTCTGCTGAGTGACGAGGGCGGGCAGTTCCTCGGCGGCTACGCGATGGCGGGGCAGAATCAGCAGCGCACCCTCGCGGTCTTCAACGACCTCTGGCAAGGCAAGACGATCCGCACCGCACGCAAGGCAACACGGGACAGCGTCGAGCTCGCTGGACGGCGCCTGGCCGTCCATCTGATGGTTCAACCCACAATGGTCCGGAAGCTGTTCGCGGCTCCCCTTGCCGTCGGTTCCGGGTTCCTGCCGCGGTTCCTGATCTGTGAACCCAGGAGCATGATCGGCACTCGGCTGCACGCCAACACCGTCAGCAATGAGGCGCCGATCGCGGCATTCAACGACCGGTTGAAGGCGGTGCTCTCGGCGACGTTGCCGATCCCCGATCTGGAGACGGGCATTCTGGCGCCGAGGACTTTGAGGCTTTCCGACGACGCCCGAAGGTTGCTCATTGAGTGGTCGGACATGATTGAGCAGCTCCAGGCACCAGGCCGAATCTACTCCGTCCATGCAGGCTATGCCTCGAAGACGGCCGAGCAGGCGGCTCGCCTTGCGGGGGTATTGGCACTGTGGCGCGATTTGGGGGCTACCGAAGTGAGCGGGAAAGACATGACGCACGGGTTTAGTCTCGCAAACTACTACATCTCGGAGGTCGCTCGGGCAGCCGGGCACGCGAGTCTCGATGCCGACCTGGTCCTCGCCGAAAGTCTAAGGTGCTGGCTGCTCGGGCGGCCGGGAGCCCACTTCTTGACCGGCGAGGTCATTCAGGGCGCGCTGAGCAGAGAGATCCGCGACAAGCGCACCGCGGAACGCCTTCTCGGCATCCTGGCCGACCATGGCTGGGTGCAGAAGCTGCCCGCTGGGACTGTAGTGGACGGAGCGGCCCGGACATCAGCGTGGCGGCTAACCGTGCGCTAAACGTGCTAAACGGCTAATCGACGTGTATCGACCGTCCTGGCACTTGGACCAGGGCGGTCGAAGCTACACCCTCGCCCCGGTTGTTGGCCAGGTCCTTCGAGGGAGACATCAGTGTAGACGTCCTCAAGGGGGATTCCTCGCGGATGTGAGGTCATAGGCAGGCAGCTTCCTGACCGCTGCAATGCGGGTGGCAAGCGTAACATCGCCATAATCGTCGCCCGCCGTCTTGCCCGCATGCCCTTGGATCGCGTCAATCACGCGGTCGCTGATCTCCAGCTCGCGCCCCTGCGTCTTGAAGCGGTGCCGCCAGCCGTGCGAGGGCTGAACGCCAACCGGAACCAGATTTTCTCCTTGAAGCCATTGCGACAACCGACCGGCGGTCGCGCGGGCGCTTGAAAGGCTCCGCTCCTTCGTGGTCGCATTGTGGAACAACGGGCCTTCCTTCACGGCCGCGAGGAAGTCGAGAAAGCCCAAGTCGATGATCTGCCGATGCAACGGCACGTCTCGATAGTCGCCGGCCTTTACGGTGCCTGCATCCGGCCGGATGCGCAGGACGTAATGCCCGCCCTCCTTGCGAATGTCCTCCTTGCGAAGCTGCGTCATTTCCGTGACCCGCGCCCCGCTGAAGGCGCACAGGATCGGCACCCATCGTTTGGCGGCTGTGATGTGAGCGCTTTCGCGGTTGGCCGGATTATCCCGCACCGCGGGTTCATAGGCGACAGAAGCCTTCAGCACCTTGACCGCCTCGGCCGTCGTGTATCCCTTTTCCCGCGACCGCGCGACTCTCGGGGCCTCCTGCCTGACCGCAGCGGCCTCGTTGGTCGGGAGGCGGTCATTCTCGAATGCCCAGCGGAATAAGGCGCGCACCGCCGCAAGGTGGCCGTTCGCAACCGATTTCGGCGATCGGCCACTCTGAAGCAGATGGTCACGCCAGTCCAGCAGGTTGCGCTTCGTCACCTGCCGAGCATCGTCGTGGCCCAAGAAGCCACTTAGGTCTTGGACCATTGTCTCCCATGCGCGCGCACCGTCGCGGTGCTTGCCGACCGCCTGCCGCGACGCGACATATTCGCGGAACAACGCCTTCAGCGGGACAGGCGGCGGTCCCTCCTCTGGTAGCGGAATCGCGTTGACTATCAGCGGGTTCTCAGGCTTACCGGCAAAGTGCCTTCGTTACGCTCAACCATGCGGCCCATGAACTCGAGCTCGGCGATGCAGAGGGCACGAGCGATCTCGCGCCACGCTGCCGTGCCGGGCTGGGCATCGTGATTGCCGGCGGCACGGAACCACTCGACCTCGCGACCGATCAGCCCAGCCAGCTCTTCGTTGCTCGCACGGCCGGCGACGGCTGCGCGCAGCTCCGCCACGTAAGTATCGTTGATGCCCGCGACGGCATAAGCCGGGTTGTCGCGGAAGTGCTCATCGAGGGCGAGCCGCTGTGCGTAATGCGATGCCGCGATCTGCGCGACGGTCATCGGATAGCGGCCGGGCACCGGCACCGCGTCTAGAGGGTGCGAGCGGGCCAGCTTGCGCTCGGCGTCGATGATCTGTCGCTGAAGCTCGGCAACCGCACCCGGGAGCTGACGCACAGCCGCGCGACGATCAGCGCCGAGGGCCATCACCAGCTCGGACTTCCCAACCTGCCCTTGAAGCGACTTCGGCACGGCCATGCGCGCGTAGAAGCGACTGCCCTTGACCTTCAGGCTACGGATCTGCCCAGCCATGCTTAAACCCCATCCTGGCACCAGCTCTGGCACCAAAAGCGGCACGGGGGCCAGCAAAGCAAGGACTTCCAACGTGTGCTGGGAAAATAATGGTGCTGCGAGTGAGGATTGAACTCACGACCTCTCCCTTACCAAGGGAGTGCTCTACCACTGAGCTACCGCAGCGCCGTGCCGGGCGGATTAGCCAAGGTTGGCGGGGTCTGCAAGGGGTTTTCGCCCCGGCACGGGCAGGCGGCCGCTGGACGGGCCGGACCGGCGCGTCTAGACGGTGGCGGCAATGAATGACGAGGCTCTCCCTCCCTCGCCCCCCCGCGCCTCCCCGCCGCGCAGCGCCGCGGAGCGGCGGGCGGCGGCGTTGCGCGAGAACCTGCACCGGCGCAAGGCGCAGGCGCGGGCGCGCGCGGCGGCGGAGGATGGGCGGCAGGAAGACGGCGAAGGCGGGGAATGATGGACCAGATCATCGTGCAAGGCGGGGCTGAGCTTCGCGGCGAGATCCCGATCGCCGGGGCGAAGAACGCCTGCCTGACGCTGATGCCGGCCACGCTGCTGACCGACGAGCCGCTGACGCTGACGAATGCGCCGCGGCTCAGCGACATCCGCACCATGACGGCACTGCTGGGCTCGCTCGGGGCCGAGGTCGCGGCGCTGCAGGACGGGCGGGTGCTGGCGCTGTCGAGCCATGACCTGACGTCGCACCGGGCCGACTATGACATCGTGCGGCGGATGCGGGCCTCGATCCTGGTGCTCGGCCCGCTGCTGGCGCGCGACGGGGTGGCGGAGGTGTCGCTGCCGGGCGGCTGCGCGATCGGGGCGCGGCCGGTGGACCTGCATCTGATGGCGCTCGAGAGGATGGGCGCCGAACTCGACCTGCGCGACGGCTATGTCCATGCGCGCGCGCCGTCGGGCGGGCTGCGGGGTGCGGTGGTGGAGTTTCCGCTGGTCTCCGTGGGGGCGACCGAGAACGCGCTGATGGCGGCGACGCTGGCCCGCGGCACGACCGAACTGCGGAACGCCGCGCGCGAGCCGGAGATCGTGGACCTCGCCCGCTGTCTCAGGCGCATGGGGGCGCGGATCGAGGGCGAGGGCGGCGGGACGATCACCATCGAGGGCGTCGATCGCCTGCGGGGCGCCACGCATCCGGTCGTGACCGATCGCATCGAGCTCGGCACCTACATGCTCGCGCCCGCCATCTGCGGCGGCGAGGTCACCTGCCTCGGCGGTCGGATCGAACTGCTGGAGGCCTTCTGCGAGCGGCTCGACGCGGCCGGCATCCACGTCGAGGAAAGCCCGCGCGGTCTCACCGTCGCCCGTCGCAACGGCCGGGTCAGCGCCATCGACGTCACCACTGCCCCCTTCCCCGGCTTCCCCACCGACCTTCAGGCGCAGATCATGGCGCTGCTCTGCACCGCCGAGGGCGTGAGCCACCTCGAGGAGACGATCTTCGAGAACCGCTTCATGCACGCACCCGAACTCGCCCGTATGGGCGCGCGGATCGAGGTGCATGGCGGCCGCGCCACCGTCACCGGGGTTGAGCGGCTGCGCGGCGCGCCGGTGATGGCGACCGACCTGCGCGCCTCGGTCAGCCTGATTCTCGCCGGCCTCGCGGCCGAGGGCGAGACCATCGTGCGCCGGGTCTATCATCTCGACCGCGGATATGAGCATGTCGAGGAGAAGCTGGCTGCGGTCGGCGCCAGGATCGAGCGCACGCGCGAGGGGGAGGCGGCACATGGCTGACGCGCGGTTCATGGACGCGGAACCGGCTCCGCTGCGGCTCAGGGCCGAGGATGCCGATGACTTGGCGGTGATCTCGGCGCTGACGCAGGACGCCGTGGTGTCGGTGGGCGACATTTCCTGGGACGCGAAGGCGCGGCGGCTCGCCTTGCTGCTCAACCGCTTCCGCTGGGAGGACGCCGAGGCCGCGCACCGCGACGGCCGCCCGTTCGAGCGGGTGCGGGCGCTGCTGGTCCTCTCGGATGTGCTGCGCGTCGCGGGCGACGGGATCGACCGCGAGGATCGCGACCTGATCCTGTCGCTGCTGGCGCTCGACTGGCAGGCGGGGGAAGATGGGACCGGGACCCTCACGCTGACCTTCGCCGGCGACGGCGCGATCGCCGCCAGCGTCGAGTGCCTCTCGGCCGAACTCCGCGACGTGACCCGGCCCTATGCCGCGCCCTCGGGGCGGGCACCCTCGCATCCAGAGTGATCGGCCGGCGGCGGGAGGCAATCTTGTGACCCGGCATCCCAGTCGCTAACACGCCTCCATGCCCGCCACGCTCTCCACCGCCGAATCCGACTTCGAGCCGCGCTTCGCCGCGCTGCTCGCGGCCAAGCGCGAGGATGCGGCCGATGTGGGCGCCGCGGTGGATGCCATCATCGCCGATGTCCGGGCGCTCGGCGATCTGGCGCTGATCGATCTGACCGCCCGTTTCGACCGGCTCGACCTCACGCCCGCGACCCTCCGCATTCCGACGGAGGAGATCGCCGCGGCCGCCGCGAGCGTCGCCTCCGAGGACCGCGCCGCCCTCTCGCTCGCCGCCAACCGCATCCGCGCCTATCACGCGCGCCAGATGCCCAGGGACGAGCGGCTGACCGATCCCGAGGGCGCAGTCCTCGGCTGGCGCTGGACGCCGGTGGATGCGGCCGGGCTCTATGTGCCGGGCGGGCAGGCCTCCTATCCCTCGTCGGTGCTGATGAATGCCGTCCCCGCGCGCGTGGCGGGGGTGGAGCGGCTGGTCGTCTGCGTCCCGGCGCCCGAGGGGCAGCTGAACCCGCTGGTCCTCGCCGCCTGCCAGATCGCCGGGGTGGACGAGGTCTACCGCGTCGGCGGCGCGCAGGCGATCGCGGCGATGGCTTACGGCACCGCGACCATCGCGCCCGTGGACAAGATCACCGGCCCCGGCAACGCCTATGTCGCCGCCGCCAAGGCCCGCGTCTTCGGCCGCGTCGGCATCGACATGATCGCCGGCCCGTCCGAGGTCGTCATCATCGCCGACGCCACCGCCGACCCCGAATGGCTCGCCCTGGACCTGCTGGCGCAGGCCGAGCATGACGCCGACGCGCAGTCCATCCTGCTGACGCCCGACCCGGCCCTCGCTCGCGCCACGGCCGAGGCGGTGGCGCGGCTGCTGCCCACCCTGCCCCGCGCCGCCATCGCGGGCGCGAGTTGGCGCGACCACGGCGCGGTGATCGTGACCCGCGACCTCGACGAGGCCACGGCCCTCGCCAACCGCCTCGCGCCCGAGCATCTCGAGATCTGCACCGACGACCCCGAGGCCGTTGCCGCCGGGGTCCGTCATGCCGGCGCCATCTTCCTCGGCGCCTTCACGCCCGAGGCCGCAGGCGACTATGTCTCCGGCCCGAACCACGTCCTGCCGACCGCGCGCTCGGCCCGCTTCTCCTCCGGCCTCTCCGTCCTCGACTTCCTCAAGCGCACCACCATCTCGCGCCTGACGCCCGAGGCCCTCGCCGCCATCGGCCCGGCGGCGGTGCGCCTGGCGGAGGCCGAGGGGCTGCAGGCCCATGCCCGCTCCGTGGCCGCCCGCCTCGCCCGCGGCGGAGGCCCCGCATGAGCACCGACCGGATCGCCCGCATCGAGATCGACGACAGCACCCAGGCCCCGGCCACGCCCGAGATCGAGCAGGAGCGCCGGGTCGCCGTCTTCGACCTGCTCGAGGACAACAGCTTCCGCCTGCCCGGCCGCGAGGGCACCCCCGTGCCGCCCGGCCCCTACGCGCTCCTGCTGGCGATCCGCGACGGGCGCCTCGTCTTCGACATCAGCCGCGACGACGACGCGCCGGTGGGCGAGTTCCACCTCTCGCTCGGGCCGTTCAAGCAGGTGGTGAAGGACTATTTCCAGATCTGCACCAGCTACTACGACGCCGTGAAACGCCTGCCGCCGGCCCAGATAGAAGCGATCGACATGGCCCGCCGCGGCATCCACAACGAGGGTGCGCGCACCCTGCAGGAGCGACTGAACGGCAAGGCCGATGTGGACATCGACACGGCGCGGCGGCTCTTCACGCTGATCTGCGCGCTCAACCCGCGCTGATGCCGGTGGCGCCGTTTCCGCGCTCGGTGCTTTTTTGCTGTGATCACAACGCCATTCGCTCGCCCATGGCCGAGGCGATGATGAAGAAGTTCTATGGCCGCGATGTCTATGTGCAGTCGGCCGGCGTCCGCAGCGAGCTGGAGGTCGACGGCTTCGCCGTCGCGGTCTGCGCCGAGCTGGGGATCGAGCTCCACCGCCACCGCGTCCGCAGCTTCGAGCAGATGCGCGACTGGGGCGACGACCTTGCCGCCTACGACCTGATCGTGGCGCTCTCGCCCGCCAGCCAGCGGCACGCGCTCGAGCAGACGCGCGTGAACCATCTGGAGGTCGAATACTGGCCGGTCCTGGACCCCGCCGGCCTCGGCGAGACCCGCGAGGCGAAACTCGACGCCTACCGCCAGACGCGCGACCAGATCCGCGTGCGGATGCTGGATCGGTTCGGGCCGCCACGGGAGGCGGAACCGGCCCGCCATTAACCGCGGCTTCATCCCCTGCTGCTAGGGTGCGTCCAAGCCCTCCGCAGAAGGAAGACGCGGCCCATGGAAGACAAGCTGACCGAATCGGCGCGGACTCGCGCCCTGGCGGCCGCGGCGGCGGCGAACGCCGTGCTGGAACTGGCGCCGGACGGCACGGTGCTCGACTGCAACGCGGGTTTCGGCGCCATCACCGGCCTGCCGCCCGACTGGATGATCGGCCGCAGCCTCGACCAGATCTTCCCCGGCCGCAACCCGGCCGAGACCGCGGCGGGTTTCGCCCGCGTGATGCAGGGCGAGGTCGTGCATTACGAGAGCCGGCGCCGCACCCGCGACGACCGCAGCGTCATCCTGTCGAACACCTGCGTGCCGATCCTCGACGAGGCCGGGCGCCCGGTGCGGATTCTGTCGCTGGTAGTGGACCTCGGCGCCGCCGACCGGCAGGCCGAGGGCATGGGCGAGGTGCTCTCGGCGCTGTCGCGCTCGCAGGCGATGATCGAGTTCGCGCCCGACGGCGTGATCCTGGACGCCAACCGCAACTTCCTCGAGGTGCTCGGCTACCAGCTCGAGGAGGTGAAGGGCCGCCATCACCGGATGTTCCTGGCCCCGGCTGACAGCGCGCAGCCGGGTTACGCCGCCGCCTGGGCCGATCTCACCCGCGGGCACCCGCAGCAGGGCGAGTTCCGGCGCATCCGCAAGGATGGCCAGCCGATGTGGATCGCCGCCACCTACACCCCGATCCTCGACGCCTCCGGCAAGGTCACGCGGGTGGTCAAGTTCGCCACCGACGTGACCGGCCGCCGGCGCGGCGTCAACGCGCTGATCCGCGGCATCGAGCAGCTGGCGCAGGGCGACCTCACCGCGCGGCTCGACACCGCCATCGCCATCCCGCCCGAATTCACCCAGGTGCGCGAGGCCTTCAACGCCTCTATCGCGCAGCTCGCGCAGCTGGTGGACGAGCTCCGCGGCCGCTCGGGCGCGATGCGGGCCGAGGCCATGGCGATCGCGGGCGGCGCCGACGACCTCGCGCGACGGGGCGAGACGCAGGCTGCCTCGCTCGAGCAGACGGCGGCGGCGGTCGAGCAGATCTCGGGCAATATCGGCATGACGAGCGAGTCCGCGCGCGATGCCGACGCCTCGGCCCGCGCGGCCGAATCGATCGTCCGCGACGGCGCCGGCATCGTCACCCGCGCCATCGAGGCAATGGAGCGGATCGAGACCCACACCCGCCACATGGCCGAGTTCACCCGCGTGATCGAGAACTTTGCCTTCCAGACCAACCTTCTGTCGATCAACGCCGCGGTCGAGGCCGCGCGCGCGGGCGATGTCGGGCGCGGCTTCGCGGTGGTCGCCAACGAGGTCCGCAACCTCGCGCAGCAATCGGCCAAGGCCAGCCAGTCGATCGCCGAGCTGATCGGCAAGAGCGAGGCCGAGGTCACGACCGGCGTGCGCCTCGTGCGGGATGCGGGCGGCGCGCTCGGCCAGATCAGCGGCGCGGTGGCGGCGATGGCCTCGCATGTGGCCGGCATCGCCCATGCCACGACCGAGCAGGCGGTCGGCGTGCGCGAGGTCTCGGAGGCGCTTGCGCAGCTCGACACGGTGAACCAGTCGAACCTCGCGCTGAGCGACAGCAACGCGGCGGCGGCGGCCTCGCTCTCGACCCAGGTGCAGGAGATGAACCAGCTCCTCGAACGCTTCCGCACCGCCGCCGCGGCGGCGGTGGCGCAGACCTCCGGCGGCATCCGGCCCCTGCGGCTGAGCGCCTGAGGGGGTGGGCGGGGCGTGCTCCGGCCCCGCCCGTCCCGGACTCAGAGGTCGTAGATCTCGCCGAACTTGCCCTCGAGATAGTCGAGCAGCGGCTCGGGACTGACCGCGCGCCCGGCGGCGGCCTCGATCAGCGGCACGGGCCGGTGCAGGCCGCCGTGCCGCTGAACCGCCTCGCGCAGCCACTCGGCCGCGCCGCGCGCGTCGCCCGCGGCAAGCTGCGTGTCGAGGTCCGGCAGCGCGGCGCGCATCGCCTCGTCCAGGCAGGCGGCGTAGATGTTGCCGAGCGCGTAGGTCGGGAAATAGCCGAAGAGGCCGACCGACCAGTGCACGTCCTGCAGCATCCCGTTCGACGGCCGGTCCACCGCCACGCCGAAATCCTTGAGAAACCGCGCGTTCCAGGCGTCCGGCAGATCCTCGACGTCCAGCCGTCCGGCGATCAGGTCGCGCTCAAGGTCGAAGCGCATCATGATGTGCAGGTTGTAATGCACCTCGTCGGCGTCGGTGCGGATGTAGCCCGGCGTCACGCGGTTGACGGTGGCGTGGAAGGCGTCCGGGTCCGCGACCGACAGCGTCCCGAAGGCATCCGTCATCCGCCGGTGCAGCCAGCCGGTGAAGGCGCGCGAGCGGCCGAGCTGGTTCTCGAAGATGCGGCTCTGGCTCTCATGCACGCCCATCGAGACACCGTGGCCCAAGGGCGTGAAGGCGTAGTCGGGGTCGATGCCCAGCTCGTAGCTCGCGTGGCCGACCTCGTGGATGGTCGAGTAGATGCAGTTGAACGGATCGCTCTCGACCACGCGGGTGGTGACGCGCACGTCCTGCCATTCGCCCATGCTGAAGGGGTGCACGGCGAGGTCGAGACGGCCGTGGTTCCAGTCGTAGCCGAAGGCGGTGGCGCAAGCGCGCGCGATCCGCATCTGCCCCTCCTGCGGAAACCGGCCCTCGAGGCGCGGCGGCGTTGCGTCCGAGCCCAGCACCGCCTCGCGCAAGGCGACCAGCCGCGGCCGCAGCGCGTCGAAGATGCGCGCGATCTCACCCGCGGAGGTGTCGGGCTCGTAGTCCTCCAGCAGCGCGTCATAGACATCGCCGCCATCGGCGAGCGCCGCCCCCTGCTCGCGCTTGAGCGTGACGACTTCGGAGAGCGTCGGCAGGAAGTCCTGCGGCCGCTCGGCGCCGCGGGCGTCGGCCCAGATGCCCTGCGCGAGCGAGGTCACGCGCGCGATCTCGGTCGCGAGGCGCAGCGGCACGCGGCAGGCGCGGCTGTGCTGGCGCGCGATCAGCTCCAGCATCCGGTCGTCCTCGTCGTCCTCGGCGAAGTCCGGGGCACGCTCGAGCCACTCGCCGATGCGGGGATCGGTGCGGCGCTCGTGCAGCACCGCCTCGAGCGCCGCGATCTCCTCGCTGCGCTGCTCGGCCGCGCCCGTGGGCATCACCGTCTCGCGGTCCCAGTCGAGGCGTCCGGCGACCGAGGCGAGCGCCTCGGTGGTCCGCTGGAAGGCCATCAGATCGTCGAAGGCGTCGCTCATCGGATGGTTCCCCGGATGGATGTCTCGATCGGATAGCGGGCGTGGTGGCGACCACGCAGGATCAGCACGAAGAGGGCCACGGCGCCGACCTGATGGGCGAGCGCGAGGCCAAGCGGCGCGGCATGGATCACGGTGAAGATGCCGAGCAGGATCTGCACCGCAACCGCCACCAGCATCGCCGTGACGGCCCCGCGCGTCACCGGATGCGGCGAGCGGCGGGCCCGGGTCCAGACGACGACCGCGAAGATCGCTACGAGGTAGCCGACCATGCGGTGGATGAACTGCACGAGGCCAGGGTTCTCGACGAAGTTGCGCCAGAGGGGCTCCAACTCGAAGGCACGGGCCGGAAACCACTCGCCGCCCATGCGCGGCCAGCCGGTATATTGCCGCCCGGCGTCGATCCCCGCGACGAGGGCCCCGAGGAGGATCTGGACGAAGGTCAGGTGCATCAGGCCGGTGGTCATGGAAAACAGCTTCGGCTCACCGGCGCGGCGGGCGCGCATGAGGTCGGCCTCGGAGCGCCCGAGCAGCATCGCATACCACGCGAGCACGCCGAGGATGGCGAAGGCGAGGCCGAGATGGACCGCGAGCCGGGTCGAGGCCACGCGGGTCAGCGTGTCGGTGGCGACGCCGGAATGGACCATCCACCAGCCGATCGCGCCCTGAAGCCCGCCTAGCACGCCGGGCAGGATCAGCCGCCCGGTCCAGCCGGCGGGAATCTGTTTGCGCAGCCAGAACCACAGGAATCCAACCGCCCAGACGAGGCCGATGATCCGGCCGAGTTGCCGGTGCGACCACTCCCACCAGTAGATGCGCTTGAACCCGGCGAGGTCCATCTCCGCGTTCACTTCTCGGAACTGCGGGATTTGCTGGTATTTCGCGAACTCGGCTTCCCAGGCGGCGGCGCTCGTGGGCGGCAGCGTGCCGGTGACCGGCCGCCATTCGGTGATCGAGAGGCCGGAGCCGGTCAGCCGCGTGGCCCCGCCGAGGGCGATCATCGCGGCGACCAGCAGGAACAGGACCACCATCCAGGTCCGGATCGCGCGGCGCGCGCCCCTGGGGGCGGCGTCGATCATGCCGCCGCGCGGCGTGGCGGCGGCCGGGCGGGTGGTCTCGCCCACCTCCTCGAACACGGGTCGTCTGGCCATGCGCTCCCTCCGGGGTTGCCGCGAGAGCGCTACCCCGCAGGCGCCATGCGGTCAATCGCGGGGCGGCCGGACGAGCTGGCGCAGCGCGCCGTGGAGGATCTGCACATCCGCACGCGTGAGATCGAGCCGCGACCAGAGGTTGCGCAGCGTCAGCCGCATCCCCGGCGCCTTCGCGGGCGGGAAGAAGAAGCCCGCGGCATCGAGGCGCTCCTCCCAATGATCGGCCAGCCGCTCGATCTCGACCCGATCGGCGGGCACCTCGGCCGGGGGGCGGCGGCCCGTCGGCAGCGGGTGCGCGGGCAGCGCCTCGCGGGCCCATTCGTAACCGAGGAGCAGCACTGCCTGCGCGAGGTTCAGCGAGGGGAAGTCCGGGTTCACCGGCACCGTGACGATGGCGGAGGCCCGCGCCACGTCCTCGTTCTCCAGCCCCGCCCGCTCGGGGCCGAAGATCAGCGCCACGCGCGCCCCCTGAGCCGCCACTCCACGCGCCTCGGCCATCGCGGCGGCGGGGGTCAGCACCGGCTTCGTCATCTCCCTCCCGCGCGCGGTCGTGGCATAGGCGCGCTGCACGCCCTCCATCGCCTCGGCCAAGGTCGGAAAGACCCGCGCCCGGTCGAGCACCCGTCCCGCCGCGCCCGAGGCCATCGCCACGGCCTTCGGGTTCGGCCAGCCGTCCCGCGGGGCGACCAGCCGCAGCTCGTCGAGCCCGAAGTTCAGCATCGCTCTCGCCGCCGCGCCGATGTTCTCGCCCATCTGCGGGCGCACGAGGATGACCACAGGCGGAGGGAGGGCGGGATCGGGCGAGGGCTGCATCGCCGCGCCCTATCGCGAGGCCCGCTTCCCGGCAAGTCCGGGCATGGACGCGGGGCCGCCTCGCCCCTACATTCGCGCCGATGACCGACCTCGCCCCGCCCATTGCCGACGCCGCGCCCGCGGACACCGCCCCGGCCTATCAGGTCCTCGCCCGGAAATACCGGCCCGAGACCTTCGCCGACCTCGTCGGCCAGGACGCGATGGTCCGCACGCTGAAGAACGCCTTCGCCGCCGACCGGATCGCGCAGGCCTTCATCATGACCGGCATCCGCGGCACCGGGAAGACCACGACCGCGCGGATCATCGCCAAGGGGCTGAACTGCACCGGCCCGGACGGTCAGGGCGGCCCGACGACCGAGCCCTGCGGGCGCTGCGAGCACTGCACCGCGATCGCGGAAGGCCGGCACGTGGACGTGCTGGAGATGGACGCCGCGTCTCGAACCGGCGTGAACGACATCCGCGAGATCATTGAATCGGTTCACTATCGCGCGGCCTCGGCGCGCTACAAGATCTACATCATCGACGAGGTGCACATGCTCAGCACCTCGGCCTTCAACGCGCTCCTCAAGACGCTGGAGGAGCCGCCGCCACATGTGAAATTCATCTTCGCCACAACGGAAATCCGCAAGGTCCCGGTCACGGTCCTCAGCCGCTGCCAGCGGTTCGACCTGCGCCGGATCGAGCCGGAGGTGATGATCGCGCTCCTGCGCCGGATCGCGGCGGCCGAGGGGGCGGCGATCACCGGCGACGCGCTCGCGCTCATCACCCGTGCGGCCGAGGGCTCGGCGCGGGATGCGACCTCGCTGCTCGATCAGGCGATCAGCCACGGCGCGGGCGAGACCACGGCCGGGCAGGTGCGCGCCATGCTGGGCCTCGCCGACCGGGGGCGGGTGCTCGACCTCTTCGGCATGATCCTGCGCGGCGATGCGGCGGGGGCGCTGGCCGAGTTGCAGGCGCAATATGCCGATGGCGCCGACCCGGTGGCGGTGTTGCGCGATCTGGCCGAGGCGACGCACTGGATCTCGGTGCTGAAGATCACGCCGGACGCGATCGACGACCCGACGCTGGCCCCGGACGAGCGCGACCGCGGCGCGCGGCTGGCGCGGGACGTGCCGATGCGGGTGCTGACGCGGCTCTGGCAGATGCTGCTCAAGGCGCTTGAGGAGGTGTCGGTGGCACCGAACGCGATGATGGCGGCCGAGATGGCGGTGATCCGGCTCACGCATGTGGCCGACCTGCCCGACCCCGAGGCGCTGATCCGCAAGGTGCAGCAGGCGCAGGCGGCGGGGGAGTTCGCGGCGCGGGGTGCGCCAAATGGCGGCAGCGCCCCGGCACCGAGGGCGGCCGCGCCTGCCGATGCTGTGTCCCAGGCGAGTTACGGCGCAGGAGGCGGCGGCGCCGCCACCGCCCGCGCGCTCGATCCCGCGCCGCAGCTTGCCGACTATCCCGACTGGCAGTCGGTGCTCACCTTGATCTCGCGCATGCGCGACGTGCGGCTGCTGCTGGATGTCGAGGCCCATGTCCGCCTCGCCCGCTACGCCCCCGGCCGGATCGAGTTCGAGCCCGCCCCGGACGCCCCCCGCGACCTCGCGCAACGCCTCTCCGAGCGGCTGCGCGGCTGGACCGGCGGCGCCCGCTGGTCGGTCACGCTGGTCAACACCGGCGGCGCGCCGACCATCGCCGAGGCCCGCGCCGCGGCGGAGGCGGAGGCGCTTGCCGCGGCGACGGCCAGCCCGCGCGTTCGGGCGGTCCTCGAAGCCTTTCCCGGCGCGCGCATCGCCGCCGTGCGGGCCGCACCCGTGCCGGAGATCGCGGCCGAGGCCCCGGGCGAGGACGGCGTGCAGGTGGATGCGGGCGAAGGCCCGGTGGCGGCGGTCGAGGAATGGGACCCGTTCGAGGACGAGGATTGATGCGATGAAGGGACTGGGCGGTTTCGGCGACATGTCGAAGATGATGGCCGCGGCCCGCGACATGCAGGCCAAGGTCGAGGAGATGCAGTCCGGGCTGGAGAAGCTGGAGGTCGAGGGCAATGCCGGCGCGGGCATGGTCAAGGCGACCGCGAACGCCAAGGGCGAGCTTCTGCGCCTCGCCATCGACCCCTCGCTCTTCCGGGCCGAGGACCGCGAGGTGGTCGAGGACCTGATCGTCGCCGCCGTGCGCGACGCGCAGACCCGCGCGACCGACGCCGCGAAGGCCGAGGCCGAGAAGATGGCGGCGAGCTTCGGCCTGCCGCCGGGCATGAAGCTGCCCTTCTGAGCATGGCCGCCGAGGGCAGCGACGACATCCAGGCGCTGATCGCGCTGATGGCGCGGCTGCCGGGCCTAGGGCCGCGCTCGGCCCGGCGCGTGGTGCTGCACCTCATCCGCCGCCGCGCCGGGCAGATGGGCGAACTCGCGCGGCTGCTGGCCTCGGTGGCCGAGCATTCGCGCGAATGCGCGATCTGCGGCAACGTGACCGATGCCGAGCTCTGCCCGATCTGCGCCGATCCCGGTCGCGCCAATGGCGAGCTTTGCGTGGTCGAGGACGTGGCCGATCTCTGGGCGCTCGAGCGGGGCCGGGCCTTCAAAGGCCGCTATCATGTTCTAGGCGGGACGCTCTCGGCCTTGGACGAGGTTGGACCGGAGGACCTCCGCATCCCCGAACTCGTGGCACGGATCGGCGACGAGGGTGTGCGCGAGGTGATCCTGGCGCTGAACGCCACGGTCGAGGGGCAGACTACCGCGCATTACATCGCCGATGCGCTCAGGGGCAACGGCGTCGCGGTCAGCGGTCTGGCGCAAGGGGTGCCGATCGGCGGCGAGCTCGACTATCTCGACGACGGCACCATTCAGGCGGCGCTCAGGGCGCGGCGGGCGTTCTGACCTCCCGGCGGCTCAGGCGGCCGCCGGAAGCTCCACCGCCGGCACGTTGCCGTAGCGGTCCACGCCCAGTCCCTCGGTGTCGATCTCGGGCTTGCGGCCGCTGATCTGGTCCGCGAGCAGCCGGGCCGAGCCGCAGCTCATGGTCCAGCCGAGCGTCCCGTGCCCGGTGTTGAGCCAGAGGCCCCGCACCCCGGTCGCGCCGATCACCGGCGTCCCGTCCGGCGTCATCGGCCGCAGCCCGGTCCAGAAGCTCGCCGCCTTCAGGTCGCCGCCGGGGAAGAGGTCCGTCACCGACAGCTCCAGCGTCCTGCGGCGGCGGGCGTCGAGGCGGTCGTCGAAGCCCGCGATCTCGGCCATGCCGCCGACCCGGATGCGGTCGCCAAGGCGGGTGAGCGCGATCTTGAAGCTCTCGTCCATGACGGTCGAGACCGGCGCCCGCGCGGGGTCGAGGATCGGGATCGTCAGCGAGTAGCCCTTGACCGGGTAGACCGGCAGGCGGATGCCGAACTCGCGCACGAGGCCGGGGCTCTGGCTGCCCAGTGCCACGACCAACGCGTCGGCGTCGAAGCGGCCGGCGTCAGTCTCCACGCCGGTCACGCGGTCAAACTCGCCGATCAGATGGCGGATCGTGACGCCGTGGCGGAAGGTGACGCCGCGCGCCGCCGCGAGCGCGGCGAGGCGGGTGGTGAACTTGTAGCAGTCGCCGGTCTCGTCGTTCGGCGTCCGCAGGCCGCCCTTGATGAGGTGGCGGGCATGGGCGAGGCCCGGCTCGACCGCGATGCAGCCATCGGCATCGAGCAGCTCGAACGGCACGCCATCAGCGGCAAGCGCCTTCATGTCCTTGTCCGCCGCCTCGACCTGC
This sequence comes from Paracoccus sp. S-4012, assembly GCF_009674885.1. GTDB lineage: Bacteria > Pseudomonadota > Alphaproteobacteria > Rhodobacterales > Rhodobacteraceae > Paracoccus. The sequence goes on from NZ_WKKA01000005.1 coordinate 52,235, forward strand.
GCCTCGGTGCGGAAGAGTTGAAGCGTGCCCTTGCGGGCGCCGTCATACTCGATCCCGGTGCTGTCGCGCAGTTCGGCCAGCGAGCGGCGGCTGTAGTCGGCAATCCGCAGCATCCGCCCCTTGTTGCGGGCATAGGCCGAGGAGGTGCAGTTGCCCAGCATCTGCGTCAGCCAGGACACCATCTCGACCTCGGCTTTGGGCCGCAGGATGAAGGGCGAATGCTCGGACAGCATCCATTTCGCGGCCTTGACCGGGATGCCGGGCGCGGCCCAGGGCGAGCAGTAGCCGAAGGAGATCTGGCCGGCATTGGCGTAGCTGGTGGCGCGCGCGGGCTCGGCCTCGCGGTCGATCACGGTGACCTCGTGGCCCGCCTGGGACAGATACCACGCCGAGGTGACGCCGATCACGCCACCGCCCAGAACAACGATTTTCATGGCCAACCCCCGCACGCCCCTTGCGCAACGGGATTATCGCGCACGATCCTTCGCACTGGCGTGCTCTTTGTCGCTGGATCCATTATATTGTCGGTCGGCACGCAACGATCATGCGGCAATTGATAGATCATGCAGACCCTCGACCGCATCGACCAGGCCCTGATCCGCGCACTGCGCCGCGACGCGCGAATCACCAACGCCGCCTTGGCCGAGGAGGTCGGCCTCTCGCCCTCCGCCTGCCTGCGCCGGGTCCGGCTGCTGGAGGAGCGCGGCATCATCCGCGGCTATACCGCGATCGTCGCAGGCCCGGCGCAGGAGCGGCGCGACACGGTGATCGTCCGCATCACCCTCGACCGGCAGACCGAGGACGTGCTGACCCGGTTCGAGAACGAGTTGCGCCGCCACCCGGAAATCCGCGAGGGCTGGCTGATGACCGGACAGGAGGACTACCTGCTGCGGCTCGAGATTGACGGCACCGGCGATTACGAGCGGGTCCATAAGGACGTTCTCTCGCGCCTCCCGGGGGTTGCGCGGATAAACTCGAGCTTCGCGATCCGCAGCCTGCTGTGAGTCAGCGCGGCTCGACCCGGTCCTTGCGGCGCATCCAGGCGAGGTAATAGGGCGCGATCCGCCGAGCGATGGCATGAGCGGGCAACGGTGTGGGCTCGGTGAAAGGGAGCGCCAGTTGGTCCACCGGCGTCCCAGCCGCCGCCCGCGCCAGGTCGCGGCCGAGCGCCACGCCGAGCGCGACCCCACGGCCGTTGTCTCCGGTCCAGGCGTAGCCGTCCCGGCCGAGGCGGTGGACGCGCGGGAAACGGTCCGCGGTCATGCCGATATAGCCCGACCAGACATGCGTCATCTCGGGCGTGCCGAGCTGCGGGAAGGCTTCGGCGAGGTTCTTCGCCGCCTTCGCCCGCACCCGGTTCGCCACGTCGCGCGAGCCCATCACCACGCCGCCGGTGATGAGGCGGTTCCGCGCATCGTAGCGGAAGAAGCGCAGGTCGCCGCGCGTGTCCGACACCGCCTGCCGCCCCGGCAGAAGCGTCGCGCGGATGGTGTCGGAGACCGGCGCGGTGGACATCTGCCAGGAGAGCACCGGCACGATCTCGCGCGCGATGCGGGGGGCGAGGCTGGAGGCAAGCTCGCCCGTGTAGGCGTTGGTGGCGAGGATCAGGCTGCGGGCGCGGACGGTCCCGGCCTCAGTCTCGACCCGCCAGCCGGTGCCCTCGCGGGCGTAGCTGAGCGCCGGGCTGCGCTCATGGATGGTGACGCCATGCCGCTCGGCCGCCGCCGCCATGCCGCGGGCGAGGCCCAGCGGATTGACGTGCCCGCCGGTGGGATTGAGCATCCCGCCGTGCCAGAAGCCGGTGCCCAGCAGCGCGCGGGTCTCCTCGGCGTCGAGGAACTGCGCCGGGAAGCCCCACCGCTCCCATGCCTCGACGCGGGACCGGGACAGCTTCACCCGCCCCGGCGAATGCGCCGGCTGGAACCAGCCGGTCTGCTCGGCCTCGGCGATCTTCTCGAGACGCTCTTCGCGGACTAGGGAGAACAGGATGTCCGCGCTCTCCCCCACAAGCCGCGCGAAACGCTGGCCCGCGGCGCCCCACTTCGCGGCGATGGCGTCCGGTTCGGCGGCGGTCATGGTCGGGATCACCTGCCCGTTGTTGCGCCCCGAGGCACCCCAGCCGACGGCCATCCCCTCGAGCACGATCACCGACAGACCCTGCCGCGCTGCCTCGATCGCGGCCGACAGCCCGGTGAAACCGGCGCCGATCACCACGAGATCGGCCCGCGCCTCGCCGGCGAGCGGCAGCGAGAGTTGGCGGCGTTGCGCGGTGTCCGCCCAGATCGAGCGCGGGAAGGCGACGGTGTCGGTGGTCATGGGGCTCCCTCCGTCTCGAGCGCGACCCGCGGCGGGGTCCAGTCGCGGCCGGGGATCGAGGCGATCAGGCTCTGCGTATAGGGGTGCTGCGGGTCCGAGAACACCTCCGCCGTGGGGCCGGTCTCGACCACCTCGCCCTTCGACATGACCATGACGCGGTCGCAAAGCTGCGCCGCAACGCGCAGGTCGTGCGTCACGAACAGCAGCGACAGCTGCAGCCGCGCGCGCAGGTCCGCGAGCAGCCGCAGCACCTGCGCCTGCACCGAGACGTCGAGCGCCGACACCGGCTCGTCGGCGACGATCACCCGCGGCTCGAGCGCGAGGGCGCGGGCGATGCCGATGCGCTGCCGCTGGCCGCCCGAGAACTCGTGCGGGTAGCGCTCGCCCGCGGCGGGCGAGAGCTCGACCAACTCCAGCAGGCTGCGGGCGCGGGCATGCGCCTCGGCCTTCTTCATGCCGTGGATCATGGGGCCTTGGGCGATCAGGTCGATGACGCGCTTCCTCGGGTTCAAGGACGCCATCGGGTCCTGGAACACCATCTGGATATGCCGGCGCAGCGCCCGCACCTCGGCCGGCTTCGCATGGGCGAAGTCCTCCCCGCCGATCAGCACCCGCCCGCTGTCAGGCTGGATCAGCCGCGTGACGATCCGCGCCACCGTGGTCTTGCCCGACCCGCTCTCGCCCACGACGCCGAGCGTCTCGCCCCGGCGCAGCTCGAAGGAGAGGTCGCGGACCGCCTGCACGGGCTTGCGGCGCGGGCCAAAGAGGGTGCCGCGGGCGGAGAAGGTCTTGTCGAGGCCCTCGGCCTTGAGCACCACGGGCGCGTCGGGCGGAATGGCAGCGGGCGGCGGCGGGATCAGGGCAGGCACCGCGGCGATCAGGGCCCGGGTGTAGGGGTGCTGCGGGCGGTTCAGCACCTCGGCGGCCGGCCCCTGCTCGACCAGCTCGCCCCGGCGCAGGACCGCCACGCGGTCGGCGATCTCGGCCACCACGCCGAAGTCGTGGGTGATGAAGAGGATGCCCGCCCCCTCGCCCCGCTGGATGTCGCGGATCAGCGCCAGCACCTGCTTCTGCGTCGTCACGTCGAGCGCGGTCGTTGGCTCGTCGGCGATGATGAGGCGCGGGCGCAGCACGAGCGCCATCGCGATCATCACCCGCTGCCGCTGCCCGCCCGAGAGCTGGTGCGGATAGGCCTGCGCCGCGCCGGCTGGATCGGGGATGCGAACTTCCTCGAGGATCTCGCGGATGCGCGCGCGCCGCGCCCTGCGGTCGAGGTCGGTGTGGAGGCGCAGCACCTCGTCGATCTGCCAGCCGACCCGCTTCTGCGGGTTCAGGGCGGTCATCGGCTCCTGGAAGATCATCGCCATGTCGTCGCCGCGAAGGCCCCGCATCTCGGCCTCGGAAAGCGGCGCGAGATCGCGCCCGTCGAGGCGGATCGTCCCGCCCGCGACCTGCACCCCCGGCGCCAGCAGCCGCATCGCGGCGAGGGCGGCGAGCGACTTGCCCGACCCGCTCTCGCCCACGAGGCAGACGATCTCGCCCGCGCGGACCTGCAATGTCAGCCCGTCGAGCGCCAGCGGCCGGTCGCTGCCCGGCGGCAGCGCGACGGTCAGGTCGCGGAACTCGAGGACCGGGGCGCCGTCGCTCATTTCTTCTGCCGCGGGTTCAGCGCCTCGTTCAGCCCCTCGCCCATCAGGCTGAAGCTGAGGACGGTCAGGAGGATCGCGATGCCGGGCAGGACCGCCACATACCAGTCCGAGCGCAGGACCGAGCGCCCCTGCCCGATCATGTTGCCCCAGCTGGCATGGTTCGGATCGCCGAGCGCGAGGAAGGCGAGCGCGCTTTCCAGCAGGATCGAGGTCGCCATGATGACCGAGGCGAAGACGATCACCGGCGGCAGGGCATTCGGCAGGATCTCGCGGAAGATCGTGGCGACGGGCCGCTGGCCGAGGCTGCGGGCGGCCTCGACGAACTCACGATGCCGCAGCGACATGAACTCGGCCCGCACCATGCGCGCGGGCGAGGTCCAGGAGACGATGCCGATGCCGAAGATGATGCTCTCAAGCGACGCGCCCATGATGGCGACGAGGGCGAGCAGCAGGATGAAGCTCGGCACCGTCTGGAAGGCGTCGGTGAAGCGCATCAGCACGTCGTCCACCCAGCCGCCCCAATAGCCGGCCACGGCGCCGATCACGATGCCGATGCCGACCGAGATCAGCGTGGCGACGACGCCGATCATCAGCGACACGCGCGCCCCGTGCATCAGGCCGGCGAGGATGTCGCGGCCGAGTTGGTCCGTGCCCAAGGGCGCCACCGGGTTGGTGAAGGGATCGGTCAGCGGCTGCGCCACGCGGCGCAGCGGGTCGCCGGGGGTGATGACATCGGCCAGCAGCGCGGCGGCGACCACGAGGACGAACAGCACGAGGCCGAACACCGCCGCGCGGTTGCGTCGGAAGCGGCGCCAGAACACGGCGAGGCGGCCGGGCTCCTCCGGCGGCAGCTCGGACGGCTCGACGAGGGCCGTGGCGAGGTCGGGATCGAGGCTCATCTCAGCTCGATCCGCGAGTCGAGCCGGGCATAGATCAGGTCGGTGATGAAGTTCACCGCGATCACCAGCAGAGAGGACAGGAAGACGATCCCCATGAGCGTGTTGAGGTCGCGCCGGATGACCGAGTTGTAGGCCAGTTGCGCGATACCGGGCAGCGCGAACATGGTCTCGATCACGACCGAGCCGCCGAGCACCGTGGCGAATTGCAGCCCGAGCAGCGTGACCACCGGCAGCATGGCGTTGCGCATGATGTGGTGGCGCATGATGCGCCCCTCGGGCGCACCCTTGGCCCGCGCGGTGCGGACGAAATCGAGCTCGGAGACCTCGATCACGCTCGACCGCATCAGCCGCATGTAAAAGGCGAGATAGATCAGCGACAGCGCCGCCACCGGCATGATCATGTGGATTGCCATGTCGAGCCACAGCCGCCAGCCGGTGTGGAAAGCGGCGATGTCGCGCAGGCCGCCCACCGGCAGCCAGCCAAGATGGATGGAGAAGAGCAGGATCATCAGCAGCGCGAGAAAGAAGTTCGGCATCGCATAGAAGACGAGGCCAAGCGTCGAGATCAGGTTGTCCGCCGCGCTGTAGGCGTGCCGCCCGGCCCAGGCGCCGAGGGCCACGCCGCCCACGAAGGCCAGCGTCAGCGAGGCTGCCATCAGCGCCAGCGTCACCGGCAGGCGGTCCAAGAGCAGCGTCGAGACCGGTTGCTCGTAGACATAGGACCAGCCGAAATCGAAGGTGGCGAGCTTGCCCATGTAGCGCATGAGCTGCACCCAGACCGGCTGGTCGAGGCCGTATTCCTGCCGCATCCGCGCGATGAAGGCGGCATCCGCTCCGCCCATGTCGCCCACGAGCGCGTCCACCATGTCGCCTGGCGCCAGTTGCATCAGCAGGAACGTCCCGACCATCACGATGAGGATGGTCGGGACCGCCTGCAGCAGCCGCCGCAGCGCATAGGCAAGGATCGGGGGCATTCGCATCGGGTTTCCCTGTCGCGGCGATCCGGGCGGACGCATCACCCGCCCGAACGCCCGCGTCAGCTCACTGGTTCAGCCACAGGTCGTACCAGCTCGAGCTTTCCCACCGCGGCGTGTTGGTGTGGTTCATCAGCACGTTGTTGTAGATGCCGATGAACGGATGCTCGATGGCGAAGATCACCGGCAGGTCGATCATCTCGAGCCGCTGGATCTGGTGATAGAGGTCGGCGCGTACCGCCGGGTCCAGCTCATGCGCGGCGGCGTCGATAAGGGCGTCCATCTCGGCCGACTGGTAGCCGAACTGGTTGGTCCAGGGCTGGCCGGGCGGCGTGCCCGAGCGCAGCCAGACCGTGGTCGAGACCGCCGGGTCCGAGCGGAACTGGTGCCAGCCGTTCGCGGTGTCGAAGTCGTGGTCGCGGTAGACGCCGTTCAGGAAGGCCGGCGTGTCGTTGGTGACGATGTCCACCTGGATGCCGATCTCGCGCATGGCCTGGGCGAAGTATTCCCCCCAGAGCTGCGTGTATTCGCCATAGGGCGCTGAGCGGTGGCGCAGCGTGAAGCGGATGCCGTTGTTGCCGACGGGGTATCCCGCCTCGTCCAGCATCTGCCGCGCGAGGTCGGGGTCGTAGGGATAGGTGGTCACGTCGTCGGTGTAGTTGATGCCGCCGGTCGAGGGGATCGGCCCGCGGCCTTCCTGCGCGAAGCCCCGCATGATGCTGTCGATGGCGAATTGCAGGTCGAGCCCGTGATAGATGGCTTTCCGCACCTCCGGGTTGGCGAGGATCTCGTTGCGCAGATTGAACTCGATGGTCGAGTGGGCGACGTTGTTCTCGTAGCCCTTGGTGCCGACCGAGAAGCGCGGATCCTCGCCCAGCCGGATCATGTCCGCCATTGGGATGCCGATGAAGCCCGAGCCGTGGATCTCGCCCGCCTCGATCGCCGCCGCCGCGGCCGACTTGTCGGGGATGAAACGCCAGATCACGCGGTCGAGATAGGGGAACTCCTCGCCGCGCCAGTAGTCCTCATTGCGCTCGGCGATGATGTGCTGGCCGCGCTGATACTCGCGGAAGACGAAGGGGCCGGTGCCCACGGGCGCGGTGTTGTGCTCGTTGCGCTGGTAGTCGGTGCCCTCGTAGAGGTGTTTGGGCACCGGATGGCCGAGGTCCGGCATGGCGGCGACCATCAGCGCCAGAGGCATCGGCTTGCTGTAGTTGAAGACCGCCGTATGCGGGTCCGGGCAGTCCACCGACTCAAGGTTGGCCTGGAGGGTCGAGCTGTAGTTCAGCAGCGGCTTCCAGAACTCCATCGCCGAGAAGGCCACGTCATCGCAGGTGAAGGGCTCGCCGTCGTGCCAGTTGACGCCTTCGCGCAGCTTGAAGGTGATCTGCAGCCCGTCCTCGGACGAGGACCAGTCGGTCGCCAGAACGCCCACCGGGCCGTCATAGGTCAGGTCGATCAGCGGCTCCATGATCTTGCCGGTGATCTGGTAGACGCCGGTCGAGGCGCGCAGCGCGGGGTTCAGCACGCCCTGCTCGGTCACCAGATGGAAGATCGCGGTGCCCCCGCGCTTCGGCTCGGGGGCGGCGGCCTCCTGCGCGAGCGTCGCAACGGGCAGCACGGTCGAGAGCGCAAGGGCCGCGAACAGGGTGCGGTGGGTCATGGGGTTCTCCTCGTGGCGGATCGGGCGGCGGGCGCCCCGGCCTCGTCGGTTGACACTTGCTGACTAAAGCTGTGCGACTGTCAAACGCAAGACGGCAAAGGGATTGGCATGGGCGCAGGGGCGGAAGGCGGCAGGCCCGCGGTCTGGATCACGGGCGCAGGCTCGGGGATCGGCCGCGCCATGGCCGTGGCCTTCGCCGCAGCGGGCTTTGTCCCGGTGCTGACCGCGCGCGGCAGCGAGGGACTGGAGGCCACGGCCGCCGCCGTGGCGCAGGCGGGCGGCGACTGCCTGCTGCGGCCCGGCGACGTCCTCGACCGCGCCGCGATGGCCGCCATCACCGAGGAGGCCGAGGCCGCGGGCCGGTCCTTCGCCGTGGTCTGCAACAACGCCGGGACCAACGGCCCGAACCGGAGCTGGGAGGCCCTCGACTGGGCCGAGTGGGACCGCATCCTCGATCTCAACATCAAGGGCGCGCTCGCCGTCATCGCCGCCGCCCTGCCCGCCATGCGCCGCCGCGGCGGAGGCACCTTCGTCCACACATCATCATGGGCCGGGCGCTTCCATGCGCCGCGGGCGGGCGTGCCCTACGGCGCCTCGAAGCACGCGCTGAACAGCCTCTCGGCCAGCCTCAACGACCTCGAAGGGCCGCATGGCATCCGCTCGACGGCGCTCTGCCCGGCGGATGTGAGGACGCCGCTGCTCGCCCGCCGTCCCGGCTACGATCCCGAGAACCCGGCGCTCGACCCCGAGGTGGTCGCCCGCGCCGCGGTCTTCGCCGCCACCCTGCCGCCCGGCGCGGCAGTGCCCGAAATCACCCTGACCGCGCTGCTGCGCGCCATGCCCGAAGGAGCCCCGACATGACCGACCATCCCGTGACCGGCATCGACCACGCCTTTCTGCTGGTCGACGACCTCGAGGCCGCCGCAGCGGACTGGCGGCGCATGGGCTTCACGCTCTCGCCGCGGGGCCTGCACAGCGCCGCCATGGGCTCGGCCAACTACACCATGATGTTCCCGCGCGACTATCTGGAGCTGCTGGGCGTCGTCAGCGCGGTCGAGGGCAGCGCCGCGCACCGCAGGAAGCTCGCCGAACAGGGTCAGGGCCTCCACGCCATCGCCGTCCGCATCGAGGGCACCAAGGCCGAGGACGCGACCGCGCGGCTTTCGGAGCGCGGGATCGCCACCGGCGCGGTGCAGCACTTCTCGCGCCCCGTGGACCTGCCCGGCGGCGGTCAGGGCGAGGCGGCGTTCTCGATCTTCCCCTACGCGCCCGAGGAAATCCCGCAGGGCCATGTCTTCGCCTGCGGCCACCACACCCGCGACACGGTCTGGCTGCCGGAACTGCTGGAGCATCCGAACGGCGCGCAGGGGCTCGACAGCTTCACCGTCCTCAGCCCGGAGCCGGAGAAGGCCGCGCGCGGCTATGCCCGCCTCTTTGCCCATGGCGAGGTCAGCGCCGAAGGCGACGGCTTCCGCGTGGCCACCGGTCTCGACTCGGCCGTGCTGCGCGTGCTGCCGCGCGAGGCCGCCGCGGCCCTCTGGCCCGGCCTCGATCTGACCCGCCTGCCCCGCGACGCCTATGCCGGGGTGGCGATCAGGGTCCGCGACCTCGCCGCGACCGAGGCGCTGCTGCGCGGCGCGGGCCTGAACCCGGCCCGCCTGCCGTCGGGGAGCATCGCCCTCGGCCCCGAGGCGACCGCGGGCGCGGTGGTCGAGTTCGTGGCCGACTGACCTCACCCGCCCCCGCCCAGCACGGCGCGGGCGGGGGTCCGCGTGCCATTCCCGGCCCGGACCAGCTCGTGGATGTCGCGCTCGACGGCGGGGGCGAGGAACAGGTAGCCGGTCGAATACTGGCCGGTGGCGATCAGCGCGGGCAGGTTGTGGATCAGCACCCGCCCCTCGGCCAGGGTGCAGACGCCCTCCAGCCGCAACTCGCGCAGCAGGCGGTTGACGTGGACCGCGGTCATGCCCGTGACCTCGGCGAGGTCGTTCTGCGACAGCGGCAGCGTGTAGCCGTCGGGCATGCAGAGGCCGCGGGCGTAAAGGCGCACGAACATCTCCGACAGGAAGTTCGCCAGCCGCGCCCGTCCCGCCAGCCGCCCGGTGCGGAACACCCAGTAGCGGTAGATCGAGGCGTCGATCAGCGAGATGTGCCACAGCTTGCGGTAGAGATCGGGCCGCTCGCTCTCCAGCCGGTCGAGGTCGGCATGCGCCGTGGGCCGCACCATCGCATCGCCGAGGGCGTCCACCTCATGATCGAGGACGCGCAACTGGTAGGCCGAGAGGTCGAAATAGTCGCCGGGGATCTGCAGCGCGAGGAACTGCCGCCGTCCGCGCCGGTCGAGGTTGTAGCGCCCGACGAAGCCGCGGGTGAGATAGAGGCTGCGGTCGAGAGGGACGAAGGAGCGCACCACTCGGGTCCGCGCACGGCAGAGCTCGGGTGGTCCCATCATGCCCGCGAGCCGGGCCGCGTCCTCGGGCGAGAAGATGCCGGGATACGCCCGGTCGATGGGGAAGTCCTGCAAGGTGGCGGTCTCCGTCTTTACTTCATCCGACGGTTGAGGCGTGCCATCGCGCCCGCGGTACGGGACGTGCCATCGTTTTCCAGAGGGTTTCGCGCATACCCGCGCAAGTTCCGGCGGCGCAGGCTGATTTAGTTGAGTCTGGTTCCACAATGCGCCGTGCGGAAGCTCAAGTCTAGTTCACGGGAATGTCACACCGTGCCCCCCTCGCCCGGAACACGGCAAGGCGAGGATGCGTTCACGCCACGACTGCCTCCTCGCGCCTTACGGCGCAGCGCCGAAAGGAAGCCTTCATGAACGACGCCTCGCCGCTGCCGCTCTCCCTCTCCCGTACCGACGCGGCCCACGCCGAACCGCTGATCTGCTTCTCGCATCTGCGCTGGGACTTCGTGCTGCAACGCCCGCAACACCTGATGCGCCGCTTCGCCAGGGACCGGCGCGTCCTCTACTGGGAGGAGCCGATCCCGACCGAGCATCACCTCGCCTATCTCGAGTTTCACGGCTTCGAGGGCACCACCGTGCAGGCGATCCGCCCGCGCCTGCCGATGCGCTGGTCGCCCGAGGAGCAACAGGCCGCGCTGCCGCGCCTCTACGACCAGATGCTGGCGCTGACGGGCATCCGGCGGCCGGTACTGTGGTTCTACACGCCGATGATGTGGCCCATTGCGGCCCATGCCGAGGCCGCCGCCGTGGTCCACGACTGCATGGACGAGCTGAGCGGGTTCCGCTTCGCCCCGCCCGAGCTGCTGGAGCGCGAGGCCGAGCTTCTGGCCGCCGCCGACGTGGTCTTCACGGGCGGCTGGTCCATCTGGGAGGCCAAGCGCCACCGCCACGACAACATCCACGCCTTCCCCTCGAGCGTGGACGCCGCCCATTTCGCCGCCGCCCGACGCGGGTTGCCGGAGCCGGCGGATCAGGCGGGAATACCCGGCCCGCGGCTCGGTTACTATGGCGTCATCGACGAGCGGCTGGACCTCGACCTGATCCGCGCGGTTGCATCGGCGCGGCCGGGCTGGTCCATCGTCATGGTCGGGCCGCTGGCGAAGATTTCACAAGCCGACCTGCCGCAGGCGCCGAACCTGCACTGGCTGGGGGGGAAGGATTATGCCGAGCTTCCAGCCTATCTCGCCGGCTGGGATGTGGCGCTGATGCCGTTTGCGATCAACGACGCCACCCGCTTCATCTCGCCGACCAAGACGCCCGAGTATCTGGCGGGCGGCCGGCCCGTGGTCTCGACGCCGATCCGCGACGTGCAGCGCCACTATGGCGATCTCGCCGCCGTCCATATCGCCGAGCGCGGCCAGCCCTTCCTCGCCGCCTGCGACGCGGCGATGGCTCAGGCGCGGCGCCCCGGGGCGTGGCGCGCGGCGGCCGACCGGGCGCTCGCCTCGCTCAGCTGGGACACGACCCATCGCCGCATGGCGGAGCTCGTCTCCGAGGCCGCCCATCGCCGCATGGAGGCCGCGCCCACGGACCGCTTCCCCGCGCCCGGCATCCGCCGCGGGATGCGCCGCTATGACGTCACCGTCTGCGGCGCCGGTTTCGCGGGCGCCGTGTTGGCCGAGCGGCTGGCCGAGGCATCTGGTCAGCGGGTGCTGATCGTGGACCGCCGTCCGCATGTGGCGGGCAACGCCTACGACCACCGCGACGCGGCGGGCATCCTCGTCCACCGCTACGGGCCGCACATCTTTCACACCAACAGCGACGATGTGGTGGCCTATCTCTCGCGCTTCACCTCATGGCGCCCCTATGAGCACCGGGTGCTGGCGCAGGTCGGCGAGCAGCGGGTGCCGATGCCGATCAACCGCACCACGCTGAATGCGCTCTACGGCCTTTCGATGACCACCGACGAGGAGGCCGCTGGGTTCCTCGCCCAGCAGGCCGAGCCGGTGGCGCAGATCCGCACCTCGCGCGACGTGGTGGTGAATGCCGTTGGATCAGCCCTCTACGAGACCTTCTTCCAAGGCTACACGCGCAAGCAATGGGGCCTCGACCCGAGCGAGCTCGACAAGTCGGTCACGGCGCGGGTGCCGACGCGCACCAGTGACGACGACCGCTACTTTACCGACAGCTTCCAGGCCATGCCGGCCGAGGGCTTCACGCGCATGTTCGAGCGGATGCTGGACCACCCCCGCATCGACCTCGCGCTCGGCGTGGACTACCACGACCTGCCCGCCTCCGATCGCGGCCCGCTCACGGTCTACACCGGCCCGATCGACGCCTATTTCGGCCAATGCTTCGGCCGGTTGCCCTATCGCAGCCTGCATTTCCGCCACGAGACCCACGACTGCCGCCGCTTCCAGGAGGTCGCGGTGGTGAACTATCCGGCCGAGGAGGTGCCCTGGACGCGGGTGACCGAATACAAGCACCTGACCGGCCAGGTGCATCCCAGGACCTCGATCACCTACGAGTTTCCCGCCGCCGAGGGCGACCCCTATTACCCCATCCCGCGGCCCGAGAACCAGGCGCTCTACCGCCGTTACGACGAGCTTGCCGCGCAGCAGAAGGACGTGATCTTCGCCGGGCGGCTGGGGAGTTATCGTTACTACAACATGGACCAGGTGGTCGGTCAGGCCTTGGCCACCCACCGCCGCCTCGCGCCGCGCTTCGCTGCCCTTGGCGTGTCCGCCGCTGGGGCCTGACGGTGGCGCGACCGCTGCGCCTGCTGCTGGCGACCGACAGCCCCGAGCCGTCCGGGGTGGGCGAGCACATGCTGACGCTCGCGGCCGAACTCGCGCGTGGGGCGGTGGTCACGCTGGCCTTCTGCGACCACGACGCCGGGCGGCTGCTGGCGCGGCGCGCCGACGGGCTTGGACTGGTGGCGCGGATGGTCGCGGAAGACTGGTGCGAGGCGATTGCCGCCTGCGCGCCCGACCTCGTCCATGTCCATGCCGGGATCGGCTGGGAGGGGCATCCGCTCACCGCCGCCGCTTCGGCTGCGGGCGCGGCGGTGGTCAGGACCGAGCATCTGCCGTGGCTGCTGAATGACCCGGCTCAGGTGGCCGAGTATGCGGAGGCTTCCGCCGATGTGGACGCGGTGATCGCCGTCTCGCGGGCGGCGGGCCTTGGGTGGCGGCGGGCGCTCGCGCCGATGCCGGGGCCGCGCCTGCCGCTCGCCTGCGTGCCGAACGGCATCGCCGCGACCCCTCGCCAGCGGCGGCCGGACGGCCCCACCATCCTCTGCGTCGCCCGCTTCACGCCGCAGAAGCTGCACGCGACGCTGCTCTCGGCCTTCGCCCGCCTGCTGCGGCAGCGTCCCGATGCGCGCCTCATGCTGGTCGGCAACGGCCCGCTCGAACCTGTCCTGCGCCGCCGCGCCGCCCGCCTCGGCATCGCCGATGCCGTCGCCTTCCTCGGCCGCCGCGACGATGTGCCCGACCTGATGGCGCGGGCCTCGGTCCTCGCCCTCCCCTCCGCCTTCGAGGGGCTGCCGCTGGTCGCGCTCGAGTCCATGTCGGCGGGCCTGCCCGTCGTCGCCACGCGCATCGGCGGCACGCTTGAGGCGCTCGGCCCCGATCACCCCTGGCTGGTGCCGCAGGGCGACGCCCGCGCGCTTGCCGCCGCGCTGGCCGAGGCGCTTGCGGAACCGGATCGCGCAGCCGCCGTTGCGGCGTTGCAGCAGGCGCGGTGGCGGCAGCAATTCACCGCCGCGCGCATGGCCGCGGACACCAGACGCATCTACGAGGCCGCCCTGAAGCGGCGCCGGAACGAGGGACCTATGCACCACGTCAGACTGGGCTTCATCGGCGCGGGCGGCATCGCCCACCGCCATTTCGGGGTGCTGGAGACCATGCCCGATGTCGAGGTTGTGGCGATTGCCGACCCCGACATCGGCCGGGCCGAGGACGCCGCCCGCCGCATGAACGCGACACCCTATGCCGACCACGAGGCGATGCTCGCCCGCGAGGACCTCGACGCCGTCTATATCTGCGTCCCCCCCTTCGCACACGGCGCCCCCGAGCGCGCCTGCATCGCCAGCGGCCTGCCGTTCTTCGTGGAAAAGCCCATCTCGCTCGACCTCGACCTCGCCGAGGAGATCGCGGCCGAGGTCGAGACCGCGGGCCTTGTCACCGCCGTCGGCTATCACTGGCGCTATCTCGACACGATGGACGAGGCCCGCGCGCATCTGGCGCGCAACCCGGCGCATCTGATGCAGGGCTTCTGGATCGACCAGACGCCGCCGCCCGAATGGTGGTGGCGCGAGGACCGCTGCGGCGGGCAGGTGGTCGAGCAGGCGACGCATATCATCGACGCCGCGCGCTTCCTCGCGGGCGACGTGACCGAGGTCTTCGGCCTCAGCGCCCGCCGCGACCGCGAGGATTTCACGGGCCTGACGGTGCCGACCGCCACCGCCGCCACGCTGCGCTTCGCCTCGGGCGCGCTCGCGAACCTCGCCGCGACCTGCCTGCTGCGGTGGAACCACCGCGTCGGCCTGCATGTCTTCGCCGACGCGCTCGCGCTCGAGATCACCGATTTCGACCTGATGGTGGACACGGGCCAGGGCCGCCCGGTGCGCCGGGCCGAGGGCGATCCCGTCTGGCGCGAGGACCGCGACTTCGTCGAGGCGGTCATGGGCCGCGAGAACCGCATCCGCTGCCCCTATGCCGAGGCGCTCGAGACGCACCGCGTCGCCCTCGCCATCAGCCGCTCGGCGCGTGAGGGCGCCCTCGTGAAGATGGAGGGGCTGCGGGCTGACCCGCAGCCCATCTTTCGTGCGGCCCTTGCGTAAGGCCCCGACAGTGCCGACCGAACACCGCCACATCCGCAGCCTCGGCATCGAGGTCGAGGGCCAGCCGTTCTTCTTCGGCTATGACGAGGGGCCCGCGGGCGACGGGCAGGTGCGCCTCGACCTGCTCTACACCGGCCTCAGCGCCGGAACGGAACTCACCTTCCTCAAGGGCACCAACCCCTATCTGCACAGCCGCTGGGACGGCGAGCGCGGCGTCTTCGTGCCGGGCGAGCCCTCGGCCCGCTTCCCGGTCAACTTCCTCGGCTACATGGAGGTCGGCCGCGTCTGCGACTCCCGCGCGGCGGGTTTCCGGCAGGGGGATGTCGTCGCCTCGACCTTCGGCCACAAGACCGGCCACACCGCGAACCCGGCGCATGACCTGCTGCTGAAGCTGCCCGAGGGAATGGACCCGATGCTCGGCATCTTCGTCGCGCAGATGGGCCCGATCGCGGCGAACGGCATCCTGCATGCCGATGCCGAGCAGTTCGGCGCCAACGTTCCGCATCTCGGCGCGGGCGTCGAGGGCCGGCCGGTGCTGGTCTGGGGCGGCGGCACCGTGGGTCTCTTCTGCGCGCTCTTCGCCCGGCGGGGCGGCGCGGCCGAGGTCGTCGTGGTGGACCCGTCGCCGTTCCGGCAGGACCTTGCGCGGCGCATGGGCTTTCTGGCGATGGGCGAGGAGGAGGCGGTGCATTACGCGAAATCGGCGTGGCACCACCGGGTCGGCGGCAGGGGCGCGGAATACGTCTTCCAGACCCGCGCGCGCTCGGACAGCCTGAACCGCGCGCTGCGGGCGCTGAGGCCGCAGGGGACGGTGATCGACCTCGCCTTCTATCAGGGGGGCCTCGGCGAGACGCGGCTGGGCGAGGAGTTCCACCACAACGGCCTCTCGATCCGCTGCGCCCAGATCAGCCGCATGCCGCGGCCGCTCGCCCATGCCTGGGACCAGCGGCGGCTGGCGGCCGAGACGGTCCGGCTGCTGGAACGCGAGGGCGTGGCGATCCGGCAGCACATGATCACCCATGTGGTGCCCTTCGACGAGGCCCCGGACTTCCTGCGCCACCTCGTCGCCGAACGGCCCGAGTTCCTCCAGATCGTGTTCGACGCGACATGACCCTCGAACTGGAACAGAACGCGGCGATGCTGACCGAAGCGCCGGAAGCGGGCGCGGAGCCCGCGCATCACGGCGCGCAGGCGACCGAACACGTCTGGGGCACCATCCCGCCCGACCACTTCCCGCAGCCGCATCCGGACGCCGGAAAAATCCGCATCCTCTTCGTCTTTGCGTGGCTGGTGGTCGGCGGCGAGGAGACCGAGGTGCGGCTGCTGGCCCCCAACCTGCCCCGCGAGCGCTACCGCATCGACGTGATCCCCTGCTTCCGCAAGGAGGGGATGCCGGACCAGTCGCACGACCAGCTGCGCGACCTCGGCATCCACGTGGATACCGCGGCCTACGAGATGAGCTTCGAGGACACGGTCGACTACCTGCGCCGCAGGCTGCCGGGCTATGACGTGGTTATCTCCTGTCAGGACGTGGCCGACATCTACCCCGCGCTCGAGCGGCTGAAGCTGCGGCCGCCGCTGATCGAGCATGGCGGGCTCGTGCGCGAGGCGCTGTCCGGGCCGAAGCACTTCACCGCCCGCTATGTCGGCGTCTGCGACAACATCCGCGAGGCCGCGGCGTCGCGGATGCCCGACCGGCCGCAGCACGCGATCGAGATTCCGTCGATGGTGGACCTTACGGAGTTCCGGCCGGAAGCGCGCGGTCCGGCGCGGGCGACGCTCGGGGTGGCGCCGGGCGAGGTGCTGATCGGCTGGGTCGGGCGGCTGGACCGCAAGAAGCGGGTCGAGGATTTCATCGAGGCCGCGGCGGCGGTTGCGGCGAAGGAGGCGAAGGCGCGCTTCGTCGTCGTCGGCGGGCCGGATGCCTTCATGCCGGAATATGCCGAGGAGTTGCGCGGCCGCGCGGCGGCCCTCGGCCTTGCCGGGCGCCTGATCTTCACCGGCGACCGGCGCGACGTGCCCGACCTCATGGCGGCGATGGACGGCTTCTGCTGGCTCAGCCGCGGCGAGGGGATGCCGCATGTCATTGCCGAGGCCGGGGCGGCCCGGCTGCCGGTGATCGCCACCCCCGACAACGGCGCGCTGCAGCAGATCGTGCACGGCGAGACAGGCCTCTTCGTCCCGCACGAGGACCCCGCCGCCGTCGCCGCCGCCATGCTGCGCCTGATCCGCGAGCCGCGCCTGCGCGCCCGCCTCGGCAATGGCCTGCGCGCGCATGTCGAGGCCAGCTACTCGGCCGAGGTCGTCGTCCCGCGATGGCAGGCGCTGATCCATGAGGTGCTGGCCGAGGTGCCGCCCGCGCCGCCGCCGAGCCTGTTCCGCAGTTTCGTCCTCGGCGGCTGGGAATGCTCGACCCACCGCGTCGGCTGGACCCACCACCGCGACCTGCTCGCCGCCACCGGCCACGATGCCCACGCGGCGCAGGACTATCGCCAGCTTGCCTCGCTCGGCATCCACGCCTGCCGCGACGGCGCGCGGTGGCACCTGATCGACCGCGGCGGCAGCTACGACTTCTCCAGCCTTACGTCGATGGTCGAGGCCGCGCGGGATACCGGCACGCAGGTGATCTGGGACCTGCTGCATTACGGCTGGCCCGAGGACATCGACATCTACCGCCCCGACTTCGTCCACCGCTTCGCCCGCTACGCCCGCGCCGTGGCCGAGCACATCCGCGGCCTGACGGATGAAACCCCCTTCTGGTGCCCGGTCAACGAGATCAGCTTCTTCGCCTGGGCCGGCGGCGATGCGCGCTATCTCAACCCCTACGGCGCCGGACGCGGCTGGGAGCTGAAATGCCAGCTCGCCCGCGCCTCGATCGCCGCGATGATCGAGCTGCGCGCCGTGGACCCGCGCGCCCGCTTCGTCCATGCCGAGCCGCTGATCGCCATCCACCACGTCGACTGGACCGGCCGCCCCCGCTGGGAGGCGCAGGGCTGGCACGACGCCCAGTTCCAGGCCTTCGAGCTGCTGGGCGGCTGGATGTGGCCGCAGATCGGCGGCGATCCCTCGTTCCTCGATATCGTCGGCGTCAACTATTACTGGAACAACCAGTGGATCCACGGCGGTCTTCCGGTGGACGTGGACGACGTGATCTACCGCCCGCTCTCGGACCTGCTGGTCGAGGTCGCGGCGCGCTACGGCCGGCCGATGATGATCGCCGAGACCGGCACCGAAGGCCCGCGCCGCGGCCCGTGGTTCGACTATGTCGCCGCCGAGACCGTCCGCGCGCGCGCCCGCGGGGTGCCGGTCGAGGGCATCTGCCTCTACCCCGTCGCCGACCATCCCGGCTGGGACGACGACCGCATGTGTCCGAACGGCCTCCTCGGTCCCGATCCGCGCGGCGGTGCCCGCGCCGTCGATCCGGGCCTCGCCGGCGCGCTGCGGCGCTCCGGGCTTGTCGCCACGGCGCGATGACGGTTGCGGCGGGCGGCCCGGACCGCTACCCAAACGCTTGCTCTCCCGGCGCTCCGCCGCGCCCCAGCCGAGGTCTGACGCTTGGACCCTGCCATCGACGCCATCGTCCGGCGCGCCGCGATCCTCGAGACCGCGCCGCCCGCCCTGCAGGATCAGGTGCTGGCCGAAGCGAGCGTGCGGCGCATCGCGGCCGGCTCGACGATTTTCCTGCAGGGGGAGCCCGCGCAGGCGGTGTTCATCCTGGCCGAGGGCTGGGTCAAGCTCTACCGCGTGACGCCCAGCGGCAACGAGGCCGTGGTGTCGGTCCTGACGCGCGGCCGCAGCTTCGGCGAGGCGGTGGCGCTGCGCGAGCTGCCCTACCCGCTCTCGGCCGAGGCGATCACCGACGCGACCCTCGTGCGGATCGACGCCGCGCGGCTGCGCCAGAAGATGCAGGAGAACCCGCAGATCGCCATCGCGCTGCTGTCGGCGACCTATGTCCACCTTCAGCACCTGCTGAACCAGGTCGAGCAGCTCAAGGCCCGCTCGGGGCTGCAGCGGGTGGCGATGTTCCTCGCCGACCTCGCCCGCTGCGAGGACGGCGCCTGCGAGGTGACGCTGCCCTACAACAAGGCGCTGATCGCCGGGCGGCTCGGCATGAAGCCCGAAAGCCTGTCGCGCGCCTTCGCCCGCCTGCGCGAACACGGGGTGCAGATCGACAGCAACACCGCGCGGATCGAGAGCCTCGAGGCGCTGCGCGACCTCGCCTCGGACGACCCCGGAAAGGCATGGAGCCGATGACCCGACTCGAGACCGCCTTCGCCGCCATCGACGCCGCCAACGCCGCCGATCCCCGGCGCGAGAACAGTGAGCCGGGCGAGTTGCTCTACGGCCGCCGCATGACGCAGGAGCAGGAGCGGATGCATCCCGGCGCCTCCGAGTCGCTCAGGATCGCCTGCCGCGGGCAGCATATCGAACGCTGGCTGCTGCCGCGGGCCGAGTTTCCGCCGGGCCGCGAGGGCTATCTCGCCTGGCGGCGCGAGCAGGGGCGGCGGCACGCGGACCGCGTCATGGGTATCATGCGCGCGGCAGGCTACGGCGAGGCCGAGGCCGAGGCCGCCGGGCGGATGTTGCGCAAGGAGGGAATCAAGCGCGACCCCGAGGTGCAGGCGCTCGAGGACGTGGCCTGCTTCACCTTCATCCGCCATTATCTGGGCGATTTTGCCAGCACGCAGGACCCCGACGCGCTGCTGAAGATCATTGAGCGGACCGCGCGGAAGATGTCGCCTGAGGCGCGGGCACGCGCACTCGAGGAGTTCCCGATGCCGGATGCCTTCGCGGAGGCGTTCCGCGCGCTCGAGGGGGCGCGCTAGGCGGCGAGATAGAGGCCGAAGGCCACCGCCATCACGAGGCCGAGCGCCAGACCGAAACCGCGCCCCACGGCCGGATAATCCGCGAGGCCGAGATAGGTGCCAAGGATCACCCGCGCCTTCATCCAGGCAAGGATCAGGATCGCTACCCCTGTCAGCCGCAGCGCGTCGGGCGCGAGGCCGGGCAGGAAGATCGCAATGGCGGTGGAGGCGGCCGAGAGGACCAGCAGCCAGATCCAGGCGCGGGTGAGAGGATCGCGCATCACCCTCACCGCAGCAGGTAGATGATCGGAAACAGGATCACCCAGACCAGGTCCACCATATGCCAGAACTGCGCCCCGGCCTCGACCTGATCGGGCTTCAGCCGGATCGCCACGAGGGCGAGGACGATCACGCCCGCCACGACATGCGCGGCGTGAAAGCCGGTCAGCAGGTAGTAGAAGGTGAAGAAGGCGTGGGTCTCGGTGCCGAGACCCTTGGCGGCGGCGTCGGCGTATTCGACGCCCTTGAGGATCAGGAACACGATCCCCAGCAGACCCGCCGCAAGGAGGTTCCAACGGGCCGCGCGGTTGCGCCTGGCCTCGGTGTCGCTCACGGCGCGGGCGGCGAACCAGCCGGAGGTCACGAGGACGGCGGTGTTGATCCCGGCCGAGACGCGATGAAGCTGGTCCTGCGCCGCGGCGAAGCCCGCGGGGTCCGCGAGGCGCACGGCGAGGAAGGCCAGCAGCCCGGCGCTGAACACCGCGAGTTCGCTGACGATCAGCACCCACATCATCAGGTCGCCCGGCAGCGGTCGGCGGGCCGGGTCGGCCGCCCCGGTCACGCCCCGACCAGCTGGCGGTAGATCTGCGGCAGCGCCTCGGGAAGGCGATCCGGGTCCGCGATCAGCGCATGGCCTCCCTGCCCGAAGAGCCGCGGGAACCACGACTTGCCGTCACGATCCACGGCAATGCCGAAGACCGCTTGGCCCGCGCGCCGCGCCTCGCGCACCGCCATCGCGCTGTCCTCGATGCCGTGGCGGCCCTCGTAATGGTCGAGGTCGTTGGGCTTGCCGTCGGTGATGACGATGAGCAGCCGCCGCTTCTTCGCCTCCGCCGCGAGGCCCGCCGAGGCATGGCGGATGCCGGCGCCGAGGCGGGTGTAGAAGCAGGGGCGCAGGCCGGCGATGCGGCTCTCGATCGTGGCGCTCATGGGTTCGTCGAAGCGTTTGCAGGTGGTGACGAAGACCCGCTCGCGGCGCAGGCTGGAAAACGCCTGCACCATCACCCGGTCGCCGCAGGCGTCCAGCCCCCAGGCGAGGGCCGCAAGCGCCTCGCGCTCGACGTCAATCACCGGGCGGCCCGTCACCGCGCTCTCGGTCGAGCGCGAGATGTCGAGCAGGATCGCCACCGCGAGGTCGCGCGCCTGCGGGTCGGTGCGCTTCCAGATGCGGTCGCTGCCCTCGCCCGCAACCTTGAGGCCGACCTCGCGGCGGACGGTGGCGTCGAGGTCCAGCTCGTCGCCGTCGCGGTGGCCGGAGGTCGTCACCCGCCCCGGCCGCAGCGCCTCGAACTGGCGGCGGACGGCGCGGATGCGTCGGCGGGCGCGGGCGTCGAAGGTGAAATCGCCCAGGCGCTCGGGGTCGATGTCGTTTTCCAGCACGCGGACATGGGCGGGCAGGTACTTGCCCGAGCGCGCCTCCCATTCGGGATAGGTGAAGACGCCCGCAAGCGCCTCGCGGTCCACGTCCTCGGGCGCGAGGTCGAGATGGACCTTGAGCCGCGTGGCCGGGGCCTTGCTGATCTGGCCGAGACCCAGCTCCTCCTGATCGTCGAGCGCCTTCCTCGCATCGTCGTGGTCGTCATCCTCGACCCGGCGGTTGAGGTTGAGGAACTCGGCCCAGCTCAGGATCGCCTCGAAGCGGCTGATGATGAGGCTGTCGCGCCGCTCGGCCTGATCGCTCTCGCGGCGCTTGGCGCGGACGGTCTTTTCGGGACCCTCGGAGACATCGGGCGCGCCTTCGGTCTCGCGGCTCTCGACGCGGGTGGCGGCGGAGTGGGTGGAGGTGCCGGTGTGCGGCCAGAGGACCACGGGGCGCATGGCGCGGTAGCCCTTGGGCGCCTCGCCCGGCGGGTCCGTGGCGAGCGGCGGCAGGGGCGCATCGTCGCCCAGCATGTGACGGACGAGCGCCTCGACCGCCGCCTCGGCCTCGGGCAGCTTGCCGACCGGCCGCGTCGCGAGGGTCAGGGCGCGCAACTCTTGGTAGAGCGGCGCGAGGCCGGGGGCGGCGTCCAGCGTCGCGTTGATGGTGGCCTCGACCGCGGCGAGGCGGGCGAGGTCGGCGCGCAGCGGGTCATCCTCGGCCGCCGCCGGCACCGCATGGGCGGCGGCGGCGGCGAGCCAGAGATAGAGCGCGCCATTCGCCTCGCGCGCGGGCATCACCGCGAGCGAGGCCGGCAGGCGCAGGATCTCGCCGTCGAACTCGGCCTGCGGGGTGACCTCGACCGCGTTGCCGAGCCGCCGCCGCCAGCTCAGGCGGTGGCGGCTGACGCGGTCGGCGGCGGCGCGGATCTCGACCGAATGGGCGCCGCCGAGGCCGCGGAAGAGGACCGCGAGGCGGCCCGCGACCTCGGGCAGGTGGACCCGCGCGGTGTCATGGCTTTCGGGCGCGTCGAGGCCCGAGGCCCAGCCGTGCCACAGCTTGCCGACCGATTCCTCCGGCTCCCAGAACTCGATCTCGCGCCAGCCCGCCGCCATCGCCCCAGCCTCAGCCGAAGACCGCGACCACGAGGTCCTGCAAGCCGCGCTTGACCTCGGCGTCGTCGGTCAGCGGTTCGATCATCGCCGCCTCGATGGCGCGGGGCAGCGCCATGCCGCCCGCGATGAGCGTCGCGGCATAGACCACGAGGCGGGTCGAAACCCCCTCTTCCAGGTCCTGCCCCTTCAGCGCCCGCAGCTTGCCCGCCAGCCGCACGAGCTGCGCGGCCCGGGCCTGATCCAGCCCGCTCTCCTGCACCACGATCGCGGTCTCGGCGGCGGGCGCGGGGAAGTCGAACTCCATCGCCAGGAAGCGCTGCCGGGTGGAGGGCTTCAGGGTCTTGAGGATGTTCTGGTAGCCGGGGTTGTAGCTCGCCACCAGCATGAAGCCAGGCGCGGCCTGCAACTCCTCGCCGGTGCGGTCGATCGGCAGGATGCGCCGGTCGTCGGTCAGCGGGTGCAGCACCACGGTCACGTCCTTGCGGGCCTCCACCACCTCGTCGAGATAGCAGATCGCCCCCTCGCGCACCGCGCGGGTCAGCGGCCCGTCCACCCAGACGGTCTCGCCGCCCTTGAGCAGGTAGCGCCCGATCAGGTCGGCGGCCGAGAGGTCGTCGTGGCAGGCGACGGTATAGAGCGGCCGCCCGAGGCGCGCGGCCATGTGGGTGACGAAGCGGGTCTTGCCGCAGCCGGTCGGGCCTTTCAGCAGAACCGGCAGGTCGTTGGCGGCGGCCGCCTCGAACAGCGCGACCTCGTCGCCCTGGGGAAGGTAGAAGGGGGCCGAGGCCCCCTCCGTGTCGTTGGTCATGACGTTCACGTCAGGGCTCCTCACTCGGCCGGGGTGGCGCGGGGATCATGCGCCTCCTCTTCGATCCTGCGCTGCAGCGGGCCGGGATCGACCACCTCGCTGCGGACGACGAGCACCGAGTAGATGAAGAGCAGCGCGCCCACCACCACGGCGACACCCGACCCGAACCGCATCCAGTAGAAAATGAGAAGCTGGTCCTGGACGTCCATGTAGGCCTCGCCGTTCACCCTTTGAAGGTGGGTCTGCACGGTGCCGGCGAAGGTCAGCGTGAAGGTCATGAACAGCATGCCGCCCGAGAGCAGCCAGAAGCTGGCCATGTTCAGCACTTGGTTGTAGGGATCGCGGCCCCGCAGCAGCGGCATCGCATAGGTGACGATCGCCAGCACCAGGCAGACATAGGCGCCGTAGAAGGCCAGGTGGCCGTGCGCCGCCGTGATCTGGGTGCCGTGGGTGTAGTAGTTCACCCCGTGCAGCGTGTGCATGAAGCCCCAGACCCCGGCGCCGAAGAACGCCAGCACGGTGCAGCCGAGGCTCCACAGCATCGCGGCCTTGTTCGGGTGGTCGCGGCGGCCCTTCCAGACCATCACGAAGCCGAAGGACATCATGGCGAAGAAGGGCACGACCTCGAAGCTCGAGAAGATCGAGCCGATCCACTGCCAGTAGGCCGGCAGGCCGATCCAGAAGTAGTGATGCCCGGTCCCGAGGATGCCCGAGAAGAGGGCCGTCGCGACGATGACATAGAGCCATTTCTCGACGATCTCGCGGTCCACGCCGGTGAGCTTGAGCATCAGGAACGCGAGGATCGCGGCCATGATGAGCTCCCACACGCCCTCGACCCACAGGTGGACGACATACCACCAGTACATCTTGTCCAGCACGATGTTGTGCGGGTTGTAGAAGGCGAAGAGGAACAGCAGCGCCAGACCCCAGAGGCCCATCAGCAGGATGGTGCTGACCGCGGTCTTGCGGCCCTTGGCTACGGTCATGGTGACGTTCCACAGGAACAGCAGCGCCGCCACGACGATGCCGATCTTGACCCAGGTGGGCTGCTCGAGGAACTCGCGCCCCTGGGTGCCGAGGAAGTAGTTTCCGTGGAACCAGTTGAAGATGTAGGTCAGCACCGCGCCCAGCGTCCCCACGACGAGGATGATGAGCTGCAGATAGGCGATCGCGGGCGAGTGGATCTCGCGCTCGGCCTCCTCGGGCACGAGGAAGTAGGCAGCGCCGAAGAAGCCCAGCAGCAGCCAGACGATCAGCGCGTTGGTGTGCAGCATCCGCACGATGTTGAAGGGCGCGATTTCGGCCAGGAAGTTCGGGCGGACATACATGTAGCCCATGGTCAGGCCGAAGATGACCTGCAGCCCGAAGAGCGCCATCGCCGCAACGAAGTACCAGTAGGCGACGCTTTGGGTGGAGTATTTCATGATGTTCTGTCCCCTCTCAGCCGGCGTCGTTCGGCGGCCAGCCCTGCGTGTCGACCGAGTTCACGAACAGCAGGAAGTCGGCCAGCGCGCGGTATTCGTCGTCCGACAGGTTGAACCCAGGCATCTGCCGCCGCCCCTCGATCCCGGTCGGCATCGCGTCCATCCAGGCCTTCAGCGCCTCCATCGCCGCCTCGGGGTCGTCCCGCACGCCCCAGCGCGCCATGACGTTGCCGAGTTCGGGGGCGAAGTAGGCGCCCTCGCCCAACAGCGTGTGGCAGTTGATGCAGGCCTTGTTCTCCCACACCAGCTTTCCGGCGGCGACGCTGTCGGTGAGCATGGCGGGATCGGTCGAGACGTTCCTGGCGTGGAGATGGCTGTGGACGGACAGCGCGCCGAAGATGGCTATGAAGAACAGTGACCCGCCGTAGAAGACGTTTCGGGCCATGCTCTTGGTCATGACGTCGCTCATGGCGGCGGGTTCCTTCGAGCCGTTGCGTGGATCACGAAATCGCGCGGCGAGCGTGACACAGCCTTAACGAAAGTCAAACCCGGGGTTTTTCTCTCGCCGCGGACTGGGGCAGAGATGCATCATGCGGGCGCCAGCAGCTCGAGCCGCGTGCCGGGGAAGGCCGCGAGGGCGCGGTCGATCGCGCGCCGGTCCATGACGCAGGCCGCCGTCGAGAGCGCGTCGGCGAGCGCGGCCGAGGGCGCGCTGACGGAGGCGAGCGACCATCGCGGCGCCCCGCCCCTGGGGTCGAGGATATGCGGCGCGTCGCCCTCGGGGCCGATGCGGGTGCCGAGCGGCGCCGAGGTCGCAAGGGCGCGGTCGCGCAGCGTGAGCCGGCGCAGCATCCTGCCGTCCGGCGCCGCAATGCCCGCGTCCCAGTCGCGCCCGGTGCCGACGATTTCGCCGGTGTCGATCAGCACCTCGCCCAGACCATGCCGCAGCGCCACCGCCGCCAGCCGGTCCGCGGCCCAGCCCTGCGCGATCCCGTTCAGCGTCAGCGCCATGCCTGGCCGCGGCAGCCGGACCTCGGCCTCCGAGACCGACACCGCGGCAAAGCCCAGCAGGGCGCGGTCGGGCGCCCTGCCCTCCCGCACCGCCTGCCAGAGCGGCTGCACCGTGGGATCGAAGGCGCCGCCGGTCGCATCGTGGACGGCACGGGCGAGGGTCAGCAGGTGCCGGAACTCCGCCGGGGGGCGCGAAAGCCTGCCGATGGCGTTGAGGCGGCGCAGGTCCGAGCCGCGATAGAGCGAGAAGCGGTCCTCGACCGAGCGCAGCGCGCGGGCCGCCTCCGCGAAGAAGGCGCGGGCGCGGCCCGCCTCCGCCCCCTCCACCCGCAGCACCACATCCGCGCCGAGGGCCAGGCCGCGCCACTCCCGCCGCGGCACCGCCGCCTGCGCGGGCAGCGCAAGGGCGCAGGCGCTGAGTGCGAGGAAACGGCGGCGCCCGATCATGTCGCGCCCTCCGCCGGGCGGCGCGGGGTGGTCCAGATCGGCCAGAGCGCGATCAGGTAGAGCGTGAAGGCCAGACACCAGAGCAGCCCCGCGCCAAGGGTGCCGATGTAGTAGAAGCCTCCCGGCCAGGTCGAAGCCGCCCACCGCAGCGCCACCGCCGCGGGGATCATCGCGTAGCCGAGCGCGACCGGGCCGGGCGCGACCAGCGGACGCCCCGAATGGCCGATCGAGGCGCGGCTCATGACGGCGAGCGTCATGCCGCCCACGGCGCCGATGCCGAGGATGTGGAGCGCGGCGACCTCAAAGCCATAGCCCAGTTCCGCCAGCCCCCAGGCGATCAGCCCGAGCGCCAGCATCGCGTAGCCCAGATGCAGCGCCCAGACGATCGGGTCGCCCAGCGTCCGCGCCGTCCGCCATCCCGCCAGCCGCACCGCCGCCACGCTCCCGGCGGCGAGGGCGAGCGTGCCGGTGATCCCCGCGGACAGACCGGCGAGCGCGGCGAGCGCGGTCAGGATCGGCAGCGCGATCCCCGCCATCTCGGCCGGCCGGCGCGAGACCGGCAGCGCGCTCTCGTCCACGCCGGCGCGCAGCAGCGCGTTGCGGGTGAAGGCGGGGGTCACGCGACCGCCGAGGACCGCGATCATCGCGCAGACGCCCAGCAGCCCGGCGCGCAGCCCCTGATACTCGGTCGAGGCGATGCCCATCCAATCGAGATGCACCAGCAGGTTCGCCGTCCAGACCAACGACAGCAGCAGCAGAAACATCATGTTCTGCGGCTTCGGCCGCTTGAGCAGCTGCGTCAGCACCTTCGCCGCCAGCACCGGCAGGAAGGCAAGATCCACCACCGCCACCAGCCACAGCGGCAGGTCGCCCGAGAACCACACCGCGATCCGTCCCGCGAGCCACAACCCGGCGACGATGCCGATGAAGCGCGCCGGCGCGGATTTCGCTCCGGTCCAGTTCGGCACCGCGGTCAGGAAGAAGCCGCCGAGCGCCGCGGTGGCGAAGCCGAAGATCATCTCGTGCCCGTGCCACAGATGCGGTGCCGCGGCGAAGGGCAGGTCGGACATCATGCCGCCCGCGGCATGGACGCCGAGATAGAGCAGCCAGACCAGCATCGCGAAGACGGCATAAAGGCCGGCGGCGACGAAGAACACGCGCCAGCCGTCGCGGAGAAGGAGGGGACTCATGGATGCACCTGTGTCGAACGGAAGGCAGGGGGCTGGGCCGAGCGGGCCGTGACCGTCGGCCCCGGCGTGACCGGCGGCGGCACCAGCGGCGGGACCGGGGCGGCATGGGCGCCCGAGGGATGCTGCCCGCCGGTGGGCGCACCGCGGGCCCGGCGCTTGAGCACCGGGCAGGTGTTCGGATCGTCCATGATGACCTGGCAGCGCAGGCAGAGATGGCATTCGTTGGCGTTGATCCGCCCCAGCGCGTCGATCGCGCCGACCGGGCAGCGCGTCTCGCAGAGCCGGCACTCGCGCCCGCATTGCGGCCGGCGCTTCAACCAGTCGAAGATCTTCAGTTTCGCCGGGATCGCGAGGCCCGCGCCCAGCGGGCAGACGTAGCGGCAGAAGAACCGCTCGATGAAGAGCGAGGCAGTCAGCAGCGCCAGGGCATAGGC
Source organism: Paracoccus sp. S-4012 (assembly GCF_009674885.1). Classification (GTDB taxonomy): domain Bacteria; phylum Pseudomonadota; class Alphaproteobacteria; order Rhodobacterales; family Rhodobacteraceae; genus Paracoccus. The sequence goes on from NZ_WKKA01000005.1 coordinate 79,859, forward strand.
GACGAAGGGCCAGGGCCGCAGGAAGCGCATCGAGATCGCGGTCTTGAACGGCTCGACCTCGGCCAGGATCAGCGCGTGCTGCATCGAGTAGAAGCTGAGCGCGACGATGGCGACGAACAGCGAATACTTGATGACCCACAGCCGCTCATGCAGAGCCTGCGGGACCGCGATCTGCTTGACGCCCAGCCGCACGGCGGCGGCGTTGACCAGTTCCTGCAACGCGCCGAAGGGGCAGAGCCAGCCGCAGAAGACGCCGCGGCCCCAGAACAGCATCCCGAGGGCGACCGCGCTCCACAGGATGAAGATCAGCGGCGCGACGAGGAACGTCTCCCAGCGGAAGCCCGAGAGCAGCGCGTGGAGGAACGCCACCACCTGCACGACCGAGAGCTGCGCCCCGAGGCCCCAGCCGAGGACGACGAGGGTCACGCTGAGATAACCCAGTCGCACCCACGGATAGAGGCGGGTCCGGCGCACCAGCCATTCCTGCCCGAAGAGGATCAGCGCGAGGACCAGCAGCATCGCCCCCACGACCGCGATCTGCGGCTTCTTGACTTGCCAGAACTCGACCCAGAGGGGGGTCTCGGGCGCGGGCGGGGCCTGGATGAACTGCGCCGGAATCGCGGTCGTGACCGTCACCGGAAAGGCGATCTCCGTTCCGTCCGCGGCCTCGCGGGTGCTGGTCACGGTGACATCGAGGGGCTGCGTCAGGTCGAAGCCGCCTGCCTCCGGGTCGGCAGGGATGGGAAAGAGGCTGATCTCGCGGAAGCTCGGCGCGCCTTCGGCCTCGAGACCCGCGATACGGGCCGAGCCCTCGGCGGTCGGCGTGAAGCTGCGCCCCGCCTGCGAGACGGTCACGCGCTCGAACCGGCCCGAGCGGCGCCATTCGGTGCCCCGATGCCCGGTCAGGCCGTTCGTCGCCACCAGCAGCAGCGCCTGATCGGGCGCGAGCGCGGCGGCGGCCTCGGCGAAGCGCGCGGGGCCCAGCAGGTTGCGCCCGATCGTGGGCGGGTCGATCACCCCGGCCCAGAGGTCGAGGAACTGCCGGTCGGACGGCGTGACCGGCCGCCGCGACGCGGCGAAGGCTTCGGCGGCCTCCGCCATCGTGGCGGTGGCGTGGCCGAGCGCGCCCATCTGGACGAGCGCCGCCCAGTCGGCGGGCGCGTAGCCCACGCGGTCCACCGGCCCGCCGCCGCCGACGCCCTGCGCCAGCGTCAGGATGCGCGCGGTCCTGAGGATCGCGTCGCGGATGACGCCGGTCGTCACGGTGGCGCGGCTGATGACGTCGGGCAGGGCGTCCGAATGGGCGAGCGTGTTGCCGCCGGCCGCCGCCTGCCGCATGTCGAAGCCGGCGAACCCGTCCACATAGGTGGCGATGTCGGCGTCGGAGATGCCGAGCGTCAGCACCGGCTCGTTATGGCGCATCAGCCGCGCGCCCGCGATCACGCCCGCGGGGGTGACGGCGACCAGCACGTCGAGCGGGCGGCCGGAATAGCCGAGCGACTCGGCCAGCTCCCAGGTCGAGCCGACGAGGCCGAGGGGCTGGCCACCGGCCGAGGCCCGCCAGGCGGGCGGCTGCTCGACCCGGGCCAGCGCGAGGCCCTCCTCGGGGACGCCGAAGAGGTCGGCGGCGAGGGCGTCGGTCGGTTGGGCGGCCGGCACCGTGTCGCCGCGCAGGACGCCGCGGTCGGCGGTCTGCGCCGTCGCGATCTGGCCCGGACCCAGCGTGGCGGCGGCGAGGCCGAGCGCGAGGAGAAGGCGGCGGAACGGGCGGAGGCGCGGAGAGGAGGACATGGTTTCCTTCGCGGCGGACGCGGCCAAGGGGACGCGGAGGGAACCGAACCACAGGCCGCTGGTTCCGGTCAGCGCGATCTTGCGCCAGGGGAGACGGGGCCATCCTTAACCGAAGTCAAGGAAAGTTGATTGCTCTCTCCCTATGCGCGAAGCTGTGCCTCACCACACCAGGGAGTGACTGTTCCATGCCAACCCCCGCGAAACATACCTCGCTCTGGGCCTCGGCGGCGCTTGCGCTCGTCCTCGGCTCGGGCTTTGCGGTCGCCCAGGCGCCCGCGCCGGCGCCCGACACGGCTGCTCCCGCAGCCGACGCCCCCGACGCCGCCGCCCCCGCGCCGGCCGCCGAGGCCCCCGCGGGCGACGCGGCCGGCGCCGACGCCCCGGCGGCAGATGCCCCCGCGACCGACGCGCCCGCGACCGATGCCGCGGCAGGCGAGGCCGCCCGCGACGCCGCCGGGACCGAGGCCGCGGCCGATCTGAACGCCGTCACCGGTCCGATCGCCGGACCCGACACCGAGGTGGAGATCGCGCCGCGCTCGCAAGGCGCGCAGCTCACGACCGAAGAGCAGAAGGTGATGGAGTCGGAGGTCCAGGACCACACCTCGAAGCCGCAGGACCAGTACGAGCCCGCGCTGACCACGCTGGCACAGGAGCAACTGGCGGTTCCCGGCGCCCCCGAGGGCGTCCCGACGCTGTCCCAGGTCGAATTCGACGAGGCCAACACCATCTACTTCGAGCGTTGCGCGGGCTGCCACGGCGTGCTGCGCAACGGCGCGACCGGCAAGGCGCTGACGCCCGACCTGACGCGCGAGCTGGGCTTCGACTACCTGCACAGCTTCATCACCTACGGCTCGCCCGCGGGCATGCCGAACTGGGGCACCTCGGGCGAACTGACCGAGGAGCAGGTGACGCTGATGGCGAACTACCTGCTGAACGACCCGGCCGCGCCTCCGGAATGGGGCATGCCCGAGATGATGAACTCGTGGCAGGTGTTCATCCCGCCTGAGGAGCGCCCGACCGAGAAGATGAACGACTGGGACATCGAGAACCTGTTCTCGGTGACGCTGCGCGACGCCGGCCAGATCGCGCTGATCGACGGCAGCACCTACGAGATCCGCAAGGTCATCGACACCGGCTACGCCGTCCACATCAGCCGCATGTCGGCCTCGGGGCGCTATCTCTTCGTCATCGGCCGCGATGCCAAGGTCGACATGATCGACCTCTGGGCCGAGGACCCCTCGGTGGTCGCCACGCTGAAGATCGGCCTCGAGGCGCGCTCCGTCGAGACCTCGAAGTTCGAGGGCTGGGAGGACCGCTACGCCATCGCCGGGGGTTACTGGCCGCCGCAATACGTCATCATGGACGGCGCCACGCTCGAGCCGCTGAAGATCGTCTCGACCCGCGGCATGATCTATGACGAGCAGACCTACCACCCCGAGCCGCGCGTGGCGGCGATCCTGTCCTCGCATTTCCGGCCCGAGTTCCTCGTCAACATCAAGGAGACCGGCAAGATCCAGCTGGTCGACTACACCGACCTCGAGAACCTCAAGATCACCGAGATCGAGGCCGAGCGGTTCCTGCATGACGGCGGCCTCGACAGCACCAAGCGCTACTTCATCACCGCGGCGAACGCGCGCGGCAAGCTGGTGGTGATCGACACCCAGGAAGGCCGCCTCGAGGCCATCACCGAGACCGGCGGCGAGACCCCGCATCCGGGCCGCGGCGCCAACTTCGAGCATCCGACCTTCGGGCCGGTCTGGGCGACTTCGCACCTCGGCGACGACTCGGTGGCGCTGATCGGCACCGACCCGGAGGGCCATCCCGACCAGGCATGGCAGATCGTGGACAGCTTCCCGGCGCTCGGCGGCGGCTCGCTGTTCGTGAAGACCTTCCCCGGCAAGTCGAACCACCTCTACGTGGACGCCACGCTGAACCCCGAAGCGGAAATCTCGGGCTCGGTCGCGGTGTTCAAGATCGACGAGATGCCCGGCGACGGCTCGGACCCGGAGATCATCACCCTGCCGCTCGCGGAATGGGCCGAGATCACCGAGGGCCAGCCGCGCGTCGTGCAGGGCGAGTTCAACAAGGACGGCACCGAGGTCTGGTTCTCGCTCTGGAACGGCAAGGACGAGGAATCGGCGATCGTCGTGGTTGACGATGCGACGCTTGAGCTGAAGCACGTCATCAAGGACCCGCGCCTGATCACGCCGACCGGCAAGTTCAACGTCTACAACACCCAGAACGACGTTTACTGATCGTTCCGGTTGAAACCCGCCGGGGGGCGCCAGCCCCCCGGCCCACCCCAGACACGGGAGTGACGGATGACGGGCAAGGTCTTCCTCATCGGCGCAGGACCGGGCGACCCCGACCTGCTGACCGTCAAGGCGCTGCGGCTGATCGAGAGCGCCGATGTGGTGGTCTATGACCGTCTGGTCTCGCCCGAGATCATGGCGCTCGTCCCCGCCGGGACGCGCCGGATCTCCGTCGGCAAGGAGGCCGGCAACCATTCCGTGCCGCAGGAGCGGATCAACGCGCTGCTGGTCGAGCTCGCGCGTGAGGGGCTGACCGTTGCGCGCCTCAAGGGCGGCGACCCGCTGATCTTCGGCCGCGGCAGCGAGGAGGCCGAGGAACTGGCCGCCGCGCGCGTGTCCTACGCTTATGTCCCCGGCATCACCTCGGCCCAGGGCGCGGCCGCCTCGACCGGCGTGCCGCTGACGCATCGCGGGCTCGCAACCGGCGTGCGCTACGTCACCGGCCACCGGGCCGAGGATGGCGCGCTCGACCTCGACTGGGCCTCGCTGGCGAACCCCGACACGACGCTCGTGGTCTACATGGGCGCCGGCAACATCGCCGAGATCGCGGCGCGGCTGATCGCCCACGGGTTGCCCTACGACACGCCGGTCCTCGCGGTGGCGAGCGCGACGACCCCGCGCGAGCGGCGCACGGCCTCGACGCTGGCGCAGATCGCGGCCGACATCGCCGCGAGCCCGATGCCCGCCCCGGTGCTGTTCATGATCGGCCGCACCGCCGGCCTCTACGCGACGGCCGGGCTGCCCCTGCCCTCGGCCAAGGGGCCGCATCTGAGGATCGTGGCCGCCAATGGCTGAGCGGCGCCTTCGCGGCGCGGCCCTCGCGGTGGCGGCGACCCTCGCGGCGGGCGCGGCGCCCACCGGCGAGATCTCGGCGGAACGTGCGGCGCAGTTGCAGCACATGGTCGTGCAGGATTGCGGCTCCTGCCACGGGCTGACAATGAAGGGCGGCCTCGGCACCGCGATCACGCCCGAGGCGCTCGCGGGCCGCGACCCGGAGGGGCTGGCCGAGATCGTGCTCGACGGCATCCCCGGCACCGCCATGCCACCCTGGCGGCCGCTGATTACCGAGGCCGAGGCGCTGTGGATCGCCCGCTGGCTGCTGGAGGACAAGACCGAATGACCCGACCCCTCGCCGCCCTCGCCGTCGCCCTGACGCTGCCGCTTGGCGCCGTCGCCCAGACGGTGCCCGGCACCCCGGCGGGCGTCGAGGTCCCGGCGGTGCCGGTCCCTGCCCCGCCGTCCGTCCCGCCCGAACTGCTGCGCGCGACCGGCGACCTAGGCGTGGTGATCGAGCGCGCGACCGGATCGGTCCTCGTCGTGGACCGCTCGGACCGCGCGGCGCTCTGCCGGGTCGAGGGGCTGGGCGACCTCTCGCACGCCAGCCTCACCTTCTCGCCCGACGAGCGTTACGCCTATGTCTTCGGCCGCGACGGCGGCTTGAGCAAGGTGGACATCCTCGCCTGCGCCATCGAGGCGAGGATCATCCAGGCCGGCAACGCCATCGGCGGCGCGATCAGCGACGACGGCCGGCTGGTCGCGGTGTCGAACTACGAGCCGGGCGGTGTGCGGGTATTCGACGCGGAAACGCTCGCGTCGGTGGCGGACATCCCGATGGGCGGCAAGACCGTGGGGCTGGCCGACGCGCCCGGCTCGCGCTTCGTCGTGGCGGGCTGGGATTCGGGCGAGGTCTGGGTGCTGGACCATTCTGACGACCCGGCGAACCCCGAGATCACGCGGATCGAGGACGTGGGCGCGAACCCCTACGACGCGCTGATGGCGGGGTCGCGGACGTATATCGTCGGCCTCTTCGGCGAGAAGGGGCTCAGCGCCATCGACCTCTGGGCCGACGAGCCGCTGGCCGAGCGTTTCCTGCCCGACTACGGCAAAAACGAGCCCGACCTGCCGGTCTACAAGATGCCGCATCTGCAAGGCTTTACGCTGACCGGCGAAAGCTGGGCGCTGCCGGCGGTCGGGCTGCATCAGGTGCTGTGGGTGGATGCCGCGACGCGCGAGGAGGCCGGGCGCACGGAGGTCGCGGGGCAGCCGGTATTCGTCGTGGCGCGGCCTGACGGGCGCGAGCTCTGGGTCAACTTCGCGCCGCCCGACAACGGCAAGGTGCAGGTGATCGACGCGGTGACGCATGAGGTGATCGAGACGCTCGAGCCCGGCGCAGGCGTGCTGCACATGGAGTTCGCGCCGCGTGGCCGCGAGGTCTGGCTCTCGGCGCGCGACGACAACAAGGTCGTGATCTATGACACCCGCACCTACGAGAAGCTGGGCGAGATCGGGGCGCAGGCGCCCTCGGGCATCTTCTTCACCCATCGCGCCCATAGGTCGGGGCTGTGAGGATGGACGCGCTCGACACCCGCCTTCTCGACGAGTTCCAGCGGGACCTGCCGCTGGTCCCGCAGCCCTTCGCGGCGATGGCCCAGGCGCTCGGGAGCACGGAGGCCGAGGTGCTGGCGCGCCTGCGCCGGTTGCGCGAGACGGGCCGCATCGCCCGCGTCGGCGCGACCTGCCGGCCAAACACCGCCGGGGCCTCGACCCTGGCCGCGCTCGCCATTCCCGAAGACCGCATCGAGGAGGTCGCGGCGGTGGTCGGTCGGGAGCCGGGCGTCAACCACTCCTATCTGCGCGAGGACCGCTGGAACCTGTGGTTCGTGGCCACCGCCCCGGACAGCGCCGAACTCGGCCGCAGCCTCGCGCGGATCGGTGAGGGCGCGCGGCTGCCGGTCCTCTCCCTGCCCCTCCTGCGGCCCTTCAACATCGACCTCGGCTTCCGCCTCAGCGGCCCGCGCGAGGCGCTCGGGCTGGACCGGCCCGCCGACATGGACGTGCTGCGCGGCGATGACCGGCCGCTGATGCAGGCGCTCTCCGAGGGGCTGCCGCTGGTTGCGCGGCCCTTCGCCGCGCTCGCCACGCTTCTCGGGCGTGACGAGGCGGAAGTGATCGCGCGGATCGACACCCTCGCCCGTGCCCGCCTCCTCACCCGCGTCGGCGTCATCGTGCGCCACCGCGCGCTCGGCTGGAAGGCGAACGCCATGGTCGTCTGGCAGCTTCCCGAAGCGCGGATCGAACCCGCGGGCCGGGCGCTCGCCAGTGTGCCCGGCGTCACCCTCTGCTATCACCGCCGCACCGTGCCGGGGGTCTGGGACTGGCCGCTCTTCTGCATGATCCACGCCCGCGCGCGGCCCGAGGCCGAGGCCGTCCTCGCCCGCGCCGAGGCCCTGCCGGAGCTTCGGGGCGTGCCGCACAAGACCCTGTTCTCGACCCGCTGCTTCAAGCAGACGGGCGCCTTGATCGAAAGCCGCGCCGCATGAACCGCCGCACTGTCCTGCCCGAGGGCAGCCTCGACGCCACCGACCGCGCCATCCTCAACGCGCTACAGGACGGCTTCCCGCTCTCGCCTCGTCCCTTCGACGAGGCCGCCGAACCCCTCGGCCTCGCCGGGGCCGAGCTGATCGCCCGCCTCGCCCGGCTCCGCGAGGTCGGCGCCACCACCCGCTTCGGCCCGTTCTTCGACGCCGCCGCGATGGGCGGCGCCTTCTGCCTCTGCGCCATGGCGGTGCCGGAGGCGGATTTCGAGGCGGTCGTGACAAAGGTCAATGCGCATGACGAGGTCGCGCACAACTATGCCCGCGACCACGCGCTCAACATGTGGTTCGTGCTGGCGACCGATACCCCCGAGGGGATCGACCGGACCGCGGCCGAGATCGAGCGCGAGACCGGGCTGGAGGTGCTGATGTTTCCCAAGCTGGAAGAGTTCTTCATCGGCTTCCGGGTGCAGGCGTGAACGAGGTCGCCGACCGGGTGCCCGAGACGCTCGACCCGGTGGACCGCCGGATCGTGACGGCGACGCAGGCCGGGCTGCCGCTGGTCCCCGCGCCCTATGCCGAGATCGGGCGCTGGCTGGGACTGACCGAGGCCGAGGTGATCGCGCGCATGGAGGCGATGCAGGCGCGCGGCGTGATCCGCCGCATCGCCGTGGCGCCGAACCACTACGCGCTCGGCATGACCGCGAATGGCATGAGCGTCTGGGACGTGGACGACGCCCGCGCCTCGGCGCTCGGGCAGCGGGTGGGCGCCCTGCCCTACGTCACCCATTGCTATCTGCGACCGCGCGCCCGGCCGATGTGGCCCTACAACCTCTTTGCGATGCTGCACGGCTCGACCCGCGAGGAGGTCGAGGCGAAGCGGCAGGACGTCGCGGCGCTGCTGGGGGATGCCTGCGCGGCCAGTGACATCCTCTATTCCACCCGTATCCTGAAGAAGACCGGCCTGCGGCTGCGCGACGGCGACTGAAAGGCGAGCGATGTTCCGACTGACCCAATACATGCACCAGCTGGTCGAGCCGACCCCGCCGCGGCGACGGTCCCGTCCCGAGGCGGTGCGGCCGGTGGTGATCTGGAACCTGACCCGCACCTGCAACCTCAAGTGCCGCCACTGCTACACGGTGTCGTCCAACAACGTCTTTCCGGGCGAGCTGACGCATGAGCAGGCGATGGGCGTTCTCGACGACCTCTCCGCGTTCCGGATCCCGGCGCTGATCCTCTCGGGGGGCGAGCCGCTGTCGCGCTTCGATTTCTGGCAGCTGGCCGAGCGGGCGCGCGAGCTGGACTTCCGCCACCTGTCGCTCTCGACCAACGGCACCAAGCTGGGGATCGAGGACAATGCCGACCGGGTCGCGGCCCTGGGTTTCGACTATGTCGGCATCTCGCTCGACGGGATCGGGGCCACGAACGACTGGTTCCGCGGCGTGGACGGGGCCTTTGCCGATGCGCTGAAGGGGGTGCGGGCCTGCAAGGCGCGGGGCGTCAAGGTGGGGCTGCGCTTCACCATCACGAAGGATAACGGCGACCAGCTGCCGCAGATGCTCGACCTCTGCGAGAGCGAGGGCGTGGACAAGTTCTACCTCAGCCACCTCGTCTATGCGGGTCGGGGCGACAAGCACCGGGGCGAGGATCAGGAGCACGCGCATACGCGGGGGGCGATGGACCTGCTGATCGAGCGCGGCTGGGAAGCGGTGGCCGGCAAGCGCCCGCCGCTGGAGATCGTGACCGGCAACAACGACGCCGACGCCGTGTGGTTCATGCGCTGGGTCGAGCAGCGGTTCGCGCCTGAGAAGATCGCCCACCTGCGCGGGCATCTGGAGGCCTGGGGCGGCAATTCCTCGGGCCTCGGCGTCGCCAATATCGACCCGCAGGGGAAGGTGCATCCCGACACCTACTGGTCGGACTACACCGTGGGCTCGGTCAAGGAGAAACCGTTCAGCGCGTGGTGGACCGGCGACGACCCGATGCTGGCAACGCTGCGGACCCGGCCGCGGCCGCTCAAGGGCCGCTGCGGCGCCTGCGCCTTCCAGTCGGTCTGCGGCGGCAACACCCGCATCCGGGCGCTGCAGCTGACCGGCGATCCCTGGGCCGAGGACCCCGCCTGCTACCTTTCCAATGCCGAGATCGGGGTCGCGGATGACGCCGGCCGGCTGGCCGTCACACCCTTCCGCGGAAAGTCGCATGATCCGGTTCATCAGTTTTTCTAAGGGTTCGTCGGCTGACGCCGCCGGCCTCCGGCGGGGATATTTGGACAAGGCAAAGCTGGCAGCCGCGGCGCTGTTGCTGGCGGGGGGCGCTTGGGCGGAGCCTGCGGCCGATTACGCCGAGCATTGCGCCTCCTGCCACGGCGAGGAGCGACTGGGCGGCACCGGCCCGGCGCTGATCCCGGAGACGCTCGGCCGGGTGCGCGGGATCGAGGACGTGATCGCGCATGGCCGTCCCGCGACGCAGATGCTTGGGTTTTCGGACGTGCTGGACGAGGCGCAGATCGCAGGGCTGGTGGAGTTCATCAAGACGCCGCTGGAAGCGGTGCCGGAATGGACCGAGGCCGACATCGCCGCCTCGCGCGAGATGGCGCCCGACTACGCCCCCGCCCAGGCGCCGGTCTTCGACGCCGATCCGCTGAACATCACGCTCGTGGTGGAGACCGGCGATCACCACGTCAGCGTGCTCGACGGCGATACGTTCGACGTCCTCGACCGCTTCCCGACGCCCTACGCCGTGCATGGCGGGCCGAAGTTCTCGCCCGATGGCCGCTACGTCTTCATCATGTCGCGCGACGGCTGGGTGCAGAAATACGACATCTGGTCGCTCAAGGAGATCGGCCGCGTCCGCGCGGGGCTCAACAGCCGCAACATCGCCATGAGCGAGGACGGTCAGTGGCTCGCGGTCGCCAACTACCTGCCGCAGACGCTGACGATCCTCTCGACCGAGACGCTCGAGCCGGTGAAGGTGATGCCTGTGGTCGCCCGCGACGGCACCCCCTCGCGGGTGAGCGCGGTCTACCAGGCCCCGCAACGCAAGAGCTTCATCCTCGCGCTGAAGGACGCGCCGGAGATCTGGGAGGTCACGACGGATCCCGAGGGCGGGCCGTTCCATGACGGCTTCGTCCACAGCTACGAGAAGGGCATGGAGGAGAGCGTCGGCGCGCAGAAGGGCCTGTTTGCCCGACGCCGGATCGTGGTGGAGGAGCCGCTCGACGACTTCTTCTTCGACCCCGACTACCGTCATCTGATCGGCACCAACCGCGAGGGCACCAAGGGCGTCGTCGTCAACCTCATCGTCGGCCGCGAGATCGCCGAGCTGCCGCTGCCGGGGATGCCGCATCTGGGCTCCGGCATCTCGTGGGAGCGCAACGGCCACCGCGTCATGGCGACGCCGCATCTGAACGAGGGGGTGCTGTCGGTGATCGACACCGAGGACTGGAGCATCGTGAAGACGATCCAGACCCACGGCCCCGGCTTCTTCCTGCGCAGCCACGAGACCAGCCCGCATGTCTGGGCCGACGTGTTCTTCGGCCCGCACAAGGACGAGGTCCACATCATCGACAAGCAGACGCTGGAGATCGTCGCAACCCTGAACCCCGCCCCCGGCAAGACCGTGGCCCATACCGAGTTCACCCGCGACGGCCGTTACGCGCTCGTGTCGATCTGGGAGGACGACGGCGCGGTTGTGGTCTATGACGCGCAGACGCTGCAGGAAGTGCGGCGGCTGCCGATGCGCAAGCCCTCGGGCAAGTACAACGTCTGGAACAAGATCACCTTCTCGGATGGCACCAGTCACTGAAGCCGCGATCATCGCCCACGGCCAGCCGGGCAACCCGGCGCCGATGCAGGCCCAGATCGACGATCTCGCGGTGCGGGTCGCGGGCGAGCTCGGTGGCGGCTGGGTCGTCCACGGCGCGACGCTGGCCTGCGGCTGCTCGATTCGGCGCGCGGCGCGGGCCTCGGTGGTCTATCCGCTGTTCATGGCCGAGGGATGGTTCACGCAATCCGAGATGCCGAAGCGGCTGCAGATGGCAGGAGCCGACGGCTACGCGATGCTGCGGCCGCTGGGCCTCGACCCGGCGCTGCCCGCGATCGGCTTGCGGCTGGCGCGCGAGGCGGCGGAGGGCGCGGGGCTGGACCCGGCGGTGACGCGGCTGATCGTCGTCGGCCACGGCTCGGCCGGAAAGTCGCGCGGCTCGGCCGAGGCAACGCGGGCCTTCGCCGACGAGATCGCGGGCACGGGCGCCTTCGCCACCGTCGAATGCGCCTTCATCGAGGAACCGCCGTTCCTGCACGACCTCGACGGCAGCACGCCCGCCGTCTGCCTGCCCTTCTTCGCCACCCCCGCGGAACATACGACCGAGGACATCCCCGAAGGCTTGGCTGCGGCCGGCGCGCCCGGCCCGATCGCCCCGCCCGTGGGCGTGGCAGCCGAAATCCCGGCGCTGATCGCCGCCGCGCTGAGGGCCGCAAGATGACCGACCACCGCAACCGCCGCCTCTGGCTGATCCTCTATCCTACCGTGACCTTCGTGGTCTGGATCAACTTCTGGATGCTCGCCCTGATCGGTCCCGCGCTTGGCCTGCCGGTGCTGTCGCCGACGCTGTCGCTGATCCTCTCGCCGCTGCTCGGCCTGCCCGCGACGGCGCTCGCGGTCCGCTGGGTGCGCGGCCTGCTGGACGAAGCCGAGGAGTAAGGCCGCCTTGCGCCCCTCCGCCACGGGGGGCTACATCGGGCCATGCATATCCTCGACCGCATCCGCGCCTACAAGCTCGACGAGATCGCCGCCGCCAGGGCCGCGCGCCCCCTCTCGGTCCTGGAGGCCGAGGCCCGCGCCGCCGGTCCCGTCCGCCCCTTCGCCGCGGCCCTCGATGCCGCCGCCGCGCAGGGCTACGGGCTGATTGCCGAGATCAAGAAGGCCAGCCCCTCGAAGGGCCTGATCCGCCCCGACTTCGACCCGCCAGCCCTCGCCCGCGCCTATGCCCATGGCGGCGCCGCCTGCCTGTCGGTCCTGACCGACGCGCCCTCCTTCCAGGGCCGGCCGGAGTTCCTGACTGCCGCCCGCGCCGCCTGCGATCTGCCGGTGCTGCGGAAGGACTTCCTCTACGACCCCTATCAGGTGGTCGAGGCCCGTGTCTGGGGCGCCGACTGCATCCTCATCATCATGGCGAGCGTGGACGATCCGCTCGCGGCGGAACTGGAGTCCGCCGCGCGCGAGCACGGGATGGACGCGCTGATCGAGGTCCATGACGAGGCGGAGCTGGAGCGCGCGCTGCAGCTCGCCTCGCCGCTGATCGGCGTGAACAACCGCGACCTGCGGACATTCGAGGTGTCGCTCGACACCACCCGCCGCCTCGCGCCGCTGGTTCCCAAGGACCGCGTCGTGGTGGCCGAGAGCGGGCTGTCCGGCCCCGCCGAACTGGCCGAACTCGCCGCGGGCGGCGTGCGCCGCTTCCTGATCGGCGAGAGCCTGATGCGCCAGCCCGACGTCACCGCCGCCACCCGCGCGCTTCTGGACACACCGACATGACGCTGACGCATTTCGACGCCGCCGGGCAGGCGCATATGGTCGATGTGTCGGAGAAGCCCGAGACCGCCCGCGAGGCCACAGCCGAGGGGGCGGTCGTCATGGCGCCCGAGACGCTGGTCCTTGCCCTCGGCGGGGCAGAGAAGGGCGACGTCCTCGGCGTCGCGCGCCTGGCCGGGATCATGGGCGCCAAGCGCACCGCCGAGCTGATCCCCCTCTGCCACCCGCTGCCGATCACCAAGGTGACGCTGGACCTCGCCGCCGACGAGGCGCTCCCCGGCATCCGCATCCGGGCCACGGTCCGCACCTCGGGCCGCACCGGCGTCGAGATGGAGGCGCTGACCGCCGTCAGCGTGGCGGCGCTGACCGTCTACGACATGCTCAAGGCCGCCGAGAAAGGCATGCGGATCGAGGGGATACGCCTGCTTTACAAGGCCGGCGGCAAGTCCGGCATCTGGGAGGCCGCGCCGTGATCCCGGTTGCCGAAGCCCTCGCCCGCACCCTCGCGCTTGCCGGTCCCGTTGCGGTCGAGGAGATTCCGCTGGTCGAGGCCTTCGGCCGCATCCTCGCCGCCCCCGCCACGGCCCGCCTGACGCAACCGCCCTTCGATACCGCCTCGATGGACGGCTACGCGCTGCGCCGCTCCGACGCCGATCGCGCCTTGCGCGTGGTGGGTGAGGCGGCGGCGGGACGACCATGGACCGGTCGCTTGGAGCCCGGCGCGGCGCTCAGGATCTTCACCGGCGCCCCGGTCCCCGACGGCGCCGACTGGGTGGTGATGCAGGAGAACACGGTTCGCGCAGGCGACCGGGTCACGATCAACGAGCCCGGAACGCACTCGAACATCCGCCTGCAAGGCAATGATTTCAGGGAAGGGTCGATTCTCGAACCGGGCCGTCGCCTGAATGCCGCCGATATCGGCCTGCTGGCTGCGATGAACTGCCCCCGGGTCGGCGTCGCGAAGCGCCCGCTGGTCGCCATCCTCCCCGGCGGTGACGAGTTGGTGCCCCCGGGCCAGACGCCTGCCCCCGGTCAGATCGTCAGCTCCAACGACCTCGCCATTGCGGCGCTTGTTGCCGAGACCGGCGCCCTACCCCGCATCCTGCCCATCGCCCGCGACACCGAGGCGAGCCTGCGCGAGAGCCTGGAGGCCGCTTCGGATGCCGACCTGATCGTGACCATCGGCGGCGCCTCGGTCGGCGATCACGACCTCATCGGCCGCGTGACCGAGGGCATGGGCATGGACCGCGCCTTCTACAAGGTCGCCATGCGCCCCGGAAAGCCGCTGGTCGCCGGGCGCCTGGGCCGCACGGCGATGCTGGGCCTGCCGGGGAATCCGGTGTCGGCCCTGGTCTGCGGCATGATCTTCCTGCAGCCGCTGCTGCGGCGGATGATGGGGCTTGCCTCCGATCCGCCGGTGCTCAAGGCCCGCCTCGGCCGCGATCTGCCGCCGGAGGGGCCGCGCCAGCACTACCTGCGCGCGGCGCTCGCGCCCGGCGCCGACCTGCCGGTGATAACGCCGCACGAGGATCAGGACAGCGCCCGCCTCCGGCTGCTGGCCGATTCCGGCGCGCTGCTGATCCGTCCGCCGGGCGATCCGGGGCGGATGACGGGCGAAATCATGGACTATCTCGCACTGCGCCGCGCCGGTTAACCCGCGATTTACCGCTTGCGCGCTATTCCGTTGACCGGGAGACGTGATTCGTCTAGAACGAACGCGGAACACTTTGCGGCGGGCAGCGCGGGGGCCACGAGATGTTGACGAAGAAGCAGGTGCAATTGCTGGAGTTCATCCAGAAGCGGATGGACCGTGACGGGGTGCCGCCCTCCTTCGACGAGATGAAGGACGCGCTCGACCTGCGCTCGAAGTCCGGCATCCACCGCCTCGTCACCGCGCTCGAGGAACGCGGCTTCATCCGCCGCCTGCCCCATCGGGCCCGCGCGCTCGAGATCGTCCGACTGCCGGACGCCATGGCCCGCGCACGCGCCCCCGGTTTCACGCCCGCGGTGATCGAGGGCGACCGGATCGATCCGCCGCGCGGCGCGATGGTGGTGGAGGCCGCGGCCATAGAATTGCCGGTCATGGGCCGCATCGCCGCGGGCGTGCCGATCGAGGCGATCTCCGAGGTCTCGCACCATATCGCCGTGCCGGGCAGCATGCTCGCGGGACGGGCGCATCACTATGCGCTCGAGGTGAAGGGCGATTCGATGATCGAGGCGGGCATCAACGACGGCGATGTGGTCGTGATCCGCGAGCAGACGACCGCCGACAACGGCGACATCGTCGTGGCCCTGGTCGAGGGATACGAGGCGACGCTGAAACGCTTCCGCCGCCGCGGCGCGATGATCGCGCTCGAGGCCGCCAACCCGGCCTTCGAGACCCGGATCCTGCCGGAGGAAAAGGTGAAGGTTCAGGGGCGCTTGGTGGGGCTGATCCGCAGTTACTGAGATCGGTGCTTGGCAGCACCTGTTCCGGGGCGCACCGGCTCTCGCCTTCTGAGCGACGGGGCGGTGATCGGAGGCGATAATGGCGAGGCATGTTGTCGCAGCCGAACATCGCAGGCTGTCGCCATCGGCGCGAGCCGCTGGTCCGGCGCGAGCCTTACAGCGGTGGCAATGCCATGAAGTCCGGCCCGGCTCGCTCAAGCAGTTCCGCCGCAAGATCGTCGCCCATCGCCATCGCGTCCGACTGGCTCCCCCGCCGCTCGCCGGTGATCGCGTCCGAGCCGTCGGGCCGCAGGATCTCACCGCGCAGCCACAAGCCGCCATCGGCCTCGATCTCGCAGAGGCCCGCAATCGGGGTCTCGCAGGAGCCGTCGAGGCGGGCCAGATACGCCCGCTCGGCCGCAACCCGCACCGCGGACGGCGCGTGGTTGATGGGCGTCAGAAGCATCGCGGTGAGGTCGTCATTCGCCCGGCGCTCGACCCCGATCGCGCCCTGCGCCACCGCGGGCAGCATCTCCGCCACCTCGACGGGGCCGCGGGCGACGTCGCGTTGGTCGAGGCGGCTCAGGCCGGCCATCGCGAGGAAGGTGGCGTCGGCCACGCCGTCCTCGAGTTTCTTCAGCCTCGTCTGCACGTTGCCCCGGAACTCGACCAGCTTCAGGTCGTGGCGGCGCAGCGCGACCTGCGCCCGCCGGCGCAGGCTGGAGCTGCCGACCACCATGCCCGCGGGCATGGAGGCGAGGCTCTCGAAGCGGTGGCTCACGAAGGCGTCGCGGGGGTCCTCGCGGGGCAGGATGCAGTCGATGACCAGGCCTTCGGGCTGCAGGACGGGCATATCCTTCATCGAATGCACGGCGATGTCGATCTCGCCATCGCCGAGGGCCTGCTCGATCTCGCGGGTGAAGAGGCCCTTGCCGCCAATCTCCCGCAGCGACCGGTCGAGGATGCGGTCGCCGGTGGTGCGGATGATGACGATCTCGAAGGCTTCGGTCGGCAGGTCATGGGCTTCGGCCAGCCGGTCGCGGGTCTCGTTGGCCTGGGCGAGCGCGAGGGCCGAGCCGCGGGTGCCGATGCGGAGGGGCTTCAGGGGCGTGGGCATGTCCATGCGCATCGGCTAGCGCGACCCGCGCGGCTTGACAACCATCCCCCTGCGGGGTGGAACCGGCCAAAGCCCGGAGGCCCCATGACCAAGACCATCCTGCGCGCCCTCGCGGGCGAGCGGCTGCCCGTCCCGCCGATCTGGATGATGCGCCAGGCCGGGCGCTACCTGCCCGAATACCGCGCCACGCGGGCGCAGGCGGGGGATTTCCTCAAGCTCTGCTACAACCCCGACCTCGCGGCCGAGGTGACGCTGCAGCCGATCCGCCGCTTCGGCTTCGACGCGGCGATCCTGTTTGCCGACATCCTGCTGGTGCCGCAGGCGCTCGGGGCCGACCTGTGGTTCGTGACCGGCGAGGGGCCGCGGCTCTCGACCGTGACCACCGGCGAGGGCGTGGCCGGGCTGCGGCCCGCGGGCGCGGTCCACGAGACGCTGTCGCCGGTCTACGAGACGGTTCGCATCCTCTCCCGCGAACTCCCGGCCGAGACGACGCTGATCGGCTTCGCCGGTGCGCCGTGGACCGTCGCGACCTACATGGTCGCCGGTCGCGGCACCAGGGACCAGGGCCCGGCGCATGATTTCATCGCCCGCGACCGGGCGGGTTTTCAGGCGCTGATCGACCTCATCACCGGGGCGACGGTGGAATATCTCTCGGCGCAGGTCGAGGCCGGGGCTGAGGTGATAAAGCTCTTCGACAGTTGGGCCGGCAGCCTGCGCGGTCGCGACTTCGACGACTTCGCCGTGGCGCCGACCCGCGCGATCATCGCGGCGCTCAAGGCGCGGCACCCGCACACACCCGTCATCGCCTTCCCGCGCGAGGCGGGGCCGCGCTACGAGGGCTTCCACAAAGCCGTTGGCGCCGATTGCGTGGCGCTCGACAACAGCGTGGACCCGGACTGGGCCGCGGCCCACGTCCAGCGCGACGGCTGCGTGCAGGGGAACCTCGCGCCGGGGCACATGGTCACCGGCGGGCAGGCGCTGATCGACGAGACCCGGCGGATCGTTCGCGCCTTCTCGGGCGGGCCGCACATCTTCAATCTCGGCCACGGCATCACCCCCGACGCCGATCCCGAGAACGTGCGCCTGATGATCGAGACGGTGCGCGAGGGCGCCTGAGCTTCCCATCCGCGGGGCGGCGGCTTATCCGGGCGGCCGACCGGCGGCGCGAGGAATCATGATCTATCAAGGCGGCGAGGACTGGCGGGCGGCCGAGGCCAAGCGCGTGATGCTGTTTGGCATGTCGGGCCTCGGCAAGACCTGGCTCTCGGCGCTGCTGCGCGGCTCGGGCGACTGGTTCCACTACTCGGTCGATTACCGCATCGGCACGCGCTACCTCGGCGAGGCGATCGCGGACGAGTTCAAGCGCGAGGCGATGCGGGTGCCCATGCTGCGCGAGCTGCTGATGAGCGATTCGGTCCGCATCACCTCCAACATCACCTTCGAGAACCTCGCCCCCCTCTCCTGCTGGGTCGGCAAGCCCGGCGATCCGGCCAGGGGCGGCCTGCCGATCGAGGAATACCGCCGCCGGCAGGCGCTGCACCGCGAGGCGGAGGTGGCGGCGCTGCTCGACACCGGGGCCTTCATCGACAAGGCGCGCGAGATCTACGGCTACCCGCATTTCGTCTGCGACACCTCGGGCTCGATCTGCGAGGTGGTGGACCCGGCGAACCCGGACGATCCGGTGCTGGACCGGCTCGGCGGCCTGATGCTGCCGGTCTGGATCAGGGGCAGCGAGGCGCATACGGAGGAGCTGATCCGCCGCTTCGACCGGGCACCGAAGCCGATGTATTACCGGCCCGAGTTCCTCGACGAGGCCTGGGCGGACTACACCGCCGCCCATCCCGGTCCGGTGGACCCCGACGCCTTCATCCGCTGGACCTATGCCCGCGCGCTGAAGGAGCGCCAGCCCCGCTATGCAGCCATGGCAAACCGGGGTGTCACCATCAGCGCCGAGGAGGTCGCTGCGCTGAAGACCCCGGACGACTATATCGACCTGATCGCCCGCGCGATCGACCGGAAGGAAGCCTGAGAGATGCCGATCACCCTGCCCGAGGACCTGCCCGCCTACGACATCCTGAAGTCGGAAGGCGTGATGGTCATGTCGCCGGGCCGGGCCGCCATGCAGGACATCCGGCCGCTCAGGATCGGGCTGCTGAACCTGATGCCGAAGAAGATCCAGACCGAGAACCAGTTTGCCCGGCTGATCGGCGCGACGCCCTTGCAGATCGACCTGTCGCTGATCCGCATGTCCGACCACGAGAGCAAGAACACCGCCGCCGACCACATGGCCTCGTTCTACCGGCCCTTCTCGGAGGTCGAGGCCTCGGGCGAGCGCTTCGACGGGCTGATCGTGACCGGCGCGCCCATCGAGCACCTGCCCTTCGAGGAGGTGACGTATTGGGACGAGCTGACCCGGGTCTTCGACTGGACCCAGAGCCATGTCCATTCGACCTTCGGCGTCTGCTGGGGCGGCATGGCGATGGCGTGGCATTTCCACGGGCTGCCCAAGCACCTGCTGGGGGGCAAGGCCTTCGGCTGCTTCCGGCACCAGAACCTCGCGCCCGCCTCGCCCTTCCTGCGCGGCTTTTCGGACGACGTGCTGATCCCCGTCAGCCGCTGGACCGAGGTGCGGCAGGAGGACATCGACGCCCGGCCCGGCCTGACGACGCTGCTCGCCTCGGACGAGGTGGGGCCGTGCCTGGTCGAAGACCCGGGCCACCGCGCGCTCTACATCTACAACCACCTCGAATACGACAGCGACACGCTGAAGCAGGAATATGACCGCGACGCGGCCCTGGGCGCCGCCATCGGGGTGCCGGTGAACTACTACCCCGACGACGACCCGTCCTGCCTGCCGACAAACCGCTGGCGCAGCCACGCGCATCTGCTCTACGGCAACTGGATCAACGAGATCTACCAGACGACGCCGTTCGATCTGGCCGACCTGCGCCTGCCCTGACCCCGCGCAGCCGCATTGCATTCGCGCGGCGCGGAGGGCTACGCCTGTGCAGGACGGGGGCACAGGGGGACGGCGTCGTGAGCAAGAAGTCCGGGCTGAAGATTCCCTTCGTCGGCGACATCACCCGCTACCTCAAGGAGGACGCCCCGAAGGAGGTCCGCCGCGCCATCGAGAAGGCCGACGAGGACGACATCCTCGACCCGAGCTATCCCTATCGCGACGAGATGAAGAAGGACGACTACAACGACGGCATCGACGCGCTGCAGGTCGAGCTGGTCAAGATGCTGCGCGACGTGATCAGCACCGGCAAGCGGCTGGCTGTGATCTTCGAGGGGCGTGACGCCGCCGGCAAGGGCGGCGCCATCGAGACCCTGCGCGAACACCTCAATCCGCGCAGCGCCTATATCGTGGCCCTGCCGACCCCGACCGAGCGCGAATCCGGTCAGTGGTATTTCCAGCGATACGTGGCCCAGCTTCCCGCCGCAGCCGAGTTCGCCCTCTTCGACCGCAGCTGGTACAACCGCGGCGTGGTCGAGACGGTGTTCGGCTTCACCACCGACGAGGACCGGCAGCGGTTCTTCCGCCAGCTTCCCGAGTTCGAGCGGATGCTGGTGGATGACGGCATCATCCTCGTGAAACTGTGGCTCAGCGTCGGCCGGGCCGAGCAGCTCAAGCGGTTCCTCAAGCGCGAGCGCGATCCCCTGAAGCAGTGGAAGCTGAGCCGGATCGACGTCGAGGGGCTGGCGAAATGGGAGGACTACACCCGCGCCATTTCGGAGACGCTGACGCTCAGCCATACGATCGACGCCCCCTGGACGGTGATCCGCAGCGACGACAAGCGCCGGGCCCGGATCGCCGCGGTGCAGACGGTGCTGGGCCGCGTGGACTATGCGGGCAAGGATGAGGGCGTCATCGGCGAGGTGGACGCCGGCATCTGCGGCGGCCTCGACCTGCTGGCGCCCTGAGGAAAGGAGAGACGGATGGAACTTGCTGAGCATCGGGTGGTGGTGACGGGCGCGGCCTCGGGCCTTGGCGCCGCGACGGCGGCGCATCTGGCGGCCGAGGGCAGCCGGGTGTTCCTGCTCGACCGCGAGGCCTCGGTGGCCGAGACGGCGGAGGGGATCGGCGGCGGCCATGCGCTCTGTGATGTCACCGACGAGGGCTCGGCCCAGGCCGCAATCGCGGCGGCGGTGGAGCACATGGGCGGCATCACCGCGGCCGTGAACTGCGCCGGGATCGCGCCCGCGGCGCGCGTGGTCGGCCGCGAGGGTCCGCATCCGCTCGACCTCTTCCGCCGGGTGATCGAGGTGAACCTGATCGGCAGCTTCAACATCGCCCGCCTCGCCGCCGCCGAGATGGCGAAGAACGCGGGCGAGGAGAAGGGCGTGATCGTCAACACCGCCTCGGTCGCCGCCTTCGAGGGGCAGAAGGGCCAGGCCGCCTATGCCGCCTCCAAGGCCGGGATCGCCGGGCTGACGCTGCCGATGGCACGCGACCTCGCAGGCTTGGGCATCCGCGTCTGCGCCATCGCGCCGGGCATCTTCGGCACGCCGATGCTGCGGGGGCTGCCGCAGGAGGTGCAGGACAGCCTCGCCGCCGAGGTGACCTTCCCGCGAAGGCTGGGAGAGCCGGAGGAGTTCGCGCGCACGGTCGCGTTCATCCTGCGCACGGGCTATCTCAACGGCGAGGTGATCCGGCTCGACGGCGCGCTCAGGATGCGCTGAGGCCCGATCCTTCGCCAGAAGGATCGTTTCTTCTGCGAGGAAACGGCTTTCAATCGAGCAGGCCCTCGCGCAGCGCCGCCTCCAACTCGTCCACCACTTCGGCCAGCCGCGCGTCGATGACCGGCAGCGCGTCGGACCAGTCGCCGATATGGCCGAGCTCGTCCGCCCCGTCCGAGATGCCGCGCAGCCCGATCATCGGCACGCCGAAATGCTGGCAGGCGCGGAGGTGGGCGTAGGTCTCCATGTCCACCATGTCCTCGGCGATGGCCGCGTAGGCGCCGCCGCTGACGACGTTCGCGCCGGTCGAGAGGCTGGCAGCGGGCAGGCCCGGCAGGCGCAGCGGCAGTTCGACCAGCACCGGCAGGTCGAGGAACGGCACCTGCCCGCGCGGGAATCCGAGGGGCGAGCCGTCGATGTCGCGCCAGGCGACGTGGCTGACCTGATAGACCTCGCCCTGCTTCAGCCGCCGCGAACCGGCCGAGCCGAGCGAGACCACGAGGTCGGGGCGCTCGGCGGCCAGCATCGCGGTCAGCCGGACGGCGGCCTCGACCGGGCCGATGCCGGTTATCAGCGGCGCGATCCGCGCGCGCAGGGCGGGCCCGTATTCCAGCTCCGCCGCCATGACGAACAGCACCCGCCTGCCGCCCATGCCTGCGATTTCCGTCATCCGTTCACCCGTCCTTAACCCCTGACCCCCACAATCGCGTCAACACCCGCGCGCCGCTTGCACGGGGCCAAGGGCGCCTCTAGCTTTCTGCCGCGAACTCCACCCGAAAGGCCACCTGCATGACCTTCCTCCGCCCCGCCCTGCTCGCCAGCACCGCCGTCCTGGCGCTCGGCGTGCCGGCGCTCGCCGCCGATCCCGAACTCACGGTCTTCGACTGGGCTGGCTTCGAAGAGCCGGCCATCTTCCAGGGCTACATCGACCAGCACGGCGACAGCCCGACCTTCTCCTTCTACGGCGACGACGACGAGGCGTTCCAGAAGCTCGCCTCGGGCTTCCGCGCGGACGTGGCGCATCCCTGCAGCCAGATGGTTTCGAAATACCGCGACGCCGACCTGATCGAGCCCTGGGACGTGAGCCGCATCCCGGCCTTCGGGACCATCGACCCCGAGATCATGGCCTCGCCGGTGTTCCAGGACGAGGGCGGCGTCTGGTACATCCCGGCCGACTGGGGCGCGACCGCGATCGCCTACAACACCGAGACGGTGCCGGAGGAGGACGTCTCGACGCTGCAGGTGTTCGTGAACCCGGACTACGCGGGCCGCACCTCGCTGCCCGACAGCGCGGATGACGTCTGGGCGCTGGCCTATCTGGCGACCGGCGTTACCGACTGGACCGACGTGACCGACGAGCAGTTCCAGGCCGCCGCCGATTGGCTGCGCGAGGCGCATCAGAACGTCTCGGCCTACTGGTCCGATCCCAATCAGATGGCGCAGATGATGGCCTCGGGCGCGGTGGACGTGGCCTGGTCGTGGAACGACGGGCCGACCTATCTCAAGGAAGACGGTTTCCCGGTGGGCTTCCAGCGCGAGGCGAAGGAGGGTTCCTCGACCTTCATCTGCGGCTTCGTGAACCTCAAGAACGGGCCCGGCAGCGAGGACAAGGCCTATGACTTCATCAATGCCTGGCTGGCCCCTTCGGCCGGGCCGGCGCTGCTCGACGTGATCGGCTACGGGCACAGCTCCTCGGCAGCGATGGCCGAGATCAGCGAGGAGGACAAGGTCGCGGCCGGGATCAGCGCGATCGACGCCCCGGTGCTGGAGCAGACCCCGAACGACCCCGCGCAGCGCGAGCGGCAGCTGGCCGAGTTCGAGAAGATCAAGGCCGGGTTCTGAGGGGATGCCGGGGTCCGGCGCCATGCCGGGCCCCGGTCAGAAGGCGATCTCGGCGCCGGTGTCGTCCACTTCCCAGGTCAGCGCGCGGCCGCGCGCGCGGCACTCGGCTGCGAGCAGCGGAAACTGCACCTCGGCGGGCAGCGGCTGCGGCCGGTCGAGGTCATGCGCGGCCCCGTCCAGCCAGCCCCAGAGGCCGTCGTCCCGCCGGGTCCGGGTGGCCTCCGCGACCAGTCGCCAGCCGGGACCGCCGCGGCAGACCAGCACCCGCCCGCCCCAGGGCAGCGCCGATTCGAGGCACATGACGCCGAGCAGGATCATCTTCGCCTCGCCGCGCGAGAGGTCGCCCTCGGCCTCGAGGTCCACGCGCAGCCGCGCGCTTGCGCCCGCGAGAAGCTGGCGCAGGTCGCCCCGCGCCATCCGCTGCTCGCCCCGGGCCAGCCCGAAGGCGAGACGGAAGGTCGAGATGCGGGCCTGCATCGCCCCGAGGCTGTCGGTGATGAGCGCCAGCTCGCCGCTCTGCCCCTGGGCGGGCATCGCCATCTCCAGCAGCTCGATCCCGTTGCCGATGGCGCCGAGGGGCGAGACGATGTCGTGGCACATCCGCGCCACCACGAGGCCGGCGAGCGTCGCGGGCTCGATCATTGTCCGGGGGGCGTTCATCGGCCCCGAGGCACCCCTTTGCAGGCGGCTCCCCCGATGAACGAGATGCTGGAACCGGGGATGCTCGTCCGCCATCCGGGCGCGCCGGAATGGGGCACCGGCCAGGTGCAGTCGCGCATCGGCGACCGGGTGACTGTGAACTTCGAGGAGGCGGGCAAGCAGGTGATCGACGGGCGCAGGGTCATGCTGATCGTGGTCTCCGGCACGTGAAGGGCCGGCGCACTGTGGGATACAACCAGAACGTGCGTCAAGTTTTAGGCAGACAACCGCCGACGCGATGAATGCTGTATTGACACATCTTTGTCACAGCCCGGTCAGACGAATTGCTCGCGGATCAGGCGCTCCTCCAGCCCGTGGCCGGGATCGTGCAGCAGGACATGCGACATCTGGGGAAAGGTGGTGATTTCGACCCAGACGACCGATTCGACCCCGCGCGAATCGGCGTGGGCCATGACCGGGCGCTTCTCGGGCTCGAGGATGTCGAAGCGCACCCTGGCGGTGTCGGGCAGGATCGCGCCACGCCACCGCCGCGGCCGGAACGGCGCGATCGCCGTCAGCGCCAGCACGTTCGAGCCGAGCGGCACGATCGGCCCATGGGCCGAGTAGTTGTAGGCGGTCGAGCCCGCGGGCGTGGAGAGCAGCGCGCCGTCGCAGACCAGCTCCTCCATCCGCACCCGGCCATTGACGCTGATCCTCAGCCGCGCCGCCTGCATGCCGACCCGCAGCAGGCTGACCTCGTTGATCGCAAGGGCCTGATGGCGGCCGCCGTCGGTCGCCTCGGCGATCATCTTCAGGGGATGGATCACGGTATGCTCGGCCGCGGCGATGCGCTCGGGCAGACCATCCTCGTGGTAGTCGTTCATCAGGAAGCCGACCGTGCCGCGGTTCATGCCATAGACCGGCAGGCCGAGATCGCGGTGCAGGGTCGAGAGCATCAGCCCGTCGCCGCCGAGCGCGACGATCACTGCCGCCTCCTCGACCGGCGTCTGGCCATAGCGGGCCACAAGACTTCCATGGGCGAGCCGGGCCGTGTCGGTGTCGCTCGCGACGAAATGCATCCGCTCCATGCGGGAGAGTGTTGGGAGCCCGCGCCCGGATTGGCAAGCCGGGCTTTGAAGCGGCGGCGGAACCGGCTATGCGGTTTTCCATCACGCCCGAGGGGAGACCGCCGATGTCCAGTGCCGCCACGACTGCCTTCTTCACCGAGGACCTCGCCACGCGCGACCCGGAGATCGCCGAGGCGGTCCGGCTGGAGCTGGGCCGGCAGCGCGAGGAAATCGAGCTGATCGCGTCGGAGAACATCGTCAGCCGCGCGGTGCTCGAGGCGCAGGGCTCGGTCCTGACGAACAAATATGCCGAGGGCTATCCCGGCAGGCGCTACTACGGCGGCTGCCAGTTCGTGGACATCGCCGAGGAGCTGGCAATCGAGCGGGCGAAGAAGCTCTTCGACTGCGGCTTTGCCAACGTGCAGCCGAACTCGGGCTCCCAGATGAACCAGGCCGTGTTCCTCGCGCTGTTGAAGCCGGGCGACACCTTCATGGGGCTGGACCTGAACGGCGGCGGGCACTTGACGCATGGCTCGCCCGTCAACATGTCGGGCAAGTGGTTCGACGTGGTCAGCTACGGCGTGCGCCAGCAGGACCAGCTGCTCGACATGGACCAGGTCCGCGACCGCGCGAGGGAGAGCCGGCCGAAGCTCATCATCGCCGGCGGCACCGCCTACAGCCGCATCTGGGACTGGGCCGCCTTCCGCGAGATCGCGGACGAGGTGGGGGCGTATCTGATGGTCGACATGGCGCATATCGCGGGGCTGGTCGCAGGCGGCCAGCACCCCTCGCCCCTGCCCCATGCCCATGTCGTGACCACGACCACGCACAAGTCGCTGCGCGGCCCGCGCGGTGGCATGATCCTGACGAACGACGCCGAGATCGCCAAGAAGATCAACAGCGCCGTGTTCCCCGGCCTGCAGGGCGGCCCGCTGATGCATGTGATCGCCGCCAAGGCCGTGGCCTTCGCCGAGGCGCTGCGGCCGGAGTTCCGCGACTATGCCGCGCAGGTGGTGGGCAACGCCCGTGCGATGGCCGACGAGCTGATGAAGGGCGGCATCGACATCGTCTCGGGCGGGACGGACAACCACCTGATGCTGGCCGACCTGCGCCCGAAGGGCGTGACGGGCAAGGCGACCGAGGCGGCGCTCGGCCGCGCGCATGTCACCGCGAACAAGAACGGGGTGCCGTTCGACCCGGAGAAGCCGTTCGTGACCTCCGGTGTGCGCCTGGGGACGCCGGCGGGGACGACGCGCGGCTTCCGCGACGAGGAGTTCCGCCAGATCGCCCGCTGGATCGTGCGGGTGGTGGACGGGCTCGCCTCGGGCGGTGAGGCGGGGAATGCGGCGGCGGAGGCGGCGGTGGCCGAAGAGGTGAAGGCGCTCTGCGCGCGCTTCCCGCTCTATCCGGAGCTGTAGGCGGTCAGACGAGGCCCCGCCGCACCATCATCCACAGCACGAAGGCGCCGAGCAGCAGCAATCCGAACAGCACCGTGGCGGCGATATTCGTCGCCCGGTGCTGCGCCCGGCTCATCTTCCCGAGGGGTCGCAGATGCCGCACGAGCGCCGCATGCGCGCGCTCGGCCGCGCCCTGGTCGATCTGCCTTGCGATCCGGGCCGAGCCGGCCAGCCGCTGCGTCTCGGCCAGCCGCTTCGCCTCGCGCCGGAGCGGGCGCGGCAACGCCCCGCCCCTGCGGCGCAGCATCAGATCGAGGTCCGCATGCGCCCCGCGCTTCAGGCCGCCGAACCGCTCGGCCATCAGCACCGCGATCTCGTCGGCCATCTGCCCGACCCGTTCGGCATCCATCCTGCGCGTCTCCCTGCCCTGGAGCCAAGCCTAATCCCCGTGGCGAACCCGCACCAGACCGGCTAGACCCGGCGCATGGAGCTGAACCGCATCACCACCGGCGAACCCGGTGCCGATCCGCCCGTGATCCTCGCCCACGGCCTCTTCGGCGCCGCCCGCAATCTCGGCGGCCTCGCCCGGCGGCTCGAGGGCCGGCGGCGGGTGCAGGTGGACATGCGCAACCATGGGGACAGTCCGTGGAGCGACGATCACTCCTATCCGGCGCTCGCCGATGACCTCGCGCGGGTGATCGAGGCCGAGGGCGGGGTCGCGGATGTCGTGGGGCATTCGATGGGCGGCAAGGCGGCGATGGCGCTCTCCCTCATGCACCCCGAGAAGGTCCGGCGGCTGGTCGTGCTCGACATCGCGCCGGTCGCTTACAACCACAGCCAGGCCGACATCGCCGCCGCCGCGCAGAGCGTCGACCTCGCCGCGGTTGAGCGCCGCTCGGATGCCGACCGGCTGCTGGCCGCGGCGGGCGTCGAGGACCCCGGCACCCGCGCCTTCCTGCTTCAATCGCTGGAGGTGCGGCCCGATGCACGGGCCCGGTGGCGGATGAACCTTGACGTGCTGGAGGGCGCGATGGACGGCCTCACCGGCTGGCCCGAGGAGGCGTTGACGCCGGGCGCCTTCGACGGACCCGTTCTCGCCCTGCACGGCGCGAACTCCAGCTATGTCAGCGACAAGGGCCGCGCCGGGTTCGGCCGCTGGTTCCCGCAGGCCGAGCTTCGCCGCGTCGAGGGCTGCGGCCACTGGCTGCATGCCGAGCGGCCGGAGGCAGTGGGCGACGCCGTGGCGGGCTTCCTCGCCTGAGCTCACTCCGGCGGGCGGTTGGGCTTCGTCACCACGCCATAGGGGTTGTCGGCATGCAGCCCCTCGGGGTCCTCGGGGTGATGCTCGATCTCGCGCCGGAGCAGCATCCGGGCGATGATCCAAGCCGCGGCGATGCCGATCACCGCGCCAATCCCGCCCCAGATCAGGATCGAGGCCGCGTTCACGTGGCCGAGCGACAGCGCCGCGATGACGCCGATCCCGGCGCAGCTGCCCATCGCGATGATGAGGATCAGGGGGAACAACCGTGTCATGCGGCCTCCTAGCGCGTGTCGGAGCGCAACATGCGCGCGATCAGGTTGTCGCGCAGCCAGAACTGGTGGAACAGCGCCCCCGCGATGTGCAGCAGCACGACCGCGACCAGCAGCGACTTCAGCGTGGCGTGCAGCTCGCCCACCGCCTCGGATTTGCTGAGCCAGGCGCTGAGCCCTGCCAGCGGGACGGCGTAGAGCAGCACATACATCGCGGTATGCGAGGCCCGCGACAGGAGCACGTCCCAGCGGGGCGAGGCTGGGGACGCGGGCGGCACCCCCTGCAGGGCGCGGGCCAGCGTGCGGAGGACGACGAGGACCAGGATCGTCGCGCCGATGCCCATGTGCAGCCGGGCCGT
The DNA here is from genome assembly GCF_009674885.1 of Paracoccus sp. S-4012. GTDB lineage: Bacteria > Pseudomonadota > Alphaproteobacteria > Rhodobacterales > Rhodobacteraceae > Paracoccus. Next base: position 107,866 of record NZ_WKKA01000005.1, read on the forward strand.
GGCGGGGGCCTCGCCCTCGGAACTGGTCTCGCGCACCCGCTCGAAGGCGTCGGCCATGTCGCCGCCGGTGAGGAGCTGCGCCACAACCAGCGCGGCGATGGTCCAGTGGATGAGGATCTGCAGGGTCGAGTAGCCGGTCGAGAGGCGCATGGCGGCGGTCCTTGATGCGTGGCTGCAAAGGCAACACCGGTCGCGTCAAGTCGTTCCCACGGCGCGGAAATCTCAGGCGCAGTTGACGCAATGGGGCGTGTCGGGCAGCGCCCTCAGCCGCGCCGGCGCGATCTCGTCGCCACATTTGACGCAGGTGCCGTAGCTGCCCTCCTCGATCCGCCCAAGCGCCGCGTCGATCCGCCGAACCTCGGCCCGTTCGGCCTGGCCCAATGCCGAGAGCACCTCGTCCCCCTGCCGCTCGCTCGCCGCATCCTCCCAGTCGCGCGGCATCGGGTCGTCGAGCTGGTCGGCGATGACGGCGAGGTTGCCGATGAGCTCGGCCCGGCGGGCGAGGAGACGGTCGCGGGCGGTGGCGGGGGTCATGGCGGGCTCATGGGTTGGGCATTGGGGGTGAGGATGGGACAGCGGCGGGGCTCCGGTCAATGATTGCGTGCGTGGAGGTTTGTTAAGGGATCTCGGGCAGGATGCAGGGATGTCGCGCTACAGCCGCCCTCACCTGCCCGGTGCCACGGTGTTCTTCACGGTCGCTCTGGCGGATCGGGGATCGGGGCTGCTGACGGCGGACGTGGCACGGCTGCGCGAGGCGGTGCGGCGGACGCGGGCGGAACGGGCCTTCGGAATCGAGGCCTTCGTGGTCCTGCCCGACCACCTGCATTGCATCTGGACGCTGCCGGAGGGCGATGCGGACTACGCGACCCGGTGGCGGATCATGAAGGCGCGTTTCTCGCGCGGGGTGGAGGTGGGGGAGCGGCGGGCGAGCCATGTGGCGCGGGGCGAGCGCGCGGTGTGGCAGCGGCGGTATTGGGAGCACCACATCCGCGACGAGGCGGATTTCGCCGCGCACCTGCGCTATTGCTGGTTCAACCCGGTGAACCACGGATTAGTAGCGCGGCCGGAGGATTGGCCGTATTCCTCGGTCCACCGCGAGATCGGCGGCCCGCGATGGGAATGGGCGTGGGGCGTTACGATCGACGTCCCCGAACCGTAGGGTGCGTGGTTTCCACGCACCGTGTTGCGGCGGGATGGTGCGTGCAGAGCACGCACCCTACAGGTTGTTATTGTTCGCTCAAAATGGAATACGATCAGGGTCCAATTCGTCCAATCGAGAAATTAGCTCATCAAGGGTTTCTTCGGCACCCGTCGCCTTCCGCTCAATGACCCTAATCATGTCCCTTATCCGAGAGAAGTAGGGCATTCCGCCTATATCGTCATCGGTAAAAGAGTCAACCTCTTCATCGATGAAATTATGAATGCTGATCTTGAAGAATGGGTGCGGATTGCCGCGCTCATCGACAGCCTCCATCTCTTGCAAAACAATCGTTTCACTCCCCATACTGGTTAGATACTTGCCCTCTTGAGCCGTCTTCTCCCAAGATATTTTTCCTATCTCAGTGAGCTTTAGCAAAAGATCGGTCAAGCGCCGCCATTTAGCTACCGTAGCAGTAGGAGCATCAGCCATTATTCGCCCTCGCGATACCTCGTAGCAACTCAACCACTTTCGTGATTTGATCCTTCTGCGCGGTGGCGACGCTCCTCAAGCGCTTTGCGTCTGAAGCGGCATTCGCCCGCCCGTCTCCCCGATCTGCCGACGCCGCGATGGTGCGAAACTGGTGCCCAGCCCTTGCCAATCCGGCGCGCGCATCCCCGTCCAACATTCCCTCTGTCTGTGCAACTACCGAATTGATGGCATCCGCTATCCGGTTGGCACGATCAGCTACAAGTATCCAAGTGTGCGAAGCGATCGCGGTATGCAGTTCGTCCACCATCCCGGCTATCCTTGTCGCCTCATATAGCAGGTCAACGTTAAGGACGCGCGCTCTTGCAGCCTCCGAGGCGCGTTGGGCAGCTCGTGCTGCGTGCTCAGCGTCCCTTGCGGCAGACCCTGCCTTTCTTGCGAAGTGAACAGTGAGAATGGTACCCACTAGGGAAATCAGTATCCCGAGAGCGCCGTATGTGTGAGCAAGCCAATTTGGCACCCTCACCCATCCATCTTCAACGCCGAGATGAACGCGCTCTGCGGGATCTCCACCTTCCCGAACTGGCGCATCTTCTTCTTCCCGGCCTTCTGCTTCTCCAGCAGCTTCTTCTTCCGCGTCGCGTCGCCGCCGTAGCACTTGGCGGTCACGTCCTTCCGCAGCGCCGCCAGCGTCTCGCGGGCGATCACGCGGCCGCCGATGGCCGCCTGGATCGGGATCTTGAACATGTGCCGCGGGATCAGGTCCTTCAGCTTCTCGACCATCGCCCGGCCCCGCGCCTCGGCCCGGTCGCGGTGGACCATGATCGAGAGCGCGTCCACTGGCTCGTCGTTCACCAGGATCGACATCTTCACCAGATAATCCTCGCGGTATTCGCTGATCTGGTAGTCGAAGCTGGCATAGCCCTTGGTCACCGACTTCAGCCGGTCGTAGAAGTCGAACACCACCTCGGCCAGCGGCAGGTCGTAGACCACCATCGCGCGCGAGCCGGCATAGGTCAGGTCGAGCTGGATGCCGCGGCGGTCCTGGCAGAGCTTCAGCACGTCGCCCAGATACTCGTCGGGGACCATGATCGTGGCCTTGATGCGCGGCTCCTCGATGTGGTCGATCAGCATCGGGTCGGGCATGTCGGCGGGATTGTGCAGCTCGCGCACCTCGCCGTCCTTCATGTGCAGCTTGAAGACCACGCTCGGCGCGGTGGTGATGAGGTCGAGGTCGTATTCCCGCTCCAGCCGGTCGCGGATCACCTCGAGGTGCAGCAGCCCGAGGAAGCCGCAGCGGAAGCCGAAGCCGAGGGCGGCCGAGGTCTCCATCTCGTAGGAGAAGCTCGCGTCGTTCAGCGCCAGCTTCTCGATCGCGTCGCGGAGCGAGTCGAAGTCGGCCGCATCCACCGGGAAGAGGCCGCAGAAGACCACCGGCTGCGCGGGCTTGAAGCCGGGCAGCGGCTCGGTCGCGCCCTTCCGCTCATGGGTGATGGTGTCGCCGACGCGGGTGTCGCGGACCTGCTTGATCGAGGCGGTGAAGACGCCGATCTCGCCGGGGCCGAGCTCGGGGATGTCCACCATCTGCGGGGTCAGGACGGCGAGCTTGTCGATGCCGTAGAGCGCGCCGGTCTGCATCATGCGGACCCGGTCGCCCTTGCGGATCACGCCGTCCATGACGCGGATCATGACGACGACGCCGAGGTAGGGGTCGTACCAGCTGTCCACCAGCATCGCCTTCAGCGGCGCGTCCCGTTCGCCCTTGGGCGCAGGCAGGCGGTGGACGATGGCCTCCAGCACGTCTGGGATGCCAAGGCCGGTCTTGGCGCTGATCGGGATGGCGTCGGAGGCGTCGATGCCGATCACGTCCTCGATCTGGGCCTTGACCTGCCCCGGCTCGGCGGCGGGCAGGTCGATCTTGTTCAGGACGGGGACGATCTCGTGCCCCGCGTCGATCGCCTGATAGACGTTGGCCAGCGTCTGCGCCTCGACCCCCTGCGTGGCGTCCACCACCAGCAGCGAGCCTTCGACCGCGCGCATGGAGCGGCTCACCTCGTAGGCGAAGTCCACGTGGCCGGGGGTGTCGATCAGGTTGAGGATGTAGGTCTTCCCGTCCTGCGCCGGATAGGCGATGCGGACGGTGTTGGCCTTGATGGTGATGCCGCGCTCGCGCTCGATATCCATGCTGTCGAGCATCTGCGCCTTCATGTCGCGCTCGGCGACGGTGCCGGTCAGCTGGATCAGCCGGTCGGCAAGCGTGGATTTGCCGTGGTCGATATGCGCCACGATGGAGAAATTGCGGATTTGCGAGAGCTCGGTCATGGCGCGGCTATAGTGGCAGGCGGGGGGGCTGGAAAGGGGCGTCAGCGGGCGATGCAGTCGGTCAGCAGCGGCGTTTCGTCCGGGCCTTCGTAGAGGCTGGCTTGGTCGCCCTTGGTCCAGAAGGTGAAGGGCGGCTCGCCTTCCACGGAGGTATAGCGCGCGCCCGAGCCGCTGATGGCTTGGGACATGGGCATCAGGCCCTCGCCGCGGGTGACGACGGCGTGGCTGTCGCCGGCCGTGGTGTTGATGAACACGGCCTCCAGCACCGCGCCGCTTGGGCAGTGATAGGTGACGTGGAGGAACTGGTCGCCCTCGGCATGGGCGGTAGTGGCGGCGAGGGCGGCGAAAGCGAGGCGGGTCATCGGCGGGCTCCTGGCTGGCGACGGCCAGCATAGCCGCCGATTCGCGCGCGCGGCACAAGATTTCGCGCGCGGGGAACCTTTCCCGCACCACCCCTGCGTGTTGAGCGGAAGGCCCGGTTTTGCTACCCTCGCCGGATCAAGAGGGGCGGCCAAGCGTCCCCGCGAAACATGAGGGACGACAAAGCCATGAACCGCGCACTCCTCGCCGCCGCCACCGTGGTCCTGACCACGCCCTTCGCCGTGGCCGGCCCCATCGACAACGCCTGCGTCCGGTCCGAGCGGGCCGCGCGCGCGGGCCAACTCTGCGGTTGCATCCAGCAGGTCGCGAACATGACGCTCTCGACCCAAGACCAGCGGCGTGCGGCGGCGTTCTTCCGCGATCCCGATCAGGCGCAGCAGGTTCGCATGTCGAAGAGCGGCGCCGACAACGCCTTCTGGGGCCGCTACAAGAACTTCGCCGCCACGGCCGAGGCCTACTGCGCCCGCTGAACCGATGCGGGTCGTGGTCCTGACCGGCGCCGGCATCTCGGCCGAGAGCGGGCTTGCGACCTTCCGCGGGGCCGGTGGGTTGTGGGAAGGGCATGCGGTCGAGGACGTGGCGACGCCCGAGGCCTTCGCCCGCGACCCGGCCCTCGTCCACCGCTTCTACGACATGCGCCGCCCGCGAGCGAAATCGGCGCAGCCGAACGCCGTGCATCGGGCGCTCGCCCGGCTGCGCGAGGTTCACGACCTGACCCTCGTCACGCAGAACGTGGACGACCTGCACGATCGCGGCGGCGCGAACGACGTGATCCACATGCACGGCCGCCTCGACGGCGCTCTCTGCGCCGGCTGCGGCCATCGCTGGCCGGCGCCGGAGAGCCTCGCCGGCCTCCTCTGCCCCGCCCGCGGCGCGAAGGAAGCGCGCCCCGACATCGTCTGGTTCGGCGAGATGCCCTACGAGATGGACCGCATCCTCGCCGCGCTCGAGGCCTGCGACGTCTTCGCCGCCATCGGCACCTCGGGCCAGGTCTACCCCGCCGCGGGCTTCGGCCGGATCGCGGCGCAGGCCGGCGCGCATACGGTCGAGCTGAACCTCGACCGCTCGGCCATCAGCCGCGACTTCCATGAGCACCGCATCGGCCCGGCGACCGAGACCGTGCCCGCCTGGGTCGAGGAACTCTCGGCCCGTGCCTGAGCGTCAGGGCGCCCGGTTGTAGCGGATGAAGGGCGACTTCACCGCCACCCGGTCGTAGAGCATCCGCCCGGCATAGTTGAACTCCTGCGTGAGCCAGTAGACCGCGGGCACAGCCGCCGCGTCGGCGGCGGCATAGACCGCCTCGATCAGCGCCCGCCCCACCCCGCGCCCGCGCGCCTCGGGGATCGTGTAGAGGTCCTGGAGGTAGCACACGCCCTCGGGCCGCCAGAGGTTCGGGTGGAAGACGTAATGCGTCAGCCCCAGCAGCCGGCTGTCCTCCTCGGCCACCAACCCGTGGAAGTCCCGCGGATCGCCCGAGAGAAGCCGCGCGAAGGCCTGGTCGAAGAACGCCTGCGGCTGGTCCGGCCGCTCGTAATAGAGCTGGTAGCCGTCATAGAGGACCTGCCACTGCTGCCTGTCGCCGGCCTCGACCGGCCTGATCCTGACGCTCATGCCATTCCCCCTCAGCCGCGCACAGTCTGGCCGAACCCCCGCGCCTGCGCCAGCCAAGCGCTAATTTTTTCGTACGAAAATCGTGGACGTTTCTTCGTACGAAGAAACGTGGCGCGCGGGGCGGCTGAACCGCGCGGCACCCCGGCGCGTTGCCGGCACACGAAACCGGAGGACCGATCATGGCAGAGGCCAGCGAGATCCAGAAGGACATGGAGGTCATCGGCGCCGATGGCGTGCATGTCGGCATCGTCGACCACATGGAGGGCGACCGCATCAAGCTCAAGCGCAAGGACGAGGCGCACGGGATGGAGCGGGACCACCACCACTACGTCCCGCTCGCCAATGTCGCGTCGGTCGATGGTGGCCGGGTGCGGCTGTCGGCCAAGGCGGCCGAGGCGAAGATCCTGATGGAGGAGAAGGACGGCTCGGGCGTCGAGGGCGCCTGAACGGCCGGGCGGCAGGCGGGTTCAGCGCCCCTGCCGCCGCGCCATGAAGGCCAGCCGCTCGAACAGCGCCACGTCCTGCTCGTTCTTCAGCAGCGCCCCGTGCAGCTTCGGCAGCATGCTGGCCGGATCGCGCTTCAGGTCCTCGGGCGAGAGGTCCTCGGCCAGGATCAGCTTCAGCCAGTCCAGCAATTCGCTGGTCGAGGGCTTCTTTTTCAGGCCCGGCGCCTCGCGCAACTCGAAGAACTGGTGCAGCGCCTCGTCCAGCAGCCGCGGCTTCAGGCCGGGATGGTGGACGTCCACGATCCGCTTCAGCGTCTCGGCATCGGGGAAGCGGATGTAGTGGAAGAAGCAGCGGCGCAGGAAGGCGTCGGGCAGCTCCTTCTCGTTGTTGGAGGTGATGATGACCACCGGGCGGTGCGCGGCGCGGATGGTCTCGCCCGTCTCGTAGACGTGGAATTCCATCCGGTCGAGTTCCTGCAGCAGGTCGTTCGGGAACTCGATATCCGCCTTGTCGATCTCGTCGATCAGCAGCACGACCTTGGCCTCCGCCTCGAAGGCCTGCCACAGCTTGCCCTTGCGGATGTAGTTCTTCACGTCATTGACGCGCGCGTCGCCCAGCTGGCTGTCGCGCAGCCGGCTGACGGCGTCGTACTCATAGAGGCCCTGCTGGGCCTTGGTCGTGGACTTGATGTGCCATTCGACGATCGGCAGGCCAAGGCTTTCCGCCACCTGCCGCGCCAGTTCGGTCTTGCCGGTCCCCGGCTCGCCCTTGACCAGCAGCGGCCGCTCCAGCGTCACCGCGGCGTTCACCGCCATCTCGAGATCGGGCGGGGCGACGTAGCTCGGGGTCGAGCGGAACTGCATGGCGTGACCTCCTGCGGCGGCGCGCAGGCGGGATAGCCCCGCCATGCGCCAGCCGCAAGGCGCGAGGGGCGTGACAAGGCGGCAGCCATACCTTAAGGGGACGCGCGGGAGGCCGGGTGCCCTCACCCCCGGCCGAGGGAGAGACTATGAAGCCGCAGAATTTCCTGCCTGAAGATTATCGCCCGGCCGAAGACGAGCCTTTCATGAACGAGCGGCAACTCGAGTATTTCCGCCGCAAGCTGAGAGCCTGGAAGCACGAGTTGCAGGAGCAGTCGGCCGAGACGCTGGAAGGGCTGCAGGACAGCGCCCGCAACGTTCCCGACATCGCCGACCGCGCCTCCGAGGAGACCGACCGCGCGCTCGAACTCAGGACCCGCGACCGGCAGCGCAAGCTGGTCAGCAAGATCGACGCGGCGCTGCGCCGGATCGAGTCCGGCGAATACGGCTATTGCGAGATGACCGGCGAGCCGATCAGCCTCAAGCGCCTCGACGCGCGGCCGATCGCCACCATGACGCTGGAGGCGCAGGAGCGTCACGAGCGGCGCGAGCGGGTGCATCGCGACGACTGACGGCGCGGGCAGCGACGCCGGGGGCTGCGCGCCCCCGGACCCCTGCGGGATATTTCCAGACAGAAGAACAGGGTGCGGCCATCGGTCCCACCCGGTTGGCGGGTGTGGCGCGATCCGCGAGGCTGCGTTAGCATCGCGGTCATGACCGAACCCGCTCGCCTCCACGAACGCCCTGTCGCCGTGATCGGCGGCGGCATCGCCGGGCTGACCGTGGCCGCGGCCCTCGCCCGCCGGGGCGCCAGCGTCACGGTCCATGAGCGCGCCGAGGCACTGCGCGAGGTCGGCGCAGGCATCCAGATCTCGCCCAATGCGCGCCGCGTCCTCGACGCACTCGGGCTCGCCGACCGGCTCGAGGCGATCTCGGCTCGCGCCGAAGCGGTGGAGTTGCGCGATGCCTCGGGGCGCAGGGTCACGCGGCTGGACCTGCAATCGCAGCGCCCCGGCGAGACCTTCCACTTCGTGCATCGCGCGCGGCTGCTGGCGCTGCTCGAGGAGGCGGCGCGGTCATCGGGCGTGACGATCCGCCTCGGCGAGGCCGTGGAGGATGTGCCCGACGCGGCGCTGATCGTCGGCGCCGACGGGCTGCACTCGCAGCAGCGCGAGCGGCTGAATGGCTCCGGCCGACCGTTCTTCACCGGCCAGGCCGCCTGGCGCGCGCTGATCCCGGCCGAGGCCAACCCCGCCCCCGTGGCGCAGGTCTTCATGGGCCCCGGCCGCCATCTGGTCAGCTACCCGCTGGGCGAGGGCTTGCGCAACATCGTGGGCGTGCGCGAGACCGACGACTGGACGGCCGAGGGCTGGTCGCGCGAGGACGACCCGGCGGCCATGCGGGCCGCCTTCCAAGGGTTCGGCGGCCCGGTGCACGACTGGCTGGCGAAAGTCGAGCGCTGCGGCTGGTGGGGCCTCTTCCGCCACGAGGTCGCGCGGCACTGGCATGACGGCCGCCGCGTCCTGATCGGCGACGCCGCCCACCCGACGCTGCCCTTCCTCGCGCAGGGCGCCTGCATGGCGATCGAGGACGCCTGGCGCCTGGCCGTGCATCTGGACCGCACGCCGCAGGCCGAGGCGCTCGCCGCCTTCGAGGCCGAGCGGCGGCCGAGGGTCACGCGGATCGTGGACGCGGCGACCGCGAATGCGCGGAACTATCACCTGACCGGGCTGCCGAAGGTCGCCGCGCATACGTTCCTGCGGGTGGGAGCATGGGTGGCACCGGGCGCGGTATTCGGGCGTTATGCGTGGGTCTACGACTACGATCCGACGGTGGAGTAGCGGCGCGGTGCGTGCAGAGCACGCACCCTACAGGAGCCGTAGGGTGCTTGCTCTGCACGCAGCCCCCCTCACGCCGCCCGCTCCACCGCCGCGACGATCCCCTCGACCACCTCGCGCAGCACCGCCTCGTCCTCGGCCTCGGCCATGACGCGGATCAGCGGCTCGGTGCCGGAGCGACGGATCAGCACGCGGCCCTCGCCGTTCAGCCGCCCCTCGGCCGCCTCGATCACGCGGCGGACCTCGTCGCGGGTCAGAGGGTCGTCGCCCTCGCGGTAGCGCACGTTCTTGAGCATCTGCGGCACCGGCTCGAACTGCTCGACGAGGCGGCTGGCCTTCTCGCCGGTCTCGGCCATGGCGGCCAGCACCTGCAGGCCGGCGATCAGGCCGTCGCCGGTCGTGGCGTAGTCGGTCATCACGATATGACCCGACTGCTCGCCGCCGAGGTTGAAGCCGCCGGCGCGCATCCGCTCGACCACGTAGCGGTCGCCGACCGCCGTGCGCTCAAGGGCAAGGCCGCGCGCGGCCATGAACCGCTCGAGCCCGAGATTCGACATCACCGTCGCCACGAGCGCGCCGCCCTTTAGCCGCCCCTGCTCGGCCCAGCGGCCGGCGAGCAGCGCCATGATCTGGTCGCCATCCGCCACCCGGCCCTTCTCGTCCACGATCATCACCCGGTCGGCATCGCCGTCGAGGCTGATGCCGAGGTCGGCGCGGTGGCGCAGCACCGCATCGCGGCAGGCCTCGACATGGGTGGAGCCGACGCCGTCGTTGATGTTGAGGCCGTCCGGCTCGACCCCGATCGGCACCACCTCGGCGCCGAGCTCCCAAAGCACCTCCGGCGCGACCCGGTAGGCGGCGCCATTGGCACAGTCCACGACCACGCGCAGCCCGTCGAGCCGCAGCCCCGCGGGGAAGGTGGTCTTGGCGTATTCGACATAGCGCCCGCGCCCGTCCTCGATCCGGCGCGCGCGGCCGATCTGGCGCGGCTCGGCCAGCGGGATCTCGCCGGCGACAATGGATTCGATCTCCGTCTCGGCCTCGTCGGAGAGCTTGAAGCCGTCGGGGCCGAAGAACTTGATCCCGTTGTCAGCCGCCGGGTTGTGGCTGGCCGAGATCATGATGCCGAGATCGGCGCGCATCGACCGCGTCAGGAACCCGACCGCGGGCGTCGGCACCGGGCCGAGCAGCAGCACGTTCATGCCGGTCGAGGTCAGCCCGGCCGTTAGCGCGTTCTCCAGCATGTAGCAGCTGAGCCGCGTGTCCTTGCCGATCACCACGCGATGCGCCGAGGTGCCGTCGCGGCGGAAGAAGCGGCCGGCGGCGGCGCCGAGGCGCAGCGCCATCTCGGCCGTCATCGGGTGGCTGTTGGCGCGGCCGCGGACCCCGTCCGTGCCGAAGAGCGTCCTGCCCATGCGTCCCCCGTCTTCTAGCGCGTGACCGCCTGCCACAGGGCCAGCCCCTGCGCCGCGTCCGCGACATTGTGGACGCGATGTATCTGCACCCCCTGCGCCACGGCGGCAAGCGTCACGGCCAGCGATCCGGGATCGCGCGCGGGCGCCGGCAGGTCGCCGCCTGCCGGGGCGCCGACGGTTCCGATGAAGCGCTTGCGCGAAACGCCGAGGAGGACCGCGCAGCCAAGACCGTGAAAGACCGAGATGCGGCGCAGGAGCGCGAGGTTGTGCGCGGCGGTCTTGCCGAAGCCGATGCCGGGATCGACGGCGATGCGCGCGCGCGGAATGCCTGCGGCCTCGGCCCGGGCGACGCGGGCCTCGAGCGCCTCGTAGACCTCGAACACCACGTCGCCGTAGCGCGGGTCCGCCTGCATCGTCGCGGGCAGGCCTTGCGCGTGCATCAGCACAAGATGCGCGCCGGTGGCCGCCACGGCGGCGGCCATGCCGGGATCGAAGTCGAGACCGGAGACGTCGTTGACCACCGCCGCGCCCGCCGCCACAGCCTCGCGCGCGACCGCGGCCTTTCGGGTGTCGGCGGAGAGGACCGCTTGACCCGAAAGCGCCTCAAGCACGGGCAGGATGCGGGCAGCCTCGGTCTCGGTGGGCAGTTCCTCGGCGCCGGGACGGGTCGACTCGCCGCCGATGTCGAGGATCGTGGCGCCCTGAGCGCCCAGATTGCGGCCATGCGCGACGGCGTCCGCGGGGTCGGCCCACAGCCCGCCATCCGAGAAGCTGTCAGGGGTGACGTTGACGATGCCCATAAGCTGCGGCCGGTCCAAGGCCAGGTCCGCGAAATCCGGCCGCGGTGCGGTGAGCGTCTCCAGCACCTCGGGCGGCGCGTCCTCTGCCGCGAGTTCCTCGGGGGCGCGCCCGGCGCGCAGCGTCTCGATGCGCGAGAAGCGGACCCAGCCCCCGGCGAGCGGCAAGCCGGATTCGGCGGGCACGGGACGATAGAGGCGGCGGTCGGTCATCGGGCGTCCGGCTTTGCGTGAAAGGCCGGAGGACGGGGGCCCCTCAACCCCTGCCCTCCGGCCGCGCCGGGCGACGCCGCTCCGCCAGGGAGGGCGTCAGCGCCGGCGCCCGTCACTCTAGGCAGGGCGCCGCGCGTTAAACAAGATCAAGCTGCGGAGGCTTGCGGCGGGCTCTCGACGGCGCCCAGCCCCAGCTTCAGCCGCAGCGCCGCGGGCAGTTGCCGCGCCGAGGTGACGCGGGGCAGAGGCGACTCGACGATGCGGCGGTCCGCGCCCCAGAGGCGCAGGTACTCATCGTAATTGTCGAAACGCGCGCGCTCGGCGTGATCGACCCAGGTCTCGGCCGGCGCGCCTTCCGCGAGGACGACGTCATGCGCCTCGGTCTCGATATGGTAGAAGGTCGCGCGCTCCGGCATTTCCTCGGCCGCAAGCCGCCGGATGCCGCGCCCGTCGACGAGCGCCGCGGCCGTGATCGCGAGCCCGCCGAGGATCAGCGCATGATCCGCCGTCACCACCAGATCGCGCCGCGGCAGCGCCGCCAGGTCCGGCCCGGCCCCGAGCGCCCCCGCCGCGATCCGCACCGGCGCCAGGCGCCCCGAGGCCGCGGCGCGGCGCACCGTCTGCCGTCCGACCCAGCGGACCGGAACCGCCCGGCCGTCGGCGGTCGCGACCTCGTCGCCGGGGGCCAGCGTCTCCACCGCGCGTTCGCCCGCAGGGGTGGCGATCAGCGTGCCCGCGGCGAAGCAGAAGAGCTGCGAGGGATCGAGGATATCGGCTGCCGCATTATCCCCACCGTCAAAGACCTTGAACGTGGAGTTCGGCAGCAGAGGCTTGTTCGAGGCGACGCCAACCGTGGTATAGCTGCCCCCGCCCCTGTCGACGTTGATGGTCCAGACCGTCTGCTCCGACCCGTCCGGGTTCCTGACCTCCATGCGAAAGCCGACATGGATCCCGGTGCCGGTGGGATAGGTCTTGCCGCCCATCGTCAGGGGCTCGAGCAGCCGCTGGAACATGCCCTCCACAATCTGGTCGTTGAAGGTCGTGTCGTTGTCCTCGACCCGAACGGTGAGGTAGTCGCTCGGCGTGAAGGAACCCGTGGGAATCAGATCGTTGATGCGGGACGTGAAACCCTCGGTGCCCGGATTGCTCCGATCCTCCCCGTTGAGCAATCTGATCCCGGTCCCGAAGGCGTCCGCGGCGAGGAACGAGATCGTGTACGTGTTGGCCACGGCATGCCTCGGTGATAATCCGGTCGCCTTCCCGCATACAGGCAACCCCGAACAATCTCCAAGAGAAATCTGCTGTGTTATTCAACCTTTGCATGTGATACGTGCAACGGCGCCACCCCGGCCGCCGCGCATGGCTTGACAGCCCCCGCCCCGCCCCGCACGGCTGGCCGACACCGCGATGGAAACGGGAGAGGCGGGACAAGCATGGCTGAGGCAGGCGCTGCCCAACCGCCCGAGCGGGTGATGCTCGAGGGCAGTCTTGGCATCGCCACGCTCGCCGCGCTCGCGCGCAACCTCGCCGACCTGCCGGCCGACCGGCCGCTGATCCTCGATCTGACGGCGGCGAGTTCGGTGGATACCGCCGCCGTCATGGCGCTGCTGGAGGAGCGCGACCGGCGCCTGGCCGCCGGCCAGCCGGTCGAGATCGCCCCCGGCCCTGCGCGCGAGCGGCTGCTGGCGCTGATCGACGAGACCGTGCCGCTTGCCCCCGACCCGGCCCCGCGACGCCGGACGCTCGCCGACGATCTGGAGCGGATCGGCCGCGGGACCGCGGGCTTCGTTGTCACCGGGGCCGAGCTTCTGGGCTATCTCGGCCTCTTCCTCGACCGCCTCGCCCGCGCCATCGTGCAGCCCCGGCGCTTCCGCCTGACGGCCTTCGTGGCGCAGGCCGACGCCGCCGGGCTGCAGGCGGTGCCGATCGTGCTGCTGATCTCGTTCCTGATCGGCGTCGTCATCGGCTTTCAGGGGGCGCTGCAGCTGCGCCAGTTCGGGGCCGAAATCTTCGCCGTGGACCTGATCGCAATCTCGGTGCTGCGCGAACTGGCGGTGCTGCTGACCTCGATCATCGTCGCCGGCCGCACCGCCTCGGCCTACACCGCCACCATCGGCAGCATGAAGATGAACGAGGAGATCGACGCCATGCGGACCCTCGGCATCGACCCGGTCGAGGCGCTGATCGTGCCGCGCATCCTGGCGCTGATCGTCACCCTGCCGATCCTCGTGCTGCTGGCGGACATCGCGGGCCTGATCGGCGGCGCGGCGATGAGCTGGGCCACGCTCAACATCTCGCCCAGCATGTTCGCCACCCGGCTGATCGAGGGCGTGGACTGGATCCACGCCGTCGTCGGTCTGGTGAAGGCGCCGGTCTTCGCGCTGCTGATCGGGCTCATCGGCTGCCATGCGGGGATGCGGGTCAAGGGCGACGCGGCCTCGCTGGGGATGATGACCTCGCGCGCGGTGGTGGCGGCGATCTTCGCGGTGATCGTGGCGGATGCCGGCTTCTCGATCGTCTTCGCGGAGGTGGGGTTGTGATGGCGGAACGCGACGCCGTCATCCGAGTCCGAGGCCTCAGGAACGCCTTCGGCGATCATGTCGTCCACGAGGACCTCGACCTCGACCTCTGGCGCGGCGAGATCCTCGGCATTGTCGGCGGTTCGGGCACCGGCAAGTCGGTGCTGCTGCGGTCGATCGTGGGGCTGCAGAAGCCGCAGGCGGGCACCATCGAGATGCTGGGAAGCGAGGTCACCGGCCCCTCGGACGCCGAACTCGAGGCTTTGCGCGGGCGCTTTGGCGTCATGTTCCAGGATGGGGCGCTGTTCTCGTCGCTGACCGTGCGCGAGAACGTCGAGGTGCCGCTGCGCGCCGTCGAGGGCCTTTCGCCCGAGGCGCGGACTGCGCTGGCCGATCTCAAGATCGCCCTCGTGGGCCTGCCCGACAAGGCGCGCCACGACTATCCCGCCGAGCTTTCGGGCGGCATGAGGAAGCGCGCCGGGATCGCCCGGGCGCTCGCGCTCGACCCGGACATCCTGTTCCTCGACGAGCCGACCGCCGGCCTCGACCCGATCGGCGCCTCGGGTTTCGACCGACTGGTGGTGGAACTCGCCCGCGGCCTCGGCCTCAGCGTGTTCCTCGTCACCCACGACCTCGACACGCTCTACGCCTGTTGCGACAGGGTCGCGGTGCTGGCGAACCGCAAGGTGCTGGCCGAGGGGACGCTGGACGACATGCTCAAGGTGGATCATCCGTGGGTGCAGGAGTATTTCCACGGGCCACGGGCGCGCGCGGCCTTCTCGGCGGGCGGATAAGGGAGAGACGATGGAGACCCGCGGCCGCTACGTCCTGATCGGCGCCTTCACCGTCTTCGGCTTCCTCGGGATCGTCGGTTTCCTGATGTGGTTCGGCGCGGCGCAATCGAACCGTCAGTTCGCCTATTACGACGTGCTCTTCGACACCGTCTCGGGCATCACCCGCAGCTCCGAGGTCCGTTTCGCGGGCCTGCCGGTGGGACAGGTGCAGGAGCTCGACCTCGACCCGCTTGGTTCGGGCATGGTCCGTGTGCGGCTCGAGATTGCGGCGCTGACGCCGGTGCGGACCGGCTCGGTCGCCACGCTCGAGGGGCAGGGCGTGACCGGCACCTCGATCGTCGCCATCACGCCCGGCGATCCCTCGCAGCCGCTGCTGCGCGACACCGTCGAGGGCGTGCCGATCATCCCTTCCGGCCTCTCGCCGCTGCAGAGCCTCACCGTCAGCGGGCCGGCCCTGCTCGAGCAGGCGCTGCAGGCGGCGGAGCGGATCAACACGGTGCTCTCGGCCGAGAACATCGAACACGTGGAGTCGATCATCGCCAATGTGGACGAGGCCTCGGCGCGGCTCGCGAACACGCTGGCCAATGCCGACGAGGCGATGGCGGGCATTGGTGGCGCGGTGGAGGCGATCTCGGGCCTCTCCGACGCCGCCAACGTCATCGCCGAGCGGGCCGGGCCGCTGATCGACACCGCCGGCGCCGCGATCCGCGATTTCGCCGGGCTGCGGGATCAGGCCGCGAGCGCGCTCGACGCCGGGACAAGGGCGCTGACGGCGGCCGAGGAGGCCATCGCCACCGACCTGCGGCCCGCGCTCGCCGATCTCGCGCAGACCTCGGGCCAGCTGCGCGAGACGGTGGCGACGCTTGCACCGGAAGCCGAGGGGCTGGTCAGCTCGTGGAACGCCACCGGGCAGGCCGCCGCCGCGCGACTGGCCGAGGCCGAGCCGCTGATCGCGAGCCTGACCGCCACCGCGCAGGCCATCGACGCCGAGACCATCGGCCGGCTGAACGCCACGCTCGACACCCTCTCGACCGAGCTGCCGCAGATCGCCGCGCAGCTGCGCGAGACCGCCGACGCCCTCGGACCCGGCGTGCAGGACCTGGTGGCGACCTGGGGCGAGACCGGGACGCAGGCCACCGCGCGGCTGGCCGAGGCCCAGACGCTGATCGCCTCGCTCGACGCCGCTGCCACGCGGGTCACGGCGCTGACCGATACATGGACCGCGGCCGGGTCCGCCGCCACCGCCCGCCTGAACGAGGCCGAGCCCCTGATCGCCAGCCTCCGCGCCTCGGCCTCGGCCATCGAGGCCGAGACCCTCGAGCGGCTGAACGCCACACTCGACACGCTCTCGACCGAACTGCCGCAGATCGCCACGCAGCTGCGGCAGACGGTGGACCGCCTCGCCCCGGGCGCCGAGCAGCTGCTGGCAACCTGGGACGAGACCGGCACGGCCGCCGCCGCGCGGCTGGCCGAGGCCGAGACGCTGATCGCCACGCTCGACACCGCCGCCGCCGCGGTGACCGCGGTGAGCCAGACCTGGAACAGCACCGGCACCGAAGCGACCGCCCGTCTCGACGAGGCCGAGGCGCTGATCGCGAGCCTGCGCGCCTCGGCCGATGCGCTCGACGCCGAGACCATCGGCCGGGTCAACGCCGCCCTCGACCAGATGGCCACCGACCTGCCGGCGCTCACCGGCGACCTGCGGCAGGCCGGGGCCAGCGCGGCCGAGGCCTTCACCGCGATCTCGGACATGGTCGGCCGCATCCGGGGCCCGCTCGACAGTTTCCTCAGCGCCGGGCTGCCCGAATACACGCGCCTCGGCGGCGACCTGCGCGGCCTGACCAGCAACCTCAGCAGCCTCGTCGCGGGCCTGCGCTCCGGCCCGGCCGGGGGGCTCATCAGCAATGACCGCAACGTCCCGGAGTTCCGCCGATGACCCGCCCCGCCCGCCTCGCGCTCGCGCTCGCCGCCGTCTCGCTCATGCCCGGCTGCGCCGCCCTCGGCGCGCTCGGCGGCGGCGGCCCGCCGCGCGACGCCTACGAGCTGCGCGGCCCTCTGCCGGGCGAGCGGCCCCCCGCGCGCACGAGCCTGCATGTGATCGTCGAGCCGCCCATCGTCACCGGCGCGCTCGACACCGACCGCATCCTGATCCGCCCCAACCGCCTGCAGGCGCAGTACCTGCCCGACGGCAACTGGACCGACAAGCCGGCCGAAATGCTGCAGGCGGCGCTCGTCCGCGCGATCGACGGCAGCGGCGCCTTCCGCTATGTCGGCCGCGAGCCGCTGGGCCTCGGCGGCGACTACGCGCTCGTGACCGAGATCACCGATTTCCAGGCCGAGGTGGGCTCGGACGGCAGGGTGACGGACCGGCTGCGGGTCTCGGCCAAGCTGGTGCGCGAGAGCGACGTGGACGTGATCGCGCAGCGGATCTTCGACGTGGCGGTGCCGGTGGCCTCCAGCGGCACCCTCGACATCGTGGCCGCGCTCGACGGGGCGATGACCGCCATCGTGGCGCAAATGACCGAATGGACCGTGGCCACGCTGACCTGATCTTTTCGGGGGCCAAGGATCGGCTTGCATATCCGGCCGCCGACCGCGACTGTTGCGCCCGGAATGAAGGAGCCCCCCATGACCAGACGCATCGCACTCGCCGGTTTCGTGCATGAAAGCAACAGCTTCGCGCCGACACCTGCGGGGATCGAGGCGTTCCGGCACGGCGGCGGCTACCTGCCGATGGCGCGCGGCGCGGCGATCTTGGAGGCGCCGCGCGGGGTCAACCTGCCCATCGTCGGCGCGATCCTGCATGGCGAGGCGCAGGGCTGGGACATGGTGCCGATCCTCTACGCGGGCGCCCTGCCCTCGGCCCCCGTGACGCGCGACGCCTATGACCGGATCGCCGGCGAGATCGTTGAGGGCATCGCCGGGGCGGGCAAGCTCGACGGCGTGTTCCTCGACCTCCACGGCGCCATGGTGGCCGAGCATCTCGAGGACGGCGAGGGGGAGTTGCTTGCGCGTATCCGCCAGGCGGTCGGCCCGGCCGTGCCGGTGGTCGCCGCCCTCGACCTGCACGGCAACATCAGCCGCGAGATGGTCGAGGCGGCGGACCTGCTGGTGGGCTTCCGCACCTATCCGCATGTGGACATGGCCGAGACCGGCCGCCGCGCGGCGAAGCAGCTCGACCGGCTGATCGCGCAGGGGAAGCCCGACGCCAAGGCCTTCCGGCAGCTCGACTTCCTCATCCCGATCGCGTGGCAGTCCACCTCCATGCAGCCGGGCGCGGGCCTCTATGAACTGGCCGCCGAAGCCGAGGGGATGCCGGGCGTCGCCTCGGTGTCGCTCTTCATGGGTTTCCCTGCGGCCGATATCCGCGACTGCGGCCCCTCGGTCGTGGCCTATGGCGAGACGCCTGAGTTGGCGCGCCGGGCTTGCGACCGGGTGGCCGACGCCGTTGGCATGTGCGAGCCCGCCTTCTCGGGCGAGGTGCTGGAGCCGGAGGCCGGGGTACGCCGGGCGATGGAACTGGCGCAGCGGGCGGGCGAAGGCCCGGTCATCATCGCCGACACACAGGACAACCCCGGCGCGGGCGGGGACAGCAACACCACGGGGATGCTGAAGGCCCTCGTCGCCTGCGACGCGCAGGATGCCGCCATCGGCCTGATGGTGGACGCCGAGGCCGCCGCCGCCGCCCATGCCGCGGGCGAGGGCGCCGAGGTCGAGCTGACGATGGGCGGCCGTGCCGGCATCCCCGGCGACACGCCCTTCACCGGGCGTTTCACCGTCGAGCGTCTCGCCGACGGCCGCTTCGACGCCAAGGGCCCGTTTTACGGCGGCGTGACGCTGGAACTCGGCCCCTCGGCCTGCCTCCGCATCGGCGGCGTGCGGGTGGTGCTGACCTCGGAGAAGACCCAGATGGCCGACCGCGAGATGTATCGCTTCGTCGGCATCGACCCCGAGGCCCAGGCGATCCTCGTGAACAAGAGCTCGGTCCATTTCCGCGCCGACTTCCAGCCGATCGCGCGCACGATCCTCGTCTGCGCGGCGCCGGGGCCGATGCCGGTCTCGCCCGCATCGCTGCCCTTTACGCGCCTGCGCCGCGGCGTCAGGCTGGCGCCGATGGGGCGGTCCTTCGTGCCCGCCTGAAGCCACTGGCCGGACCCGGCGCCAAGACCGGGCCGTCCGACCCAGAGTCCACCAGAGAGGAGACCACGAATGACCCTGACCTTCCGCCCTGCCCGCCTCGCGGCGGCCGCGCTGATCGCCTCGACGGCGCTCACCGGCGCGGCCTGGGCCGAGACCACCATCACCGCGGTGATGCATTCCGGCCTGCGCGTCCTCGACCCGGTGATCACCACCGCGCATATCACCCGCAACCACGCCTACATGATCTACGACGTGCTGCTGGCGCAGGATTCGAACTTCCAGCCGCAGCCGCAGATGGCCGACTGGACGGTCTCGGACGACAAGCTGACCTATACCTTCACGCTGCGCGACGGCCTTGTCTTCCATGACGGCGCGCCGGTGACCGCGGCCGATGCGGTCGCCTCGCTGAACCGCTGGGGACAGAAGGACGCGGCCGGGCAGGTCATCTTCGACCGCACCGCGAGCCTCGAGGCGACCGACGACAAGACGATCACCTGGACGCTGACCGAGCCGTTCCCGCCGATGCTCGACGTGCTCTCCAAGCAGTCGGCGCTGCCGCCCTTCATCATGCCCGCCCGCGTGGCCGAGACCTCGGCCGACGAGGCGATCACAGACTACACCGGCTCCGGCCCCTTCCGCTTCGTCGAGGCGGAGTTCCAGCCGGGCCTCAGCGTGACCTACGAGAAGTTCGACGACTACGTCCCGCGCGACGAGCCGGCCGACTGGATGGCGGGCGGCAAGGTCGTGAACGTGGACCGGGTGGTCTGGAGCGCGATCCCCGACATCCAGACCGCGGTGAACGCGCTCTCGGGCGGCGAGATCGACTATATCGAGCAGATGCAGGTGGACCTGATCCCGCTCCTCGAGGGCGACCCGAACGTCGTGGTCGAGGTGCGCGAGCCGACCGGCATGATGACCATGGTGCGGCCGAACTTCCTTCACCCGCCCTTCGACAACCAGGAGGTCCGGCAGGCGGCGCTGAAGGCAGTTTCGCAGGAGCCGGTGTTGGCGGCGATGATCGGCAACCCGGAATACTACACGATCTGCGGCGCGATCCTCGGCTGCGGCACGCCGCTCGGCAGCGAGGCCGGCACCGAGACCCTGACCGGCGGTGGCGGGGCCGACGCCGCGCGCGAGCAGCTGACGGCGGCGGGCTATGACGGCACGCCGGTGGTCATCATGCAGCCCACCGACATGGTGGCGCTCGTGAACCAGCCGGTCGTCGTGGCGCAAGCGCTGCGCGACGCGGGCTTCACGGTCGAGCTGCAGCCGATGGACTGGCAGACGCTGGTCACGCGCCGCGCGAGCCAGGCTGCGCCCTCCGAGGGCGGCTGGAACATGTTCATCACCAACTGGATGGTGCCCGAGATCTCGAACCCGATCGGCAACCCGATGCTGAACGGGCGCGGCGACGACGCCTGGTTCGGCTGGCCGACCGACGAGACCGCCGAGGCGCTGAAAGAGGAATACATCGACGCCACCACGCCGGAGGAGCAGAAGGCGGTGGCCGAGCGCATCCAGGCGCACGGCATCGACAACGTCCTGCTGATCCCGCTGGGGCAGTACACCCTGCCGCAGGCCCGGCGCAGCAACCTTGAGGGGATGCTGAACTCGCCCGTGCCGGTGTTCTGGAACGTCTCGAAGCCCGAAAGCTGAGGCTCGCGGCGCGGCCCTCCAAGGGGGGCCGCGCCATCAATCCCTGATCCGCTCCGAGGCCCCGTCCCCTGATGATCGGCTATATCCTGCGCCGCGTCCTGGCCGTCATCCCGGTCCTGCTGATCGTGGCGGTCTTCGTCTTCCTGCTGCTGCGCCTCACCCCCGGCGATCCGGCGGCGATCATCGCCGGCGATCAGGCGACACCCGCCCAGCTCGAGCGCATCCGCGAGGCCATGGGGCTGAACGACCCGATCCCGGTGCAGTTCGCCACCTGGGTCGGCCAGCTCGCGCGCGGCGATCTCGGCACCTCGCTGATCTCGAACCAGCCGGTGTCGAACCTCATCGCGGCGCGCATCGGGCCGACGATTTCGATCGCGCTGCTGACGATCCTGATGTCGGTCGCGCTTGCCGTGCCGATGGGGGTGCTGGCGGCCTGGCGGCACGGGAAATGGGTCGATTACCTCGTCATGACCTTCTCGGTCCTCGGCTTCTCGATCCCGGTCTTCGTGATCGGCTACCTGTTCATCCTGCTCTTTTCGATCGAGCTCGGCTGGTTCCCGGTGCAGGGCTTCACGCCCATATCGGCCGGCCTCGGGCCGTTCCTCCACAAGGCCTTCCTGCCGGCGCTGACCCTGACCACGATCTATGTCGCGCTGATCGCGCGGATGACGCGCGCCAACATGCTGGAGGTGCTGGGCGAGGACTATATCCGCACCGCCCGCGCCAAGGGCGCGCCTGAGCGGCAGGTGCTGTTCCGCCACGCGCTGAGGAACGCCGCCGTGCCGATCCTGACCGTGATCGGCACCGGCTTCGCGCTGCTGATTGGCGGCGTGGTCGTGACCGAGTCGGTGTTCAACATCCCCGGCATCGGCCGGCTGACGGTGGATGCGGTGCTGGCCCGCGACTATCCGGTGATTCAGGCCATGATCCTGCTGACCGCGGGGATCTACGTCCTCGTCAACCTGCTGATCGACCTCAGCTACACGCTCTTCGACCCGAGGATCCGCTATTGACCGACGCGACCCTCCCCCCGCCCGCTGGGCCGGGCCTCCTGCGCCGCTTCTTCCGCGGCTTGGGCTGGGCGCCACGCATCGCCCTCGTCGTGCTGAGCGTGATCGTCGCCGTCACGCTGCTCTCGCCCTGGATCGCGCCGCATGACCCGCTGGAGATGAACCCGCTGCAGCGGTTGCAGGGCCCCTCGGCCGAGCATCCGCTGGGCACCGACAACTTCGGCCGCGACCTGTTCAGCCGGGTCCTGATCGGCGGCCGCATCTCGCTGCTGATCGGCATCGGCGCCGCGGTCGTCAGCTTGCTGATCGGCCTCTTCATCGGCATGATCGCGGGTTTCTTCCGCCTCGCCGACGCGATCATCATGCGGCTGATGGACGCGCTGATGGCGATCCCCGCGATCCTGCTCGCCATCGCGCTCGTGGCGCTGAACGGCCCCTCGATCGGCTCGGTCATCGCCGCCATCACCATCCCCGAGATCCCGCGCGTCGTGCGCCTCGTGCGCGCCGTGGTCCTCAGCGCCCGCGAGGAGCCCTATGTCGAGGCCGCCATCGCCCTCGGCTCGCGGATGCCGAAGGTGCTGGTCCGGCATCTGGTCCCGAACACCCTCGCGCCGCTGATCGTGCAGGGCACCTACATCCTCGCCTCGGCGATCCTGACCGAGGCGATCCTCAGCTTCCTCGGCGCCGGCGTCTCCACCGAGACGCCGACCTGGGGCAACATCATGGCCGAGGGGCGGATGTTCTTCCGCCTCAAGCCCGAGTTGATCCTGTGGCCGGGCCTCGTCCTCTCGCTCTGCATCCTGTCGGTGAACCTGCTGGGCGATGCGGCGCGCGACATGCTCGACCCGAAGCTGAAAAAGAGGGCCGGCTGATGCATCGCGGACAGGATTTCTCGGCCGAGCCCGAGGTGGTGGCGATCCGCGACCTGACCGTGCGCCTCGCAGGCGTGCCCGGCGCCGCCCCGGTCCTCGACCGCGTCAGCCTCTCGATCCGGCGCGGCGAGACGCTCTGCCTCGTGGGCGAGAGCGGCTCGGGCAAGTCGGTCACGTCGCTCGCGACGATGGGCCTGCTGCCGGATGCGCTGACGGTCGCGGGCGGCTCGATCCGGCTGCTGGGCGACGAGCTTCTGGGCAAGTCCAAGGCCGAGATGCGCTCCCTGCGCGCGAGCCGCGTGGCGATGATCTTTCAGGAGCCGATGACCGCGCTGAACCCGGTCCTGCGCGTCGGCGACCAGGTGGCCGAGGTGCTGCAACTCCACACCCGGCTCTCCGCCTCGGCCACCCGCGCCCGCGTCCGCGACATTCTCGAGCAGGTGCATCTGCCCGATGTAGACCGGATGCTGCGCGCCTATCCGCACCAGCTTTCGGGCGGGCAGCGGCAGCGCATCATGATCGCGATGGCGCTGATCCTCGAGCCCGCGCTGCTGATCGCCGACGAGCCGACGACTGCGCTCGACGTGACCACGCAGAAGCAGATCCTGACGCTGATCGACGAGTTGAAGACCCGGCACGGGACCGCGGTGCTGTTCATCACCCACGACATGGGCGTGGTGGCCGAGATCGCGGATTCCGTCTCGGTCATGCGCCACGGCCGCATCGTGGAGACCGCGCCGATCGGCGGGTTGCTGCGCCAGCCGCGCGAGCCCTACACCCGCGACCTGTTGCAGGCGGTGCCGAGCCTCAACCCGCGCGACCCGCGGCCCGACCCGCCCGACGCCGAACCGGCGCTGAAAGTCGAGAAGCTCGAAAAGGTCTATGGCGGCGGCGGCTTCCTGCGAAAAATCCCCGAGGTCCATGCCGCGCAGAACGTGGACTTCACCCTCGCCCCTGGCCGCACCTTGGGCATCGTGGGCGAGAGCGGCTCGGGCAAGTCCACCGTCGCGCGCTGCATCATGCGGCTGATCGACCCGACCTCGGGACGGGTGCTGCTCGACGGCACCGACATCGCGCATCTGTCGCGCTCGGCCCTGCGGCCGCACCGGCGGAACATCCAGGTGGTCTTTCAGGACCCCAACCGCTCGCTCAACCCCCGCTGGACCGTGGCCGAGAGCCTGATCGAGGGGCCGGTCAACTTCGGCACACCCCGCCGCGAGGCGCTCGACGAGGCGCGGCGGCTGCTTGGCGTCGTCGGCCTGCCCCGCGACGCGATGGACCGCTATCCGCACCAGTTCTCGGGCGGCCAGCGGCAGCGCATCGCCATCGCCCGTGCCGTCGCCATGCGGCCGGACGTGCTGGTCGCCGACGAGGCGGTGTCTGCGCTCGACGTCTCTGTGCAGGCGCAGGTCTTGGAGTTGCTGGACGAGCTGCAGCGCGACCTTGGCATCGCCATCGTGTTCATCACCCACGACCTGCGCGTCGCGGCGCAGATCTGCGACGACGTGATGGTGATGCAGAAGGGCCGCGTGGTCGAATACGGACCCGCCGCCGAGGTGCTGGCCCATCCCCGGGACGCCTATACCCGCGCGCTGATCGAGGCCGCGCCGGGCCGTGGCTGGGACTTCCAGAACTTCCGCGAAATGGCCGCAACCGCTTGAAAGGTGACATGTCATGCCTGTGCTCCCCGAAATCGCCATCCGCGCCGAAGACCTGACCGCGGTCTTCCGCGACCTCCACGCCAACCCCGAGATCGGCTTCGAGGAGACCCGCACCTCGGGCATCGTGGCCGAGCGTCTTCGGGCGGCGGGGGTGGACGAGGTGCATGAGGGCATTGGCGGCACCGGCGTCGTCGGCCTGATCCGCGGCAAGGGCCAGGGCAACCGCCGCATCGGCCTGCGCGCCGACATGGACGCGCTGCCGATCGAGGAGGCGAGCGGCCTCGACTACGCCTCCACGAAGCCGGGCAAGATGCACGCCTGCGGCCATGACGGGCACACGACCATGCTGCTCGGCGCGGCCGAATACCTCGCCGCCACGCGCGACTTCGACGGCACCGCCGTGGTGATCTTCCAGCCCGCCGAGGAGGGCCTCGGCGGCGCGCGGCGGATGATCGCGGAGGGCCTCTTCGAGCGTTTCCCGGTGGACGAGGTCTACGGCATGCACAACGCGCCCAGCGGGCAGCCGAACCGCGTCGGCATCGCCAAGGGCGCGGCGATGGCAGGCGCGTCGTTCTTCGACATCCGCGTGAAGGGCAAGGGCAGCCACGCCGCCATGCCGCAGCAGTCGAAGGACGCGCTGATGATCGCGGCGGGCCTGGTGACGCAGTTGCAGAGCATCGTGTCGCGCAACGTCCCGCCGCTCGACGCCTGCGTCGTGTCGGTGACGCAATTCCACGCCGGCGCCGCCTACAACGTCGTCCCCGAGGTCGCGGTGCTGACCGGCACCATCCGCTTCTTCAAGCCCGAGGTCCGGGACCTCGCCCAGACCCGGATGCGCGAGCTTTGCGACGGCTTCGCCCGCGCCTTCGGCGTCGAGATCACCTGCGACATCCGCGAGGTCTTCGACGTGCTGATGAACGACCCCGACCTCAGCGACGCCTATATGGAGGCCGCGGCGGACGTGGTCGGCCCCGCCATGATCGACCCCGACGAGGAGCCCGCCACCGGCAGCGAGGATTTCGCGGACATGCTGCAACTGGTGCCCGGCGCCTACTGCCGGGTGGGTCACTCCGGGACGATCGGCCTGCACAACCCCGGTTTCGTTCTCGACCCTGCCATCCTGCCCGTGGGCGCCTCGATCTACGCCCGCATCGTCGAACGCCGCCTGCCGCTGAAGGAAGCCGCCTGATGACCGACGCCGTGACCACCACCGAGGGCCGCGACCCGATTGCCCTGCCCTTCGACGAGACCGACATGCTCGCACGCCTGCGGCCATGGATCGAGTGCGAGAGCCCGACCTACGACCCGGCCGCGGTCAGCCGCATGATGGACCTCGCCGCCCGCGACATGAAGGCGATGGGCTGGGAGGTCGAGGTCATCCCCGGCAGCGGCGGCTTCGGCTCGTCGGTCCGCGCGAAGGTGCCGCATCCCGACCACGGGAAGGTGCCGGGGATCATGGTCTCGGGCCACATGGACACCGTCCACCCAGTCGGCACGCTGCAGAAGAACCCGTGGCGGGTCGAGAACGGCACCGCCTGGGGGCCGGGTATCCAGGACATGAAGGGCGGCAACTTCGTCATGGTCGAGGCGGCGCGGCTGATCGCGCAGGCCGGCTGGCAGACGCCGCTGCCGATCACCTTCCTCTTCACCCCCGACGAGGAGGTCGGCACCCCCGCCACCCGCGGGCTGATCGAGGACGAGGCGAGGAAGAACGCCGCCGTGCTGCTGCCGGAACCAGCGCTCAGGAACGGCGACGCGGTCATCGGCCGCTTCGCCATCGCGCGCTTCAACCTGCGGACCGAGGGCAAGCCCAGCCATGCCGGCTGGCTGCTTAAGGAGGGCCGCAGCGCCATCGCCGAGATGGCCCGCCGCATCCTCGAGATCGAGGCCATGACCAGCGACGACTGCACCTTCTCGGTCGGGGTGATCCATGCCGGGAAATGGGTGAACTGCGTCAGCTCCACCTGCGACGCCGAGGTGCTGAGCATGGCGAAGACCCAGGCCGATCTCGACGGCGGGGTGGCGGCGCTGAAGCGGCTCGAAGGCGAGCGCAACGGGGTGGCGTTCACCGTCGCGCGCGGCGTGACCCGGCCGGTCTGGCCCCTCGGTCAGGCGGGCGACCAGCGGCTGCTGGCGGTCGCGCAGGGCGTGGCGAAGCGGATCGGGTTCCAGCTGGGGGCGCAGCCCTCCGGCGGCGGGTCGGACGGCAACTTCACCGGCGCGCTCGGCATCCCGACGCTCGATTCCATCGGCGTCCGCGGCGAGGGGCTGCACACGCTCGGGGAGCGGATCGAGACCGCGAGCCTCGTGGAGCGGGGCAAGCTCGCCGCGGGGCTGTTCATGGGCATCCGCTGAGAGGTCTCACCGCCGCCGCCGCGATGGCAGCACCGACTCGGCCGAGAGCAGGATCGCGACCGGCCGGGTCGCCGTGAACTCGCCCAGCACGATGATGACGCTCGCCGTCAACGGCACCGCGAGGATCGCGCCGGGGATGCCCCAGATCAGCGCCCAGAAGGCGACCGAGACCAGCACCACCAGCGGGCTGAGGTTGAAGGCACGGCCCATCAGCGGCGGCTCGATGGCGCTGCCGACGATCACCTGGATCACCGTCAGCGCCCCCATCGCGATCCCCGCGCTCCACAGCGAGCCGGTCTGCGCCAGCGTCAGCAGCACCGGGAAGGCCACGCCGACGACCGAGCCGATATAGGGAACGTAGTTCATCAGCCCGATCAGCACCGCCCAGAAGGCCGCGAACTCGATCCCAAGGGCCACCATCACCGGGTAGCTGAGGACGCCGAGGATCACGTTGACCAGCGTCTTGACCGCCAGGTAGCGGCCGATCCGCTCGTTGACCCGCGCGAGAACCGCGAAGGTCGAGGCCCGGGTTTCCGGGTCCTGGATGATGCGGCCGAGCTTGTCGGCGAAGGCGCGGCGCTCGATCAGGATGAAGGCGGAATAGAGCAGGATCAGGAAGATCGACGAGCCGAGGCCGCGCAGCGAGTTCAGGACCGTGACCGCGAGCGAGCGCATGTCGATCGAATCGAGCGTGATCTGGCGCAACCGCGCCCAGCCCGGCTCGCCCGAGATGCCGAGCCAGCCGGCAAAGCGGGTCATCAGCGCCACGATGTTGTCCTCGTAGCGTGGCAGCGCGGCGACGACGCGGGCGACGTTGTCGGCGAGAATCATGAGCATCACGGCCACACCGATGCCGAGGACCAGCGCCACCGCCAGGGTGACCAGCCATTGCGGCAGCCGCGCGGCCGGCGGAAAGGCGCGGACCGCCTGCGCGGCCTCGACGAGGACATAGACCACGATCACCGCGGTCAGCAGCGGCAGGATCAGCGGGCGGCCGATATAGAGCACCCAGACGAGCAGGATCGCGAAACCGAGGGCATAGACCCCGTCGCGCAGTCCGGTCGCCCAATGCATGTCCGCCATCCCTCCCTCCAACGGTTTTCGCGCGCAGGCTAGCGGCAGCGGCGGCGCTTGTCCCGCGCGACCTCGTCAGCGGCGCGCGACGATTTTTCGTACGAAAAATCGATCCGATTCTTCGTCCGAAGAATCGGGTTTCGGCGGCGCGCAACCGCAAACCGGGGCCGCACGCTCGACGCGGCCCTTGCGGCTGACCGGGCAGCGACCTAGGCCACCCCTGCCCGGCACGATGCGCGGGCTGGATAAATGTTGCTCCGGGGTCGGACCGCGATACACATGACCGAACGGTCGGTCCATTTATCGCGCGCCCCGGTCGGATCTGGGAGAACGGAATGGCCGAGGCATTCATCTGTGACGCGGTGCGCACCCCCATCGGGCGCTATGGCGGGGCCTTGTCGCAGGTGCGGGCGGACGACCTCGCGGCGGTGCCGATCGCGGCCCTGATGGCGCGCAATGGCGGCGTCGACTGGGCCGCGGTGGACGACCTGGTCTTTGGCTGCGCCAATCAGGCGGGCGAGGACAACCGCAATGTGGGCCGCATGGCCGCGCTGCTGGCGGGGCTGCCGGTCAGCGTGCCGGGGACGACCGTGAACCGCCTCTGCGGCTCGGGGATGGATGCCGTCGGCATGGCCGCGCGCGCGATCCGGGCGGGCGACTGCCGCATGGTGATCGCCGGCGGGGTCGAAAGCATGAGCCGCGCGCCGTTCGTCATGCCCAAGGCCGAGGCCGCCTTCAGCCGCCAGAACGCCGTCTATGACACCACCATCGGCTGGCGTTTCGTCAATCCGAAGATGAAGCACGCCCATGGCACCGACTCGATGCCCGAGACCGCCGACAACGTCGCCGCCGACTACGGCGTCAGCCGCGCGGACCAGGACGCCTTCGCCGCCCGCAGCCAGGCCCGCTGGGCCGCGGCGCAAGAGGCGGGGCGCTTCAGGGACGAGATCGTGCCGGTGAAAATCCCGCAGCGGAAGGGCGACCACATCACCGTGGACACCGACGAGCATCCCCGCCCCGGCACTTCGGTCGAGCAGTTAGCGAAGCTGAAGGGCGTGAACGGTCCCGACCTGACGGTGACGGCGGGCAACGCCTCGGGCGTGAACGATGGCGCGGCGGCCCTGATCGTCGCCTCGGAGGAAATGGCGGCGGCGCAGGGCCTCACGCCCCGCGCCCGCGTCGTGGCGATGGCGGCGGCGGGGGTGGAGCCGCGGGTGATGGGCATCGGCCCGGTCCCGGCAGTCCGCCGCGTGCTGGACATCGCGGGGCTGAGCCTCGACCAGATGGACGTGATCGAGCTGAACGAAGCCTTCGCGGCGCAGGGCCTCGCCGTCACGCGCGAGCTTGGCCTGCCGGACAACGCGCCGCATGTGAATCCGAACGGCGGCGCGATTGCCCTGGGCCATCCGCTCGGCATGTCGGGGGCGCGGCTCGTGACCACGGCGACCTGGCAGCTGGGCCGCACCGGCGGGCGCTATGCGCTTTGCACGATGTGCGTTGGCGTGGGCCAGGGCATCGCGCTCGTGCTCGAGAGGGTCTGACCAAGGCCGGACAGGGCTGGAGGGGAAGACGGCCGGGGCGAGCCGGTGGGACAGCGTGAGGGGGCTGACGAGACCCCGTTCAGATCGAAATCGGTGGGGCGGGTGCGGGCCATTCCCGTTCTGCCCGCCTTTCGGCCGGTCGTCTTGCACGCAGGGGGCCTCGCGCTCGACGCGGATGGTCAGCGGCGTCGGGTCCTCCATGACGCCGCCCTCGCATGGGGGTCACTCGGGCACGTGGCTGCCGGCGATGGTCCGCGCGAGGCCGCGGAAATGCGCGATGATGCGGCCGTCCTGGTTCGTCACGTCGACGTCGTAGACGCCCGAGCGCCCGGTCCGGGACTGCTCGCGCGCCGTCGCTGTCAGGCGGTCGCCGAGGCGGACGGGCGCGGTGAAGTTGATCGAGGCCTGCTGCGCGACCGTGACGGCGTTGTGGCTGTTGCAGGCGAAGGCGAAGGCGCTGTCGGCGAGCGTGAAGATGTAGCCGCCATGGCCGTTGCCGAGGCCGTTCAGCATCGCTTCGGTGACGGTCATGCTCATCACCGCCTCGCCGGGCGCCACGCGGTCGAGGCGCATGCCGAGATGCTGCGCGGCGCGGTCGTCAGCCCAGATGGCGGCGGCCGAGGCTTCGGCGAGCGCCTGCGGGGTCATGTCCGCGGCGCGGGTCATCGGCCGCGGAACCCGGCCGGACGCTTCTCCAGGAAAGCTGTCACGCCCTCGCAGTAATCCTCGCTGCGGCCCGCCGCGGCCTGCAGGTCGCGCTCGTGGTCGAGTTGCTCGTCGAAGCTGCGGGAGGCGGCGCCGTTAATCAGCCGCTTGGTCAAGCCGTGGCTCAGCGTCGGCCCGGCGGCGAGGCGGCGGGCGAGCGCGGTCGCCTCCTCCATCAGAACCGCGTCGTCCACGGCCTTCCAGATCATGCCCCATTCCGCCGCGGTCGCGGAGGGCAGCGGCTCGGCCGTCAACGCGAGGCCCTTGGCCCGCGCCTCGCCCACCAGCCGCGGCAGCAGCCAGCTTCCGCCTGCGTCGGGCACGAGGCCGATTTTCGAGAACGCCTGGATGAACGTCGCCGAGCGCGCGGCAAGCACGATGTCGCAGGCGAGCGCCACATTCGCCCCCGCCCCCGCGGCGACGCCGTTGACGGCGCAGACGACGGGCTTCTCGAGGCCCCGGATCAGGCGCAGCAGCGGGTTGTAGTAGGTGTCGAGCGTGGTGCCGAGGTCGGGGATTTCGCCGCCGTTCCTCGGGTCGCGCCCGCCGAGGTCCTGCCCCGCGCAGAAGCCGCGGCCCGCGCCGGTCAGCAGCACGGCGCGGATTTCGGCATCGTCGCGGGCGCGCTCGAAGCCCGCCTGCAGCGCACCGAGCATCTCGGGCGTGAAGGAATTGAGCTTGTCGGGGCGGTTGAGCGTCAGCGTCAGGACGCCCTCGTCCAGCCCGGTCAGAACGGTGTCGGTCACGCGCGAAGCCTCCTCCTCGCCAGCCCCTCCGGCGGCGCAAAGACCCGTCACATAGACCCGGCGGCCAGTCAATTCGGTTCGCAGGAGGGGGAGGAGAACGCCGCCGGTGCCTGCCCTGGCTGTTCACCGGCTTCCCTTCGGCTTGTCCCGCGATCCAGCGGTTGCCTCGGCCCCGCGCCTCCGTCATGCCAAGGCAGGCAACGGAGGAGCCAGACGTGACCAGCCCGACGCGCGATTTCCACCTGCCCGGCCGCTCGGCCGTCTTCGCGCGGAACGGCGCCTGCGCCACCTCGCATCCGCTGGCGGCCAAGGTGGCGCTGGACATCCTCGCGCGCGGCGGCAACGCGATGGACGCGGCCATCGCGGGGGCGGTGCTGCTCGGCGTCTGCGAGCCGCATATGTGCGGCATCGGCGGCGACTGCTTCGTGCTGGCCAGCCGCGAGGGCGAGGCGGAGGTCATCGGGCTGAACGGCTCGCGCCGCGCGCCCGCCGCCGCCGACGCCGCGCGCCTGCGCGAGCGCGGCATCGAGGCGGTGCCGCTGCACGCGGCCGAGGCGGTGACGATCCCCACGGCGATCGACGGCTTCCTGCGCCTGCTCGGCGATCACGGGCGGATCGGCGTCGATGCCGTCCTGGCCCCCTCGATCCGCTATTTCGACGAGGGCGTGCCCGTCGCCCCGCGCGTGGCCCATGACTGGCCGACCTACGCGAAGGCGCTGCATCCCGCGGCCCGCGGGCATTTCCTGCCCGGCGGCCGCGCGCCGCGGGTGGGAGAGATCTTCGCCCTGCCCGGCCAGGCCGAGGTTCTGCGCCGCATCGCCCGCGACGGCCGCGACGGCTTCTACGCGGGAGAGGTGGCCGAAGACATGCTGGCCGCGCTGTCCGACGCCGGCGGCGTCCACACCGCCGACGACCTGGCCGCCGCCGCCGGCGAGTATTGCGCGCCGATCTCGACCGACTACCGCGGCACCGAACTGATCGAGCTGCCGCCGAACGGCCAGGGCGCGGCGGCGCTGCTGATGCTCAACATCCTGTCGCATTTCCACCTCGCCGCCATGGACCCGTTCGGGGCCGAGCGGGTGCATCTGGAAGCCGAGGCGGCGAAGCTCGCCTACGACGCCCGCAACCGTTTCATCGCGGAGGGGGGCGGCCGCCTCGACCACATGCTGAACCCCGCTACGGCCGAGGCGCTCGCCGCGCTGATCGACCCGGCCCGTCCGATGGCAGATCCCGCGCCGCTGACCGAGGCGATCCACCGCGACACGATCTACATTACCGTGGTGGACCGCGACCGCATGGCAGTGTCGCTGATCTATTCGCTGTTCCACCCCTTCGGCTCCGGCATCGCCTCGCCGCGCTTCGGCATCATGCTGCAGAACCGTGGCGCGGGGTTCTCGCTGGCCGAAGGGCATCCGAACGAGATGGCGCCGGGGCGGCGGCCGCTGCACACGATCATCCCGGGGATGCTGCGGCGCGAGGGGCGCGTGGTGATGCCGTTCGGCGTGATGGGCGGCGCCTATCAGGCGGCGGGCCATGCCCGCTTCGTGTCGAACTTCGTCGATTACGGCATGGACCTGCAGGCCGCCATCGACGCCCCGCGCAGCTTCCCCGAGGCGGGCGCGCTGCGGCTCGAGCGCGGCTATGGCGATGCAGTTGCTGCGGAACTCGCCGCGATGGGCCACCGGATCGAGCGGCCGGAGGGACCCATCGGCGGCGCGCAGGCGATCTGGATCCGCGGGGACGGCGTGCTGGAGGCGGCGTCGGACGGGCGCAAGGACGGCTGCGCGCTCGGCTGCTGAGGCGATTGTGCCGCTTCCGGCCCCAGCCTAGACTGCCCGGCATGACCGACACCGCCGCCCCGCCGATCAGCGGCCCCGAGGCCGCCGCCCGCATCCGCGCAGGCCTGCCGCACGAGCCCTGCATCTCCGGCGCGGTCGAGATCCTGAAGGTCTGCGCCGACCTCACGCGGATGAAGATCCTGCTGGCGCTGCGCGGGCGCGAGATGCGGGTCGCGGACCTGGCCCGCGTCGCCGGCATCTCCGAAAGCGCCGCCAGCCACCAGCTGCGCCTGCTGCGCGCCCACCAGATCGTGGCCTTCCGCAAGGAAGGCCGCACCGCGTGGTATCGGCTGGCCGACCACCACGTCGCCACGCTGCTGCAGAACGCGCTCGACCACGCGCATGAGGGGCACGGGTCCTGAGCTTCATCGGCGTCCTGAGCCTCGACACGCGCTTCCCCCGCATCTTGGGCGATGCCGGGCATCCGGGCAGCTATCACCTGCCCGCGCGGGTGCGGGTGGTGACGGGAGCGGACAGCCCCGAGATCGTGCGCGACGGGGTGCCGCCGCCGGAGCTGGCGGAACGCTTCGTCGCCGCCGCCCGCGAGCTGGAGGCCGAGGGCGCGGTGATGCTCACCTCGACCTGCGGCTTCCTGGTCTCGATGCAGGAGCGGATCGCGCAGGCGGTGGCGATCCCGGTGCTGCTGTCGGGCTTGAGCCTCGTGCCGCTCGCGCGGGCACTCACGGGCAACCGCCCGGTGGGCGTGCTGACCGCCTCCGCCGCAAGCCTCGGGCCGCGCAGCCTCGCGGCGGCCGGGACTGCGCCGGACGAGGTGCGGATCGCCGGGCTGGACGGCTTCGCCGAGTTCGCGAGCGTGTTCCTGCGTCCGCGCGACGAGCAGGCCGGGAGCTTCGATCCCGCGCGGATGGGAGCGCTCGTCGTGGAGACCGGGCGCGCGCTGACTGCGCGGCACCCCGATATCGGCGCCATCGTCCTCGAATGCGGGAACCTGCCGCCCTATGGAGCCGCCCTGCGCCGCGCCCTCAAACGCCCGGTGCTCGGCATCCTCGACGGCGCGAGGATGCTGGCCGGCTGAGGCTACCCCTCGATCTTCGAGGCGATGCGGCCCACGCGGTCGATCTCGATCACGATCTCGTCGCCGGGCTTCATGAACACCGGAGGCGTGCGCGCGTAGCCGACGCCCGAGGGCGTGCCGGTGGCGATCAGGTCGCCGGGCTTCAGGGTCATGAACTCGCTGATGATCGAGATCGCCTTCGCGACGGGGAAGATCATCATGTCGGTGTTGGCGTCCTGCATCACCTGCCCGTTCAGGATCGCGCGGATGCCGAGGCCGGTGGCACCCTTGGGCAGCTCGTCGGGCGTGACGATCTCCTCGCCGGTGACGCCGGTGCGGTCGAAGTTCT
The DNA here is from genome assembly GCF_009674885.1 of Paracoccus sp. S-4012. Classification (GTDB taxonomy): domain Bacteria; phylum Pseudomonadota; class Alphaproteobacteria; order Rhodobacterales; family Rhodobacteraceae; genus Paracoccus. The sequence continues at coordinate 141,652 of NZ_WKKA01000005.1, forward strand.
TGCCTGGCGTCCATTGCGCGCCCTTGCGCTGATAGTCGCGGATCGAGATGTCGTTGAAGACGCCGTAGCCGAAGACGTGGTCGAGCGCCTGCGCCTCGGGGATCGCGCGGCCGCCCTTGCCGATCACGACCAGAAGCTCGGCCTCCCAGTCCATGCGGTCGCTGACCGCGGGCATCGGCACCGCCTCGCCATTGGCGGCGAGCGAGGTGTCCACCCGCAGGAACAGGCCCGGATAGTCCGGCGGCTCACGGCCGCCCTCCTTGGCGTGCTCGGCATAGTTCAGGCCGATGCAGATGATCCGCGCGCCGGGGATCAGCGGGATGGCCGGGGTCCAGCCCTCGGGCACCCTCGTGCCGGGTTGCAGGCCGGTTTCCGCGAGGCTGCCGAACGCTTCGGCACTGGCCGGGAAGGCCCCCGCGTCCCGCAGCCCGTCCTCCGTCCTGATGCCGATGCGGGTCTCGTTGCCCGTCCGATAGCTCACGATGCGCATTGTCTGCTCCCTGGTTCAGTCGTCTTCAGATGCCCGGCCGGAGGCGAGGCCCGACAGCCGGAAATAGGTTGCCCGCGCGGCATGGAGATGCGCGGTCATCACCGCCTCGGCCCAGTCGGGATCGTTGAGGCGGAAGGCGGCCAGCAGCTCGCGGTGATGCGACTGGCTGCGCTCCAGCTCCTCGGCGGTCCAGCCGCGGAAGGTCGGGCTGGTGATCCGCCGCCGCGCCACGCTGCGCACCGTGCTGTCGAGCGCGCCGCTGCCCGACTGCTTGAGGATCGCCCAGTGGAAGCCCTCGTTCGCCTGCCGGTAGAGGCGCAGGTCCGGCTCGGCCGCGAGGCGGGCGGTCTCCATCTCCGCGATCCGCGCCTCGAGGGCGGCGAGGAAGCCCTCGTCCACCCGCGACGCCGCCAGCTTCGCGGCCATCGGCTCGAGCCGGGCGCGGACCATGAAGATATCCACGACCGTGACCGGGTTCACCTCGGCCAGATAGGCGCGGCGGTTCTCGCGCCGCTCGATGATTCCTTCGGATTGCAGCCGCTTCATCGCCTCGCGGACCGGGGTGCGGCTGACCTGCAGACGCTCGGCCAGCTGCTCCTCGGGCATCGGATCGCCGCTGATATACTCGCCCGCGAGGATCAGGCCGCGGATCAGCTCATAGACGTCCTGGCGCATGGCTGCGTCAGACGAAGTCCCGCGCGCGCAGCCAGTCGAGGACATGGCCCGCGGCGGTGTTCAGGTGCTCGGGCTGACCGACGAAGTAGTGGTTCGCCCCCTCCACCAGATGCATCGTCTTGTCGCGGCTGCCCATCGCGTCGTGGATCAGGCGCGTATGGCTCTGCGGCACGGCATCGTCGGCGCCGCATTCGATGGCGAGGAACGGCACCGTGATCGCGCGGCCGCATTTCAGGCTGTCGGCGCGGGCGTCGTCGATGGACCATTGCGACAGCCAGCTGCGCAGCGTCGAGAAGCGGGCGAGGCCGACGGGGCCGCTGTTCACCGTCTCCGGATGGCCGAGATAGGTCCAGAGCGGCTTGCGGCCGTTCGGCTCGATCGTGGTGTCGATGAAGCGCGGGTCGGCCATGGTGCGGTAGGTGACGAAACCGCGCTCGACCTCGGCCCCGCCGCGGGCCTTGAGCGTGTCGAGCGTGTCGCGCACGCGGGCGGTGATGCGGCGCACGCGGTCAAGCTGGGCGGCGCGGTAGGTGTCGAGGAACTCCGCGTCGAAGCGCCGGTCGGCATAGCCGGGACCGTAGAGGTCGAGCGCCGGGTCGCGGTCGTCGGGGTCGTTCTCGTCCCGCACCGAGGGGTCGATCCATTCCGCCAGCAGCCGCGCCCGCGAGTAGTGTGCCGCGAGGTTCATCTGCGCGTCCGCGGGGATCAGCCCGGCGGCGCGGATATCGGCCGGATCGCCCGCGGGCGTGTCGGTCACGGTCGGGTTCTCGGCCTGGCTCTGGTAGTAAGAGGCCAGCGAGCCGCCCCCGCTCCAGCCGCAGAGGACGATCTTCTCGTAGCCCCAATCCTCCTTCGCGGCGCGGATATAGGCGCCGAGATCGACCAGCACGTTCTCCATGATCAGCGCCGTGTCGTTGCGCTGATAGCGGCTGCCGGCGGCGAGGACATGGCAGCCGAGCGCCGCGAGGCGGTTCGGCAGCGGCAGCAGTTGCAGCGTCGAGGCCGGGTGCATGAAGATCAGCAGGGTCTTGCTCTCGTGCCCCTGGGGGCGGATCAGCACGCCCTCGAGGTTGACCATGCCCTGACTGCCGGAGAAGCCGTAGGTTTCCGTGAAGGCGGCCGGATTGCGGAAGGCGATGTGCTTCCAGAGGCGTTCGACGGGGTATTCCTGCGCTTCGGTCATGTCGTCTTCCTGTGGGTCTTCGTGTGTCAGATCAGGCGGCGATGGCCGCGGCATCCTTCGCCGCCTCGGCGGCCACGGGGGTTCCGGCGAGCGCGCCGTAGAGGTGGCAGCGCGCCGTGCGGCCGTCGCCCTCGCGCAGCAGGTCCGGCTCCGCCCTTCGGCAGATCTCCTGCGCGTAGGGGCAGCGGGTCACGAAGCGGCAGCCCGCAGGCACGTTTAGCGGCGAGGGCACGTCGCCCTCGAGGACCACGCGCGGGCGACGGACCAGCGGGTCCACGTTCGGGATCGCCGCCATCAGGCGCTGCGTATAGGGGTGCTTCGGGTGCCGCAGGATGGTCCGGACCGGCCCCTCCTCGACCACGCGGCCGAGATACATCACCGCCACGCGGTCGCAGATGTAGCCCACGGTGGCGATGTCGTGCGAGATGTAGAGCACCGCGAGGCCGAGATTGCGCGACAGCTCGTCCAGCAGTTCCAGCACGCCCGCCTGCACCGACACGTCCAGCATCGACACCGGCTCGTCGGCGACGATGAAGGACGGATCGAGGACGAGGCCGCGGGCGATCGCCACCCGCTGCCGCTGGCCGCCCGAGAGGTCGGAGGGGAAGCGGTCCTCGAACTCCTCCGGCGGCAGGCGGACCTTGCGCAGCGCGTCGCGCATCCGCTCGGTCCGGTCGGCGCGGGTGCCGATGCCGTGGATCTGCAGCGCCTCGCCGACGATCCGGCCCACGGTCAGGCGCGGGTTCAGCGAGCTGTAAGGGTCCTGAAAGATGATCTGCGCGCGGGCGCGATAGGCCTTGAGGCGGGCGCCCGCGATGCCGGTGATCGGCTGGCCGTCGTGGAGGATCTCGCCGCCGGTCGGCTCGACCATCCGCACGAGGGTCATGCCGAGGGTGGACTTGCCGCAGCCGCTCTCGCCCACGAGGCCCACGACCTCGCCCGCGCGGATCGTCAGGTCGACGCCGTCGAGGGCGCGGGCGACTTGCGGCTTCTGCCCGGCGAGCGCCGTAAAGACGCCGCCGCCGACGCGGAAATGGGTCTTCAGGTCGCGGGCCTCGATCATCGGCGCGGCGGAGGCTGGCTGTCTCACGCGGCGGCTTCCTTCACGGCCCAGGTCTCGGGCAGCAGGCCCAGCCGGCGGAAATCCTCGGCCCGCTCGGCGTAGTGGCAGGCCGCGGAATGGCCCGGCTCAAGCTCCCGCAGGGGCGGAGTTTCGACCCGGCAACGCTCGGTGGCAAAGGGGCAGCGCGGGGCGAAGCGGCAGCCGGGCGGGGGGTTCAGCAGGTTCGGCAGGCCCCCGGCGATGGAGATCAGCGGCGGCCGCGCCTCGCCCTCCTCCGGCATCCGCGGGAAGGCGTTGTGCAGCCCGATGGTGTAGGGGTGGCGCGGCTTCACCAGCACTTCGGCTACCGGCCCCTTCTCGATGATCTGGCCGGCATACATCACCGCCACCATGTCGCAGTTCTCGGCCACGAGGCCGATGTCGTGCGTGACCAGGATCATCGAGCGGTGCAGCAATTCCTGGATGCCGCGGATGCGCGACATGATCTGGTCCTGCATGATCGGGTCGAGCGCGGTGGTCGGCTCGTCCGCCAGCAGCAGCCCGGCGTTGAGGCTGAGCGCCATGGCGATCACCGCCCGCTGCCGCATCCCGCCCGAGAACTGGTGCGGGAACTCGTTCAGCCGATGGGCGGGGAGGCCGACGAGGCGGAACAGCGTCTCGGCCCGGCGCCACGCGGTGGCGCGGTCCACCGCCTCATGCGCGCGGATCGACTCGACGATCTGGTCGCCCACGCGGATCACCGGGTCGAGCGCGTTCATCGCGCTCTGCGTGATGAGCGCGACCTTGTTCCAGCGGACCCGGCGGAGGGCGCGCTTGTCCATCGCCAGCAGGTCCTGTCCATCGAGCAGCACTCGCCCTTCGATCCGCGTGCCGTCCGGCAGCAGCCGCATCAGCGCCTTGACGACCGTGCTCTTGCCACAGCCGCTCTCGCCCACGAGGCCGAGGACGGTGCCCGGCTCGACCTCGAAGGAGATGCCGTCAACCGCCTGGAACGGGCCGCGGCGTGTGCGGTAGATGACGCGCAGCCCCTCGACCGTCAGCCGCACCGGGGGCTTGAGGTTCAGGCGGCGGTCGAAGTCGGTTTCGGTCGCGTCGGCCATGGTCAGTTCCTCCGCAGGCGGGGGTTGGTCTGCTCCTCGAAGGCGCGGCCGATCAGGTAGAGTGCCGAGATCAGCATCACGAGCGCGACCGAGGGCGGCACCACCCACCACCAGGCGGTTCGCAGGTTGCCGCTGGAAAAGGCGGTGTTGAGCATCTGCCCCCAGCTGACCACCGAGGGGTCGCCGAGGCCGATGAAGCTGAGGCTCGCCTCGGTCAGGATGGCGAAGGCGACCGACATGGTGATCCACAGGAACACCACGCGGAACACGTTGGGCAGGATGTGGCGCAGGATGATGTGGAGGTGCGAGGCCCCCGCCGCCCGCGCCCAGCGGACATAGACCCGCTCGCGCTCGGTCAGCACGGCCGAGCGGATGATCCGCGCGCCGTTGCGCCAGAACAGCAGCGCGATCACGAGGATGATGTTGTTGATGCTGGGACCGAGAAGGCCCACGGCGACGATGGCGAAGGGCAGCGTCGGGATCGACAGCGCGACATCGGTGATCCGCATCAGGATGTCGTCGATCAGACCGCCGAAATAGCCCGAGATCACCCCGAACATCGTCGAGATCACGCCCACCGCAAGCGCGCCCAGCACTCCCACCATCAGCGCGATGCGGAAGCCGAGGATGAACTGCGAGAAGACGTCATGGCCGAAGGTCGTGGTGCCGAACCAGTGCTCGGCCGAGGGCGGTTGCAAGCGCAGCAGCCGGCCCTCGGGCGAGAGCGCGGATTCGTAGGGCGGATGGGTGGCGATCCAGGGCGCGAAGATCGCGATCAGGACGAAAATGCCGAACACCGTCACGCCCGCCACCGCGAAGCTGTCGCTCATCAGCAGGCGCAGCGGATCGGTCAGCCAGGCCAAGCGGCGGGGCGAGGCGTGTTCTGCGGTCACGGACATGCGGCCCTCACTTGTAGACCACGCGGGGGTCGAGCTTGCCGTAGGTCAGGTCGGCGGCGAGGTTCGCCAGCACGATCATCACCGCGAGTAGGAAGAAGGCGGCCTGCGCCACCGGATAGTCCTGCCGCGTGACGGCGAGGACCAGTTCGCGGCCGATGCCGGGCCAGCTGAACACGATCTCGATCACGACGATGCCGGCGATGGTCTCGGCCAGCGCCGGGAACAGCCAGGTGATGAGCGGCAAGAGCGAGTTGCGCCCCGCGTGCCACGCCACCCGCGCGTCCGAGACGCCCTTGGCGCGGACCAGTTCGATGTAGTCCTCGGTCCGGTTCTCGACCACGCCGGAGCGCATCAGGAGCAGGTTCTCAGGCAGGAAGTAGATCACCACCGCCATCAGCGGCAGGATCAGGTGCAGCAGGAAGTCCCAGCGCAGATACCGCGCGAGGCCGGTCGCGCCGCCCGCATCGCCCATGCCGAAGCCGGGCAGCCAGCCGAGCCAGCTCGAGAAGATCGCCAGCAGCGCGATGCCGATGATGAAGCTCGGCGTGCCGCGGATGATGGTGGCGACGAGGATCCCGCCGCGCTCGACCGCGCCGCCGCGGCGCGCCCAGCCGACGACCATGCCGAGCGCCGAGCCGATCAGCGCGCCCAGCAGCAGGCCCGGCACCGCGATCCAGAGCGTGTTGGCGATGCGCGGCAGCAGCACGTCCCAGACCGGCTGGCGGTAGAAGAACGAGCTGCCGAAATCGCCGACCAGCAGGTTGCCCATGTAGCGCAGGTACTGCTCCCAGAGCGAGCCGGTCAGCCCCCAGCGTTCCAGCAGCGCCTGCCGCGCCTCCTCCGAGATGCCGCGCTCGACCAGCATCACGGTCGGGTCCGAGGGCACCACCCGGAACATGAAGAACATGATCGTGGTCACGGCCAGCACCACGAGCACGGACTGCGCGAGGCGTCGCAGGATATAGGCGCGCATGGTCGGCCGGTTCCCTCAGAAGGTCATGGATGGGCCGGGACGCGAACGCCCCGGCCGGATCGCTTGCGTGGCCTCAGCCCGGCGGATAGTGCAGCGCGCCGCGCGAATCCCAGCCGTAGCCGGCCTCCTCGAGGATCGCGCGGGCGGCCTCCACGTCGAACTCGATCTGCTCGAGCTCGCCGTTGTGCCAGCGGCCGAGGACGCGCGGCACCTGCCCTTCGGCGGCCGGGATGCCGAAGCCCTGCCAGCCCTCGATCACCACCCGCTGCTTGTTCGAGGCGGTGCGCAGCGCCATGCGGAAGGCGCGGTCGTCGAAGGGCGCCTTCTCGTTGTTGAGCCAGACGAACATGGTCGAATGCGACGGCACTTCGATGAATTCGAGATGGTCGTTCTGCATCGCGAGGTCGTTCATCGTCGCCACAGGCAGCACGGTCGTGGCGATGTCGCCGGTGCCGTCGAGGAGCGCGGCGCGGATCGCGTCCGCCTGACCCAGCGCGAGGCGGCGCAGGCCGTCATACTGCGGCGGGTTGAAATGGGTCGGATAGGCCTCGAGCTCGTGGACCTCGTTCACGCGCCAGGTCTTGAACTTGAACGGGCCGCTGCCGACCACCTTCCCGGCGGCGACGATGTCCCATTCGACCGCGTTCTCCGGCGCCTCGGCCCAGACATGCTCGGGCAGCAGGAACAGGAAGGTCAACACGGTGGTCTCGAAGGCGGCGTCGGGCTCCTTCAGCTGGACGCGGAAGGTCAGGTCGTCCACCTTCTCGGCGCCCTCGAGGTTGCCGATCCGCGCCGACATGGCCGGCGGCTGCCACGCGATGACGTTCTGGATGGTGAACACGGCATCGTCCGCCGTCACCGCCTCGCCGTCGTGGAATGTCATGCCGTCCCGCAGCTTCACCTCGACCGTGCGATCGTCCACCCAGGTCCAGGATTCCGCCGCCCAGGGCACCGTCTCGCCGGCGGCGTTGTTCTTGGCGAAGGTGTCGAAGATGTAGCGCACCCAGCCGACCGCGCCTTCCTCGGCGAGCGGGTTGTAGGTGCTGACATCCTCGAAATAGGCCCAGTCGAGCCAGCGGTCGTCGGTCAGCGGCCGCGCCGAGAGCCACGGGTCCACCAGCGATTCATGCGCCGCGACCGGCTCGGGGGAGGTCACGCTCTCCCATTTGTCGCTGTTGTAGATGATGCCGTAGGTGCGGTTGATGACCGGAAAGAAGGGCATCTCCTCGACCAACATCTCCTGCAACTCGTGCACCGCCTCGAGCCGCTCGTCGGGATTGATCATCGCGCGCTGCGCGGTGGCGAGCGCGGTGTATTCCTCGTCGCACCATTTCGAGCCGTTGCGCCGCTGGCCGCAGGCGGCGATGTCGTGGACCCAGTAGGCCGGATCGACCCGGTCGGGGTCGGCGCCCACGGTGAAGACGCCGATATCCTCGAGCTGGCCGCCGACGACGAACTGCGACACGAAGGTCGAGAACTGCACCGGCACCAGCTGCAGCGTGACGCCCAGCTTCTGCCATTCGTCGGCCAGCGCGCGGGCCGACTGCTCGAACTCCGGGCCCATGTCGGCGGCGTAGTAGACAACGCTCAGCGGCTGCACCGCCTCGCCGAGCGCCGCGTCCTGCGCGAGCGCCGAGGTGGCCGCCAGCAGCCCGACCGCGAGCCCCGCGCCGAAGCGGCGCGGCTTCAGATGGATCATGTCCTCTCCCTCCCCCCAACTGTGCCTGTTGGCACTGTCGCGCCCTCGCCGGGGCGCGAATGGCGGCGAGGTTTGTATACATTGTTGCCCTGGTCAAGCGATTTTGATCCGGTGTTACCTGCGCTGTTTGGCGGTTCGCGAGCGGGTCGTGCCGGACCGGCGGTTGGCCCTGCCCGGCTTTGTATGCAGAAACCCGGCCGGGTTGGCGCCGCTCCACGGCATCATGCCGCGGCCGATCGCGGAGCGATGTCCGCCCGGCCCTCGCTCGCTGCCGGGGAGCAATCTGAACCTCAGGCGGGGGCCTGCTGCCCCTTCCGCTCGGCCGGATAGCCGGCCTCGGCCAGAGCGGCGAGGATCGCCTGCTCCTCCGCCTGCGTCGTGACCTGCAGATCACGGGCGGGCGGATCGGTGACGACCTCGGCCTTCGGATCGACGCTCAGGATGGCGTTGGTGACGCGCCGGGCGCAGGCGCCGCAATGCATGTCGGGGACGGCGAACTGGAACATGCGAACTCTCTTTCGGGGTTGTCCTCCGGTCAAGCTGGGCCTTGCCACGATGGCAAGGTCAAGGGCCGCCACCCCGCAGGACAGGCCTTGACCTTCCCATCATGGGAACCCTTATCTGCACGGGCATGGATCAGGAGGAACGCTTGCCATGACAAAGGCCGCTCCATCTCCGCGCTCACTCAGCCTCCCGGTCGAGGGCATGACCTGCGCCTCCTGCGTGGCCCATGTCGAGAAAGCCATCGCCAAGGTGCCGGAGGTGGCGAAGGTCAACGTGAACCTCGCCACCGGGCGCGCGGATGTCACGTTCAGGGGCCAGCCCGACGCCGCGGCACTCGTGCGCGCGGTCGAAGGCGCGGGCTACGAGGTGCCGGAGGTCACGACCGAGCTGGGCGTGACCGGCATGACCTGCGCCTCCTGCGTCGCCCATGTCGAGAAGGCGGTGAAGGCCGTGCCGGGCGTCAGCGCCGCGACGGTCAACCTTGCGACCGAGCGGGTGAGCGTGCGCCATCCCCCCGGCGTTACCCCGGTCGAGGCCCTTGAGGCCGCGATCCGGGGCGCGGGCTACGAGCCGCATCGGATCGAGGGCGCCTCTGCCGACCGCGAACGCGAGGCCCGCGAACGCGAACTCGAGGACCTCCGCCGTTCGACCCTGATCGCGGGGCTGCTGACGCTGCCGATCTTCGTAATCGAGATGGGCTCGCATTTCATTCCCGCGATCCATGACCTGGTGATGAACACCGTCGGGATGCGGACCAGCTGGCTCATCCAGTTCGTGCTGACGACCATCATCCTCTTCGGCCCCGGCCGCCGCTTCTTCCGCCGCGGCGTGCCCGCGCTGCTGCGCGGCACGCCCGACATGAACTCGCTGGTGGTGGTCGGCACCTCGGCCGCCTGGGCCTATTCGGTGGTGGCGACCTTCGCGCCGCAGGTGCTGCCCGAGGGCACCGCCAACGTCTATTACGAGGCCGCCGCGGTCATCGTCACGCTGATCCTGCTCGGCCGCTATCTCGAGGCGAAGGCCAAGGGCCGCACCTCCGAGGCGATCAAGCGGCTGGTCGGGCTGCAACCCCGGACCGCCCGCGTCGAGCGCGACGGCCGCACGGTCGAGCTGCCGCTGTCCGAGGTTCGCGCGGGCGACATCGTGCAGGTCCGCCCCGGCGAGCGGGTGCCGGTCGATGGCGAGGTGGTCGAGGGAACTTCCTACGTCGACGAGTCGATGATCACCGGGGAGCCGGTCCCGGTCGCCAAGGGCGCGGGCGCCGAGGTCGTGGGCGGCACGATCAACAGGACCGGCGCCTTCTCCTTCCGCGCGACGCGCGTCGGCGCCGAGACGGTGCTGGCGCAGATCATCCGCATGGTCGAGGAGGCGCAGGGCTCGAAGCTGCCGATCCAGGCGCTCGTGGACCGGGTGACTGCGTGGTTCGTGCCCGCCGTCATGGCGGCAGCCGGGCTGACCTTCGTCGTCTGGCTGGTCTTCGGCCCCGACCCCGCGCTCACCTTTGCGCTGGTCAACGCGGTCGCCGTGCTCATCATCGCTTGCCCCTGCGCTATGGGGCTGGCGACGCCGACCTCGATCATGGTCGGCACCGGCCGCGCGGCCGAACTGGGCGTGCTCTTCCGCCGCGGCGAGGCGCTGCAGGCGCTGCGCGAGGTCTCGGTGGTGGCGGTCGACAAGACCGGCACCCTGACGAAGGGCCGCCCCGAACTCACCGACCTGACCCCCTCCCCGGGCTTCGAGCGCGACGAGGTGCTGGCGCTGGTCGCCGCCGTCGAGGCCCGGTCCGAGCATCCCATCGCGACCGCCATCGTCGCGGCGGCCGAGGCGCGCGGCTTGCGGATCGGCACGCCCGAGGGCTTCGACGCGGTGCCCGGCTTCGGCGTCGCGGCCACCGTGGACGGCCGCCATGTCGCGGTCGGCGCCGACCGCTACATGGTGACGCTCGGCCATGACGTGACAGCCTTTGCGGGCGAGGCGGCGCGGCTCGGCGGCGAGGGCAAGTCGCCCCTCTACGCCGCCATCGACGGCCGGCTGGCCGCGGTGATCGCCGTCGCCGACCCGATCAAGGAGACCACGCCCGAGGCGATCCGCGCGCTGCACGATCTCGGCCTGCGCGTCGCCATGATCACCGGCGACAACCGCGCCACCGCCGAGGCCGTGGCACGTCAGCTCGGCATCGACGAGGTGGTGCCGGAGGTGCTGCCGGACGGCAAGGTGACGGCGGTCAGGGAACTGCGCGCAGGGGGCCGCAAGGTCGCCTTCGTGGGCGACGGCATCAACGACGCCCCGGCGCTGGCCGAGGCGGATGTCGGCCTCGCCATCGGCACCGGCACGGACGTGGCGATCGAATCCGCCGATGTGGTGCTGATGTCGAGCGACCTGCGCGGCGTGGTGAACGCCATCGCGCTGTCGCAGGCGACGATCCGCAACATCCGGCAGAACCTGTTCTGGGCCTTCGCCTACAACGCGGCGCTGATCCCGGTCGCGGCCGGGGTGCTGTATCCGGTGTGGGGCGTGCTGCTGTCGCCGGTGCTGGCGGCGGGCGCCATGGCGATGTCGAGCGTTTTCGTGCTGTCGAACGCGCTGCGCCTCAGGGGCTTCATGCCGGTTCTGGCGGCGGACCTTGCGGACGGCACCGAGGCAGGGCGGCGGCTGGCCGCGGCATTGAAAGGAACCGGACCATGAATATCGGCCAGGCCGCCGAGGCCTCCGGCGTCAGCGCCAAGATGATCCGTTACTACGAGCAGACCGGCCTGATCCCCAAGGCCGCCCGGCTCGAGAGCGGCTATCGCGACTACGACGAGGCCGACATCCACCGCCTGCGCTTCATCCGCGGCGCCCGCGATCTCGGCTTCACGGTCGAGCAGATCGGCGCGCTGCTGGCCCTCTGGAGCGACCGCGGACGGGCGAGCGCCGATGTGAAGGCGCTGGCCCTCGGCCACGTCGATGCGCTGAAACAGAAGCAGGCCGAGATCGGCGCCATGATCGCCACGCTGGAAAACCTGGCGAAACGCTGCCACGGCGACGACCGGCCGGATTGCCCGATCATCGACGGGCTGGCCGCGGACGAGGCCGGAGCGCCGCGGCGAAGGGCGCCCCGCCGCTTCGGCAAGGTGGATGCGCTGCGGGCGTGAGGGGACGCGGGGGTATTGACGCGGGTGACGGCGCGCTGACCCTCATAAGCTACTGAACTTACACAGAAACCGCCGGCACGACTGCGACCTCCGCGAGACTTGACGAGGGACCGGGAAGCTGGAATACGGCTGAAGCATGTGTCGGAGGGCGGGATCCCGGCCTCCGCCACGGAAACAGCCCCGCGCGCCTGATCGTCCCCGCGCCGAACGCCGCGCCCGGATGAGACGAGAGGCCAAGCCCATGACCCGCATCGCCGCCTGCTTCGACCGCCTGCGCCGGCAGGACCGCAAGGCCTTCGTCTCCTACATCATGGCGGGCGATCCCGACCGCGAGCGCTCGGCCGCGATCATCGCGGGACTCCCCGGCGCGGGCGTCGACATCATCGAGCTGGGGATGCCCTTCACCGATCCCATGGCGGACGGGCCGACCATCCAGGCGGCCGGGCAACGCGCGCTCGCCCAGGGCGGCAGCGTCCAGCAGACGCTCGACATGGTGCGCGAGTTCCGTCGCAAGGACGACACGACGCCGATCGTGCTGATGGGCTACTACAACCCCATCTATGCCGGGCCGGGCGGGGTCGAGGGCTTCCTTTCCCGCGCGGTTGCGGCTGGGATCGACGGGCTGATCGTCGTGGACCTGCCGCCCGAGGAGGATGCCGAGCTCTGCATCCCGGCGCGCGAGGCGGGCCTCGACTTCATCCGCCTCGCCACGCCCACGACCGACGACCGCCGCCTGCCCAAGGTGCTGCAGAACACCTCGGGTTTCGTCTATTACGTCTCGATGACGGGCATCACCGGCACCGCCACGGCCGACGCCGCCGCGGTCGGGCCGGAGGTCGCGCGGATCAAGGCCGCGACGCCGCTGCCGGTGGTGGTAGGGTTCGGCATCGCTTCCCCCGAGGCCGCGGCCGAGGTCGCGGCGGTTGCCGACGGCTGCGTCGTCGGCTCGGCCATCGTGCGGCTGATCGGCGAGGGGCGCAGCACCGCGGAGGTGCTGGCCTACGTCGCCGGCCTCGCCGTGGGCGCGCATGGCGAGCGGAGCCTCGAGGTCCCTGCCCCGGCCGCGGCGCCCGAGACCATGGCGGGCAAGGCCCCCGACGCGCAGGCCGCCGCCGCCGCGAAGAACGACGCCGACGCCCCCGGTCAGGGCTGAGTCAGCCGTCGCTCGCCGCCTGCGCCGCCGCGGCTCGGGCGGCCTGCTCGGCCTCGATCTCGCGCCAGCGGGCGACGTTGCGGTTGTGCTCCTCGAGCGTGGTGGCGAAGGCGTGGCCGCCGGTCCCGTCCGCGACGAAGTAGAGATATTCGGTATCCGCCGGGTTCAGCGCCGCCTCGATCGCCGCCCGGCCGGGGTTGGCGATCGGCGTCGGCGGCAAGCCGTCCACCTGATAGGTGTTGTAAGGCGTCCGCGCGTCCAGCTCCGACCGCCGCAAGCCGCGGTCCAGCACCTCGCGGCCCATCGTCACGCCATAGATCACCGTTGGGTCGGTCTGCAGCCGCATGCCGTCGCGCAAGCGGTTCACGAAGACGCTCGCCACCTGCGGGCGCTCGTCGGCCACCCCGGTCTCCTTCTCGACGATGGAGGCCATGATGAGGGCCTCCTCGGGCGAGCCGTAGGGCAGGTCGAACGGCCGCGCCTCCCAGGCCGCCTGCAGGATCTGCGCCTGCCGCGCGGACATGTCGGCCAGCAACCGGGCACGCTCGGTCCCCGGCTCGACCGAATAGGTGTCGGGCGCGAGGCTGCCCTCCGGCGGCACCGGCCCCGGCTCGCCCGCCAGCACGTCGATCTGGCGCAAGCCCTCGACCACCTGCCAACTGGTCACGCCCTCGGCTACCGTCAGCCGCATCCGCGTGTCGCGCCCGGCCTCGGCCTGCGTGATCGCCTCGGGCGCGGGCTCGGCCGCGGGGTTGTAGCGGGCGCTCTCGACATATTCGCCGGTCGCGGGGTCCACCTCGCGCAGCAGCACGCTGTTGCCGCGCACCCCCACGCGGTAGATGATCTCGGTCCCGCAGGTCGAGGGCCCCCCCGCGGTGATCGCGTCCACGATCTCGGCCATGCTGGCGTTCGGCGGCACGAGGTAGCTGCCGAACTTCAGGTCGCGCGAGCGGCCCGCATAGTCGGCCCCGGTGCGGAAGATATAGGCCGAGCTGATCGCCCCCTGCTCGCGCAATTGCTTCGAGACCGCATCGAGGCTCGCCCCCGGCCGCACCTGCACGCATTGCGCCATGGCCGAGGGCCCCGGCCCCGCATACTGCTGCTTGCCCCAGGCCACGACACCCGCGGCCGCGACCAGCAGCACGACCAGCAGCGTCAGGAAGTTCGAGGCGAGGTTGCGCCAGATCATGCGTCGTAGCGGCCCATCACGAGGCTGGCGTTCGTGCCGCCGAAGCCGAAGCTGTTGGACATGACCAGATCGACCTTGCGGCGCACCGCGGCATTGGCGGCGAGGTCGACCTTCGCCGCCACCGCTGGGTTGTCTAGGTTGATCGTCGGCGGGCAGATCTGGTCGCGGATGGCGAGGATGCAGAAGATCGCCTCGACCGCACCCGCCGCGCCCAGCAGGTGCCCGATCGAGGACTTGGTCGAGGACATGACCGCGCCCGAGGCGGCATCGCCCAGCAGCCGCTCGACCGCGCCGAGTTCGATCACGTCGGCCATCGTCGAGGTTCCGTGGGCGTTGATGTAGTCGATGTCCGCCGCCTTCCGTCCCGAATGCTTCAGCGCCGCCGTCATGGCGCGGAAGCCCCCATCGCCGTCCTCGCTCGGCGCGGTGATGTGATAGGCGTCGCCGGAAAGGCCGTAGCCCAGCACCTCGGCATAGATCCGCGCGCCGCGCGCCTTGGCGTGCTCCAGTTCCTCCAGCACCACAACGCCCCCGCCCTCGCCCATGACGAAGCCGTCGCGGTCCGCGTCCCAGGGCCGCGAGGCGCGCTTCGGCTCGTTGTCCCAGCGGGTCGAGAGCGCCTTGCAGGCGTTGAAGCCGGCAATGCCGATCTCGCTGATCGGCGCCTCGGCGCCGCCCGCAACCATGACCTCCGCGTCGCCCGCGCGGATCAGCCGCGCCGCGTCGCCGATGGCATGCGCGCCGGTGGCGCAGGCGGTCACGACCGAATGGTTTGGCCCCTTGAAGCCGAAGCGGATCGAGACCTGCCCCGAGGCGAGGTTGATGAGCGAGCCGGGAATGAAGAAGGGCGAGACGCGCTTGGCGCCGCGCTCCTTCAGCAGCACGGCGGTCTCGGCGATGGTCGTGAGCCCGCCGATGCCGGAGCCGATCATGACGCCGGTGCGCTCGCGCTCGTCCTCGGTCGCGGGCGCCCAGCCGCTGTCCTCGACCGCCATCTGCGCCGCAGCCATGGCATAGACGATGAAATCGTCCACCTTGCGGCGGTCCTTGGCCTCCATGCAGTCGTCGGGATCGAAGCCGCCCTCGCCGCCCATCGGGATCTCGCAGGCGTATTTCGTCACCACGCCCGAGGCGTCGAAGCGGGTGATCGGCCCGGCGCCCGACTCGCCCGCGATCAGGCGCGACCAGACCGGCTCCACCCCCGCGCCAAGCGGCGTGACCATTCCCATCCCGGTGACGACGACCCTGCGCATGATGTCCCTCGCGGCTGCCTTGCGGTGGGGGCGGTCATACACGCGGGGGCCAGACCGCGCAACGCGCGCCGGTCGCCCCCGCAAATGACAAGGCGGCGCCCCGCGGGACGCCGCCTAACTCCGATGGTCCATCAGGCCCGCGCGGGCTTCGCCCTCAGGCGGTCGCCTTGTCGATGAATTTCACCGCGTCGCCGAAGGTCTGGATGGTCTCGGCGGCGTCGTCCGGGATCTCGATGCCGAACTCTTCCTCGAAGGCCATGACCAGCTCGACCGTGTCGAGGCTGTCGGCGCCCAGGTCGTCGATGAAGGACGCGCTCTCGGTCACTTTCTCTTCCTCGACGCCGAGGTGTTCGACGACGATCTTCTTCACGCGCTCGGCAATGTCGCTCATGTCACTTCCTTCGTTGGCGGGCCTCCGCCCGGTGGAATGCCGCCCACGCGGCGGCCCCAGCCGAAACGGAACAACCGTCGGCCTTCGATCCGCCGGATACAACACCCTCACCGTCGCGCGCAAGACTGTGAGCGGCGGGCGTCAGATCATCGCCATGCCGCCGTTGACATGCAGCGTGGCCCCGGTGACGTAGCCCGCCTCGTCGCTGGCGAGGTAGAGCGCCGCGGCCGCGATCTCCTCGGGCCGCCCCATGCGGCCCATCGGCACGACGCCGAGGATGCGGGCCTTCTGCTCGTCGTTCAGCGCCGCGGTCATCGCCGTCTCGACGAAGCCCGGCGCGATGCAGTTGACGGTGATTCCCCGGCTCGCCACCTCGGCCGCGAGGCTCTTGGACATGCCGACGAGGCCCGCCTTGGCAGCGGCATAATTGCCCTGCCCCGGATTGCCGGTGGTGCCCACGACGCTGGTCACGGTGACGATCCGACCGTGCCGGGCCTTCATCATGCCCCGCAGCACCGCGCGGCTGAGGCGGAAGGCCGAGGTCAGGTTCACCTCCAGAACCTGCGCCCACTCCTCGTCCGACATCCGCATGAAGAGGTTGTCGCGCGTGATCCCGGCATTGTTGACGAGGATGTCGATCCCGCCGCCGAGCGCCTCCGCCGCCGCCTTCGGCAGCGCCTCGACCGAGGCCGCATCGGAAAGGTCCGCCGTCACCACATGCGCCCGCTCGCCCAAGCTCCCGGCCAGCTCCCGCAGCGGCGCCTCGCGCGTCCCCGACAGCGCCACCGCGGCCCCCGCCCCGTGCAGCGCCCGCGCCACCGCGCCGCCGATTCCGCCCGAGGCCCCCGTCACCAGGGCCCGCCGGCCGCCCAGATCGAACATCGCATTCCCCTTCTTCTGTCCCGAAATATCCCGCGGGGGTCCGGGGGCGCGAAGCCCCCGGTTCACAAGCGCAGGCGTCAGGTCAGTGCGTCCCACAGCAGCCGCAGCGAGACAAGCAGCAAGGTCCAGGTGATGAAGCGGTAGAACACCGCCATGGGCATGATGCGGACCAGCCGCACTCCGATCCAGACCGAGGCGAAGGCCAGCGGCACCAGCACCGCCGAGACCCGCAGGTTCCCCGCCGAGAGCTGCCCGAGCGCCCAGTAGGGCGGCAGCTTGGCCGCATTCACCACCGCGAAGAACACCGTGCTCGTGCCCGCGAAGGTCAGCGGCGCGAGGCCGAGCGGCTGGATATAGACCTGCCACGGCGGTGCGCCGGAGTGGCTGACGAAGCTGGTGAACCCCGCGAGCAGCCCCCAGAAGCTGCCGCGCCCCGGATGCGGCTGGCGCAGCGTCCGCCCCGCGGGGCGGGTCAGCGCATTCAGCGCGAAGACCGCTCCGATCAGCCCGACGAGGCCGGTGACGAACGCCTCCGGCACGATCGAGGCCGTCGCCCAGCCGAGCCCGATCCCGGCCAGCGCCCCGGGCAGCGCCGTGGCCAGCACCCGCCGGTCGAAGCGGCGCCGATAGGCGATCAGCCCGCCCATGTCGCTGACGATATAGACCGGCAGCAGGATGCCCGCCGCCTGCACCGGCGACATCACGAGCGCCATCACCGGCACCCCCAGCATCCCGACCATGCTGAGCCCGCCCTTCGCCATCCCGACGGCGACCGCCGCCACGACGGAGAGCGCCCAGGCTTCGGGCGTCATGCGAGGGACGGGCGCGGCAGGGCGGACATATGCGGCCTCTAGGCCCCTTGCCGCGCCGCCACAAGCCGGGCCCGGGCTGGACAGGGCCGCCCTGCGGGCATAACGGGGGCGCCATCATTTCAGGACGGAGGGACGTCATGGCCAGGGCTAGGATCGCGCTGATCGGCGCGGGGCAGATCGGCGGCACGCTCGCGCATCTCGCGGCGATGAAGGAGCTTGGGGACGTCGTGCTGTTCGACATCGCCGAGGGGGTTCCGCAGGGCAAGGCCCTCGACATCGCCGAATCCGGCCCCTCCGAGGGCTTCGACGCGCATCTCAAGGGCACCAACGACTATGCCGACATCGCCGGCGCCGACGTCTGCATCGTGACCGCCGGCGTGCCGAGGAAGCCCGGCATGAGCCGCGACGACCTGCTGGGGATCAACCTCAAGGTCATGAAGGCCGTGGGCGAGGGCATCAAGGCCCATGCCCCCGACGCCTTCGTCATCTGCATCACCAACCCGCTCGACGCGATGGTCTGGGCGCTGCGCGAGTTCTCGGGCCTGCCGCATGAGAAGGTCTGCGGAATGGCGGGCGTGCTCGATTCGGCCCGCTTCCGCCACTTCCTCAGCCTCGAGTTCGGCGTCTCGATGCGCGACGTGACCGGGTTCGTCCTCGGTGGGCATGGCGACACGATGGTGCCGCTGGTCCGCTACTCGACGGTCGCCGGGATTCCGCTGCCTGACCTCGTGCAGATGGGCTGGACGACGCAGGAGAAGCTCGACCAGATCGTGCAGCGCACCCGCGACGGCGGGGCCGAGATCGTGGGCCTGCTGAAGACCGGCTCGGCCTTCTACGCCCCCGCGATGAGCGCGATCGAGATGGCCGAGGCCTATCTCAAGGATCAGAAGCGCGTCCTGCCCTGCGCCGCTTGGGTCTCGGGCGCATACGGCCTCGACGGGATGTATGTGGGCGTGCCGACCGTGATCGGCGCGGGTGGGATCGAGAAGGTGATCGACATCGCGCTGAACGGCGACGAGCAGGCGATGCTCGACAAGTCGGTGGACGCGGTGAAGGGTCTTGTGGAGGCCTGCAAGGGCATCGACCAGAGCCTCGCCTGATCCAACCCGGCGATTGCCTCAAGGCCCCGGCATCCGTCCGGGGCCTTTTCGCATCCTGGCTTTGCCTTGATGAAATATCCTCGGGGGTGCGGGGGCAGACAGCCCCCGCGGCGACTGCCCCAAGCGTTGCGGCGCTAGGCCGCTTCGGTGTAACCCTGTCGCCAAACAGGCAAGGACGTCCCGATGCAACCGCTCGCCCGCCTTCTCGCCGCGTTGGCGGCGATCGCCGCTTTCGCGCTGCCCGCGCAGGCCTTCGACACCACCGCCCGCGCCGCCTGGGTCTATGACGTCGCCACCGGCACCGTGCTGATGGAGAAGAACGCCGACGTCGCCCTGCCGCCCGCGTCGATGTCGAAGCTGATGACCCTCTACATGGTCTTCCAGGCGCTCGAGCAGGGGCGGCTCGAACTCGACACGCAGCTGCCGGTCTCGACCAAGGCGCGGCAGATGAAGGGCTCGACCATGTTCCTCAACGAGCTCGACCGCCCGACGGTGGACGAACTCATCAAGGGCATCATCGTCCTTTCCGGCAACGACGCCTGCGTGGTGGTGGCCGAGGGCCTCGCCGGGACCGAGGACGCCTTCGCGCGGCGCATGAACGAGGAGGCCAAGCGCATCGGACTGACGAACACGCATCTGACCAATGCCTCGGGCTGGCCCGACCCCGAGCATCGCATGTCGGCGCGCGACCTCGGCATCGTCGCGATGCACCTGATCGAGGACTTTCCCGACCTCTATCCCGATTTCGCGCTGACCGAATTCGCCTATGATGACCGCGCGCCCGCCAACCGCTTCAACCGCAACCCGCTGCTGAAGCTCGGGATCGGCGCAGACGGGCTGAAGACCGGGCACACCTCCGAGGCGGGCTACGGACTCGTCGGCAGCGCGGTGCAGGACGGGCGGCGGATCATCTTCGTGCTGAACGGGCTCGAGACCGAGGCCGCCCGCGCCGAGGAATCCGAGCGCATCGTCAACTGGGCCTTCCGCGAGTTCTCGATGGAGACGCTGGTCCCGCAGGGCCAGTCGGTGCTGGTCGCGCCGGTGTGGCTGGGACAGCCCGGCCGCGTGGCGCTGACCACGGCCGAGGGGGTGCGGGTGCTGATCCCGGCGGGCGCCGAGGACGGGGTGACGGCCGAGGCGGTCTATGACGGGCCGCTCGCGGCGCCGATCGCCAAGGGGGACCGGCTGGGCGAGCTGGTCGTGACCATTCCCGGCGGCGCGGTGGCGCGGACGCCGCTGATCGCGGCGCAGGACGTGGCCGAGTCGGGATTCCTCGGGCGGATGCAGGCCGCGGCCATGCGGCTCGGCGGCCGCGCCTGGACCGCGGCGCAGCAGCAGGGCGGCTGAGGCGCCCTTGTTCATCAGCTTCGAGGGCATCGACGGCTGCGGCAAGTCCACGCAGGCCCGCCTTCTGGCCGAGGCCTTGCTCGCGGAGGGTCGCACCGTCCACCTCACCCGCGAGCCCGGCGGCTCGCCCGGCGCCGAGGAGATCCGCCGCCTGCTGGTCGAGGGCCGCGCCGATCGCTGGTCGCCCGAGACCGAATGCCTGCTCTTCACCGCCGCCCGGCGCGACCATGTCGAGCGGCTGATCCGCCCGGCGCTCGCGGCAGGCGAGAGCGTCGTCACCGACCGTTTCGCCGATTCGACCCGCGTCTATCAGGGTGCGGCGCGGGCCGACCTCGCCGCGACGGTGGACGCGCTCCACGCGCTGATGATCGGGGTCGAGCCCGACCGAACCTTCGTGCTGGACATGGACCCCGCCGAGGCCCTCGCCCGCGGCACCGCGCGCGGCGGGTCCGAGGACCGTTTCGAGGGCATGGGGCTGCCGTTCCAGACCCGCCTGCGCGAGGGTTTTCTCGCGCTCGCCGCCGCGCACCCGGCGCGTATTCGCGTGATCGACGCGACCGGGACCGCCGATGCCGTCGCCGCCCGCATCCGCGCGGTGCTCTGACATGGCCCGCGCCCCCGCCGAACCCGATCCGCCGCCCGAGCCCGACCGCGTCCCCGGCGCCCCGCATCCGCGCGAGGCTCACGCCGTCATCAGGCAGGACGAGGCAACCCGGACCTTCGTCGACGCCGCCCGCTCTGGCCGCCTGCACCACGCCTGGCTGCTGACCGGCCCGCGCGGCACCGGCAAGGCCACCTTCGCCTGGGCCGCCGCCCGCTGGCTGCTCTCGGGCGCCGCCTCCGACGACCTCACCGTCCCGCCGGACGACGCGACCGCCCGCCGTATCCGCGCACTCAGCGAGCCGCGCCTCGCCCTCGTGCGTCGCCCCTGGGACGAGAAGGCCAGCCGCCTGCGGGCCGAGATCACAGTCGAGGAAATCCGCAAGCTGCTCTCCTTCTTCCACCTCAGCGCCGCCGAGGGCGGCCGCCGCGTCGCCATCATCGACGCCGCCGACGAACTGAACCCTTCAGCCGCGAACGCGCTGCTGAAGATGCTGGAGGAGCCGCCGAAGGACGCCACCATCTTCCTTGTTGCGCATCAGCCCGCGCGGCTCCTGCCCACGATCCGCTCACGCTGCCGGGTACTGCGGCTCGCGCCGCTCGCGCCCGAGGCGATGGCGGGCGTGCTGGCGGATTTTGGCGCCGAAGGCGACCCGGCCCGCCTGGCGGCGCTCTCGGGCGGGTCGGTCGGCGAGGCGCTGCGGCTGACGGGGCAGGACGGCCTCGCGGTTTACCAGCAGATCGTGGACCTCTTCGCCACCCTGCCACGCATGGACCGTCAGGCGGCCGCCCGTCTCGCAGCAGCCGCGGGTGCGCGGCCCTCGGCCGAGGGCGATCCCTTCGACCTGACCCTCACGCTGCTCGACCGCTTCCTCGGCCGGCTCGCTCGCACCGGCCTGCTCGGCGCGCCCTTCCCCGAAGCCGCCGAAGCCGAGGCCGAACTGCTCACCCGCCTCGCACCGGACGCCGATGCCTCGCGCGCATGGGCCACGGCGCAGGCCGAGACCTCGGCCCGCGCCCGCGCCGGGCGGGCGGTCAACCTTGACCCCTCGGCGCTCGTCATGGATATGCTGCTGACGCTCGCGCAGGTTCCGGCCGCGCACGGACAGAAAGCGCCCGCATGAGTGAAGCCGCCGCGCTGCCGCCTCTGGTCGACAGCCATTGCCACCTCGATTTCCCCGACTTCGCGGACGAACTGCCCGAGGTCGTCGCCCGCGCCCGCGCCGCCGGGGTCACGCGCATGGTGACGATCTGCACCCGCCTCGCCGCCGAACCCGCCGTCCGCGCCATCGCCGAGGCGCATGTCGGCGTCTTCTACGCCGCCGGAACGCATCCAATGGCCGTGGCCGAGGAGCCGATGGCGACGGTGGAAGCGCTGACCGCCCTCGCCGCGCATCCGAAATTCGTGGGCATCGGAGAGACCGGACTCGACTATCACTACACCGCCGAAAGCGCCGCGCAGCAGCAGACCTCGCTGCGCATCCACATCGAAGCCGCGCGCCGCACCGGCCTGCCCCTCATCATCCACGCCCGGGACGCCGACGAGGACATGGCCCGCATCCTCTCCGAGGAACATGCGGCCGGGGCCTTCACCTGCGTGATGCACTGCTTCACCTCCGGCGCGGCGCTTGCGCGCACGGCGCTCGACCTCGGCTTCTATCTCTCCGCCTCGGGCATCGCCGCCTTCCCCCGCTCGGAAGAACTGCGCGCCATCTTCGCCGCCGCGCCTCTCGACCGCATCCTGGTCGAAACCGACGCACCGTATCTCGCACCGCCGCCGCATCGCGGGCGCCGCAACGAGCCGGCCTACACCGCCCTGACGGCGGCGAAACTCGCGCCCCTCTGGGGTCTCGAATACCCGGAGTTCGCCGCCGCGACGTCCGCCAATTTCGACCGCCTGTTCCCGAAAGCCCGATGATCCGCGCGACGATCCTCGGCTGCGGCTCCTCGGGCGGCGTGCCGCGGATCGGTGGCAACTGGGGGGCGTGCGACCCGAGCAATCCCAAGAACCGCCGCCGCCGCTGCTCGCTGCTGGTCGAGCGCGTGGGTCGGGGCGGCACCACCACGGCGCTGATCGACACCGGCCCCGATTTCGTGCCGCAGATGCTCGACGCAGGCGTCCGCACGCTCGACGGCGTGCTCTGGACCCATCCCCATGCCGACCACATCCACGGCATCGACGACCTGCGGCAGGTGGCGATCAACGCCCGCGCGATGGTCCGCAGCTGGGCCGACGCGCCGACCGCGCGGGCCTTGCAGAAGCGTTTCGGCTACATCTTCGAGACCCCGCCGGGATCCTCCTACCCGCCAGTCTGCCGCCTCTACCGGATCGAGGACCAGCCGATCATGGTCGAGGGCAAGGGCGGCGAGATTCGCTTCGCGCCCTTCGAGGTCAGCCACGGCGACATCCCCGCGCTCGGCTTCCGCATCACCGCCGAGGGCGCGGGCGGCCTCGTCTACCTGCCCGACGTGCTGGAAATCCCCGACGCCGCCTGGCCGCTGATCGAGGGGGCCGAGGTCTTCGTCGTGGACGCGCTGCGCTATCACCCGCATCCGAGCCACGCGCATCTCGCCCTCGCGCTCGAATGGCTCGCGCGCTCGGGCGTGCCGCGAGGAGTGCTGACGAACCTGCACCACGACCTCGACTACGAGCGGCTGATGGCCGAGACGCCGGAGAACGTGGTCCCGGCCTTTGACGGCATGGTGATCGAGACCAGCGGCTGAGATGGTCGCCCTCATCGACGTCATCCTGCCGGTGTTCCTGGTCCTCGGCTTCGGCTATGCCGCCGCGCGCCTCGGCCTCTTCGGCGACGCCGCGATCGACGGCGTGCAGCGGTTCGCGCAGAACTTCGCCGTGCCGGTGCTGCTGATGCAGTCGATGGCGCGGCTGGACCTTTCGCTCGATTTCGATCTGGCGATGCTCGCGGCCTTCTACGCGGGCGCCTTCGCGGGCTACTTCGCCGGCTGGGCCGCCGCGCGCTTCGCCTTCGGCCGCGGGTCCGAGGATGCCGTGGCGATCGGCTTCGTCTGCATGTTCTCGAACACGCTGCTCCTCGGCCTGCCGATCACCGAGCGCGCCTATGGCGAGGCGGCGCTCGCCGGCAACTTCGCGATCATCGCGATGCATTCGCCGCTGCTCTACACCTTCGGCATCACGGTGATGGAGTTCACCCGCGCCCGCGGGCAGCGGCTCTCGGTCGGGAGCGTGGCCCTTCGGGCGCTCATGGGGGTTTTGCGGACGCCGCTGGTCATCGGCATCATGGCCGGGCTGGCGCTGAATCTCGCGCTCTCGGCCGGGCTGGTGCTGCCGCAAGGGGCGTGGGACGCGGTCGGGATAATGGCGCGGGCGGCGATCCCCGCGGCGCTGTTCGGGCTAGGCGGGGTGCTGCACCGCTACCGGCCGGCGGGGGATGCCGGGATGATCGCGGTCTGCGTTGCCGCCTCGCTGCTCCTGCATCCGGCGATCACCTGGGGCGTCGCTGGCGCGCTCGAGGTCGGGACGGACGGGCTCCGCTCGGCGGTGGTGACGGCGGCGATGCCGTCGGGGGTCAACGCCTACCTCTTCGCGGCGATGTATGGGGTGGCGATGCGGGTGGCGGCCTCGTCGGTTCTGATCGGGACGGCGGCGACGATCGTGACGGCGGCGTTCTGGCTGTCGGTGCTGCCGTAACGCGCGGGATGGTGCGTGCAGAGCACGCACCCTACGCGCCCGCAGGGGGCGTGGTTTCCACGCATCGCGTCCTTATACCCTGATCCCGTGCGCCCCCATCGCCGGGGCAAGCCGCGTCTCCTCGTAGCCGAAATGCGAGCGCACCACCGCCAGCAGCCGCGCGTAGAGCCTCGCGCAGTCCGCAAAATGCTCGGCCACTGCCGCCTCGGCCAGCCGCTCGGCCGCGACCGCAAGCGCCTCGATCCCGGCCTCGATCACCTCGTGCTCGGCCTTCAGGCGGGCGACAAGTGGCCCGTGCCCCTCGGCCCGCTCGGCCACCTCGGGAAACAGCCACATGTCCTCGAGCATGTGGTGATTCGTCAGCGCCCGGCAGGCGGCGCCGCAGGCGGTGCCGAAGAGGCGGAGGTTCTCGGCCATCGGCATGCCCCGCACCGCGGGCGCGAGTTCCGCCGGATGGGCCAGCCCGGCGCGGATGTCGTTCATCAGCACCTCGATCCCGCGCAGGTCGCGCAGATAGAGGCGGTGGATCGCCGCCAGCCCGCGCCCGTCCAACTCCTGCAACGGCGTCAACCCCTCGATCGCCGGCGGCTCGGGGCGGCCGCGGCCGGCGATCACGTCGTCCTCGGAAAGCGCCATCAGCTTGGCGTGACGCCGCGCAGCCGCTCGCCCCGGCGGCGCAGGAGTTCGACCACCGTCAGGAGCGCAATCGAGAAGAACACCAGCAGCGTCGCGACAGCGAGGATCGCCGGGCTGATCTGCTCGCGGATGCCGTTCCACATCTGCCGCGGGATGGTCTGCTGGTCCGGGCCGGCGATGAACAGCACCGCCACCACCTCGTCGAAGCTGGTCACGAAGGCGAACAGCGCGCCCGAGATCACGCCGGGCAGGATCAGCGGCATGATGACCTTGAAGAAGGTCGTGCGCGGGTTCGCCCCGAGGCTCGCCGCCGCGCGGCTGAGCGAGCGGTCGAAGCCGACCAGCGTCGCGGTCACGGTGATGATGACGAAGGGCACGCCGAGCGTCGCATGGGCGAGGATCACGCCGAGATAGGTTCCCGCCAGCCTTCCGCAGGCCGGCTCGAGCCCGATCCAGGCCAGCGGCGCGCAGGGGTTCGAGTAGAAAAAGAACATCCCCGTCGCGGTGATGATGAGCGGCACGATCATCGGCGAGATCAGGATCGCCATGATCGCCCGGCGCGCCGGCATCTCGGGCCGCGAGAGGCCCAGGGCGGCGAGCGTTCCCAGCACCGTGGCGATGATGGTCGCGAACACGCCGATGATGAACGAGTTCTTGGCCGCGTTCACCCATTTGGAGTTGCGCCAGACATCCGCCCACCAGTTCGCGTCGCGCGGATAGTCCGGCTGCGCCATGCCGAAGGTCAGCAGGTTGTCATACCAGCGTAGGCTGAACCCGTCCGGGTCGAGCGCGCGCATTTTCGGGGTGAAGGTGAAATAGGGCTCGGCGTTGAAGCTGAGCGGGATGATGACGATGATCGGCGCGATCAGGAAGAAGAAGATCGCAAAGCAGATCACCAGATAGGTGTAGTGCCAGACACGCTCGAGCGGCGAGGCATAGGTGGGCAGCGCCATGATCCGTCACCCCAGCTTCAGGTTGTCGATGCCGACCAGCCGGTCGTAGATCCAGTAGAGGGCCAGCACGCCCGCCAGCAGCAGTGCTGCGAGCGCGGCGGCCAGCGACCAGTTCAGCGTGTCGGTCATGTGGACCGCGATCATGTTCGAGATCAGCTGCCCCGACGAGCCGCCGACCAGCGCCGGCGTGATGTAGTAGCCGACCGCGAGGATGAAGACGAGCAGCGCCCCGGCGCCGAAGCCCGGCAGCGTCTGCGGGAAATAGACCCGCCGGAACGCGGTCCATGAGGTCGCGCCCAGGCTGCGGGCGGCGCGGACATAGCTCGGGTTGATGGTGCGCATGACGGAATAGAGCGGCAGCACCATGAAGGGCAGCAGGATATGGGTCATGGCGACGATGGTGCCGGTCTGGTTGTAGATCATCTGCAACCGCTGGCCGTTGCCAATCACCCCTAGCCAGACGAGGATGTCGTTGACCACGCCTTGCTGCTGCAAGAGCACGATCCAGGCCGTGGTGCGGACCAGAAGCGAGGTCCAGAACGGCAGAAGCACGAGGATCATCAGCAGGTTCGACCTGCGCGTCGGCAGCGTCGCCAGCAGATGCGCGATCGGGAAGCCCAGCACGAAGGTCAGCCCGGTGATGAGCAGCGACAGCATGAAGGTCCGCCAGAACAGCATCAGATAGACGCGCTGGTTCTCGGCCACCCGCATCACGGCGCCGTCCTCGTTGCGGGTCCGGTCCACGGCGGCGAGGTAGAAGTTGCCGGTCACCGCCGTTGAGGCGCTGCGCATCGCAACCCAGAGGCGGTCGTTGTCCCATTGCGGGTTGATCTCGACCATGGCCTTGCGGAATGGCGGATCAGGCAACTCGCGCAGCTGCCGCCCCGACGAGGTGAAGAGCGAGCGGGTGCCGGGCACGTCGTAGTTGATCCGGGTGCCGACGATGCCGATCGTGCGCGCGGCCGCGGCGTCCGAGATGTCGCGCGCCAGCGCCTCGAAGGCGGCCTCCTCGCGCTCGGTGCCGGGCGGGTTCGCGGCGAACCACGCGGCCATCCGCGACATGTTGGCCGAATAGCCGTCGTTATGGACCGAGCGGCCGAGCATCTGGCCGATGGGCAGTGCGAAAGTGACGAGGATGAAGGCCAGCAGCGGCAACACCAGCATGAAGGCGCGGCGCCGCGCCACCCGCTGGCTGCGGGCGAGGGCGCGGGTCAGCGGCTGGCCGTCCGCGGTGGTCAGCGGCGCCGGCGTCGCGGCCGAGGCCTGGACGACGATCGCGGCATGGGGATCAAGTGCGTTGGCCATTCCGGTCCTTCGTGTCGTGCCGCCGGTCGGGGCGGATGGGCGGCCACCGCCCCGTCGCGGGCGGCGGCCGGTCTTGCGTCAGCGCGCCAGCCAGGAGTTGAAGCGCTCGGTCAGTTCGGCGTCGTGGTCGGCCCAGAAGGTCGGGTCGTCGGTCACGGCCGTGGCGACGTTTTCAGGCGTCGTCGGCATATGCGGCGCCATCTCGGTCTTGTCGTCCTGGTAGAGGCCGACCAGCGGGGCCGAGGATTTCCGCGCCGGGCCGTAGCTGATGTAGCGGGCCTGGTTGGCCAGCGGCTGCGTGCCGGTGGCGAACTTGATGTATTCGAGGCCCGCCTCCGGGTTCGGCGCGCCCTTCGGGATCACGAAGGCGTTGATCTCGAGATACTGGCCGTCCCAGATCACGCCGAAGGGCTTGCCCTCGCCCACCATCGCGTCGAAGACGCGGCCGTTGTAGCCGGTGGTCATGGTCACCTCGCCGTCGGCCAGCAGCTGCATCGGCTGCGCGCCCGCCTCCCACCAGACCACGTCGTCCTTGATGGTGTCGAGCTTGGCGAAGGCCCGGTCCACCCCCTCGGGCGTGCCGAGCACGTCATAGACATCCGCCGCCGGCACCCCGTCCGCGATCAGCGCCAGATAGAGCGTCCGCTTGGCCGATTTCGGCAGGCCGCGCTTGCCGGGGAAGGCTTCGGTGTCGAAGAAGTCGGCGACGGTCTGCGGCGGGTTGTCGGGGAACTTGGTCGTGTCATAGGCGATCACCGTGCCCCAGACGATGTTGCCGACCGCGCAGTCCTGCAGCGAGCCCTCGACGAAGTCATCCACCGCCGGGGTGCCGTCGGCGCCCGCCGGCAGCGTGGCCGGGTCGATCTCCATCAGCGCGCCCTCGTCGCAGAGGCGGATGGCGTCCGACATTGCGAGGTCGAAGACGTCCGAGGTGACGTTGCCCGCCTCCACCTGCGCCCTGAGCGGCACGGCCGGGTCGTCGGCGGCGATCATGCGAACGGTGTTGCCGGTCGCCTCGGTGTAGGGCTTGTTGTAGCCCTCGACCTGGCTCATCTCGTAGGCGCCGCCCCAGGACACGACGCTCGTGTCCTCGGCCGCGGCGATCCCGCCGAGACCGGCGCTGATTCCGAGGGCGGTGGAAAGGATCAGAATCTTCCTCATCTCGGTTCGTACTCCCTGTGTGCCGGCTTCGGGGCCGGCTTGTTTCGGCGCCGCGGCGCCGTCCTCCCGTCAGCGGGCCAGCCAGCCGCTGAACCGCTCCTTGGTCTGCGGGCCGAGGTCGGCCCAGAACTCTGTGTCCACCTCGAGCGCGCGGGCCATGTTGGCCTCGCTCGTGGGCAGGTGTGGCGTCATCTCCGTCTTGCCGTCGCGATAGGTGCCGACGAGCGCCGCGCTCGACCGTCGCGGCGGGCCGTAGCTGATCTCCTCCGCCAGTCGGGCGAGCGGCTCCGGCGCGGTGCTGAAGGCCACGAAGTCGCGCGCCGCCGCCTCGTCGGGGGCGCCCATGGGGATCACCCAGCCCTCGATCTCGTAGACCTGCCCGTCCCAGATGATCTCGAAGGGCATGCCGTCATTCACGGCGGCGTCGAAGATGCGCCCGTTATAGGCGAGCGCCATCGAAACCTCGCCATCGGCCAGCAGCTGCGCGGGCTGCGCCCCGGCTTCCCACCAGACCACGTCCTCGCGGATGGTGTCGAGCTTCGCGAGCGCGCGCTCGAACCCCGCATCGGTGCCGAGCGCGTCATAGACCTGATCCAGCGGCACCCCGTCCGCGATCAGCGCCATCTCGAGCATGAACTGCGGGTCGCGCGGCGCCGAGCGGCGGCCGGGGAAAGCCTCGGTGTCGAAGAAATCCGCGAGTGTTTTCGGCCCCTGCCCCGCCGGGAAGGCGCGACGGTCCCAGCCGACGATCATCGAGTAGATGTCGGTGGCGACAAAACACTCGCCGAGGCCGTTCGGCAGGAAGTCCTCCGCCGCAGGCGTGCCGTCCGGGGCGGGCGCGATGCTCGCGGGGTCGATCGGCAGGACCAGCCCCTCCTCGCAGAGCCGGGTGGCGTCGGGGAAACCGACGCTCGCCAGATCGGCGGTGACGTTTCCCGCCTCGACCTGCGCCTGCAGCACCGCCGGCGGGCTGTCGGCATCCACCATCTTCACATGGATGCCGGTCGCGGCGGCGAAGGGTCGCCCCATCGCCTCCATCTGCGCCTCGCCGAACGCCCCGCCCCAGTTCAGCACGTCGATCACCACCCGTTCCTGCGCCTGGGCGGCGGAGGCGGCGAGGATCGAGATAGAGAGGGCGAGGCGTTGCATTGCAACCGTCAGTTCGCCGCCAGCCAGGCGCTGAACCGCTCGGTCAGTTCGGTCCCGTGATCGGCCCAGAAGCCCGCGTCGTTGACGAGCGCGACTGCGGCATTCTCGGGCGTGGTCGGCAGGTAGGGCGCCATCTCGGTGGTGCCGTCCTTGTAGAGCCCGACATTCGTCGCGGCCGAGAGGCGGGACGGGCCGTAGGCGATGTATTTCGACAGGTCGGCCTGCCGCACCGGGTCCGTGGAATAGGCGATATACTTCATCGCCGCCTCGGTATTCGCTGCGCCCACCGGGATCACCCAGTAGTCCATGTCGAGGTTCTGGCCGTCCCAGATGAAGGCGAAGGGCTTGCCCTCGGCCACGATGGCGTCGAAGATCCGGCCGTTATAGGCCAGCGTCATCGACACCTCCCCGTCGGCCAGCAGCTGCGGCGCCTGCGCGCCCGCCTCCCACCAGACCACCTGGTCCTTGATCTCGTCAAGCTTGGCGAAGGCGCGGTCCACGCCCTCGGGGGTCGCGAGGACGTCATAGACCTCCTCCGGAGGCACGCCGTCACCCATCAGCGCGAATTCGAGCGCGTATTTCGGCCGCTTGATGATGCCGCGCTTGCCGGGGAAAGTCTCGAGGTCGAAGAAGTCGGCCACCGTCGCCGGGGCGGCGTCGGGGAAGGCCTCGGTGTCGTAGGCGATGACCGTGGACCAGACCATGATCGCCACGCCGCATTCATGCAGCGCGCCGGGCAGGTAGTCGTCCGCGGCGGGGGTGCCGTCGGCGGCCGCCGGCAGCAGCGCGGGGTCGATCGGCTCGATCAGCCCCTCGTCGCAGAGGCGGATCACGTCCGACTGCTCGACGTCATAGACCTCGCTCGTGACGTTGCCCGCCTCGACCTCGGCCTTCAGCTTCGCCGGCGGGTCCGAGTTGTCGATCATCCGCGCCCCGATGCCGGTCTCGGCGGCGAAGGGCTTGGTATAGGCCTCGTTCAGCGCCTCGGCGAAGGCGCCGCCATAGGTCGTGATGTTGATGTCCTGTGCCAGCGACGGCGACGCCAGAAGCGTCAGCGCAGCGCCGAGGATCGATGCGGTTCTCATGGGCTTTCCCTCCGCGGGCCATGCGGGGCCCGATGGCCTCTCCGACAGGAAAGGCTGCCGCGGCGCAGATCGCGCCGCGGCAGCCCGGGGGTCAGTTCGCCAGCCAGGCGTTGAAACGCTCGGTCAGCTCGGCGTCGCGGTCGACCCAGAACTCGGCGTCCGACCCGATGCCCAGCGCGAGGTTCTCGGGCGCGGTCGGCAGGTGCGGACCCATGGCGATGTCCTTGCCCTCGACATTGCCCACGAGCGCGCTGGACGAGGCGCGCAGCGGGCCGTAGCTGATCAGCTCGGCGGCGCGGGCCTGGCGCTCGGGCGTGGTGGAGAAGGCGATGTAGTCCATCGCGTTCTGCAGGTTCGGCGCCCCCTTCGGCACGACCCAGCCCTCCATCTCGTAGACCTGGCCGTCCCAGACGATGTTGAACGGCTTGCCCTCGCCGATCGCGGCGTTGAAGATCCGGCCGTTGAAGGCATAGGCGATCGTCGCCTCGCCATCGGCCAGAAGCTGCGGCGCCTGGGCCCCGGCCTCCCACCAGACCACGTTGTCCTTGATCTCGTCGAGCTTGGCGAAGGCCCGGTCCACCCCTTCCGGGGTCGAGAGGACGTCATAGACCTCCCCGGGCGGCACGCCGTCGCCCATCAGCGCGAATTCGAGGTTGAACTTCGCGCCCTTGCGCATGGTCCGCTTGCCGGGGAAGTCGGCCACGTTGAAGAAGTCGGCCGGGCTCGCGGGCTTGGCGTCGGGGAACTTGCTGTCGTCATATGCCATGACCATCGACCAGACGTCGGTGCCCACGAAGCACTCGGTCACGCCGCCCTCGAGGAAGTCCTCGACGGCCGGGGTGCCGTCCGCAGCGGGGGCGAGGATCGCCGGGTCGATCATCTCGAGCGCGCCCTCGTCGCAGAGGCGCACGGCGTCGGCATATTCGACCGAAGCCACGTCCGCGGTGACGTTGCCGGCCTCGACCTGCGCCTTGATCGGCACCGCGGGGTTGTCGGCGTCGGTCACGACGATGTTGATGCCGGTCTCCTGCGTGAAGGGCGCGTTGTAGGCCGTCGCGTGGGACTGGCCGTAAGCCCCGCCCCAGTCGAGGACGTTCAGCGTCTTGCCCTGCGCCAGCGCCGCGCCGCCGGTCGCCGCGGCGAGCGCGAGGCCGGAGAGCAGTGAGGTCTTGAAGTTCATGGCAGCCCTTTCCTGTCGGGGTTGTCGCGCGCCGGTTCCTTGCCGGCGCGTCGTCTCGTCACGCGGGGATGTAGCCGGCCTCGACCGGGTCCAGCGCCCGCGCATCCTGCTTGTGCCAGCCCACCTTGACCTTCTGCCCCGGCGCGAGGCGGATCTGGCCCACGGTGTTGCGGCTCTTCATCACGAAATCGTCGCTGTCGGCGACCCGCATCCGGGTCCGCAGGATGTCGCCCATGTAGATGACCTCCAGCACCTCGGCCTCGACCGTATGGGCGCCGGGGGGCATCATCTCGGGCTTGAACTCCACCCGCTCGGGCCGGATTGACACGGTGGTCGGCTGGCCGACCTCGCGGATGTTGACCGCCGTCGCGTCGATCAGCGTGCCGTCACCCAGCCGCACCAGCGTGTGGTCCCCTTGCAGCTGCTCGATCCGGCCCTGCAGCGCATTGTTCTCGCCGATGAAGCCGGCGACGAAGCTGTTCGATGGCCGTTCATACAACTCTGAGGGGGTCGCCAGTTGCTGGATGCGGCCATCGTTGAAGACGGCAATGCGGTCCGACATGGTCAGTGCCTCGCCCTGGTCGTGGGTCACGTAGACCACGGTGATGCCCAGGCGCTCGTGCAGGGCCTTGATCTCGAACTGCATATGCTCGCGCAGCTGCTTGTCGAGCGCGCCCAGCGGCTCGTCCATCAGCACCAGCTTCGGGTCGAAAACCAGCGCGCGGGCCAGCGCGATGCGCTGCTGCTGCCCGCCCGAGAGCTGCGCCGGGCGGCGGTTCGCGAAGGCGCCCATCTCCACCATGTCGAGCGCCCGCCTGATGCGATCCGCGCGCTCGGGTTTGCCCATGCCACGGACTTCCAGCGGGAAGGACAGGTTCTCGCCCACCGTCATGTGCGGGAAGAGGGCGTAGTTCTGGAACACCATGCCGATGCCGCGCCTGTGCGGCGGCACGTCGTTGATGTTGCGCCCGTCAAGCCGGATCTCGCCATGCGTGGCGGTCTCGAAGCCCGCGAGCATCATCAGGCAGGTGGTCTTGCCCGAGCCCGAAGGCCCCAGCATCGTCAGGAACTCGCCCTGCGCGATATCGAGGTTCAGGTCTTTGACGACCAGGGTCTGCCCGTCATAGCTTTTCTGGACGTGGTCGAAAACGACGTAGCCGCCGTCCCTGGCTTGCGATGACACCGCTTGTCGTCTCCCCGTGGTCGGTCGCGTGGCGCGTTCCGCGTCTCGTTGCCCGTGAAACTAGGCGCGATGCGGCCGGGGATGCAACAGGCTTGTCTCTGCGCTGCGGCGTTCAGGCGTCGAGATCGACCCAGACGGGAACATGGTCCGAGGGCTTCTCGCGGCCCCTGACCTCGCGGTCGATCCCGGCGTCGCGCATCAGGTCCGCGGCCTGGGGCGACAGCAGCAGGTGGTCGATGCGGATGCCTTGATCGCGCTCCCAGGCGAGGCGCTGATAATCCCAGAAGGTATAGGGCCCGCGCTCGGCCCAGGGGTCGCGGATGCGGATGGCGTCGGTCCAGCCCTGGTTGAGGATGCGGCGGAAGGCCGCACGGGACTCGGGCAGGAACAGGGCGTCGTCGACCCAGTTCTCGGGCTTGGCCACGTCGCGCGGCTCGGGGATGACGTTGTAGTCTCCCAGCAGCACGGTCGGCATCTCGGTCGCCAGCAGCGCCTCAGCATGGACCCGCAGCCGCTCCATCCAAGCCAGCTTGTAGTCGTATTTCGGCCCCGGCGCCGGGTTGCCGTTCGGCAGATAGAGATTCGAGACCCGGACCGCCTCGCGCTTGCCGACCACGGTCGCCTCGATGAACCGCGCCTGTTCGTCCTCGTCATCGCC
Source organism: Paracoccus sp. S-4012 (assembly GCF_009674885.1). GTDB lineage: Bacteria > Pseudomonadota > Alphaproteobacteria > Rhodobacterales > Rhodobacteraceae > Paracoccus. The sequence continues at coordinate 175,079 of NZ_WKKA01000005.1, forward strand.
GGGCAGCCCACGGCTCACATCCTCCAGCGGCAGGCGCGAGAGGATCGCGACGCCGTTGAAGCCCTTCTGCCCATGCGTCTCGACATGCCAGCCCGCATCCTCATAGGCCTCGCGCGGGAAGCCCTCGTCCACGGTCTTGATCTCCTGCAGGACCGCCACGTCCGGCTCGGCGTCCGCGAGCCATGCGTCCAGCGCATGAACCCGCGCGCGGATGCCGTTGATGTTGAAGGAGGCGATCTTCACGGCGCGTCCCCGATCATGGCGCCAAGCCCGCGCATCAGCGGCAGGAAGTCCGGGAAGCTGGTCGCAATCGGGCTGGCGTCGTCCACCGTGATCGGCGCGCGCGAGGCGAGGCCGAGGCAGAGGAAGCTCATCGCGATGCGGTGGTCGAGATGCGTGGCGCAGGTGCCGCCGCCCGGCACCTCGGCCATGCCGTGAACGGTGAGGCTGTCGCGCGTCTCCTCGACCCTTACGCCGCAGGCCTCCAGCCCCCGCGCCATCGCGTCGATCCGGTCGCTCTCCTTCACCCGCAGCTCGGCCACGCCATGCATGACGGTCGTCCCCTCCGCTGTCGCGGCAAGGGCGGCAAGGATGGGGAACTCGTCAATCATGCTCGCGGCGCGCTCGGGGGCCACCTCTACGCCCTTGAGGCCGCCGTGGCGGACCACCAAGTCCGCCACCGGCTCGCCCCCCTCCTCGCGCGCGTTCTCCCAGGCGATGTCCGCGCCCATGTCCTCCAGCACGAGGAAGAAGCCGTCCCGCGTCGGGTTACGGCTGACGCCCGGGATGCGGACCTCGGAGCCGGGCACCATCAGGGCCGCCGCCGTCGGAAAAGCAGCCGAGGACGGATCGCGCGGCACGGCGATCGGTTGCGGGCGCAGCTCGGGGCGGCCGGTCAGGGTGATAACCCGCCCCTCCGCCGTGACCTCGGTGCGGATCGTGGCGCCGAAGCCCGCCAGCATCCGCTCGGTATGATCCCGTGTCGCCTCGGCCTCGATCACCACCGTCTCGCCCGGCGCGTTCAGCCCGGCGAGCAGCACGGCCGACTTCACCTGCGCCGAGGGCATCGGCGTGCGGTAGCGCACCGGTACCGGATCGAGCGCACCGCGGATCGTGATCGGCAGCCGCCCCCCGTCGCGCGCGACCACCTTGGCCCCGAACAGCGCCAGCGGATCGGTCACGCGCCCCATCGGCCGGCGCGAGAGGCTGGCGTCGCCGGTGAAGGTCGCGGTGATCGGCGTCGTCGCCATCGCGCCCATGATGAGGCGCACGCCGGTCCCCGAATTGCCGCAGTCGATCACCCCCGCAGGCTCCGCAAAGCCGCCGACGCCGACCCCGTCCACGGTCCAGCGCCCCTCCCCCGTCCGCTCCACCCGCGCCCCGAAGGCGCGCATGGCGGCGGCGGTGTCGAGCACGTCCTGCCCCTCCAGCAGCCCGGTGATCTCGGTCCGGCCCACGGCCAGCGCGCCGAGGATCAGCGCCCGGTGGCTGATCGACTTGTCGCCCGGCACCCGCGCCTCGCCATGGAGCGGGCCGGAGCGGCGGGCGGTCAGCGGCTGCGGTGCGGCATGGGTCATGGACGGCTCCCTCACATTCGGCCGCAGGGATAGCGCGCCCGCCCGGGACCCGCCATGCCTTCTTCTGTCCGACAAATATCCCCGCCGGAGGCCCGCCGCGTCAGCGGCGGAAGGTCAGGTAATGCGGCGCCCGCCCCTCGCGCAGGGCCTTCTGCTCGTAGCGGGTCGAAGGCCAATCCGCCCACGGCTCCGCGCCCTCGGAGACCAGCGTGAACCCGGCCGCCGGCACCTCCTCGAGCGCCTGCCGGACATAGTCGGGGATATCGGTCGCCACCCGGAACTCCGCCCCCGGCGCCATGACGCGGGCGAGCGGGCCGAGATGTTCGCGCGTCACGAAGCGGCGGCGGTGGTGGCGGGCCTTGGGCCAGGGGTCGGGGTAGTTGAGGAAGCCCCGCGCGACCGAGGCGTCGGGCAGCACGTCCATCAGGTCGCGCGCATCGCCCGGATGCACGGCGAGGTTCGAGACCCCGGCGGCGCGGATCTTCCCCAGCAGCATCGCCACGCCGTTGATGAAGGGCTCGGCGCCGATGATGCCCACATCAGGGTAGCGCGCCGCCATCGCCACCATGTGCTCGCCGCCGCCGAAGCCGATTTCGAGCCAGACCGGCCGCCCGCCGAACATGGCCGCGAGGTCGAGCGGGCGGCGCTCGGGGTTCTCCTCCCACGACACCCCGCGCGGGCGCAGCTCGCCGAGGTCCTCGGCGAGATAGCCCTTCTGGCTCGGCCGCAGGGTCTTGCCGTGGCGGCGGCCGTAGAAGTTGCGGTGCGGGCGAGCGGTCACGGCCGGCGCGGCCTCACTCCGCCAGCCGCGAGATCACCACCGTGACCTCGGGCTTCTTGCCCACTTCCTCCATTGACACCTGCCGCGTGATGCGGCGGATCGCCTCGTCCATCTTCCCGTCGTCGGCCACCGTGCGCGGATCGGCGCGGTCGAGGAATTCGGCCAGCTCGGCCTCGATCTGCGCGGCGAGATCCGCGCGCGAGCGGCCCTTCGCGGGCAGGCCCATGCACTCGACCCAGGCGTCGGGCAGCGGGCGGTCGTCCTCGTCGATGATGATCGAGACCACCGCATGGCCGTTCAGCGCCATGCGGATGCGGTCGCGCACCACGCCGTCCATGCTGCCGATCAGCACCGTGCCGTCGAGATAGGTCCGCCCGGTGTCGATCTGGTCCACGAGCTTCGGCCGCTCGCCGGTCAGGTCGATCATGTCGCCGTTGACCGCCACCATCGAGGCGATGCCCTTGGCGCGGCCGAGCTTCATGTGCTCGCGCAGATGCATGTGTTCGCCATGCATCGGGATCAGGATCTGCGGCTTCAGCAGGTCGTGGATCGCCTCAAGGTCGGGGCGGTTGGCGTGGCCGGAGACGTGGTAGGTGCCCGAATCGGCGTCGAACACGTCCACGCCCTTCTCCGACAGCCAGTTCATGATGCGGATCACCGGCCGCTCGTTCCCCGGAATCGTGCGCGAGCTGAAGAGGAAGCTGTCGCCCTCCTTCAGTTCCAGCCCCAGATAGCGGCCCCGCGCCAGTTGCGCCGAGGCCGCGCGGCGCTCGCCCTGCGAGCCGGTCACGATCAGCATCACCTCGCCGCGCGGCAGCTTGGCCGCCTCCTCGGGCGCGATGGTGTTGGGGAAGCTGGTCAGCACGCCGGTCTCGACCGCGGCGCCGATCATCTTCCGCATCGCCCGGCCCAGCAGGCAGATCTGCCGGCCCGCCGCGACCCCCGCCTCGGCCAGCGTCTTCACTCGCGCCACGTTGCTGGCGAAGGTCGTGGCGACCACCAGTTGCTTGCGGCCCATGACGAAGTCGAGCAGCGGATTGGCCAGCAGCGCCTCGGACCGCCCCGGATGAGTCGAGAAGACGTTGGTCGAATCGCAGGTCAGCACCTTCACGCCGCGCCCCTCGCGGGCGATCTCGTGCCAGAGTATCGGGTCGAAGGCCTCGCCCACCACGGGCGTGCCGTCGAGCTTGAAGTCGCCGCTGTGGATCACGCGGCCGGCGGGGCTGTCGATGATGAGCGCGGCGCTTTCCGGGATCGAGTGGCTGACCGGCAGGAACTGGACCCGGAACGGGCCGGCCTCGACCACCGCCGGGCGCGGCTCGACGATCCGCAGGCTGTCGAGCGGGCGGCCGTTCTCCTCCATCTTCAGGCGGGCAAGCGCGCCGGTGAACTTGCGGCAATAGACCGGCACCTTCAGCCGGTCCCAGAGGAGGCCGAGGGCGCCGACGTGATCCTCGTGCCCGTGGGTGATGAAGATCGCCTCCAGCCGGTCGCGGTTCTCCTCCAGCCAGGTGAGGTTCGGCATGATAAGGTCGATGCCGGGCGAGCCGTCCATGTCGCCGAAGGTGACGCCCAGATCGACGAGGATCAGCCGCTCGCGCCCCGCAGGCCCGTAGCCGTAGACATAGGCGTTCATGCCGATCTCGCCGGCACCGCCGAGGGGCAGATAGATCAGTCGGTCAGCCATCGGCATGCTCCCGGTTGAAGTCGTGAATGAGGCGCAGGCCGTGCATGGTCAAATCGTCCTCGATGGCGTCGAAGAGGTCGGCGCCCTGTGCGAACAGCGGCGCGAGGCCGCCGGTTGCAATGATTTTCATCGGCCGCCCGCGTTCGGCGCGAATGCGGCGGTTTATGCCTTCGATGAGGCCGGTATAGCCCCAGAACACGCCCGACTGGATGCAGGCCACGGTGTTGGTGCCGATCACCTTCTCGGGCATGGTCACGTCCACATGCGGCAGCGCCGAGGCGCCCATGTGCAGCGCCTCGAGGCTGAGGTTCACGCCGGGCGAGATCACGCCGCCGACATAGGCGCCGTCGGTGTCCACCACGTCGAAGGTGGTCGCGGTGCCGAAATCGACCACGATCAGGTCGCCGCCGTGGCGGTCGAAGGCGCCCACCGTGTTCACCAGCCGGTCGGAGCCGACATTGGTGCCGGGATCGACCCGCGGCGGCACCGGCAGCAGGCATTCGGGTTTGCCGACGACGACCGGGCGGATGTCGAAGTAACGGTTGCAGAGGACGCGGAGGTTGAAGACCACCCGCGCCACGGTCGAACTGATGATGCAGTCGGTGATCTTCGGGTCGAGCTTTTCCAGCGTCTTGAGGGCGGAAAGCCAGACGAAATACTCGTCCGCCGTGCGGCGGTGATCGGTGGAGATGCGCCACTGGGCGAGGAAGCGCGAGCCGTCCCAGACCGCGAAGGTGGTGTTGGTGTTGCCACAGTCGATGCAGAGGAGCATGGGCCTCACCCGAAATGGACGTCGGCGGCGGGGATCGCCTCGCGCCCCGCAGCGGTGGTCAGGATCAGCGCGCCGGTGGCGTCGATGCCGTCGAAGCGGCCCTGCCGGGTGACGGCCCCGGTGCGGGCGGTGATCGTCTCGCCCAGCCGCGCGGCGCGGGCGAGCCAGGCGGCGCGTGTGGCGGCGAAGCCCTCGCGGGCCAGTTCCCGCTCGCGCGCGGTGAAGGCGGGGGCGAGGAGGTCGAGGAGCGTCTCCGGGTCGACGTGGTGCCCCGTCTCGCCCGCGACCGAGACCGGCGGCACCGCGCCCGGCTCCAGCGTCTGCGGTTCAGGCGCATGGGCGAGGTTCACGCCGATGCCGATGGCGAGCGCGGCGGGGCGGCGGCCCGAGCCGGCGCTCTCCAGCAGGATGCCCGCCACCTTGCCGCCGTTCAGCAGCACGTCGTTCGGCCATTTGAGCGCCAACCGCGCCGAGGGTCCGCAGACCTGCGCGAGCGCGTCCTGGAGCGCGAGCGCGGCGACGAAGCTGAGCCGGGCTGCATCGGCGGGCGGCCCCGCCGGAAAAGTCAGCAGCGTGGCCGCGAAGTTGCCGGGCGGGTCGGACCAGGCCCGCCCGCGCCGCCCGCGCCCCGCCGTCTGGCGGAGGGCGAGGAACCACGCCGGGCCGGTCAGCTCCGGCGCGCGGCGCAGCGCCTCGGCATTGGTGCTGTCGATCTCGGCCAGGACATGCCGGGCCACGCCCTCGGGCCAGGCGGCGGCGTCAGTCAACGGGCGCGAGCCCGATGGCCACCGGGTCGAGGCTGGGCGCCGGGGCCGGCACCTGCGCCACCAACTCGCCCGCGGCGACCGCGGCGGCATCGTCCACCCCGAACATCGTGACCGCGCCGAACACCAGGATCGCCGCCGACGCGCCCAGCATCAGCGCCTGCCAGGTGCCCATGCGGGTCGTCGCCGGGTCGTTCTCGGCCCCGAAATACATGTAATAGACGATCCGCAGGTAGTAGTAGGCGGCGATCACCGAGGCGATCACCCCCGCCACCGCCAGCCATGCGAGCCCCGCGTCCAGTGCTGCCGCAAGAACCGCGAACTTGGCGAAGAAGCCCAGCAGCGGCGGCACGCCGGCGAGGCTGAACATCAGCACCAGGACGGCAAAGGCCTGCAGCGGCTCGTCTCGGGAAAAGAGGTTCAGGCTGCGCAGGTCGGTCACCGGATGGCCGTTTCGCTCCATCGACAGGATGAAGGCGAAGACGCCCACGTTCATGACGGTGTAGATCGCCATGTAGATCAGCATCGCCTCGACGCCGAGCGCCGTGCCCGCGGCGAGGCCCATCAGCGCGAAGCCCACATGCGAGATCGAGGAATAGGCCATCAGGCGCTTGAAGTCGGTCTGCCCGATCCCCGCGAACGCGCCGAGGAACATCGACAGCAGCGAGAGCGCGACCAGGATCTGGGTCCAGTCCTCCGGCACCTGGCCGAAGGCGCCGAACATCAGCCGCGCGATCAGCGCCACGCCCGCGACCTTGGGCGCCGAGGCCAGCAACGCCGTGATCGGCGTCGGCGCGCCCTCGTAGACGTCCGGGGTCCACATGTGGAACGGCACCGCCGAGACCTTGAAGGCGAGACCGGCGAGCAGGAAGACCAGCCCGAAGAGCAGCCCGGTGGGCAGATGCCCGGCCTGCACCACCTGCACGATGCCCCCGAACTGGGTCGTGCCGGCGAAGCCGTAGACCAGCGAGGCGCCGTAGAGGATCAGGCCCGAACTCAGCGCGCCGAGGACGAAATACTTCAGGCCCGCCTCGGAGGAGCGCTCGGACTGGCGGCGCATGGCGGCGAGGACGTAGAGCGACAGCGACTGCAGCTCGAGCCCCATGTAGAGGATCAGCAGGTCGCCGGCCGACACCATCAGCATCATGCCGATGCTGGACAGCGTGAAGAGGATCGGCACCTCGAAGCGCAGCATGCCGTAGCGCTGCAGGTGGTTGGCGCTCATGGCGAGGACCGCGGCGCTGCTGACGAGGATCAGCACCTTGGAGAAGCGCGCAAAGCCGTCATCGATGAAGATGCCGCCGAAGGCCGGGGCATAGGGCTGCCGCATGGCGACGGCGAGGGCGGCCGCGAGGAGCGCGGCGACCGTCGTCCAGAGGATCGCGGATGCAGCCTCGTCCTTGCCGAAGAAGGCGCCCGCCATCAGCGCGACGAGCGCGTAGAGGGCGAGGCCCGCCTCGGGCAGGATGGTGGCGAAATCGAGTGCAGTCATCTCTCTCTCCGCCTTCTCAATGCCCGCCCAGGGCGGCGGTCTCGACCGCCGTCCCAAGGCCGACCCCCGCCAGGCTCGCGTCATCGGCCGGGATGCCGGCGTCGACATGGTTCAGCAGCGCCGCCACTGACGGCCCGGTGATGCCGGTGACGAGGCGGGGATAGACGCCGAGCAGCAGGGTCATCGCGACCAGCGGCACGAACAGGAACTGCTCGCGCCGGGTCATGTCGGTGATCCCGCGCAGCCCCTCCTTCACCAGCGCGCCAAAGGCGACGCGCCGGTAGAGCCAGAGGCCGTAGGCTGCCGACAGGATCACGCCGGAGGTCGCGACCACGGCGACCCAGGTGTTGACCCCGAAGACGCTGAGCAGCGTCAGGAATTCGCCCACGAAGCCCGAGGTGCCGGGCAGGCCCACATTGGCCATGGTGAAGAACATGAACACGAGCGCGTAGACCGGCATCCGGTTCACCAGCCCGCCATAGGCGTCGATCTCGCGCGTGTGCATCCGGTCGTAGATCACGCCCACGAGGAGGAACAGCGCGCCAGAGATGAAGCCGTGCGAGATCATCTGGAAGATCGCGCCGTCGAGCCCGGTGTGGTTCATCGCGAAGATGCCCATGGTCACGAAGCCCATATGCGCGACCGAGGAATAGGCGATCAGCTTCTTCATGTCGGTCTGCGCCAGCGCCACCAGCGAGGTGTAGACGATGGCGATGGCCGAGAGCCACAGGATCAGCGGCTGGAAGATCTCGGCGGCGACCGGGAACATGGGCAGGCTGAAGCGCAGGAAGCCGTAGCCGCCCATCTTCAGCAGCACCGCCGCCAGCACGACCGAGCCCGCGGTGGGCGCCTGCACATGGGCGTCGGGCAGCCAGGTGTGGACCGGCCACATCGGCATCTTCACCGCGAAGCTGGCGAAGAAGGCGAGGAACAGCAGCGTCTGCACGCCGCCCACGATGGTCAGCCCGAGGACGCGCATCGGCTCGGCCGCGAAGGGATGCGTCAGCAGCGTCGGGATGTCGGTCGTGCCGGCCGCGAAATACATCGCCACCATCGCGACCAGCATCAGCACCGAGCCGAGGAAGGTGTAGAGGAAGAACTTGAAGGCCGCATAGACCCGCTCGCGCCCGCCCCAGATGCCGATGATGAGGAACATCGGGATCAGGCCGCCCTCGAAGAACAGGTAGAAGAGGATCAGGTCGAGCGCGGTGAACACGCCGATCATCAGCCCCTCGAGGACGAGAAAGGCGATCATGAAGTGCTTGACCCCGTCCTCGACATGCCAGGCCGACAGGATCACCAGCGGCATCAGCACCGTGGTCAGCATCACGAACAGGATCGAGATCCCGTCCACGCCCATCTTGTAGCGCAGCCCGAGAATCCAGGCGCGGTCCTCGACGAACTGGAAGCCGGTGTTCTGCGGATCGAACCCCCAGAGCAGCGCCAGCGAGATCAGGAAGGTCGCGGTGGTCGCGGTCAGCGCCAGCCACCTGGCGTTGTGACCGGCGCCTTCCTCGTCGCCCCTGAGGAAAACGGCGAGGACGATCGCCGCGACGATCGGCAGGAAGGTGATGATCGAGAGCAGGTTCGTCATGTCAAAGCGCGCCCCGCATCGTCACCCAGAGAAGCAGGGCGACGAGGCCCAGAACCATGGCGAGGCCATAGTGGAAGATGTAGCCCGACTGCAACCGCTGCGCCCCGCGCGTGAGCCAGGGCACGATGCCCATCGCCAGCCCGTTGATCCCGCCGTCGATCACCCGCCCGTCGCCGCCCCGCCAGAGCAAGCGGCCGATCCCGCGGGCGGAGCGCACGAAGACCCAGTCGTAGATCTCGTCGAAATACCACTTGTTGAGCGCGAACTCGTAGAGGGGCCGCAGGTTCGCCGCGAGCCGGTCGGCCGCGCCGCGGTCGCGGATGTAGAACATCCAGGCGACCAGCAGCCCGAGCAGCATCGCCACGAAGGGCGAGGCCTTCACGAGCGCGGGCGAGTGGTGCGCCTCGTCGAGGACGTGGTTGTCGGGGTGCATGTAGATCGCGCTGCCGACCGGCGGCGGCACGTCGGTCCGGGGCGGGCCGCCGCGGAACCAGGTCCCGGAGGCGTCGGGCTGCGCCGCGACCACGCCCTCGGCCGCTTCGGCCGGGGCCGTGGCGCTGTCGGCCGGGTCCGCCTCGGCATGGGCGGCCGCCTCGGCGGTGCCGTGGCCCATGTGGAACCACTCGGCCACGCGGTCGTGGCTGCCGAAGAACGGGCCATACCAGACCATGCCCGCAACCACCGCGCCGACGGCGAGGGCCACCAGCGGGATGGTCATCACCCGCGGGCTCTCATGCGCGTGCTTGTAGGCGTGGAGCGGGTCGTGGTGGTCGTCGTGATGCCCACCGGGGACCGGCTGGACCTCCTCCTCGGCCTTGATCTCGGGGTCCCAGACCCGCTGCGGGCGCGGCTCGCCGAAGAAGGTCAGGAACATCAGCCGCCACGAGTAGAAGCTGGTGAAGGCGGCCGCGATCACGAGGAGCCAGAAGGCGTAGCCGGAGCCGGAGGCCCAGGCGCTCTCGATGATGGCGTCCTTCGACAGGAAGCCGGCGAAGCCGATGGTGGTCAGCGGGATGCCGACGCCGGTGATGGCCAGCGTGCCGATCATCATGGTCCAGAACGTCACCGGCAGCTTCGAGCGCAGCCCGCCGTAGTTCCGCAGGTCCTGCTCGTGATGCATCGCGTGGATGACCGAGCCGGCGCAGAGGAACAGCAGCGCCTTGAAGAAGGCGTGGGTGAAGAGGTGGAACATCGCCGCCGAATAGACGCCGACGCCCGCGGCCACGAACATGTAGCCGAGCTGCGAGCAGGTCGAATAGGCGATCACGCGCTTGATGTCGTTCTGCACGAGGCCGACCGTCGCCGCGAAGAATGCGGTCGAGGCGCCGATGAAGACGATGAAGGTCCGCGCGTCGGGCGCGAATTCGTAGAGCGGCGACATCCGGCAGACGAGGAACACCCCCGCCGTCACCATGGTCGCGGCGTGGATCAGGGCCGAGACCGGGGTCGGACCCTCCATCGCGTCGGGCAGCCAGGTGTGCAGCCCGAGCTGCGCCGACTTGCCCATCGCGCCGATGAAGAGGAGCACGCCGATCAGGTTCGCGGCGTTCCACTCGGTCCAGAGAAAGCTCACCTGCGTCTCGGCCAGCACCGGCGCGGCGGCGAAGATCGCGTCGAAGGCGACGCTGCCGGTCAGCCACCAGATGCCGAAGATGCCCAGCAGGAAGCCGAAATCGCCGACGCGGTTGACGATGAAGGCCTTCATCGCTGCGGCGTTGGCCGAAGGCTTGCGGTAGTAGAAGCCGATCAGCAGGTAGGAGGCCAGGCCCACCCCCTCCCAGCCGAAGAACAGTTGCAGCAGATTGTCGGCCGTCACCAGCATCAGCATGGTGAAGGTGAAGAACGACAGATAGGCGAAGAACCGCGGCCGGTAGCTCTCGCCCGGCCCCCAGTTGTCGTCATGGGCCATGTAGCCCACCGAGTAGAGGTGCACGAGCGCCGAGACCGTCGTGACCACCACCAGCATGATCGCCGTCAGCCGGTCGATCTTCAGTGCCCATTCCGAGTGGAAGTCGCCCGAAACGATCCAGTCGAATACCGGCACCGTGTAGGGCACCCCGTCGAAGCCGAGGAAGATGACCCAGCTGAGCGCGCAGGCGATGAACAGGACGCCCGTGGCGAGCCAGACGGCCCCCTCCTCGGAGATCACCCGCCAGCCGAAGCCCGCGATCACCGCCGCGAGGAGCGGTGCGAAGACGATGAACAGTTCCATGCGTTCAGCCCCGCATCCGGTTGGCGTCCTCGACCTCGATGGTCCCGCGGTTGCGGAAGAAGACCACGAGGATCGCGAGGCCGATGGCCGCCTCGGCCGCGGCGACGGTCAGGACGAACATGGTGAACACCTGGCCCACGAGATCGCCCAGATAGGCCGAGAAGGCGACGAAGTTGATGTTGACCGCCAGCAGCATCAGCTCGAGCGACATCAGGATGACGATGACGTTCTTGCGGTTGACGAAGATGCCGAAGATCCCGGTGACGAACAGGATCGCCCCCACGACGAGGTAGTGTGTCAGTCCGATCATCGCGCCTTCGTCCCTCCGGTCCGTTGCCGGTCGTCGTTCGTCTCTGCCCCGGCTCGCCCCGCCGGGTGGGTCTGCCAGTGCGGGGGGCCTAGAGCCCCTGGCCCGGCTTAGGGTCGGTCATCCGCATGGCCTTGGCCGGGTCGCGCCACATCTGCTGCAGCACGTCCTGGCGCTTGATGTCGCGGCGGTGGCGCATGGTCAGCAGGATCGCCCCGATCATCGCCACCAGCAGGATCAGCCCCGCCAGCTGGAAGGCCAGGAGGTAGCGGTCATAGAGGACCATCCCGAGCGCGTGCGTGTTCAGCGTGTTCCCGGCGATCGGCACCTGCCGCATCTCGGCCGCCGCGCCCGCCGGCTCCCAGGCGCCATAGGCGAGGGCCAGCATCGTCAGGATCACGAGGCCCATGACCAGCGCCAGCGGCAGATAGCGCGCGAACTCCGCCTTCAGCCGGGCGAAGTCGATGTCGAGCATCATCACCACGAAGAGGAACAGCACCGCGACCGCGCCGACATAGACGATCACCAGCAGCATCGCCACGAACTCGGCCCCGAGCAGCACGAAAAGGCCCGCCGCGCAGAGAAAGGCGAGGATCAGCCACAGCACCGAATGGACCGGGTGGCGCGAGATCACGACGCCGACGCCGGAGACCACGGCCGTCACCGCGAAGAGGTAGAAGGCGAAGGTCATCATTCCTGCGTGCCCTCCTCGGGTTCCTCGTCGAACACGGCCTGCGCCAGTTCGAGGCCCTTCTGCATCGCCGGCAGGCCACCGAACATCGCGCTCTGGAAGATCGTCTCGGCGATCTCGCGGCGTCCGGCACCGGCGGTGCGGGCATGGCGCACGGTCAGCCGGATCTGCGGCTCCGCCACCGCGCCCTGCGCGATCAGCCCGGCCAGCGTCACCAGCAGCCGCGTGCGGGCGTCGAGGCCCTCGCGGTTGAAGGTCTTGCCCCACCACATCTCCAGCATCTCGGCCGGCATGGTGGGGATCATCTTCTCGAAGCTCTTCGGGTTGAAGGTCTCGAGCGCCGGGTTGAAGGCGCGCGCCATCTCCTGCCCGGAGGCCAGCATCTGCTGAATGAGTCGGGTATAGGCGTCGCTCATCGGTAGGGCGCGTCCAGCGCGAGGTTGCGGGCGATCTCGGCCTCCCAGCGGTCGCCGTTCTCGAGCAGCTTCTCCTTGTCGTAGAACAGCTCCTCGCGGGTCTCGGTCGCGAATTCGAAGTTCGGCCCCTCGACGATGGCATCGACCGGGCAGGCCTCCTGGCAGTAGCCGCAGTAGATGCATTTCGTCATGTCGATGTCATAGCGGGTGGTGCGGCGCGAGCCGTCCTCGCGCGGCTCGGCGTCGATGGTGATCGCCTGCGCCGGGCAGATCGCCTCGCAGAGCTTGCAGGCGATGCAGCGCTCCTCGCCGCTGGGATAGCGGCGCAGCGCGTGCTCACCCCGGAAGCGGGGGCTGAGGGGGCCCTTCTCATGCGGGTAGTTGATCGTCGCCTTGGGCGCGAAGAAGTAGCGCATCCCGATGCCGAAACCCTTGATGAAGTCCCACATCAGGAAATACTTGGTCGCGCGGGCGAAATCGACGGCCATCAGCCGAACTCCCGGCCGTCGCGCGCGATGGCCTTCGCCTCGGCATCCTCCTGCGCCTCGTCCACCGGCCGCGCGTAGCGGTCGAAGGCCGCGACCACCTGCCGCTTGGCGGCATCGGCGTCGGCGAGGTCCAGCCGCGCCAGTTCGGCCGTCAGGAACGCCGCAAACTCGGCCTTCTCGATCTCGGTGGCGTTGGCGAGCGCAGTCGCAATCTCATGGGCCATGGGTCAACCTCCGGTAACGACGGTGCCGATCTGGGTCAGGTGGTCCCACCGCGCCCAGGCGCCGCCGAGCACCTGGAACTTGGCGAGGAAGGCCACGATCACGACCCAGGCCAGCGACAGCGGCAGGAACACCTTCCAGCCGATCCGCATCAGCTGGTCGTAGCGGTAGCGCGGCACGATCGCCTTCACCATCGCGAACATGAAGAACCAGATCCACATCTTCAGGACCATCCACAGGGCCCCGTCGGGCAGCCCCGGAATGGGCGACAGCCAGCCGCCGAAGAACAGGATCGAGATCAGCGCGCACATCAGGAAGATCGCGATGTACTCGCCCGCCATGTAGAGCAGGTATGGCGTCGAGCTGTATTCGACCATGTGCCCGGCCACCAGCTCCGACTCGGCCTCGACGAGGTCGAAGGGCGGGCGGTTGGTTTCGGCGAGGCAGGACACGAAGAACAGCGCCAGCATCGGCAGATGCGGCAGCCAGTACCAGTTGAGGAACCCGTAGGCGCCATCCTGGCTCGCGACGATGCCCGACAGGTTCAGCGTCCCGGCCGAGATGATGATGCCGATGATGATGAGGCCGAGGCTGACCTCGTAGGAGATCATCTGCGCGGCCGAGCGCAGCGAGGCGAGGAACGGGTATTTCGAGTTCGAGGCCCAGCCGCCCATGATGACGCCGTAGACCTCGAGCGAGGACACGGCGAGGACGAAGAGGATGCCGACATTGATGTCGGCCATCACCCAGCCGGGCGCGAAGGGGATGGCCACGAAGACGGTCAGCGCCAGCGTCATGGAGAGGAACGGCGCCAGGAAATAGACGAACTTGTCGGCGCCCGCCGGGATGACGATTTCCTTCACCACATATTTGATCGCGTCGGCGAAGGTCTGGAACAGGCCCCAGGGCCCGACGACGTTCGGCCCGCGACGCATCTGGACCGCGGCCCAGATCTTGCGGTCGCCATAGACCATGTAGACCAGCGACAGCATCACGAAGGCAATGATCGCCAGACCCTGCGCGAGGTAGATGACGAAGAGCCCGAGCGGCGATGCAAAGAACTCAGCCATTCACGTCCGTCCTCTTACGCCGCGGGGATGCCGCGGGCCTCGCATTCCGCCAGCGTCGCATCTGCCTGCACGACGCTCAAGCCCATCGGCTCCTGACCGGACACGGTAAAGACCGATGCCACGCGCAGGCGGCCGCCGGCGCTCTGCTGAAGGGTGCGGATGTGGCGCGCATAGGGCGTGCCGGTCCGCTTCGCCCAACCGGCGAGCGCGCATGTCGCATAGGCGAAGGCGGTATCCGCGTCCACCCCCTGCTTCAGATTGGCCGTGACCTCGACCAGCCGCGCGCCCTCGCCGATGGCACCGCGCGCGGGCCGCCCGGCGATCTGCGGCGACTCGCCGGGCTGCAGCTCCGCCACCCGCGTGCCAAGGAAAATCGACGGATCGGCGGCCTCGCCCCCCTCCGGCAGTGAGGGGCGGCGGAGGGCCCCGAACTCGGCCTCCATCAGCTCCTGCGCCGTGGCGCGCGGCGACGCTGCGGCACTTGCGGCCGCGACCAGCTCCGCCTCGCTGCGCGCCATGGCCGCCTGGCCCCGCGCGCTGCCGAGCGGCAGCCGCCGCACCCGCCCCTCGAGGTCGCGCACGAGGATCTCGCCCGAGCGGGTCTCGACCGTGGCGGGGAGCGCGCCGGTGTCGGTCTGGAGCACGGTCTGGAAGGTCTCGGGCTTGGCGCGGGGCCGCCCCGTGGCGTCGGTGCCCGCGCCGCCGCAGCCGGCCAGCAGCAGCGCGGCGGCGAACCCCGGCCCCGCTGACCACCTGCCCGCCATATGACGCGCGCCTACTCGGCCGCCAGCGGCGCCGGCGCCCGGCGCTCGGCGGCAATCGCGGCAAGCTCGGCCATCAGCACCGAGGCGCGGGCGATCGGGTTCGTGAGGTAGAACTCCTCCACCGCCGGGCGGAAGTCCACGCGTCCCTCGGCCCCGCCCATGTCGCGGAGCGGCAGCGCCTGCCACTCGTTCTCGGCCACCTCGTCCACGCGGCCAAGATGCGGATGCGCCGCGACGAGGTTGCGGCGAAGCGCCGCGAGGTTGTCCCAGGGCTGCGTCGCGCCCAGTTCGGACGAGAGCGCGCGCAGGATGGCCCAGTTCTCCTTCGCCTCGCCCGGCGGGAAGTTGGCGCGCAGGGCAAGCTGCGGGCGGCCCTCGGTGTTGACGAAGAGGCCGTTCTCCTCGGTGTAGCAGGCCGCGGGCAGGATTAGGTCGGCGCGATGCGCGCCGCGGTCGCCGTGGCTGCCCTGGTAGATCACGAACGGCCCGCCCTTGGCCCGCGGTGCGATCTCGACCTCGTCGGCGCCGAGCGAGAAGATGACCTCCGCCCCCTCGATCGCGGCGGCCAGCCCGCCCTCCGTCACCGCGCCCACATCCATGGCGCCGACCCGGCTCGCGGCGGTGTGCAGGACCAGCAGCTTCGAGGCGCTGTTCTCGGCCAGTCGCATGGCATGGGCCAGCACCGCCTCGCCATCGGCCTCGCGCAGCGCGCCCATGCCGACGACAACGACGGTCGGCTTGGCCCGCGTCTCGTCGGTGATGTCCGCGCCCGAGAGCCCGGCGAGCGCCGCGCGGTCGGTTCCCACATGCGCGTAGTCATAGGTCAGGTCCGCCGCCGGACCGATCAGCCCGATCTTCGCGCCATGCAGCCACGCCTTGCGGATGCGGGCGTTCAGCACCGGCGCCTCGTTGCGGGGATTGGTGCCGATCAACTGGATCATCTGCGCGTCGTCGAGGTCCGCCACGCGCGCCGTCCCGACATAGCCCGAGCGGTTGCCCGCAGGCAGCCAGGCGCCATCAGTGCGGCATTCGACCACGCCGCCCTGCCCCTCGATCAGCTGCTTCAGCGC
Source organism: Paracoccus sp. S-4012 (assembly GCF_009674885.1). Classification (GTDB taxonomy): domain Bacteria; phylum Pseudomonadota; class Alphaproteobacteria; order Rhodobacterales; family Rhodobacteraceae; genus Paracoccus. Next base: position 190,986 of record NZ_WKKA01000005.1, read on the forward strand.
GAACACCGCCTCGACCGGGGCCAGATCGCCGATCAGCCCCGCGACCCGCCGCCCCTTCATCGCCGCGGCCGCCGCCTCGAGCGCCTCGGGCCACGACGCCTCGCGCAGCCGGCCGTTCTCGCGGATATAGGGCCGGTCCAGCCGCTGCCTCCGCAGCCCGTCCCAGACGAAACGCGACTTGTCCGACAGCCACTCCTCGTTGGTGCCGTCATGGTTGCGCGGCAGGATGCGCATGACCTCGCGGCCCTTGGTGTCGATGCGGATGCTGGAGCCAAGCGCGTCCATCACGTCGATCGATTCGGTCTTGGTCAACTCCCAGGGCCGCGCCGTGAAGGCATAGGGGCGGGACACGAGCGCGCCGACCGGGCACAGGTCGATGATGTTGCCCTGCAGGTTCGTGTCGAGCGTCTGGTTGAGGTAGCTGGTGATCTCGCTGTCCTCGCCGCGGCCGGTCTGGCCCATCTGCGGCACGCCCGCGACCTCGGTGATGAAACGCACGCAGCGGGTGCAGCTGATGCAGCGGGTCATGTGCGTCTCGACCAGCGGGCCGAGGTTCAGCTCCTCCACGGCGCGCTTGGGCTCGCGGTAGCGGCTGAAATCGACGCCGTAAGCCATCGCTTGGTCCTGCAGGTCGCACTCGCCCCCCTGATCGCAGATCGGGCAGTCGAGCGGGTGGTTGATGAGCAGGAACTCCATCACCCCCTCGCGCGCCTTCTTCACCATCGGCGAGTTGGTGCGAATCTCGGGCGGCGCGCCGTTCTGGCCGGGGCGCAGGTCGCGCACCTGCATGGCGCAGGAGGCGGTCGGCTTGGGCGGCCCGCCCACGACCTCCACCAGGCACATGCGGCAGTTGCCCGCGATCGAGAGCCGCTCGTGATAGCAGAAGCGGGGAATTTCGATGCCCGCGATCTCGCAGGCCTGGATCAGGGTCAGGTTCGGATCGACCTCGATGTCGCGGCCGTCGATGCGGAGGGTGCGGAGGTCGGTCATGGTGTCTCAGCCTTCGTGTGAACCCGCCTCAGGGGAGGCGGGTGAAACGGTATACCTGGGGCGCCGTGGACTGCCCAATGTCGGAGGGATCGGCCAGCACCTGCAGCCGCATCCATCGCGCGTTCGGCCGCCAGGTCGCAAGCCCCTCGACCGTCTGGCTGAGCGGGCGGCGGCTGTCGGCGGGCAGCGCGGTGCGCCAGCGGCTGCCGTCGGGCGCGGTGCAGGTGATGGAGGCGGTGGAGATATCGCCGGTGACGGTGATCCGCGGCATGCCGCGCAGGTCCTGCCCGCGACGAACCGACGCATGCGGGGCCGAGGCCTCGCAGTTCACGCCCTTCGGCGTGAAGAGGTCGAAGCGCAGCGTCCAGGAGTGATGCGGCGCGGCCATCAGGTCGCCCGCGAGCATGGCGACGGCGGCCAGCGCCAGCAGGGTCACGCCAATCCATTTCATGAGCGCGTTCCTCATTTCGCCACCAGAAGGCTGCCGATGATCGACCGCCGCTCGATCTCGGCCCGGCCGAGGGCGCAGGCCCCGGCCTGATCGGTCGCGCCGTTGCGGGCGAGGTAGTCGTCGGCGATGGCGTAGATGCGCGCCTTGTCGGCGTCGCTGTCGAGAAAGGCGTCGATCTGCGCCGCGCTGTAGCCTTCCTGCTCGGCATAGCGCTTCAGCGCGCGGGCCTCGCTCCAGGCATAGACCAGCCGCGCGTCGATGCTGGGGCAGGTGCGGCGGATGCGGTCGGCGATGCGGGCTGAAATCAGACGGTCGTTGATGTAGCGCTCCTCGGAGAGCGGCTCGAGCGCCACGGCCGGCATGGCGGCGCCGAGGCCAAACGCGAGGGCGAGCGAGGCGGCAAGGATCTTCATCGACGGGTCTCCCCTGCGGTTGAGCCCGCGAGCCTACCACGCCGCTCCGGCCGCGGCCCGACACGGTCGCGTGTGGCGCGCGTCAGAACCACGGCCTGTGCCCGACGACATAGGCCTCATGGAACTCCTCGTCGGTGCGCAGCAGGTAGAGGATGCCCTCGACGATCGCGATGATGCCGACGATCCAGGTGGGGACGAAGAAGAACAGCCAGCCGAACAGCGTCGCCAGAGCCATGACCGCGCCTGCGCCGTTATAGCCGAGGTAGAACTTGTGGATGCCGAGCGAGCCGAGGAAGATGGCGAGCAGCCCGGCGGTGATCCGGCTCTTGCTGCCCGCGTGCACCGGCAGGTCATGCCGCGCCACGCGCGGGGCGCCCGGATCGGGGTAGACGTCGACCGCGCGGCCCTCCTGCGCCTCGAAATCCACCGCCACGCCCACCGCCGCGATCTGGCCGGAGCCTTTCAGGTCGCCGGCGGTGAAGGCGTAACGGCTGCCGTTGACCGCCCGGATGACACCGTCGCCGGTGTGATCGTCGATGTGGAGGATCTGGCCTTTCATCGCCTCAGGGTCTCGACTCAAGCTCCGCCACGCGCTGCTTCAGCGCGTCGATTTCGTGGGTCAGAAGATCAAACCGCTCGCCGGCCTTCTCGGTCACGAGCGAGGCATGGGCGGAATAGCCCATCGCCGTGATGGCGGTGTCGCGCAATTCCTCGAGGGTGCGGTCGATCCGGGTCAGGCGCTCGCCATGCGTTTCCTGCATGCGGCGCATCACGCTCATCTCGGCGCGGATTTCGCGCAAAAGGTGCAGGACAAGGTTGTCGTCGCTCTCGGCCATCCAGATTACTCCGCCGCCATCGCCCCCATGCGCCCGGTCTGCCGGGCCTTGATCCGGTCCTCGATCTCTTCGCGGAAGTTTCGGATAAGCCCTTGAATCGGCCAAGCCGCGGCATCGCCGAGCGCGCAGATCGTATGGCCCTCGACCTGCTTGCTCACATCATAGAGCATGTCGATCTCCTCGATCTCGGCCTCGCCCCGGACCAGCCGCTCCATCACCCGCATCATCCAGCCGGTGCCCTCGCGGCAGGGGGTGCATTGCCCGCAGCTCTCGTGCTTGAAGAACTTCGACAGCCGCCAGATCGCCTTCACCACGTCCGTCGACTGGTCCATGACGATCATGCAGGCGGTGCCGAAGGACGAGCGCAGGTCGCGCATGCCGTCATAATCCATGATCGCGTCCTCGCACTGCTCGGCCGTCAGGACCGGGCAGGAGGCGCCGCCGGGGATCACCGCCTTGAGGTTCTTCCAGCCGCCGCGCACGCCGCCGCCGTGCCGGTCGATCAGCTCGCGAACCGAGATCGACATCGCGTCCTCGACCACGCAGGGGGCGTTGATGTGCCCGGTGAGGCCGTAGAGCTTCACGCCCGCGTTGTTCGGGCGGCCGAAGCCCGCGAACCACTCGGCTCCGCGGCGCAGGATCGTCGGCACCACGGCGATCGATTCGACGTTGTTGACGGTCGTCGGGCAGCCGTAGAGGCCCGCGCCCGCCGGGAACGGCGGCTTCATGCGCGGCATGCCCTTCTTGCCCTCGAGGCTCTCCAGCAGCGCCGTTTCCTCGCCGCAGATATAGGCGCCCGCCCCGTGGCTGAGGTAGAGGTCGAAGTCCCAGCCTGACTTCGCCGCGTTTCGGCCCAGCAGGCCCGCGTCGTAACACTCGTCGATGGCGGTCTGGAGCGCTTCGCGCTCGCGGACGAACTCGCCGCGGATGTAGATGTAGGCGGCATGCGCGCCCATGGCGAAGCTGGCGATCAGCGCGCCCTCGATCAGCGTGTGCGGATCGTGGCGCATGATCTCGCGGTCCTTGCAGGTCGCGGGCTCGGATTCGTCGGCGTTGATGACGAGGTAGGAGGGGCGGCCGTCGCTCTCCTTCGGCATGAAGGACCATTTGAGGCCGGTGGGGAAGCCTGCGCCGCCGCGGCCGCGCAGGCCGGAGGCCTTCACCTGCTCCACGATCGCGTCGCGGCCGCGCGCCAGGATCTCGGCCGTGCCGTCCCAGGCGCCCCGCGACCGCGCGCCCTTCAGGCTGCGGTCGCGCATGCCGTAGAGGTTCTGGAAGATGCGGTCCTGATCGCTCAGCATGTCGAAGTATCCTTGAAGATCGCGGCCCTCAGGCCCGCCGCCGCTGCCAGATGCGCCATGTCACGGCCAGCGACCAGACGAAAGCCGCGATGGCGGCCAGATCGAAGAGGAAGGCGAAAGCCGGGTCCCAGCCCAGACGTCCGCCGAGCCACGAGAGGCCCAGCCACAGCACCATCGCCGCGGTCATGACCACCGCGACGAGGCGCGCCTGCCCGGCGTCGCGGCGCTCGGCCTCGGTGGGCGCGCGCGGGATGGGGCGGGCGGCGCTCACGGCGCGAGATCCCCGCCTCCGGCAAGACGGCGGGCCTGTCCGACCCAATCCTCGCGGCGGATGCGCTGCCCGAGCGGCCCCATCATGGCGGAAACGCGGGTGATGTCGGCGTCCGACCAGGCGGCGATCTGCGAAAAGCGGGTGATGCCGTTGTCCGCGAACCAGTCGCGCGCCATCGGCCCCACGCCGCGGATGCGGGTCAGGTCGTCACCGGTCCCGGCGCCGGCTTCGTCGCGGCGCTCCAGCGGGACGATGTGCCCCTCGGGCCCGCCATCCGCGCCGGCTTCGGAGTCAGCCGAGGGCGGGGCCATGCCCGAGGATTCGAGCGCCGCCTGCTCCGACGCCGAATCCGCGTGCCGCATGGGCACCTGCGGCATGTTGTCGGACAACTGGTCCGGATTGCCCTCGACCGAGACATCCCCGGACCGGACATTCTGCTCCGGCGCGCCGCGGGCCGGATCGCCTTGCGCGGAGAGCGCGGGAGAGCGCGTCATGGCGGCCGGCTCAGGCTCGCCGCCGGCCGGGACCTGGCTGGTCGTGGCGTCCTGTTTCGAGGTTGCAGCCGCGCCCTGCGCACCGCCGGTCGCCGTTCCGTCCGCGCTCTGCATCGCCCGCACGCCTTCGCCAATCCGCACCGGCTCGTCGCCGCGCGCCATCGTCACCCTTTCGAGTGGCGGGCCGGGGGGCACGCGCGCAATCGGGTTGAGCGGCCCCTCCTCGCTCACGTCGCCGCCAGGCTTCACCACGCGGCGGGTCGGCACGAAGGGCTCGGACCGCCAATCCGCGGCGAGGATCGCCGAGTGCTCCTCGGCGCCGCCGCGGCCCTCGCAGACGCCCCAGACCAGCAGCCCGGTGATGAGCACCCATGCCAGGATGCCGAGAACCAGCGCTGCCAGCAGCGACATGCCCCCGATCGTCACCAGCCACATCAGCACGAAGAGGCCGATGACCCCGCCTGCGACCTGGCTCCGCTGCCTGCAATTCCCGCCCATGCAACCCTCCTTGCGGCTCAGCCCCCGCCTTCGCTGCGTCCCCCGCCTTCGGCGGCAGGCTGCCGCCTCACCGTCGCCTCGCCGGGGTCCACGTCCTGCAGGCGCGCGGCCGCAGCGTCAGGCTCCCGCGCGCCGGCCGGGCGGCCGGGGGAGCCGGCCTGGGCTTCCTGAACCGTAACGCCGGTCGCATCGACTGCGATCCCGGCGCCGGGCTGCGGTTCGATTTCTGCCGGCACATCGACATCCTCGCCCGCGGTCAGCCACGGCGTGCGGAGCGGCACCTCGCGGCCGTCGATCCGCTTGAGCGTGTCGCGCAGATCCACCGCCGCCTGCGCGCTCGCGTTGTAGCGCAGCACCGGCGGGGCCTGGTCGGAAAGCGTGGTCGCCCCGCCCAGCGGCTCGGAGGCATAGCGGCCGTTCTGCGGCCCCGGCACCGGCACCTGCCCTGCTGCCATGGCGTCGATCAGTTCCGCCAGCTTCTGCGGCGTCAGGTCTTCGTAGTAGTCCTTGCCGATCTGGGCCATCGGCGCATTGGCGCAGGCGCCCGCGCACTCGACCTCCTCCCAGCTGAAGTTGCCGTCGGCGCTGAGGGTATGCGGCTCGGGCGCGATCTTCTCGCGGCAGACAGCGATCAGGTCCTCGGCCCCGCAGATCATGCAGGTGGTGGTGCCGCAGATCTGGATGTTCGCAATGCGGCCAACGGGCTGCAGCTGGAACATGAAGTAGAATGTGGCGACCTCGAGGCCGCGGATATAGGGCATCCCCAGCATGTCGGCCACGTATTCGATCGCCGGACGCGAGAGCCAGCCCTCCTGCTCATGCGCGCGCCACAGGATCGGGATGATGGCCGACGCCTGCCGCCCCTCGGGGAACTTGGTCATCTGCGCCCTCGCCCAGGCGAGGTTCGCGGGCGTGAACTCGAAGCTCTCGGGCTGGACGGGGGCGAGGCGGCGGAGCATGGGACCCTCAGTGTTGGGCAGTCAGCAGCAGGGCCGCGCCGGCAAGCGAGGCGATCCCGGCGACGGTATGGGGACGGTGGCGGTGCCCGGCGCGGGCATGGACGAGCGCATCGACGAAGGAGGCGAGCGCGAAGGACAGGAGCAGCGCCAGCAGGAAGCCGGCATGGGCGGTGACGGCGGCGGCGAAGGCCAGCAGCGCCTGCGCGGCGTAGCGCCCGGCCATCACCTGCCCCAGCAGTTCGGGCCGGTGGTCGAGCCGCGCCAGCCCGCCCTGCGGATCGGCAGCCACCATGACCGTCAGCCCGAGGGTGACGGCCACGGCGATCCAGCCGACCAGCGGCAGGGCGAGGCCGGCGCTCATCTGTCGATCTCGCCGAACACGACGTCGATGGTGCCGATGATGGCGGCGACATCGGCCAGCATGTGGCCCTTGGTCATCCAGTCGGCCGCCTGCAGGTGCAGATAGCCCGGCGCCCGCAGCTTGGCGCGATAGGGCTTGTTGGTGCCGTCCGAGACCAGATAGACGCCGAACTCGCCCTTGGGCGCCTCGACGGCGGCATAGACCTCGCCCTCGGGCAGCTTGAACCCTTCGGTGTACAGCTTGAAGTGGTGGATCAGCGATTCCATGTCCCGCTTCATCTCGGCCCGGCGGGGAGGCGACAGCTTGCCGCGATGCATCACGTCGCCCGGCGGCTCGGCCTTCAGCTTGGCCACCGCCTGGCGGATGATGCGGGTCGACTGGATCATCTCCTCCATGCGGCAGAGATAGCGGTCGTAGCAGTCGCCATTGGTGCCCACGGGCACCTCGAACTCGAACTCGTCATAGCACTCATAGGGCTGGCTGCGGCGCAGGTCCCAGGCGAGCCCGGAGCCGCGCACCATCGGCCCGGAGAAGCCCCAGTCGAGGATGTCCTGCTCCTTCACCACGCCGATATCGACGTTGCGCTGCTTGAAGATGCGGTTCTCGGTCAGCAGCGTGTGCAGGTCGTCCACCCGGCGGGGGAAGGCCACGGCCCAGTCGTCGATGTCGTCCAGAAGCTGCGGCGGCAGGTCCTGATGCACGCCGCCAGGGCGGAAATAGTTGGAATGGACCCGCGCGCCGCTGGCCCGCTCGTTGAAGATCAGCAGCTTCTCGCGTTCCTCATAGCCCCAGAGGGGCGGCGTCAGCGCGCCCACGTCCATGGCCTGCGAGGTGACGTTCAGCAGGTGGTTCCCGACCCGCCCGATCTCCGAGAAGAGGACCCGGATCAGCTGCGCCCGGCGCGGCACCTCGACGCCCGCCAGCTTCTCGATCGCGAGGCACCAGGCGTGCTCCTGGTTCATCGGCGCGGCGTAGTCGAGGCGGTCGAGATAGGGCAGGTTCTGCAGGTAGGTGCGGCTTTCCATCAGCTTCTCGGTGCCGCGGTGCAGCAGGCCGATATGCGGGTCGGCACGCTCGACCACCTCGCCGTCGAGTTCGAGGATCAGCCGCAGCACGCCATGCGCCGAGGGGTGCTGGGGGCCGAAGTTGAGGTTGAAGTTGCGGATGCGCTGCTCGCCCGTCAGCCGGTCCTGGCTGCCGTCGTCATAGACGTTCTGACGAATGTCGCCGTCCATCTCGGCCTCCTCAAAGCCCGGCGGCGGCGCGCTTGGCGGCCAGCCGTTCGGTAAAGTTGCTCGATCGGACTACCGCCCGCCGGTGACGCCCGCCGCCAATGCGCTCGACGCCGTCATGGGCCTCGACCCGGAACCAGATGAAGCGGCCATCGACCTCTTCGACCTCGGTTTCGACGGTGATCGTCTGCCCCGGAAGCGTCGGCGCGGCGTGGTCGAAGTCCACATGGACGCCGAGCGAGGTCTCGCCCTCTTCCTGGAAGGGTCGCATCTGCTCAAGGCAGGCCCATTCCATCAGCGCCACCATCTGCGCGGTGGCGAAGACGGGGGGCAGGCCGGGAAACGCCCCTGCCCCGTCCCGCTGCTCGGACAGCAGCGCGGGCACGAGATGCGACGGCTCGACCACCATCTCATGGCGCGCGCGGGCGCCGGGTTCGAGGCCGGGCTTCACGGCGCCTTCCGCTCCGGGGCGGGCGCGGCCGGCACCGGCTCGGTCGATTTCTCGTCGCCCGGCAGGATGTATTTCGCCCCCTCCCAGGGCGAGAGGAAGTCGAACTGCCGGTATTCCTGCGTCAGCTTCACCGGCTCGTAGACCACGCGCTGCCGGGTCTCGTCGTAGCGGACCTCGACATAGCCGGTGGTGGGGAAGTCCTTGCGCAGGGGATGGCCGCGGAAGCCGTAGTCGGTGAGGATGCGGCGCAGGTCCGGGTGGCCCGAGAACAGGATCCCGAACATGTCGAAGACCTCGCGCTCGAACCAGTTGGCGCTCGGGTGGAGGCCGGTCAGCGATGGCACCAGCTCGTCCTCGCGCACCGCGGCCTTCAGCCGGATGCGGCGGTTAGTATACATCGACAGGAAGTGCCAGACCACGTCGAAGCGGGCCGGACGCTCCGGGTAGTCCACCGCGGTGATGTCCACGAGCGTGGAGAAGCGGCAATCGGGTGCGCTCCGCAACCCCTCGACCACGGAGAGCAGGCCGGAGAGCGTGACGGTCAGCGTCAGCTCGCCGAGGGCCACGCTGGCGTCGATCACCTCGTCGGCGAAGCGGGCCGGCAGTTCGGCCGCGAGGTCGTCGAGCGCCTCGAGATCGGGATAGACGGCCATCGCGTTCACCTCACCAGCGTGCCGGTGCGGCGGATCTTCCGCTGCAGCTGCAGGATGCCGTAGAGCAGCGCCTCGGCCGTCGGCGGGCAGCCGGGCACGTAGATGTCCACCGGCACGATCCGGTCGACGCCGCGCACGACGCTGTAGCTGTAGTGATAGTAGCCGCCGCCATTGGCGCAGCTGCCCATCGAGATCACGTAGCGCGGCTCGGGCATCTGGTCGTAGACCTTGCGCAGCGCCGGGGCCATCTTGTTGGTCACGGTGCCCGAGACGATCATCAGGTCCGACTGCCGCGGCGAGGCACGCGGCGCGGTACCGAACCGCTCGAGGTCGTAGCGCGGCATCGAGGCGTGGATCATCTCGATCGCGCAGCAGGCGAGGCCGAACATCATCCAGTGCAGGCTGCCGTTGCGGGCCCAGTTGATGATGTCCTCGGTGGTCGTCAGGATGACGCCCTTGTCCTGCAGCTCGCGGTTCAGCGCCCGCACCGCGACATCGCGGTCGCCCCCGGCGGTATTGAGGCCGGTCTGCACGCCCCCCGTCTGCAGCGCGCCCCTTTGCGCGCCTTCGGGAAAGATCAGCCCCGACTGCACCCCGGTCGGATGCGCGCCGTGATGCGACGGACCGGCGCCGCCGACCCGCTCGCCCTGCTTGTCCATCACGCCCATTCCAGAGCCCCCTTGCGCCACTCATAGGCGAAGCCGACCGTGAGGACGGCGAGGAACACCATCATCGACCAGAACGCCACCTCGCTGATCGAGTGGAAGCTGGCCGCCCAGGGGAACAGGAACGCCACCTCGAGGTCGAAGATGATGAACAGGATCGAGACCAGGTAGAAGCGCACGTCGAACTTCATCCGGGCGTCGTCGAAGGCGTTGAAGCCGCATTCATAGGCGCTGACCTTCTCGGGGTCGGGGTTGCGGACGGCGACGAGCGCCGCCGCGGCGACCAGCACGATGGCGAGCGCCGAGGCCATGCCGAAGAAGATCAGGATCGGCAGGTATTCGCGGGGCAGGTAATCCAAGGGCCAAGGCTCCCTGTTGCGCGCCGCGTCACCGCGCGCGGGTGTGGATGCGCCGGTTTAGACCGGGGGCGGGATGGGGTCAACCGAAGCCGAGGCCGCCACGCGGCCTGCGACGCCGCGGCTCACCCGCGCCGGTGCGTCGCCGCGACCCGCGCCGCCTCGGCATAGATGCCGGTCATCAGGTTCAGCGCATGCGCCGCCTCGTCGAGCCGCCCCGCCAGCCCCGGCAACGCCTGGATGGCGCCGATCAGCAGGCGGCGGCGCAGCGCGGCGTAGTCCTCGCAGACCCGCCGCCCCTCCACGGTCGCCTCGTAGGTGACGCCGGTCCGGCCCGAGCCGCGCTTCTCGACCAGCCCGGCGCCGATCAGCTTGCGCAGGCTGTACTGGATATTCGGCACGTCGTCGCGGTTCGTCAGCCGCGCCAGCTCCTTCACCGATTTCGGCCGTCCGTTCATCGCGATGACGTGCAGCATCGCGTTCTCCGGCCCCGTGGCCGCGAGGTCGCTGACGCAGGCGAGGCATTCCGACTGCCAGCGCCCGAAACCCTCGAAGGCGCGCATCAGCGCGAATTCGAGTTCGGTGATCCCGACCTCGGCCGCGTCGGCCGCCAGGTGCCAGCGGCGGTCGAGGCCGGGGATGTCGGGGGATGTCGTCGGCTTGCCGGTCATGGCCGCAGTCTGGCGCGGAAGCCGGGCCGCAAACAAGTGTTGACGGGGCGGGATCAGATAGAGTTTCAATCTTAAATTACGTCATAACGTCGCAGGGGAGGATTCGCGACCATGGCCGACCATCCGATGCTTTCGGGCAATGCCTTCAAGCTGGGCACCTTCGCCTCGAACTGCTCCTCGGGCATGACGCCCACCACGGTCCCGGACCGCTGGGTGAACAGTTGGGAGAACAACCTCAAGCTGGGCCAGATGCTGGACGAGGCGGGGATCGACTTCATGCTGCCGATCGCCCGCTGGATCGGCTACGGCGGCGAGACCGATTTCCACGGCGGCGTGCTGGAGACGATGACCTGGGCCGCGGGGCTGCTGGCCCGGACGAAGCGCATCGGCGTCTTCGCCACCATCCACACCGCCGCCAACCATCCGGTCGTCGCCGCCAAGCAGATCGCCACCATCGACCACATCAGCGGCGGCCGCGCCGGGCTCAACATCGTCGCCGGCTGGAACAAGCCGGAATACGAGGCCCTCGGCCTCACCCTCCCCGACGACCACGAGAGCCGCTACGGCTACGCGCAGGAGTGGTTCGACATCGTCCGCAAGCTCTGGTCCTCGGAGGAATATTTCGACTGGGACAGCGAGCATTTCCACCTCAGGCACGTTCATGGCGACCCGAAGCCGCTGCGCGGCACGGTGCCGATCCTGAACGCCGCGGGCTCGGGCCTGGGGCGAGAGTTCGCAACTCGGAACGCCAATTTCCTGTTCACCCCGGCGATCGACCTCGCCCGCTCGACCGACGAGATCGCGCAGCTGAAGGAGCAGGCGCGCGGCCAGGGTCGCGAGGTCGGCGTGCTGACCTTCAGCCACGTCATCTGCCGCCCGACCGAGGCCGAGGCGCAGGCCGAGATGGAGCGCACTGCGGTGCAGAACAGCGACACCGCCGCGGTGGACAACCTCGTGCGGCTGCAATTCGCCCATGCCCACAGCTTCCCGCATGACCTCCTGGCGCAGATCAAGCACCTGTTCGCCATGGGGCACGGGGGTTTCCCGCTGGTCGGCACGCCCGAGCAGGTGGCGGAGGGGATCCTCAAGCTGCACGCGGCCGGCTTCTCGGGCACGACGCTGAGCTTCGTGGATTACGTCAAGGAGTTCCCGTATTTCCGCGACGAGGTGCTGCCGCGCCTCGCGGCGGCGGGGATCCGGGACGCATGAGCGAGAGCGTGGACAAGCAAGCCTTCCGCGAGGGCCTCAAGGCCTTCGCGGGCAATATCTCGGTCATCACCGCGGCGCATGGCCGCGAGGCTTCGGGCATCGTCTGCACCTCGGTCGTCAGCCCCTCGGCAGAGCCGCCGCTGCTGATGGCCGCGATCAACGCGGGCGGCCACACGCTGCCGCTCATCCGAGACGCGGGCTGCTTCGGCTGGTCCTCGCTCGGCGCCGGGCACGAGGCGGTGGCGCGGGCCTTCTCGGGCTTCGGCGGGGTCGAGGGCGAGGAGCGCTATGCCGGGGCCGAGTGGGAGACCGCCGTGACCGGCGCGCGACTGCTGAAGGGCGCAGCGGCGGGGTTCGACTGCGTGACGCAGGAGATCATCGACCGCGACGGCTGGTCCATCGTCATCGGCCGTGTGGTCGCGGTCCGCAACGATCCGGGCGCGGGCGGCATGATCTGGTGGCGCGGGGGCTTCCGGGCGCTCGACGCGTGACGGGCCTTACTCGCGCCCGATCCGGCCCAGATGCGTGTCCTGGAAGTCGGTCGGCAGCTTCAGCCGATAGCCGAGCGCGCGGTCAAACCCGGCATGCGCCATCCAGAGCGCGCCCGCAGCGATCAGGCCCGGCTGGCCGGTCGCCACTCCGGCGAGGGCGAGCGCGAGGCCGCAGCCGTAGAGATGCAGCAGGTTGTATACTCGCGCGCCGACGACGGGACCGGCGAGGTAGCCAAGAAAACCGAGGTCCGGCGCGAAGAAAGCAACGGGCCAGAGCCACACCGGCCAGCCTGGCATAACCGCCACGGCAAGGGCGAGGCCCGCAAACGCGACCAGCGCGCCCTCGGCCCGCTGCCAGGCGACCGCCCCGCCGGTTGCGTCCCGTAGGGTGCGTCCTCCGGACGCGCCGGCATGGTACCGCTGTCCACCGTCCACCCCGCTCATTCCGCCGCCGCCAGCCGTCGCGTCCTGCGCTTCGGCGCCGCCTCCTCCACCGCCGCCTCGCGGCCTTCCAGCATCGGCCCGAGATACCGCCCCGTATGGCTTTCCCCGGCCTGCGCCACCGCCTCCGGCGTCCCCTCGGCCACGATCCTGCCACCGCCATCGCCCCCTTCAGGGCCGATGTCGATGATCCAGTCGGCAGTCTTGATGACGTCGAGGTTGTGCTCGATCACCACGACCGAGTTCCCCTCCTCGACGAAACGGTGCAGCACCTCCAGCAGCTTCCGCACGTCCTCGAAATGCAGTCCCGTGGTCGGCTCGTCTAGTATATACAGGGTCTTGCCCGTCGAAGCTCGCGAAAGTTCCTTCGCCAGCTTCACCCGCTGCGCCTCGCCGCCCGAGAGCGTCGTCGCCTGCTGACCGACCTTCACGTAACCGAGGCCCACCTCCATCAGCGCGTCCATCTTCGAGCGGATCGAGGGTACCGCCCTGAAGAAGTCCTGCGCCTCCTCGATGGTCATGTCCAAGACGTCTGCGATGGACTTGCCCTTGAACTGCACCTCCAGCGTCTCGCGGTTGTAGCGCTTGCCCTTGCAGGTCTCGCATTCGACATAGACGTCGGGCAGGAAGTGCATCTCAATCTTGATGACGCCGTCGCCCTGGCAGGCCTCGCAGCGGCCGCCCTTGACGTTGAAGCTGAAGCGGCCGGGACCGTAGCCGCGCGCCTTGCTCTCGGGCAAGCCCGCGAACCAGTCGCGGATGGGGGTGAAGGCGCCAGTATAGGTCGCGGGGTTCGAGCGCGGGGTGCGGCCGATGGGCCGCTGGTCGATGTCGATGACCTTGTCGAGATGTTCGAGGCCCTTGACCGTCTCGCAGGGGGCGGGGGTCTGGCGGGCGCCGTTGAGGCGCATCGAGGCGGTCTTGAACAGCGTCTCGATGGTCAGCGTGGACTTGCCGCCGCCCGACACGCCGGTGACGCAGACGAACTTCCCCAGCGGGAAGGCGGCGGTCACGTGTTTGAGGTTGTTGCCGGTCGCGCCGACCACCGTCACGGCCTTGCCGCTTCCGGCGCGGCGGGCGGCGGGCACGGCGATCTCTCGCGCGCGGGACAGGTATTGCCCAGTCAGGCTGGCGGCGTCTGCCGCGATCTCCTCCGGCGTGCCCTTGGCCACCACCTCGCCGCCGTGCACGCCCGCGCCCGGCCCCATGTCGAAGACATAATCGGCGCTGCGGATCGCGTCCTCGTCATGCTCGACCACGATGACCGAATTGCCCGCGTCGCGCAGGTTCTTCAGCGTCGTCAGCAGCCGGTCGTTGTCGCGCTGATGCAGGCCGATGGAGGGCTCGTCCAGCACATAGAGCACCCCGGTCAGCCCGCTGCCGATCTGGCTGGCGAGCCTGATGCGCTGGCTCTCGCCGCCCGAGAGCGTCCCTGCGGCGCGGGAGAGCGTCAGGTAGTCCAGGCCCACATTGACCAGAAACCCCAGCCGCTCGCGGATTTCCTTGAGGATGGCGACGGCGATCTCGTTCTTCTGCTTGCTCAGATGCTGCGGCGCGTCCTGGACCCAGGCCAGTGCCTCGCGGATCGAGCGTTCGACCAGCTGCCCGACATGCTCGCCCGCAATCTTCACCGCGAGGGCCTCGGGCTTCAGCCGGTAGCCGTTGCAGACATGGCAGGGGCGGCTGTTCTGGTACCGTTCCATGTCCTCGCGCGACCAGGCGCTGTCGGTCTCGCGGTAGCGGCGCTCGAGGTTCGGGATCACGCCCTCGAAGCTGCGGCTGACCTCGTAGACGCGGCCGGCGTCGTCAAAGCGGAAGCGGATTTCCTCGTCGCCCGAGCCGCGCAGGAACATCTCGCGCACCTCGCCGGGCAGGTCCTTCCACGGCGTCTTGCGGTCGAAGCCGTAATGCTTCGAGAGCGCGTTGATGGTCTGCGTGAGATAGGCCGATTTCGATTTCGCCCAGGGTGCGATGGCCCCCTGCGCGATGCTGAGGGTGATGTCCGGGACCACCAGCCGCTCGTCGAAGAACAGCTCCGCCCCCAGTCCGTCGCAGGCCGGGCAGGCGCCCATCGGGGCGTTGAAGGAGAACAGCCGCGGCTCGATCTCGGGCAGGGTGAAGCCGGAGACGGGGCAGGCGAACTTCTCGCTGAAGGTGATGCGCTCCGGCTCGCCCTCGCTCGGGGCGGTCTCGAGCACCGCGATCCCGTCCGCGAGGTTCAGGGCGGTCCTAAAACTGTCGGCGAGCCGCGTCTCAAGCCCCTCGCGCACGACGATGCGGTCCACGACCACGTCGATGTCGTGGCGAAACTTCTTGTCGAGGGTGGGCGGCTCGTCCAGCTCGTAGAAGGCGCCGTCGACCTTCACCCGCTGGAAGCCCTGCTTGCGGAGGTCGAGGAACTCCTTTTCGAAAGCGCCCTTGCGGTCGCGCAGCACCGGGGCGAGCAGATAGGCGCGGGTGCCCTCGGGCAGGGCCATGACGCGGTCGACCATGTCCTGCACCTGCTGCGCCTCGATCGGCAGGCCGGTCGCGGGGCTGTAGGGGGTGCCGACGCGGGCGAAGAGGAGGCGCAGGTAGTCGTAGATCTCGGTGACGGTGCCGACGGTCGAGCGCGGGTTCTTCGAGGTGGTCTTCTGCTCGATGCTGATCGCCGGGCTTAGGCCCGAAATATGGTCCACGTCGGGCTTGCCGGCCATGTCGAGGAACTGCCGGGCATAGGCGCTCAGGCTCTCGACATAGCGGCGCTGACCCTCGGCATAGATGGTGTCGAAGGCGAGGCTGGACTTGCCCGAACCGGAAAGCCCGGTGATGACCACCAGGCTGTCGCGGGGAATGTCCATGTCCACGTTCTTGAGGTTGTGCTCGCGCGCGCCCCGAACCTCGATGAACTTCTGCTCCATGCCGCCTCCGCGCGCGCCTGCGGCCGGCGCCGGAGGGGCGCGCGACTCTCGCCGGTATCAGATAGGGGCGCGTCCCGCGAGTGCAACGGGGGAGTGGGAACGGAGATGGAACACGGCGGCGGTTTGCCGAGGGACGTCATGCCTTACCGTTCCGCGTCCGCAAATGGGACCCTGTGCCCATTTGCGTGCAGCGTCGGCCACTAGACGACCGATCCGCCCCGCGGATCGGTCAGCGTCCGCCCTCCCCCAGGCGGACGCTTCGCGTCCACCAGGGCGGACGCTGCCCTCTGTTTCGACAAGGCCCGTGACAGGCGTTCTTGAGCGTTACTCCCGCACCTCCCCCGGATCGACGCCCCAGATCTCCGATTGCCGCACCCAGCCCGAGGTGCCGCCGCCGGTGATCTGGCACCACCCCGGCGTGCAACTGCCCAGCTTGACGATCGCGCCCGCCTCGGCCCGGGCGATGACGGCGGCGTTTTCGTCTCCCCGCGCCCGCAGCTCGGCCATGTCGCGGTGGACGAGCGCCGTCCGCACCCCCGAGAGCAGCGAGTAATGCACCCAACCCCCCGCCCCCTCGCTGTCCTCGACCCGGCGCCAGTGGCCGTATTCCGCCGTCACCCGCAGCGGCATCCCGGCATGGCGATAAACCCAGTCGATCCGGTGCGAGAGCGACGGCCCGCGCCGGGCGTTGCCCTCGGAACCCTTTAGCGAGACGTAGCGCGGCAGCGGCAGGTTCGTCACCGGGCCGCGGTGCGGGTCGCGCGTGCGGGCGAGGCTGGGGTCCGGGGCCGCTGCCTGCGCCGCGGGGGCCTCGGCCGTCGCCGCCGGCTCCTGCGCCCCGACCGGGACCGCCATCAGGGCGAGCCCCACCCCGACCGCCGCCAGCCGCGCGGTCGCCCGCCCGTTGATCTGAAGCCTCGTCATCCGCATCGTCCTGCTCACTGTCCGGGGTCTTGTGCCTGCCCCCTGCGCTTGGCAGTTTGCCAAAACCCCAAGGGCCTTGAAAGGCCGACACGATAAAGTCCCGGAGAGACCGTGCCCATGACGACACCTCCCCGCCCCTCGATCCCCGGCCGCCGAATCCGCCCGGTCGTGACCGTCACCCGGCGACTGCCCGAGGCGGTGGAGGCGCGGATGGGCGAGCTCTTCGACTGCACCTTCCGCGCCGACGACCGCCGCATGACCCGCGACGAGCTGGCGGCGGCGATCCGCACCTCGGACGTGCTGGTGCCGACGCTGACCGACCAGATCGACGCGAACCTGCTGGCGCAGGCGGGCGAGCGGCTGCGGCTGATCGCCAATTTCGGCGCCGGGGTGGACCATATCGACGTGGCCTCGGCCCGGCAGCGCGGGGTGATGGTCTCGAACACGCCCGGCGCCGTGACCGACGACACGGCCGACATGACCATGGCGCTGATCCTCGCCGTCACCCGCCGGATGCCCGAGGGCATGGCGGTGATGCAGTCCGGCCGCTGGGAAGGCTGGGCGCCGACCGCCTTCCTCGGCGGCAGGCTGGCGGGGCGGCGGCTCGGCATCCTCGGGATGGGGCGCATTGGTCAGGCCGTGGCGCGGCGGGCGAATGTCTTCGGCATGCAGGTCCACTACCACAACCGCCGCCGCCTGCGGCCGGAGATCGAGCAGGAGTTGCAGGCGACCTACTGGGAGAGCCTCGACCAGATGCTCGCCCGCGTGGACATCATCAGCGTGAACGCGCCGCACACGCCCTCGACGTTCCATCTGCTGAACGCCCGGAGGCTGAAGCTGATGAAGCCGACCGCGGTCGTGGTGAACACCTCGCGCGGCGAGGTGATCGACGAGAACGCGCTGACCCGGATGCTGCGCACGGGCGAGATCGCGGGCGCCGGCCTCGACGTCTTCGAGCACGGGGCCGAGATCAACCCGCGCTTGAGGGAGTTGCCGAACGTGGTCCTGCTGCCGCACATGGGCAGCGCCACGGTCGAAGGCCGCGCCGAGATGGGCGAGCGGGTGATCGTGAACATCAAGACGTTCGCGGACGGGCACCGGCCGCCGGATCTGGTGGTGCCGGGGATGTTGTGAGGGGTAGCGCCCGTTGACCAGCATGCGGATGTGAACTATAGTTCACAGTGATCGAGGTTCGACAGACATCGGAGTTCTCGGGCTGGTTGACCCGCCTTCGGGACCATCGGGCACGCGCCCGCATTCTCGTGCGGATCGACCGGCTGGCAGACGGCCATTTCGGCGATGCCAAATACTTCGAGGGGATCGGCGAGCTTCGCGTCGACTACGGACCCGGCTACCGGGTCTATTTCGTGAGGCGTGGCGGCACCTTGGTCGTCCTTCTCTGCGGCGGCGACAAGGGCTCGCAGAAACGGGACATCCAGCGGGCCAGCGCCATGGCGCAGGAGGTATGAACATGACGATCGAGACCAGCCACTTCGACGCCGCCGACTATCTGGGCGATTCCGAGGCGCAGGCTGCCTTCATCGAGGCCGCATTCGAGACCGGGGATGCAGCCTATGTCGCGCGTGCCCTTGGCGTCGTCGCGCGGGCTCAAGGCATGACGAAGGTCGCCACCGAGGCCGGGGTCACACGCGAGGCGCTTTACAAGGCGCTGAGCGAGAATGGCGATCCGCGTCTTTCGACGTTCTTCGGCGTGGCCAAGGCACTCGGCCTCAAGATCACGGCCGTTTCCGCCACGACCTGACTCCGCCACCTGCGGCAACCGCTTGCCAAGTGGACCGACCGCAACCCCATGTCGCTTTCGCCCCGCCACATGTCGGGGCCTCTCGCCTCCCGGACTTCCCGCGTGGCAGAAGAACGGCAACGCGAGGGAAAGGGACAGGCAGCGATGAAAACCCATGTGAGGGCCCTTGTGGTCGGCGGCGGCGCGGTCGGCTGCGGCATCCTTCTGGCGCTCGCCCGGCGCGGCTGGGACGCGATGCTGGTCGAGCGGGACGAGCTGACGGCGGGCTCCACCTGGCACGCGGCGGGACTGCTGCCGCTCTTCAACATGGGCTATGCCACCAGCCACATCCACGACTTCAGCGTGAAGCTCTATGCCGGGCTCGAGGCCGAGACGGGGCTCAACCCTGGCTTCGCCCGCGTCGGCAACCTGCGGATGGCGCAGACGGATGCGCGGATGGACGAATACATGCTCTATTCCGCCACCGCCGAGACGGTGGGGATCGAGCATGAGTTCCTGACGCCCGCGCAGATCAGCGACCGCTGGCCGCTGGTCCGCACGGACGACCTCAAGGGCGCGCTGTTCCACCCGACCGACGGCTACATCAACCCCGCCGACGTGACGCAGGCGATGGCCCGCGCCGCGCGGCAGGCAGGCGCGCATATCGAGCGGAAGGTGCAGGTCAACGGCTACCGCTGGACCGGCACCGAATGGATCGTCACCTGCGACCGCATGGTCGAGCGCGGCGGCAACCTGATCCCCGCGGGCGAGCCCTTCGAGATCACCGCCGAGCATGTCGTGACCGCCACCGGCAACCACGCGCAGCGCACCGCGCGGCTCCTCGGCATCAAGATCCCGGCGATCCCCGTCGAGCACCAGTATATCGTCACCGAGCCCGACCCCGCCCTCGTCGCCTGGCGCCGCGAGGGCAACCCCGAGCATCCCGTTTTGCGCGACGCCGACGCGAAATGGTATGTCCGCGAGGAGCGCAGCGGCTGGATCCTCGGCCCCTACGAGCGGCTGGCCCCCGCGCGTTTCCTCTACGACGTGCCCGAGAGCTTCCGCGCCGACCTGTTCCAGCTCGACCTCGACCGCATCGAGGAAGAATACGCCGCGATGCTGCATCGAATCCCGTCCTCCGAGACGGTGGGCCTGAAGGACGATTTCAACGGCCCGATCTGCTACACGCCGGACGGCAACCCCCTGGTCGGCCCGGCGCCGGGGCTGCGGAACATGTGGCTGGCCGAGGGCTTCAGCTTCGGCATCACCGCGGCGGGCGGGACCGGGCACTACCTCGCGCAGATGATGGTGGAGGGCGAGGCCGAGATCGACATGGCCTCGCTCGACCCGCGCCGCTTCGGCGGCTGGATGACGACCGAATACGCCGCCCGCAAGAACGAGGAGGCGTATGACCACGTCTTCGTCCTCCACCACCCCGACGAGGAGCGGCCTGCCTGCCGGCCGCTCAGGACCTCGCCCGCCTACGACCGCCAGAAGGCCGCAGGCGCGCAGTTCGGGCAGGTGAACGGCTGGGAGCGGCCGAACTACTACGCGCCGGAGGGTTTCGACGACCACGCCAGCCGCAGCTTCCGCCGCGGAAAGTGGTGGGAGCATGCGGTCGCCGAGGCGAAGGCGATCCGCGAGACAGCGGGGCTGATCGACGCCACGGCATTCGCCAAGCATCGCGTCAAGGGCGAGGGGGCGACGGCGTTCCTCGACTGGTTTACCACGAACAAGCTGCCTAAGGTCGGTCGCATCAACCTGACCTATGCGCTGACCGAGGCCGGGACCGTCAGGACCGAATACACCGTCGTCCGGCTGGCCGAGGATGATTACTACCTCGTCTCCGCCGGGGCGTGGGCCGCCTATGACGGCGATGAGTTGCGCAAGGCCGCGGCCGATGCCGAGGCGCGCTTCGGCCGCATCGAGGTGCAGGACGTGACGACGCAATGGGGCGTCCTGGCGCTCGCCGGGCCGAACAGCCGCGCCATCCTGAACGAGTTGATCCGCGACGCCGACCCGACAACGGCGCTCTCCAACAAGCGATTCCCCTGGCTCTCCATGCGCGAGATCGAGCTCGGCATGGTCCCCGTCCGCGCCATCCGCGTGGCCTATACGGGCGAGCTGGGCTGGGAGTTGCACCACCCGATCGAAATGCAGAACCACCTCTGGGACCGGCTGCTGGAGGCCGGAAAGCCTCACGGCCTACGCCTCGTCGGCGCGCGGGCGCAGAACTGGCTGCGGCAGGAGAAGAGCTACCGCGCCTTCGGCACCGAACTCGGCCGCGACGCCTCGCCGCTGGAGGCGGGGCTGGATCGCTTCGTGGATCTGTCCAAGGAGTTCCGCGGCAAACCCGCGATGGAGGCCATCGGCATCCGCGCCGCCTGCGTGACACTGCTGATCCACGGTCCCGCCGATGCCGATCCCTGGGGCCGCGAGGGGCTGTTCCGTGAGGGCCGGAAGATCGGCCGCCTGACCTCGGGCGGCTGGTCGGTCGCGTTCGGCAGGCAGATCGGCATGGGCTACGTCCGCCCCGACCTCGCCACGCCCGGCACCCGCCTCAAGGTGCGGATGCAGCGCGAGCTGTGGGATGCCGAGGTGACGGAGGACTCGCCCTACGATCCGCAGAACGCCCGCATCCGGCGGGACGGGTGAGGGCCTTGATAGGCGGCTGATCGCGCGAGGCCCGGCTTCGTGCTACACTCCTTCCCACGTCTTCCCGCCGTCCCTCGCGGACAGCGCGTCATGGGAGAGCGTGATGAGCGACGAACTGGTGGCGCCCGAGACCCGAGGCGTGACGGTGGAACTGCTGGCGGCGGTCGATCTCGGGCAGGAGATCGAGGGCATGGCCGGACGCCAGCTGCGGATGCGAAAGGTCACGATCGCGCCCGGTGGCGTCTTCGGCCCGGTTCACGACCACAAGGACCGGCCGGGCATGGTCTTCATCCTGCAGGGCACGATCACGGACCACCGGAACGGAATCGCCACCGACTACGGGCCGGGTCCCGGCTGGCCCGAGGATCGGAACACGACGCACTGGCTGGAGAACCGGGGAACGACGGCCGCGGTCGAGATCTCGGTCGATATCGTCAGGGCGTAGGCGCCACGAACGCGCGACGGAGGAGGCCGCACCGCGCACTCTCAATGCTCATGCGGGTCGTTCTCGGCGGGCTGCTGCGTCCCGTGGCTCGTGCCGGGCTCGTGGTCCGGCGGCCCTGTCCTGCGGCGGAAGGTCGCCTCAGAGGCTCGCCCCGTCCATTGCCCGGCTGGGCAGTTCGCGCGCGTTCACGCCTTCGAGGCAGTTGACGTTCACGGCGACGATCGGCTTGCCGTCCATCTCGCCCAGGCCATGCGTCTGGATGCCGCAGACGGGGCAGAAATGGTGGCCGATGACCTTGCGGTTGAAGCGGTATTCGGTCGAGCCGTCCCGCAGGAACGTGACCGCATCGGCCGGCACGAAGGTCAGCACGCTGCCGAGGCGGCGGCAGCGCGAGCAGTTGCAGGTCACGGTGTTGTCGAGGTCGGCATCGACCTCGAACGAAATGGCGCCGCATTGGCAGCTGCCGGTGTAGTGGCGTGTGGTCATGGTCTCTCCCTCTCAGTTGCAGCGGATGCGCGGGGTGGATTGACCGCCTGTGGTAACGATGACTCCGTTGTGCGTCGGCGTGAAGTCGCGGCTGTCGCTCCAGGTCTCGCCCTCGCCCGTGCAGGCGAGCTGCGCCTGCACCCCGCCCGCCGCCGCTTCCTGTGACAGCACGCGGCAGGAGGATTCGTGGAACATCACGCGGTCGGCGGCGATGGTCAGGCGCATGTCGGAGCCGGGACCGGCACAGGCGGCGGGGCTGGCGTCGTAGCCTCCGGCAAGGTCCACAAGGGTCATGGGCGGCATTGCCGGCGGGGCTTCAACCGGGGCGCAGCTGGTCAGCCCGGCTACGGCAAGCGCGGAGAGAAGCCGCATCACGCCTCCTCCTCGACCGGCAGCAGCCCGCGCCCCTTCAGCAGCGGCTCCACCCCCGGCATGCGCTCGCGGAACCCGGTCCACAACGCCTCCGGCGGGGCCGAGCCGCCGCGCGACAGGATCTCGGCCTCGAGCCGCGCCGCCACCTGCGAGTCGAACGGCCCGCCCGCTTCGGTGAAGGCGGCGAAGGCGTCGGCGTCCATCACCTCGGACCACATGTAGCTGTAGTAGCCGGCCGAATAGCCATCGCCCGCGAAGGCGTGCTGGAACTGCGGCACCCCGTGCCGGGCCGGGATCGCGCGGGGTGCACCGAGGTCTGCCAGCACTTCCGCCTGCCGCGCCATCGCGTCCTCAACCGGCTCGCCCCGGTGCAGCGCCATATCCACGAGGGCGCTTTCCACAAACTCCACCGTCGCGAAGCCCGCATCCGCCGTGTCCGCCGCCAGCAGCCGGTCGCGCAGCGCCGTGGGCAGCGGCTCGCCCGTCGAGACATGGCGGGCGTGGCGGTCCAGGACCTCGGGAACGGTCAGCCAGTGCTCGTAGAGCTGGCTCGGCAGTTCGACGAAATCGCGCGCGACCGAGGTGCCGGAGATCGAGGGCCAGGTCACGTCCGACAGGAAATGGTGCAGCGCATGGCCAAACTCGTGGAACACGGTGCGGGCGTCGTCCCAGCTGAGTAGCACCGGCTCGCCCGGCGCGGCGGGGGTGAAGTTGCAGCTGTTGGTGACGATGGCGCGCTGCCCCTGCCCCATCTTGTGCTGCTGTTGCAGCGCGCCGCACCAGGCACCCGACCGTTTGCCGGGGCGCGCGAGGAAATCGCCGAGGAAGATCGCCATCTCGCGCCCGTCGCGGGTCACGCGCCAGGCGCGGACATCGGGGTGCCAGAGGGTCGCGTCGAAGGGCTCGAACGCCAGCCCGAAGAGGCGATGGGACACGTCGAAGGCGGCGGCGAGCATGGAGTCGAGGCTGAAATGCGGCTTCACCTCGGCCTCGTCCAGCGCATGCTCGGCCGCCCGGCGGCGGGCGGCGTAGTAGCGCCAGTCCCAGGCCTCGAGCGGGCCGTTGACGCCGTCCTCGCGCGCCATGCCTTCCAGCACGGCGGCGTCCTTGCGCGCGCGGGCA
Organism: Paracoccus sp. S-4012; assembly: GCF_009674885.1. GTDB lineage: Bacteria > Pseudomonadota > Alphaproteobacteria > Rhodobacterales > Rhodobacteraceae > Paracoccus. The sequence goes on from NZ_WKKA01000005.1 coordinate 214,374, forward strand.
AGCGCCGGGGTCCAGACCTGCGCGAGCAGCGCCTCGACCCGGTCGGCCGATCCGGCCATCTCGGTCTCGAGCTTGTAGGCCGCGAAATCCTCGTAGCCCAGCAGCCGCGCCTTCTCGTGCCGCAGCGCCAGTACTTCCGCGACCAGCGGCAGGTTGTCGGCCTCCGCCCCGGCAAGCGCGCCGGTTCCCCGCGCCTCCCACATCCGCTGCGCCGCCTCGCGCAGCGCGCGGTCGGGGGCGTGTTCGAGGAACGGGACCAGCAGCGAACGGCTCGCGGTGACGATGGCGCCCTCCGCCCCGCGCTCCTTGCCGGCCGCCCGCATCGCCCCGGCGAGCCAGCCGGGCAGCGCGGCCAGCACATCCTCCGGCACCGGGAGCGCCGAGGCGCGCTCCTCCGCCAGCAGATTCTGCGAAAACTGCGTCGTCAGCTCCGCCAGCCGCGCGCCGATGGCGGCCATGCGGGCGCGGCCCGCCTCGTCCAACCCCGCGCCGCCACGCCGGAAGCCGCGCCGGGCGAGCTCGGTCAGCCGCGCGTCCGCGGGCGAGAGGGCGCCGCGCGCCTCCCACACCGCCTCGATCCGGGCGAGCAGCCGCGGGTCGGTCACGATCTTTGCGTGGTGCCGGGCAAGATCGGGCGCGAGGGCGCGCTCGATTGCCTCGCGGGCGGGGGTCGAGACGTTGCCGGTGAGGGTGAAGAAGACGGCGAGGATGCGCTCCAGCTCCTCCTCGGCGGTCTCCATCGCCGCGACGGTGTTGGCGAAGTCGGGCGGCGCGGGGTTTGTGGCGATCGCCTCCCAGCGGGCTTCGGCAATGCGGATCGCCTCACCCACGGCGGGGCGGATGTCGGCATCGGCGATCAGGTCGAAGCGCGGCAGGCCGTGGGGACCGGACCAGCGGATCAGTTCGGGGTTCATGCGGGTCCTCCGTTGCGGCTTTCGGCCGCACCCTAGCGGCAAAGCCGGGCGGGCCGCCATAGGCTCAAGGGGCGCGCAGCAGCGTGACGAGCGTGTCGCCATAGCGGCGCTGGTCGAGCAGGTCGAAGCCGCCGGGAATGGCGGGCGCGGCCCCCTCCTCCCAGACCACCATCGCGCCGGGCGCGAGCCAGCCGCCCGCCTGCGCCGAGGCAAGCGCCCGCTCGCCCAAGCCCTGCCCATAGGGCGGATCGAGGAACACGAGGCCATAGCCCGTCCCGCGGTTCGGGCCGAGGTCGGTCGCATCGCGGCGCCAAACATCTGTCACGCCCTGCGCGCGCGCCAGCTCGATGTTGCGCCGGAGGAGCGCCCGGCCCGCGGCCCCCTCCTCGACGAAGGCGACCCGCGCCGCGCCGCGCGACAGCGCCTCCAGCCCGAGCGCCCCGGTCCCGGCGAACAGGTCCAGCACCCGCGCCCCCGTCACCGGATCGCCGTGGCCGCCGTTCAGCAGCAGGTTGAAGACCGCCACGCGCACCCGGTCGGAGGTCGGGCGCAGATGCGCCGCCGGATCGCCCGCGCCGACATCGGCCAGCTTCAGGCCGCGCAACCGGCCCCCCACTATCCTCACGCGCCGATCCTCACCGCATCAGGGCCTTGAGGTCGGTCGCCGGGTCCGCCACCGCCGCCGGATCGGCGCTGCGCCCGGCGTCGATCAGCCGCTTGCCGACCATGTAGGCGCGGGCGTCGTTCAGCGCCTCCACGCAGAGAAGCCGCGGGCCCGCGAAGCTCCAGACGCTGGCCCCGTGACCGCCCTCGCCTTCGCGCACGACCTCGTGGTCGGCGCCGGTGGCGAGGCCCGCGATCTGCAGCTTGGCGTCGAACTGGTCGGACCAGAACCACGGTCTGGGGATGTAGGGCTTCCCCGCCCCGAGGATGTTCGCCGCCACCGCCTCGGCCATGTCGATGGCGTTTCCGACGCTCTCCAGCCTGAGCCGCCGGCCCTCATGGGGAAAGCTGGCGCAGTCGCCCGCGGCCCAGATGGCCGGGTCCGAGGTCCGGCCGAACGCATCCACCGCGATGCCGTTGTCGAGCGCCAGCCCCGCCTCGCCCGCAAGCGCCGTCTCCGGCAGCACGCCGATGCCGCAAATCGCGAGATCGCAGGGCAGTTCGCGCCCGTCCGTCAGATGCACCGCCTCGACCCGCGCAGCCCCCGCCAGTTCCGACACGCCCGCGAGCTCGACAATGTCGACCCCATGCCCCTGCTGCAGCGCCCGGATACGGTCGGCCATCGGCTCCGAGGCGACGCGGCCGAGGATGCGCGGCCCGGCCTCGACCACAGTGACCTCGAGCCCCAGCTTGCGCGCCACCGCCGCCGCCTCGAGCCCGATATAGCCGCCACCGACCACGACCAGCCGCCGCCCCGGCCGCAACTCCGGCGCAAGGGCATCGATGTCGGCGAGGCTGCGGACCACATGCACGCCCTCCCGCTCGCCTCCCATCGCCGCCGGCAGCCGCCGGGCCGCAGCGCCGAGCGTCAGCGCGAGCGCGTCGTAGCGCTCGCGCCCGCGCGTCGTCTCGATCTCGCGGGCCGAAGGGTCGATCGCGAGCACCCGCTCGGCCTTGCGCAACTCGATCCGGTTCTCCTGCCACCACTCGTCTGCGCGCAGGGTCAGGCGGTCCAGCGGCATCTCGCCCAGCAGGTAGCCCTTGCTCAGCGGCGGGCGCTGATAGGGCGCGACCGGCTCCTCGCCGATCACCACGATCTCCACGTTGGCGTCGAGCGCCCGCAGCCTGGCCGCCAGCGAGGCCGCGGCCTGCCCCGCGCCGGCGATCACGATCTTCATGGGGCACCCCGCTGGCGAACCGAACCGCGTGACCGTAGGTTGAGGCGAATGGTGATGCAATTCTCACGAAAGGACGCGTCATGGCGATCAAGGAAGGCGACCGGCTGCCCTCGGCCGAGGTGCTGAAGAAGGGCGAGAACGGGCTGGAGAAGGTGGACCTGTCGCAGGTCAAGGGCCGCATGGCGCTGTTTGCCGTGCCGGGCGCCTTCACCTCGACCTGCTCGAACAGCCACCTGCCAAGCTTCGTGAAATCGGCCGAGGGGCTGCGCGGCAAGGGCGTGGACCGGATCATCTGCGTGGCGGTGAACGACCCCTCGGTGATGGAGGCCTGGGGCAAGGCCGGGGGTGCTGGGGATGCCAGGATCGAGATGATGTCGGATGCCGATGGCAGCTTCACGCGCGCGCTCGGGATGGAATTCGACGCGCCGCAGTTCGGCATGTATGGCCGCTCGCGCCGCTACTCGATGCTGGTCGAGGACGGCGTGGTCAAGGTGCTGAACCTCGAGGCGAATCCGGGAGCGTTCGAGGTCTCCGGCGGCGACAAGATGCTGGAAAGGCTGTAGGCTCATGCGGCGCGGCGGCTGGCGCTGCGCCCTTTCCGAGAGGGTGCCGAAATGAGCGACCTCGCTTCCCGCAGATGCGTGCCCTGCGAGGGCGGCACCCCGCCGCTGCCGTCCGAGCGGGCGCGCGAGATGCTGGGCGAACTCGACGGCTGGAGCCTGACCGAGGACGGCCGCGCGATCACCCGCCGCCTGAGCTTCAAGGGCTTCGCCAAGGCGCAGCAGACCGCGAACGTGGCCGCCTGGGCGGGCGACCGCGAAGGGCACCACCCGGATATCCGCTTTGGCTGGGGCTATTGCGAGGTCAGCTATACGACGCATGAGGCGGGCGGGCTGACCGACAACGATTTCATCTGCGCGGCGAAGCTTGACCGGATTCTGGCGGGGTGATCGGACCGCCGGGGCAACGCGCAGGGTGCATGCTCTGCACGCACCGTCGCGCCTCGTGGTGCGTGCGGAGCACGCACCCTACGTCTCCCTGACAACGTAGCCCGCGCTTGCCCCCTCCCCCTCCCCGCACTAGGACAAAGCCGATCCGAGGGAGTCCGCCGCCATGAAGAACAGCCGCTTCGACAAGTCCCGCCTGCCCAGCCGCCACGTCACCGAGGGGCCGGAGCGGGCGCCGCACCGCTCGTATTTCTACGCGATGGGGATCACCGACGAGGAGATCCACTCGCCCTGGGTCGGCGTTGCCACCTGCTGGAACGAGGCCGCGCCCTGCAACATCGCGCTGAACCGGCAGGCGCAGTCGGTCAAGCAGGGCGTCAAGAAGGCGGGCGGCTGCCCGCGCGAGTTCACCACCATCACCGTGACCGACGGCATCGCCATGGGGCATGAGGGGATGCGCTCGTCGCTCGCCAGCCGCGACGCCATTGCCGACACCGTCGAGCTGACCATGCGCGGGCATTGCTACGACGCGCTCGTGGGCCTCGCCGGATGCGACAAGTCGCTGCCGGGGATGATGATGGCGATGGTTCGCCTCAACGTGCCAAGCGTGTTCATCTACGGCGGCTCGATCCTGCCCGGCAATCTCAACGGCCGCGATGTGGTGGTGCAGGACGTGTTCGAGGCGGTGGGCCAGCACGCCGCGGGCAACATGTCGGACGCCGAACTCGACATCCTCGAGCGCGTGGCCTGCCCTTCGGCCGGGGCCTGCGGCGGGCAATACACCGCCAACACCATGGCCTGCGTCAGCGAGGCAATCGGCCTCGCGCTGATGAACTCCTCCGGCATGCCCGCGCCCTACGAGAGCCGCGATGCCTTCGGCCTCGCCTCCGGCGAGGCGGTGATGAACCTGATCGAGAAGAACATCCGCGCCCGCGACGTCGTGACGCGCAAGAGCCTCGAGAACGCCGCCCGCGTCGTCGCCTGCACCGGCGGCTCGACCAACGCGGGCCTGCACCTGCCCGCGATCGCGCATGAGGCGGGGATCGACTTCGACCTCTTCGATGTCTGCGACATCTTCCGCGAGACCCCCTATTTCGTGAACCTCCGGCCCGGCGGCGATTATGTCGCCAAGGACCTGTTCGAGGCGGGCGGCGTGCCGGTCGTCATGCGCGAGTTGCAGAAGGCCGGGCTGATCCACGAGGACTGCATGACCGCCTCGGGCCGCACCATCGGCGAGGAACTCGACCGCGTGACCCGCGAGCCGGACGGCAAGGTGATCCACCCGGTCGCCACGCCGATCACCGCGACCGGCGGAGTCGTCGGCCTCAAGGGCAACCTCGCCCCCGACGGCGCCATCGTGAAGGTGGCGGGCATGGCCCCGGAACAGCAGGTCTTCACCGGCCCGGCCCGCGTTTTCGAATGCGAGGAGGACGCCTTCGAGGCCGTCACCCATCGCGGCTACAAGGAAGGCGAGGTCATCGTCATCCGCAACGAGGGCCCGGCGGGCGGTCCCGGCATGCGCGAGATGCTGGCCACCACTGCCGCCCTCTCCGGGCAGGGCATGGGCAAGAAGGTCGCGCTCATCACCGACGGCCGCTTCTCGGGCGCGACGCGGGGCTTCTGCGTCGGGCATGTGGGCCCCGAGGCCGCGCATGGCGGGCCGATCGCGTTCCTTCGGAACGGCGACGTCATCACCATCGACGCCATCCGGGGCGAGATCAGCGTGGCGCTGAGCGACGAGGAGCTGGCCGCACGCAAGGCCGGCTGGGCCGGGCCGCGCACGACCGATTACGCGTCCGGCGCGCTCTGGAAATACGCCCGGCTGGTCGGGCCGGCGCGGCAGGGCGCGGTGACGCACCCGGGTGCCGAGGCCGAGACGCATGTCTACATGGACCAGTGACGGTCCCTTGCGGCGGCTCCTCGGCCGCCGCCACCCGGTCCGCGACTGGCGCCGCCTCGCCCGCGAGGCGGCGCGGCCCGGTCCCCAGACCGATGCTTTGCGCGGCGAGGCCCGCGCGCTCCGGCGCGACCTCGACCACTATCTGCTGGCCTCCGATCCCGCGGTCGTCCGCGACGCCGGGGGCCTCGCGGACCTGACGCTGCCCGCCGGGACCGACTGGCGGTGGCGGCCGCCGGTCCTGTCGGCGGCGCTCGCGCACCATACGCTCATCACGCCCGAGAACGGCCGCGGCCTCGGCGAGGCGGCGCAGATCTTCCACGACTGCCCGCTCCGCGCCCTGATCCTGCGCCAGATCCGCAACCGCCGCAACGAGGACCCCGCCCCCTTCGGGCTGAAGGTCGAATGCTTCGGCTTCCTCGGCAGCTACGCCGCCCTCGCCATCCCGCTGCCGCCCGAGGCCGTCGCCGGGCTGACCCGCGGCCATATCCTTCGGATGGCGCTGCAATTCGACGTGGACCGGCCGGTGGGCGTCGCGGCGCGGCTCCACATCCGCAACGGGCCGAACACCGACCGCCTGCATGTGCCGCTCGAGGGCGTCGTCGCGGGCCGTCCGAACCGGCACCTGGTCGAGTTCGACATGGCCGACACCGAGATCGACGAGGCGCGGCTCGAGGGCGGCTGGATCGACCTGATGATCATCGAGCCGGCGATGACCGGGCTGGCGCTGCGCGACATGGTCGTCTCGCGTCACCCGCGGGCCGAGATCTGAGGAGGCTGGCGATGGAACGCTGGGAGGAACTGGGGCTGCGGGGCGGCGTCTGGCAGGGGGTCTGGCACGCGCCCGAGGCGCCGGGAGCGGTCGGGCTAATTCACGCGGGCGAGCGCGTCGGCGCGGCCGAGGTCGAGCCGCTCGACGCTGGCCGCTGGCGGATCACGGCGCGGCTGCCGGCCGACCTCCTGACGCTCGGGACCAGCTGCCTGATGCTGATGGCGGGCGAGCCGGGCACGCGGCTGATCGCGGCGCTGCCGCTGCATGTGGGGGCGGGGGAGGAGCCGGACCTGCGGGCCGAGATGGAGCTGATGCGGGCCGAGCTGGACTTCCTCAAGCGCGAGTTTCGCAACTTCGCGGGCGCGCTGATGTCGGAGGCCTGAAGTCAACGGACCTGCGGGCTCGTTCCTATAGAGCGCCCGTCGCTACCCTCAAGCAACAGAGGTCGGCGTCCTCCGCGGGAGGGCGGACGCTGACCGATCCGCGGGGCGGATCGGTCGTCCCTTGGCTGACGGTGCGCGCAAATGGGCACAGGGTCCCACTTGCGGACGCGGCAAGCTTGGCACCGCGGCGCATCGCCGCTACCGACGCCGCCAGTAGCCGTAGCGGCCCACATCAGTGAAGCCGAGCCGGCGGTAGAGCGCGATCGCGGGCCCGTTCTTCTCCGCCACGGCCAGCGCCATGCGGGTCGCCCCATGCGCCGCGGCCCAGAAGGCCGCCCGGCGCAGCATCGCGCCGCCAACGCCGAGCCGCCGGAAGCCCGGCGCGACCTCGATCCCGTGCAGCATGGCCACGTCGCCATGCACCGCGCAGAAGCCCGCGCCGGCCGCGCGATCCTTCACCCGCCCGAGCAGCGCCGCCTTCGGCTGCGGCGCGCGCGCCATCACCCGCTGCCGCGGGGCATCGACCGCCCCCGCGGACCACAGCTCGCGTTGCACGGCGAGCGGCGGCCAGAGCGCGAAGGCGGTCATGTCCGGCACCGCCTCCCCCGTCAGCGCGTCGAGCGCTGTTGCAAGAATCAGCGTCGGCTTCTCCGCCCGGTAACCACGCGCCTCGAGCGCGGCGATCAGGCGCGCATCGCCCTCCAGAACCCGGAACAGCAGCGGCTGATGCCAGGCCTCGTGCTGCAGCTCCGCCGAGGCGAGGTCGGCCTCGGTCCAGTCCTCGGCGACTTTCCGGGCCGAGCTGACCCGGCCCCCGGCCCCTTCTCCCCGGCCGACCACGAAGCCGCCGCATTCCGCAAGCTCCGCCGGCGGCCAGGTCGCCTCGAAGGCGGCGCGCAGCGCGGCGTCGATCACGACGCGGCGCCGATGCGGCGCTTGAGCACCGCCATCGCCTCCGCCACGCGGGCCGGATCGAGGCCGCGCACCACGAGGTTGGTGCCCCAGCCGCGCTCGTCCCGGAACGGGTAGGAGCCGAGGGCGAGGTCGGCGAACTCGCCCTGCACGGCCTCCAGCTCCACCGCCACCTCGCTCTCCCCGCGGCGGACCTCGAGGCTCTCGCTGACCTGCGGCCGCCCGCCCTGAAGCGTCGGGATCAGCGCCTCGACCATCGAGCGGAACACCTCCGGCACCCCCGCCAGCACATGAGTCGCCCCGATAGAGAAGCCGGGCGCGGCCGAGACCGCGTTCTCGATCAGCCGCGCGCCGACCGGGATGCGCGCCATCCGCAGCCGGTTCTCGTTCAGCTCGAGGCCGATGCGGGCGTAACGCTCGGCCATCGCCTCGCGAGCGCGCGCGTTGATCTCCAGCACCGTGCAAAAGGCGTCGGCCACGGCATCCGCGGTGATGTCGTCATGGGTCGGGCCGATCCCGCCCGAGGTGAAGACGTGGTCCCAGGCCCCGCCGAGCGTCCGGTCCATCCCCCGGATCGCCGCCACGATGCGGTCGTGGTCGTCGGGCACGACACGGATCTCCTGCAGGTCGAAGCCCGCGGCCGCCAACACGCCGGCCAGGTGATGGGCGTTGCCCTCGCGCGTGCGGCCGGAGAGGATCTCGTCGCCGATGACCAGGATGCCGGCGGTCGGGTTGTCGGACTGCATCTCGGCTCCCTGAGGCTGATGCCGCCTTCATGGCAGGGCGGCGGGGCTGGAACAAGCCGCGCCGAGGGTCTATCTCGGCCTGCATGAGCGATCTGCGAGACCCCATGCTGAACGGCCGCCTGACCCGCGACGGCATCCGCATCCACGCGCCCGAGGATTTCGAGGGCATGCGCATCGCCGGCCGACTCGCCGCCGAGATCCTCGACCAGGTCGGCCCGCTGGTCGTGCCCGGCGCCACCACGGCCGAACTGGACGATTTCGTCCGCGGCCGGGTCGAGGCGGCGGGCGCGGTCTCGGCCACCATCGGCTACAAGGGCTACCAGCACGCCTCCTGCATCAGCGTGAACCACGTCGTCTGCCACGGGATTCCGGGCGAGAAGGTGCTGGCCGAGGGCGACATCCTCAACATCGACGTGACCGTGATCGTGGACGGCTGGTTCGGCGATTCCTCGCGGATGTATGCCGCCGGTACGGCGCCGCGCAAGGCCGTGCGGCTGATGCAGGTGACGCATGACGCCCTGATGCGCGGCATCGCCGCCGTCCGCCCCGGCAACACCTTCGGCGACATCGGCGCCGCGATCCAGGCCTTCGCCGAGGGCCACCGCATGTCGGTCGTGCGCGAGTTCTGCGGCCACGGGCTCGGGCGCGTGTTCCACGCCCCGCCGAACGTGCTGCATTTCGGCCGCCCAGGCCGTGGCGCGGTGCTGGAAGAAGGCATGTTCTTCACCATCGAGCCGATGATCAATCTCGGCCGCCCCGAGACCAAGGTGCTGGCAGACGACTGGACCGCGGTGACGCGCGACAAGTCGCTCTCGGCGCAATACGAGCATGCGGTGGGAGTGACGGCGGAAGGCTGCGAGATCTTCACGCTCTCGCCGCAGGGGCTTTACGACGGGGCGTTCCGAGACGGGTGAGGGCCGGTGCGTGCATAGCACGCACCCTACGCATCCGTAAGGTGCGTCCTCTGGACGCACCAACTCACCCCTCCAGCCGCGAGAAATCCGCGATCCCCTGCCCCGCCGCCCTGATCCGGTGCAGCAGGTTCAGCCGGTTCCGCCGCACCACCTGATTGTCCGTATTCACCTGCACCGCCTCGAAGAAGGCGTCGATCGGAGCGCGCAGGGCGGCGATGGCGCTCATCGCGGCGGGGAAGTCCTCGGCCTTGATGGCGCGGGCGATGGCGGGCTCGGCAGCGTCGAGGGCGGCGAAGAGAGCGCGCTCCTCATCGGTCTGCGCCAGCTTCGGCTCGGGGCCGAAGGAGTATTCGACGCCGTCCTTTTCCTCGGCCTGCACGAGGATGTTCTCGGCCCGCCGCAACCCCTGCACGAGGTTCTCGCCGTCCGGGGTCTTGAGCATGTCCGAGAGCGCCGTCGCGCGGGCGACCACGGCCACGAGGTCGTCGTTGCCCGGCAGCGCGAGCACGGCGTCGATCACGTCATGGCGGATGCCCTGCTCCCGCAGGTGGACCTTGAGGCGGTCGTGGAGGAAGGCGAGGAGGTCGTTGGCGACTGCTTCACCGCGCATCTCCTCCCTACCCAATCCCTGGATGCCGCTATCCGGGTCAACAGGAACCATTCGCCCTTCAATACGAAGGCGCGCTTCTTCAGCCAAATCCTCGGGAAGCGGGTCAAGCTGGGAGAGTTGAGCATCGAACCCTCGCATCTGGGCTTGCCCAAAGACAGATCCAAGTTGCGAAACGATAACCCTCTTCAGCGGCAAGCGAGAACCACTGGAAAGAACCAAGCGTATCACCCCTAGTGCGGCGCGGCGCAGCGCAAAGGGATCCTTGCTTCCAGTGGGTTTCTCGTCAAACCACCAGAATCCCGTCAGCGTGTCGAGCTTGTCGGCCAGTGCCACCGCCACGCTCACCGGCGCGGTCGGGACCGGCTCCTCCGGCCCCCGCGGCGCGTAGTGGTCGCGGGCGGCGTCGGCCACGGCCTCCGGCAGCCCCGCGGCCTGCGCGTAGTAGCGGCCCATCACGCCCTGCAACTCGGGGAACTCGCCCACCATCCCCGAGCGGAGGTCGAGCTTCGCCACCCGCGCCGCCTGTCCGGCCTCGTCCGGGTCGGCCCCCACCGCCGGGGCAAGCTCGCGTGCCAACGTGGCGATGCGCTCGATCCGGTCAGCCTCGCTGCCGAGCTTCGCGTGGAAGGTCACATGCTTCTGCGCCTCGGCCCAGGCGCCCATCCCGGCCTTGGCCTCGCGTAAATCGTTTTCCCAGAAGAACGCCGCATCCGACAGCCGCGCGGCCAGCACCCGGCGGTTGCCGGCCAGAATGGCCTCGCCGCCGTCCGCCGCCTCGATGTTGGCGACCGTGACGAAGCCCTCGATCCGCCCGGTCTTCGGGTTCCGGGCCGAGAAGAACTTCTGGTGCTCCTTCATCGAGGTCCGCAGCACCTCGGGCGGCAGATCCAGAAACCGCGCCTCGATCGCGCCCATCAGCGGCACCGGCCATTCGAGCAGCCCGGCGACCTCCGCCAGCAGGCCGTCATCCGCGACGATCTCCCAGCCGCGCGCAAAGGCCATCTGCGCGGCCTCGTTGCGGATCGCCTCGGCGCGCTCGGCCGCGTCCAGCATCACCTTCGCGGCGCGCAGTTTCGCGGCGTAGTCGTCGAAGGAGGTCACGCGGAGGGCATCCGGCGCCATGAAGCGGTGGCCGCGGGTAGTATCGCCGGCCACCAGGTGCTCGACCGTCAGCGGCACGACCTCGGCCCCCGCCTCGTCGGTCAGGATGCAGAGGATCGAGTGCAGCGGCCGCACCCAGCGCAGGCTGCCGCCGCCCCACCGCATCGACTTCGGCCAGGGGAAGTCGCGGATCACCTCGTCCAGCACCTCGGCCACGATCTCCGCCGCCGGGCGGCCCGGCCGCTCGATCACGGCGAAGAAGGCCTCGCCCTTCTTCTCGGCCCGCCGCTCCAGCTGCTCCAGCGTCAGCCCTGTCGAGCGCAGGAAGCCCTCGATCGCCTGCGCGGGGGCGTCGGTGCGCGGCCCCTTGCGCTCCTCGCGCTGCGCCTTGCTCGCCGCGCTGAGCCCCTCGACCGCGAGCGCCAGCCGCCGCGGCGTGGCGAAGGCCCCGGCCGAGGCATAGGTCAGCCCCGCCTCGACCAGCCCGTCCGTCACGAGGCGCTTGAGGTCCGCGGCCGCACGGGCCTGCATCCGGGCGGGGATTTCTTCCGAGAACAGCTCGATCAGAAGGTCGGGCATCAGTCCATCACCCCGCGTTCCGGCGTCTTGTCGTTCAGCTGATGCCAGGCAAAGGCGCGGCCGTCCGGGTAGACCGCGATCACCCGGTCCACGTCCGGCCGCACCTCGGCCTGCCCCAGATAGGCCGTCGCCGCGCCGCTCTCGAGGTCGGCGGTCAGCGCCCGGGCCGAGTAGCAGTGGAACCAGTTCGGCCCGTTCAGCGGCGTCGCGCCCTCATAGGGCTGCGCGGTCGCGGCCAGCGCGGGATCGATCTCGAAGCAGGCGCGGTAGCGGATCGGCGAGGAACTCGCGTCGATGGCGCGGAAATCGGTGATCGCCACCGGATGCTCGGCGCCCGAGGCGTCCGTCAGCACGATCTCCTGCGCGCCGGTGAGCTCGTTCCACGGCTCGTCCACGGGGTCGTAGAAGGCGTAGACCTGCAGATACCACACCGCCACGCCGGTCAGCAGCGCGACCAGCAGCAGCATCGAGACGACGATCTTGCCCGAGTTCACGCCGCCGCCCCTTCCGCCGCGACCCAGGCATCCGCGCAGGCTTTCGTCAGCGCGCGCACGCGGCCGATATAGGCCTGCCGCTCGGTCACCGAGATGACGCCGCGGGCGTCGAGCAGATTGAAGAGGTGGCTGGCCTTGATCGCCTGGTCGTAGGCGGGCAGCGGCATCGGGATCGCGCGGCCCGCGGCATCCTCAAGCGGCGCGGCGAGGATGCGCGCGCATTCGGCCTCGGCGTCGCGGAAATGCTGGAGCAGCATGTCGGTGTCAGCGACCTCGAAGTTCCAGCGGCTGTATTGCCGTTCCGCGTCGCGGAACACGTCGCCATAGGTCAGCGGGATCGGCGCGTCGGGGTCGTTGAAGGGCATGTCCATGACATGCTCGACGCCGAGGACATACATCGCGAGGCGTTCCAGCCCGTAGGTCAGCTCGCCGGAGACCGGGTGGCAGTCATGGCCGCCGACCTGCTGGAAATAGGTGAACTGGCTGACCTCCATGCCGTCGCACCAGACCTCCCAGCCGAGGCCCCAGGCGCCGAGTGTCGGGCTCTCCCAGTCGTCCTCGACGAAGCGGATGTCGTGGCGCAGCGGGTCGAGGCCGATGGCGCGGAGGCTGTCGAGATAAAGCTCTTGCAGGTCCGGCGGCGAGGGTTTGATGATGACCTGATATTGATAGTAATGCTGGAGCCGGTTCGGGTTCTCGCCGTAGCGCCCGTCGGTCGGGCGGCGCGAGGGCTGGACATAGGCTGCCGCCCAGTGCCGCGGGCCGAGCGAGCGCAGCGTGGTGGCCGGGTGGAAGGTGCCCGCGCCCACTTCCATGTCGTAGGGCTGCAGGATCGCGCAGCCTGATGCCGCCCAATGCGCCTGCAGCCTCAGGATCACGTCCTGGAAACAGCGCGGACGATCCTCGCGGCCGGGGCTGGTCATGGGCTGGTCCTTTTGCGTAACTGCCGCCCGAAGGCAGCCCCGGCCTTCTAGGCAGGGGCAAAGCAAGGGTCAACGGAGGGGCGGCATGCGGCTGCGCGCAGGACTGGCGGTGATGGCAGTGGCGGCGGCTTGGGCCGGAACGGCGGCGGCGCAGGACGTCTATATCCGTATCGAGGCCAAGCGTGGGGCGGCGGCGGAGGAGGCGGCGGACGGCTGGGCCGCGCGGTTCGACGACGTCGTGACCTTCACGCTGCCGAACGGCATGACGGGCATCGCCCTCGGCCCGCTGGAGCCGGGCGCGGCGTCGGCGCGGATGGCGGAACTGAAGGAAGCGGGCGAGATCCCGCAGGACAGTTTCGTGACCGCGGTGGCCGGGGCGGAGCCGGTGGCCGCTGCGGCGGCGCCGGAGACAGAGGCGCCCGCGGCTGGTCCCGGCGGCTTCGAGGCGGCGCTCGACCGTTTCGCGCCGGGCGCCGGGGCATCGACCGCGGGGCTGGGCGATGCGAGTGCGCCGGACGCGGTGGCGCCGGGGTCCGATTCCGCCCCTCCCTTGCCCGAGGCGGCCGCCGCGACCCACCAAATCCAGCTTCAGGCCACGCCCGGCGCGACCGCGGGCGTCGAACTTCTCGCCCGGTGGCGCGAGCAGTTCCCCGATGCGGGCCTCTGGCTGCAGCCGGGTGGCTGGTATTCCATCGCCCTTCCCGCCCAGCCCGAGGCCGAGGCGCAGGCCCGGCTGGACGCGCTGATCGGCGAGGGGCGCATACCGGCGGATGCGTTCCTGACGGCCGCCGCGGAGATGGGCGAGCTGATCGACGCGCCGGATAACGTCGGCGAGGCCGTGGCGGACGCGACTGCCGGGATGGAGTCGCCCGCCGGGGCGGAGGATGCCGCAGCGGGCGGCCCGGAGCCGGATGCTGAAGCGCAGTCCGGGGAGACCGCTGCCGCTGCTTTTGAATCGGAGGCAGTGGCGGATGAGCCGGTCGCTGGCGAGCCGGTGGCGTCCGATGACGTGTCGCCGGAGGTTGCCGCCTCAGAGGGTGTAGAGGGCGCGGCGCAGCCCCCGGAAGTTGTGGCCGATGCGGAAGACACGACCGCCAATGCAGAGGCTGCCAGTGAGGGCGCCCCGGCGGAGGGCACGGATGCCGGAGAACCTGCACCCGAGGCGGCGGAGGATACCGTTACCGAGGCCCCCCCCGCCCCGGCGACCCCCGCGGTCATGCCCCCGATCGAGGACATCCAGCAGGCCCTCCGCTGGGCCGGCTACTATGACGGCCCGATCGACGGCATCTCCGGCCCCGGCACGCAGGCAGCCATCGAAGCGGAGATCGAGGCGGTCTCGCCCGGCGCCGACCCGGCCGAGGCGATGGTGGCGCTGCTCGCCCGCCGCGAGGCCTGGCGCGAGGAGCTGGGCCTCTGGCCGCTGCGCGATGCCGAGACCGGGATCACCCTCACCGCCCCGACCGCGCGGCTGGCCTTCGACCGGGTCGAGCATGGCCTGTCAATCTACGGCCCGAAGGACGGCTCCGGCGCGGCGCTGATCCTGTTTGCGCAGGAGGGCGACGCGGCGGCGATGAGCGAGCTGGCGGGCTTCGTCACGGCGCTCGGCTGGGTGCCGGACCCCGAGCGGGTCGAGGAGCGCAACCGGATCGTGCTGGAGGGCGCCGATGGCGACCACGCCTCGCGGGCCGAGTTGCGGCTCGTGGACGGGGTGGTCGAGGGATTTGTGCTGATCTGGCCGGCGGCGGATGCGGACAACGCGCGCAGGCTGGCGGTGGAGGCGGCGGAGAGTTTCGTGCGGGCGCCGGTGGGCGACTGATGCGGCAGCCTGCCTCGGGGCTTGTCGCTGGCCTTGTCGATCCAGAGGTCAGCGTCCGCCCTGGTGGACGCGAAGCGTCCGCCGGTGGGAGGGCGGACGCTGACCGATCCGCGGGGCGGATCGGTCCTCCAGCGGCTGAGGGCGCGCGCAAATGGGGGTGGGGCCCCATTTGCGGACGCGGGGCGTCGGCAGCTCACGCCGTCTGCGACCGCCAGAACCGCGGCAGCAGCAGCACCAGCACCGAGACCAGCTCCAGCCGCCCGAGATACATCCCCGCGATCATCAGCCACCTGGCCGAGGCCGGGAACTGATCCACCGCGCCTGTCCCGCTCACGCCGGGGCCGAACACCGGGCCGATATTGGCGATCGACGTCCAGGCCGCCGTCAGCGCCGTCCTCGGCGCGAGGCCGGTCAGCCCGAGGCCGACGATCAGCAGGCCGAAGGTCAGGATGAATAGCGCCATGAACGACATCACCGAATCGAGCACGTCTTGGTCCAGCCGCCGGCCCTCGTAGCGCAGCGGCAGGATGCGGTGCGGCGCGGCCATGCGCCGCAGCTGGACCCGGATCGCCTCGGCCAGCACGAGGTAGCGGAACACCTTGATCGAGCAGACGGTCGAGCCGGTGCAGCCGCCGATCAGCCCGCAGAGAAACAGCACCGCCAGAACGAACGGCCCCCAGCCGCTGACATCGCCAAGCGCGAAGCCGGTCCCGGTGAAGATCGAGATCGTGTTGAACAGCGTCTCGCGGGCCATCGTCTCGGTGACCAGCGGCGCGCCCACCGGCAGCGCCGTGGTGACGCCGCGATAGAGGATGATCGCCGCCGTCGCATAGGCGATCCAGCGCAGGAAGGCGCGGGCCTGCGGGTCGCGCCAGAGCGGCATCGGGTCGCCGTGCATCAGGTGGACCAGCCGGATGAAGGGCAGCGCCGCCAGCACCATGAACAGGCAGGCGGTATACTGTGCGCCCGCGCCGAAGACCGCGAAGCTCGCATCGTGGTTCGAGAAGCCGCCGGTCGAGCAGGTGGCGAAGGCGTGCAGCACCGCGTCGTAGCCGGACATGCCCGACACCCGATAGAGGAGCGCGCAGGCCACCGTCATGGCGACGTAGACGGCGGTGAGCTGGCGCGCGAGACCGGCCGCCGAGGGCAGGTCCTTGCTGCGCATGTCGAAGCCCTCCGAGCGGAAGAACTGCATCCCTCCGACGCGCATCACCGGCAGGAACAGCATGGCGACCACGACGATCCCGAGGCCGCCCTCCCACTGCAGCATCGCCCGCCACATGTTGGCCCCAGGCGAGAGCAGGTCGAGGTCGGGATAGATCGTGGTTCCGGTCGTGGTCATGCCCGACATCGCCTCGAACAGCGCGTCGAGAAAGCCGGTCTGCGTCTCGCCGACCATCAGCGGCACGGCCCCGAAGAGCGGCGCGACCAGCCACAGGAGCGAGGTCAGCAGGAAGGCCTGCTCGACCGTCAGCGGCTCGGCCGGGCCATCGGTCGCGGCGGCGACGAGGCCTCCGGCCAGCGCGCCAAGACCCGCCGTGAGCGCGAAGGCGAGCCAGTCCGGATGTCTGGCCTGCCAGTCGAGCCAGGCGGGCAGGATCATCGTCCCGGCCATCGCGACGATGACCTTGGCGGTGACGCGGATGACCGGACGGACGGCAAGCATTGCCTTGCATCCTCCTGCGCAGGCCCGGCGGTCAAGCGCCCCCCGCGCAGGCGCGCCCGCGCGTTGCCGCCTTGCCTCGGCGCGCGCCGCCGCTAGGGTGCGCGCCAGATTGCCGCAGGAGGACCGGCCGCGATGTTCAACAAGATCCTTGTCGCCAATCGTGGCGAGATCGCGATCCGGGTGCTGCGCGCCGCGAACGAGCTCGGGAAGCGGACGGTGGCGGTCTATGCCGAGGAGGACAAGCTGAGCCTCCACCGCTTCAAGGCGGACGAGGCCTACCGGATCGGCGCGGGCCTCGGGCCGGTCGCGGCCTATCTGTCGATCCCCGAGATCATCCGCGTGGCGCGGGAAGCCGGCGCCGACGCGATCCATCCGGGCTACGGGCTGCTCTCCGAGAACCCGGATTTCGTGGACGCCTGCACCGCCGCCGGCATCGCCTTCATCGGCCCGACCGCCGCCACCATGCGGGCGCTCGGCGACAAGGCCTCGGCGCGGCGGGTCGCCATCGAGGCCGGGGTGCCGGTGATCCCGGCGACCGGCGTGCTGGGCGACGACATGGACGCGATCCGGGGCGAGGCTGAGGCAATCGGCTATCCGCTGATGCTCAAGGCGTCATGGGGCGGCGGCGGGCGCGGGATGCGGCCCATCGCCGGGCCGGAGGAGCTGGAGGCCAAGGTCCGCGAGGGGCGGCGCGAGGCGGAGGCCGCCTTCGGCAACGGCGAGGGCTATCTCGAGCGCATGATCGAGCGCGCCCGCCACGTCGAGGTGCAGCTCCTCGGCGACAGCCACGGCGGGCTCTACCATCTCTATGAGCGCGACTGCACCGTGCAGCGCCGCAACCAGAAAGTGGTCGAGCGCGCGCCGGCGCCCTACCTTTCGCCGGAGCAGCGCGAGGAGGTCTGCGGCCTTGCGCTCAGGATCGGCCGCGCGGTCGGCTATGTGAACGCGGGCACGGTCGAGTTCCTCCAGGACATCGACTCGGGCGATTTCTACTTCATCGAGGTGAACCCCCGCGTTCAGGTCGAGCATACCGTGACCGAGGAAGTCACCGGCATCGACATCGTGCAGGCCCAGATCCGCATCGCCGAGGGCGCGCGGCTGGCCGAGGCGACCGGGGTGCCGTCACAGGATGCGGTCGCCCTTCGCGGCCACGCCATCCAGTGCCGCGTCACCACCGAGGACCCGCAGAACAACTTCATCCCCGACTACGGCCGCATCACCGCCTATCGCAGCGCCACCGGCAACGGCATCCGCCTCGACGGCGGCACCGCCTACGAGGGCGCGGTCATCACCCGCTTCTACGATTCGCTGCTGGTCAAGGTCACGGCCTGGGCGCAGACCCCCGACGCCGCCATCCGCCGCATGGACCGGGCGCTCAGGGAGTTCCGGGTCCGAGGCGTCTCGACCAACATCGACTTCGTCATCAACCTGCTGAAGCACCCGGTGTTCCTCGCCGACGAGGCGACCACGCGCTTCATCGACACGACGCCCGAACTCTTCGACTTCCGCCCCCGCCGCGACCGCGCGAGCCGCATCCTCACCTACATCGCCGACATCAGCGTGAACGGCCACCCGGAGACCGCCGGTCGCCGGCTGCCCCCGGCCGCCGCCCGCGACCCGGTCCCGCCGACACCCAAGGGCGAGCCCCGGCGCGGCACCCGCCAGATCCTGGACGAAGGCGGGCCGCAGGCGGTGGCCGACTGGATGGCCGCCCAGCAGCGTCTCCTCGTCACCGACACCGCCATGCGCGACGGGCACCAGTCGCTGCTGGCGACGCGGATGCGCTCGATCGACATGATCCGGGTGGCGCCGGCCTATGCCGCGAACCTGCCCGGCCTCTTCTCGGTCGAGTGCTGGGGCGGGGCCACCTTCGACGTGGCTTACCGCTTCCTGCAGGAATGCCCCTGGCAGCGGCTGCGCGACATCCGCGCCGCGCTGCCGAACGTGATGACGCAGATGCTGCTCAGGGCCTCGAACGCGGTCGGCTACACCAACTATCCCGACAACGTGGTGCAGAGCTTCGTGGCCCAGGCGGCGCGCTCGGGCGTGGACCTGTTCCGCGTCTTCGACAGCCTCAACTGGGTCGAGAACATGCGCGTGGCGATGGACGCGGTGATCGAGAGCGGCAAGGTCTGCGAGGCCGCGATCTGCTACACCGGCGACATCCTCGACCCCGCCCGCGCGAAATACGACCTGCGCTACTATGTCGGGATGGGCCGCGAGCTGCGCGATGCGGGCGCGCATGTTCTGGGCCTCAAGGACATGGCGGGGCTGCTGAAGCCCACGGCTGCCGGCGCGCTGATCCGCGCGCTGAAGGAGGAGGTGGGGTTGCCAATCCACTTCCACACCCACGACACCTCGGGCGCCGCCATCGCCACCGTCCTCGCCGCCGCCGAGGCGGGCGTGGACGCCGTGGACGCCGCGATCGACGCCATGTCGGGCGGCACCTCGCAGCCCGCGCTCGGCTCGATCGTCGAGGCGCTGCGGCATACCGAACGCGACACCGGCCTCGACATCGAGGCCATCCGCGCGATCTCGAACTACTGGGAGCGGGTGCGCGACCAGTATGCCGCCTTCGAGGCCGGCAGCCGCGCGCCTGCCTCCGAGGTCTATCTCCACGAGATGCCGGGCGGGCAGTTCACCAACCTCAAGGCGCAGGCGCGCTCGCTCGGGCTCGAGGACCGCTGGCACGAGGTGGCCGAGACCTATGCCGAGGTGAACCGCATGTTCGGCGACATCGTGAAGGTGACGCCGTCCTCGAAGGTCGTGGGCGACATGGCGCTGATGATGGTGGCGCAGGGGCTGACGCGGGAGCAGGTCGAAGACCCGGCGGTCGAGGTCGCCTTCCCGGACTCGGTGGTGGACATGATGAAGGGCAATCTTGGACAACCGCCGGGGGGCTGGCCCGAGGCGCTGCAGCGCAAGGTGCTGAAGGGCGAGGCGCCAGTCACCGAGCGTCCCGGCGCGCTGATGCCCCCGGTGGACCTCGGCGCCGAGCGCGCGACGCTCGAGGCGCGGCTCGAGGGGATGGAGATCGACGACGAGGACTTCAACGGCTACCTGATGTATCCCAAGGTCTTCACCGACTACGCTGAACGCCACCGCAGCTACGGCCCGGTGCGAACCCTGCCGACGCGAACCTTCTTTTACGGCATGGAGCCGGGCGAGGAGATCTCGGCCGAGATCGACCCCGGCGTGACCCTGGAAATCCGCATGCAGACCATCGCCGAGGCCGACGAGACCGGCGAGGCGAGGGTGTTCTTCGAGCTGAACGGCCAGCCCCGCAACGTCCGCGTCCCGAACCGCCGCCTCACCGCCCGCGCCGCCGCCCGCCCCAAGGCCGATGCGGCCGATCCCTGCCAGATCGGCGCGCCGATGCCGGGCGTGGTGGCGACGGTCGCGGCGCAGCCCGGCCAGCCGGTGAAGCCGGGCGACCTGCTGCTCACGATCGAGGCAATGAAGATGGAGACCGGGCTCCACGCCGACCGCGAGGGGCGGGTGAAGGCGATACATGTGACTCCCGGGACGCAGATCGACGCCAAGGATCTGTTGGTCGAACTGGAGTGAGGGGAGGCGGCTGCCGCGCGAGGGATTGGGCGCAGGGTCCCAATCCCGCTTGGAACCTCGACGCGGCGAAACAGAGGGTCCGCGCCCGCACGAAGGTCGGCGCAATCGCGCCCGCCTGTGGGGCGGGCGGGCGCGGACCCGTCCGCTTTGGCGGATGGGCGGGAGTTAGCGGGACGGTCAGCCTATGAAGGAAGCCGAGCCGTAGGGTGCGCCCTTCGGGCGCACCGCGCCGTCCTCACCCGAGCACCACCAGCGCGTGCCGCTTGCGCCCGGCCGTCAGCTTCAGCGGCGCGGCCAGCATCTCCGCCCCGACCAGCTTCCCCGCATCCTCCGCCGGCGCGTCGTTCACCCGCGCGCCGCCCTCGGCGATCAGGCGCTTCGCATCCTTCCCCGACTTCGCCAGCCCGCTCCGCACGAACAGCTGCGCCAGCGTGATGCCCTCGCCCAGTTCCTCGGCCGTCAGCGCCAGCGTCGGCAGGTCGGCCCCGGCGCCGCCCTGCTCGAAGACCTCGCGCGCGGTCGCCTCGGCGCGCGCGGCGGCCTCCGGCCCGTGCAGCAGCGCCGTCACCTCGTTGGCGAGCCGCACCTTCGCCTCGTTGATCTCGGCCCCCTGCAGCGCGCCGAGCCGCTCGCATTCCTCCACCGGCAACTCGGTGTAGAGCTTCAGGAACCGCCCCACGTCGGCATCGGTCGTATTCCGCCAGAACTGCCAGAACTCATACGGGCTCAGCATCTCCGCCGAGAGCCACACCGCGCCGCCCGCCGACTTGCCCATCTTGCGCCCGTCCGAGGTCGTCAGCAGCGGCGAGGTCAGGCCCCACAGCTCCGCCTCCTCGACCCGGCGCCCGAGGTCGATGCCGTTCACGATGTTGCCCCACTGGTCCGAGCCGCCCATCTGCAGCCGGCAGCCATAGCGGCGGTAGAGCTCGGTGAAGTCGTAGGCCTGCAGGATCATGTAGTTGAACTCCAGGAAGGACAGCGATTGCTCGCGGTCCAGGCGCGACTTGACGCTCTCGAAGCTGAGCATCCGGTTGACCGAGAAATGCCGGCCGATGTCGCGCAGGAAGTCGAGGTATTTCAGCCCGTCGAGCCACTCGGCGTTGTTGACCATGACGGCATCCGTCGTGCCCTGGCCGTAGTCCAGGTAGCGCCCGAAGACGCGCTGCATGCCCTCGATGTTGGCGTCGATCTGGGCGGGCGACAGCAGCGGCCGCTCGCTCTCGCGGAAGGACGGGTCGCCGATCTTGGTGGTGCCGCCGCCCATCAGCGTGATCGGCCGGTTGCCGGTCTTCTGCCACCAGCGCAGCATCATGATGTTCAGCAGGTGCCCGACATGCAGCGAGGCGGCCGTTGCATCGTAGCCGATATAGGCCGTGACCGTGCCCTCGATCAGCGCCTCGTCGAGCGCCTCGATGTCGGTGCAGTCGGCCATGTAGCCGCGCGCGATCATCACCCGCAGGAATTCGGACTTGGGCTGGATGGGCATCGGGTCGATCCTTCTGAATCCCCGCGCTATACCGGCGCGGGCGGGTGAGGGGAAGCGGATGCTGGCGCTCGGGATGATGTCGGGGACCTCGCTTGATGGGGTGGACGCGGCGCTGATCGACACGGATGGCGCGGCGATCGCGGGTTTCGGGCGCAGCGGCTATCGCGCTTATGGCGGCAACGAGGCGGCGGTGCTGCACGGCGCGCTCGGGCGGTGGCCGGGGGAGCCGGGGGTTGCGGAGGCCGCGGCGCTGTCCGTCGCCGCCCATGCGGCGCTGGCGGGCGATTTCCCCGAGGCGGAGGTGATCGGCTATCACGGCCAGACACTCGCCCACGACCCGCAGGGGCGCGGCACGCATCAGGCCGGGTCGGGCGCGGCGCTTGCGCGCGAGACCGGGCGGCGGGTGGTCTGGGATTTCCGCGCCGAGGACGTGCGCCGCGGCGGCGAGGGGGCGCCGCTCGCGCCGTTCTTCCACCACGCCTGCGCCCGCTGGGCCGTGGCGCGCGGCGCATTGCCCGAGGCGCCGGTGGCGTTCCTCAACCTCGGCGGCGTCGGCAACCTGACCTGGACCGACCCGCGGATCGCGGCGCCGGAGGCGCCGGAGGCCTGCCTCGCCTTCGACACCGGCCCCGCGAATGCACCGCTGAACGACCTGCTCCGCGCCCGGCGCGGGGTGGCGCGGGACGAGGGCGGCGCGGTCGCCCTCGCCGGGACGCCCGACGAGGCGGTGGTCCGCGCGGCCCTGTCGCAGCCGTTCTTCGCCCGGCGGCCGCCGAAGTCGCTCGACCGGGACGCCTTCGCCGGACTGGCGGGGCAGCTCGACGGCATGTCGGACGCGGACGCCGCGGCCACGCTGGTCGCCGTCGCGGCTGCTTCCGTGGCCGAGGGGTTCCGCTGGCTGCCCGCCCATCCCGCCACGCTGCTCGTCTGCGGCGGCGGGCGGCACAATGCGGCGATGATGGGTGCCGTTGCCGCGCGGCTGCCCTGCGAGGTCGCGCCAGTCGAGGCGGCCGGGCTCGACGGCGACATGCTGGAGGCGCAGGCTTTCGGCTGGCTGGCCGTGCGGGTGCTGCGCGGGATGCCGACCTCCGGCCGCTCCACGACCGGCGTCGGCGCTCCCTGCTGCGGCGGGCGCATCTCGGCCCCGCGGGGCTGAGCGTCCGTTTCCGCGTATGAACTTCAAACACTTCGGGAACCGTTGCCGCCACGCTGCGGTTTGGACGGCATGGTGCGGCGGCGCGCCGTTCATGTAACGAGTAGAGGAACCGACATGCTTAAGCATCTTCTTGGCACGGCGGCATTCGCCACCCTGATCGCCACGGGCGCCTACGCGCAGAACAACAACAACGTGACCGACACGCCCCCCGAGGCCGCCGCTGACGCGGTTGGCAATGCGGTCTCCGATACGGTCGGGGACGCGGTCGACGCCGATAACGTCGACCAGGACGCCGAGGCGGGCGCGGTTTCGCCGGCATCACCCGCGGGCCAGGAAGGCACCCCTGACCAGAGCACCGCGCCCGCCGGCGACGCCGCTGCCGTGACGACCGCTCCGGCCGCCGGCACCGCTCCGGTCGCTGGCGCCGCCACGACGACCGACTCGACCACGGCCCCGGCCGTCGGCACGACCGCGGTTCCCGGCGGCGGCGAGGTGGTCGTGCAGCAGGCCGAGCCCGTCGTGGACGTGACCGTCCCCGAGCCGGAGGTCAAGGTGGAGCAGGGCGCACCGCAGATCTCGGTCGAGCAGCCCGAACCGACCGTCACCGTGACCCAGGCCCCGCCGACCGTCGACGTGCAGGAATGCGCGCCGACGATCACCGTGACGCAAGCGCAGCCCACCGTCACCGTGAACATCCCGCAGCCGGTCGTGTCGGTGCAACTGCCCGACCCGGTCGTGACCGTGGGCCAGACCCAGCCGCAGGTGAGCGTCACCACGCCCGAGCCGGTGGTGAGCTTCGTCCAGCCCGAGCCGCGGGTCGTGGTCGAGGACGCCCAGGCCCAGGTCAACGTGACGGGCGCCGAGGCCAACGTGCAGATCTCGACCGCCGATGCCGCCGAGGTCGCGATCACGACGGCCGAGCCCGATGTGCAGGTCCAGGAAACCGGTGAGGCCCAGGTCAACGTGACCGAAGCCGATGCTCAGGTGAATGTCGAGGAAGCCGGGGAGGCCCAGGTCGCGGTCCAGCAGAGCGACGCCGCGGTCAACGTGACCCCCGGCCAGGCGGTCGTCGCGACCGATGCCACCGCTCCCGCTACCGGCACTGCCGCGACCACCACCGTCGCGCCGGTGATGGCCACCGATGTCGTGGTCCGCGAGGGCTACGAGCTTGTTCCGGCCGACGCGCTCACCGTTGACGAGATCCAGGGCGCGCCGGTTTATGCCGCGGACGACGAGCATATCGGCGACATCAACGACGCCGTGGTGAGTGCCGACGGCCAGATCGAGCAGATCGTGGTCGGCGTCGGTGGCTTCCTCGGGATCGGCGAGCGTAACGTGGCCTATCCCTTCGACCAAGTCTCGTTCCAGCGTCAGGCGGACGGCTCGGACCTGCGCGCCTATGTCGGCACCACGGGCGCGGACGTGCAGAACCTGCCGCCCTACGAGAACTGATCCCGTCCTCCCTCAGGATCACCACGGCCCGCGCATCCCGCGCGGGCCGTTTTTCTTCGCGCTCGCCACCGCCTCGGACGATCCGGCCTTGACGCCCCGCAGGGCTTTCCGTAAGTCCCCGTCACCTCGGAGGCGATCCGGGGGTGGTCTGCGCGGTTGTAGCTCAGTTGGTTAGAGTACCGGCCTGTCACGCCGGGGGTCGCGGGTTCGAGCCCCGTCAACCGCGCCACCACCACATGTCGCCACGGGAAGCGCGCGGTTGTAGCTCAGTCGGTTAGAGTACCGGCCTGTCACGCCGGGGGTCGCGGGTTCGAGCCCCGTCAACCGCGCCACCCTCCCCCTGCGATTTGCATGTCAACGTGTCCGATCCTCACGCGGCGTCGCGCGGCGCAGCTGCGCGTTCACCGCGTTGTTGCGTGGCGCATGATTTTGGACAAAGAGCCTTGCTTTCGAAAATCCTCGCCGATAACTTTGCGGCGAACACTCGGGAGAGGGGAAGGCACATCATGGCGCGCGAGAACTATCGCGAGGACGTCGCCGGCCGCGCGAACGTCGAGGACACGCCCGAACTGCTGGCCTATTACGACGAGCTCGAGAGGCTCGAGGCGGGCGCGCTCTGGACCGTGGCGAACAAGATCGAGCCTTGGCAGCCCGCCT
This sequence comes from Paracoccus sp. S-4012, assembly GCF_009674885.1. Classification (GTDB taxonomy): domain Bacteria; phylum Pseudomonadota; class Alphaproteobacteria; order Rhodobacterales; family Rhodobacteraceae; genus Paracoccus. The sequence goes on from NZ_WKKA01000005.1 coordinate 239,207, forward strand.
CGGCTTCCAAGCCCGTCCTCTGGCGCTACCGCGACCTGCGCGAGCATGTGCTGCGCTCGGTCGATCTGGTCACGCCCGAGAAGGCGGGCCGCCGGGTGATCTATCTCAACAACCCGGGCCGGCAGGAGGTCTCGGCGGCGGTCGGCTGGCTCTATTCCGGCCTGCAGGTCATGCAACCGGGCGAGGTCGCCTCGGCCCATGCCCATTCCGCCTCGGCGCTGCGCTTCATCATGGAAGGCGCAGGCGCCTACACGATCGTCGATGGCCACAAGATGACGCTCGGCGCCAACGACTTCGTGCTGACCCCGAACGGCACCTGGCACGAGCATGGCGTTTCCGAGGACGGCGAGCCCTGCATCTGGCAGGACGGCCTCGACATCCCGCTGATGAACGCCCTCGAGGCGAACTTCTATGTCGTCCACCCCGAGTTGCAGCAGGCGGTGGGGCATCCGGTGAACTCGATGCCCGCGGCCTGGGGCAATCCCGGCCTGCTGCCGGCCGGCGAGACCTGGACCAAGCCCTACTCGCCGCTGCTGAAGTATGAGTGGACCCGCACCTACGACGCGCTGACGCGCTATTCGGAGGTCACGGACGGCTCGGATTTCGACGGCGTGATGATGAACTACATCAACCCCGTGAGCGGCGGGCCGGTGATGCAGACCATCGGCGCCTCGATGCAGATGCTGCGGCCGGGCGAGAAGACCCGCGCGCATCGCCATACCGGCAGCTTCCTCTACCAGTGCGCCAAGGGCCGGGGCTATTCGATCATCAACGGCAAACGCTTCGACTGGCAGGAGCGCGACATCTTCTGCGTCCCCTCATGGGCCTGGCACGAGCATGCCAACGCCTCGGACAGCGAGGATGCGTGCCTGTTCGCCTTCAACGACATGCCGGTGATGAACGCCCTCGGCCTCTATCGCGAGGAAGCCTTCGGCGAGAACGGCGGCCAGCAACCCATCCTGACCTGAAGGAAGCGACATGCGCCTTGTGACCTACCGCAGCGGCATCGAGGCCGCGGCACGCCTCGGGGTGGTCGAGAATGACCTCGTGATCGACGTCGAGCTGCTCGGCGAGGCTGCGGGTGTGGCCATGCCCGACTCGATGCTGGACCTGATCGACCTCGGGCCGACCGCGCTCGACACCCTGCGCGAGCTGCTGGAGGAGAGCCGCGGCCGCCTCGTGCCGGGGGTGGCGCTGCCGCTCGTGGACGTGAAGCTGCTGGCGCCGATCCCCCGGCCGCGGAAGAACATCTTCGGCATCGGCCTGAACTATGTCGAGCATATCGCGGAATCCGCGCGCACCCTCGACACCTCGAAGGACCTGCCGAAGCAGCCGATCATCTTCACCAAGCCGCCGACCACCGTCATCGGCCCCGGCGAGGCGATCGAGCATAACGCGAAGATCACCCAGCAGCTCGACTGGGAGGTGGAACTGGCCGTCATCATCGGCCGCACCGCGCGGCGCATCGACGAGGCCGACGCGCTCTCGCATGTCTTCGGCTACAGCGTGATGATCGACGTGAGCGCGCGCGACAACCGCCGCGCCGGCCAGTGGGTCTATTCCAAGGGCATGGACACCTACGCCCCCTTCGGCCCCTGCATCGTGACCGCCGACGAGATCCCCGACCCGCAGGCGCTCGACCTGTGGCTGACCGTGAACGGCGAGGAGAAGCAGCGCTCGAACACCCGGCACATGCTCTTCAACGTGGCGCATCTGGTGGCGGATATCAGCGCCGGGATCACGCTCGAGCCCGGCGACATCATCGCCAGCGGCACGCCGGACGGCGTCGGCGCGGGGCGCGAGCCGCAGGAATGGCTCTGGCCCGGCGACGTGGTCGTCGCCTGCGTCGAGGGGATCGGCACCATTCGCCACCCCGTCGTGGCCGTCTGAGGGGAGGCCCCCATGAAGCCCTGGAAAGCCGCCGTCGCCCAGCTCGCCTCGGTCCCCGACGATCCCGCCGCCTCGGCCCGCAAGGCCGCCGACGCGATCCGCAAGGCGGGTGCCGAGGGCGCGAGCCTGATCGTCTTCCCCGAGGCCTTCATCGGCGGCTATCCCAAGGGCGCCTCCTTCGGCGCACCCATCGGCATGCGCCGCCCTGAGGGCCGCGAGGCCTTCCGCCGCTACCACGAGGCCGCCATCGACCTCGGCGGCGAGGAGGTGGCGATCCTCGCGGAAGCCACCGCCGCCACCGGCATCTTCGCCGTCATGGGCGTGATCGAGCGCGACGGCGGCACCCTCTACTGCACCGTCCTCTATCTCGACGGCGCGAAGGGGCTGATCGGCAAGCACCGCAAGCTGATGCCCACCGCGGGCGAGCGGCTGATCTGGGGTTTCGGCGACGGCTCGACCATGCCGGTCTTCGAGACGCCGCTCGGCCGGGTAGGCGCGGTGATCTGCTGGGAGAACTACATGCCCATGCTGCGGATGCACATGTATTCGCAGGGCGTCGGCATCTACTGCGCGCCCACCGCCGACGACCGCGACACCTGGCTGCCGACGATGCAGCACATCGCCCTCGAAGGCCGCTGCTTCGTGCTGACCGCCTGCCAGCACATCACCCGCGGCGCCTATTCGGCCGAGCACGAATCGGCCCTCGGCGACGAGGGCGGGACGGTGATGATGCGCGGCGGCAGCGCCATCGTGGACCCGCTGGGCCGGGTGCTGGCCGGGCCGGATTTCTCGGGCGAGACGATCCTCTATGCCGAGATCGACCCCGACCAGATCCTGCGCGGCAAGTTCGACTTCGACGTGGCCGGCCACTACTCGCGCCCCGACGTGTTCCGCCTGACGGTGGACGACCGGCCGAAGGCGCCGGTGGCGGTGCTCTCGGCTGCGGACCCCTGACATGCTCTTCGACCTGGAGACGCTGACGGCGCAGGAGGCCTACAAGGTGCTGTCCGCCTTGATCGTGCCGCGTCCGATCGCCTGGATCACCAGCCTGTCGCCCGAGGGCGTCCGCAACGCGGCGCCCTACAGCTTCTTCAACATGATGGGGCCGAACCCGCCCACCGTCGCCATCGGCCTGATGCCCGCCGAGGGGCGGCTGAAGGACAGCGCCCGCAACATCCTCGAGACGGCCGAGTTCGTCGTGAACCTCGTGGACGAGGCGAACGCCGCGGCCATGAACGAAACCTGCATCGACGCGCCGCCCGACGTGGACGAGTTGGCCCTCGCCGGGCTGGAGACAGCCGAGTCGCGCTCCGTCCTCCCGCCCCGGATCGCCAGTGCGCCAGTGTCGCTGGAATGCCGGATGCTGACCTCGCTGGTGACGGGGCCGTTGCAGACCATCGTGATCGGACGCGTCCTCTGCGCGCATATCGCGGACCGCTACGTGCTGGACGCCGGGCGCTGCTACATCGACACCGTGGGACTCAGCCTGATCGGGCGGATGCACGGCAGCGGCGGCTATGTCCGCAGCACCGACCGCTTCCAGATGGAGCGCCCGACCTGGGCGGCGCGGCAGGAGGCAACAGGATGACGCTGGCCGAAAGCACTTATCACAGCCTGCGCGACGACATCCTGCGCGGCCGCCTGCTGCCCGACCAGCCGCTGCGGCTGGAGTTCCTGAAATCCCGCTACGGCACCAGCTTCTCGCCGCTTCGCGAGGCGCTGAACCGGTTGCAGGCCGAGCGTCTCGTGGTGAACGGGCCGGGCCGCGGCTTCGTCGTCTCGCCGGTCTCGCCGGCCGAGCTCTGGGACGCGATGGAGGTGCGCATCCTGATCGAGGCCGAGGCGCTGCGCCGCGCCATCGCCCGCGGCGACGACGCCTGGGAGGCGGAGGTGGTGGCCACCTTCCACGCGCTCGACCTCCTGTCGCGGCGGCTCGACGGGGCCGAGGCGGCGGCCGACGCGGACCTTGCGGAGCTGGAGGCCCGGCACCGTGACTTCCACCTCGCGCTGCTCCGCGCCTGCGGCTCGCCGCGGCTGCTCGACCTCTTCCACCAGCTCCACGCCGAGACGCAGCGCTACCGCCTGCTGACCTTCACGCCGGCCCGCGGCAGGACCCGCCGCGACGTGTCGAGGGAGCATCGCGAGATCATGCACGCCACGCTGGATCGGCGCGAGGACGAGGCCGTGGAGTTGCTGACCGCCCATTACCGCCGCACGGCAGAGGCGATCCACCCGCTCGAAGCCTAGGCCAGCGCCGAGGCGGCGCCGTGCTGATCCCACTGGCTGTCGGGCACGATCACCAGCTTGCCGAGGAAATCCGCGCCGCGGTCGGCAAACCGCGCCTCGGCCTCGCGCAACTGCGAAAGTCGCATTGTCCCGGCGAGGATCGGCCGGAGGCGTCCCTCGCGAATCCAGCCGACGAGCCGCCCTGCCTCCGCGCGCGTGCCATGCGAGACGCCGAAGATCTGGACCTGGTTGAGATAGATCAGCGCCCAGGGGATGCGCGTCACCGCGCCAGCCGAGGCTCCGGCGATGGAGAGTCGCGGGGGCGTTCGGCGCGCGCGCAGGTCGCGGCACATGAGCTCGATCAGCCGCGGCGTCATCTCGCCGCCGACGAGGTCCATGACTGCGTCGACCCCCGCGCTGCCGGCCGCATCGGGCCAGTCCGACCGCGAGCGGTCGATCACCGAAGCGGCACCGAGGCCCAGCAGGCCCGCCTCCTTGCCGGGGCTGGCAAGGGCGTGGGGCACCGCGCCCAGCACCCGGCAGAGCTGGATCAGCGCCGCGCCGACCCCGCCGCTTGCGCCGGTGACCAGCACATGCTCGCCCTCCGCGACCCCGGCCGAGGTCAGCATGTGCAGCGCCGTCTGCCACGAGCACATGCCGAGCGTCGCCAGTTCGGCATCGGTCAGCGCGCCCGCGACGGCGTGGAACTGGTCGGACGGGAACACCCCGTATTCCGCAAAGCCTCCGTCCGCCCCGTGACCGTAGTAGTCCGGCGCGAGGTTCAGGTCGGGCTGCGCGTCGGGGTAGATGTTGAAGTCCAGCAGCCCCCGCTCGCCGATCCGGGCGGCGTCCACGCCCTCGCCCACGGCGGCGACGCGGCCGACCACGTCCGCCCCCTGGATGCGCGGAAAGCGCAGCGTGTCGCCCGCCATTGCGAAGGACGCCACCGCCGCGTCATCGCGCGTGGAATAGAGCCCCTCGCGCACCTTGCGGTCGGTGTTGTTCTTCGCGGTGGCGGTGATGCGGACCAGCACCTCGCCCGGTCCCGGCCTCGGCACCGGCCAGTCGCTGCGGATATCCAGCATCTCGGGGCCGCCATGCCCGGTCAGCACGGCGGCCTGCATCGTGGCGGGGAGGTCAGCCACAGACTTCCCGCACCGCTTCGGCCGTCGCGCCGACGATGGTGTCGGCCTCGGCCCGCGTGAGGCAGAGCGGCGGCGCGAAGCCGAGGATATCGCCCTGCGGCATCGCCCGCGCGATCACGCCCCGGCGCAGCATCGCCGCGGCGACCTTGGCCCCGGTGCCCTCGGAGCTGTCGAAGAACACGCGGCCGTCGCGGTCCTTCACCAGTTCGACCGCGCAGAGCATCCCCTCCCCGCGGATGTCCCCGACATTCGGGTGGTCGCCAAAGGCCGCCCGCATCTGCTGGTTCAGATAGGCGCCCACGGTCCCGGCGTTCTCCACCAGACCAAGCGAGTCGATCAGCTTCAGGTTCGCCACCCCCGCCGCCGCGCCGATCGGATGCGCCGAATAGGTCCAGCCATGCCCCAGCACCCCATTTTCGTCCGTGCCCTGCATCAGCACGTCCCACATCCGTTGCCCCACGATGCTGCCCGAGAGCGGCGCATAGGCCGAGGTCAGGCCCTTGGCGCAGGTGATGAGGTCGGGCCGCATCCCGTAGTGGTCCGAGCCGAACATGGACCCGAGGCGACCGAAGCCAGTCACCACCTCATCCGCGATCAGCAGGATGTCGTGGCGGTCCAGCACCGCCTGGATCGCCTGCCAGTAGCCCTCGGGCGGCGGCACGATGCCGCCGGTGCCCAGGACCGGCTCGCCGATGAAGGCAGCGATGGTATCGGCGCCCTCCTGCGCGATCAGTTTTTCGAGCGCGTCCGCGCAATAGGCCACGAACTCCGCCTCGGACATCGAGAGGTCAGGGCGACGGTAGTAGTAGGGCGCCTCGGTGTGGATCACCTGCGCGAGCGGCAGGTCGAACTTCCTGTGGAACAGCTCGAGCCCGGTCAGCGAGCCCGTCATCAGGCCCGAGCCATGATAGCCTCGCCAGCGGCTGATTATCTTCTTCTTCTGCGGCAGCCCGCGGATGTTGTTGTAATACCAGACCAGCTTGATGTTGGTCTCGTTCGCGTCAGACCCCGACAGCCCGAAATAGACCCGCGCCATCCCCTCGGGGGCGCGGTCCATCACCATCTTGGCAAGCGTGATCGACGCCTCGGAGCCGTGCCCGGCATAGGCATGGTAATAGGCCAGCTCGCGCGCCTGCTCGGCGATGGCCTCCGCGATCTCGGACCGGCCATAACCCACGTTGACGCAATAGAGCCCCGCGAAGCCGTCCAGCAGCCGGTTGCCGTCGCGGTCCGTGATGTGACAGCCCTCGCCGCCGGTCACGATCCGCTGCGCCCCCTCGCCGCGCGCGAATTGCGCGAGGTGGGTCGAGGGGTGGAAGAAGCTCTCGCGGTCCCAGCGGGCGAGTTCGTCATTCGTCAGCATCAGATGTTCCTCATTCCGACCAGTCGCGGCAGATGTATTTGATATCGGTGAAGGCTTCGAGCCCGTGGCGCGAGCCCTCGCGGCCAAGGCCCGACTGCTTCATGCCACCGAAGGGGATCGGCGGCCCTGTGACCTTGGTGCGGTTGACCGCGACCATGCCGAAGTCGAGCGACCGCGACAGCCGGTAGATGCGGCGCGGGTCCTGGCTGTGGAGATAGGCGACGAGGCCGTATTCGGTGGCGTTGGCGAGCCGCACGGCGTCGTCCTCGGTGTCGAAAGGGGCGATGGCGGCGACGGGGCCGAAGGTTTCCTCGCGGAAGATCAGCGCATCGGTGGGCACATCGGCCAGCACGGTCGGCTGAAAGAACAGCGGCCCCTGCGGGTCGCGCTCGCCCCCGGTCAGCAGCTTCGCACCGCGAGCGATCGCATCGCGCACATGCTCCTCCTGCTTGGCGACGGCGCTCTCGTTCATCAGCGGGCCGAGGTCGCGGTCCTCCATGCCGGGGCCGAGGGTCAGCGCCTTCACCGCTTCGGTGAACCGCGCGCAGAAGGCGTCATAGACCGGGCGCTCGATCAGGAAGCGGTTGGCGCCGAGGCAATCCTGCCCGGTGGTGGCGAACTTGGCCTTGATCGCCTCCGCCACGGCGAGATCGAGGTCGGCCTCGGCGAAGACGATGAAGGGCGCGTGCCCGCCAAGCTCCAGCACGAGGCGCTTCACGGTGTCGGCCGACTGGCGGTAGAGGAGCCGGCCGACCTGCGTCGAGCCGGTGAAGGAGAGCGCGCGGACACGGGCGTCGGCGGTCCAGGCGCCGACGATCTCGGGCGCGTCGCCGGTGACGACGTTGAAGACGCCCGGCGGGAGACCGGCCCGGTTGGCCAGTTCCGCGAGCGCGAGGGCCGAGAGCGGGGTCTCGGCGGAAGGATGGCAGACGCAGGTGCAGCCCGCGGCAATGGCGGCGGCGGCCTTGCGGGCCAGCATGGCGGAGGGGAAGTTCCACGGCGTGATCAGCGCCGCGACGCCCACCGGCTCGCGCCACAGCTCCATCTCGGCGGTTGCGAGGTGCGAGGTCACGCCCTCGATGTTCGGACGCTTGGCCTCCTCGGCGTAGAACTCGACGAAGCTCGCCGCATAGTCGATCTCGCCCCGCGCTTCGGAGAGCGGCTTGCCCTGCTCGGCCACCATGATGCGGGCGAGGTCCTCGCGGTGCTCCACGATCAACTCGAACCAGCGGCGCAGCAGCGCGGCCTTGTCGCCCGGCAGCGCCCAGGCCCAGTCGTCGAAGGCGCGGTGCGCGGCATCGACGGCGGCACTCGCGGCGGCGGCGTCGAGCCGCGCGACCTGCGCCACCACGTCGCCGGTCGCGGGGTCGGTCACGGCGAAGCGGCCCGCGCCCTCGACCCATGCGCCATCCACCCAGGCGTCGCGCCGCAGCAGCGCCCCGTCCCGCAACCCGAGCGTCATACGAGGCTCTCCACTTCGCGCGGCCCCGGCCCTTCCATGTCCTCCGCCCCGCCAACCTCGACCGCGACCACGGCCACGCAGTCGCCGGGCTTGACGATCCCCGGCACATGCCGTGCGCAGAGAATGCCCGAGCGGCCCGCGGGCAGGACCGTCGGCGGCACCCCGGTGCGGCCCGTGGGCCAGAGGCAGGCGATCGGCTCGCCCTTGCGCACCTTGTCGCCAAGGTCGGCCTTGAACTCGACCAGCCCGCCATCCTCGGCGAAGACGAAACAATCGGAGTCGGGCATGTCGAGCCAGCGGGTTTTCGCCGGCGGAACCTCCCCCGGCAGGATGCCCGACGCGACCAGCACGTTCCGCAGCCCCTCCCGCGCGATCCGCGTGGTGCGGGCGGTGGCGGTACCGCCGCCGCCGAGTTCGGTCGTGACGAATACCTTCCCCATCTCCTCGGCGGCGGTGTCATACATGCCGATGGCGTCGATCTCGAGCATCCGCACGGACCACGGCGCGCCGAAGGCCTCGACCAGCTCGAAGGCGCGGGCCTCCTGCGCGCGGGTCTCGGGATTGTCCCCCGGCAGGATATGCGCCGCGCACCAGGGCAGGAAATCCAGCGTCTTGCCGCCCGAGTGGAAGTCCAGCACCACGTCGGCCATCGGCAGCAGCACCCGCTGGAAGTAGTCCGCGATCTTTTCCGTGACGGTGCCGCCCGGATGCCCCGGAAAGCTGCGGTTGAGGTTGCCGCGGTCGATGGGCGAGGTCCGCGTGCCCGCCGCGAAGGCGGGCTGGTTCATCGCGGGCACGATGATGACGCGGCCGCGGATGTCCTCGGGCTTCAGGCTCGCCGCGAGGTCGAAGAGCGCCAGCGGCCCCTCGTATTCGTCGCCGTGGTTGGCCCCGGTCAGGAGCGCGGTCGGCCCCTCGCCGTTGCGGATCACGGTGACGGGGATCACCACCGACCCCCAGGCCGAGTCGTCGCGGCTGTAGGGCAGGCGCAGAAAACCGTGCTGGATGCCGTCGCGGTCGAAATCCACCGTGGCGAGGACCGGCGAGGGGCGCAGTTCGGGGGCGTGGACGAGCATCGCCTCAGTCCTTCACGAAGAGCTGGCGCGGGACGTTGGCCAGCAGTTCCGGCGCGCCCTCGGTGATGACCAGCGACTCGGTGATCTCCAGCCCCATCTCCTCGGACCAGAGGCCGGTCATGAAGTGGAAGGTCATGCCCGGCTGCATCACGGTCCGGTCGCCGGGACGCAGCGACATGGTGCGCTCGCCCCAGTCGGGCGGGTAGCTGACGCCGATGCCGTATCCGGTGCGGCCGTCCTTCACGATGCCGTATTTCTTCAGCACGTCGAAGAAGGCGCCCGCGAACTGCTCGCAGGTGTTGCCCGCGCGGGCGGCCTCGAGGCCCGCCTCCATCCCCTCCAGCACCGCCTTCTCGCCCTCGATGAAGACCTTGGGCGGCTTGCCCAGGAACACTGTGCGCGAGAGCGGGCAGTGGTAGCGGTTGTGGCAGCCGGCGATCTCGAAGAACGTCCCCTCGCCCGCGCGCAGGGGCTTGTCGTCCCAGGTCAGATGCGCCGCCGCCGCCTCGCGCCCCGAAGGCAGGAGCGGCACGATGGCCGGGTAGTCGCCGCCGAACTCCTCGGTGCCGCGGATGCCCGCGTCATAGATCTCCGCCACGAGGTCGTTCTTCCGCATCCCCGGCTCGATCACCTCGACGATCCGGCGGTGCATCTCGGTCACGATCGCGCCGGCCTTGCGCATGTAGTCCAGTTCGGTCGGCGACTTGACCGCCCGCTGCCAGTTCACGAGGGCGGTGGTGTCGGAGAACCTCGCGTCGGGCAGGCCCGCCTGCAAGGCCGCGAAGGCGCGGGCGGTGAACCAGTAGTTGTCCATCTCGACGCCGATGCGCCGGGCACCCCAGCCCTTGTCCTTCAGGATCGAGGACAGCAGGTCCATCGGGTGCTTGGCCGTGTTCTGCACGTAGTCGTCGGGGTAGCCGATGATGCTGGCTTCGGCGATGTAGGCCGTGAAGCGCGCGCCCACGGCATCCATCGCGCGGCCGAAGAAGATCGGCTCGCCGTCCGGCGGGACCACCACGCATTGATGGACGTAGAAGGACCAGCCGTCATAGCCGGTCAGCCAGTTCATGTTGCTGGGATCGGTGACGATCAGCAGATCGACGCCTTTCGCCTCCATCGCGCGACGGGTCTTGTCGAGGCGCTGCGCGTATTCCTCGCGGGTGAACTTCAGGGGGATGTCTGGCATGATGGTCCCAAATCAGACGGTGAAACGTTGCCCTGCCCCCGCCGCCTTGGCGCGGGAGAGCGCGAGCGCGGCGATGGCGGTGTCCTGGATGCCGGTGCCGGTGAGGTCGGCGATGGTGATGGCCTGCGCGTCAGGCCGGCCGGGGGCGAGGCCGGCGACGATCTGGCCGAGTTCGGGAAAATCGGCGTCGGCCGCGATCAGGCCCGCGGTGATGGCGTGGTGCAATTCGCCGAGACGGCGGGTCTGCGCGAGGCGGTCGGCAACGTAGGTCGCCCGGGCGAGCAGCGCCGGCGCCAGTTCGTTCTTGTGCTCGGCGTCCGAGCCCATCGCGGTGAGGTGGGTGCCGGGCGCGACGTCGGAGAGGATCGGCGTGGTCGCGGGGGTGGTGGTCAGGACGACGTCAGCGCCGCGCGCGGCCTCCATCGCGGTGGCCGAGACGGTAACGGTAACGCCCCGCGCCTCGCCCATCTCCGCGGCGAAGCACCGCGCCTGATCGGGGTCGCGCGCCCAGACGCGGACCTCGTGGATGCGCCGCACCAGCTTCAGCGCGAGAAGCTGCATCCGCGCCTGCATCCCCGCGCCCAGCACCGCCGCCACCCGCGCCTCCTCGCGCGCCAGATGCCGCGCGGCGACCGCGCCCGCGGCGGCGGTCCGCACATCCGTCAGGTAGCCGTTGTCGAGCAGCAGCGCCTCGACCAGCCCGGTGCGCGCCGACAGCACCACCATCATGCCGTTGGTCGAGGGCAGGCCGAGGCCTGGATTGCCAAAGAAGCCGGGGCTGATCTTGATGGCGAAGTGGTCGAGGCCGGGGATATACGCCGTCTTCACGTCCACCTCGCCGCGATGCTCGGGAATGTCGAGGCGCAGGACCTCTGGCATGGCGACGGGCTTCGTCGCGAGCGCGGCGAAGGCGGATTCGATGCAGTTGATGGCATCGAGGTCGAGCGGCACGAGGACGCGAAGGTCGGCCTCGGTCAGGATGGTGACGGGCGGTCTCATGCGACGGCCTCCGCCCCAGCCATGATGCGGGCATGGAGGTCGAGGGCGATGTTGCCGCCGGAGAGGAGGGCGACGGTCGGGCCATCCGCGCGGACCTTCCCCGCAAGCAACGCGGCGATGCCGACGGCGGCCGCGCCCTCGACGGTATGGCCTTGGCGGCCAAGGTGGCGGATGCCCGCGGCGATCTCGGCCTCGGTCAGCAGCACCGTGCCATCGAGCAGCGCACGGCAGAGCGGGAAGGTGACGCGGTTCTGCAGCCCGATGCCGCCGCCGAGGGAATCGGCGAGGCTCGGGAGTTCCTCGACCTCGACCGGCCGGCCTGCCGCCAGGCTCGCATGCATCGCCGCCCCGCGTTCCATCGTGACGCCGATTACCCGCGCCTGCGGTCGCAGCGCCTTGACAGCGACGGCGATGCCCCCGGCCAACCCGCCGCCAGAGAGCGGCACCAGGACGGACGCGACCTCCGGGCAGTCCTCGACGATCTCCAGCCCCAGCGTCCCTTGCCCCGCCACCACCGCCGGGTCATCGAAGGGCGGAACCTCGGTCATGCCCTCCTCGGCCACCGCACGGGCGACCTCGAGCATCGCATCATCCTGACTGGCACCCACGATACGGACCTCCGCCCCAAGATCGCGGATCGCGGCGACCTTGTTCTGCGGGACCAGCCGCGACAGGCAGACCACCGCCCGCACCGCCAACTCCCGCGCCGCATGCGCCACCGCGCGGCCGTGATTGCCGGTCGAAGCCGTCACGACGCCGCGCGCCAGCCGTTCGGGCGGCAGCGTGAGCAGCGCGTTGGTTGCGCCGCGCAGCTTGAAGGCGCCGGTGGCCTGCCGGTATTCGCATTTCAGCAGCACCGGATGGCCGAGCCGCGCCGTGAGCGCCTCGTCGCGGACCATCGGCGTTCGGCGTACGCGGCCCGCGATCCGGTCGCGGGCGGCCTCGATGTCGGAAAGTGTTACCGGCAGCGCGCTCACGGCATCCCCAAGGTCATCAGTCGCCCCGGCGCTGCCGCCCCCGCGTCGCCGCAGGCACGCAGGACGGCCCAGGCGGTGGCGTAATTGGCCGAGACCGCGGGGATGCCGGTCGCCGCCTCGATGCGGTCGATCACGCCCGCGGCGCGGACGGCGGTGCAGGCGAAGAACAGCGCCTCGCTGCCGGGGATCACGGCCGCGCGGGCGGCCTCCACGATGCTGTCCCGCGAAATCCGCGCCATCGCGCGGTCGTCGGTCAGGCCGAGGCAGGTCACGCCGGCCAACTCGAACCCGCCGGCCTCGAAGCATGCGGCCATCGGCCGGGTCGTCTCAGCCGTATAGGGCGTCACCAGCGTGATCCGCCGCGCGCCGAGCGCCTTGAGCGCGGCGAAGCCCGCGGAGATGGGCGTGATCGCCTCCGCCCCCGGCTTGCCGGCGCGGATCGCCTCGCGCACCGCCTCGTCGCCGATCACCACCGAGGCCGAGGTGCAGCTATAGACGACCGCATCCAGCGGCTCGTCGGGCAGGATCAAGGCCGCCGCCGCGGTGACGTCGGGCGCCATGGCGGCCAGCGTCGCGGGCGTCACCGGATTGGCGAAGGGGATGCGGGTCGCGTAGATGCCGATGCCGCGGGGGCTGAGGATGCGGTGGAAGTCGGGCTCGGTCGTGTGGTCGGTGGCGAGCGCCACCAGCCCGACGCGGTGCGGCTGAGGCCGGTCGTCGAGGACCACGCTCATCGGTGCCCTCCCCCGAAGCGCCGCTCGAGCCAGCGCAGGCCGAAGACGGACATGATGCTGATGACGAGGAAGATGACGCCGACCAGCGTCATCGGCTCGATGTAGCGGTAGGTCGAGTTCGCAACCGACCGCGCCTGTCCCATCATCTCGATCACCGTGATCGCGGACAGCAGCGGCGTCTCCTTGAACATCGCCAGCAGGTAGTTCGCCATCGCCGGGATCATCGGCGGGAGCGCCTGCGGCAGGATCACATGCACCCAGGCTTGACGCGTGGTCAGGTTGGTGGCTTTCGCGGCCTCCCACTGCCCGCGCGAGACAGCCTCGATGCCGCCGCGATAGACCTCGGAGGCGTAGGTCGCGTAGTGCAGGCCCATGCCGAGGACGCCTGCCGCGAGCGGGGAGAGGCGGATGCCGATCTCGGGCAGCACGTAGAAGATGAAGTAGAGCTGCACCAGCAGCGGCGTGCCGCGGATGAACTCGACCACGAAGCCGGTCGGGCGCGAGATCCAGTGGTTGGGCGAGCGGCGCAGGATCGCGAAGACCAGCCCCAGCACCGCCGCCACGCCGGCGCCGAGGACCGTGGCGATCAGCGTGACCCTCAGCCCCGACAGCAGCAGCGGCAGGACCCGGCCGGCGAACTCCCAGTCCCACTCCATCAGCGCACCCCGTCGAGGCCGCGGGTCACGCGCCGCTCGAGCGCGCGGACCCCGGTGGAGATGACCGAGGACATCAGGAAGTAAAGGAGCAGGATCGTCAGGAACGGGATCAGCGTGCTGCCGGTCTGCGAGCGGACCACCTGCGCCTGGAAGGTCATGTCCGAGAGCGAGATCAGCGACACGATCGCGGTGGCCTTCAGCAGTTCGATCGCGTTGTTGCCGAAGGTCGGCAGCATCAGCGGCAGCGCCTGCGGCAGGATGACGTGGCGCATCCGCTGGAAGCGGGTGAGGTTCAGCGCCACCGTCGCCTCGAACTGCTCGCGCGGCACGGCGAGGATCGCGCCGCGCACGACCTCGGCCGCATAGGCCCCGACATTGAGGCCGAGCGCGGTGACGCCCGCCTGCATCGGCGTCAGCGAAAGGCCGGCGAAGGGCAGCACGAAGTAGATCCAGAACAGCTGGACGAAAATCGAGGTGCCGCGGAAGAACTCGATATAGGCGGTTGCCAGCCAGCGAACCGGCGCATGGCGCGAGAGCCGCCCGAGGCCCGCGGGAAACGCCACCAGCAGGGCCAGGATGGAGCCCATCACGGTCAGCTTGACCGTGACCCAGGCCCCTTGGACGATGAGCGTGAGATATCCGGGCCAGTCGCCCATGCGGCAGCCTGCCTTGCGAGGTTCAGGGATCGGCCGCGGGGACGCGTGCCCCCGCGGCCGATGGCATCACTGCGCGGCGCAGAGCTGCTCGCGCGTGGTGGATTTCGCGGCGTCGGCCGAAAAGCCGTAGGGCTCGATGATCTGGGCGAACTCGCCCGATTCCTTCATCGCTGCCAGCTCGACGTCGAAGGCATCGCGCAGCGCGGTGTCGTTCTTGTTGAAGGCGGCGCCGTCGCAATAGACCGGTGCGCCGACCACCGGCGCGAAGACCTCGAGGCTGTCATCGCCCGACTTCGACAGCAAGTCGTTCAGCGACAGGACCGGCAGCGAATAGGCGTCGATCCGGCCCTGTTGCAGCATGGTCAGCCCCGACTGCGGGTCCGGCACCACGATCACGCGGTCGCGCGGCACGCCGGCGTCCAGCGCCAGCCGCTCCTCGGTGCCGCCGCCGGGCGCCCCGATGCGGGCGTCGGGCTGGTTGGCGAAGTCCTCGTAGGACCGGAAGCCCTTGGGGTTGCCCGCGGGGACCAGCAGCGCCTCGGCGTCGCAGAGGATCGGCTCGGAATAGGCCACCGCGTCGCACCGCTCCTTCTTCATGAAGAGGCCCGCGGTGATGACGTCGACGCGGCCCGCCTGCAGGCTGGGGATCATGGCGCCGTATTCGGCGATCGAGGCTTCCAGGTCCGGGATGCCGAGCTTCTCGAACACCGCGCGGGCCACGTCGGGCGCCGCGCCGGACACGGTGCCGTCCGAGCCCACCGCCGTGTAGGGCGGCTCGTTGCCGATCGCGATCCGCACGAAGCCCTGCTCGCGCAGGTCGTCCAGCTTCTCGGCAAGCGCCGGCAAGGGAGCCGCGAGCAGCAGCGCGGCAATCAGGGTCGTTCTCATCGTTTTCTCCGCTGTTGGACTGGCCGTTTGTTGCATCAGACGCGGTGCCCCGCGGCGATAATCTTGCGCAGGAAGGTGCGGGTGCGCTCCTCCTCGGGGTTTCGGAAGATCTTGTCGGGCGGCCCCTGCTCGCAGATGCGGCCTTTGTCGAAGAAGAGCACGCGGTCCGCGAATTCGCTGGCAAAACCCATCTCATGCGTGACCAGCAGCATGGTCATGTCGGTCTCGGAAGCGAGCCGGCGCATGACCTGCAGCACCTCGTCCACCAGTTCCGGATCGAGCGCCGACGTCACCTCGTCGAAGAGCATGATATCCGGCTGCAGCGCCAGCGCGCGGGCGATCGCCACCCGCTGCTTCTGCCCGCCCGAGAGCTGCGCGGGCATGGCCTTTTCCTTGTCGGCCAGCCCCACCATCTCCAGCAACTCGCGCGCCCGCGCCGCGGCATCGGCCCGCCGCTCGCCCTTGGTCAGGATCGGCGCGAGGGTGATGTTGTCGAGCACGCTCTTGTGCGGAAACAGGTTGAAGTGCTGGAACACCATGCCGATGTGGCGGCGCATCCGGTGCAGATGCGCCTCGTCGGCGGGCACCTCGGCGCCGTTCTTCGCCATGTGGAACAGCGGCTCGCCCGCGACCTCGATCCGCCCGCCCGAGATCGTCTCGAGCGTCATGAGGATCCGCAAGATGGTGGTCTTGCCCGAGCCGGACGGCCCGATCAGCGCCAGCTTCTCGCCCCTCGCCACGTCGAAGGACAGGCCGTCGATGACGGTCAGCGTGCCGAACGACTTGCGCAGGTTGTCGATGCGGATGATCGGCTCGGCCAAGCACTGCCCCCTGTCAGATGCGCGCAGGCTTGCATCAGGACAAATGCCGGGCAACCGGAATCTTGGATCATGACAATCGGCGTCAGAACAGCGGCAGCAGCGCCTCGGCGGGCTCGGACCGCAGCATCTCGGCGACGACGCCGAGGCCGCGGCGCAGGTCCTCGGCCCGCGTCGCCCCGAGGGCGATGCGGACGGCAGGGCCGCTGCCCTCGCCGAGGCGGAAGGCCCGGCCCGAGGCGATGGCCACGCCGCGCAGGCGCGCCTGCGTCACGAACTCGTCCTCGCGGCGGCCGGGCGGCAGGTCGAGCCAGAGGTGCAGCGCCTGGGGGTGGCTGCGGAAAGGAACGCCAGCCAGCACCTCGGCGGCCAGCGCCTGCCGCCCGGCCAGCGCCGCCCGCTGCCAGCGGATCAGCTCGTCCACGGTGCCATCGGTGATCCAGTGGCTCAGCAGTTCGACCATGACCGGCGTGGCGACCCAGTTGGTCACCAGATGCCGGTTCGCCGCCGCCGCTGCGAACCGCTCAGGGACGGTGAGATAGGCCAGCCGCAAACCCGGCAGGGTCGATTTGGTGAAGCCGTTGATGTGAAACACCCGCTCGGGCGCGAGCGCCGCGAAGGGCGCGGGCCGGGGTGCGATCATCGCGTTCAGCATGTCGTTTTCGATGATGGCGAGGTCGTGGCGGCGGGCGACCTCGACGATCTCGGCCCGGCGCGCGGGCGGCATCAGGATCGCCAGCGGGTTGATCGCCGCCGGTTGCAGATAGACCGCCCGCACCGCCCCCCGCCGCGCTGCCTGGTCGAGGGCTTCGGGCAGCAGGCCCTCGCCGTCCATCGCCAGCCCCTCGAGGCTCACGCCCAGATACTGGCAGAGCGGCATCAGCAGGTGATGCGTCAGCGCCTCCGCCGCCAGCGTCCCGCCCGGCACCACCGCCGCCATCACCGCCGTCGTCACCGCCGAGGTCGCACCGTCGGTGATGACGATGCTGTCGGGCGAGGCCTCCACCCCGCCCCGCGCGAGCCAGTCGGCGGCGATCCGGCGATGCACGGGCAT
Source organism: Paracoccus sp. S-4012 (assembly GCF_009674885.1). GTDB lineage: Bacteria > Pseudomonadota > Alphaproteobacteria > Rhodobacterales > Rhodobacteraceae > Paracoccus. The sequence continues at coordinate 256,337 of NZ_WKKA01000005.1, forward strand.
GATGGAACTCGGCCGGAAGGACAGCGCCGCCGGGGCCGCCATGTGGTCCGCGACCCAGTGCAGCCCGTCGCGCAGAAGCTGCAGGTGCATCGGCTCGCTGACGGGCTTGAGGATCGACAGATCGACGATCTCGCTCGGCCGCTCGGCGAGATAGGGCGGCGCGCTCTCGGCCGCAGGGGGCAGCACGAAGGAGCCGCGCCCCACCTCCCCCGAGATCAGCCCGCGCCGGATCAGCTCGCGATAGGCGCGCGAGACGGTCTGGACCGAAAGGCCGAGATCGTAGGCGAGGCTGCGATGCGGCGGCAGCCTGTCGCCCGGCCCCAAGCTGCCCGCGCGGATCGCGCGCACATACTGGTCGGCCAGCGACAGATAGGCCGGGCGGCCGAGCCTCGCGGGATCAGGCTTCCAGTGGCTCACGACAATGCGCCCGTGGTGAGGACAATCAGGACAAGGTGCATCGGCAGTACCGTTTGGCAAGGGGCGAGGGGCCGGCTTCGGATGCCGCCCGCTTGGTCGGGGTGCCCGAAGGGGGAGCTCCCGTAACCCGCCGGCGGTGGTCTGACTTCGTCAAGGCGTTGCGACCCGGCGCGTCGTGACCCTCATCTCGCACTGGCGAACTCATGCAGGAGCGCGACGCGCTCGCGGGGCGGCTGGCCCTGTCCGACGCGCCGGATCGGTGAGCGTACGCGGCGTGACGGGCCGGCTTGCGCCACCATCTCGCGGACCGCCACGGGACGGCCTGCCGCCTCCCGCACAAAGCGGTCGGTCGCGATGTGTCCGATCAGGACATGGGGCATGCTCCTCCAGTCGCCCGCGCGCGACGCGAGCAGCGTCCTCGGGCGGGAAGCGGGCGTCCGCGCCTGCGTCGTCATAGTGGCCCTCATGCGCCAGCGCTGGATGACCGGCGCGAAGGCCAGCGCGAGCGCGAGAAATCCGGGAAGTCGAAATCGAGTCGTCGTGTCACCACGAAGAAGAGCAGCGGAATTCGCGGCCGTCCGCCGCCACCAGCGTGGCGATGAACCGCGAGCGCTCTGGATGATCTGTTCAAGCGCCTTGACCGGGCGATCACGGCGGCGGGCTGTCTGCCGCGCGGCCAGATCCTCGTCGCGACGCGGTTGTCGCCCCCGCGGCAGCGCACACCAACGGCGAGAAGGCGCAGATCAAGGGAAGGCCGCACCGCCTTCGATGGCCGCTGGACGATCAGGTATCCAAGGCAACGGCCCGTCCGGATGGCACGAAGCCCGCCGACATCGCCGTCCCGGTCCATGGCTGCAAGTGGCCATCCATGTCGACCCGTCGGAGATCGCTGCGATCTGTGCACCCTAGCCTGAGGGGGAGGTTTTCAGCAGGGTCTTGTCAGGTCGTTGGCGGAAGCCCGCGTGCAACCGATGCGAGAACCCTCGAAATATGCCGCTACCATCTACCGTAAGGCTGACATTCGATCGCAATTCTGAAGCGATAGGGCCCTAGAGTCATTCACTCTCGAATAGTAAAATCGCCCTTCCGGGCGGCTTATTCTTCTCATGCGCGCACGTTTGGAGAGTGAGGACGAAATATGCCTTGCGAAAGGAAGATTCCGTCGTCCAACAAGCGTTTTTCCCGCGTGAGAACAATAATTTAGCCTGCTGAACGGAAACTCTTTAGCCGCGCGGACAAGTGTGCGACAAGCATTTTCTGGGCCATCGCAGGCATGATACACATTCTGAGCCTCAAACGCTGTGGCGGGTGCCTTTCAGATATTTTGAATCATGCTTGGATCTCGCGTGGCGTGCCGTTGTCGCGTGGGGTGACACCACCGCCAGTCACCAACCCGAACCGACCGAACCCGAGAATGACCTGATACTCCGCGCCATCCGTCAGAACCGCAACGTCGGGGCCAATTTCCGAGGCGAAAAGCGCTGACCTGCCCCCCCCGGCGTCCCTCGATCATGACGAGAGTCCTTGGACTTGGTATTGGTCGGTTTCGGGTTGGGCAAGCGCGCCGGGCGCGGAGCTCACGGATTGCTCAAGTGCCCGGCGCGCTTGT
>NZ_WKKA01000006.1 GCF_009674885.1 Paracoccus sp. S-4012
ACGCTGCCAGACTGGTGGTCGCCCAGGCGAGCGCAATTTGCGTCGGGTCGATTTGTCAGAACGACGCTTGTGGGTATTCATCGCAACCTCCTGGTTCAGGCCGTTGCGACGACCGGTTGAATCCGCCCAATACCTGTCGATCCGCTATACGGATCGTCTCGCCGAGGCCGGGATCGAGCCGTCGGTCGGCAGCGTCGGCGACCGCTACGACAACGCTTTGGCCGAGACGATCAACGGCCTGTTCAGAGCCGAGGTGATCCACCGACGTGGACCCTGGCGCAGCGTCGAGGCCGTCGAACACGCCACCCTCGAATGGGTCGACTGGTTCAACCACCGCCGTCTTCTCGAGCCGATCGGGAGCATCCCGCCCGCCCAAGCCGAAGCGAACTTCTACGCCGCCATGGATACCCCGGTCATGGCCGCGTCGCTAAGACCAACCGGCCTCCGGGAAACCCGGTGCGGTTCAATCACGAGGTGGACACCTCCGCTTACTGCCCCAATCGCCGAGCTGGCGCTGCAAGCAGCCGCCGACGGTCCGTTTGGCTGGTGACGGGTCGGCCTGGTTGCAGAAGTGCTGGTCTTTCTTGATGGACTGCCGTCAGACGGACGCGGCTCGGCCGTTGAGCCAGCGCCAGCGGGTCATGTTGTAGGCCATGTTCGCCAGCGTGATCGCCGCCTCGGCGCGCGCGATACCGATGGTCCGGATTGTCAGCCGCATGCGCGCCTTCTGTCTAAGACGTGCTCCACCTTCGAGCGCAGCGCCGACCTCGCGGCGGTGGCTCGGCTGGTCCGTGTCGCCATCGCACGGCCGCGCCGCTTCTTGCGATGGATCCGGCTCATCATCCTGTGGTCCGTCAGCCAGACCTCCTTCTCGGCCGAGCGGTAGGCACTGTCTGCCCACACGTCTCTGGACGCCTTGGCACGCCGGATTAGCCCCTCGCAGACGGGCGCCGTCGCGACCTGGCGGCGGACGATCTCGTGCCTCCGGTCGATGGAGATGTGCGACTTGTAGCCGTAGCCGGGGATCGCGAGGTCGACCGGCTTCGTGCCGTCTGCGCGGGCGGTCGCATGGAATACTTGACGGTGCAGCGGCCATCGAGAGCCTTCTGCCGTGCCCTGGCAGGCTTCTCGGGCCAGATCTCGGCGGCGCTCCGGCCCGCGTTGATCTGCGCCTTCTCCGCCTCGGTGTTGCGCTGCCGCGGAGCGGCAATCAGCGTAGCGTCGAGGATCTGGCCGCCGCGCCGCAGATGCAGTGGCTGGTTCGGTAGCGGGGCTCGTCATCGTCGATAACTGAGAACAGGTCATCTTCTGCATTTGTATCTACGCGGTGGTGAAGGGTGAGCGGGAAGCATTGATATCCGCCCATCGCCGGGGCGACATTAAAGATCCGGGATAGAGTTCAGAAGAAGGGCCGAGAAGCCTTTGTCGCCGCCACGACCTGGAACGCAGATCAGCCAGTTAGGCACTCGCGTGTCCGGGAACAAACGCGGGATTTGGCCCATTCGTTCGTTTAGTTGGCGACCAAGGTAAAGCCATTGTCGAAAGAATGGACGGCAGGTCGCCAGAACCAAAGGTGCCATCGCTGAAGCGGAATTTCTTACTGCTCGCGGAATTGCGTCGCATTCCTTCGGACCATGATATCTCATGTGGCGCGTTCTGCCGAAAGTCTTCGGGATAAACGTCAACGGCTGCCTGCCAAGCCCCAGGGGCAGCCCGCCACCGGCCGGGCCAGAAGCGGCGCCTCCAAGGGGCCGCGACGGGCAGGCCCGCCTGCGGGGACACCCAGGAACGCTCGGCGGGAGCCCGGCCGGGTCCCGCGATGCGTCCGTCACGATGACGCCGAGGAACAGCGCCATTCCCGCCAGCGAAGACAGCGCGCCGAGGATCACGACGCTGATGAAGGCGCCGTTGCTGGTGAGGAGATAGGCGACCAGGCCGCCGGTCATCAGCGGAAATCCATCGCCGCGCAGCCGACCTGCGTCCAGCCAAGGCGGTAGTCCTCGCGCCGGATGCCGCGGTGATACAGGCCATCGAGGGTCATCGTCACCCAGCCGAGCAGGTTGAGGTGGGCATGGACGGGCACGCTCGAGAACTCGCCCTCAAGGCCCAGGTAGAGGCCGACGGTCACGCCGCTTAGCGCTGCGAGGCCTGAAGTAACGAAGCAGAAGCTCGCGATAGCCATTTGACAACTCCCAGGGTGTTGAAGTGGTGGATGAGCGCCATGCTCGTTGTCGTGCGTGCGCCGCGGGCCGGGTGAGCGCCACTGCGCTCCAGCACGTAGCCGTCGGCTGCGGGGTTCTGTCCTTGCCGTCATGTCCGTCTCCGCTCGCGCGCGACCCGCCCCCGGAGTGCTTTTCCGTCCCCGCCGGTGGCGCGGGCGTGGTAGAAAGCGTGGTAGAGTCGACAATCAGCGTGGTTTCTGGCCGGAGTGCTTGGCCGATGTCTCCGTCGCTGCGCCTCGAGGTCCTCGGCGGGCTGCGCGTCCTGCGCGGCGGGGAGCCGGCCGTGCTGCCGCCCTCCAAGAAGACCCGCGCGCTGCTGGCCTACTTGGCGCTCACGGGCCGCCCGCACCGGCGCGAGCGGCTGTGCGAGATGTTCTGGGACCTGCCCGACGATCCCCGCGGCTCGCTCCGCTGGGCGCTCAGCAAGCTGCGCCCGCTGGTCGGCGGCGAGCGCAGCCGCATCGAGGCCGACCGCGAGCGCGTGGCCCTGCCCCTTGCGGCAGAGGAGGCCGACCTGCTGGAGATCCGCCGCCTGCTGCGCCCCGGCGCCCCCGAGCCGCAGGTGGAGCGGCTGAAGGAAGTCGCCGCCACGCTGGCGCAGCCGCTGCTGGACGGGCTGGACCTGCCACAGCTCGAGATCTGGCAGGCCTGGCTGACCGCCGAGCGCGAGGAGGTCTTCCGCCTGCGCCTGGCGGTGCTCGAGCGGATCACCACCCGCTCGGAGACGGGGGACCTGGAGGCGCTGCGCTGGCTGCGTGACCGTCTCGCCGCCGACCCGCTGTCGCCCCAGGCGGTCGGGCTGCTCGCCCGCGCGCTGACGCGGCTTGGACGCACGGGCGAGGCCGAGGCGGTGGTCCGCGACTTCCGCGAGACTGCCCGCGCCGCCGGCCTGCCCGAGGCGCCCCAACTGCTCTCGGCCCCGGCGCAGCGCGCCGCCGATGCCGTGACCGCGCGCGGTCTGCTGCGCCACCAGACCATCGGCTTCTGCGAGGCGCCCGACGGCGTGCGGATCGCCTATGCCTGCGTCGGCGACGGCCCGCCACTGGTGAAGGCCGCCAACTGGCTCAACCACCTCGAGCTCGACTGGCAAAGCCTGATCTGGGGCCGCACCTTCCAGCGGCTGGCCAGGGGGCGGACCTTCATCCGCTACGACGAGCGCGGCAACGGCCTCTCGGACTGGGAGGTGGACGAGATCGGCTTCGAAGCCTTCGTCCGCGACCTCGAGACCGTCGCCGACGCGCTGGACCTGGAGCGATTCCCGCTGCTCGGCATGTCGCAGGGCTGCGCCGTGTCCATTGCCTACGCCGTGCGCCACCCCGAGCGCGTCTCGGCCCTGATCCTGATCGGTGGCTACGCCGCGGGCTGGCGGATCGGCGCCTCCCCAGAGGAGCGCGAGCGGCGGCAAGCGGTGATGACGCTGACGCGCCTCGGCTGGGGCACCAACAACTCGGCCTATCGCCACATCTTCAGCCAGACCTTCATGCCCGACGGCACCCCCGAGGAACTGGCCTGGTTCGACGAGTTTCAACGTCAGACCACCTCGCCCGAGAACGCCGTCCGCTACCAGGACGCCTTCGGCGACATCGACGTGCGCCATCTGCTGCCCGAGGTCCGCGCGCCCACGCTGGTCCTGCACGCGCGCGGCGACGAGCGCATAACGCTCGCGCAGGGTCGGGAAGTCGCGATCGGCATCCCCGGCGCGCGCTTCGTGCCGCTCGACAGCCGCAGCCACATCATCCTCGGCCACGAGCCTGCCTGGGCCGTCTGCATGGCGGAGGTGGAGCGGTTCCTGGTGGAACAGGGGCTGTGAGGCCGAACCGCACCGGGTTTCCGGGAGCCGTTTTGTCTTAGCGACGCGGCCATGACCGGGGTTTCCATGGCGGCGTAGAGGTTCGCTTCGGCTTGGGCGGGCGGGATGCTCCCGATCGGTTTGAGAAGACGGCGGTGGTTGAACCAGTCGACCCATTCGAGGGTGGCGTATTCGACGGCCTCAAGGCTGCGCGAGGGTCCACGTCGGTGGATCACCTCGGCTTTGAACAGGCCGTTGATCGTCTCGGCCAAAGCGTTGTCGTAGCGGTCGCCGACGCTGCCGACCGACGGCTCGATCCCTGCCTCGGCCAGACGTTCCGTGCCGCGGACCGACAGGTATTTGGGAACCGCGGTCACGGTGATGGCCAGCCCCATCCCCTTGGCGGGGCGGCGCTCGTGGACCGCCTGCTCCAGGGCATCGAGAACGAAGCCGGCCTGCGCGGTCGAGCTGACCCGCCAGCCGACGATGCGTCGGGCATAGGCATCGATGGCGAAGGCGACATGGACGAAGCCCTTCCAGGTGGGGACACAGGTGAAGTCGCGGACCCAAAGCAGGTTCGCGCCGGCACCCTGAACTGGCGGTTCACCTTGTCGAGCGGACGAGGCGCCGATCTGTCGGGGATCGTCGTCCGGTGCGGCTTGTCCTGATACCTCGAATGCCCATGCTCTTCATCAGCCTCGCAACCGTGCAACGGGCAATGTCGAAGCTCTCGCGGCCGAGCTGTCGCCAGACCTTGCGAACGCCGTAGACGCGCCAGTTTTCCTCGAACACGCGACGGATTTCGGGGCGCAAGGCCGCGTCCCGGCGCGCCGGGTGCGACAGCCGCGCCGGATCAGCCCGCTTCGCCAGGTGATCGTAACAGGTGGACAAAGCGATCGGCAGCAGCCTGCAGATCGGCTCGACCCCGTGTGTCCCTCGATGCCCGTCGATGAACGACACCATCACGCAGGCGGCGGTCGAGCGCCGCCATAGCAAAATATGCTGACGCCTTGCGCAGGATCTCGTTGGCCTAGCGGAGGTCCCGGTTCTCGCGCTCGAGCGCCTTCAGCCGCTCCGCCATCTCCGTCGGAATCCCGGTCCGATGGCCGCTGTCGATCTCGGCCTTCTTCACCCATTCGTTCAGCGTCTGGGCCGCGCAGCCGATCTTCGCAGAGATCGACACGATGGCCGCCCAGCGAGAGCGGTGCTGGCCTTGGTAGTCAGCACCATCCGCACCGCACGCTCACGCATCTCGGCGCAATACTTGTTCGTCGTCTTGCTCATGGGGCTTCATCCTACTCAGGAGTTGAAGCCTCGGGGACACCCGGTGCGGTTCACATCGGGGTCTCCTGTGGTCCGTGGTTGAAGCGTCGAAACTCCACCTCGACCATACACCTCGATGGCCACCTCGGGTTACACCGGCAGAGCCAGCGAAATTACACCACCTGCGCGGACGCTAACCCAATCCAAGGCCTGGAACCGCGGCGCGTATCTCGTGGAGGGCCTGAGACATTGCGGTGCCTGTCATACGCCTCGCAACCGTCTCGGGGGGCTCGACGGCGCCGCCAAGTTTTCGGGCGCGGAACTCGCCGCTGGCTGGTACGGTCCTGCGATGGACGAGCAGACGCCCGGTCGTTCCTTGGACAGAGGACGCGATGGTCAACTATCTGCTCGACGGCTGGGATCGGGATCACGGCACCGCCGACGGGCCCATGACCTCGGTCGTGAACAATCTCTACACCCACTTGTCTGAAAGCGACGCCTACGCAATGGCCGAGTACGTCCTGTCCTTCCAACCTCAGCGAGACGGGCAGGCGGATCGAGAGAGCATCCGGGCCGAGGCAGAGGAACGTAACCTCTCAGGAGCCTTGCTCACAGAAGAAGAAACCGCTCGGACCGCGGATGAGCCCGTTCTGAGCCTTGGGCAGGAGGTCTTTGCTCGCGCCTGCGCCAACTGCCACCGTGCAGGGACAGACACTGTTCCGCTGGCGCTGACGACCGCCGTCAACGTCCCACATGCCGGAAACATGCTGGGTGTGACCCGCTGTGGCATCAGGCCGCCTCTCGGCGCATCGTCGCGGTCCATGCCGCCGAACCTTGCACTTACGCGAGAGGAGCTTGCAGCACTGGCCAGCTTCGTGCGCTGGCAGTTCACGGACAAGCCCGCTTGGGACAACATCGAGGATGACCTCGACGAGGTGCTTGCCGGTGCCTACAACGCGCCGACTGGACTAGGAGAGGCGACCCCCACGGCTGCCTCGCCTTGAGAACGTGATGTCAGCCGCTCAGGCCGAACCGATAGACGTCCACGGGTACTCTGCCGTCCAACCCGGCGTCGCCTGCGCCTCGCGCATCGGTGCCCGCGGCTTCGGCACCCTCCGGCTGGCCGCCCTGGGCAGTATCGTCCGCGGCAGCATCCTCCACCGCGGCAGGCTGATCGGCACTCGGGGCAGCAGAGCCATCCTCTCCGGCGAGGCCTTCGGCATCGGTCGCAACTACCTCAGCATCATGGGCTCCAGCGTCTATCCCTGCCGCGTACTCGCCCTTGTCCTCCCACCCGGCGGCCATCGCAGCGTCGCGTGCGCGAGTGAACCGGTCGGCGCCCGCGCTGCTGTATTCCATGAGCGTGAGATCGCCCGAGGTATCGGCGTCAAGCCGCTGGAACTCGGTCTCGACCCCGGCAGCCTCGCGGCCTTGGCCCTCACCCATCCACTCCTCCGGTGTCAACGCGCCATCACCGTCCGCATCGAGCAGCCGGAAGAATACCACGGCCCTTGCCGCAAAGCCGTCACGGCCGAGAGATCGTATGTCCGTCTGGGACTCGTCTGCTGTGAGGAATATGAACGCACGCGCGCCCACTCCAACTGAATGTCTTCCTCGTTTCCTGTGGCGTCGAAGGCGCTCATGGCAGCATCCATGAACTCTTGGCGGCCAAGGGATCCGTTGACGAGACCCTCAAGTTCCACCTGCACACCCGAGCCGTCGAGTTCGCCGCTGCCAGTGCGCGAAACATTGCGAGGAGCCATTTCGGTGGAGCGATCCTGGTCCGCACGCAGCGAACTCTTCGGCACTCACAGCGCCGCTTGCGTCCGTATCGAGGCCACCGAATTCCTGTTCCCAAAGCGCCTCCGCCTCAGCGATCCCAAGGATGCCGTCTCCATCCGCATCGGCGAGCACGAAACCTGCCCGGCAGAAGTCGGGAGCCTCCTGGGCGATGACGGGGGCGGCAAGACTCGAGACGGCGATCGCCGCGATCAGCATTCACTGAAGAGCGTTTCTGGGGGTTTCTCTCCGGAGGCTGCGTCGAGGCCGACGTCGCACGTCATGCACGCGCAGCTTTCGCGACAGGCGAGCCATGCCGATTGACATACGGTCATGGCAGCCCGTTTTTTGATATCCGATTGCCCTGCTGAGGCCGCATCGATCTCCTCGTTGAAGTCATCCGTCCGCACGACCCAGACATCCTCACGCTCGTTGGGAGCGCGGAAGTCCGTCGTCCTTTGCGCTACCTCAGCGATGGCCGCCGCCGGCAAGTGGCCCAGCCAGTAGAGGCGGCAGGGGAAGATTGGATAGTGCGCCGCTTGTACGAGCCGCCGCAGAGGCTTGCGGTGGTGGGGAGCGATCCTTTCGCGCTGGCGATTGCCGCGGCGGGGCTCCAGCAGGGTTGGCAGGTTACGCTCATCCGTCCCAACGGTCCTTCGGTGCCTCCACCATTGGCAGTGGCATACAGCACCGCGGCTCCGGATGTCGCCTTGTCCAAACTCGCGCCTGACCCCTGGACGGCCGTTGCGGTGGCGAGCCATGACTCTGAGCTTGACCACAAGGCGCTGTACGCAGCTCTGACCTCTTCAGCGGGATATGTAGGAGTCCTGGGCTCGCGCCGGCGGCTTGAGGAACGTAGAGAACGGCTTCTCTCCGCCGGCTTGGCTCCGGGGCTGTTCGCTCGGCTGCGCGCGCCCATAGGCCTGCCAATTGCCGCCCGTTCGCCTCGGGAAATCGCGGTGGCGGTAATCGCTGAGATCCTCGACCATCGGCCAAGTTCCGTCGCCTGCTTCGAGCCGATCAGGGCCGTGGCAGCCTCTGTCTGGGAGCCGGCACCGGCATGCGACTGATCGCGGTGTGCTTGCGGGATTGGATGTGGCGAGGGACGGCTATGTTGATCATTCGACATGTGGGGTGACCAAGCGCTCAAGAGCGGCGTCACGGGCAACGACATGCGTCGCGCGGGAGTTGACGGCTCTGATCGCCCGGCGCGGGCCAAGCCAGGCCTGATCGTCAGCGATCATGGAGCCGAGTTCACTCGAACGCCATGCTGGGGAGCCGCCGGCCCACCGACCCGCCACGCCGCAACCCCGCGAATTCCGGCTTCTTCCGGAACGAATGGCGGCGTGCGGCCATTGTGGGAGGGAGGGGTCGGCCGGACCGGGCCCGGCCATGAGCAGCGCGAAAGGGGAAGTTCCGTGACCGGCACGTCCGACGACGCCACGACCCAGAACCCGGCAACGCCCCATTATCCCGGCCCCGCAGGCGGCTATGGCTCGCTCGAGGGCATCAGCAAGGTTCTCGCGGGCCATCCGCCGTCGCCCGCCGCGATCGACACGCTGCGGCGCCAGAACAAGCCCGGCGGGCATATGTGCACCTCCTGCGCCTGGGCCAAGCCGAAGCATCCGCATCTGGCGGAGTTCTGCGAGAACGGCGCCAAGGCCACGATCTGGGACCTCGACCGCGCCAGTTGCGGCCCGGAGTTCCTCGAGCGCCATCCGGTGACGGAACTCTGGGGCTGGACCAGCCACGACCTTGAGGCGAAGGGCCGGCTGACGCATCCGATGCGCTTCGATCATGCCAGCGGCTGCTACCGCGAGACGAGCTGGGAGGAGGCCTTCAGCGGCATCGGCAAGGCGCTCCGGCGGCTGCGGGCGCAGGATCCGAGGTCGGTGGTCTTCTACGCCTCGGGACGCGCGGCGCTCGAGACCTCGTTCATGTGGCAGCTTCTGGCGCGCCTCTACGGCAACAACAACCTGCCCGACTCCTCCAACATGTGCCACGAGACGACCAGCGTCGCGCTCGAGAAATACATCGGCTCGCCGGTCGGCACCTGCGTCCTCGACGATTTCGAGCATTGCGACCTGATGCTGTTCATGGGTCAGAACACCGGCACCGCGAGCCCGCGCTTCCTGCACCAGATACAGACGGCGGTGGAGCGTGGCTGCCGGGTCATCACCTTCAACCCGATCCGGGAGCCCGGCCTCCTCGGCTTTCGCAACCCGCAGCGGCCGAGACAGATGCTGGGTGGGCCGGTCACGAAGATCTCCGACCCCTATCTGCAGATCCGTCCGGGCGGCGATCTCGCGGCGCTCATGGGCGTCATCAAGCGGGTGTTCGAGATGGAGGAGGCCGAGGGCAACATCCTCGACCGCGACTTCATCGACGCCCATACGACCGGCTTCGCCGCGCTGCGCCAGCGGGTGGACGCGACCCCGTGGCAGGAGATCGAGGCGGAGTCGGGGCTGACCCGCGCGCATCTGACCGAGGTGGGGACGGTCTATGCCCGCTCGAAGGCGGCGATAGCGATGTATGGCATGGGGCTGACCCAGCATGTGCATGGCGGCGAGACGCTGGGGATGCTGGTCAACCTGATGCTGCTGCGCGGCAACATCGGCAGGCAAGGCGCCGGCATCTCGCCGGTGCGTGGGCATTCCAACGTGCAGGGGCAGCGCACGGTCGGCATCGCCGACGACCCGAGCCTCGTGCCGATGGACAAGCTGGCCGACCTCTTCGGCTTCGATCCGCCGCGCGAGAAGGGCCGCACCACCGTCGAGGTGGCCGAGGGGATCATCGACGGGTCCGTGCGCGGCTTCCTGCAACTCGGCGGCAACTTCGCCTGCTCGATCCCCGACACCGGCCGGGCCGAGCCGCACTGGGCCGACCTCGAACTGGTGGTGAATGTGGCGACCAAGCTCAACCGCTCGCATCTGCTGCCGGGCAAGGAGACGTGGCTGCTGCCCTGCCTGGTGCGATCCGAGGAGGACATGCAGGCCAGCGGCCCGCAGACGGTGTCGATCGAGGACTCGCTCTCCCACATCCACGCCTCGCTGGGGAAGGTGACGCCCCATGCCGAGACGCTGCTTTCCGAGCCCGCCCTCGTCGCCGGGATTGCCAAGGCGGCGCTCGACCCGAATCCGCGGGTGAAGTGGGACGAATGGGTCGGCGACTATGCCAGGGTGCGGGCGCTGATCGAGGCGGTCTGGCCCGAGGAGTTCGAGGGTTACGAGAGCCGGATGCGCGAGCCGGGCGGCTTTCACAAGGGCAACAAGGCCCGCCAGCGCATCTGGAAGACCGAGAGCGGCAGGGCCGAGTTCACCGCCCCCGAAGTGCTGAGCGGGCTCGGCCGGCCGCTGGAGGATGGCGAGTTCACGCTCGTCACCCTGCGCTCGAACGACCAGTTCAACACGACCATTTACGGCTATGACGATCGCATGCGAGGCTTGGCCCGAAACCGCATGATCGTGCTGATGAACCCGGACGAGATCGCACGAGCGGGGCTGGAGGAGGGGCAGCATGTCCGCATGGTGTGCGCCGAGGAGGATGGCCACCGGCGCGAGCTGGGCGGGCTGATGGTCACGCCTTACGACCTGCCCGATCGCTGCGTCGCGGCCTACTACCCGGAGATCAATCCGCTGATCCCGGTGGGCCTGCACGACCGGATGTCGAAGACCCCGGCCTACAAGGGAACCCCGGTCCGGCTGGTGCCGGACGCGGCCAGCGGAGGGAGCGGACGTGCCTGACACCCCGATCGCCTATTGCGGCGCGGCCCCGCTTCCGGGCGAGCTGATGACGGTCTGGAACCTCGACCCGGTGCTGCTGGCCGGGCTGGGGGTCCTCGCCTGGGCCTGCCATGCCCGTGCGACCCGCCCCGGCGCCGCCTGGGCGGGCTTCGCGCTGGCGGTGCTGGTCTTCGTCTCGCCGCTCTGCAACCTGACCTCGGCGCTGTTCTCGGCCCGCGTGCTGCACCACGTCCTGCTGACGGCCGCCATCGCACCCCTGCTGGTCCGCGGCTTCGGCCTCGAGCGTTTCGCCATCGGCGGCGGCCTTGCGGCGGCGGGGGTCCATGCGGTGCTGATGTGGCTCTGGCACATGCCCGGCGCCTATGCTTGGGGGCTCGGCAGCGTGCCGGGCTACTGGCTGATGCAGGCGACGCTGCTGCTCAGCGCGCTGTGGCTCTGGTCGGTGATCCTCGGCCGCGCCGGCGGAGCGGCGCTTGGCGCGGCGGCGGCGAGCTTCATCCAGATGGGGATGCTGGGCGCGGTGATCGTCTTCGCCTCCGTCCCCCTCTACGGCGCGCATCTGCTTACCACCGCACCCTGGGGCCTCACCGCGCTTGAGGACCAGCAGCTTGCCGGCCTGCTGATGTGGGTGCCGGCGGCGGGGCCCTACATGGCGGCGATCCTCTGGCAGGTGATGGTGCTTCTGCGCGAGGACGAGCCGGCGGCCGGCCACGCATGACGGCCGAGACCTGGGTCTGGCTGCTCAAGTTCGTGCATGTGTCGGCGATCGCCATGTGGGTAGGTGGGCTGTTGTCGATGCCCTACCTCATCTGGCAACGCCACGGGCTGCTGGAGAGCGTGGGGGCGCACGCCGTCCACCGGCTGCACCGGGCGGTGCGGATGGTCCATGTCGGCATGACCTCGCCCGCGGCAGTCATCGCCATCGGCACGGGCGTGCCGCTGATCTTCCTGCGCGAGACCTATGACCCCTGGTTCATGGCCAAGCTGCTCTTCGTGGGCGTGCTGGTCCTCGCCCACAACATCGCCAGCCGGACCGAGCGTCGCGTCTTCGCCGACGACCCGGTGCGCGCCGATCCTGACGAGGGCGGCGGCGAGACGGGCGTGCGGCTCAGCGGAGCGCGGGCGCTGGCCCTCGGCGTGATGATCGCCATCGGCTCCAGCGGGGTTCTCGTCACGGTTCTCGGCAAGCCCGACTGGAACCTTCGCGCGCTGGCGCCGGAGCTGCTTCAGCCCGGCGCGCTTGGCCCCATCCTCGCCCGCCTCATCCCCTGGACATATTGATCCCGATGCCCTCCTCGAAGATCAGCTTGCCGCCGTGGTATCCCGCAACGCCCGCGAGGACGGTGCAGATCAGCGACAGCGCGAGGGCGTCGGGCACCACCGGCAGGCCGACGAGGCGCAGACCCCAGCTGGCGGCAAGCGCGGCGAGGAAGGTCATGCCCGCCGAGGCATGGGTCCAGCTGGCGGCGCGGGCGCGGATGCCGGGGACCAGCAGTACCTCGACGATGCCGACGAGGCTGGCGAGCGCGCCGCTGAGGAAGGCCCCGCCCGCGGCCCAGGTCCCGGCCCGGGCGAAGAAGGGATCGCCGGTGATCCACACGAGCAGGTCGCAGCCCAGCACGGCGATGGCGAGCGCGATGGGGAAATGCACCAGCATCGCATGGACCGGATGGCCGATCACCGCGACGGCGGATTCGGTGCTCTTGGCCTCGATCTCGGCCACGACCGGGCTGGTCGGGTGCTCCTCGCCGCCGTTCTCGTCGCCGGAGACGGTCGAATGATCGGATCGTTGCGCCATGTTGCCCTCGCTTCCCTGCGCCGCAGCCTGATCTCGGGGGCAACACTTGTCACGCTCGCCGGTTGCGAGGCGCTGCCGCTTCCATCGCTGCATCCGATGGGCGCGGTCGCCGCGGACATCTCGGCCATCACCTGGACGCTGATCGGGCTTTTCGGCGCTATCTGGATCGCGATGGTCGTCCTGTTCCTCGTGGTGGCGCTGCGGCCCGGCCCGCTCGCACGGCCGCGGACCAGCACCTGGGCGATCTGGGGCGGCGTCGTGCTGCCCCTGGGCGTGTCGATCCCGCTCTTCGTCTGGGGCGCGGTGGTGGCGCACCGGGTCTGGCCCGAGGGTGGCCCGGACGTGACCCGGATCGAGGTGCTGGCCTATCAGTGGGGCTGGGAGTTCACCTATCCCGATTTCCCCGGCGCGGTCAGCGAGGATGTCCTCTACCTGCCCGCGCGGACCGATGTTGAACTGTCGATGCGCTCGCGCGACGTGATCCATTCGGTCTGGATTCCGCGCCTCGCGGGCAAGCTGGACGCGTTGCCGGGCTATGTCGGCACGCTGACGCTCCGCGCCGACGCGCCGGCGGTGATCGAGGGGCAATGCGCCGAGTTCTGCGGCCTCGGCCATACCGAGATGCGCTTCATCGTCGACATCCGCACGCCCGAGGACCACGCGAGCGCCGTGCAGGGGCTGATCGACGGCACCACGCCCGCCACCATCGCCGAGGTCTCGGACGAGACCCTGATCGCGGCGCAGGGCGCGGCCATCGCCGCCACCCGCGCCCCCGCCGCCATCGAGGGGCTTGCCCGATGACCGACATCCCGGCCACTGCCACCGGCCCCCCCGACGAGGCGCAGGACGACGCCGCCGCCGTCACCCTGCCGCGGCCGGTGGCGCCCGATGACGGGATGGCGCCGATCGCCCGCCACAAGGCGCTGCACGCGATCTGGAATCCCGGCCGGGGGCTCTACGGCTTCACGACCACGATCAACCACTCAGTTCTCGGCGTCCGCTTCATGGTCACGGCGGGGATCTTCTTCGCCATCGGCGGGATCCTGTCGATGCTGATCCGGGCGCAGCTGGCGACGCCCGACAGCGGGTTCCTCACCGCGGATACCTACAACCAGATCTTCACCATGCACGGCACGGTGATGATGTTCCTCTTCGCCATCCCCATGCTGGAGGGCTTCGGCCTCTACATCCTGCCGAAGATGCTGGGCACGCGCGACATCGCCTTCCCGCGGCTCGGGGCTTACGGCTACTGGTGCTACCTGTTCGGCGGCTCGATCCTGGTCGTGTCGATGCTGTTCGGCGCGGCCCCGGATGCGGGCTGGTTCATGTACACGCCGCTGTCGTCGGACGTCTACACGCCGGGGATCAGCGCCGATGTCTGGCTGCTCGGCGTCACCTTCGTCGAGATCTCCGGCCTGACCATGGCGGTCGAGCTGGTGGTCTCGATCCTCCTGATGCGGGCGCCGGGGATGAGCCTCGGGCGGATGCCGATCCTCGCCTGGTACTACCTCGTGACCTCGGCGATGATGGTCGTCGGCTTCCCGCCGCTGATCGCCGGCTCGCTGATGCTGGAGGCCGAGCGCGCCTTCGGCTTCGCCTTCTTTGATCCGCTGAGGGGCGGCAGCCCGCTGCTCTGGCAGCACCTGTTCTGGCTCTTCGGCCACCCGGAGGTCTACATCATCTTCCTGCCCGGCGCGGGCATCCTCTCGACCATGATCCCGACGCTCTGCGGGGTGCCGCTGCGGGGCTACCGGATCGTGGTCGCCGCGATCGTCGGCATGGGCATCATCAGCTTCCTCATCTGGGCGCACCACATGTTCACCGTGGGCCTGCCGCTCATGGGGCTGCACTTCTTCTCGGTCAGCTCGGTGCTGGTCGCGGTGCCGACGGCGGTGCAGATCTTCGCTTGGCTGGCCACCATGGCGAAGGGGCGGACGCGGCGGACGATGCCGATGCTCTATGTCTTCGGCTTCGTGGTGATCTTCGTGAATGGCGGCCTCACCGGCGTCATGGTCGCCATCGCGCCCTTCAACTGGCAGGTCCACGACACGCATTTCATCACTGCGCACATGCATTACGTGCTGATCGGTGGCTTCCTGTTCCCGCTGCTCGGCGCGCTCTACTACTGGATGCCGCATGTGACCGGACGGCTGAACCTGCAGAGCGTCGGCATCCCCGCCTTCTGGCTGATCTTCGCGGGCTTCAACGGCACCTTCCTGCTGATGCACCTGACCGGGCTGCTGGGGATGCGGCGGCGGGTGCATGGCTATGAATGGGCCGACGGCTGGCACTGGCTGAACCTGCTCTCGTCGGTCAGCGGCTTCGTGCTGGCGATGGGACTGGCGCTGGTGCTGGCCGACATCATCCTGCACCGCAAGCTGGGGCAGCAGTTCCGCCGCAATCCATGGGAGGCGCAGACGCTGGAATGGGCGATCCCGACCCCGCCCGCCAGCTACGCCTTCGCCGCGATCCCGGCGATCAACAGCCGCGCCGACAAGCTCGATCCCGACCGCCTCGGCCGCGAGCTTGCCGGGGGCGAGGGGTATCTCGCGATCCCGCGCGGCTGGCAGGAGACGATGGTCGTGGACATGCGGACCGGCCGGCCGGACCATATCGTGATCCTGCCGCGGAACACGGTGCTGCCGCTGCTGACCGGCCTGGCGACCGCGGCGGCGATCCTGGGGATGCTGTTCAAGGTCTACGCCGCCGCGATCGGTTTCGCCGGGCTGGTGGTGGTGCTGTTCCTGATCTCGGCCGCGCGCTCGGGGCAGAAGGAGGACCACGGCCTGATCGACGCCGGGCAGGGCCTGAAGCTGCCCGTCCATACCGAGGTCGCGCGCCCGCTGCCGGTGAGGGCCACGCAGATCACGCTCTTCGCCGATGGCGCGCTCTTTGCGTCGCTGCTGTTCGGCGTGGCCTATCTGCGCTTCGCCTCGCCCGGCTGGCCGCCGCCCGAGGCGGCCCGGATGCGCGGCGAGACGGGCGAGATGCTGATCCTGCTCGCCGCCGGGGCGGTCGTGACGCTCGCGACCTGCGTCCTGCGCCGCTGGTGGGTGGCGCGGAACGCCGAAGGCGGTGGCTGGGGCGTGGTGCCATGGCTCACCGGCGCCGTCGAGCTGGCGGCGGGGGCGGCGCTGGTGTTGCTGCTCTGGTCCGGCTGGCTGCCCGATCCGCGCGCCCACGCGCTGGGGGCCACGATGGGCGCGCTGGTGGCCTATGCAATCCTGCATGTCGGGGTGGGCTTCCTGATGACGGTCGCGACGCTGATCCGCCGGATGCTGGGCCGGGTGGGGATGCGCCGCCGCTACGAGCTGGAACTGGCGCGGATCTGGACCGACTACACCGCCGCGACGACGGCGGTCGCGCTGGGGGTGGCGGCGGCGCTGGTGCTGACCCTCTGAGGGCCGCCGGGCTTCCCGCGCGGCCGCGACGACGGAGGGCTACTGCCCGCTGCTCGGCTCGGCGATCACCGGCGCCATGCCTTCGAGGATGCCGCGGTCGAGATGGCAGCAAATGGCGTGGCCATTCTCGAAGCGTTGCATCGGCGGCAGGACGGTCTCGCAGAGGGTCCCCGGCACCTGCGCCTTGCGGTGGCAGCGGGTGTGGAAGGGGCAGCCGGGCGGCGGGTGCGTGGCCGAGGGGATGTCACCCTCCAGCACGATGCGGCGCTGACCGGCGCCGGGATCGGGGAGCGGGACGGCGGAGAGGAGCGCCTCGGTATAGGGATGGAAGGGCGGCGAAAAGACGGCCTCGGCAGGGCCGATCTCGACGATGTGGCCGAGATACATGACCATGACCCGGTCCGCGAGGTGGCGCACGAGGGCGAGGTCGTGGCTGATGAAGATCAGCGTCGTGCCCGTCTCGCGCTGCATGTCGGTCAGCAGTTTCGTGACCGCCGCCTGCACCGAGACGTCGAGGGCGCTGACCGGCTCGTCCGCGACCACGATGCGGGCGCCCGAGGCGAAGGCGCGGGCGATGCCGACGCGCTGCTTCTGGCCGCCCGAGAGCTGGCGCGGCAGGCGGGCCGCGAAGGCGCGCGGCAGCTGCACGAGGTCGAGGAGGTCGAGGGTCCGCGCGCGGCGGTCGGCGTCGGAGGCGCCCTGGCGGAAGACCTCGAGGGCGCGGGTGATCTGGCGGCCGACGCTGATCGCGGGGTTCAGCGTGTCGGCCGGGTTCTGGAAGATCATCTGCAGGTCGGCGACCACGGCGCGGGGGCGGGCTTCGACGGGGAGGTGCTGGACCTCGTGCCCGTCGAGCAGGATGCGGCCGGAGGTGGCGGTCTCGAGGCCGACCAGCAGCTTGGCGAGGGTGGACTTGCCGCAGCCGGATTCGCCGACGATGGCGAGTGTTTCGCCTTGCCGGACGGTGAAAGTGAGGGACTCGTTGGCCTTGACGATGGCGCCGGCGCGGGGGCCGAAAAGGCCGGAGCCGGTCTCGTAGTATTTCCGCAGGTCCTCGATCCGCAGGATTGTTTCACCGGACGGGGCGTGCGGCTGGATTTCGCCCGCGGGCGGCCGGGCGGACCAGTCGATCTCGTCCCAGCGGATGCAGCGGCTCGCATGGGGCGGGGCCACGGGCAGCATCGGGATCTTCTGCGCGTCGCAGCGGCGGGGGACGACATGCGGGCAGCGGGGGCCGAAGTTGCAGCCGGGCGGGCGCTCCTGCGGCAAGGGCGCGTTGCCGGGGATGGGAACGAGGGCCTCCGTGGCGCGGCGGGCGGCGAGACGGGGGATCGCGCGGAAGAGGCCCTGCGTGTAGGGGTGGCGCATGGCGGTGAAGACCTCGGCCACCGTGCCGGTCTCGACCGCCTCGCCCGCATACATCACGCAGAGGCGGTCGCAGGTGTCGCGGATCAGGCCGAGATTGTGGCTGATGAACAGCATCGCGGTGCCGTGTTTCCGCCTCAGCTCGCGCAGCAGGTCCACGATCCCGGCCTCCACGGTGACGTCGAGGGCGGTGGTCGGCTCGTCGAGGATCAGCAGCGAAGGGTTTGACATCAGGGCCATCGCGATAACGATGCGCTGCTGCTGGCCGCCCGAGAGCTCGTGCGGGTAGGCGCGCAGGATGCGGTCGGGATCGGGCAGGTGGACATCCGCCAGCATCGCGCGGGCGCGGGCGAGGGCTTCGCGGCGGGAGGTGCCTTCGTGGGTCATCGGAACCTCGGCCAGCTGCGCGCCGACGCGCATGGCGGGGTTCAGGGAAGCCATCGGCTCCTGGTAGACCATGGCGATCTCGCGGCCGCGGATGGCGCGGAGGTCGCGGGGCGAGAGGGCGGCGAGGTCGCGCGCGTCGAAGCGGACGCGGCCTGCGGTGACGCGACCCGCGGGGCCGAGATCCTGCATGATGCCGAGCGCGACAGTGGACTTGCCGCAGCCTGATTCGCCCACGAGACCCATGGCTTCGCCGGGCATGATGGTGAGCGAGAAGTCCGTCACGGCCGGGATGGTCAGGCCGCGCGTCTGGAAGCTGATGGACAGGTTCTCGATCTCGAGGAGCGGCATCGGTCAGTCCCTCAGGCTTTCCTCGCGCAATCCGTCGGCCAGCAGGTTCAGGCCGAGGACCAGCGACATCAGCGCGAGCGCGGGCGCAAGGGCGGCATGCGGGTAGGCCGTCAGCAGTCGCCGGCCCTGGTTGATGGTCGAGCCCCAGTCGGGGCTCTCGGGCGAGACGCCGAGGCCGAAGAAGCCGAGCGCGCCGAGCAGGATGGTGATGTAGCCGATGCGCAGGCAGAAATCGACGATCAGCGGGCCGCGGGCGTTCGGCAGGATCTCCCAGAGCATGATGTAGGCGGGTGTCTCGCCCCGCGTGCGGGCGGCGGCGACGTAGTCGCGGCTGGCGAGGTCGAGGGTGAGGCCGCGGGTGATGCGGAAGACGACCGGGGCGCTGACGAAGACGACGGCGATGAAGATGTTGAGCAGGTTCGGAGGCATCCGCCAGAGGCCCAGCGGGTCGGCGTCGAGGACGAGGCCGGACCATGCCCAGACGCCGAGCGCGAGGGTGAGGGCGAGCAGCGCGCGGCGGCGGGTGCGATTGGCGACGTGGCGGGTGCGGATGAGCTGCGCGGCGAAGGCGAGGGGGATGGCGAAGAGGATCGCGGACATGGCGCGGGGGATCGGGGTCTGCCGGATCTCGGGCGTCACCAGCAGGAAGAAGAGCAGGATGCCCGGAAAGGCGATCACGAGGTTCGCCGCGAAGGTCAGCCCGGCGTCGATCCGGCCGCGGTAATAGCCGGCGGGAAGGCCGAGCGAGATGCCGGTCATGTAGGCCACGAGCGCCGCCGCGGGGGCGATCGCCAGCACCGCGCGCGCGCCGGCGATCATGCGCGAGAACACGTCGCGGGCGAGGGCGTCGCCGCCGAGGAGGTAGTGGGGATAGCCGCCGCCCTGCGGGTCCGGCAGCGGCGTGCCGGGGACGGCGTTGCGCATCCCGGAGAGTTGCGCGAGCGGGTCGTGGGTGACGATCAGCGGCGCGAGCAGGGCCGCGAAGGTCCAGAACAGGACGAGGGCGAGGCCGGTCATGCCGGTGCGGGAATCGAGCAGGCGGCCAAGGAAGCCGAGGCGGTGGCGGAAGGCGCGGGCGGCGCCGAAGCTGAGCGCGAGGGCGAGCCAGACGGGCCAGAGGCGGAGCGCGATGCGGAGCAGGATCGCGGCCCAGCCGAGCTCCATCAGCGGACCCGGATGCGGGGGTTGAGCCAGACATAGCCGAGATCGGAGATCAGCTGGGTGGCGAGGACCAGCACAACCGCGACGACCGAGCAGGCGAGCAGCAGGTCGATGTCGTTGTTGCCCGCGGCCTCGACCAGCGTCCAGCCGAAGCCGGGGTAGGAGAACAGGACCTCGGTGATGACGACGCCGTTCAGAAGCCACGGAAATTGCAGCATGATCACGGTGAAGGGCGCGATCAGGGCGTTGCGGAGGGCGTGTCTCAGGACGATGTCGCGGAAGGGCAGGCCCTTGAGGCGCGCGGTGCGGATGTAGGGCTGCGCCATGACCTCGGCCATCGAGGCGCGGGTCATGCGGGCGATGTAGCCCATGCCGGCGAGCGCGATGGTGGCGACGGGGAGGGCGAGGTTCCAGAAGGTTGGCTCGGTGGCGGCGCTGCGGGCGTTGCCGAGGAACAGGGTCGGGCGGTCGATGAGGCCGAGGTCGGTCAGGAGCGGCGAGAGGCCCGCCTGCGTCGAGGCGAGCAGCGCGATCAGCAGGACGCCGGAGACGTATTCGGGGGTCGCGGTGGTGGTGATGGCGACGGTCGAGAGGGCGCGGTCGATGCGCGAGCCCTCGCGCATCCCCGCGAGGATGCCGAGGGTGAGCGCCGCGGGAATCATGACGAGCATGACCCAGAACATGAGGCGGCCGGTGGCGGCGAGGCGGTCGCCGAGGATCGCGGACACCTCGCCCTGGAAGCGGGTGGACCAGCCCCAGTTGCCCTGAAGCACGCCGCAGAAGCGGGGGGCGGGGTCCGTGTTGCAGCGGCCGCCGGTGCCGTCCTCGCCGCGCCATGCGGGGACCACGCCCAGCCACTCGCTGTAGCGGATCAGCATGGGGCGGTCGTAGCCGTTGCGGGCGAGCCAGCTTGCGACCTCGGCGTCGGACATGCGGGTCGAGGCCTGGGTGCGGGCGAGCTTCTCGAGGTTCGGCTGGAGGTTCGTCAGGGCGAAGACGATGACGGTGAGCGCGAGGGCGGCCAGCGCCATCGACGCCAGCCGCCGCAGGAGGAAGCGGGTCACGCGCCCGGCCGGGGCGTCAGGAGGCGAGCCAGTAATGCTGGTAGCGCACCTCGAAGCTCGGGTGGATCTCGGCGCCGCCGACGCCTTCGCGCGCGTGGCGGTAGGTCTTGCGCCAGAAGGGCAGGATCGTGACGGCGTCGTCGCGCATCATCTGTTCGGCCTCGGCCATGATCGCGCGGCGCGCCTCGACATCGGGCGTGCCCATGGCGCGGTCCACGAGGGCGTCGAAGGCAGGGTTGCGCCAGGCGGTCTCGTTCCATTCGGCGGTGGAGTAATAGGCGAGCTTCAGGGTCTGCACGCCGAGCGGGCGCATGTTCCATTCGGTCGCGCTGAACGGTAACTTCAGCCAATCGTTCCAATAGGTTGCGCCGGGCAGGACGCGGCGCTCGACAGGGATGCCGGCGTCGCGGAGTTGCGCCGCGATGGCGTCGCAGGTGGCGGCCTGGTAGTCGCCGTCGAGGGAGACGAGCTCGATGGGGGTGGTCGGGGCGGCGGCCTCGAACATCTCGCGGGCGCGGGCCGGGTCGTGTTCGGGCGGGCCGATATCGGCGTATTCGGGGTGGATCGGGCAGAGATGGTGGTTCTCGCCGACCTCGCCCTGGTTGTCGTAGCCGATCTCGAGGACGCGGGCGTTGTCCACGGCGAGCTGGAGCGCGGCGCGCACGTCGCGGTTGGTGAAGGGCTCCTGCTCCTGGTTGAAGCGGACGGTGAGGGTGTTGGCGGTCAGCGTCTCGGTCCGCGGCCAGCCGAGGGCGTCGAAGAGCGGGATGAAGTCGCCGATGGTGGTGTAGTTGAGGTCGATCTCGCCCGCTTCCGCGGCGGCGAGGGTGGCGGCGGGGTCGGTCCCGAGGTCCACGAACTCGATTGCGTCGAGCCAGGCGCCGTTGCCTTCGTTCCACCACGCATGATCGGGGTTCTTCTCGATCAGCGCGCCCACGCCGGGTTCGTGGCGGACGGGACGGTAGGCGCCGGTGCCGATGGGCAGGGCCACGGGATCGCCGTCGAAGGAGGGATGGACGACGGCGGCCGGGTAGTCGGCGCAGCCGACGATGAGGGTGATGTCGGGGGCGCTGAGGCTGAGGCGCAGCGTGAGATCGTCCACGATCTCGGCGGCATCGCCGCGAAGCTGGCTGGTCGCCTCGTCCATGATGGCGGTGAAGCGCGAGGCCATGGAGTTGCCCTCGACCGAGCCGTCGCACCACCGCTGGAAGTTGTGCAGCACATCTTGGGCGGTGAAGCGGTCGCCGTTGTTCCAGGTGACGCCGGGACGCAGGTGCAGGACGTATTCGGTAGCGTTGTCGTTCACGTCCCAGCCTTCGAGGAGGACCGGCTTGAGGGTGCCGTCGTTCTCGTAGGAAACGAGCCACTCGAGCCAGCCACGGCAGACATTGGCGTGCTCGGACCAGTCCCAGGTGCGGGGGTCCTTCTGGGCCTTGATGTACATCTGCATCCTGAGGGTGCCGCCGGGCTGGGGCGCGCCCTGCGCGCGGGCCGGGGCGGGGAGGCCGAGGAGGCCCCAGGCGGCCGTGGCTGTCACGCCGACGGCGGTGGCGCGGGTCAGGAACTCGCGGCGGGACAGGGTTCCGGCCTGCGCTTCGCGGGCCCACATGCGGGCGGCGGGATGGATGCGGATGGTCACGGTCAGTCCTCCCGAGGCTGATTCTGGGGAAGGTTAGCATTCCTCTTTGCGCGAGCGCGACAGCGAAGGGGGGGCGCTGCCCCCCGTCGCGCGGCGCGCGACTCCCCCCGGGATATTTGGGGCAAGGCAAAGCGGGGCGTTGCAGCCTCCGGCTGGAGTGTTGCGCGGGTGTTGCGCGGTCAAAGACCTGTAAATGCTGGTTTACGGAGGGTTGAGCGCGCGGTGCTGGGGCGAGTCGTTGACCAGGCGCTCTCCTCAGGGTAGAACAACCACATGCTGGGAGAGGTGGGCAAGCGGCCGAGGGGGCAACCCCGGCCGCTTGTTTCGTCTCTTGCGCCCGTGCGGACACCACGAGGCAGGACAAGCAGAACAATGACGGTGATCGACGATCTGCGCCACGCGGCGCCGGACGCAACGCACAGCCTCGCCGCCGCGACCGGCGGCGAGGGCCGGGAAGACGCCTCGCTGGGCGTCGCCTTCGACCTCGCCGAGAGCCTGTTTCTGGGCTGCGCGGCCGACCTCGAGCGGATCGAGCGGCGGCTGCGGAACGCCGAGGCCGAGGGCTGCGACGAGGCGGTCAAGGTGGCGCGCGCACTGCGCGGCGCGACCGAGAAGATGCTGGAGGAGAGAAACCGTGTCGACAAGCTTCGCAGACAGGTCGCCGGTGTGGTCGAGGGGGCGGGAAGCCTCGACCTCAACGCCGCCCGGCACGAGATCGGGCGCCGCCTGGCTTGCCTCCGCCGCGCCGGAGGAGGTGGATGAGTTCCTGCTCGGCTTGAGCGACAACGCGCTGGCGGCGCTGCCGTGGCTGTTCGAGTTCTGGGCGCTGCCGCATCAGCTGCCGCCCGAGGGCGACTGGAAAAGCTGGGTCATCATGGGCGGGCGCGGCGCGGGCAAGACCCGCGCCGGGGCCGAATGGGTGCGGGCGCAGGTCGAGGGGCCGACGGCGGGCGCGCCGGGGCGCGCGCGGCGGGTGGCGCTGGTGGGGGAGACCTTCGATCAGGCGCGCGAGGTGATGGTGATGGGGGAGAGCGGGATTCTGGCCTGCTCGCCCCCCGACCGGCGACCGGTGTGGGAAGCCACGCGGCGGCGGCTGGTTTGGGCCAACGGCGCTGTGGCCACCGTCTATTCGGCGCATGAGCCGGAGGCCCTGCGGGGGCCGCAGTTCGATGCGGCCTGGGTGGATGAGCTGGCGAAGTGGAAGAAGGCCGAGGAGACCTGGGACATGCTGCAGTTCGCGCTGCGGCTGGGCGAGCATCCGCAGCAGGTGGTCACGACCACGCCGCGGAACGTGGGGGTGCTGAAGCGGATCCTCGGGAATGCGTCCACGGTGACGACGCATGCGCCGACGGATGCGAACCGGGCCTATCTGGCGGAGAGTTTTCTGGCCGAGGTCGAGAGCCGCTATGGCGGCACGCGGCTGGGGCGGCAGGAGCTGGAGGGGGTGCTTCTCGACGATGTCGAGGGAGCGCTGTGGACGACGCGGATGCTGGAGGCGTGCGGGATCGGGGAGGCGCCGAAGCTGGACCGGGTGGTGGTCGCGGTCGACCCGAGCGTGACGGCGGGGCGCGGCAGCGACGAATGCGGGATCGTGGTCGCGGGGGTCGTGGCGCAGGGCGAGCCCTCGGCGTGGCGGGCCTTTGTGCTGGAGGATGCGAGCGTCCGGGGCTCGCCGGTGGACTGGGCGAAGGCGGCGATCGCGGCGCGGGACCGCTGGGCGGCCGAGCGGCTGGTGGCCGAGGTGAACCAGGGCGGCGATCTGGTCGAGAGCGTGCTGCGGCAGGTCGATCCGCTGGTGCCGTTTCGGGGACTCAGGGCGGCGCGCGGCAAGGGGCTGCGGGCCGAGCCGGTGGCGGCGCTCTATGAGCAGGGGCGGGTGCGGCACCTGCGGGGGCTGGGCGCGCTGGAGGATCAGATGTGCCAGATGACAGTGCGCGGCTGGGAGGGGCGGGGCAGCCCCGACCGGCTGGATGCGCTGGTCTGGGCGGTCCATGAGTTGGTGATCGAGCCGGCGGCGGGCTGGCGGCGGCCGCAGGTGCGGATGCTGTAGCGTCCCGCGGTTTCGGGCGCTGCTCCCGAAGATGGATATTTGAGGACAGAAGAAGGGGCTGGCCATTTGGCTGGCCCCTTCGCGTTTGGGATGGAGGGTCGCGCGATGGCGCTGAGACTGTTCGGGCGGGGCGAGCGGGCCCCGTCACAGGCGGAAGTGCCGGCGGCGCCGGAGCGGAAGGCCTCGGCCGCGGGGCGTGTGGTGGCGCTGGCGACCGGGTCGGGTCGCGTCGCCTGGAGCGCGCGGGACACGGCGAGCCTGACGCGGACGGGGTTCACGGCGAACCCGGTGGGGTTCCGCACGGTGAAGCTGATCGCGGAGGCGGCCGCCGCCGTGCCGCTGGTGTGTCAGGACGAGGCGCGGCGCTACGAGACCCATCCGGTCCTTGACCTGCTGCGCCGGCCGAACCTTGGGCAGGGGCGGGCGGAGCTGTTCGAGGCGCTCTACGGGCAGATGCTGCTCTCGGGGAGCGGGTTTCTGGAGGCGGTGGGCGCGCGGCCGGACGGGGTGCCGGAGGAGCTGCACGTCCTGCGCTCGGACCGGATGGCGGTGGTGCCGGGGACGGACGGCTGGCCGGAGGCCTGGGAGTATCAGGTCGGCGGGCGCAAGGTGCTCTTCGACATGACCGGCTCGCCCGATCCGGTGTGCCACGTCAAGGCGTTCCATCCGCAGGACGACCATTACGGGTTGTCGCCCATGCAGGCGGCGGCGGTGGCGGTGGATGTCCACAACAGCGCCTCGGCCTGGTCGAAGGCGCTGCTGGACAACGCCGCCCGGCCTTCCGGTGCGATGGTCTATCGCGGGGTGGACGGGCAGGGGGTGCTGAGCCCTGAGCAGTTCGAGCGGCTGCAGTCCGAGATCGAGATGCATCATCAGGGCGCGCGAAATGCCGGCCGGCCGATGCTGCTGGAGGGCGGGCTCGACTGGAAGCCGATGGGGTTCTCGCCCGCGGACATGGAGTTCCACCAGACCAAGGCCTCGGCGGCGCGGGAGATCGCGCTGGCCTTCGGGGTGCCGCCGATGCTGCTGGGGATACCGGGCGACCTGACCTACGCCAATTACGCCGAGGCGAACCGGGCCTTTTACCGGCTGACGGTCCTGCCCTTGGCGACGCGGGTGGCGGCGGCGGTGGCCTGGTGGCTTTCGGAGCATCTGGGGGCGGAGGTCATGCTGAAGCCGGACCTCGACCAGATCCCGGCGCTCGCCGACGAGCGCGACCAGCACTGGCGGCGGGTGGCGGCGGCGGATTTTCTGACCCCGGCCGAGAAGCGCGCGGCGCTGGGGCTGCCGCCGATCGCGGGTGCCTGAGGTGGAGGGGTCGCGCTTCACCCCGCCCGGCTGGCACGAGCACCGCTTCGAGACGCAGGAGCGGATCATGGCGCTGCAGTTCGGGCAGGTCGAGAAGCGGCTCGAGCGGATCGAGCTGCTGATGGGGGCGCTGGAGAAGCGGCTCTGGGTGACGGTCTACGGCGTCGTCGCTGTGATCCTCACCCAGGCTGTGCAGGGCATTCTGGATTACGTTCCGAAAGGGGGCTGACCCATGCGGCTGACGGACTGGGGACTGGAGACGAAATACGCCGCGGCGGCGCCGGCGCCGGTGCTGACCGGGGGCCGGGTGATCGACGGCTATGCGAGCCTCTTCGGCGTGCCGGATCAGGGCGGCGACGTGGTGCGGCCGGGCGCCTATGCGGCGGGGCTGGCGCGGCTCGCGGCGGGAGCAGGGCGGGTGCGGATGCTGTGGCAGCACGACCCGGCGGCGCCGATCGGGGTCTGGGACGAGATCGCCGAGGACGAGCGGGGCTTGCGCGTGAAGGGGCGGCTGCTGACCGAGGTGGCGCAGGCCCGCGAGGCGGCGGCGCTGATCGAGGCGGGGGCGATCGAGGGGCTCTCGATCGGCTACCGCACGATCCGCGCCGAGCGCGACGACAAGGGCCACCGGGCGCTCAGCGAGGTGGAGCTGTGGGAGGTGTCGCTGGTGACCTTCCCGATGCTGCCGGAGGCGCGGCTGGCGGCCACCAAGGCGGCGGGCGAGCCCGAGGCGGCGGCGCTGGCGGGGGTCTTCGCCCGCGCGGCGGCAGCCCTGCGGATCGCCTGACGCAAGATTTCCGACAAGGAGGAGAGAGCGATGACCGAGGCAAGGGCCGCGGCCGAGGCGGGCATGCCCGCCACCGACCTGCACCGGGCGGTCGAGGAGTTCGTGGGCGAACTCAAGACCTTCCGCACTGACATTCACAACCGTCTGATAGCACAGGACACCCGCATGACGATGCTCGACCGCAAGGCCGCGTTCCGCGGCCGCTCGCCCCTCTCGACCGACGCGCAGGCCGAGGCCCCGCACCAGAAGGCCTTCGCGGCCTATGTCCGCTCCGGCGACGAGGACGCGCTGCGCGGCCTCGGGGTCGAGCAGAAGGCGATCTCGGTCGCCGACGGGGGCTTCCTGATGCCGCCGCAGGTGGCGGAAACGGTGCAGTCGGCGCTGCGCGCGGCCGGTTCGCTGCGCGCTATCGCCAATGTCGTGCAGGTCGAGGGTTCGAGCTACGATGTGCTGGTCGAGACGGGCGACACCGGCACCGCCTGGGCCAACGACATCGCCGCCACGGCGGAGACGGCGGCGGCGGGCGTGTCGCGCATCACCGTGCCGCTGCATGAGCTGTCGGCGATGCCGAAGGCCAGCCAGCGGCTGCTGGACGACGCGGCCTTCGACGTCGAGGCCTGGCTGGCCGAGCGCATCGCTGACCGGTTCGGCCGCGCCGAGGCCGCGGCCTTCATCAACGGCGACGGCAGCGACAAGCCGCGCGGGTTGACGCGGGTGCCGCAGGGTCCGGCGAACAGCAACGACCCGGCGCAGATCGGCACCCTGCCCGAGGGCTTCGAGCCGGACTACGCGGACGAGACGCTGATCTCGCTCGTCTATGCGCTGCATCCGGCCTATCGCGCCAATGCCTGCTTCGTCATGAGCTCAAAGACGGCGGCGGCGCTGCGGCGGATGAAGGACGCGGACGGGCGGTTCCTCTGGGCCGACACCCTCGCGCAGGGAGAGCCGGCGCGGCTGCTGGGATACCCGGTGATGATCTCGGAGGACATGCCGGAAGCCGGCCCCGGCGCTGCGGCGCTGTTCTTCGGCGATTTCCGCGCCGGCTACACGGTGGCCGAGCGGCCCGAGCTGCGCGTGCTGCGCGATCCCTTCTCGGCCAAGCCGCATGTGCTCTTCTACGCGACCAAGCGCGTTGGCGGCGCGGTCACAGACGGGCGCGCGATCAAGCGGCTGAACTTCGCCTGATCCACGGGCGAGGCGGGGCCGCGCAACACGACGCGCAGGCTGGTCCAGCTGTCCGCGCGCAACGGCCCGCGCGCGGGCGCGCGGCCCCGACATCGCCGCCGAAGCCGCCCGCGCGGGGCGGCCATTGCGTGCCCCGTGGCTTGGGCGTGGGACGGGAGGTCCAGGAGATGATGCTAGTCGAGGAGACGGCCCCGCCGGCAGAGGCGCTGCCGGTGGCGGGGCTCAGGGCGCATCTGCGCCTCGGGTCGGGCTTCGCCGGAGGGGTGGATGCGGCCGAGGACGCGGCGCTCGCCTCGTTCCTGCGCGCAGCCATCGCGGCGATCGAGGCGCGCACCGGCAAGGTGCTGCTGCGCCGCCGTTTCCGCATGCGGATTGAGGACTGGCGCGAGCCGGAATGCCAGCCGCTGCCGCTGGCGCCGGTCGCCTCGGTGGACGAGGTGGTGGTGACGGATCGGCGCGGCGTGGAGCGCGCGGTCGAAGCGGAGGCCTGGCGGCTGGTGCCGGACAACCAGCGGCCGCTGTTGCGCGGGGCGGGCCTGTCGCTGCCGGTGGTGCCGGCGGGCGGGTTCGTGACGATCACGTTCACCGCGGGATTCGGCAGCGGCTGGGAGGCCATTCCGCCGGATCTGGCGCATGCGGTGATCCTGCTGGCGGCGCAATACCATGACGACCGCGGCGCGGCCGGTCTTGGCGCGGCGCTGCCGTTTCCGGTGGCGGCGCTGATCGAGCGCTGGCGCGCAGTGCGGGTGCTGACCGGCAGGGTCGCGCGATGAGGCGGGTGCAGCCGGATGTGGCGCTGGTGCTGGAGGCGCCGCTGAGGATCGCGGACGGGCTCGGCGGCCAGGTCACGCAATGGGTGGCGCGCGGGCAGCTCTGGGGCGCGATGGACGCGGGCTCGGGGCGCGAGGCGCGGGGCGAGGCGGGGGCGGCGAGCGTGGTCGCCTGGCGCATCACGGTGCGGGCGGCGCCGCCGGGTGATCCGCGAAGGCCGAGGCCGGGCGAGCGGCTGCGGCTGGGGCCGCGGATCTTCCGCATCGAGGCGGTGGCCGAGGACGGGCCCAGGGGGCGCTGGCTTGTCTGTCACGCGAAAGAGGAGGGCGGCGCATGAGCTTCATGGCGTCCATCGCGCTGCAGGGCGCGGTCTATGAGCGGCTGCGGGACGATCCGGCGGTCGCGGCCCTAGTGGGCGATGCGGTCTACGACGCCATGCCGGTGAGCCCGCCCTCGGGCACGCATGTGTCGCTGGGGCCGGAGGTGGTTCGCGATGCGGGCGACATGACGGCGGCGGGGTCGGAGCATGATTTCACCGTCTCGGTGCTGAGCGGCGCGGATCAGGACAATGGCGGCTTCGGCGGCGTCAAGGCCGCCGCCGCCGCGGTGGCCGCGGCGCTGGAGGGCGGCGAGGCGCTGGCGCTGTCGCGTGGCCGGCTGGCGGGACTGTGGTTCCTGCGCGCGAATGCGCGGCGGACGGAGAACGGGGCGGGGCGACGGGTCGACTTGACCTTCCGCGCCCGCGTGGACCTGGGTTGAGGAGGACGGCTGATGCCGGTGCAGAACGGACGCGACCTGCTGATCAAGATGGACATGACCGGCAACGGGCAGTTCGAGACGGTCGCGGGGCTCAGGGCCACGCGGCTCGGCTTCAACGCCGAGACGGTTGACGTGACGAGCCTCGACAGCACCGGGCGCTGGCGCGAGCTGCTGGGCGGGGCCGGGGTGAGGTCGGCCACGATCTCGGGCTCGGGCGTGTTCCGCGACGCGGGGTCGGACGCGCGGATGCGGCAGGTCTTCTTCGACGGCGAGGCGCCGCGCTGCCAGGTCATCATCCCGGATTTCGGGACGGTGGAGGGGCCGTTCGTCATCACCGGGCTGGAATATGCCGGGACCTGGAACGGCGAGGCGACCTATGAGCTGACGCTGGCCTCGGCGGGCGCGCTCGGGTTCCTCGCGGATGCCGCGGTGGGCCCGTGAGCGGTGCGAACCCGCATGCGGGGGAGGTGGAGGTCGTGCTCGACGGGCAGCCGTGGCGGGCGCGGCTGACGCTGGGCGCGCTCGCGGGGCTCGAGGCCGATCTGGGGGCCGAGAGCATGATCGCGCTGATAGAGCGGTTCGAGGGCGGCGGCTTCTCGACCCGCGACGTGCTGGCGGTGCTGGTCGCGGGGCTGAGGGGGGGCGGCTGGCAGGGGCAGGCGGCCGACCTCGTGACGGTCGAGATCGGGGGCGGGCCGCTGGGCGCCGCGCGGGCGGCGGCGGAGCTGATCGCGCGCGCCTTCCGCATCGCGGCGTGAAGCCGCGGGGGCTGGACTGGCCGGGGCTGATGCGGGCTGGGATCGCCGGGCTGGGGCTGAAGCCGGCGGAGTTCTGGGCGCTGACCCCGGCGGAGCTGGCGCTGATGCTGGGGATCGATCCGGGGGGCGCGGGCGGTGGCATGAGCCGCGCGCGGCTCGACGAGCTGGCGGCGCGGTTTCCCGACGCTGCGCGCGACAACTGAGAGGAGGGCGGCCGATGGCCGATCAGGACGGGCTGGACCGGCTGGAGCAGGGATTTGCCAACTCGGGGCGCATCTCCGCCGAGTTCGAGGCGGAGCTGGCGCGGCTGCGGCAGTCCATGCTCTACACCGGGCGCGAGACGGGGCAGCTGGCGGCCGGGATCGGCGGCGGGCTCAGGCGGGCCTTCGACGGGCTCGCGCTCGACGGCATGAAGCTCAGCGACGCGCTGAAGGGGATCGCGCGGAGCCTGGTGGATACGGCCTACAGCATTGCCATGAAGCCGGTGCAGCAGGCGCTGGGCGCGGCGGTGGCGAACGGGATGAACGCCATGATCGGCGGCATCGGCGCGCCGACGCCCTTCGCGCGGGGCGGCGTCTTCACCGAGGGGCGGGTGATGCCGTTTGCGCGGGGCGGGATCGTTTCGCAGCCGACGCATTTCCCGATGCGCGGCGGCACCGGGCTGATGGGCGAGGCGGGGCCGGAGGCGATCATGCCGCTGCGGCGGGGGGCCGATGGCCGCCTGGGGGTCGCGGCGGCGGGGTCAGCAGGCCGCGCGGTCAACGTGACGATCAACGTCTCGACCCCGGATGTCGCCGGCTTCTCCCGCAGCCAGAGCCAGATCGCCCAGCAGATGCGCCGCGCGCTTGCCCGCGGCGAGCGCAATTCGTGAGGAAAACATGGCCTTCCACGAGATCCGCTTTCCCCCGAAACTCAGCTTCGGCTCGCTCGGCGGCCCCGAGCGGCGCACCGAGATCGTCGCGCTGACGAACGGCTTCGAGGAGCGCAACACGCCCTGGGCGCATTCGCGGCGGCGCTATGACGCGGGGCTAGGGCTGCGCTCGCTCGACGATGTGGCGGAGCTGGTGGCCTTCTTCGAGGCGCGCGGCGGGCAGCTGCACGGTTTCCGCTGGAAGGACTGGGCCGACTACAAGAGCTGCGCGCCGTCGCGGGTGCCGGCGGCGCAGGACCAGATGCTGGGGCAGGGGGACAGCGCGCGGACGGCGTTTGCGCTGCACAAGGCGTATGTCTCCGGGCCGGGGCGGTACGTGCGGCCGGTGGTGAAGCCGGTGCAGGGCACGGTGCGGATCGCGGTTGGCGGCGACGAGCTGCGCGAGGCGGTGCACTGGAGCCTCGACTACGCGACGGGGGTCGTCACCTTCGCCGAGCCGCCGGGCGACCGGGCGGCGGTCACGGCGGGGTTCGAGTTCGACGTGCCGGTGCGCTTCGACACGGATCATGTGGCGGTCTCCGTGGCCTCGTTCGAGGCCGGGAGCATGCCCGACGTGCCGGTGATCGAGGTGCGGACATGAGCGGGGTCACGACGACGCGGGCGCGGGCCTGGGCGGTCAAGCGGGGCGATGGGCTGGTGCTGGGGTTCACGGACCACGATGCGGCGCTGAGCTTCGAGGGCATCCGCTTCCGGCCCGAGACAGGCATGAGTGCTGCGGCGGTGATGCAGAGCGCGGGGCTGGCGGTCGACAACAGCGAGGTCGCGGGGATGCTCACGGACGACGCGATCACCGAAGCCGACCTCGCCGCGGGGCGCTGGGACGGGGCCGAGGTGCGGTTCTGGGAGGTGGACTGGACGGCGGTCGACGAGCGACGGCTGATGTTTCGCGGCTCGCTGGGCGAGATCACGCGCAAGGGGGCGTCGTTCCGGGCCGAGCTGCGGGGGCTGGCCGAGGCGCTGAACCGGCCCTGCGGGCGGGTCTATCACACGCGCTGCTCGGCGTTGCTGGGGGACGGCGCCTGCCGGGTGAACCTCGACGCGCCGGGGTATCGGGGGGAGGCGGTGGTGGCCGCGGTGGAGGAGGAGACGCGCATCACGCTGCTGGCGCTGCCGGGGCATGACGCGGGGTGGTTCGAGCGCGGGGTGCTGGAGGCGCTGGACGGTGCCGCGAAGGGGCTCTCGGGGAGCATCAAGCGGGACGTGGCGCGCGCGGATGGCGGGCGCGAAGTGGAGTTGTGGGCGGGACTGCGGGCGGGGCTCGCGCCGGGGGACCGGGTAAGGCTGACGGCGGGGTGCGATCGGCGGGTTGAAACCTGTCGGTTGAAGTTCAACAATCATCTGAACTTCCGCGGCTTTCCTCACCTGCCGAGCGAGGACTGGCTGACGGCGCCCTCGGCGGCGGCGACCCGCGGGAGGAGGGCATGAGCCTCGCGGCCGCGATTGTCGAGGAAGCGCGGGCCTGGATCGGGACGCCCTATGTGCATCAAGCTTCGGTGAAGGGCGCGGGGGCGGACTGCCTCGGGCTGCTGCGCGGGATCTGGCGGGCGCGGCTCGGGCCGGAGCCGGAGGCGGTGCCGCCCTATTCGCCCGACTGGGGCGAGACCGGCGCAGCGGAGCTGCTGGCGGGCAGCGCGGCGCGGCATCTGCTGCCGGTCGCGTCCTCGGCGCCGCTGGCGCCGGGGCAGGTCCTGCTGTTTCGCATGCGCGACGGCGCGGTGGCCAAGCATCTCGGCATCCTCGCCGAGGCGGGCGCCGCCCCGAGCTTCGTTCACGCCTATGAGCGGCATGGCGTGGTCGAGAGCCCGCTGTCGCAGCCCTGGCGCGCGCGGATTGCCGCGCGGTTCACCTTTCCGGGCGCCTGACGCCCAGCCTTTTCCGGGAGGAAGCGATGGCGACGATTCTGCTGTCCGCAGTCGGGGCGTCCATCGGCGCCGGCATGGGCGGGACGATGCTGGGCCTGTCGACCGCCGTCATTGGCCGCGCGGTCGGGGCGACGGTGGGGCGGATCCTGGACCAGCGGCTGCTGGGCTCGGGGTCGCAGGCGGTCGAGACCGGGCGGATCGACCGGCTGCGGCTGCAGAGCGCGGGCGAGGGCACGCCGATCGCGCGCATCTGGGGGCAGATGCGGGTGCCGGGGCATGTGGTCTGGGCAGCGCCGCTGGAGGAGGTGCGCCGCACAACGGGCGGGGGCGGGGGCAAGGGCGCGCCGTCGGGGCCGGAGGTGACGGAGATCAGCTATCGGCTGAGTGCGGCCTTTGCGCTGTGCGAGGGACCGATCGCGGGCGTGGGGCGGGTCTGGGCCGATGGGGAGGAGGTGGACCCGGCGGAGCTGGGGCTGCGGGTCTATCCGGGTGACGAGGCGCAGCTGCCCGATCCCTGCCTTGCGGCGCATCTGGGCGAGGCGGCGCCGGCGTTCCGCGGCATCGCCTATGTGGTGGCGGAGGGGCTGAGCCTCGAGCGCTGGGGGAACCGCGCGCCGCTGCTGACCTTCGAGGTGACGCGGCATGTGCCGGGCGGGCACGGCCTCGCGCAATGCGTCGAAGGCGTGGCGATGATTCCGGGGACCGGGGAATACGCGCTGGCGACGACGCCGGTGGAGGTTGACCTGGGCCTCGGCGAGACGCGCGTGGTCAACCGCAACACGGTGGCGGGGCCGACGGATTTCGCGGCCTCGCTTGGGACACTGACGCGCGAATTGCCGCGGGCGAATGCAGTGGCGCTGGTGGTGTCGTGGTTCGGGGACGACCTGCGCTGCGGTGAATGCACGGTGCAGCCGAAGGTCGAGAACGACACCGATGCGAGCATGGTGTGGCGCGCGGGCGGGGTCTCGCGGGCAGAGGCCGGGCGGGTGGCGCAGGTGGACGGCAGCCCGATCTATGGCGGCACGCCGGCCGACCGTTCGGTGATCGAGGCGATCCGCTGGATGAGGGCGCGCGGGCGGCACGTCACCTTCTACCCGTTCATCCTGATGGAGCAGCTGGAGGGGAACCGGCGGCCCGATCCCTGGAGCGGAGCGGCCGATCAGCCGGTGATGCCGTGGCGGGGGCGGATCACGACCGCGGCGGCCGCCGGGCGGCGCGGCAGCACGGACGGGACGGCTGCGGCGGCGGACGAGGTGGCGGCGTTCTTCGGGTCGGCGCAGCCGGAGCATTTCGCGCGTGTGGGCGGCCAGGTGCGCTACAGCGGGCCCGACGAGTGGCGCTATCGCCGCTTCATCCTGCATTACGCGCATCTCTGCGCCGAGGCGGGGGGCGTGGATGCCTTCCTGATCGGCTCGGAGATGGTCGCGCTGACGCAGGTTCGCGGCCCCGGCGGCAGCTATCCGGCGGTGGCGGCGCTGCGGCGGCTGGCGGTGGAGGTGCGGGCGATCCTCGGGCCGGAGGTGAAGCTGAGCTATGCGGCCGACTGGAGCGAATATGCCGGGCACATGCCGGGCGGGGGCGAGCGGCGGTTCCATCTCGACCCGCTCTGGGCCGACGATGCGATCGATTTCATCGGCATAGACAACTACATGCCGCTGACCGACTGGCGCGAGGGCGAGACGCATCTCGACGCCGTGTGGCGGCGGATCGACGATCCCGACTACCTGCGCGCAGGGGTCGCGGGGGGCGAGCTTTACGATTGGTATTACGCCGACCCGGCGCATCGCGACGCGCAGATCCGCACGCCGATCACCGACGGCGCGCATGGCGAGGCGTGGATCTGGCGGCAGAAGGACCTGCGCGGCTGGTGGGAGAACCCGCATCACGAGCGGGACGCCTCGGGGCGGCGGGCGGCGCAGCCGACGGCATGGGTGCCGCGCAGCAAGCCGTTCTGGTTCACGGAATACGGCTGCGCGGCGCTCGACAAGGGGACCAATCAGCCGAACAAGTTCCTCGACGCGCGCAGTTCGGAGTCGATGCTGCCCTTCTACTCGGACGGCGGCCGCGACGACGCGGTGCAGGCCGCCTATGTGCGGGCGGTGGTCGAGCACTGGCGCGATCCGGCGAACAACCCGGTCGGTCCGGCGGGGCGCATGGTGGACACGGCGCGGATGCATGTCTGGTGCTGGGACGCGCGGCCCTGGCCGGCGTTTCCGGCGCGGACCGACCTTTGGACCGACGGGCCGGCCTGGGCCCGCGGGCATTGGCTGAACGGGCGCGCGGGGGCGGTGCCGCTGGCGGATGTGGTGGTTGAGATCTGCCGCGCGGCCGGGGTCACGGCGATCGATGCCTCGCGCCTTTCGGGCGTGGTGCGCGGCTATGCGGCGCAGTGGGACGAGACGCCGCGGGCGCTGCTGCAGGCGCTGATGCTGGTGCATGGCTTCGACGCCGTCGAGGCCGACGGGCTGCTGCGGTTCCGCATGCGGGACGGGCGGGTTGACGCCGTGGTCGGGTCCGACGATCTCGCGGAGGCCGAGGGGCTGGCGCAGCCGGAACTGGCGCGGGCGCCGGAGGCGGAGCTGTCGGGCCGGGTGCGGGTGAGCCATCTGGAGGCGGGAACCGATTACGAGACCTGCACCGCCGAGGCGATCCTGCCCGACAGCCGCGCGACGACGCTGGCGACGGACTCGGAGTTCGCGATGGCGCTGACGCGGGGCGAGGGGCGCAGCCTCGCCGAGCGCTGGCTGGCCGAGGCGCGAGTGGCGCGGGACGGCGTGCGGCTGGCGCTGCCGCCCTCGCGCGCGGCGGGGCTGTCGCCAGGGGACGTGCTGCGGCTGGAGGCGGGCGCGGGTCCCGCGGGGCGGTGGCGGATCGACCGTCTGGAGCGGGCGGGCGCCGTCACGATCGAGGCCGTCAGGGTGGAGCCGGGCCTCTATCGCGCGCGGGCAGAGGGGGATGTGCCGGGCGCGATGCGCCTCTTCGTGCCGCCGATCCCGGTGCTGGCCGAGTATCTCGACCTGCCGCTGCTGCGCGGCGACGAGGTGCCGCACGCGCCGCATGTGGCGATCAGCGCGACCCCTTGGCCGGGGAGCGCCGCAGTCTACAGCGCGCCGGAGGCGGAGGGCGGCTTCACGCTG
This sequence comes from Paracoccus sp. S-4012, assembly GCF_009674885.1. Lineage (GTDB taxonomy): Bacteria > Pseudomonadota > Alphaproteobacteria > Rhodobacterales > Rhodobacteraceae > Paracoccus. Next base: position 35,508 of record NZ_WKKA01000006.1, read on the forward strand.
AACCGCCTGGTGACGCGGCCCTCGGTGGTGGGCGTGACCCTGAACGCCTTGCTGGCGGCGCGGCACGGCGTGATCGATCGCGGGCCGGCGCTGCGGGTGCAGGTCAAGGGCGGCGCGTTGCGGTCTGCCTCGATGGCGGCCCTGCTCGGCGGGGCCAATGCGCTGGCCATCGGCGACGGCACGCCGGACGGCTGGGAGGTGCTGCAGTTTGCCACCGCGACGCTCGCGGCGCCGGGGGTGTGGGAGCTGTCGGCGCGGCTGCGCGGGCAGGCAGGGACCGACGCGCTGATGCCGGAGGTCTGGCCGGCGGGCAGCCATGTGGTGCTGCTCGACGGGGCGCCGGTGCAGCTCGATCTGCCGCCCTCGGCGCGAGGGCAGCTGCGCAGCTGGAGCGCGGGACCGGCCCTGCGGGGCGTGGCGGATGCGAGCTACCGCGAGCGGCGGCTCGCCTTCTCGGGCGTCGGATTGCGCCCCTACGCGCCCTGCCACCTGCGCCTCGACGGGCGGCGGCTGACCTGGGTGCGGCGGACGCGGATCGGGGGCGACGGATGGGACGGTCCCGAGGTTCCGCTCGGGGAGGGGCGCGAGGCCTACCGGGTGCGACTGCTGCGCGCGGGCACACGGCTCGCGGAGGTGATGGTGGGGGCGCCCGAATGGGTGATTCCGGAGGCGGTCTGGTCTGCGGCGGTGGCGGGCGGGCCGCTTGACGCGGAAGTCGTGCAGCTCTCGGACCTCTATGGGGCCGGGCCTGCGGCAAGGAGGATGATCGATGCCTGAGATGGAAACCGCGCGCCTCGGCCTGCCGCTGTTGCAGGCGGCGCAGGCGCAGAAGCACGTCACGCTGAACGAGTCGCTGCTGCGCCTCGACGGGCTGGTGAACCTGGTGCTGCAGCAGGCCGCCCGCACGACCCCGCCCGGGGCGGCCGCCGACGGGCTTTGCTGGGGCGTCGGCCGCGGCGCGGTGAACGCCTGGGAGGGACACGACGGCGAGATCGCCATTGCCAGCGACGGCGGCTGGATCTTCGTCCACCCCCGCGCCGGCATGCGCGCCCATGACGCGGCGAGCGGGCGGCCGCTGATCCATGACGGCGAGGACTGGATCGCGGGCGCGCTGACGCTGGGCCCCTCCGGCACCGGCATGATCGCCGGGCTGGCAGAAGGGGAGGTGGCGATCACCCCCGGCACCGAGGTTGTCTCGACCGTGACGGTGCCGGCGGGGGTCATGCTGGTCGGCGCTACCGCGCGGGTGCGGGAGGCGATCACCGGCAGCGTCTCGACCTGGTCGCTGGGCACGCAGGGCGCGCCGGACCGCTTCGGCACCGGCCTCGGGACCGGGGCCGGCTCCTGGGCGCGCGGCATCCTGTCGGCGCCCATGACCTACTGGGAGGCGCAGCCGCTGCGCCTGACCGCGCAGGGCGGCAGCTTCGCGGGCGGGCGGGTGCGCCTCGCGCTGCACTGGTGGGAGCTGCGGCTGCCCGCGTGAGACCGCTACCCTCGGCGGCGCGCGGGATGTAGGATTGCCCGCGCGACGCAGAAGGGGACGGCAGTGGACGACGGCAGGATGCAGACGCGGGGCGAGGCCATCTGGCGCGAGATGCGGGTCGAGGCGGAGGCGGCGGTCGGGGCCGAGCCGCTCCTCGGCGCGCTGATCCATGCGGGGCTGCTGCACCACGCGCGACTGGAGCAGGCGCTGGCCTACCGCTTCTCGCTGAAGCTCGCCTCGGGCGAGATGAGCGAGCAGATCCTGCGCGAGATCGCCGATGCCGCCTATGAGGAAGACCCCGCGCTCGGCGACGCGGCGCTGCGCGATCTTCTGGCGGTCCGCAGCCGCGATCCCGCCTGCCACCGGCTGATCCAGCCGCTGCTGTTCTTCAAGGGCTACCAGGCGTTGCAGGCCTATCGCATCGGCCACTGGCTCTGGCGGGGGGGCCGCCGGGACATGGCCTATTTCGTGCAGATGCGGACTTCGGAAGCCTTCGGGGTCGATATCCACCCGGCCGCCCGGCTCGGCGCGGGCCTGATGATCGACCATGCCCATTCGATCGTGATTGGCGAAACCGCGGTCGTGGGCGATGACGTCTCGATGCTGCACAGCGTGACGCTGGGCGGGACCGGCAAGGCGCATGGCGACCGGCATCCGAAGATCGGCGACGGGGTGCTGATCGGCGCGGGGGCGAAGGTCCTGGGCAACATCCGCGTCGGTGCCCGCAGCCGGATCGCCGCGGGGAGCGTGGTGTTGGAGGAGGTGCCGGCCTGCGTGACGGTGGCCGGGGTGCCGGCACGGGTCGTCGGCCCGGCGGGCTGCACCGACCCGGCCGAGGCGATGGATCAGCAGCTTCCACCAGAGGCGGGCTGAGGCGGGGATCACAGCAGGAAGCCCTCAGGTTCGGCAGTAGGGCCGGGGCTTGCCGAAGCGAGCAGCCGTTGCCTCAGGCTTTCAAGCCGCAACGGGGCGCCCAGGATCGCGGGATCGATTCTGATGCGCGCGAGCGGCGATTGCGCCGCCCCCGCGGCAAGGCCGGCCAGATCGTCGAGGATCTGGGTCAGCGGGTCGAGGTCCTGAAGCGCGATCATCATCCCCGGCAGCGGGGGGCGCCCGTCGTCTCCGGCTGCGGCCGACTGCAACATGCGGCAGCGCAGTACGAGGTCGCGAAGCTCGCGTTCGAGATTGACCATCAGCAGGCCGAAGGGGATGTCGGGCGCGCTCACAGCCGGCCCACCACCGCCTCGAGACAGGCCCGGAGCTCCGCCGGGGTGAACGGTTTTCGCAGGAAGTTGTTCATGCCCAAGGCTTTGCCCCGGTCGACGATCTGCTGATCCGCGCGTCCGGTGATGAGAATGAAACCAGTGCCGCGGGTGGTCGCCTCGGCGCGTATCGCCTGCAGAAGGCCCAGGCCGTCCATGCCCGGCATGTTGTAGTCGGAGAGCACCAGATGCACGGAGCGCGCCTTCATCGCCTGGAGCGCGCCCTGCGCATCGGCCGCGTGGCGAAGGTCGCTGATGCCCATGGCCTCGAGCGCCTGGATGATGAGGCCGCGGCTGGTGGACATGTCGTCCACAACCAGCACCCGCAGCCGGTCCCGCACGCTCATGGCGTCGCCGCGGCGGGATGTTTCACATAGGCCGTGCGGCCGAGGTAGCGGACCTGCGCCAGCAGGCTTTCCGGCAGCCGCTCGGCGTGGCCCAGAAAGAGCCACCCGCCGGGCCGCAGGACCCCCAGAAGACGGGTCCATAGCCGCGCCTGCGTCGCGGCGTCGAAATAGATCGCGACATTGCGGCAGAAGATGGCGTCGAACATCGCCCGGAACGGCCAGTCAGCGATCAGGTTCAGCGGCCGGAAGCCCACCCGCTCCTGCAGCGTTCGGGCGATTTGCCCGCCGCCCGGCACCGGCGCGATGAAGCGACGGCGCAGGAGCGCGGGAACAGGCCTCAACTCACTGGTGCGGTAACAAGCCGTGGCGGCGCGGGCGAGAACGCCCCGGTTGATGTCGGTTCCCAGCACCGCGGCCTCTCCCGTCTCGAGACCCGCGGCGGCAAGGGTCATGGCAATGGACCAGGCCTCCTCGCCGGTGGAGCATCCGGCCGACCAGATCCGCAGCGGCTGTGCGGGGTTGCGGGCGCCGATCACCTCGTCGCGCAACAGCTCGAAGTGAGGCGCCTCGCGGAAGAACTGGGTCACATTGATGGTCACGGCGGAGACGAGTTGCATGCGCTCCTCGCCGCCGCCGGGGCCGCCGAGGACGTCAAGATATGCGGGCAGATCGGGGCAGCCTGTGGCCGCCATGCGCCTCGCGAGCCGGGACCGGAGCATGTCCGTCCTGTGGTCCCCGAGCACGATTCCCGACGTCTCCTGGATAAGCTGCCGCACCCGGCCGAAGGCTCGGGCATCGAGCGGCGCCGCGTCCAATCGATCATCCCTCATGCTGCGCGGCTCCCACCCGGCGGCATGATCGCTGAAAGGTTCAGCACCCGCACCAGCTGACCTTCGAGCAGCGTCAGGGCGCGGATGCAGCCGGGAATGTCATCGCCCAGCTCGGGCAGCGGCTGCAACTGCGCCGCCGGAATGGTCAGGATGTCCGACACCGCGTCCACCATCAGCCCGGCGCTGACGCCGTTCAGCTGGACGACGACGATCACCTTGCGCTCGCCGTCCGCGATCCCCTCCATCCCGAGACGCAGCGAGAGGTCGAGCACCGGCAGAATCGTTCCGCGAAGGTTGATGACGCCCTTCACGTGGCTGGGCGCGAAGGGCAGCGGTGTCGCCGGGGTCCAGCCGCGGATTTCGCGCACCGAGGCGACCTCGACGCAGAACTCCTGCTCGCCCAGGCGGAAGGAGAGGAGTTCGACATCGGCGAGAGAATCGTGAGACATGGGCTATCCTGCGAGGGCGGTCGGAGGGACGGGGCCGGAGCGGGCCGCGGGGGCGAGGTCCGCGGGGTCGAGGATCAGCGCGATCTTGCCATCGCCGAGGATCGTCGCGGCGGCGACCCCCGGCACCGGACCGAGGAGCGCGCCGAGGCCTTTGATCACGACCTGGCGCTGCTCCATGATCGTGTCGACCACGAGGGCGATGCGACCGCCGTCGTCGCGGGCGGTCAGCAGCACGATGCCCCCGCGCGCATTCCCGTCGGGCGCGCGGAAGCCGAGATGCGAGGCGAGGTCGACCAGCGGGACGACCTCGCCCCTGATCTGCAGCAGCTCGCCCCGCGGGCCGACGCGCCGGATCGCCTCGGGGGCCAGGGCCGCCGTCTCGAGGATGCCCGAAAGCGGCACCACGAAGGTCTGCCCCGCCGCGCCGATCACCATCCCGTCGAGTACCGCGAGGGTCAGCGGCAGCGAGACCGAAAGCGTGGTGCCCTGGCCCCGCAGGCTCGAGACCGAAATGCGGCCGCCGATCGCCGCGATGGCGCTTTTCACGACATCCATGCCGACGCCGCGGCCGGACAGGGCCGAGACGCTCCCCGCGGTCGAGAAGCCGGGGAGAAACAAGAGGTTGGAGATCTCGGCCTCGCTCAGCGCCGCATCGGGCGCGACCAAGCCTCGGGCCGTGGCGACGCGTTGAACCTTGGCGTGGTCGATCCCGGCGCCGTCGTCGGCGACCTCGATGATGATGCGGCCGGAGCGGTGGAAGGCCGAGAGCGTGATCACCCCTTGGGACGGCTTGCCGGCCGCGCAGCGTGCCTCGGGCGTCTCGATTCCGTGGTCCACGGCGTTGCGGATCATGTGGGTCAGGGGATCGGCCAGGCGCTCGATCACGGTGCGGTCAACCTCGGTTCCCTCGCCCTCGGTCCTCAGGCGGACGCTCTTGCCGGTCGCCGCCGACGCCTCGCGGACGATGCGCGCCATGCGCTGGAAGAGCGGTCTCACTGGCTGTGCCCTGACGGACATGACGCTGTCCTGGAGGTCGCGGGTCAGGGTCATGAAGGCCTCGAGGCCGGTCGTGACCTCGGGGTTGGCGAGGCCGGCGGCGCCGACGCTCTGCGACAGCATCGCCTGGTTGATGACCAGTTCCCCCACGAGATTTACCAGGCGGTCGATCTTCTCGAGATCGACCCGCAACGTGACGGCGCCGGGTTCGGGGGCGGCGGGCTCAGGGCGCAAGCCCGCGGCGGACGAGGGCGGTTCGGGCAGGCCTGATCGGTCGTGGTGCGGGCCAGGGAAAGCCAGAACCGGTGCCGGTGGCGGCTCGGGGGGCAGGCGCTCGGACGCGAGCTCGGCCGGGCCGGGCTCGATCGTGATGTCGCAGACGTCCTCGACGAAGTCGAAGAGGTCGTCGATCTCGGCCCGCTCCACATCGCCGACGAGGTGGATGGTCCAGACGAGCCGCGGGACCTCGGCCGCGTCCTCGGTCAGCGCGAGGTCGGGTGGCACCTTGCAGCGGATCCCGGTGCGGCCGAGGGTCGTGAGCGCGCGCAGCAGGTGCAGGGCCTCGTTGCCGCTGCGGTAGAGGCCCTCGCGCGGCGCGAGGCGGATCAGCCAGCCGCGGCCGCCGATTTCCGCGGCATCGGCGCTGCAGTCATCTTCCGACGCGAAATCGAGGGCGATGAGGCTAGGGCTGAAGTCGATCGGCGGCTCGGCGTTCACGGGCTGCGCGCCTGTCAGGGCCTCGATCCGGGCGAGCAGCGTCTCGCCGGCTGGCACCTCCCCACCCTCCTGCGCGGCGCGGACGTGGTCGGCGAGCAGGTCGGCGGCCTGCAGGAACAGGCTTGCGACCTCGCGCGAGGGCGCCAGCCGTCCGGTGCGGAGGTCGTCGAGGACCGTCTCGCAGCGATGCGAGAACCCGACCAGCCTCTCGAGGCCGAAGGCCGCGGCACCGCCCTTGATCGAATGAACGGCGCGGAAGGCGGTGTTGACCGTCTCCGCATCGCCGGCGCCCTCGTCCATGGCGGACAGCGCGTCCTGCAGCGATTGAAGCAGGTCCTCGCATTCGGCGAAGAACCCCGCCCGGATCTCGGCCATCGGATCGGTGCCCATGCCGCCGCCTCAGCCCGTGACCATGCGGATCGAGCGCACGAGCTTCTGCGGGTCGAAGGGCTTCACGATCCAGCCAGTCGCGCCTGCGCCGCGGGCGCGGGCCTTCAGCTCGGGAGCGCTCTCGGTCGTCAGGACCAGGATCGGGGTTGCGCGGAAGCGGTCGATGCGGCGCACGGCCTCGATGAAGCCGAAGCCGTCCAGGCGGGGCATGTTGATGTCCGAGATGATGGCGTCGGGCGGGCCGCCTTCTTCGAGCACCTCGAGGCCGGCGACCCCGTCCTCGGCTACCGTCACCTCCATCCCGGCACCGGTCAGGGCGAGGGTCAGCATGTCACGCATGGTGCGGCTGTCATCCACCGCGAGGATCTTCAGGCTCATGCGGCGCCTCCGGCCTGCAAGGCGGCGGGTGTCAGGCCGAACTGCGCGAGCGCCGCGTCGAAGGCGGCGGATCGCGGGCCGAGGTCCAGCGCCGCGCCGCGCCGCCGCCATTCCTGCGCAGCCGCGAGCAGCACCTGCAGGCCAAGTCCCCCAAGGCTCTCCACCCGCGATGCGTCGAGCGTCAGCGGTGTCCCGGCATGATCGCGCAAGGCGCGCGTCAGGCGCCGGGCCTCGGTCAGGTCGAGCCGGGCGGGCAGCGTCAGGCCGACGCTCATGCCCGGCCCCGGTGTCGAACGATTCGGATCGGCGTCACGGCGGCGGGTCCTTTCCTGGGGTTCCGCCAAGCCATAGCGCGGAGGCGTTAAGGCAGGGTTAGCGCCGCCCGGCCTCCGCGTCCCGCGATCGCTCAAATGCCGCGCACTCGCCCTGCGCTCAGGTCGGTTTCGCGCCGCGGGTGACGCAATCGGCGCCTCGGCCCGCACGCCGCGCACCTATCTTGAGCCCGCGACAAGGCACGAGGCACAGGCGATGGACCAGGGACGGCGGCGGGGCGGCGGCGGGGCGGCGCGGCGGGCGGAGCGGGGCGCGCCCAGCCATGAGGTCGCGCGTTATATCGAACGCAACATCCCCAACCTCGAGATCCTGAACGCCGAGGCGCTCGAGATCATCGAGGCCAATGCCGAGACCGTGCTCGAGGAGATCGGCGTCAACTTCACCGACAACCCGGCCGCGCTGGACCGCTGGCGGCAGGCCGGCGCGGATGTGGAGGGCGACCGCGTGCGCCTGCCGAAGGGCCTCGCGCGCAGCCTTTGCGCAACGGCCCCGCGGCAGTTCACCCAGGCCGCCCGCAATCCCGAACGCTCGGTCGAGATCGGCGGGCGCAACCTCGTCCTGGCGCCGGTCTACGGCCCGCCCTTCGTGCGCGACGCCGAGGGCGGGCGGCGCTATGCCACCATCGAGGATTTCCGCAACTTCGTGAAGCTCGGCCAGTCCTCGCGCTGGCTGCATCACTCCGGCGGCACGGTCTGCGAGCCGACCGACGTGCCGGTGAACAAGCGCCACCTCGACATGCTGCTGGCGCACATGACGCTCAGCGACAAGCCCTACATGGGCAGCGTGACCGAACCCTCGCGCGCGGCCGACAGCGTCGAGATGTCGAAGCTGCTCTTTGGCGAGGGTTTCCTCGACACGAACACGGTGATGACGAGCCTCGTCAACATCAACTCGCCGCTGACCTTCGACGGCACCATGATGGGCGCGCTCGAGGTCTATGCGGCGGCGAACCAGGCGGCGATCGTCTCGCCCTTCATCGTCGGCGGCGCGATGGCGCCGGTGACGGTCGCGGGCACGCTGACGCAGGTGCTGGCCGAGGTGCTGGCGGGCGTGGCCTACAGCCAGCTGATCCGCCCCGGCGCGCCGGTGATCTTCGGCGCCTTCGTGACCTCGATCGACATGAACTCCGGCGCGCCGACCTTCGGCACGCCCGAGGCGGCGCAGATCACGCTGGGCGCCGGGCAGCTCGCGCGCCGGCTGGGGCTGCCCTACCGCTCGGCCGGGGCCTTCTGCGGCTCGAAGCTGCCCGACGCGCAGGCGGGGTATGAGAGCGCCAACAGCCTCAACATCGGCCTCATGGCGGGGGTGAACTTCATGCTGCACGCCTGCGGCTGGCTGGAGGGGGGGCTGGTCTCGAGCTACGAGAAGTTCGTGATGGACGCCGACCAGCTCGGCATCCTGCACCGCCTCGCCGCGGGCGTGGACATGAGCGTGAACGGGCAGGCGATGGATGCGATCCGCGAGGTCGGGCCGGGGGCACACTACCTCGGCTGCGACCATACGCAGGCGAACTACAAGGATGCGTTCTGGCGCACGCAGGTCCTCGACTACAAGCCGTTCGAGACCTGGGAGGAGGAGGGCGCGCGCGACACGCAGGCGCTTGCCTCGGCGCGGGTGAAGCGGATGCTGGCGGAATACGAGGCGCCGCCGATGGATGCGGGCGTGCGCGAGAGCCTCGAGGCCTATGTGGCCCGCAAGAAGGAGTCGATGCCCGACGCCTTCGTGTGAGGCGTTGATCCCCGCCGCCGTCCGGGTCACGATGGCGGCCAGAGGAGCGCCCATGACCGCCACCATCTATCACAACCCGAACTGCAGCACCTCGCGCAAGGTGCTGGAGATGCTGCGCGAGGCGGGCGAGGAGCCGAAGGTGGTCGAGTATCTCAAGGCCCCGCCCCCGCGCGAGGAACTCCGCCGCCTGTTCGCGGACGCGGGCCTCACGGTGCGCGAGGCGCTGCGGCGGCGCGGCACGCCCTATGACGAGCTTGGCCTTGACGACCCCTCGCTCTCGGACGAGCAACTGCTCGACACGATCGCCGCGCATCCGATCCTGCTCGAGCGGCCTTTCGTCGTCACCGACCGCGGCACCCGCCTCGCCCGCCCCGTCGAGCGGCTCCACGAGATCATGGACCCCGCCTGACCCTTGCGCCGCGCGGCCCTATCGGCTAAGGCGCGCGCACTTCACAGGCGAGGGCGGGCCGATGCGGGGAGACATCCCGTGCGGTCCACCGGTTGGGGCTTCCCTCGGGATGCCCTGAAATCCCCCGCCGAGGCGCAAACCGGAAAGGAAACCCCATGGCGCTTCCCGAATATTCCATGCGTCAGCTCCTCGAAGCTGGCGTGCATTACGGCCACCAGACGCAGCGCTGGAACCCGCGGATGTCCGAATACATCTACGGCGACCGCAACGGCATCCACATCATCGACCTGACCCAGACCGTGCCAATGCTGGACGCGGCGCTGCAGGCGGTGCGCGACACCGTTTCCAAGGGCGGGCGCGTCCTCTTCGTCGGCACCAAGCGGCAGGCGCAGAAGGCCGTGGCCGACGCGGCCGAGCGGTCGGCGCAGTTCTACATGAACCACCGCTGGCTCGGCGGCACGCTGACCAACTGGAAGACCGTCTCCCAGTCCATCAACCGCCTGCGCCAGATCGACGAGACGATGGAGCGTGGGGCCGAGGGCCTGACCAAGAAGGAGCGTCTGGGCATGGAGCGCGAGCAGCAGAAGCTGCAGGCGTCCCTCGGCGGCATCCGCGAGATGGGCGGCCTGCCCGACATGCTGTTCGTCATCGACGTGAACAAGGAGGACCTCGCCGTCCTCGAGGCCAACAAGCTCGGCATCCCGGTCGTCGCCGTGGTGGATACCAACTGCTCGCCCAAGGGTATCGACTACGTGATCCCCGGCAACGACGACGCGGCCCGCGCCATCGCGCTCTACTGCGATCTCGTGTCGCGCGCGGCGCTTGACGGCATGTCGGCGCAGATGGGCGCCGCGGGCGTCGATCTTGGCGCGCTGAGCGATGCGCCCGAGGAGCTGCTGGACGAGGACCTGCCCGCCGAGACCGGCGCCGAGGCCGAGCCTGCCGCTGAGCCGGCGGCCGAGGCCGCCCAGGGCTGAGCCACTGTCACGAGACCTTTGCCGGGCCGCGTCCTGCGCGCCCGGCATGACCCATTCCGCACGAGGAGAGACCCCATGACCGTCACCGCCGCCATGGTGAAGGAGCTGCGCGAGACCACCGGCGCAGGCATGATGGATGCCAAGAAGGCGCTGACCGAGACCTCTGGCGACATGGAGGCCGCGGTGGACTGGCTCCGCAGCAAGGGCCTCGCCAAGGCCGCCAAGAAATCCGGCCGCGTGGCCGCCGAGGGCCTGATCGGCGTCGCCGTCCGCGACGGCCGCGGCGTCGCGGTGGAGATCAACTCCGAAACCGACTTCGTCGCCAAGAACGCCGACTTCCAGACCCTCGTCCGCGAGATCACGGAACTGGCGCTCGAGACCGGCGAATCGGTCGAGGTGCTGCGCGCCACGCATCTGAACGGCACGCCGGTCGAGGAAGTGGTGCAGAACGCCATCGCCCGCATCGGCGAGAACATGACCCTGCGCCGGATGCATCTGCTCGAGGGCGAGACCGTCGTCCACTACGTCCACAACGCGGCCGCCCCCGGCATGGGCAAGATCGGCGTCCTCGTGGCGCTGAACGGCCCCAAGGACAAGGCAGCCGAGATCGGTCGCCAGATCGCCATGCATATCGCCGCGACCTCGCCCGCCTCGCTCTCGGAGGCCGACCTCGACCCGGCGCTGATCGAGCGCGAGAAGAGCGTCCTGACCGAACAGGCCCGCGAAAGCGGCAAGCCGGAGGCCGTGATCGAGAAGATGATCCAGGGCCGGATGTCGAAGTTCTTCGAGGAAGTCACGCTCCTCGGCCAGAAGTTCGTCATCAACCCGGACGTGACCGTGGGCCAGGCGGCCAAAGACGCGGGCGCCGAGGTCACCGGCTTTGCGCGCGTCGCTGTGGGCGAAGGCATCGAGAAGAAGGAAGAAGACTTTGCCGCCGAGGTGGCGAAAACGCTGAAGGGCGACTGATCGCGCCATTACTTCAGAACGGAGGCCGGTCCCTCGGGGCCGGCCTCGACGTTCCGGCTCATCCCGCGCCGGGCAGCACGAAGCCGCGGTTCCGCCTGCGCGCGAGTTCGGTCTTGGCGTGGCGGATGATCGTCGCCGCGCCGTGCAGCGCGAGCGCCGCCATGATCGCGGCCACGATCAGGTCCGGCCAGCCGCGCCCGGTGCCGAACACCCCGAGCGCCGCGGCCATGACCGCGAAATTTGCCAGCACGTCGTTGCGCGAGCAGATCCAGACCGAGCGCATGTTGGCATCGCCATCCCGCCAGGCATGAAGCAGCGCGAGACAGGCGAGGTTCGCGGCGAGCGCCGCGGCGCCGACCGTCCCCATCGTTCCCCAGGCCGGAACCGTGCCGTGGATCGCGTGCCAGGCGACCGTGGCGATCACCCAGAGCCCGAAGCCGCCCATCGACAGCCCCTTGAGGAGCGCCGCGCGCGAGCGCCAGACCCGCGCGAGGCTGAGCGCGAGGAGGCTGATGCCGTAATTCGCCGCATCGGCGAGGAAGTCGAGTGCATCGGCCTGCAACGCCGCCGACCCCGCGAGCAGCCCGGCTGCCGCCTCGACGGCGAACATCCCGGCATTGATCCCGAGGACGATCCAGAGCACCCGCCGATACCGCCCGACGGCGGCGGGGGCGCATCCCTCATGCGAGCAGCAGGTCATCCGGTTCGCCTCCGCGGACGGCAACCACGCCCACAGGATCGGCCCGCGCGCCTCGGCCGTCAAGCGGGCCGGCCGGCTGCCAGGCCGTCAGCTTCGGTCGAAAGCCGGATGATAGGTGACGCGGCCGGCGGGTAGCGGGCCGGCAAGGACAAGCCGCATGAAGTATTCCGGCGGCACCCCGTCCAGCCGCAGCGCCGGATCGGGCGCAAAACCGAAACGCCGGTAGTAGGCCGGATCGCCCAGCACCACGCAGCCGCGCGCGCCCGCGTCCCGCAGTCGCGCCAGTCCCGCGTGGATCAGCCCGGTGCCCACTCCGCCGCGCTGCCGGTCGGGCCGCACCGCCACCGGCCCGAGGCCGAACCAGCCGTCGGCGGCCGCCGCGCCACCCTCGCCCGCGATGCTGACGGGCGAGAAGGCCACATGGCCGACGACCGCGCCCTGATCCTCGGCGACCAGCGACAGGGTCAGCCCGCCCGCTCGCCGCAGCCCCGCGACGATCTCTGCCTCCCTCCCCGAGGCATGGGCGGCGCCGGCAAAGGCCGCCTCGATCAGCGCCGCGATGACCTCTCGATCCTCGGCTGTCTCAGGCCTGAAGTGCATCTGCCCCGCGCTTTCCTTCATCCCGGCCCCGTGCTAACCGCCCGGCGCATCGCCGCGGGCGCCGCCCGCGAGCCCTTCCCAGAGGATTCCATGGCCATCGAACGCACCCTTTCGATCATCAAGCCGGATGCCACCAAGCGCAACCTGACCGGCCGCATCAACCAGAAATTCGAGGATGCGGGCCTGCGCATCGTCGCCCAGAAACGCATCCAGCTGACGCCCGAGCAGGCCGGCAAGTTCTACGAGGTCCACAAGGACCGTCCGTTCTTCGGCGAGCTGCGCGACTTCATGGCCTCGGGTCCGGTCGTGGTCCAGGTGCTGGAGGGCGAGGACGCGATTGCGAAGAACCGCGAGGTGATGGGCGCGACCAACCCGAAGGACGCCGCCGAGGGCACCATCCGCAAGGAGTTCGCCGAGTCGGTGGGCGAGAACTCGGTCCATGGCTCGGACGCCGCCGAGACCGCGAAGGAGGAGATCGCGTTCTTCTTCTCGGGGCTCGAACTGGTCGGCTGACCCTGCCCGCAGGAAAGGAGGGCCGGCCCCGCGAAAGGCCGGCCCCCAAACCGCAAGCAATCCTGCAAACAATGAGCGATGCGCCGGGAGCCCCAGCCGTAGGCCATCGTTAACCATTTCGGTCCCGGTGATAAATCGAAGGATTGTATTGGAGGAATAGCCTCCGCTGATAGGATGGGCAAAGGCCGGCCGGGGGAGACGGTGGGCATTGCCGCGCTTGACCTCAATCTGCTGAAGGTGCTCGACGCGCTCCTGCGCGAGGGTTCGACGGTGCGTGCCGCCGCCCGCGTGGGGCTGTCGCAGCCCGCCGTCTCGGCCGCGCTCGCCCGGCTGCGCCAGTCCCTCGGCGATCCGCTCTTCGTGCGCCGCGGCCGCGGCCTCGAGGCGACCGACTTCGCCCGCGAGATCGAACCCGACGTGCACCGCCTGATCGAGGACATCGAGGCCGTCCTCCGCGGCAAGTCGCGCTTCGATCCGGCCACCGAGGAGCGCGCCTTCCGCATTTCCGGGAACGACTTCTTCGCGCCGACGCTGCTGCCGCGGCTCGAGGCCCGGCTGGCCGCCGAGGCGCCGGGCATCGTCGTGCAACTGATCGACCTGCCGTATCCGGTCGTGACCGATGCCCTGGCGCCCGGCCGCGCCGACCTCGTGCTTGACCGCGACATCGAGCCGGCCGAGTGGCTGGTCAGGCGCGACCTGATCGACGTGCCGCTCTGCGTCTGCGCCCGCGTCGGCCACCCGGCCGTTGCCGCCGCGGGCCTGCGCCGCGGCCGGCCGATGCCGCTCGACCTCTACTGCGGGCTGCGCCACGTGATCTATTCGATCGACGGCAGCCGCGCCGGCATCGAGGAGCCGCTGCTGGCCGAACTGGGCTGCACGCGTTCGGTGGCCCAGACCGTGCCCGATTTCTCGAGCGCCTTCTCGGTCGTGGCCCGCAGCGACCTCATTGCGCTCCTGCCGCTGCACCTCGCGCACAGTTTCGATGACGGCCGCATCCACGTCTATGCCACGCCGTTTCCGATCGCGCCGGTCCGCGTGCAGATGGCCTGGGCGCGGCGGTCGCATGATTTCCCCGCGCATCGCTGGCTGCGCTCACTGGTCGCCGACATCATGGCGCGGCTCCCGTCCGGCTTCCCGCCGCCCGCCTCCACCCCCTAGCCGCTTGCGCGCCCGGCCGCGCCTGCCTACGGAAAGGCAGACGGGACCTGCGGGAGAGTGGTTGATGCGCGCCTTCGTGTTTCCGGGCCAGGGGGCCCAGACGGTCGGAATGGGCAAGGCGCTTGCGGATGCCAGTCCGGCCGCGCGTGCGGTCTTCGACGAGGTGGACGAGGCGCTCGGCGAGAAGCTGTCCGCGCTGATCTGGGAGGGGCCGTCCGAGACGCTGACCCTGACCGCCAATGCGCAACCGGCGCTGATGGCGACCTCGATCGCCGCGTTCCGCGCGCTCCAGGGCGAGGGCTCCGGCCTGGGCGACGCCGCCTTCGTCGCGGGTCATTCGCTGGGCGAATATTCCGCCCTCTGCGCCGCCGGTGCGCTGACCCTCTCGGACACCGCCCGGCTCCTGCGCCTGCGCGGGCAGGCGATGCAGGAAGCGGTGCCGGTGGGCGAGGGGGCGATGGCCGCGATCCTCGGCCTCGACTTCGTCGCCGTGGACCATCTCGCCCGCGAGGCGGCGGGGGACGAGATCTGCCAGGCCGCGAACGACAACGACCCCGCGCAGGTGGTGATCTCGGGCCACAAACCGGCGGTCGAGCGCGCCGCGGCGCTCGCGAAGGAGCGCGGCGCCAAGCGGGCGCTGATGCTCCCGGTCTCTGCCCCGTTCCATTCCGAACTGATGCAGCACGCCGCCTCCGTCATGGCCGAGGCCCTCGCCGGCGTGGACATCCAGCCGCCGCAGGTGCCGCTCGTCAGCAACGTGCGCGCCGAACCGGTAACCGAGCCGGGCGCGATCCGGCGGCTGCTGGTCGAACAGGTGACGGGCGTGGTCCGCTGGCGCGAGTCGGTCCTCTGGATGGGCGAGGCGGGCGTCACCGAGTTCTGGGAGATCGGCGCGGGCAAGGCGCTCTCCGGCATGATCCGCCGCATCCTCCCCGACGCCACGGTCAGGGCCGTGGGCACGCCAGAGGACATCGCCGCGCTCAAGGGCTGAGCCTGAGGGCTTGCGAAAGCCGCGGCGGCTTGCCACACCCCGGCCGTCCCCAGCCGGAGCCTGCCATGATCCGCCCCTACCGCTCGGTCCTCTACCTGCCGGCCTCGAACGCCCGCGCGCTCGAGAAGGCGCGCACGCTGCCGGTGGACGCGATCATCTTCGACCTCGAGGACGCCGTGGCCCCGGACGAGAAGCCCGCCGCGCGCGCGGCGCTGAAGCCCGCCCTCGGCGGTGACTGGGGCAGGCGCGCGCGGATCGTGCGGATCAACGGGTTTGAGACCGAATGGGGCGAGGCCGACGCCCGCGCCTTCGCCACCGGCGCCGACGCGGTGCTTGTCCCGAAGGTGAACGCCCCCGCCGACCTCGACCGCGCGGCCGCGCTGATCCCCGACACCCCCCTCTGGGCGATGATGGAGACGGCGGCCGGGATGCTCAACGCCGCCGCCATCGCCGCGCATCCGCGGCTGCAGGGCATGGTCATGGGCACCAACGACCTCGCCAAGGAGCTTGGCACCAAGGCCCGGCCCGACCGGCTGGGGCTGCTGACCGGCCTCGGCCTCTGCCTGCTGGCCGCGAGGGCGCATGGCCGGGTGATCGTGGACGGGGTGTATAATGCCTTCAAGGACGAGGCCGGGCTGGCCGCCGAATGCGCCGAGGGGCGCGACATGGGCTTCGACGGCAAGACGCTGATCCACCCGGCGCAGGTCGCCACCGCCAACGCGGCCTTCGCGCCGTCCGAAGACGACGTCACCCTCGCCCGCCGCCAGATCGAGGCCTTCGAGGCCGCGCAGGCCGAGGGCCGCGGCGTGGCCGTGGTGGACGGGCGCATCGTAGAGAACCTGCACGTCGAGACCGCCCGCCGCACGCTCGCCACGGCCGAGGCCATTGCCGCCGCGGGCGGCTGACGGCATGGTGGCGCGCGAAACGGCAGGGGAACCGCAATGCTGATCCTGATCCTCGGCGTGATCCTCTGGTGGGCCGCGCATCTGTGGAAGCGCGTGCTGCCGGGCAACCGGGCGGTGGTCGGCGATCGCGGCAAGGGCCTCGTGGCCGCCGCGCTCGTGGTGGCGGTGCTGCTGATGATCTGGGGCTACCGGATGGCCGACCAGACGATCTGGTGGGCCGCCACGCCGATGCTGAAGGGCATCAACAACCTGCTGGTGCTGATCGCCTTCTACCTCTTCGCCGCTTCCGGGTCGAAGTCGCGCGTCGGCGTCCGCCTGCGCCACCCCCAGCTGATCGGCTTCTCGCTGTGGGCCGTTGCGCATCTGCTGACCAACGGCGACCTGCCATCGCTCGTGCTGTTCGGTGGCCTGCTCCTCTGGGCGCTTCTCGAGATGGCCCTCATCAACGCCGCCGAGCCGGGCTGGACCCCGCCGCCGACCAGGCACATCCCCGTCCGCAAGGAGTTCACAACCGCCATCGCCGCAATCGTGGTCTTTGGCATCGTCGGCCTGATCCACGGCTGGCTGGGCCCCAACCCCTTCGGAGCCTGACATGGCGCTGCTCTACCGCTTCCTCACCGAGGACGACACCTCGGCCTTCTGCCACAAGGTCAGCGAGGCGCTGTCGCGAGGCTGGGAACTGCATGGGGCGCCGGCGATGGCCTTCGATCCGCTGAAGGGCGTCATGCGCTGCGGGCAGGCGGTGGTGAAGGACGTGGCAGCGGACTACGCGCCGGAGATGAAGCTGGGGGCGCAATGAGCAAGACGAACCCGGGCCGCTTCTTCGAGGATTACCGGTTGGGCGAGGTGATCCGCCATGCCGTGCCGCGCACGCTGGGGCAGGGCGAGCGCGCGCTCTGCCACGCGCTCTATCCCGCGCGCCATGCCCTCAACTCCTCTGACGCCTTCGCGCAAGCCTGCGGGTTGAAGTCCGCGCCGCTGGACGACTGGCTGGTGTTCCACACCGTCTTCGGCAAGACCGTCCCCGACATCAGCCTCAACGCGGTGGCCAATCTCGGCTATGCCGAGGGCCGCTGGCGGGCGCCGGTCTGGCCCGGCGACACTCTGTCGGCCGAGAGCGAGGTGATCGGCCTCAAGCTCAACTCCAACCGCGCCTCGGGGGTGGTCTGGGTGCGGACCCGCGGGGTGAACCAGCACGGGGACACGGTGCTGGACTATGTCCGCTGGGTCATGGTCCGCACCCGCGATCCGAACGCGACGATGCCCGAGACCGCGATCCCGGAGCTTGCCCCCGCCCTCGGCGCAGGCGACCTCGTGCTGCCGCCGGGCCTCGACTTCGGCGATTACGACTTCGCCCTCGCGGGCGAGCCGCATCGCTGGGGCGACTACGAGCCGGGCGAGATCATCGACCATGTGGACGGCGTCACCATCGAGGAGGCCGAGCACATGCTCGCCACCCGGCTGTGGCAGAACACCGCCAAGGTCCATTTCGACGCCACCTTCCGCGAGGACGGGCGGCGGCTGATCTATGGCGGGCATGTCATCAGCATGGCCCGCGCGCTCAGCTTCAACGGGCTGGCGAACGCGCAGCTGGTGGTGGCGCTGAACGGCGGCGCGCATGCCAATCCGTGCTTCGCGGGCGACACCGTGCGGGCGTGGTCGCAGGTGCTGGACCGGGCCGAGACCGCGCGGCCGGGCATCGGCGCGTTGCGGCTGCGGACCGTCGCCATGCGTGACGGCGGCCGGGCAGGGGCGCTTCGCGGCGAAGACGGCCGCTATCTGCCCGAGGTGCTGCTCGATCTCGATTACTGGGCGCTGATCCCGCGGTGATATGTGATCGCACGCTTGCAGCGTGTGATCACAACGGGGGACGCCGGTCGCAAGAAGGCCATCATGCAGCGAAAATGGGCGTGACACTCCCTCGGCCTTAGGGTTAAGCAGCGCCCGAACCCCGCGTCACTTGGGGCGCAAGGCACCGGAGGAGGCATCATGGCCGATGTTCCGCGCGGCAACCGTCCGCTGTCCCCGCATCTGCAGGTCTATCGCCTGCCGCTGACCGCGATCACCTCGATCATGACCCGCGGCACCGGGCAGGGCATCCTGCCGGGGCTGCTGCTGGTGGTCTGGTGGCTGGTCGCGGCCGGGACCTCGGACGCGGCCTTTGCGACGGCCGACTGGTTCCTGCGCTCGTGGCTCGGCTGGCTTATCCTGCTCGGCTCGACCTGGTCGCTCTGGTTCCATTTCCTCGCCGGGCTGCGGCACCTCTGGTATGACTCGGGCCGCGGGCTCGAGATCGACCAGGGCCGGACGCTGAGCATCGTCATCATCGTGGGCTCGGTGGTGCTGGCGCTGCTGACCGTCATCCTGATGCTGGTCTGAGGAGCGGACAATGCATTTCTACACCCCCCGCAAGCTCGCCGCCGGACTCGGCTCCGGCCACGGCGCCACCGCCGCGCACTGGTTCATGAGCGTCAGCGGCATCGGTCTCGCGATCCTCACGCCGCTCTTCGTGATCGCGGTCGGCGGCGCCATCGGCCTCGACCGGGCGGGCGTCGTCGCTCATTTCGGCCGTCCCTTCGCGGCGGTCGTGACCGGCCTCTTCGTCGTCGTGGGCATGATCCACTGGATTCGCGGCACCTTCGTCATGATCGACGACTACGTCCAGGGCGGCCCGCGCGCCTGGGCGCAGATCCTGACGCAGCTCTTCGGCTGGGCGGTCGTCGCGCTCACCCTCTTCGCGCTCGCCCGAGTGCTCCTGGCGCCGGATGTGGCGGTCGTGGTTCCCGCCGCCGCCCCCGTCGTCATCGTCAACTGAAGGCCGAGCCCCCATGTCCGCATATGAAATCCAGACGCATGACTATGACGTGGTGGTGGTGGGGGCCGGCGGCGCGGGGCTGCGCGCGACCCTCGGCATGGCCGAGCAGGGCTTCCGCACCGCCTGCGTGACCAAGGTCTTCCCGACCCGCAGCCACACGGTCGCCGCGCAGGGCGGCATCGCCGCGTCGCTGTCGAACATGGGCCCGGACAACTGGCAGTGGCACATGTATGACACCGTCAAGGGCTCGGACTGGCTCGGCGACACGGACGCGATGGAATACCTCGCCCGCGAGGCGCCGAAGGCGGTCTATGAGCTCGAGCATTACGGCGTGCCCTTCAGCCGCACCAAGGACGGCCGCATCTATCAGCGCCCCTTTGGGGGCCACACGACCGAGTTCGGGGAAGGCCCCCCCGTGCAGCGCACCTGCGCCGCCGCCGACCGCACCGGGCACGCGATCCTGCACACGCTCTACGGCCAGAGCCTCAAGGAAAAGGCCGAGTTCTTCGTCGAATACTTCGCCATCGACCTCGTGATCACGGACGGCGCCTGCACCGGTGTCGTGTGCTGGAAGCTCGACGACGGCACGATCCACGTCTTCAACGCCAAGATGGTGGTGCTGGCGACCGGCGGCTACGGCCGCGCCTATTTCAGCGCCACGAGCGCCCATACCTGCACCGGCGACGGCGGCGGGATGGTGGCGCGCGCCGGTCTGCCGCTGCAGGACATGGAGTTCGTGCAGTTCCACCCGACCGGCATCTACGGCTCGGGCTGCCTCATCACCGAGGGCGCGCGCGGCGAGGGCGGCTACCTTACCAACTCCGAGGGCGAGCGGTTCATGGAACGCTACGCGCCCACCTACAAGGACCTCGCCTCGCGCGACGTGGTTTCGCGCTGCATGACGCTGGAGATCCGCGAGGGCCGCGGTGTCGGCGAGCACAAGGACCACATCTTCCTGCACCTGTCGCACCTGCCGCCCGAGACGCTGGCCGAGCGCCTGCCGGGCATCAGCGAGAGCGCCCGCATCTTCGCCGGCGTCGATGTCACGCGCGAGCCCATCCCGGTGCTGCCGACGGTGCATTACAACATGGGCGGCATCCCGACGAACTACTGGGGCGAGGTGCTGGACCCGGTCGAGGGCGAACCGGACCGCGTCTTCCCCGGCCTGATGGCGGTGGGCGAGGCGGGCTGCGCGTCGGTCCATGGCGCGAACCGGCTGGGGTCGAACAGCCTGATCGACCTCGTCGTCTTCGGCCGTGCCGCCGCGATCCGTGCGGCCGAGGTGATCGACCGCGAGGCCGCGATCCCCGGCACCAACCGGGCCGAGGTGGACCGTGCGCTCGACCGCTTCGACGCGCTCCGCCACGCCAACGGCGGCACGCCGACGGCACAGCTGCGCGACGAGATGCAGCGCACCATGCAGCGCGACGCGGCGGTGTTCCGCACCGACAAGACGCTGGCCGAGGGCGTCGAGGCGATGACCGCGATCGCGGCGAAGCTCGACGACCTGCACGTCACCGACCGCTCGATGATCTGGAACAGCGACCTGATGGAGACGCTGGAGCTGACCAACCTGATGCCGAACGCGCTGACGACCATCGTCGCGGCCGAGGCGCGCAAGGAGAGCCGGGGCGCGCATGCGCATGAGGACTGGCCTGAGCGGGACGACGCCAACTGGCGCAAGCATTCGCTGGCGCGCGTGGACGGAAACCGCGTAGAGTTGAGCTATCGCCCGGTGCATCTCGAGCCGCTGACCACCGCGGAGGAGGGGGGCATCGACCTGAAGAAGATTGCTCCCAAAGCGAGGGTCTATTGATGCGTTCCGTTCTTGCCCTGTCCGCCGCCGCTCTGACGCTCGCCGGTTGTGCTTATCCGGTGGTCGCACCCGCCCCGGTGACGCGCCCGCCGGTCGTGGTGACGCCGCCCTCGACGGTAAGCACCGCGACCCGCTCGGCCGCGATCACGGTCATCAACCGCGAGATGGCGGCGCGTCTGCCGGGCACGAACGTCGCCCCCTACACGACCTGCGTCGTGAACAACGCCAACCAGGCGGAACTGGCCGACCTCGCCTCGATGTCGGGCAACAGCGCGGCGGCCTCCTCGGCCGTGGCGGCAATCGTGCAGCGCCCGGCGGCGACGCAGTGCATCGCCAGCATCGCGCGCACCGCCTGACGATGACGCCGCGGCTCGCCCTCGCTGCCATTGCGCTCGCGGGCCTCGCCGCCTGCGGGCCGATCCCGGTCGAGCAGGCCGAGCGTGTCTGTCTCGATCAGGCGCGCGGGGCCGCGGGGCCGCGGTCCCAGGTGTCGATGGGCGTGGCGACGGATGGCCACCGGGTCCGTCCGGTCGCCGGGATCGAGCTTGCGATCTCGTCCGACTGGATCGCCGGGCGCGATCCGGCGCAAGCATTCGACCGCTGCGTCGTCAACCGCTCGGGGCAGATGCCGACCCGGCCGCTGAGCCAGCAGCCGGGCTGGATCGGCCGCCAGTAACATTCCGGGCGGCGCCGCTCGCGCGCCCTCCGACCGACCCGAAGGAGCCGACATGGTCCAGTTCACCCTGCCCAAGAACAGCCGGATCACGACCGGCAAGACCTGGCCCGCGCCGCAGGGCGCCACGCGGGTCAAGACCTTCCGCATCTACCGCTGGGACCCGGATTCGGGCGAGAACCCGCGGATCGACAGCTACACGCTCGACCTCGACAAATGCGGGCCGATGGTCCTTGACGCGCTCATCAAGATTAAGACCGAGATCGACCCCACGCTGACCTTCCGCCGCTCCTGCCGCGAGGGGATCTGCGGCTCCTGCACGATGAACATCGACGGCGGCAACCACCTCGCCTGCATCTACGGCATCGACGAGGTGAAGGGCGACGTGGCGATCTACCCGTTGCCGCACATGCCGGTGGTCAAGGACCTGATCCCTGACCTGACCATGTTCTACGCCCAGCACGCCTTCGTGCAGCCTTACCTCAAGACCGAGACCCCGGCCCCCGGCAGGGAGTGGCGGCAGACGGTCGAGGACCGCAAGAAGCTCGACGGCCTTTACGAGTGCATCCTCTGCGCCGCCTGCTCGACCTCCTGCCCGAGCTACTGGTGGAACGGCGACCGCTTCCTCGGGCCAGCGGCCTTGCTGCACGCCTATCGCTGGATCATCGACAGCCGCGACGAGGCTACGGGCGAGCGGCTGGACGACCTCGAGGACCCGTTCAAGCTCTATCGCTGCCACACGATCATGAACTGCACCAATACCTGCCCGAAGGGGCTGAACCCGGCCAAGGCGATCGCGAACATCAAGCACCTGATGGTCGAGCGCAGCCTCTGACGCCTGCTGGATTCGACCGGAACGCCGCCCCGCTGCGAGGCCGGGCGGCGTTTCTCGTCGTGGCGCCGCGGAGGGTTCCCGAGGGTTACGCTGCGTCGCAGCATCTTCCCTCCGTGCCTGAGACATCCCACATATGCCGCGGGAGGGCCACGACCTTTATCGAAGGAGGCCCATGAAGATGGCCGATATCCGCAACCTGCCCCGCCGCCCCGAAGCCGCCGCCGAAGCCGCGCGCCGGGCCGAGGACGTGCTGGCGCAGATGTATGCCTATTTCGACTACGACGACCTGCCGGTGCTGGCACCTGCGGCCGACGAGCCGGAATATGCGCTCGTCGCCTGATCGCCTGCCAAGCCACCGCCGCGTGGGCTTAACGCCGCGGCGGCGGCCTCGCTCATGCGGCGGTGCAGCGCCGGGCTGACCGGCGGCGGCACCTGCTCGGGATGAGCACGGACGAGGCCCGCGAGGTCGGCCGCGTCGAGAAACTCGATATCCGGCCGATCCGACAACCCGAGGTAACGCGACACCGCGCGAGTCATCGCCCCCGGCCCGGTCAGCGCCCATTCGCCGCTGCCATCCCCCTCCGCCAGTTCTGCCTGCATCTGCCGCAGGATCGCCGCGATCAGCGGATGCCCCGCGCGGGCCGCGATCAGGTCCTGGCCGATGCTGCCATCGGCCTCCACGACCAGCACCGCCCCCGCGCGCCGCGCTTGCAGAAAGGCGCGCAGGTCGCCCCGCCGCCGCAGATGCGGCGCGACGAGCAACCCGCCCTCGACCGCGAGCGCCGCGAGCGAGAGCAGCACGCGGCGGGACTGCGCCGAGGGCGCCTGCCGCAACCCCTCGGCCAGCGCCGCCCCGAACCGAGGCACCGCGCGGTCGAGCGCGGCTCCGGCCTCGAGCCGCAGATGCGCGATGCCGTCCTGCGCCCAGCTTTCCGACATCGGCCGCAGGGCTGCGGGCGTATCCACTTGAAGCACCGTTGGCGGGATCGCACCCGCGCCAGCCTCCGGCTGCCCATCCCGCCAGCGGGCTATCGCCGCCCGAGCCACCGGAAACAGGTCGGCATCGTGGACGCCCGCTTCGGCGAAGGCTCTGGCGAGCCGCATCTCGTTGAACCGCGCGCCCTCCGGCGACTGCGACAGGTGCCGCCCGCTGCCGCGGCGCTCGGCCTCTGCGAGGATCGCCGCCGCTGCCTCGGTGTCGCCGGCTGCCACCGCGAGGGCAAAGGCGCGGCGGGGATCGGTCGCAGGATCGAGGAGCGCGAGGGCTTTGGCGTGGCGGCCCTCGGCCGCAAGGATGCGGATGCGTTCGGCCGCGGCGACGGCGGGAGGGATGGCAGCGAGGAGGCCAGCGGCCGTCGCCGCCCGGCCCTCGGCGATGCGGATGCCGATGCGGTCGGTGGTGAGGAAATGCGCCCGTGGATGCCGCGCGGCGGCGCGGGACAGCAGCCGGTCGGCCGCCGCCGCATGGCCGGCGCGGTCGAGGAGCCGGGCGAGGGCGGCGATCTCCACCGGTTCATCGGCCGGGCGCAGGCCGCCGCGCGCGCGGGCCGCGGCGAGGACGGTGTCGGGCGGGTCGGTCAGGATCGCCAGATGCGGGTGCCACCGGACCGCGCTCGCCGCGTCCTGCCGCGCCAACAGCGCCGCTGCGACCTGCCGCGCCGCATCCACCGCGCCCGCCCCGGCCACAAGCCGCACCACGCGGATGGCCGAGGACAGCGTCAGCCGCCGCTGCAGGAGCGCGGCGAGGAGCGGCGCAAACGGCGCGTAGGGGTCCTCCGCAGCGGCTTCGAGGCTGGTGACGAGGTCGGCCTCGAGCAGCGCCGCCATCGCCCGGCGCGCACGCTCGCGGCGGCGGGCGATGGCGGCCGGATCGGCGTTGTCGGGCATCTCCTGGAGGGCAGCGACGGCCTCGGCGGGCCGGTCCGCCGCGAGCAGCAGATCGACCTTCCGCAGCGGTGGGACCGCATCGCGCGGCGCGGCGGCGGCGACCGCGTCGAGGCCGCGCAGCAGCGCCGGGACGTCCCCGGCCTCCCGCGCGGGCGCATGCTCGTAGAGCCAGAGCGCGGCCATGACCACCGCGCGATCCGTCGGAAAACGCGCCCGGACGCTGCGCCAGAGGGCAAGGCCGTCGGTCCCCGCGCCGTTGCAGGCCAGATGCCGCAGGACCGCGCCGGCCTCCGACCCGTCCTGTCCGAGGCAAGCGGCGGCTGCCTCGCGCTCGGCCGCCGTGCCCGCCGCGAAAAGCCGCAGCGCCGCGCGCGGGCCGAGGCGACCGGTGGCAAGCGCCTCGCGGGCCGCGGCGAGGCCCGCCTCCGGGCCGGCGGTCAGCGCGGCCAGCTCGGCCTCGCGGTCGGCCCTCAAGCGGTCCTCGACGCCGGCGAGGGTCCCCGGCGCTTCCGCCAGCCGCCCGCGCCCGATCGCCAAGTCCGCGGCGATCAGTGCCGCGCCCGAGGGATCGCCCGCCGCGCGCGCCTCGGCGGCCAGCGTTTCGAGGCGGCCGAGATCGCCCGTCGCCGCGGCAAGCGCCGCGCGCCGCAACCGCGCCGAGGGCAGGGGAGTGTGCTGTGCGGCGTCATCCATGGCCGCAGGATAGCCATGCGGCCCGGCGCGACGCTACAAGCGCAGGTTGCGCGAGGCATCCGCAGCGCGAAGGGCGCAGCACATCGGCCACAGGCGGCACCGGCTGCAACTCCGTGCTTGCCCGAAGCTTTTCCGTGCATTAACCAAAAGGCGCAGTCGCCTTTAACTTGTGTCAGGATGCCACAATTCACGCGCGAGCATAGAACGTGAACGGCCTTCCGCTCGGCTGCGCTCCCTTGGGACAACCGGACGGGGTCGGGTCGGATGACTGAGCATGCGGTGGCGCAGGCCGGGCGGGAGGGCGCGGCGCGGGTCGCGGCCGTCGTGATAAGTTGGGACGGGATGCACGAGGCGGCGGCGTCGATTGCCGAGGGCCTCGCCGGGCATGTGGACGAGCTTTTCGTCGTCTACTCCAACGCCACCGACCGTAACGAGGTCGGCCCCGGCGCCTGGCACCGGGTGGCGCAGAGCTGGTTCTACGGCCGCAAGTTCGAGGTCGCGCTGCGCCTTGCCCCCACGGATTCGGTGCTGCTGGCGATCTCGGCCGATGCGGCGGCCGAGGACTGGGGCGACATCGTCGCCGGGCTGCGCGAGGCGCTGCGGGCCGATCCGGCGATTGCGGTCTGGGCGCCCGATCTCGACGCGACGCCCTGGCCGAGCCATCTGGTCGCGGATGCGGATGCGGATGCGGATGCGGATGCGGAGGCGCCGGGCGCGCTCGACGAGGACGGCCTCCTTGACGTGCTGCAGACAGACGGCGTCGTCTGGGCGGTGACGCCGCCGGTGGCGGCGCGGCTGCGGCGGCTGGACTATGGGGCGAACAATCTCGGCTGGGGGATCGACTGGACCGCCATCGCCTGCGCCCGGCTGGGTGGCGGGCGGGTCGTCCGCGATCTCAAGCGCCGCATCCGCCATGCCGAGGGGCGCGGCTACAGCACGGCGGCGGCGACGCAGAACTTCAAGAACCTGCTCGGCCAGCTCTCCGAGGAGGAGCGCCGCTGGGTGCTGGCGGCGCATGAGCGGGTGAGCGGGCGCGCGCCCGCGCCGGCGCGCGGGCCGGGGCTGGCCGAGGCGCCGGCGGTTTTCGCGCAAGCGCGCACGGTCCTTGCCCATCCGGCGCAGGAGGCGGCGCGCGAGCACCCGCTGGACGCGGTGAAGGCGGTGCATCTGCTCGACGGCCGGGCCTGGGTGCTGGCCGCGCGGAGCCTCGAGGGCGAGGACGTGGCGCTCGAGGCAGGCGGGCGGCGGCTGCCGCTGAGGCCCGTGGCCGCGCCGCCGCCGCTCTCGGGCGTGGCGCAGCCCTATCCGATGCGCGATGCCGACGGGGGCTCGGCCAGCTGCCGCCTCAACGGGCATGGCGGTTGGCAGGTCGCGGCCTGGAACACCCTCTGCGTCACCATCGCCGAGCGCGAGGCGCCGCTGCGCCTGGCCCTCGGCCCGCCGCTCGCCATCGCCGGGGCGGGCCGGGGCGCGCGCTTCAGCGCGCGGCTGGCCGCGCATCGGGCGGCGGGCGACCTCGTGCTGCGCCTGCGCGACGGCGGTGGCGGGTTGCTGGACGAGATCGTCACCGCGTTCGATCCGCGCTGCCTCGGCGCCGACCGGCCCGAGGGCTATCAGGCGGTGAGCCTCGCGCTGCCCGACGAGGCGCAGACGGTCGAACTGCTGCTCGACTATCGCCGCGCCGCAAGCCCCGCGGGCGATCCGCCGGTGTTCTTCGTGGCCGAGCCGCAGATCGTTCCCGCCCGCCCGCGCGAGAGTCATTACCGCGCCGAGGCGGTCCATTACGGCACGACCGACACGCCGCATTGGCACGCGGCCGAGATGCTGCTGTCCGATGCCGAAGCCGCGCAGGGCGTGGCGCTCGTCTCGCTCGCCGCCCGCCGCCCGGTCGCTGACCTCGCGGCCTCGGGCATCACGCTGCAGCGGGACTGGGGGCATGTGCTGGAACTGAACGCCGCCCGCGCCTTCCACGGCGTGCTGCTGCGGGACGGTCAGCCCGTCTGCCCGGTCCACCTCGCGGCCGGGCACAACGTCCTGCGTCTGCCCGAAGCCTTCCTGACCGGCACCACCACGGCGGTCGAGATCCGCGACGCCTCGGGTATCCATGTCGCCTGGCGCGACTGGCTGCTGCCGCCACGGCAGCTGACGGCGCTGCCGCATCTGCAGGCCGAGGGCCGCGCGCCGCTGCCGGTGGAGCTGTTCCCGCAGACCGCCTTCCGCTACCGCGCGCTGCGCGCCCATGCCCGCGGCGGCTCCTCGCCCGCGCTCATGGCGCAGCTCGACACCGCGATTGCCCGGCTCGAGGCGGGAATGGACCACGTCCGCCTGGGCCCGCTCGCCTTCCCCAAGGTCGAGGCGCCCGATGTCACCGTGGTGATCCCCGCGCATAACCAGATCGGCGCGACCTTCTGCTGCCTCAACGCCCTGCTGCTCGCCTGGAACCGCGCCAGCTTCGAGGTGATCGTCGTGGACGACGCCTCGACCGACGCCACGCGCGAACTGGAAGCCCATGTCACCGGCATCCGCGTGATCCGCCACGACTCCGCGCAACGCTTCATCCGGGCCTGCAACGCGGGCGTGGCGGCGGCGCGTGGGCGCTATGTGGCGCTGCTGAACAACGACACTGAGCCGACGACCGGCTGGCTCGACGAACTGATCGAGGCGATGGAGGCCCGCCCGGACGCCGGGCTGGTCGGCTCCAAGCTGCTCTGGCCAGACGGCCGGTTGCAGGAGGCGGGCGGGATCGTCTGGGGCAATGGCGATCCCTGGAACTACGGCCGCGGCGCCAACCCGTGGGAGCCGCGCTTCTGCTACACGCGGCAGGCGGATTACCTCTCGGGCGCGGCGCTGCTGACGACGCGCGCCCTCTGGGACGAGGTCGGCGGCCTGTCGGACTATCTCGAGCCGATGTATTTCGAGGACACCGACCTCGCCTTTAAGATCCGCGCTGCGGGGCGGACGACCTGGTTCGTGCCGTCGTCCGTCGTGTTCCACCATGAGGGCGTGACCAGCGGCACCGACACCGCCGGCAGCGGCTTCAAGCGGTTTCAGGAGGTCAACCGGCCCAAGTTCAAGCGCCAGTGGCTGCGCGACTACGCCGCCCACGCGCCCTATGGCGAGGCGCCGGACCTCGAGAAGGACCGCGGCATCCACGGCCGCATCCTGTTCGTGGACTACACCACGCCCACGCCCGACCGCGACGCCGGCAGCTATGCCGCGCTGATGGAGATCGAGCTGATGCAGTCGCTCGGCTTCAAGGTGACGCTGCTGCCGGAAAACCTCGCATGGCTGGGCGGTTACAGCGAAAACCTGCAAAAGATGGGGGTCGAGGTCATCACCGCGCCCTTCTTCGCCTCCATCGACCAGTTCCTCGAGGCCCGGGCGGCGGAGTTCGACGCCTTCTATGTCATGCGCTACCACGTCGTGAACAACGTCGTGCCGAAGATCCGGGCGCTGAACCCCGAGGCGCGGATCGTGATGAACGGCGCCGACCTGCACTACCTCCGCCTGCTGCGCCGCGGAAAGGCGGCGGGTGACGCCGACCAGATCGCCGCTGCGCGCGAGGTGCGGGTGGCGGAAATCGACGCCATGCGCAGCGTCGACGTCGTCGTCTCCTACAACGAGGTCGAGGCCGCGGTGATCGAGGCAGTCTCGGAGGGCGAGGTTGCGGCGCTGCCCTGCCCTTGGGTGCTGGACTTCCCCGAGGTCGTGCCGCCGCGCATCGGCCGGGCGGGGCTCTCGTTCCTCGGGAGCTTCCATCACCACCCGAATGTCGAGGGCCTGCAATGGTTCGTCGAGCGGGTGATGGGTCCGCTCGCCGAGGCCGCGCCCGACCTCGTCCTCTCGGTCTACGGCTCTCGGATGAACGACGCGATCCGCGCCATGGCCTCGCCGGTGATCCGTCCCCTGGGCTATGTCGAGGACGTGGCGCAGGCCTATGACCCGCATCTGTTGTTCGTGGCGCCGCTGATCTCGGGGGCGGGGATCAAGGGCAAGGTGCTGAACGCGCTGGCCCGCGGCGTGCCCTGCGTGCTGAGCCCGGTCGCCGCAGAAGGCATCGGCCTGCGCAGCGGCCACGACTGCATGGTGGCCGAGACCCCAGAGGAGTGGGTCGCGGCGATCACCGGCCTCACCGCCGACCCGGCCCGCTGGACCGCGATCCGCGACAACGCGATGGCGCATGCACGGGCGCGCTACGGCTTCGAGACCGCCCGCGCGCAGATGCGGCGGGTGTTCGAGGCGGTGGATCTTTACGGGAGGGCGTGAGGATGGACGGAGCCGAGCGCTTCATCGAGGGCAACCTCTGCGTGGCGGTGCAGTATTTCGTCAAGCACGACACCACCCTCGCAACTCTGGAAACGGTGCGCCGGATGGCGGGCGGCCGCGGGATCAGTTTGCTGCTGATGCAGGACGGCATCGAGGGCGCGCGGCGCGAGGATGAGCGGCGTGGTGTCCACGCCGAATGCGGTGCTGCGGTCGAGGACTGGTGCGCGACGCATGCCGCTGCCTTCGCCCGGATCAAACACCGCCGGTTGCCGCGCAACCACGGCACATGCGGCACCGCGCGGGAGATCATCGACGCCGCGCTCGATCTGGGCGACTGGGTGCTCTTTGCCGAGGACGACGTGCTTTTCTGCGACAGCGCGCTCGACTGGTTTGTGACGGCGGTCAACAGCGATGTCTTTGCCCGGGAGGAGGTCTGGGCGGTCGCGGGCGAATCGAAGGCCTTCGATGCCCGCGGCGCGGCAGTCGATCCCGACCGCCGCGAGGCGGACCGCACCCGGGCCGAGGCCTTGGGCCTCGTCTCGCGCTATGTGCTGTTCGACTTCCTGCCGTCGAGTTGCTTTGCGACCACGCGCGCGAAATGGGCCGAGTTCGGCGAAACCCGCGGCCTGCCGAACGGCGTGCGCGACCTCAATCTGCGCTGCCGGGCCGAGGCGCAGCGCTCGCTCTGGCCGGTGATCGCGCGCTGCCGGGACGAGGGGATGCATCATCCGCTTGGCTACAGCATGATGATGCGCAAGGGCGATGCCGCTGCGATCGCCGGGAAGAGCGTCTATCTGACGGCCGACGATCTCGAGCCGGGAGCAGGGTTCACGCCGCTGGAAAAGACGCTGACCGGCCTCTTCACCGAATGGCGCGCGGCTTCCTGACGCCTCATGCCACCCGTTGACCCTCCACCCAGGTCCCGCGCAGCAGCGGCGCCGTTCCGAGCCGCCCGAAGCGCACCAGGTCGGCGCGCAGGCCCTCGCGCAGCACGCCGCGGTCCGCGAGGCCGGTGGCCGCCGCGGGGGCCGCGGTGACGGTGGCGATGGCCCGCGGCAGGTCGTCCCAGAGGTCGGCCAAGGCGAGGGCGCCGGCCAGCAGCGAGGCGGGGATGTAGTCCGACGACAGGATGTCGAGGAGGTCGGCCGCCGCGAGGTCGGATGCCGCGACGTTGCCGCTGTGCGAGCCGCCGCGGATCAGGTTCGGGGCGCCCATCATCACCGCGATGCCGCGGGCGCGGCAAGCCTGCGCTGCCTCGACGGTGGCGGGAAACTCGGCCAGGCGGATGCCGCGGGCGGCGCTTTCGGCGACCTGCTCGGGCGTCGTGTCGTCGTGGCTGGCGAGGGCCGCACCGAGGCGGCGGCCGGCGGCGATCACGGCGGCCTCGTGCGCGGCGCCGACGCGGGCGCGCAGTGCCTGCATCGCGGCGATGTGAGGCGCGAAGCCGGGGTCGTCGGCGCCGCCGGGGAAGTAGCGGGCAAGCTGTGCGATGTCGCGGAACTGCCGCTGGCCGGGGGTGTGGTCCATCACGCTGACGATGCCGATGCGGTCCTCGGGACCGAACTCGTCGAGTTCCTCGGCCAGCGTCTCCGAGCAGATCTCGGCCCGCAGGTGGATGCGGTGGCTGATCTTCAGCGCGCCCGCCGTCCGCAGCGCCATGATCTCGGAAGCCAGCGGGCGGGCATAGCGGGGGAACTCGTCGGCGCGGCTCTCGAGCGAGCCCACGCGCAGCGCGTCGAAGACAGTGGTGATGCCGGCGCCCGCAAGCTCGGCGTCATGGGCGAGGATGGCGTTCGCATGCGGCCAGTCGACGCGGGGGCGTGGCCGGATGTGGCGCTCGAGGTTGTCGGTGTGGAGTTCGATCAGGCCCGGCGCGAGGAAATCGCCGCCGCAATCCTCGGCGCCCTTCGGGACGCCGGCGCCGGGCTGGACCTCGGCGATGCGGCCCTCGGCGATCCGCAGGCTGCCGCGGACGACCTCGCCGGGCAGCACCAGCATGGCGTTGGCGAGGACGGTCTCGGACATGCGGCGGCTCCTCGGGCGTGCGGTCCGCTCTTCGGGGATCGCGGCGCGCGGCGCAAGCGGGTGGCGGAAAATGCGCGCGGCGTCTTGCATCGGCGGGCGCTCCGCGGTCAGAGGGAAGGGCGCACGGCGCTGTTGAGGAAAGGAAAGAGCCATGACCGACGGACCCGTCCTGGTTGCCATCGACCCCGCCAATCTCGAAGGGCAGCGCTACCTCCTCGCCCGCGCCGAAGAGCAGGCCGCGAAGCGGGGCACCACGCTCGAGGCGATCCTCGTGGTCGAGGCGCCGAGCTATGCGGGCGGCGGCGCGGGCTTCGCCTCGGCGGTGGCCCGGCTGACGGCGGAGGCCGAAGCCCGCGCGCGCGACTGGCTGGCCGAGTCCCGCGGTGCGAATGCGCCGGCCGCGCGGGCGCGCGTGACCCATGGCGACGCGGTCGAGTGCATCCTGCGCGAGGCGAAGGCCATCGGCGCCTCGGTGATCGTGATGGGCGAGAGGAGCCTCAGCCTCGACAGCCGCCTGCTCGGTTCGGCCGCGCGGGGGGTCTCGGAGCAGGCCGAGGGCGAGGTGGTTCTGGTGCCGACGCCCGCGCGGGGGTGAGAGGGTCGGTGCGTTCCTGGAACGCACCCTACCCGCGAAGCCTCGCCGTAGGGTGCGTGGTTTCCACGCACCTTTTCGCGGCGCCTGCACTCCCTCAGACGTATTCATCCTCCCACCCGCGCCGCAGCAGCAGGTTGTGCCGCCCGACGTTGCGGATGTCCCGCTCGCCGCAAAGCGCCATCGTGACGTCCAACTCCTTGCGGATCACGTCGAGCGCCGCCGTCACCCCCCGCTGCCCGAGCGCGCCGAGGCCGTAGATCCAGGCCCGCCCGATCCAGGTCCCCTGCGCGCCGAGCGCCACCGCCTTCAGCACGTCCTGACCCGAGCGGATGCCGCTGTCGAGATGGACCTCCACCCGGTCCCCCACGGCCGCCACGATCTGCGGCAGCATGCGGATCGAGGACAGCGCGCCGTCGAGCTGCCGGCCGCCGTGGTTGCTGACCACGATCGCGTCGGCGCCGAAATCGGCGGCCATGCGGGCGTCCTCGGCGTCCAGTATCCCCTTCAGGATCAGCTTGCCGCCCCACATGTCGCGGATCGCGGCGATCTTGCCCCAGTCGAGTTGCGGGTCGAATTGCTCGGCCGTCCAGCTGGCGAGGTTCGCGGTGTCGGTCACGCCCTTGGCATGGCCGACGATGTTGCCGAAGAACCGTCGCCGGGTCCGCAGCATCTCCGATCCCCACCGCCACTTGGTCGCGAGGTTCGCCATCGTCGGGATCGTCAGCTTTGGGGGCGCCGAGAGGCCGTTCTTCAGGTCCTTGTGCCGCTGGCCGAGGATCTGCAAGTCCAGCGTCAGCACGAGCGCCGAGCAGTTTGCGCGCTTCGCCCGCTCGATGATGGCGGCGAGGAACTCCTGATCCTTCATCACATACAGCTGGAACATGAAGGGCTTGGTTGTGTGCACCGCCAGGTCCTCGATCGAGCAGATCGACATGGTCGAGAGGCAGAAGGGCACCCCCGCGGCCTCCGCCGCCCGCGCCGCCTTGATCTCGCCATCGGCGCTCTGCATGCCGGTCATGCCGACCGGGGCGAGGCCCACCGGCATGGCGACGGGGAGGCCCACCATCTCGGTTGCGAGGTTGCGGTTGGTCATGTCCACCGCGACCCGCTGGCGCAGGCGGATGTCGTGGAAATCGGTGGTGTTCTCGCGGAAGGTCTGCTCGGTGTAGCTGCCCGATTCCGCATAGTCGTAGAACATCCGCGGCGCGCGGCGGCGGTAGATGGCTTTCAGGTCGTCTATGCTGGTGATGACCGGCATGGGCTGGGCTCCGCGGGCAGGGTGGCGTTGGTTGTGGACGCGCGGGCCGCGGGGCGCAAGTCAGGGCTGGCGGGCGGTGGCGGCGCGCATCCTCGCGAGGGTGGCGGGGTCGATGACCTCGCCGCCGCGGATCGCCTCGGCGCGGTCGCGCAGCGCATCGGCGCGGGCGGAGAGATCGCCGTTCACCGGCGGCGGCGCGACCGTCGCGGCTTGCAGGCCCGCTTGCGCGGCGCGGAGGTCGCGGGTCACGGCGTCGGGATCGGCGGCGGCATGGGGCGGCAGCGCGGGTTCGGCCAGAAGCTGGTCGAGGGGCAGCAGCGCCGGATAGTCCTCGCCCTGCCGGCCGTCGCCGCAGGCAGCCAGCAGCAGGAGGAGAGGCAGGGCGCGGCGCATGGTCGCGGAGGATAGGGCCGGGCGGGCGCGAACGGAAGCGCCGCGCTTCCCCACACGCGGCTAGCGGCCTATGACCCGGCGCATGGCCCGCACCCAAGGTTCCCGCGCCGAGATCACCGGCCCCGCGCTGCGCGACGCGGCGCTGCGGCTGTTCGCGCGGCACGGCTATGCCGCCGTCTCGATGCGCCAGTTGGCGGGTGAGGTGGGCGTGCAGGCGGGGGCGCTCTACGCCTATACGCCCGACAAGCAGGCGCTGCTGGCGGACCTGCTGCGCGGCCATATGGAGGAACTGCTAGCCGAGTGGTCCGACGATGCCGCTGCCCCGGCGCTCGACCGGCTGGAACGGTTCGTCGCCTTCCATGTCCGCTTCAGCCTCGAGCATCGCGATGCGGTATTCCTGAGCTACATGGAGTTGCGCAATCTCGCGCCCGAGAACCACGCGGCGATCGCCCGCCTGCGCCGCGCCTATGAGGACGCGTTGCAGGCGATCCTCGACGCGGGCTGCGCGGCTGGTGTGATGCACCTGCCCGACACCCGCGTGGCGGCCATGGCGCTGATCGCCATGCTCACCGGGGTCACGCACTGGTATCGCGAGGGCGGCCGCTACGACCGCCCGGGCATCGAGGCGATCTATCTCGACCTCGTCCTTGGCGCCGTGGGCGCTGCGTGACTCCGCCGCCCCGCGGCCCCATGATCGCGCCATGAGTCTCCCGCCCGCCTTCCTCGACGAGATCCGCGCCCGCGTGCCGCTGTCGCGCGTGATCGGCCGGCGCGTGGCGTGGGATCTGCGGCGCAGCAATCAGGCGCGGGGCGACTGGTGGGCGCCGTGCCCGTTCCACCACGAGAAGACTGCCTCCTTCCACGTCGATGATCAGAAGGGTTTCTACTACTGCTTCGGCTGCCTCGCGAAGGGCGATGCCATCGGCTTCCTGCGCGAGGCCGAGGGGATGGGCTTCATGGAGGCCGTGGCGGCGCTCGCCGCCGAGGCCGGCATGGCGTTGCCCGAGCGCACGCCGGAGGCGAAGGCGCAGACCGACAGACGCACGCAGCTGGTCGAGGTTATGGAGCAGGCGGTCCGCTGGTTCCGGTTGCAGCTGCAGACCGCGGCGGCGGGGGCGGCGCGGGATTATCTCGCCGGGCGCGGGCTGGACAGCGCCACGCTCGACCGCTTCGAGATCGGGTTTGCGCCCGACAATCGCCGGGCGCTGGCCGAGGCGATGGCGCAGAAGGGGATCGCGGCGGAACTGCTCGACGCCGCCGGGCTGGTGATCCGCCCCGACGACGGCGGCAACCCTTATGACCGTTTCCGCGGCCGCATCATCTTCCCGATTCGCGACGCCCGCGGCCGCGCCATCGCCTTCGGGGGCCGCGCGATGGACCCCGGCGCGCGGGCCAAGTACCTCAACTCGCCGGAAACCGCGCTCTTCGACAAGGGCCGCACGCTCTACAACCTCGGCCCGGCGCGGGTGGCTGTGGGCAAGGGCGCGCCCCTCGTCGTGGCCGAGGGCTACATGGACGTGATTGCGCTCGCCCGCGCCGGGTTCGAGGGCGCGGTGGCGCCGCTCGGGACTGCGATCACCGAGGAGCAGCTGCGGCTGATGTGGCGCGTGAGCCCCGAGCCGGTGGTGGCGCTCGACGGCGATGCGGCGGGGCTGCGCGCTGCGATGCGGCTGGTCGATCTGGCGCTGCCGCTGACCGGGCCAGGGCAGGCGCTGCGATTCGCGCTCATGCCGCCGGGACAGGACCCGGACGACCTGATCCGGGGGCAGGGCAGGGCGGCGATGCAGGCGGTGCTGGACGGCGCCCGGCCGCTGGTCGACCTGCTCTGGCAGCGCGAGACCGAGGGGCGGCAGTTCGACAGCCCCGAGCGGCGCGCGGCCCTCGACCATGCGCTGCGCGCCGCGATCGCGCGCATCCCCGACCCCGCGACCCGCGCCCATACCGAGGCCGAGATCCGCGCCCGCCGCGCCGCCCTGTTCCGTCCCGAGGCCCCCGCGCGCCCCAGCGGCCCCGGCCCGCGCCGGTTCGGCAAACCCGGCCCCGAGGCCCCGCGCGCCCAGACCCGCGCCTCGCGCCTCGCCGCCGGGGACGAGGGCGAGCGGCTGCTCGAAGCCGCGGTCCTCGCCGCCTGCGCCCGCCACCCGGAGATCGTCGCCGCCCTCGAATCGCGCCTCGAACGCCTCGTCCCCGCCGATCCCGGTCGCGCGGCGCTGCTCCATGACCTGCTGGCGGGCAGCCGCAGCGAGGCCGGCGCGGCGGCCCTTGATGCGCTGCTCGCCGATCCCCATCTCCGCCTTGTCCCGCCCAGCCAGCAGGATGATCCCGACCATGCCGCGCGGATCGTCGAGAACGCGCTCGACCGGATCGAGGCACGCCGCGCCTCGCGGGTCGAGCGTCATCGGCTGGAGGACGAGATCGTGGCCGGCGCCGCGGATGAGGGGCTGACCTGGCGCGCGGCGCAGCTGACCCGGGTGCGCGAGGCCGCCGACCGGCCCAACCTCGGCGAAGCCGGCGATCTGGGCGAGGACCCGGAGGCGCTGGTCGCCGGGATCGACGCGCTGCTCGAAGCGGTGCAGTCCGGCAGCCTCGGCCGCCGCGGGCGGCGCTGAGCCGCGCCGAATCATCGCCCGGAAGGGCATCGAAAGCTTTGCGGCTCGTCGGGCGGACGGGTCGTGAAGCGATTTGAATCGGGGCTGTGAAGCCAGTAGACCGCCCGCTAGCCTTCGGTGATTCGCTCCGCGAATCGAATCGCCGCTGCCTCGCGAATCGCTTGCCCGCGAATCGCCCCCTGTGAGGGAGAGCCTGCATGGCCGCCAAGGACGACGAAGACCTGAAGCCCGACGCCGAAGCCGATCCGTCGCTCGACGTGAGCCAGGCGGCGGTCAAGCGCATGATCGCCGAGGCGCGCGAGCGCGGCTACATCACCTACGACCAGCTCAACACCGTCCTGCCGCCGGAGCAGGTCAGCTCCGAGCAGATCGAGGACGTGATGTCGATGCTCTCGGAGATGGGCATCAACGTCATCGAGGACGAGGAGGCCGAGGACGCCGACGCCGACAAGCCGAAGGAGGTCGCGACCACCGGCACCACCGGGCGCGAGGTCGCGGTCGCCCAGCAGGAGACCGAGAAGCTCGACCGCACCGACGACCCGGTGCGGATGTATCTGCGCGAGATGGGCTCGGTCGAGCTGCTGTCGCGCGAGGGCGAGATCGCCATCGCCAAGCGCATCGAGGCCGGCCGCAACACCATGATTGCGGGCCTCTGCGAGAGCCCGCTGACCTTCAAGGCCATCACCATGTGGCGCGAGGAGCTTCTCGAGGAGGAGATCCTGCTGCGCGACGTGATCGACCTCGAGACGACTTTCGGCCGGGCGATGGACGACGACGCCGAGGAAGAGGAAGTCGACGACGCCGATCCCGTGACCACCGCGGCCCAGCCCGGCCCGATCCGCACGCCCGGCACCAGCAGTGATGACGACGATGACGACGAGGGCGTGAACCCCTCGCTCGCCGCCATGGAAGCCACGCTGAAGCCGCAGGTGCTGGAGACGCTGGAATCGATTGCGCGGGACTACGAGACGCTGGCCGATCTTCAGGATCAGCGCATGTCGGCGCGGCTGAACGAGGATGGCAGCTTCTCGGCCCGCAGCGAGAAGACCTATCAGGAGGTTCGCTCGCGCATCGTCGAACTGGTGAACGGCCTGCACCTGCACAACAACCGCATCGAGGCGCTGGTCGACCAGATCTACGGCATCAACCGCCGCATCGTGACGATCGATTCGGGCATGGTGAAGCTTGCCGACGCCGCCCGCATCAACCGGCGCGAGTTCATCGACGCCTATCGCGGCAGCGAGCTGGACCCGACCTGGGTCGAGCGCATGGCCGGCAACAAGGGCCGCGGCTGGCAGGCGCTGTTCGACCGCTCGCGCGAGCAGGTCGAGGGGCTGCGCGGCGAGATGGCGATGGTCGGCCAGCATGTCGGCGTGGACATCGAGGAGTTCCGCCGGATCGTGAACCAGGTCCAGCGGGGCGAGAAGGAGGCCCGGCAGGCCAAGAAGGAGATGGTCGAGGCGAACCTGCGGCTGGTCATCTCGATCGCCAAGAAATACACGAACAGGGGCCTGCAGTTCCTTGATCTCATTCAGGAAGGCAATATCGGCCTGATGAAGGCCGTGGACAAGTTCGAGTATCGGCGCGGCTACAAGTTCTCGACTTATGCGACCTGGTGGATCCGTCAGGCGATCACGCGCTCGATCGCGGATCAGGCCCGGACCATCCGCATCCCGGTCCACATGATCGAGACGATCAACAAGCTGGTCCGCACCGGCCGCCAGATGCTGCACGAGATCGGCCGCGAGCCGACGCCCGAGGAACTGGCCGAGAAGCTGCAGATGCCGCTCGAGAAGGTTCGCAAGGTGATGAAGATCGCCAAGGAGCCGATCAGCCTCGAGACCCCCATCGGTGACGAGGAGGACAGCCAGCTCGGCGATTTCATCGAGGACAAGAACGCCGTCCTGCCGCTCGATTCGGCCATTCAGGAGAACCTGAAGGAGACGACCACGCGCGTTCTGGCCAGCCTCACGCCGCGCGAGGAGCGGGTCCTGCGGATGCGCTTCGGTATCGGCATGAACACCGACCACACGCTGGAGGAGGTCGGCCAGCAGTTCAGCGTCACGCGCGAGCGGATCAGGCAGATCGAGGCCAAGGCCTTGAGAAAGCTCAAGCATCCCAGCCGCTCGCGGAAGCTGCGGTCGTTCCTCGACCAGTGATGGAGACCGGCTGCTTTCTCTACCGCAGCACCGCCCGGCTGGGCAGCGACCGCGACCTCCGCGCCATTCTCGCGGAGGCGCGCGACCGCAACACGCGCCTCGACCTGACCGGCTACCTGCATTGCGAGGACGGCAGCTTCTATCAGTGGCTCGAAGGCCCGCCGGAGCCGCTGGCCGAGGTCGCCACGATGATCGAGCGCGACCGCCGCCATCAGGACATGCGCTACCTGCTGCGCGGGACGCAGGCCGTACGCCAGTTCAAGGACTGGCGCATGGGCTTCGGGGTGAGCGACCCCGGCACGCTCTTCGAGTGGATCGCCGAACGCGGGATCTCGCGGCTGGACGAGGCCCGTTTGGCGCGGTCTATCCTCGGTTTTCTGCTGAGCGAGCCAGTCCGCGGCAGGGCGGAGATCAGTTGACCGCGCAACCGGGCGCCGATTCACCGCATTTTAGGCATTTTCGGCGACATTGGCGCTTGCCTTCATAGCACAAAGCGGGAACAAATCGGCTCTGGTGAGGCGCCGGTGGGGGCGAGGCTTTCCATGCGCTATCGGGCAACGGGGACGGGAACTTGGGTCTGGGATGCGGCGAAGCTCCTCGTCCTGACCCTTGCCGCGATCACGGCCGGGCTGGCGGTGTGGCAGCTGACGCAGGTGCTGCTGCTGCTGTTCGGCTCCGTGCTGATCGCGGTCCTGCTGCGCGGCGTGGCCGCCCCGCTGCGGCGCTTTCTGCCGATCGGCGAGGGCTGGTCCGTGATCCTTGCCGCCCTGCTGATCGCGGCGGCACTGATCGCCTTCCTCACACTGATCGGGGCGCAGTTCCTGACCCAGGCGCGCGCGCTGCTCGACAC
This sequence comes from Paracoccus sp. S-4012, assembly GCF_009674885.1. Taxonomy (GTDB): domain Bacteria; phylum Pseudomonadota; class Alphaproteobacteria; order Rhodobacterales; family Rhodobacteraceae; genus Paracoccus. The sequence goes on from NZ_WKKA01000006.1 coordinate 74,514, forward strand.
GCTCCCCGACCTGATCGCCGCGACCGAGAACCGCTTTGGCCTGAACGGCCTTGGCCGCTGGCTGGAGGATCTGCAGGTCCGCCTCTTCTCGGACGGCGGCATCGTCATCAACGTCGCCAGCTTCTCGACCAACATCTTCAGCCTCGGTGCGCAGCTGGTGGTGGTGGTGTCGGCCGCCATCTATCTCGCCATCAACCCGCGCCTCTACCTCGAGGGCTTCCTGCTGCTCGTGCCTCAGGAGCGGCAGGAGAAATGGCGCGACACGCTGGAAACGGTGGGCAACGCGCTCCGACTCTGGCTGCTGGGGCAACTCGCGGCGATGGCGCTGATCGGCACGGTGACGAGCCTCGGGCTGTGGCTCCTCGGCATCCCCTCGGCCCTGGCGCTCGGCGTCTTTGCCGGACTGTTCGAGTTCGTGCCCTATGTCGGGCCGGTGCTCAGCGCCATTCCGGCCATCATCGTGGGGCTGGGGCAGGGCGTGGACACCGCGCTCTGGGTGCTGCTGTTCTACGTGGTGATCCAGCAGGCGGAGGGCATCCTCATCACGCCGCTGATCCAGCAGCGCTCGGTCGACCTGCCCCCGGTCATCACGATCTTCGCCATCATCGCCTTCGGGGCGCTGTTCGGCGCGCTCGGCGTGGTGCTGGCGACGCCGCTTGCCGTGGTCTGCCTGGTGCTGGTCAAGAAGCTCTGGGTTCGCGAGGTGCTGCAGGAGGACGTGGCGGTGCCGGGTGACGAAGAGGACGAAGCCGCGAAGAGGAAGGAGGCCGCGTCATGAAGCCGGAACGCGAAGGACGACGCACCGCATGAACGAAGCTTTCACAACGATGCCGGTCCTGCTCGTCCTGACGGGCGCCGCCGCGGCGATCCTGACGCTGCTGTCGCTCTGGCGGCGGGCAGCCGCGGCGCGCGACGGGGCGCTCGCCGCGGCGCAGGCGGCCGAGGCGCGCTTCGCCGACAGCGCCGCCCGGCGCGAGGCCGAGACCATGCGCGCCACCGCAGCCGAGACCCGCGCCGAAGCGCAGGCCGCGCGGCTCGAGGAACTCAGGGTCGAGGCCGAGGGCCTTACCGACGCGCTCAACGGCGCGCGGGCCGAGGCGGCGGAATCCGCGCGCCAGCTGGCCGAGGTTCGGATCGCCGCCGCTAAGGACCGGGAGGCGGCCGCGCGCGAGATCGAGACCCTGCGCGGGTTGCGCGAGGAGATGACGGCCCAGTTCAAGGCGCTCTCGACCGAGACCCTGCGCCTGCAGGCCGAGGATACCAAGCGCAGCCAGAACGAGACCCTCACCTCGCTCCTGACCCCCTTCCGCGAGCAGGTCCACCGTTTCCAGACCGAGCTGCAGACCCGCGAGACCGAGGCCGGCAAGGAGCGCGAGCGGCTCGCTGCCCAGATCGAGTTCCTGCACAAGCGCAGCGAGGAGATTGGCCGCGAGGCCGTGGCGCTGACGCGCGCGCTGAAGGGCGAGAAGCAGGCCCAGGGAGCCTGGGGCGAGATGATCCTCCACCGGCTGCTCGAGGACAGCGGACTGGAAGAGGGTACCCACTATACCATCCACGAGAAGCGCCATGACGAGGCCGGACGCCGCTTCCACCCCGATGTAGTGGTGCGGATGCCGCGTGGCCGCCAGGTCGTGGTGGACAGCAAATGCTCGCTGATCGCCTATGAGGCCGCGGCCAATGCCGAGGACGAGGCGGTCCGCGCGGCGGCGCTGGCCGACCATGTTCGCGCCGTCCGCGCGCATATCACGGCGCTCTCGGCCAAGGCCTATGACAGCCTCGATTCGCAGTCGCTCGACTATGTGGTGATGTTCATCCCGATCGAGGGCGCCTTCGCCGACGCGCTGCGGGCCGACCGCGACCTGCCCGGCTTTGCCATGTCCAGGCGCATCGTTCTGTCTCCGCCGACCAACCTGATGCTGATGCTGCGCACGATCGAGCACATCTGGACGGTCGAGAAGCGCGAGAGCAACGCCGCTGAGATCGCTGCCCGCGCGGGGCGCCTCTACGACAAGGTCGCCGGCTTCGTCGCCTCGATGGAGGATGCCGGCCGCGCCATCGGCAAGGCGGCCGAGGCGCATGAGAAGGCGATGGGCCAGCTGAGCCGCGGCTCCGGCAACGTGATCCGCCAGGTCGAGCAGCTGCGCGAACTCGGTGCCCGGGCGACCAAGCGGATCGAGCTCGACCACGACCGCGCCGATGCCGAGCCCCGGCGTCTGACCGCCGAAGCCTGATCCCGGCCCGAGGGAACGCCTGCGCCGCCGCGGCGTTCGGCCCCCACATCCGGAGGATCGCGCATGCATCTCAGCCCTCTCGCCCGCCGCACCCTGGTCGGCTACCTGAACCACCTGATCAACGGCGGCGGCCATCTGGTGAGCCGGGATGAACTCGCCGCCCTCGCCCGGGCCGACGGCAGCGGGGCCGCCCGCATCGCCGACGCCGCGGCCGAGGCTGGCCGCTGGTGCGCCCAGCACAGCCTGCCCAACATCGCGGTCGCGCTGATCGGCGCCGAGCACGAGGGGAGCGCGGTCATGCTGCCCGACGCCGAGGTGGTCGACGCGATGGGCGGCGAGGCAGCGGTACGGGCCGAGCAGGCACGCCTGCGCGACTTCGACTGGCAGGGCTGGCGCGACGCGTGATCCGGACGATCGAGGCCGGTACAGGCTGCACTGACGCCTTCGAGCGCCAACGACGCCGTGCTCGACACGACGCCGGGCAACCATGGCGCCACTGGTTCACCGACGAGACGGCCCGCCTCGGCCGGATCTGACCGATACGGAAAAGTGGGGGATCACCGGGTCCCCGAACGCTGCGACCTGTGACAACTGCTCCGCCGAGCCGCGCGGCGCGCCGTCCCGGATGCCTGTTTGGACGAGCACAACACGTCCGGCGGCAGCACCTGATCGGCAGCCGGACCCTCGCCAATACGGCGCCAGACTCTCGGAGCTGGGGGTCGAGGCCGTGCATGTGCCCTGCGAGGGCCGGCGGACCGGCCCTGCAAGTTCTGATCGGCGGTCAAATTCTGTTCGTGCCGCCCGCGTCGGTTCAGGATCTGGCCGCGACGAACAAGGTCAAGGTTCTAGCCGTCACCGAAGGCGAGGCGATTGCGACCATGCCGGATGTTCCCACCGTCGAGCAGGCTGGGGGCTATGGGCGATTTCATCGTCCATAGCTGGCAGTCCTCGGCGCGCCCGCCGGAACCTCCGAGCCGGTCGTCGTGCAGCCCACCGAGACGCTGCAGGCCGTGCAGGCGAACCCGCCACAGTCGAGCGTCTGACCCAGATGGGCGATCGTGCCGCTTTTCGTCCCCCATCGCGAACAGACCGGCCGGGTACCGGAAGAACAGAAGGTGGCGCGGACGGCCCGCGCGATCAACCCGAGCGTCTGGAGAAGCACGCACTGGTGCGGATGGCTAAGCCGTTGGGCTAAGCTGTCCTCGGACGCGAGGAGCAGGTCATGATTATAGCAGTGTCATGAATCACGCCGGTCTGCGGCTTGGCATCGACCTCGGCGGCACCAAGGTCGAGGCTGCCGTGGTGGCTGCGGACGGCTCGGTCGTCGCCCGCTCCAGAGGGCCGAACCCCGGCCATTACGACGGCCTTCTGGGGACCGTCGCGGGGCTGGTCCACGCCGTGGAGGCAGAGGTCGGGCAGCGGCTCGAGCGGATCGGGGCAGGGGTTCCGGGCTCGGTGTCGCCGGTGGACGGGGCGATGCGCAACGCCAACAGCGTCTGGCTGAACGGGCGGCATCTGAGGGAGGATCTGGAGCGGACGCTCGGCCGGCCGGTCCGCTTGGCGAACGACGCCAACTGCATGGCCCTGTCCGAGGCCATCGACGGCGCCGGGGCGGATGCGCGGGTGGTCTTCGCGGTGATCCTCGGCACCGGCTGCGGCGGCGGGCTGGTCGTCGATCGCCGGCTCTGGGAGGGCCGCAACGGCGTCGCCGGCGAGTGGGGTCACACAGCCCTGCCCTGGATGCGCGAGGATGAGCTGCCGGGCACGCGCTGCTGGTGTGGGCGCGCAAACTGCATCGAGACCTATCTCTCCGGCTCGGGGCTGGAACGCGACTTCCGCGAGGCCACGGGGGAGGCCGTGAAAGCGGCCGAGATCATCGGCCGCGCGCGCGAGGGCGACCCGGATGCCGCTGCCGCGCTGTCGCGTCATCGGGACCGGCTGGCGCGGGCGCTGTCTGGGGTGGTGAACCTGCTCGACCCCGACGTCTTCGTCATCGCCGGGGGCCTCTCGAACGTGCCGGAGATCCTCGATGGCATGCAGGACGCGATGCGGCCTTATGTCTTCTCGGACAGGCTGACGACGCCGGTGCGGCGGGCGGTGCATGGCGACTCGTCCGGGGTGAGGGGCGCGGCCTGGCTCTGGCCGCTGGACTGAGCCCGCCCTCCGGCGAGGCGTGGAAGTTGGCGTCGGGTGTCGCGCCTCCGCCCGCGGACGGCCGCCTCGCCGTCCTGCGAATTGAGCTTCCGCCATCATTGCGAACTCGATACCCATGACGGGCGGGGTGAGGCCCCTGCCGCGCATTAGCGGCGGCCGGTGGTCTGACGGGGACTTGTCGAGCGGCTGGTTGTTTTTCGATCAGGGCATTTGAACAGCGATTGAAGGAGCGTGCTGGACAATGAAGATTGCTGTCGTCGGGCTTGGCTATGTGGGCCTTTCCCTTGCGGTCCTGCTGGCGCAGGCCGATGAAGTCGTGGCGCTCGACATCGATGCCTCGCGCGTGGATCAGGTGAACGCCGGGACCTCGCCGATCGAGGATGCCGATATCAGCCATTTCCTGGCCACCCGCCCGCTGAACCTCGCCGCCACCTCGGACGCCGGGCAGGCGCTGACCGGCGCGGAGTACGTCATCGTGGCGACGCCGACCAACTACGACCCGGACACCAACCGTTTCGATACCTCGACGGTCGAGAACGTGATCGCCACCGCCCGCCGCCATGCCCCGGACGCAACCATCGTCGTCAAGTCGACGATCCCCGTGGGCTTCACCGAGCAGATGCGGGCCGAGCACGATACCCGCCGCATCCTTTTCTCGCCCGAGTTCCTGCGCGAGGGGCGGGCGTTGCACGACAATCTGCATCCCTCACGCATCGTCGTGGGCGACACCACTCCCGAGGCGCGCCGCTTCGCCGAACTGCTGGCGGCGAGGTCGCTGGACGGCGACGTGCCCGTGCTCTTCACCGGCTCGACCGAGGCCGAGGCGATCAAGCTGTTTTCCAATACCTACCTCGCCATGCGGGTCGCCTTCTTCAACGAGCTCGACAGCTATGCGCTGAGCCGCGGGCTGGAAACGCGCCAGATCATCGACGGCGTGTGCCTCGATCCGCGGATCGCCGCGCATTACAACAATCCGAGCTTCGGCTATGGCGGCTACTGCCTGCCCAAGGACACGAGGCAGCTTCTGGCCAATTACGAGCAGGTTCCGCAGAACCTGATCGCGGCCGTGGTGGATTCGAACCGCACCCGCAAGGACGTGATCGCCGAGCAGGTCGTGGCAATGCGGCCCGCGACGGTCGGCGTCCACCGGCTGGTGATGAAGGCCGGTTCCGACAATTACCGCGACAGCTCGGTCCAGGGGATCATGAAGCGGATCAAGGCCAAGGGTATTCCTGTCGTCGTCTACGAGCCGGTGTTGCAGGACGACCTGTTCTTCAACTCGCCGGTCATCCGCGACCTCGACGAGTTCAAGGCCATGGCCGACCTCATCATCACCAACAGGCGCAGCCCGGAACTTGACGACGTGGCCGAGAAGGTCTTCACCCGCGATCTCTTCGGGCAGGACTGACGGCAGCCAGCAGCCCGGTGTTCCGGTCCTTCTGATCGGGTCAGGGCCGGCCGCAGCAGCGGGCTGGTCGCAGAACGGGAGCAGGTGGGAGCCGGCAAGGCCCCGCCCGCAAAGCTCCAGTTGATCGGCGGTGCGCCGTCGCGCGGGGAGCGTCTGCAAGCAGGCGAGTGGACAAGCCGCGGACCTGCATGCTACCTCCCCGCCGCGCCTCATGGGCGCGCGTGCGCCCGGCGCAGACGACAACCGCCAGACGAGACCGTCCATGCTCATTCTCCATGTCGGGACGCAGAAGACCGGCTCGTCCTCGATCCAGCACTTCCTGAGGCCGAACCGAGACGCGCTGCTGGGGATGGGACTCGACTTCATCCGGGCGGCGCGGGGCTGGATCGACCACAACAAGCTCGCCCACGAACTGCGCGGCGGCAGCGAGGACACGCCGCTGCTCGACGCGGTGGTGGCCGAGGTCCAGGCCTCGAAGGCGCCCATGCAGCTGGTCTCCGGCGAGATGCTGTTTCACCCGCGCGTGGCCAACCGCCTCGCCCGGCGCATGCCCGAGGCCCTGCGGGCGCGGACCCGCATCGTGACCTATCTGCGCCGGCCCGACGAGCTGATGGAATCCCTCTACAAGCAGCGGGTCAAGACCGGGGCGATCCAGCCGAAGCCGAAGCAGTATCTCGACGGCGCGCGCTACGAATGCGATTACCTCGCCACCCTCGACGCCTTCGAAGCGGCCTTCGATCGCGGGGCGATGATCGTGCGCCCCTACCGCCGCGACCTGCTGGAGGGGGGCGACATTCTCGCCGATTTCCTCGGCGTCCTGGGCCTGCCGGGCGCCATCGACCTGCCGCGCGAGAAGCCCGAGGACAACCCCACCTTCTCGGCCGCGGTCTCGGAGCTGATGGGCACCGTGGTCCGCCGCACGCCGTTCCACAGCGCCAAGGTCAACGAGATCCTGGCGGTCGAGGACATGCCCGGCATCCGGCGCGCGGGCGATGTCTATACATTGCAGCACCGGCGGGCGCTGATGAACGAGCTGCGGCCGGGTCTCGACGAGATCGCCACCCGCTATGGCGGCCGGCTGGCCGAGGTCTTCGCGGCCCCGGACCTCGAGGCCGAGCCGCCCGGTTCCTTCCCGCGCCCGCCCGAGCGGGTGGAGCTTTACCGCGCCGCGGCGAATGCCGTCATCAGCGCCATCGGCAAGCTGCAGCGCGAGGAAGCCTGAGCCGCCTCAGGGGTCCAGCCCCAGAAGCGCGTAGCCTCGCGCGCCGAGAAAGCCGTATTGCTGCTTGAGGATCTTGCGGACCGCGTCGGGCTTGATCAGCGTCGCGCCGGTCTTGCGCGGTTCCTCGAGGTCGTAGGAGTAGCGGTCGTTATCGTCGCGATGGGTCAGGAAGACATGCCGCCGGGTGTCCTGGAAAGTCGGGACGTGACGCGGGATGTGCTTGTGCTGGGTCCAACTGAAGACGCTCTTCTGCCGATGCCGCATGGCCAGCCCGCAGCCGATGAAGGACGCATAGCGGTGCAGCATGACCGGCGCACGCCCGCCATAGGCCGCCGAGATGAGGATGTTGGGATAGGCGATGCCGTAATTCTTCAGCGGCGCCAGCATCCCGGAATGCGCCCGCGTCAGGGCGATGTAGTCGTCGAAGAGGAAATCGTCGTCGTCGAGCCGGAACTGCGTGATCTCGCCCCAGTCATGGCCCAGTCCGCGCACGATCTCCTTCTGCGCCTCGACGGTGTCGGAGGGCGGCAGGAAATACGGCACGATGCTGCACGACGCGGCGCAGATCGCCTCCAGCCGCCGCCGGTAGGGCGCGGGCAGCCGGTCCGAGGACATCAGCACCATCGTGAAGTCCTGGTCCGTCTGCCCCTCCATCGAGGGCACGAACAGGTTCTCAAAGGCGTCGAACCGCCGCTCGAGCCGCTCCTCCGCGAAGAGCTGCGGGGCAACGCGCTCGACGATCTCCTCGTCCCCCATCCCGCCCGCGCGATCCTTGTTGTAGGCCGTCCAGTCGCCCCGCCCGAGCATCGAGAAGCGGCAAAAACCCACGAGCTTCATGCGAGATCCCTGTCTTGCCGCAGCGTCCGGTGGTCATCCAAGGGCGTGACCGGAGCGGGGCCACACCGGCCGCCGCGCAGAGGCGCATGGCGGCGGACTGCGTTCACGCCTTCAGCCCGGTCTCCTTCAGCAGCCCCTTGCGCTTGGCCTCGTAGTAATAGCCGTTCGCATACCACTGCACCGCCTTCGCCTCGTCGCCGCCGGAGACGAGCCAGGCGCCGCGCAGGTATTTCACGCCGTAGCGGAGGTTCGTCTCGGCATCAAGGAGCTGCGCGGGCTCGCCGCGGAAGCCCATGGTCTGCGCGGTCTGGGGAAGGATCTGCATCAGGCCCATATAGGGGCCATTCCGCGCCTCCGCCCGGTAGCGCGATTCGCGCTGCACGACGCGGTGGACCAGCGTGACCGGCACATCGTATTCCGCGGCGTAATGCTCGATCAGCGCCCGCAGTTCGGGCGTCAGGCCGGCGTTGTCGCCCTGCGCCATGCCGCGGGGCATCATGGTCATGGGATCGGGCTTGCCGGTGCAGGCTGCGAGCGCAAGGGTCGCGGCCAGCAGCGTGGCCCGCGTCAGGGTCTGGGATGTCACTGTCGCCTCGGCTGTCTTGTTCTTATGCGCGTGAGCATAGCAGCGCCCGCGCCGCCGATCCAGAACGGCAACGCGGGCGCACGGGCTTGTCAGACGTGGATGGCGCCGTCGCCGCAGGCGAGCGCGGCCTCGCGCACCGCCTCGGAGACGGTCGGATGCGCGTGGCAGGTCAGCGCAATGTCCTCAGCCGCGGCGCCGAAGGACATGGCGACGGCGACCTCGTGGATGATCTCGCCCGCGCCGGGGCCGATGATGTGGCAGCCGAGGACGCGGTCGGTCTCGGCATCCGTCACCAGCTTCACGAAACCCTCGGCCTCGAGCATCGCCTTGGCCCGCGCGTTGCCCATCAAGGGGAACTTGCCCGTCTTGACCTTGCGCCCGCTCTCCTTCGCCGCCGCCTCGGTCAGGCCGATCGCCGCGACCTCCGGCATGGTGTAGATGACCGAGGGAATGACGCCGTAATCCACATGGCCGTGCCTGCCGGCGATGACCTCGGCCACCGCCATGCCTTCGTCCTCGGCCTTGTGGGCGAGCATCGGGCCTTTGGTGACATCGCCGATGGCGTAGATGCCGGGGATGTTGGTTTGCCACTGCTCGCCGGTGACGATCACGCCGCGGTCGGTCTCGACCCCGAGCGCGTCGAGGCCCAGCCCCTCGGTGTTCGCCCTCCGACCCGTGGCGACCAGCACCACATCGGCCTCGGCCGACTGTGCCTCGCCGCCCTTGGCAGGTGCCCAGCTCACAGTCGCGCGGCCGTCCTTGACCTCCACCCCGGACACCGCCGCGCCGAGCGTGAACTCCAGCCCCTGCTTGGCGAGGATCCGCTGGAACGCCTTCTGCACCTCGGCATCCATGCCCGGCGTCACCGCGTCGAGATATTCCAGCACCCGGACCTTGGCGCCCAGCCGGGCATAGACCGACCCAAGCTCCAGCCCGATCACGCCGGCGCCGATCACGACCATGCTCTCCGGGATCTTCCTCAGCGCGAGCGCCCCGGTCGAATCCACGACCACGCCCGCGTCGTTGTCCACCTCGACCCCTTTAAGCGCCGAGGGCACCGAGCCTGAAGCGATCACGATGGCCTTTGCCTCGTGCACCTCGTCGCCGACCTTGACCTTGCCGGCCTCGGGGATGCTGGCCCAGCCCTTCAGCCAGTCGATCTTGTTCTTCTTGAACAGGAACTCGATCCCCTTGGTGTTCCCCCCCACGGTCTCTGCCTTGTAGCCCTGCATCTTCTCCCAATCGATGCCGGGCGCCTCGCCGGTGATTCCAAGCTTGGCGAAGTTGTGCGTCGCCTCGTGGTAGAGATGGCTCGCATGCAGCAGCGCCTTTGACGGGATGCAGCCGACATTGAGGCAGGTGCCGCCCAGGCTCTCGCGCCCCTCGACGCAGGCCACCTTGAGGCCAAGCTGGGCCGCGCGGATGGCGCAGACATAGCCGCCGGGGCCGGCGCCGATGACGACGAGATCATACATGGGAGAGGGTCCTTTTCTGCGGCCGGGTCAGATGAGTGCGGCCAGGATCATGGCGAAGGTGGCAAATGCGCCCACGGCGTAGATGAGCGAGCGCCACGGGCTCCATCCGCGGGCATAGGCCGGGACGTAGAGGATGCGGGCGATCAGATAGACCCAGGCGCAGGCGGCGGTGAAGCCCGAGGCGCTGCCCGAGAGGGTGACGACCACCACGGCGATGGTGAAGAAGCTCAGCGCCTCGAAGTGGTTGCTGACGGCGCGTCGCAGGCGGCCGGTCAGGATCGAGAAGCCCGGCTCGTGGTCACGCGGGCTGGCGTTCCATTCGGCCAGCCCGTCGCGGTTCATGGACCAGCCCGCTAAGCCGATCTGGCCGAGTTGCAGGATCGCCGCGAGGGCGAGGGCGGTCAGTTCGTGCGACATGCCGGGCTCAGGCGGTCTGCAGGACGTGGACCTCGGTCCCGGTCACGCCCGCCTGCGCGTTGAGGACCTGCGCCGCGCCGTCGAGATAGTCGCGCGCGCGGGCCGGATCGCCCGACTGGTAGAGCGCCCAGGCAGTCGCGCCGCCCTCGCGCCACAGTTGCAGCAGCGACAGCCCGTTGCGGCCGCGGTCCTCGGCATCGGCGTCGAAGGCGCGGCGGAAGGCGGCGGCATCGCCGTGGTCGTAGCGAACGAGGATCTGGGTGGTCATGTCCGGTCTCCCTCAGGCGGCGTCGGGCGGGCGCCGGTTGGTCATGTCGCCGCGCCCGGCAAGGAGGCCAGCCACGGAAATGTCCTCGTCGAGCGCGTCCCAGTGCAGACCCTCGCCGCCGTGGCCGATGCGGCTCGCGGCGCGCTCGGCCGGGGTGGCGTCGAGGAGGCGGGGGAACCACGCGAGTGGTACCGCCAAGCTGCGGCCGTCGGCGAGGTCCACCCACAGCGTGTCATCGTCGCAGCGCAAGGCGGTCGCTTCAGCGGAAATGCTCATCCCATGCCCTCTCGATCTCAGCACGCCGGCCACGCGCCACGAAGAGCAACTCGGCCAGCCGCCGCCTATCGTAACCCGCGCTCGATGCCATCGCCACATCCGGCCGCATCCAGGTTTTCGCGCGCCCACCGAGGCCTTCGACATGGACGTGGACCGGCTCGCGCGGATCGCCCTCGTTCGAGTAGAAGAAGAACCGGTCCGTGCCGTGACGGAAGACGGTCGGCAAAGCCTCACAGATCCATCAGCAACCGCCGCGGGTCCTCCAGTGCCTCCTTCACGCGGACGAGGAACGTCACCGCCCCCTTGCCGTCGACGACCCGGTGGTCGTAGCTCAGCGCCAGATACATCATCGGCCGGATCACGATCTCGCCGCCGACGACGACCGGGCGGTCCTGGATCTTGTGCATCCCGAGGATGCCCGATTGCGGCGGGTTGAGGATCGGCGAGGACATCAGCGAGCCGTAGACGCCGCCGTTCGAGATGGTGAAGGTGCCGCCCTGCATCTCGGCGAGCGTCAGCTTGCCGTCGCGGGCGCGGGCGCCGAGATCGCCGATCTCCTTCTCGATCTGCGCGAAGCTCTTGCCATCGGCGTCGCGGACGACCGGCACCACGAGGCCGTTCGGCGTCCCCACGGCCACGCCCATATGGACGAAGCGCTTGTAGACGATATCGCCACCATCGATCTCGGCATTGACCTCGGGGACCTCCTGCAGCGCATGCACGCAGGCCTTCACGAAGAACGACATGAAGCCGAGCTTCACCTTGTGCTTCTTCTCGAACTGGTCCTTGTACTCGGCCCGCAGGTCCATGATCGCGGACATGTCGGCCTCGTTGTAGGTCGTCAGCATGGCCGCGGTGTTCTGCGCGTCCTTGAGGCGCCGGGCGATGGTGGCGCGCAAGCGGGTCATCTTGACCCGCTCCTCGCGCGCCGCATCGTCAGCGGACGATGGCGCGCGCGGGGCGGGCGCGGGCTCGGGCGCGGCGCTTCGCTGCGGGGCAGGGGCGGTACCGGCGCGGGCTACGTCCTCCTTCATCACTCGGCCGCCCTTGCCGGTGCCCTCGACCTGCTCGCGGGCGAGGCCCTTCTCGGCCATCGCCTTCTTCGCGGAAGGCGCGTCCTCGACATCCTCGCGCGGGACCAGTTGCTCCGGCCCGGCGCCCGGCGAGCCGACGGCATGCGCCTCCTGCGGCGAGCCCTGCGGCTGGCTCGCCTCGGCCTTCGCGGCTTCGGTGGCGGGCGCGGCGCCCCCGGCAGCCGCCCCCGCGGTGGCGCCCGCGGTGATGATCGCCAGCCGCGCGTTGGCGGCCACCGTCTCGCCCTCCGGCGCGAGGATCTCGGCCAGCACGCCCGCGGCGGGGGCGGGCACCTCGACCGAGACCTTGTCGGTCTCGAGCTCGCACAGCATCTCGTCCTGCTGGACGGCTTCGCCCGCCTTCTTGAACCATGTCGCGACCGTCGCCTCGGTCACGCTCTCGCCGAGGGTCGGCACCATCACGTCCACGGTCTTGTCGCTCATCGGGGTCGCAGCCTCATCCATGTCGCGGGCGTGGGCCCCCGCCTTGCCAGCGACGGAGACAGTCGCCTCCGCGCCCTCGTCAATCTGCGCCAGAAGCGCGTTTGGGGCCACCGTCTCGCCCTCGGCGGCGACGATCTCGGCCAGCACCCCGGCCACCGGCGAGGGCACCTCGACCGTCACCTTGTCGGTCTCGAGTTCGCAGAGCATCTCGTCCACCGCCACGGCATCGCCCGGCTTCTTGAACCAGGTCGCCACCGTCGCCTCGGCCACGCTCTCGCCCAAGGTCGGGACGCGGACCTCGGTTGTCACGAGGACGCCTCCAGCCCGAGAGCCTCGGCCACGAGCTTGTCTTGCTCGGCCTTGTGGCGACTGGCGAGCCCGGTCGCGGGCGAGGCCGCGGCGTGGCGGCCGGCATAGGTCGCGCGCGTGTGCGTCGCGCCGATGCGGGTCAGCACCCATTCGAGGTTCGGCTCGACGAAGCTCCAGCCGCCCTGGTTCTTCGGCTCCTCCTGCGCCCAGACGAACTCGGCTCCCTTGAAACGCTCGAAGAGCTTGATGAGCGACTGCTGCGGGAAGGGATAGAACTGCTCGAGCCGCGCCAGATAGACGTCCTCCAGCCCGGCCTCGTCGCGCGCGGCAAGCAGGTCGTAATAGACCTTGCCCGAGCAGATCACGACGCGGCGCACCTTGTCGTCGGCGGCCAGCCGGAGCGTCCAGCCCTCGCCATCGGCATGGTCGCAGAGGACGCGGTGGAAGGTCGAGCCGGTCTGGAACTCCTCGGCGGTCGAGACCGCCTGCGGATGGCGCAGCAGCGACTTGGGCGTCATCAGGACCAGCGGCTTGCGGAACGGCCGCGCGATCTGCCGGCGCAGGATGTGGAAGTAGTTGGCGGGCGTCGTGCAGTTGGCGACGATCCAGTTGTTCTCGGCGCACATTTGCAGGAAGCGCTCGAGCCGGGCCGAGCTGTGCTCCGGCCCCTGTCCCTCGTAGCCATGCGGCAGCAGCATCACGAGGCCCGACATCCTGAGCCACTTGCGTTCGGCCGAGGAGATGAACTGGTCGAACATGATCTGCGCGCCGTTGGCGAAGTCGCCGAACTGCGCCTCCCACATGGTCAGCGTGTTCGGCTCGGCCAGGGTGTAGCCGTATTCAAAGCCCAGCACCGCGTATTCCGAGAGCATCGAATCGATGGCCTCGTAGCGCGCCTGCCCGCTGCGGATGTTGTTCAGCGGGTAATAGCGCTCCTCAGTCGTCTGATCGACGAAGGCCGAGTGGCGCTGGCTGAAGGTGCCGCGGACGCTGTCCTGCCCCGACAGGCGCACGCCGTGCCCCTCGACCAGCAGCGATCCGAAGGCCAGCGCCTCGCCGGTCGCCCAGTCGAAGCCGCGGCCCTCCTCGAACATCCTGCGCTTGGCCTCGATCAGCCGGCCCACGGTCCGGTGCAGGTCGAACCCCTCGGGCGCGCGGGTCAGCGCGGCGCCAATCTCGGCCATGGTCTCGGGCGCGATGCCGGTGCTGCCGGAGACGTAGTCCTCGCCCTCGCGCTCCAGCCCCGACCACTTGCCGTCGAGCCAGTCGGCCTTGTTCGGCATGAACTGCTTGCCGGCCTCGAACTCCTCGTTCAACCGCGCCTGGAAAGCGGCCTTCATGTCCTCGATCTCGCCCTCGGGGATCAGCCCGTCCGAGACCAGCCGCTCGGTATAGAGCTGCAGGGTGGTCTTGTGGGACTTGATCTCCTTGTACATCGCCGGGTTGGTGAACATGGGCTCGTCGCCCTCGTTATGCCCGAAGCGGCGGTAGCAGAAGATGTCGATCACCACGTCCTTGTGGAACTTCTGCCGGAACTCGGTCGCCACCCGCGCGGCATGAACCACGGCCTCGGGATCGTCGCCGTTCACGTGGAAGATCGGCGCCTCGACCATCAGCGCGATGTCGGTCGGGTAGGGCGAGGTGCGCGAGAAATGCGGCGCCGTCGTGAAGCCGATCTGGTTGTTGACGATGATGTGCATCGTCCCGCCGGTGCGATGCCCGCGGATGCCCGAGAGCTGCAGGCACTCGGCCACCACGCCCTGGCCCGCGAAGGCGGCGTCGCCGTGCAGGAGCACCGGGATGACGCTGGTGCGCTCGTTCTGGTCGCCGAACTGGTCCTGCTTGGCGCGAACCTTGCCCAGCACCACCGGGTTCACCGCCTCGAGATGCGAGGGGTTCGCGGTCAGCGACAGGTGGACGACATTGCCGTCGAACTCGCGGTCCGAACTCGCGCCGAGGTGGTATTTCACATCGCCGGAACCGTCGACGTCATCGGGCTTGAAGCTGCCGCCCTGGAACTCGTGGAAGATCGCCCGGTAGGGCTTGCCCATGACGTTGGCCAGCACCGACAACCGGCCGCGATGCGGCATGCCGATGGCGATCTCCTTCACGCCGAGCTGCCCGCCGCGCTTGATGATCTGCTCCATCGCCGGGATCAGCGCCTCGCCGCCGTCGAGGCCGAAGCGCTTGGTGCCCATGTACTTGACGTGCAGGAACTTCTCGAAGCCCTCGGCTTCCACGAGGCTGTTGAGGATCGCGCGCCGGCCCTCGCGGGTGAACTGGATCTCCTTGCCGTAGCCCTCGATCCGCTCCTTCAGCCAGGCCGACTGCTCGGGGTCGGAGATGTGCATGAACTGCAGCGCGAAGGTGCCGCAATAAGTGCGGGTCATCAGGTCCACGATCTGCCGGATCGAGGCGATCTGCAGGCCCAACACGTTGTCGATGAAGATCGGGCGGTCCATGTCCTCCGGCTTGAAGCCGTAGGTGGCCGGGTCGAGCTCGCCCAAGGGCGGCATCTCGCGCATGCCCAGCGGGTCGAGGTCGGCATGCAGGTGGCCGCGGATGCGGAAGGCGCGGATCAGCATGATCGCGCGGATGCTGTCGAGGACCGCGCGGCGCAGCTGCTCGCTGGTCAGCGCGATGCCCTTTTCCTCGGCCTTGTCGGCGATCTTGTCCATCGCCGCCCGGGCCTCGGTCTTCGAGGACATCGGCCACTCGCCGGTCAGCGCGGCGATGGTGTCGTCGGAAGGCTGCACCGGCCAGTCGCTGCGCGCCCAGGAGGCGCCCTTCGCGCTCCGCTCGGCGTCACCCGCGCCATCGCCGAGGCTGCGGAAATAGGCGTCCCATGCCGCATCGACGGCGGCCGGGTCCTTCGACCACTGGCCGTAGAGCTGCTCGACCCAGGCGGCGTTGACGCCCTGCAGGAAGGAGCTGTCATGGAAGGCGGCGTTCGGGCTCTGGTCGTTCATGGATATCCTCCCGGGGGGTCCCCGACAGTGGCGATGCGCCTCAGGCGCAGGTGATCTCGATCAGGCGGGCGCCGGGCAGGTCGCCCGCGCCCTGGGTTCGTCCCTCGGACACGCCGGCGAGCGGCCGGCCCGCACTGGCGCAGAGCCGCTGACCCACGGCCGAGGGCGTGGCGGCGGAGGCGTGGTAGAGCACGCGCCAGCCGCGCGCGGTCTGCGCGACGCTGTAGACCGCGCCCGGCGGCAGGCCGGTCGCAGCGTGAAGGTTGGTCGAGGCGGGCAGGCCGCGCATGGTGCCCCCGGCGACGCCCGGCGCGATCGTCTCGGGCGCGCAGGCGGCGAGCGTCAGGACGGCGACGGCCGCCCCGGCGAGGGCGACAGTGCGGGCCGCGGGGCGGCGGATGGTCGTGGTCGGCTCGGCCATGATGGTCTCCCCTGTCCTCCCCCCCCAACGTGGCCGGTGCGGGGCGGCGTTCCCGCCCTCGCGCCGGCGTGACCGGCCGGCCTCAGCCGCGGATCGCCGCCATGACGGCTTCGCCCAGCTTCGCCGGGCTGTCGGCGACCACGATGCCCGCGGCCTTCATCGCCTCGATCTTGCTCTCGGCATCGCCCTTGCCGCCCGACACGATCGCGCCCGCATGGCCCATGCGCCGGCCCGGAGGCGCGGTGCGGCCGGCGATGAAGCCCGCGGTCGGCTTCCAGCGCCCGGCCTTCTTCTCGTCGGCCAGGAACTGCGCCGCCTCTTCCTCGGCCGCGCCGCCGATCTCGCCGATCATGATGATCGACTCGGTCTCCGGGTCGGCGAGGAACATCTCCAGCACGTCCAGATGCTCCATCCCCTTGATCGGGTCGCCGCCGATGCCGACGGCGGAGGACTGGCCGAGGCCCACATCCGAGGTCTGCTTGACCGCCTCATAGGTCAGCGTGCCGGAGCGCGAGACCACGCCCACCTTGCCGCGGCGGAAGATCGAGCCGGGCATGATCCCGATCTTGCACTCGTCCGGGGTCATGATGCCAGGGCAGTTCGGGCCGATCAGGCGGCTGGCCGAGCCTTCGAGCGCGCGCTTCACGCGCATCATGTCGAGGACCGGGATGCCTTCGGTGATGCAGACGATCAGCGGCACCTCGGCGTCGATTGCCTCGAGGATCGAGTCGGCGGCGAAGGGCGGCGGCACGTAGATCACGGAGGCGTCCGCTCCGGTGCGCTCGACGGCCTCGTGGACCGAGTCGAAGACCGGCAGGCCCAGATGCTCGGAGCCGCCCTTTCCGGGCGTCACGCCGCCGACCATCTGCGTGCCATAGGCGATCGCCTGCTCGGTGTGGAAGGTGCCCTGCGACCCGGTGATGCCCTGGGTGATGACGCGGGTCGTTTTGTCGACGAGAATGGCCATTTCATGCCCTTGCGTAGGGTGCGTGCTCCGCACGCACCGTCATTGGAATGGTGCGTGCGGAGCACGCACCCTACGGTTCAGCCCTTGACGGCCTTCACGATCTTCTCCGCCGCGTCGCTGAGGTCATCCGCCGGGATCACGTTCAGCCCCGAGTTGCGGATGATCTCCTTGCCCTGCTCGACATTGGTGCCCTCGAGCCGCACGACCAGAGGGACCTGCAGCCCGACTTCCTTCACCGCGGCGACGATGCCCTCGGCGATGATGTCGCAGCGCATGATGCCGCCGAAGATGTTGACCAGGATGCCCTTCACGTTCGGGTCGGAGGTGATGATCTTGAACGCCTCGGTCACCTTCTCGCGGCTCGCGCCGCCGCCCACGTCGAGGAAGTTTGCGGGCTCGGCGCCGTAGAGCTTGATGATGTCCATCGTCGCCATCGCGAGGCCGGCGCCGTTCACCATGCAGCCGATCTCGCCGTCGAGGGCGATGTAGTTGAGGTCGAATTTCGAGGCCGCGAGTTCCTTCGGGTCCTCCTCGGTCTCGTCGCGCAGCGCCATGATCTCGGGCTGGCGGTAGAGGGCGTTGTTGTCGAAGCCCATCTTCGCGTCGAGGGCCTTGAGGGTGCCGTCGGGCGTCACGATCAGCGGGTTGATCTCGAGCATCTCCATGTCACGCTCGACGAACATCTTGTAGAGCGTCTTCACGAGCGCGACGCACTGCTTGACCTGCGCGCCCTCGAGGCCGAGGGCGAAGGCCACGCGGCGGCCGTGGAAGTCCGAGAGGCCCGAGGCCGGATCGACGCTGAAGCTCTCGATCTTCTCGGGGGTGGAGGCCGCGACCTCCTCGATGTCCATGCCGCCCTCGGTCGAGGCGACGAAGCTCACCCGCGAGGTGCCGCGGTCCACCAGCAGCGCGAGGTAGAGCTCGCGCTCGATGTCGGAGCCTTCCTCGATGTAGATGCGGTTGACCTGCTTGCCGGCCTCGCCGGTCTGGTGCGTCACGAGGGTGCGGCCCAGCATCTGCCGCGCGAGTTCCTCGGCCTCGGTCACCGACTTCGCCAGCCGCACGCCGCCCTTCTCGCCCGCGGCCGCTTCCTTGAAGTGGCCCTTGCCGCGGCCGCCGGCGTGGATCTGCGACTTGACGACCCAGAGCGGACCGGGGAGCTGCGAGGCTGCGGCCTTGGCTTCCTCGGCGCGCATGACGATGCGCCCGTCGCTGACCGGTGCGCCATACTGGCGCAGCAGCGCCTTGGCCTGGTACTCGTGGATGTTCATCGACGGCCCCTGCTATCGTGGATTTGCCGGGCTCCATGCGCCTTCAGCGTGCAAAAGGGAACCGTTATCAGCGCGCCGGGGCGGAAATCCGCCCGTTGTGATCACACGATTTCGGGCCGTGATCACAACGCCCTCAGGCCAGCATCGCGAGGGGGTTCTCGAGGTTGCGGGTGATCGCCGCCAGAAGCTCGGCCCCGAGCGCGCCGTCGATGACCCGGTGGTCGCAGGAGAGCGTCATGGACATGACCGTCGCGACCTTCACTTCGCCATTCTCGACCACCGGCTGCTGCAACCCGGCTCCGACCGCGAGGATCGCGCCATGCGGCGGGTTGATGACGGCGTCGAAATTCTCGATGCCGTACATCCCCAGGTTCGAGATTGCGAAGCTGCCGCCCATGTATTCCTCGGGCGCGAGGCGCTTGCGCTTCGACTTGGCCCCGAGGTCGCGCATCTCGTGCGAGAGCTGCGACAGCGACTTCTTCTCGGCGTCGCGGATCACCGGGACGAACAGCCCACCCTCGACCGCCACCGCCACGCCCACATCCGAGGCCTTCATCTTCAGAATGCGGTCGCCGGCCCAGACGGCGTTGGCGGCCGGGATCTCCTGGAGCGCCATGGCGCAGGCGCGGATGATGAAGTCGTTGACCGAGAGCTTGACCTTGCGCCCCTCGAGCGCGCCGTTGAGTTGGGCGCGCAGCGCCATCAGCGCGTCGAGCCGGGCCGAGCGGCGCAGGTAGAAATGCGGGATTGTCTGCTTGGCTTCGGTCAGCCGCGCGGCCACGGTGCGCCGCATCCCGTCGAGCGCGACTTCCTCATAGTCGCGGCCGTCGTAGAGCTTCTTGACCTGATCCGCGGTCATGCCCTGGGCCACCGCCGGGGCGGGCTGGCTGGGTGCTTTGGCCGCAGAAGCCGGGGCAGGGGCCTCCTTCGCCGGAGCCGCCGCGCCGGGCTTCGCGGCCTCCACGTCAGCCTTGACGATGCGGCCGTTCGGCCCCGAGCCGGTGATGGCCGAGAGGTCCAGCCCCTTGTCTGATGCAATCCGCCGCGCGAGGGGCGAGGCGAAGACGCGCTCGCCGTCACGCCGCGCGGGGGCGGGGGCAGGGGCCTCCGCCCGCTTCTCCGCGGGCGCTGCGGCCTTTTCCGGCTCCGGCTTTGCCCCCGCCTTCTCGGCCTTCGCCGCGGGTTTCGCCTTCGGCTCCGCCCCGGCGTCCTCGCCTTCCGCCAACAGCGTCGCGATGGGATCGTTGACCTTCACCCCCTCGGTGCCCTCGGCCACGAGGAGCTTCCCGATCACCCCCTCATCGACCGCCTCGAACTCCATCGTCGCCTTGTCGGTCTCGATCTCGGCGAGGATGTCGCCGGATTTCACCGTGTCGCCCTCGGCGACCAGCCATTTCGCCAGCGTCCCCGCTTCCATCGTGGGCGACAGCGCGGGCATCAGGATCTCGGTGGCCATGTCTCGCGCGCCTTCCCTAGCGATAGGTGACTTGCTTCACCGCCTGGACGACCTCGTCGGCGGTGACGAGCGCCAGACGCTCCAGATTGGCGGCATAGGGCATCGGCACGTCCTTGCCGGTGCAGTTGATCACCGGCGCGTCGAGCCAGTCGAAGGCCTGCTCCATCAGCACGGCGCTGATGTGGTTGCCGATTGAGCCGACCGGGAAGCCTTCCTCGACGGTCACGCAGCGGTTGGTGCGCTTGACGCTCTCGATCACGGCGGCGGTGTCCATGGGCCGCAGCGTGCGAAGGTCGATCACCTCGGCCTCGATCCCGTCTCCCGCGAGCTTCTCGGCCGCCTCGAGGGCATGGGCCATGCCGATGCCGAAGCTGACGATGGTGACGTCGCGGCCCTTGCGGGCGATCTTCGCCTTGCCGAACGGCACCGTGAAATCCTCGAGGTCCGGCACCTCGAAGCTGCGGCCGTAGAGGATCTCGTTTTCGAGAAAGATGATCGGGTTTGGGTCGCGGATGGCGGTCTTCAGCAGGCCCTTGGCGTCCGCGGCGGAGTAGGGCTGGACGACCTTGAGGCCGGGGATATGGGCATACCAGGCCGCATAGTCCTGGCTGTGCTGGGCGGCGACACGGGCGGCGGCGCCGTTCGGGCCGCGGAAGACGATCGGGCAGCCCATCTGGCCGCCCGACATGTAGAGCGTCTTGGCGGCCGAGTTGACGATCTGGTCCATCGCCTGCATGGCGAAGTTGAAGGTCATGAACTCGACGATGGGCCGCAACCCGCCGAAGGCCGCGCCGACGCCGATGCCGGTGAAGCCGTGCTCGGTGATGGGCGTGTCGACCACCCGGCGGGCGCCGAACTGCTCGAGCAGGCACTGGCTGATCTTGTAGGCGCCCTGATACTCGCCGACCTCCTCGCCCATGAGGAACACGGTCTCGTCGCGCTCCATCTCCTCGGCCATGGCCTCGCGCAGAGCCTCGCGCACGGTCATGGTCTTCATGGCCGTGCCCTCGGGCCATTCCGGCGCCTCGGCGGCGGGGTCGCGGGTCTCGACGCTCTCGACGGCGGATTTCGCGACGGCGGGCACGCGCTCGGGGGCCTCGCCGGTCTCGTCCTTCGCGCTCTCGCCCTTGCCGGGCTCGGCCGCCGGCTGGGCGGCGGGCTTCGCCTCATCCGCCTCCTCACCCTCGGCCAGCAGCGTGGCGATGGGGGCGTTGACCTTCACGCCCTCGGTGCCCTCGGACACCAGCAGCTCGCCCACCGTGCCCTCGTCCACCGCCTCGAACTCCATCGTGGCCTTGTCGGTCTCGATCTCGGCCAGAATGTCGCCGGATTTCACCGCATCGCCGGGCTTCACCAGCCACTTCGCGAGGGTGCCTTCCTCCATCGTGGGGGAGAGGGCGGGCATCAGGATTTCGGTCGCCATGTTGCGCGGCCCCCCTCAGGCGTTCCGGTCCGCGGCTTCCGCCTGCGGGATCGTGTCGGCGTAGATGTCGGTCCAGAGCTCCTCCACCGGCGGCTCCGGGCTTTCGCGGGCGAAGTCGGCCGAGTCGTTCACGATCTCGCGGATCTCCTTGTCGACGGCCTTCAGGTCGTCCTCGGATGCATGGCCGCCGCTGAGCAGAAGCTGGCGCACATGCTCGATCGCGTCGCGCTCGTCGCGCATCTTCTGCACCTCCTCGCGGGTGCGGTATTTCGCCGGGTCGGACATCGAGTGGCCGCGGTAGCGGTAGGTCATCACCTCGAGGATGTAGGGGCCGTTGCCGGCCCGGCAGTGCGCCACCGCCTTCTCGCCCGCGGCCTTCACGGCCAGCACGTCCATGCCGTCCACCTGCTCGCCCGGGATTCCGAAGGCCTCGCCGCGGCCGTAGAGGGTCCTCGACTTGGTGGAGCGCCTGACCGAGGTGCCCATCGCATACTGGTTGTTCTCGATCACGAAGACGACCGGCAGCGACCACAGCTCGGCCATGTTGTAGGTCTCGTAGACCTGGCCCTGGTTCGCCGCGCCGTCGCCGAAATAGGTGAAGGTGACGTTGTCGTTGCCCAGATACTTGTCCGCGAAGGCCAGCCCCGCGCCGATCGGCACCTGCGCGGCGACGATGCCGTGGCCGCCGTAGAAATGCTTTTCGCGGCTGAACATGTGCATCGAGCCGCCCTTGCCCTTGGAGTAGCCGTCGATGCGTCCGGTGAGCTCCGCCATCACCCCGCGCGGGTTCATGCCCGAGGCGAGCATGTGGCCGTGGTCGCGGTAGGAGGTGATGCGCTTGTCGCCCTCCTGCGCTGCCGCCTCGAGGCCGACGACCACCGCCTCCTGCCCGATATAGAGGTGGCAGAAGCCGCCGATCAGCCCCATGCCATAGAGCTGTCCGGCCTTCTCCTCGAAGCGCCGGATCAGCAGCATCTCGCGGTAATACTTCAGCAGCTCGTCTTTCGAGACGTTGGCGCCCCCGCCATTGCCGCTGCCCTGTGCCGGGGCCTCCTCGCGGGGGGCGGCGGTTCTGGGCGATGCGGCTCGGGCCATGAGGATCTCCTGCGGCGGAACGCGGCGTCGTGTCACAAGGCGTAGCGGATCGTTTCGCACCCTGCAATCGGCCTGAGCTTTCCAACCGCCGCCGCCGCGGCTAGACGGGCGGCGACCCCCATAAGGCACGCGCGCATGGCCCGGCACCTCATCACTTCGGCCCTTCCCTACATCAACGGCATCAAGCACCTGGGCAACCTCGTGGGCAGCCAGCTGCCGGCCGACCTCTACGCCCGCTACCTGCGCGCGCGCGGCCACGAGGTCATGTTCATCTGCGCCACCGACGAGCACGGCACCCCGGCCGAGTTGGCCGCCGCCAAGACCGGCGAGGCGGTGGCCGACTACTGCAAGCGGATGCACGCGGTGCAGTCGGAGCTGGCGCGCGGCTTCGGCCTCAGCTTCGATCATTACGGCCGCAGCTCCTCGCCGCAGAACCATGCACTGACGCAGCATTTCGCCGGCAAGCTGGCCGACAACGGCCTGATCCGCGAGGTCGAGGAGCGGCAGGTCTATTCCATCGCCGACGGCCGCTTCCTGCCCGACCGTTATATCGAGGGCACCTGCCCGAACTGTGGCTATGACAAGGCCCGCGGCGACCAGTGCGAGAACTGCACCAAGCAGCTCGACCCCACCGACCTGATCGACCCGCGGAGCGCCATCAGCGGCTCGCGCGATCTCGAGGTTCGGACGACCAAGCATCTGTATCTGCGGCAATCCGCGCTCAAGGACGAGATCGCGGCCTGGATCGACAGCAAGAGTGACTGGCCGATCCTGACCACCTCGATCGCCCGGAAATGGCTGAACGACGGCGACGGGCTGCAGGACCGCGGCATCACCCGCGACCTCGACTGGGGCGTGCCGGTGAAGCGCGGCACCGAGCCCTGGCCGGGCATGGAGGGCAAGGTCTTCTACGTCTGGTTCGACGCGCCGATTGAATACATCGCCGCGACCGCCGAGCTGGCCGACAAGCTGGGCGAGCCCGACGCCTTCTGGCGCCGCTGGTGGCGGCTGGACGAGGGCGCGGAGGACGTGACCTACACGCAGTTCATGGGCAAGGACAACGTGCCCTTCCACACGCTGAGCTTCCCCGCGACGATCATCGGCTCGGGCGAGCCGTGGAAGATGGTCGATTACATCAAGTCGTTCAATTACCTGACCTATGACGGCGGCCAGTTCAGCACCTCGCAAGGCCGCGGCGTGTTCATGGACCACGCGCTCGAGCTGCTGCCGGCGGATTACTGGCGCTGGTGGCTGCTCTCGCACGCGCCCGAGAGCGGCGACAGCGAGTTCACCTGGGAAAACTTCCAGACCAGCGTGAACAAGGACCTGGCGGATGTTCTTGGAAACTTCGTGAGCCGCGTGACCAAGTTCGCGCGCTCGAAATTCGGCGAAACGGTGCCGGAGGGCGGCGACTGGGGCGGGCGCGAGCGGGCCCTCGTTGCCGATCTGGCCGAACGCCTGCGCGCCTATGAGGGCTTCCTCGACCACCGCGAGGTCCGCAAGGCGGCGGCCGAACTGCGCGGTATCTGGGTGCTCGGCAACGAATACCTGCAGGCCGCCGCGCCCTGGGCCACCTTCAAGACCGACCCGCACGCGGCCGCCATGCAGACCCGCCTCGGCCTGAACCTCATCCGCCTCTACGCGATCCTGTCGCAGCCCTTCGTCCCGTTCACGTCCGAGGCGATGCTGGAGGCGATGCAGACCGGCGACCGGGACTGGCCCGCCGACATCGGGGCCGCGCTGACGATCCTTCCGCCCGGCCACGCCTTCACGGTGCCCGAGGTGCTGTTCGCCAAGATCACCGACGAGCAGCGGGCCGAGTGGGAGGAGCGGTTCAAAGGCGTGCGGAGCTAACCCCCCGCCAGCCGGCGGCCGAAGGCCCCGCACGAGGCGACGAGAAGCTGGAACCGGTCGATCGACCGCTTCTTCGAGGCGACGGCATGCGGGGCGTCATCCTGCAGTCTGCCGGAGGCGGCAAGTTGGGCAGAGTTGAAGACGCGGCTCCTTGCAGGCATATTGCCTGCATGAAGACAGCGCGGAGGTCTCGATCATGGGCCAGCTTACCGTCCGGGGCGTCGCCGACGAGATCACCGCGGCGCTGAAAGCACGCGCGGCGCGCGCGGGACGCTCGGCCGAGGCCGAGCATCGCCGCATCCTGGAGGAGGCCCTTTGTCCCCGGGCCGAGGCCGACTTCTTCGAAACCGCGCGCCGACGCCGCATCAAGCTCCCTCGCGGCACGCCCGACACCACGGACCTGCTGCGCCGCGACCGCGACGAGACATGAGTTCGGCCACGCTCATCGTCATCGACGCTTCGGTGGCGATCAAGTGGCTCGTGGACGAGGATGGCAGCGACGCCGCGCTGGCCCTGCAGGGCAGGGACCTTGCCGCGCCTGCGCTGTTGCGGATCGAGGCGGCGAACGTCCTGCGGACGCTCGTCGCGCGCCGCGCTGCAACGCGGGACGAGGCGCGCGACCTCTTCGCGCTCCTGCAGGACGCACCGGTCACCATCGTGGATCACGACGACGCCCTCGAAGGCCGCGCGCTCGACCTGGCACTCGACCTCGGCCATCCGGTCTACGACTGCGTCTATCTGGCGCTCGCGGAACGGATGGATCGTTGCCTTGTCACGGCCGACGGCCGCTTTCTCGGGGCGCTCCGGTCGACGCCGCATGCATCAAGGGCCGTTGCTCTGGAGGCGGCAGTATCCTGAGCGATGCACCGGCGAAACTGCAAGGAGCCCCATGACCCACTGCATCCTCATCGGCGCCCCCGTCGACAGCGGCCAGCGGCGGCCCGGCTGCCTCATGGGACCGGCGGCTTACCGCGTGGCGGGACTGGCGACGACGCTGGAGGCGCTCGGCCATACCGTCGAGGACCGCGGCGATGTCGCGCCGCAGGCTCTCGTGACCGCGGCGCATGACAACCCCGCCGTCCGCAACCTGCCCGAGACGATCGCCTGGACGCAGGCCCTCGCAGGGGCGGCGACGGCGGCGATGGGGCAGGGGATGCCGGTGTTCATGGGGGGCGACCATTCGCTCTCGCTCGGCACGGTTGCGGGGGTTGCGGCCCATGCGGCGGCCGTCGGACGCCCGCTGTTCGTCCTCTGGCTCGACGCGCACAGCGACATCCACAGCCTTGCGACCACCCGCTCGGGCAACCTGCACGGGACGCCCTTGGGCTACATCTCCGGCCGTTCGGGCTTCGACCCGTTTCCGCCCTTCACGGCGGCGGTGCCGGAGCGGAACATCTGCCTCTTCGGCATCCGCTCCGTCGATCCCGAGGAGCACGCGATCCTCGCCGGAACCGAGATCGAGATCGTCGACATGCGGGTGCTGGACGAGTGCGGGGTCGCCGCCCCGCTGCGCGGATTCCTCGACCGGGTGCGCGGGGCGGACGGGATGCTGCATGTCTCGCTCGACGTGGATTTCATGGACCCGTCCATCGCCCCTGCGGTCGGGACCACGGTGCCCGGCGGCACCACCTTCCGAGAGGCGCATCTGGTGATGGAACTGCTCCACGAGAGCGGCCTCGTTACCTCGCTTGACCTCGTGGAACTGAACCCGTTCCTCGACGAGCGCGGCCGCACGGCGCGGCTGATGGTCGAGCTGGTCGGCAGCCTGATGGGCCGCAAGGTCTTCGACCGGCCGACGCGCGCGGGCTGAGGCGCCTTGCCGCACCGCGCCCGGCCGCAGTAGTGTCGCGCCGTTGCGGGCGTGGTGGAACGGTAGACACAAGCGACTTAAAATCGCTAGGGCTGAGCCCGTGCGGGTTCGAGTCCCGCCGCCCGCACCACCGGCCTCCCATGCTTGCCCCCGGCGGCCATGCGGCCTAGACCCGGCCTGCCCTGAACGGAGGCGTCGATGGCCCGCAGACCCGCTTCCACCGTCGACCGGCCCACCACCCGGCGGGTCGGGGCGCTCGCGGCGCTCTGGCCGTTCGTGCGGCCCTATCGCGGCCTCCTCGCGGCGGCGCTCGTGGCGCTCGTCGCCACCGCCTCGGTCAGCCTCGTCCTGCCGCTCGCCGTGCGGCGGGTGGTGGACGGCTTCGACCAGGGCTCGGCGCTGCTCGACCAGTATTTCGAGGCGGCGATCGGGATCATCGCGCTCCTCGCGCTCGGGACCGGCCTTCGCTACTACCTCGTGACGCGGCTGGGCGAGCGGGTCGTGGCCGACATCCGGCGGGCGGTCTTCGACCGCGTGATCGCCATGTCGCCCTCGTTCTTCGAGCGGGTGATGACCGGCGAGATCATCAGCCGCATCACCACCGATACCACGCTGATCCTGTCGGTGATCGGCTCCTCGGTCTCGCTGGCGCTGAGGCAGTCGCTGGTCATGGCCGGCGGCCTGGCGCTGATGCTCTGGACCTCGCCGAAGCTCAGCGGGCTGGTCTTGCTGCTGGTGCCGGTGGTGATGGTGCCGATCATCGCGCTCGGGCGGCGGCTGCGGGGGCTGGGGCGCGAGAACCAGGACTGGATCGCGGCCTCCTCGGGCACGGCGTCGGAGACGCTGCTGGCCGCGCAGACCGTGCAGGCCTTCACCGCCGAGGCGGCCACCCGCGCCCGCTTCGCCGAGGTGACGGAGGCCAGCTTCGTCAGCGCCCACCGCCGCATCCGCATCCGCGCGCTGATGACGGTAATCGTCATCTTCCTGATCTTTGCCGGGGTCGCCGGCGTCCTCTGGATCGGCGCCCGCGACGTGCGGATGGAGACGATGACCGTGGGCGAGCTGGTCCAGTTCGTCATCTACGCGGTGCTGGTCGCCAGTTCCGCCGGCGCGCTGAGCGAGATCTGGGGCGAGATCCAGCGCGCCGCCGGGGCGACCGAGCGGCTGGGCGAGCTGCTGGCCGTGACGGACACGCTCACTGATCCCGCCGACCCGGTGCCGCTGCCGCGCCCGGCGCGCGGCGCGATCGGCTTTGAGGGCGTCACCTTTCACTATCCCTCTCGGCCCGATTCCCCGGCGCTCGAGGACGTGACGCTGGCGATTGCGCCCGGCGAGACGGTGGCGCTCGTCGGCCCCTCAGGCGCGGGCAAGACCACCATCGTGCAGATGATCCAGCGGTTCTGGGATCCCGAACGCGGGCGTGTCACCATCGACGGCATCGACCTGCGCGACATGGCCCGCGGAGACTTCCGCCGCGAGATCGCCCTCGTCCCGCAGGAGCCGGTGATCTTTGCCACCACCGCGCGCGAGAACATCCGCTTCGGCCGCCCCGAGGCCAGCGACGCCGAGGTCGAGGCCGCCGCCCGCGCCGCCCATGCGCACGAGTTCCTGACCGCGCTGCCGCAGGGTTACGACAGCATGGTGGGCGAGCGCGGGGTGATGCTCTCTGGCGGCCAGCGGCAGCGCATCGCCATCGCCCGCGCCATCCTGCGCGACGCGCCGATCCTGCTGCTCGACGAGGCGACAAGCGCGCTCGATGCCGAGAGCGAGCGGCTGGTCCAGCAGGCGGTGGACGCGGTCTCGCGCGGGCGCACCACGGTGGTCGTGGCGCATCGGCTGGCGACCGTGAAGAAGGCCGACCGGATCGTGGTCATGGAGGCCGGCCGGATCGTCGCGATGGGCACCCATGAGGAGTTGGTGGCGCAGGGCGGCCTTTATGCGCGTCTCGCGCGGCTGCAGTTCGCCGATGGAGCGGCGCAGCCGACCGTCGCGGCGGCGGAGTGAGGGCCGCCGTGGGGCCTTACATGAAGAAGCTGGTGCAGGCGTTCCCGCTCTGACCGCAGGGCGGTCCGGCCAAGCGCTCAGCGCGGGGCGGCGTAGACCGCGGTCCAGTAGCCCATCCCGTCCGCGGTGAAGGCCCCGCCGATGCCGACCTCGCGCGCCTGCGGGTGGAGGATGTTGGCGAGGTGGCCGGGCGAGAGGTTCCACTGCGCGAGCGCCTGGCCGGCGTCCCAGCGGGGTCCGACGGCGATGTTCTCGGCCACGACCGCCCAGCCGTAACCCGCCTGCGCCAGCCTCGGGCCGGGGCCGCGGGTGGAGCTTCCGGCGTGGGAGAGCGTGCCGCGGGTGGCCATGTCGCAGGAATGCGCGGCCGCGGCGTGCGAGAGGGTGGGGTGCGCCCGCACCTTGGCGAGGCCACGGGCCACGCGCGCCTCGTTGGTCGCGGCGACGAGGGCGGCGGTCTCGGCCGCGGACGGGCCGGCGCAGGCGCCGGAGGGGGCGGCGACCCGCGCAGGGGCGGTTTCGGCGAAGCTGACGCTGTCGGCCGTGCGCGGGGACGCGGCTGCTCCCGGGCCGGGCGCCGGGACCGGCACCACCATGAGGCAGCCCGGCAGGGTGGCGACGAGGAAAAGGACGGCTGCGGCGCGGGGCAGCGCCGTCGAACGGGGGACGGTCATGCAGGGAGGCTCCGTGGCGGTCTTGACACGCGGAGGTTGTGGAGGACGGCGGCGGAAGATGCCAGAGGCGCGGTGGGCGGATCGCCGCTTTCAGCGGCGTGCCGCTCAGGTCGCGGACCAGCGGCGCGTGATTCCGTCCGCGGCGGGTTCAGAGAGGATCGGATGGGCCTGCCCCACGCGCGGAACCCGACGCGGCGTTCCCTGCCGCAGCCGCGCTTGCCCCCCGGGGAACTTTTGCTTCATCCTCGCCGCAGGATGCGCACGGAGGGACACGGGACGATGCCGCCATTCGACAGCCTTGCCGATCGCGATGCCATCGAGGCGGCCGCGCCCTGGGACAGCCTTGATCTGCCGAAGACGCTCTACGGCTATCTGACCCGCACCCGCGACCGCTTCCCGGACCGCCCGGCGGTCAGCTTCCAGATCCTGTCGAAACCCCATTCCCGCGCCTGCACGCTCACCTGGGACGAGTTCCATCAGCGCGTCACCGAGACCGCCAACCTCTTCCGCGACCTCGGCGTCGGGCCGGATGATGTCGTGGCCTATCTGCTGCCGAACTGCCTCGAGACCGCGGTCGTGCTGGTCGCGGGCGCGACGGCGGGCATCGTCAACCCGATCAACCCGTTGCTCGAACCCGAGCAGATCGCCGGCATCCTGCGCGAGACGAATGCCAAGGTGCTGGTCACGCTCAAGGCCTTCCCCAAGAGCGACGTGGCCCAGAAGGCCGCGCAGGCGGTGGCCGAGGCGCCCAATGTCGAGGCCGTGCTGGAGGTGGACCTCGCGCCCTATCTCTCCGGCATCAAGCGCGTGGCGGCGCGGCTGCTGCGGCCGCGGGTGAAGCTCCGCCACAACGCCCGCGTGCTCGACTTCGAGGCAGAGGCCTCGGCCCACAAGCACACGCGCCTGACCTTCGAGAACCCGGACCAGGACCGCATCGCGGCCTATTTCCACACAGGCGGCACCACCGGGCTGCCGAAGGTCGCGCAGCACAAGTATTCGGGGATGATCTACAACGGCTGGCTTGGCTCGGAGCTTCTGTTCACGTCGGATGACGTGCTGATGTGCCCGCTGCCGCTGTTTCACGTCTTCGCCGCCTATCCGGTGTTGATGGCCTGCATCGGCTCGGGCGCACATCTGGTAATGCCGACGCCAGCGGGCTACCGCGGCGAGGGGGTGTTCGACAACTTCTGGAAGTTGATCGAACGCTGGCAGGCGACCTTCCTCATCACGGTCCCGACCGCCATCGCTGCGCTGATGCAGCGCAAGGTGGATGCCGATGTCGGCACGCTGAAGACCGCGATCTCGGGCTCGGCGCCGCTGCCGGTCGAGCTTTACAACCGCTTCAAGGAAGCGACCGGGGTCGAGATCGCCGAGGGCTACGGGCTGACCGAGGCGACCTGCCTCGTCAGCGCCAACCCGCCCTTCGGCCGCAAGAAGGTCGGCTCGGTCGGCATCCCGTTCCCGCATACCCGCGTCCGCATCCTGCGCCACACCGATGCCGGGCCGGTGGACTGCGGCGAAGGCGAGGTGGGCGAGATCTGCGTGGCCAATCCCGGCGTGCTGCCCGGCTCGACCTATGTCGAGGCCGACAAGAACCGCGACCTGTTCGCCGAGGGAATTTACCTGCGGACCGGCGACCTCGGCCGGATCGACGCCGACGGCTACCTGTGGATCACCGGGCGGGCCAAGGACCTCATCATCCGCGGCGGCCACAACATCGACCCGGCCGAGATCGAGGCCGCGATGATGAGCCACCCGGCCGTCGCCTTCGCCGGCGCCGTGGGCCAACCCGACGCCTTCGCGGGCGAACTGCCCTGCGTCTATGTCGAACTGGTGGATGGCGGGAAGGCCAGCCCCGAGGAACTGTTGGAGCACGCCCGTGCCCGTGTGAGCGAGCGCGCCGCGGTGCCGAAGCATGTCGAGATCCTCGACGTGCTGCCGAAGACCGCGGTCGGCAAGATCCTCAAGCAGCCGCTGCGCGCGCGCGCCATCGCGCGGGTGCTGGATGCGGAGCTGAGACCGCTCGGTGCCGATGTCGGCGAGGTGACGGAGGACCGCAGACGCGGCCTCGTCGCCCGTATCCGTCCCGGCCCGAAGACCGACCCGGAGGCGCTGCGCCGCAAGCTCGGCGAGTTCGCGCTGCACTGGGAATTGATGGAGGACGCCGCCGGGCCCGCGGATCAGAAGACGTCGAGAAGGTAGAGGATGATGATGATCGGGATCGGGATGCCGATGAGCCAGGCAAGGGCGCCCTTCATGTGATGTCCTTTCGCGGTTGCTTCGGGGTGGCAATGCCCCGGTAGCGGCCGCGTTCCCGGTCAGGACGCTTGCCAGCCCGACCGAGTCGGCCTCATGCTTCCGGGTGCGGCAGCGCGCCGCACCGAACGGAGGTGCTCCCATGAAGCTCCCGATCCTTGCGGCCGTGCTGGCGATCGCCGCCGCCGGCAGCGTCGCGGCCCAGACCGCGCCGACGCCTGCGCCCACCCCGCCCGTCGCCGCGCCGACCGACACGACACCGCCGGTGGTCCTGCCCTCGGGCGGCCATGACTGCGGCTCCAAGGGGCGGCAGCTGACCTCCTGAGGCGGCCGGCCTCAGCCCAGCGTCTCGCGGGCACGGGCGATCATGGCCTGAAGCTCCTCCAGGCTGGCACGGCCGAAATGCCCTTCGTCGCCCGCGATCAGCGTGGGCGTCCCGACCAGCCCCATGTGGTCGGCCAGTTCATGCGAGCGCGCGATATGGGCCGCGACCCGCTCGGCCTCCATCTCGGTGCGCATCCGCCCCAAGTCGATCCCCTGCGCCTCGGCCACCCGCAGCACCGTGGGCTCCGCCGCGCGGTTCTTCAGCCCCATCAGCCCGGCATGCATCGGCCAGTATTTCCCCTGGTCGAGCGTGGCGAGGGCCGCCCGCGCCGCAAACTCCGACCCCTCGCCGAAGACCGGCCACTCACGGAACACGATCCTGAGGCCCGGATCGGCCGCGATCAACCGCGGGATCTCGGGCATGAGCTGGCGGCAGAAGGGGCAGTTGTAGTCGAAGAACTGCGTGAGCGTGATGTCGCCCTCGGGATTGCCGAGGACCGGCGCGTTCGGGTCGCGCTCGAGCGCCTCCCGCAGCGCCTCGGGCATCGGGTTGTCCCGTGCGAGGCCGAGGGCCGGCAGGGCGATGAAGGCGGCACCGAGGGCGAGGGCATGGCGGCGGGTCGGCATGGCGGTCCTTTCCGGTCGGATGGGCCATGGGTAAGGGGCCGCGTGGGGGCGGGCCAGTCACGATGGGGTGGGTGGTGCGGGCGAGTGCCGGCGGCGAGACCGCGGCGATGTCCGACGATCCCATTTGCCCCGCCTCAGCGCGTGAATTTCTTGTACTTCACCCGCTTCGGCTCGATGCTGTCCGGCCCTAGGCGCCGCACCTTGTCCGCCTCATACGCCTCGAAGTTCCCCTCGAACCACTCCACATGCGCATCGCCCTCAAATGCGAGGATATGCGTGCAGAGCCGATCGAGAAAGAAGCGGTCGTGCGAGATGATGACCGCGCAGCCGGCGAAATCCTCCAGCGCGGCTTCCAGCGCCTGCAGCGTCTCGACGTCGAGGTCGTTGGTCGGCTCGTCCAGCAGCAGCACGTTGCCGCCGGATTTCAGCAGCTTCGCCATGTGGACGCGGTTGCGCTCGCCGCCCGAGAGCAGGCCCACCTTCTTCTGCTGGTCGCCGCCCTTGAAGTTGAACGCCCCGGCATAGGCGCGGCTGTTCATCTGCGCGTCGCCGAGCTGGATCACCTCGGCCCCGCCGGAGATTTCCTCCCACACCGTTTTCGACGGGTTCAGCGCGTCGCGGGACTGGTCGACGTAGGACAGTTGCACCGTGTCGCCGAAGAGGATCTCGCCCGCGTCGGGCTCTTCCTGCCCGGTCAGCATGCGGAACAGCGTCGATTTGCCGGCGCCGTTCGGGCCGATCACGCCGACGATGCCGCCGGGTGGCAGGCTGAAATCGAGCCCTTCGATCAGCAGCTTGTCGCCGAAGGCTTTCGCCAGGCCCTTCACCTCGATCACCCGGCCACCGAGGCGGGGGCCGTTCGGGACGATGATCTGGGCGCTGCCGACCTTCTCGCGTTCGGATTTCGCGGCCATCTCGTTATAGGCGTTGATCCGGGCCTTCTGCTTGGCCTGCCGCGCCTTCGCCCCGGCGCGAATCCATTCCAGCTCGCGCTCCAGCGATTTCTGCCGCGCCTTGTCCTCGCGCGCCTCCTGCTCCAGCCGTTTCGCCTTCTGCTCCAGCCAGGCGGAATAGTTGCCCTCGTAGGGAATGCCGCGGCCGCGGTCGAGTTCGAGGATCCAGCCGGTGATGTCGTCGAGGAAGTAGCGGTCGTGGGTCACGATCAGGATCGTGCCGGGATATTCGATCAGGTGCTTCTGCAGCCAGGCGATAGTCTCGGCGTCGAGGTGGTTCGTGGGCTCGTCCAGCAGCAGCATGTCGGGCGCTTCCAGCAGCAGCTTGCAGAGCGCGACCCGCCGCCGTTCGCCGCCCGAGAGGGTCTCCACGTCGGCATCGTCCGGCGGGCAGCGCAGCGCCTCCATCGCCACGTCCACCTGGCTGTCGAGATCCCACAGGTTCTCGGCGTCGATCTCGTCCTGCAGCTTCGCCATCTCCTCGGCGGTCTCGTCCGAGTAGTTCATCGCCAGTTCGTTGTAGCGGTCGAGCTTGGCCTGCTTGGCCTTGACGCCTTCCATGACGTTGCCGCGCACATTCAGCGCCGGGTCAAGCTGCGGCTCCTGCGGCAGGTAGCCCACGGTCGCGCCCTTGGCGGCCCAGGCCTCGCCGGAAAAGTCCTTGTCGATGCCAGCCATGATCCGCAGCAGCGTGGACTTGCCCGCGCCGTTCACGCCGACGACGCCGATCTTCACGCCGGGCAGGAAGTTCAGGCGGATGTTCTCGAAGGTCTTCTTGCCGCCGGGATAGGTCTTCGAGACGCCATCCATGTGGTAGACATACTGATACGAGGCCATGATCCGCTCCTGTCCGCTGGTTGCGGGCTATCTAGGCGCTCGCACGGGGAAGCGGAAGGCGGGCCGCGCCGGGGCGCGGCCCTGGTCGCGGTCAGCTCTCGGGCTCGGAGAGGAAGGCGCGGATCTGCTCGCCGGCCTGCGCGATGCTCACCACGCCATCGAGGTGGCCCATGACGCCCTGAAGCTCGACCACCTGCACCGGCGTCCCGTCCGAGCGGATGATGGCCGCGGTCTCGCGCACCGCGTCGCCGGAAAAGACCTCGTCCTCGTTCGAGTGGA
This sequence comes from Paracoccus sp. S-4012, assembly GCF_009674885.1. GTDB lineage: Bacteria > Pseudomonadota > Alphaproteobacteria > Rhodobacterales > Rhodobacteraceae > Paracoccus. The sequence goes on from NZ_WKKA01000006.1 coordinate 108,434, forward strand.
TGATGAGCACCGGCACGTCGATCGCCTTCAGCCCGTCGAAGATGTCGCCGTCGGTGCCACCCGCCACGAAGAGCTGGTTGGCGCGCGCGAGGTAGAGGAGGTGGTTCGCGTCCGCCGATCCCGCCCGCGCCGCGCCGCCGTCATTCAGGGTCTGGACGACCTTGAACTCATGCTGCCAGGACTGGCCCGGATCGGCGTCTTCGGCGGTCCAGTCGCGGCCGAAGGTCGGATTGTAGAACTCGGGCGAGCCGGCGTGGAAGGTCACGATCTTCAGCGCCTGGGCGAGGCCCGCGTCGGGCGCGGTGCCGCCGTAGTAGTCGCCGCCGTTCCAGTTCGGATCGAGCCGGATCGGCGCGGCCCAGATGTCGAGCCAGGCGATCAGCCCCGCATCGGCATAGCCCGAAGCGATGACCGGGATCACCCGCTCGAGCTTGTCGGGATGGCGCGCGGCCCAGTCATAGGCCTGCAAGCCGCCCATCGAGGCGCCCATGACCGCGTGCCACTTCTCGATCCCGAGTTGCTGCATCAGCCCGTGCTGGGTCTCGACGAAATCGCCGATGGTCATGATCGGGAAGTCCATGCCCCAGGGCTCGCCGGTGGCCGGGTTGACCGTCGCGGGGCCGGTGGTGATGACGTTGGGGTTCTTCGCCCCGAGGTTCACCGGCGTGTCGGCCGAGACGACGAAATATTTGTCGGTGTCGATCGGCTTGCCGGGGCCGATGATCGAATCCCAGTAGCCCGGCGCCGGGTCGTTCTCGGCATATTTCCCGGCGGCATGCGAGTTGCCCGAGAAGAAATGCGTGATGAGGATGGCGTTGTCTTTCGCCTCGTTCAGTGTGCCGTAGGTCTCGTAGCCGAGGGTCATCTCGGGGATCGTCTCGCCGCCCTCGGTGACGAAATCGGCGAGGGTGAAGCTCTGCTTCTCGACCAGTTCGTCGAGGGCGAGGGCGGGTCCGGCGGCGAGGCCGAGACCGGCGGCGAGGGCGAGACGGGAAAGGGCGGGGCGGGAAATCTGGGCAAGGCGCATCCGGGGCTCCTGTGGGTCGGTCATGCGCCTGCGATGAGGCCCGCCGCGGGGCGACCTGTCCAGTCTTTTTACAACCGGCTCAGCGGATCGCCTCCAGGAACGCCGGCCCGAAACTCTCGCGCAGATAGTCGTATTGCGGCGCGAATCGCGCTCGCAGTGCCGCCATTGCAGGCTCCGGCAGCGCGATCTCTCTCGGACCCTCGAAGACCACCGTCTGCGGGTTGCGGTAGTCCCAGTCCACCAGACCGCAGAACCGCTCCACCTCGGCCAGCAGCCCGCGCGGGTCGGACTTGATCCGGCCATAGGGCAGCACCAGCAGCCGGTCGCCCGCATGCTTTTGCCAGCGAGGCAGGTTGGCCGCATAGTCGCCGCGGTCGCCCAGCACGGGGTTCTCGACCTCCCGCAGCCAGTCGTCCAGCGTCTTCGGCCGCCGCTTCTCGCGGGCGAGATTCATGCGAAGCTGCGAGGCGGCGCGGTCGGCGGGGTCGCGGATCAGGTAGATGAACCGCGCCCGGTCGAGCCATTCGGCCATGAACTGCACGCCGTCCTCGGGGAGGGTCGAGTATTCCGGCGTCACGTCGATCGGAAAGCTGCCCTTCGGCGCCGGATGGAAGATCCACCGATACCAGGGTCGGGTATACATGTGCCGCGAATTGGCCACGCGGTCGAGATAGCTGTCCATCTGCGGCGGGATGACCCCACCCCGACGCTGGAAGCGGGCGCGGATCTCGGCCGGCTTGTTGCGGTAATGCCAGCGGATCCAGTAGCGGTGTTCGGGAATGTAGAGGTGGTTGAAGAAGTGGATTTCCTTGAAGGGCGTGGTCCAGACCTGCGGGTGTTGGCCCAGCATCTGGCTCAGCCACGAGGTCCCCGCCTTCTGCGCCCCGATGCCGACGATCAGCGGTTTGCGGGACTTGCCCTCCGGGTCCCAGCGGAGGTCAGCCACGCAGCTTGACCACCTTGCTCTGCGAGTGGTTGGCGTAGGTTGGCCAATCGGGCGTGTATTCCTCGGACTGGTTGCCCCAGACGGTCCAGCCGAGCCGCGGGCCGCGGGCGAACATCTCCAGCCGCGGCCCCCAGCTGCACCCCTCGATGAGCGCATATTGCTCGTCCGGCTTGCGGCTGTGCTCGCGCTTCTGCGAGGCCAGCAGGTTCTCCTGCCGCCGCCCCTGTGCCAGCGTCCGCACGTCGCGCCCGCGGGTGCCGAAGAGCAGGATCTCGGTCACGTTGCGGAAGTAGAAGCCGACCCCGCGCCGGTCCGGCCCGCCATCCTTGCGGATCTTGTACCAGATCACGTTCGATTTGTAGGTGAAGCCCCAGTGCTCCATGACCTTCAGCCCTTCGGGCAGGAGCGCGTTCGGCACCCACAGGTAGAGATGCGCGCGCTCGGCTGCGATCGCCTCCACCGGCAGGTCGCAGATCTCGGCCAGCGTCATGGTCGGGTAGCGTGAGAGCCGCCGATGCTCGGGCGCCATCTTGCCGGTGCGGTTCTGGAACTGCCACGGCGGGTCGGCCAGGACCGTGCCGAAGCGCGTCGCCCCGGCGGTTGCGAGCAGGTCGTCGGATGCGGTGGTCATGCCTCGTCCCCTTCGACATAGAGCGCCTTCGTGATGCCGAACACAAGCAGCGGGCAGCCGGCGCCGCCGCCGCCCTCGATCCGCGGCAGGAGCTTCGACATGTGGGTAGTCGATTCGCCGTAGGAGGAGGATCGCCCGAGAGCGCTGAAGATTTCCCTAAGCTCGTCCGAGCGGGTGATGATGACGCCAACCGAAAGTGCGCGCAGGTCGAAAAGCAGGCGGAAGTTGTTCAGGTCCCGGTCATAGAAGGGGTCCTTGTTGTTCCACTCGATCTCGATGCCGACCCCGTTACGGAAGCAGTCAACCTTGTGCGTCGGGCTTTCCAGCCGCGTGTCGTCGATCTGCACCGCGGTGCGGAACTGCCGCTCGCGCCAGCCGCGCGCGGCGAGAAAGCCATCGATGAAGCCCGAAACCTTCGACTTGTTGCCGCCGCCGACCTCGATCCAGCGCCGATGCAGGCGGAAGGCTTCCAGCACCGCCATCAGGTCGTCCCATTCCTCGGGGTAGTCCTGGACGAGGATGGCGCTCGCATGGCGCCACTCGTGGACCTCGTAATGCGCGGCTACAAAGGGCGCGAGCCGGTCACGCCAGCTCACACCCGCCCCCAGAGATCGTATTCCCCCGCTTCCTCCACCGTCACCTCGAGGATGTCCCCCGGCGCCAGCCCCTCGAAGCCTTCGTCGATGTAGAGCGCGCCGTCCACCTCCGGCGCGTCGGCCCTGGTGCGGCAGGTGGCGCCCTCGGCGTCCACGCTGTCCACAATCACCTGCTGGCGCGTCCCGACCTTCGCCGCGAGCTTCGCGGCGCTGACGGCCTGCGCCTTCTCCATGAAGCGCTCCCACCGCTCCTGCTTCACCTCGGGCGCGACATGGTCCGGGAGCGCGTTGGCGCGGGCGCCCTTCACGTTCTCGTACTGGAAGCAGCCCACGCGATCGAGTTGCGCCTCCTCCAGCCAGTCGAGCAGCGTCTGGAACTCGGCCTCGGTCTCGCCCGGAAAGCCCACGATAAAGGTCGAGCGGATCGCCAGATCGGGGCAGTCGCGCCGCCATGCGGCGATCTCGTCCAGCGTCTTCGAGGCGGCGGCCGGGCGGGCCATGCGCTTCAGCACCGCAGGGTGCGCGTGCTGGAAGGGCACGTCGAGATAGGGCAGGACCAGCCCCTCCGCCATCAGCGGGATCAGCTGGCGGACATGGGGGTAGGGATAGACGTAGTGCAACCGCACCCACGCGCCGAGTTGTCCCAGATCGCGGGCGAGGTCGGTGATATGGGCGCGGTGGCCGCGCTCCTCGCCATGGCGCAGGTCGAGGCCGTAGGCGGAGGTGTCCTGGCTGATGACCAGAAGCTCGCGCACTCCGGCCTCGACCAGCCGCTCGGCCTCGCGCACGACCGCATGGGCCGGGCGGCTCATCAGCTTCCCGCGCATGTCGGGGATGATGCAGAAGCGGCAGGCGTGGTTGCAGCCCTCGGAGATCTTCAGATAGGCGAAGTGACGCGGCGTCAGGCGCACGCCGGAGGCGGGCAGCAGGTCCACGAACGGGTCCGGCGACGGCGGCACCGCGGCGTGCACGGCGTCCAGCACCTGCTCGTATTGATGCGGCCCCGTCACCGCCAGCACCGAGGGGTGCGCGCCGGTGATGTAGTCGGGCTCGGCACCGAGGCAGCCGGTGACGATCACCCGGCCGTTGGCAGCCAGCGCCTCGCCGATCGCCTCGAGGCTCTCGGCCTTGGCGCTGTCGAGGAAGCCGCAGGTGTTGACGATCACCGCCTCGGCGCCCGCGTAGTCGGGGCTGATGGCATAGCCCTCGGCGCGCAGGCGGGTGAGGATGCGCTCGCTGTCCACGAGGGCCTTGGGGCAGCCGAGGCTGACCATGCCGATGCGCGGCTGGCCGCGGCGAGCCTCGGGCTCGGGCAGCGCGGCGCGGGCGCGGTCGGGGCGCAGGTCGGGCGGGTTGAGGCTCATCGCGCGCCATATAGCGGCGCCGGCGGGCGGCCGAAAGGGCGCGGGATCGTTCAAATGCGCGGGACTTGCGGTTTGCCGGAATCGGGCGGGTCATGCTTGATGGGCGCGGGGGTGCCGAAAGCAGGCGGATCGAGGTGACGACCCGGTGCTGACGGCCATATCGACGAACGGCGTCCTGACGATCTCAGGAGATGCTGCGCCGGGGGGCACGGCCCCGGTGCGGATCACCGGCGGGGCGGGGGCGGCAGAGGTCCGCGACACGAACAGCGGGACCGTCCCGATCAAGGGACCCGCGACCGGCATCGGCATCGTCGATGCGTCCAGCCTCTCGGCCGCGGTGGCGATCGAATGGACGCTTGCCGGGCCTGCCGCCGACCTGCGCGGCGGCGGCGGGGCGGATGTCCTCACCGCCAAGCTGGCCAGGGGAGCCGATCCTGCACGGGCCGCCGGCGCATCGCTCAACGGCGACGCCGGCCACGACCGCCTGACCGGCAGCGCCGCGGGGGACACGCTGCGCGGCGGCACCGGGAACGACAGCCTTGACGGCGGCGCCGGTGACGACCTGCTGATGAACGACGCGGGCAACGACCTGCTGATCGGCGGCGACGGCGAAGATACCGTGCGCCTCTGGGGCGGCGGCAACTATGTCGTCGACCTCCGCATCACCGACGGGCAGGTCACCGGCCTGGGCCGCGACACGCTGATCGGGGTCGAGCATCTGATCGGCGGCTGGGGCACCGATCTGCTGACGGGGACGGACGCCGCGAACCACCTCGACGGCCACAAGGGCGACGACACGCTGATCGGTCTCGGCGGCGACGACGTCTATTACGTCGACTCCGCCGCCGACCTGGTGATTGAGGCGGCGGGGCAGGGCTTCGACACGATCCTGACCACGGTGGACTATGCGCTGCCCGATCATGTCGAGGCGCTGGTCCTCACCGTCGCGGGGCTCAGCGGCACCGGCAACGCAGGCGACAACCTCCTCGTCAGCCGGGCCGGGGGCGGCCGGCTCGACGCGGGCGCTGGCAACGACACGCTCGTCAGTGAGGTGGGCCGCAGCACCCTGATCGGCGGCGCGGGAGGCGACCTCTATGTCTCGCACGGGCCCGACGACGTGATCGTGGAATGGGACGGCGGCGGCGAGGACACGCTGCAAAGCTCCGTCTCGGCCGTCCTCTGGGCCGGGGTCGAACATCTGGAACTGATCGGTACGGCTGCCATCAACGGCACCGGCAACGCAGGCAACAACCGTATTGTCGGCAACGACGCGGCCAACGTCCTCTCGGGCGGCGGCGGGCGCGACACGCTGATCGGCGGCAAGGGCGACGACACCTACGACGCCCGGCCCGGCGATCTCATCATCGAGCTTGCGGGCGGCGGCATCGACACGCTGCTGATCCGCGAGTCGATGGCGCTGCCCGATCATGTCGAGAACATCGTCATCATCGGCCCCGGCCCGATCGACGCCACGGGCAACGACCTCGCCAACCGCATCGCCGGCAACGACTGGGCCAATGTGCTGACCGGCGGGAAGGGCGCCGACACGCTGATCGGCGGCCGCGGCAACGACACCTATGTCATCGACGCCCTCGATACCGTGATCGAGGAGGCCGGGGGCGGGATCGACACGATCCTGTTCAACGGCTCGCTGACGCTGCCGGACCATGTCGAGAACGCCATCTCCGCGGCGGGTTTCGGGGTCCGGCTGGCGGGCAACGCCCTCGACAACCGGCTGGAGAGCGGCGCCGGCAACGACACGCTGGAGGCGGGCGAGGGCGCCGATGTCCTGATCGGCGGCGGCGGCGACGACCTCTATCTGGTCGGCACCGACGACACCGTGATCGAGCTGGAGGGCGGCGGCGAGGACACGGTCAGGGCCGCAGGCTCCTACGCGCTCGGCGACTGGATCGAGGTTCTGGTGCTGCTGGGCGGGGGCGACGGCCACGCCCGCGGCAACCGGGGCAACAACCACATCACCGGCACGCCCGGCGCCAACGTGATCGACGGCTATGGCGGCAGCGACACGCTGGTCGGCGGCGCCGGCGACGACATCTACATCGTCGACGGCGAGGACCTGGTGATCGAGGCGGCCGGCGGGGGCTATGACACCGTCTTCAGCACCGCCACCTACGAGTTGCCCCAGCATGTCGAGGCGCTGCATCTCAGCGGCGCGGCCGATATCGACGGCACCGGGAACGACCTCGACAACGTCATCGTCGGCAACGCCGGCCGCAACCAGCTGACCGGCGGCGGCGGCGCGGACACGCTGATGGGCGGAGCGGGCGACGATTTCTATATCACCGATGGTCTCGACACGATCGTCGAGGTCGCGGGCGGCGGCCGCGACGTGATGTGGTCCCCCGTCACGGCGACCATCATGCCGCATGTCGAGATCCTGATGCTCGGCGGCACCAACCCCATCGCGGCCTATGGCCGCGAGGGGGACGACTGGCTGATGGGCAACGACGCGGCCAACACGCTCGCGGGCGGGGCGGGGGCCGACACGATGTCGGGGGGCCTCGGCGACGACCTCTACATCGTCGAGGGGCCCGACACGATCTTCGAGGCACCCGGCGCCGGCATCGACACGGTCCACAGCCCCGGCAGTTTCACCCTTCCCGCGCATGTCGAGCATCTGGTCCTGACCGGAGCGGCGGGGGCGCTTCTCCGCGGCAACGATCTGCCCAATCGTCTGACCGGAGGGCCAGGCGCCGACACGCTCCTGGGCCTCGGCGCTTTCGACACCCTGATCGGCGGCGGCGGGGACGATACCTATTTCACCGACGGATTCGACCTGATCGTCGAAGCGGCGAATGGCGGCTGGGACACGGTCTTTTCGATCGGCAACTACGTCCTGCCCGACCATGTCGACGCGCTCGAGCTTTCCGGCACGGCCTTCGCCGGACGGGGCAACGCTGCCGCCAACTACCTGGTCGGAAACGCATCCGCCAACCACCTCTCGGGCGGCGGCGGCCGCGATACCCTGGTCGGCCTCGGGGGCGACGACACCTACGTCGTGGATGCCGACGACCTGATCGTGGAACGCGCGGGCGGTGGCTATGACCACGCGATGGCGCAGAGTTCCTTTACCTTGCCCGACCATGTCGAGCGGCTGACCCTGCTGGCCGGCGCAACTGGTATCGGCAACGCGGGTGACAATGTTGTCGTCGGCAATGCCGGGCCCAACCTGCTGGCTGGGCGCCAGGGGAACGACCATCTCGTGGGCGGGCCGGGCAACGACACGCTGACCGGTGATCTCGGCAACGATACGCTGCAGGGCGGGGCGGGTGCGGACCGCTTCGTCTTTGCTGCGGGTGGTGGCACCGACATGATCGCCGATTTCCAGAACGGCATCGACCAGGTCCAGCTGATCGGCCTCGCCCACAGTTTAGCCGATCTGCAGATCGAGCAGCGCGGCGCGCATACGCTGCTGCTGTTCCGGGGCGACTATCTCTATTTCATCAACACCGACATGCGACTGCTGGATGGTTCCGACTTCATCTTCACCTGACGCTCAGGCGCGCAGCCGCCAGCCGGAGAGGAAGATCCAGCGGATCACCCCAAGACAGATCACCAGCATCAGCGCCACGGCGGCCAGCGACAGACCTACCGGGACATCGGCGAAGCCGAAGAACGACCAGCGGAAGCCCGAGATGAGGTAGAGGACCGGGTTGAGCTTCGCCACGTTCTCCCAGAGCGGCGGCAGCATGGAGGCCGAGTAGAAGGCGCCGCCGAGGAACACGAGCGGCGTGATCACCATCATCGGGATGATCTGCAGCTGCTCGAAGTTGCGCGCCCAGAGGCCGATGATGAAGCCGAGGAGCGAAAAGGACACCGCCGTCAGGACCAGGAAGGCGATCATCCAGAGCGGATGCGCCACCCGGATGTCGACGAAGAAGAACGAGGTCAGCAGGATCAGCAGCGCCACGAACACCGCCTTGGCCGCCGCCGCGCCGACATAGCCGAGCGTCACCTCCGCCCAGCCGGTGGGCGAGGCGAGGATCTCGTAGATCGTGCCCGAGAACTGCGGGAAGTAGATCCCGAAGGAGGCGTTGGCGACCGACTGCTGCAGCACCGTCAGCATCATCAGCCCCGGCACGATGAAGGCGGCATAGGGCACGCCGTCGACCGACTGGATGCGATGGCCGATGGCGGCGCCGAAGACCACGAAATAGAGCACGGTCGAGATCACCGGCGAGGCGATCGACTGCGTCAGCGTGCGGAAGAACCGCGTCATCTCGTGGCCGAAGATCGCCCGCACGCCCCGCCAGTTCATGCCGCCTGCCCCCCGACGAGGTTGAGGAACACTTCCTCGAGGCTGGACTGCCGCGTGGCCACGTCTCGCACCCCGATGCCGCGCGCCGCCAACTCGCCCAGCAGCCGCGCGATCCCGGTCCGCCCGGCCCGGGTGTCGTAGTCGTAGGTGATCCGCAACCCGTCCGGCGACAGCGCGAGGCCGGGGCCGGCGAGCGCGTCGGGCAGCGCGGCCAGCGGCCGGTCCAGCTCGATCGTCAGCTGCTTGCGGCCGAATTCGCCCATCAGCTCGGGCGTGGGGCGCAGCAGCAGCAGGCGCCCCTTGTCGATGACGCCGACGCGGTCGGCCATCTCCTCGGCCTCCTCGAGGTAATGCGTGGTCAGGATCACCGTCACGCCCTCGGCCCGCAGCTCGCGCACCACCTCCCACATCTCGCGGCGAAGCTGCACGTCGACGCCCGCGGTCGGCTCGTCGAGAAACAGCACCCGCGGGCGGTGCGAGAGCGCCTTGGCGATCAGCACGCGCCGCTTCATGCCGCCCGAGAGGGCCTTGGTGATCGTGTCGCGCTTGTCCCAGAGGGTCAGGCTCTTCAGCACCCGCTCGATCCAGGCGGGGTCGGGCGGGGCGCCGTAGAGGCCTCGGGTGAAGGCCACGGCGGCGGCGACCTTCTCGAAGGGTTCGAGCGCGATCTCCTGCGGCACGAGGCCGATCATCCGCCGCGCCGCGCGCCAGTCGGTGCGGATGTCATGGCCGCCGACCCGGACCGTGCCGGAGGTCGGCACCACGAGCCCGCAGATGATCGAGATCAGTGTGGTCTTGCCGGCGCCGTTGGGTCCGAGAAGCGCCAGGATCTCGCCCTCGCGGACCTCGAGCGAGACCTCGTCGAGGGCGAGCGGTCCCTTGGCGTAGCGTTTGGAGAGGCGCTCGACCTCGATGATGGCGGTCATTGGGGCGACTCGTTGCTCGATCCGGCGGACGCTAGGGACGCGGCGGCGGTTTGTCCACGATGCGCTCTGGAGGTGCGGGACTCCCGACGCGAACGCTGCCCGCCGCCGTGGCTCCGCGGCGCGGATCGGGCGGATGGCGGGTGCAGTCGAGGGGTTGCACCTGCGGAAAGGCGAGAGCCGCGCGGGCGCAGGAGGCGGGAGGCGTTTCGGGACCGGCAGCAGGGGCCAGGGGCGCAGCGCCCGTGAAGACCCGCCCCCTTGTGTCAGCCCGCAGCCGCCAGCGACCGGGCGGAACCATCCGCGCGCGTTGCAGGGCGAGCGTCCAGCCGTCCTGGCCGGGCCGATGGGCGAAATCCATGCGCCAGCGGCTCTCGGTTCCGGGCGTGATGCCCTCGGGCGTGAGCAAAAGCGCCATCGCCCGCCCGCCCTCGCCTGCGAGCAGCAGCCGCCGCACCGGCGTGAGGCCGCAGGGCGAGTCCAGCTCCGCCACCACCAGCCCGGCCGCGCGGCTCCGCAGGCTCTCCTCCACCGCCCAGAGGCGGTCCTCGGCCCGGCGCGCGGCGACGGTGAGCAGCCGCTCGGGAAGGGTCCAGCGCGCGACGCCCTGCGGCATCAGCCCCTCGCCGGGATTCCCCGGACCGATCCAGACCACCGGTCCCTCGACCCGTGCCGCCAGCATCAGCGCCAGCGTGCGGCGGGCGGGGCCCGTCAGCTCATGCACCCGTCCGGCGGCGAAGCCGAGGCCGGGGGCCAGCTCCACCTGTCCGGCGGAAGTCGGGGCGGCGGGCAGGAGAATCGAGGGATCGAAGCGCGCGGTCATGCCGCCATGCTACGATGTTCCGCCTATGTTCTCAAGCAGCCGCCCCGCTCAGCCCTCGTCCAGTTCCAGCGCCAACGCATGGATGCGCGGCACGATCTCGCCCAGGCTCTCGTGGACCAGCCGATGCCGAGCCACGCGGTTCATGCCGGAAAACCGCCGGCTCGCCAGCCGGACGCGGAAATGCGTCTGGCCCCCCTCGCGCCAGCCGGAATGGCCGCGGTGCTGCTCGCTCTCGTCAATGACCTCCAGCCGCACCGGCTCCAGCACCTGCAGGCGTTCACGCATCTCGTCGGCAATCATCCCCGGGGGCCCCTTCCTTGTTCCGTCGAATAGCGTAAACTCCCGCCTCCTGATCGAAAAGCCCACCGGAAAGTGGACCATGAGCAAGACCGACCCTTTCGGTTTCGACATCTCCGCGGCCTCCGACAAGAAGCGCCGCGCCAAGGGGCGACGCGGGATGTCGGGCGCCTTCGAGACCTCGACGCGGGTCTGCGACAAGGAGGGGTGCGACCGCCCCGGCCAGTACCGCGCGCCGAAATCGCCCCGCGCGCTGGACGATTATTACTGGTTCTGCAAGGACCATGTGCGGGAATACAACCTCAACTGGAACTACTTTCAGGGCCAGTCGGAGGAGGAGTTCCAGCAGTTCCTCGACAACGCGACCGTGTGGGAGCGACCGACCCGCCCCTTCAGCCGGGGGGCGCAGGATCAGGCCTGGGCGCGGCACGGGGTGGACGATCCGCTGGAGATCCTCGGCGCGAACGGCACCTCCCCGCAGGCCCGCGCCGCGGCCGGGCGCAAGCTGCCGCCGACCGAGCGCCGCGCCCTCGACATTCTCGAGGCCAGAGACACCTGGACCCGGACCGAAATACGCAAGCAGTACAAGTCCCTGGTGAAGGATCTTCACCCCGACATGAACGGCGGCGACCGCTCGGACGAGGACCGGTTGCAGGAGGTCGTCTGGGCCTGGGACCAGATCAAGGACAGCCGCAGCTTCCGCGACTGAGCCGCGTTCAGAAGAACGCCAGGTCGTCGCGCAGAAGCTCGAGGTTGGTGACCCCCGCTACCCGCAGCACGTCGCCGCCGCCGAAGTCGAAGACCGCATCGCCGCCGCTGATCGCGCCCCGCGCCATGACATCGGCGACGCTCGCCGCCAGCGAGCGCGAGATGGCGATGCTGTCCACGCCGTCCTCGAAATCCGCCACGATGTCGCGCCCGGCGCGGAACAGGAACCGATCGGCACCGCCGAAGCCGGTGAGGTGGTCATCGCCGAAGCCGCCCGCGAGGATGTTGTCGCCCGCGTTGCCGCGCAGCTGGTTGTTGCCGCTGTTGCCATAGGCCGCGATGCTGGCGGTGCCGCCGAGGAACAGATGCTCGAAGTTGGGAGCGAGGGCGAGGGACACCGGCGACAGCACGATGTCGATGCCGCCGCCGGGCGCTTCGATCAGCGTGTCGAAGCCGTCGGTCGAATAGACGTCGTTGCCCGCGCCGCCGATCAGCGTATCGGCCCCGCCCAGGCCGATCAGGTGATTGCCGGCGTCATTGCCCTCGATGCGATTGTCGAGCGCATTGCCGGTGCCGCGCACCGGCGCCGTGCCGCCGAGGACGAGGTTCTCGACCTGGTAGCCCAGCACATGGTCGAAGCCGGTATGGACCGTGTCGATCCCGCCGCCCGGCGCCTCGATGATGATGTCCTGGGCGTCGGTATAGTAGCGGTCGTTCCCGGCCCCGCCGATCAGCGTGTCGGCCCCGCCGCCGCCGATCAGTCCGTTGTCGCCGGCGTTCCCGCTCAGCTGGTTCGCCGCGGCGTTTCCCCAGGCGATGGTGTGGAGCGCGCCGGTCAGCGTCGCGTCCTCGACATGATCGGCAAGCCTCACGTTCCACGCGCTCTGGATCGTGTCCCAGCCGCCGCCGGCGAGTTCCACGACCGTGTCCGAGGCGTCGACGATGTAGATGTCGTGGCCGGCGCCTCCGAACATGCGGTCGGCGCCATTGCCACCGATCAGCACGTCGTTGCCGTCGAGACCGTAGAGGTGGTCATTGCCGTCGCGCCCATAGAGCCAGTTGCCGGCGGCATTGCCGATCACCGTGTCGTGGCCGGCACCGGCGATTGCGTTCTCTATCACCGTGCCCGCGGCGATGGTGATGTTGCCGGTGCCGCCATAGGCGCTGCTGTGGGCGCCCTGCCGCAGGTCGATCAGCTGGTTGCGGGTGTCATGCGCGAGGTGGAGCACGTCGGTGCCGCCGTGATCGAGGATCGTGAAGGCGACCGGCCCGGTCCCGCCACGCAGCGTCTCGGCCACGATGGCGTAAGCCCGCCCGGCGTTCGTCAGATCCCCGTAATAGTGATCCCCGCTGCGCAGCTGCGGCGTCCCGTAGAGGGCCTGAGTCGCCAGCAGATCGGCGGTCATCGGCGTCAGCAGCGCGGCCTCGGACGCCGGGATCGCGGTGTTCTGGTCCTGGTCGAAATAGGACATCACCGAGGCCTGCCAGCTGTCGTTGACGGCGATATTCTCGCGCCCGTAGCCGCCGGTGCCGTTGTAGGGGCCGGCATGGCCGAGGCCGAGCGCATGACCGATCTCGTGGATGTAGGTCTGATGCGCGTAGCTGCCGTAATGCGCGCCGTAGGCGGCGACCCAGGTCGCGGCGATGTTCACCTCGGCCGAGACGATCCGCGTCCCCGAGGTCGTCATGGAGGCGAAGGCGCCACCCTCGGAATCGCCGAAGCGGATATCCGCGCCGCCCGCGACGGCGCGGAAGCTCAGCCCCGAGACCGAGGCCCAGGCCTCGAACGCCGCGACCGCAAGGCGCGCGGCATCGGCTGGCAGGGCGCCGATGTCATAGGTGATGATGCGATCCTGCGAGACGTCGAAGGCCCGCCGCCCCACGCCGGCGGCGGTCCAGTAGCCGTCCGAAAGATAGCCCCCGATCTCGGCCATGCTCCAGGTGCCGGCTTGATAGGCCGAGAGGGTGTAATTGCCGGGCTGGCGGGCATAGTCGATCGCCGCGAGGTAATAGGTGCCGGTCGACGCCGCGGTGAAGGAGAGGCGCGAGTCGAAGGCATGGAAGCCGCCGTCGTCGGACCAGTCGACCAGCGCGCCGCTTGCGTCCATCAGACCGAGCAACGGATCGACCAGCCAGTTGCTGCCGGTGCCGCGCAACTCGAAGACGTAGCTCTGCCCGGCGACCAGATGGACCCGCACCCAGTCCTCGTCGGACCAGTCGAGGCGGCCGCTGAAAGACTGGCCCGGCTGGATCGTGTAGGCGGTGCCCGGTCCCGCCGACGCGTCGCCGCCCTCCGAGAGCCGGGTGAACTGCCGGGCGAGGGGCACGGCGGCGGCGTCGAGTGCGCGGGGCGGCTGGGGCATCGGCATGGCGCGTCAGGCTCCGGTCAGCGGGCGGGCGGGAGGATCGCGGCCGGAACCGGCGTGACCTTCAGCAGCGCGGCCGCGAGGCTCTCGACCGCGCCGGGCGCGATGCCGCGCGCATCGATGCTGCTGCTGCTCAGCACCGGGCCCCATTGGGTTGCGTCCGGGCCGCGCCAGCCGAGACGGGCATCGAAGCCCTCCCGGCGCTGCGCCAGAACCTCGACCAGAAGCGGCGCGGGGTCGGGAGCAGGTGCGAGGCGGCCGCGCAGGATGTTTTCGACCGCGGTGCAGAGGCGGGCGGTGAGTTCGGCTGCCTCAGCCTGTGCGGGCGCAATGCAGACGACGCTCGGCGACGAATGGGATGTCGCGGGCGGACCCGCGGCGGCGGTCAGAATGGCGGCGCAGAGAAGGAGAAGGCTCGGCATGCGGGGCCTGCTGCGAGGATCGCCCGAGGCATAGGCCGGCATGGCTCCATCGCGCAACCTCAGGTTGGTTCAAATGCCCCGCAAATCGCCCCCGTCCAGTCCGCCGCCGTCGCGACGGGCGGCGAAGAAGCTGCGCAGCAGCGCCGCCGACTCCGCCGCGGCGATGCCGCCATGCACCTCCGGGCGATGATGGCATTGCGGATGATCGAACACCCGCGCGCCATGCGCGACGCCTCCCATGCGCGGGTCGGGCGCGCCATAGTAGAGCGTTTCGATCCGCGTGGCCGAGATCGCCGCGGCGCACATGGGGCAGGGTTCGAGCGTCACCCAGAGCCGCCAGCCCGGCAGCCGTTCCGAACCGGCGGCGGCGCAGCCCGCCCGCAGCACGAGGATTTCGGCATGCGCGGTGGGGTCGTTCAGCGCCCTCGTGCGGTTGCCGTCGATGGCGGCGACGCGGCCCGCGGGATCGACCAGCACGGCGCCGACGGGCACTTCGCCGCGGGCGGCGGCCTCGCGGGCGGCGGCGAGGGCGGCCGGCATATGGGTGCGGAAATCCATGGCCGCATCTTTTCGGGGAGGCCGCCGCGTCGTGCAACCCCGCGCCGCTTCCGGGGCTTTCCATCCCGACCCCGCGCGGCTAAGCCCCGCGCCTTCACCCCGCAGCGATTGCGAAGGATTGCGCCATGACCGACGCCGACCCCCGCCCCGAAGACGAACAGGCCGCGCTGCCCGAGGAGGCGGCGCAGCAGGAGGCTCCGGCTCCGGAGGATGCGCTCCCCGAGGATGCCGCGCCGACCGATGTGCTGGAGGACGCGCTCCCCGAGGATGCCGCCCCGGCCGACCTGCCGGAGGATGCGTTGCCCGAGGATGCACCCGCGGAGGGCGAGGCGTCGACTGGCCTGGCCGAGGATGCCGCCCCGAACGGTCCGCACGAGGACGCATTGCCCGAGGCCGCGCCCGAGGCCGCGCCCGCGGACGATCCCGAGGGCGACGACGACCCCGCGCCCAAGAGCGGCGAGCGCATCGCCAAGATCATGTCCCGCGCCGGGATCGCCTCGCGCCGCGATGCCGAGCGCATGATCCTCGAGGGTCGCGTTTCGGTGAACGGCACGGTGATCCGCAGCCCGGCGCTCGACATCCGCGCCTCCGATCGCGTGGCGGTGGACGGCAAGCCGATGGAGGCGCCGCAGGAGACGCGGCTCTGGCTCTATTACAAGCCCGTGGGCCTGGTGACGTCGGAGGCCGACGAGAAAGGCCGGCAGACGGTTTTTGACGCCTTGCCGCGGGATCTGCCGCGGGTGATGACCGTGGGGCGGCTCGACCTCACCTCCGAGGGGCTGCTGCTGCTGACCAATGACGGCGAGCTGAAGCGGCGGCTGGAGCTGCCGGCGACCGCCTGGATGCGGCGCTACCGGGTGCGCGTGAACGGGTTGCCGAACGAGCTGACCTTCGCTCCCCTGCGCCGCGGGATCGAGATCGAGGGTGAGCAGTTCGCGCCCATGGAGGTCGAGATCGACAGCCAGCGCGGCGCCAACGCCTGGCTGACGGTCGGCATCCGCGAGGGCCGTAACCGCGAGATCCGCCGCGCGATGGCGCATGTCGGGCTGACGGTGAACCGCCTGATCCGTATTGGCTACGGGCCGTTCAAGCTGGGCGATCTGGAGAAGAACGAGGTCCGCGAGGTCAAGCGCCGGGTGCTGCGCGACCAGCTCGGCGGGCTGCTGCCGGGGCAGGAGGAGGCCGAGGAGCGCCGCGCGCCCGCCCGCGAGGAGCGTGGCGACCGGCGGCCTGACGCGCGGCCCGATGCGCGCGGCGGCGAGCGGCCGCGCGAGCGGTGGAATGCCGAGCGCCGCGGCGACAAGGGCGGCGAGGAGGCCCGCGGCAAGCCCGAGGGTCCGCGCCGCTTCGGAGCATCGGCGCCCGGCGAGCGCGGCCCGGCCCGCCGCTCGGGACCGCCATCCGGGGCGCCGCGGCCCTTCGACAAGCCCAAGCGCTTCGGGGGCGAGAAGCCCTATGCCCGCCGCGATGCTGCCGAAGGCCGCGAGGGGCCGGAGCGCAGGAAACCATGGGACCGCGAGGGCGGCCCGGGCGGCAAGCCCTCCGGTAGCCGCCCCCATGCGGAGGGTGATGCCGGTCGTGCCGAGCGCCGTCCGACCGAAGGGGCGAAGCCGTGGGCGCGCACGGGCGGTCCCGGTGGCAAGCCGGGCGGCCGCCGCCCCTATGGCGAGGGTGTTCGCGAGCGCGCCGAACGTCGTCCCGCCGAAGGGGCGAAACCGTGGGCGCGCACGGGCGATGACAAGCCGGGCGGCCGCCGCCCCTACGGCGAGGGGGATCGCGAGCGCTCCGAACGCCGACCGGCTGACGGGGCCAAGCCTTGGGTGCGGACGGGCGCTCCCGGCGGCAAACCGGGCGACCGGCGCTTCTCCGCCGGGGGCGATGCGGGTTCCGGCAATCGCCGCCCGTCCGAGGGGTCGAAGCCCTGGGGGCGTTCGGCTGGTCCCGGTGGCAAACCGGGCGGGCGCGAAGGCGGTCACGAGCGCCGCTCGGGCGAGGCGGCGAAGCCGTGGTCGCGCTCGGGCGGCCCCGGCGGCAAGTCCACGGGACGCCGCTTCCCTGCCGGGGGCGAGGCCGGCGAGGGCGACAATCCGCGCGATCGTGGCGGGCCGCGCAATGCCAAACCCTTTGCACGCAGGCCTCACGACGCTGGCAAGCCTCCGGGGCAGGGGCAGGGCGGGCACCCGCCGCGGGCCCCTGGCGGCGGTCCAAAGGGACCGCGCGGGCCGCGGCCGCAAGGCGGGCCGGGCGGCGGCCGTCCGGGCAAGGGTGGAGGCGGCCCGCGCTGAGGCCGGGCGCGTCGGTCACATGCCCGGCATCCGCGGTCTTTCCTCTGGACCGTGGCCTTCGCGCAACGGCCTTTGTTTGCGGCACAATTCCGGCGGAACCATGCCTGCATCACCCTTGTTGTCGGATTTGCAACAGTGGAGGTGATCCGCACACCGGGCCGGTTTCGGCAGCTTTTCAACCGGGGGGGATTGTGAGACTGTCGCAGCGATGTTGTCGGAGACGGCAGCTTTCAAGAGTGGACTACGGAGCATGATCATGACCAAATTCGCTACCTTCGTTGCGGCTCTCGGCCTCTCGGCCTCGACCGCCTTCGCCGGCGGCTATGTCGCCCCCGTGGTCGACGTCGCCCCGGTCGTCGTCGACACCCGCCCGGCCGGCACCTTCAACGCCGGCCTGGTTGTCCCGGCCCTCCTGCTTCTCGGCGTCATCGCCGCGATCGCGTCGGACGATGACGACGATGACACCACCGGCGACGACGACTGATCGTCGGAACCAACAAAGCTCGAGCTCGGGGCCGGTCATGCCGGCCCCTTCTCTTTTTTTTGCGGCCCCGTAAGGTGTAGGTGGCGGCACGAAAAAAGGCCCCGACACTCCGGGGCCTTTTTCCGCAGAAGATGCCGCGTCAGGGGCGGATGGTCTGGAGTGTGATGTAGCCGAGGCCCGGACCGGCCCATTGCCGCGAGACGGGGATCTCGCCGCCCGCCGTCACCAGATAGCTGTTCTGCACCTCCGCCCCTGCGATCCGGCAGGTCTCGGCCACCTGGGTCGCGTTCCAGGCGGTGCCGGCGAAGCTGAAGCTCTGGCCGGCGCCAGTCGCCACGGTGCAGGTCATCGGCAGCGGAAGCTCGCGCCCGTCGCCGCCATAGATGCGCATGATGCGGTTGCCGCTGCCGGCGCTGCGGCTGCGGATCAGGCCCTCGGTGCCGATCTCGGCCGTCGAGAGGTCGTTGCCGATGCCGCGGGTGCCGATCAGCAGGCCGCGGCGCAGGATCACGCCCTCCATGTTCGGCGTCATGTAGGTCCGCATGGCGCCGTTCTCGCCGGTCAGGGCGAGGACCTGGGTCACGCCTGCGCTCTCCAGCCCGGCGAGGACCAGCGGGCCAGGGTTCACCTGCAGGGCGGTTGCCGCCATCTGCTCTGCGCTCCGTGGCGCCTCGGCCGGCGCGCCCGCGCCACCGCCGCCCGCGCTGCCGATCGCCTGCCGCGCTACCTGCACGAGGCTGCCGCCCAGCGTCCCGCCGTCGTCGCCCGTCTGGCTGCCGCAGGCGGCGAGGCCCAGAGCGGCGGCGAGGAGGGCGGTCAGCCGCACAGCGCGGCGCTCAATCGTCGTCGAAGCGCTCACCGCCAGAACCTCCCCCATCCGTGATAGATACCGTCGGCGGTGCCGTCGCGCACCGTCTCGTAGAGGCGGCCGCTCACGCGCACCCGCTGCCCGCCGTCGCGCGCGAGCTGGCCCAGCGAGGCGCCGACCGTCTGCCGGGTCGGCTGGCCGATCGCCCAGGACACCGGGATGTCGATGGTGATGCCCTTGTCGAACGAGCCCTCGCCGAACTCCTCGGCGCTGAGATCGGTCTTGGTGGCATAGGCCCCGATCTCCCAACCGTTGGCGAACTGGCGCTTGACGCGCAGCGACACCCCGTCGTCGCCGGCCAGATAGCGGCCGGCATCGATCTGCCCGAGGAAGCCGTTGCCGAAATCGTAGTAGAGCGAGACGTGGCCGGTCGTGGCCTCGTAGTCGAGGAAGTCGAACCCGCCGTCATAGTCCCGCTTCTTCACCCGGTTGACCTCGGCCCCGACGGCGAGCGAACGGTCTGCCGGCGCCCAGAGGACCTCGGCCGACACGCCGCCATACATGCGCTCGAGGTAGCCCGCTGTCACGCGGGTGTAGATCGCGGCGGAAGGCTTGGCGTACCAGTTCAGCGTCAGGTCCTGCAGCACCGGCGAGGTGTTGCCGCTGTACATCCGCCCGTCCGAGCGCACCCGCGGCACGCCCATGTTGCTGGCGAGGTTCTCCTCCGGGGTCAGGGCCAGGTATTCCGCCACCGTGCAGCCGCCAAACCCGCCGCCGGGTGTCGGACAGGCGCTCGGCGCCTTCTGGTCGGCATTTCCGGTGAGCCGCTGGCGCACCGAACCCGACAGGACAAGGCCGGGCGAGAGCTCGTAGCTCGCCTGCAGCCGGCCCCCGACCTCATACCGGAAGGACTCGTCGGGATCCCAGTTGCCCAAGCTGAAATAGGGCGCGAGCGACCAGCGGAATTTCGGATAGATGCCCGGCGTCGCGACCAGCCCGGCGGGCCGCGGCGCGGCATCCACGATCTGCGCCGCGGCGGCGATCTGGCCGGCCTCGGTGTTCTCCAGCCGCTCGACGTCGCTGCGGCGCAGGACGACCGAATGGACCGGCAGCCCCTCGCGCATCGAGGTGATGACGAAGGTCTCGACCGAGGGCGGCAGCGCGCGGGTCATCAGCCGCGCGGTGCGTCCGATCGCCTCGGCCTGCTGGATGTAGCGACGGTTGTCGATGCGGACCTCGGCCCGGTTGGCGTCGAGGACCATGCCCTCGAGAACCTGCCCCTCCTTGCCGAGCGCGTCAGCGAGGGCGGTCTGGATCGCGGGCTGCGCCGTCGGGTCGGCGGCCCAGGTGCCGGACCAGCCCTCGGGATCGGCCGCGGGCGCGACGCGCGGGCGCACGGGCGCGGGCGCGGGCTCCAGCCCGGAGGGGAAGGGGGCCTTGTTCGGGTTCAGCGCGAAGCTGAACTGCGCCCCGAAGACCTCGCCGCCGATGGTATAGGCCGAGAGCTGGTAGGCCTCGCCGAAGCGCCAGTTCACGCCGAGGTTCAGATGCGAGCCGGGCTCGTCCTTGCCGGTCTCGACCTCGAGGCTGTAGTCGTCGGCGGAATATTCCGCCACCAGCCGCAGGTTGTCGGTCGCGGCCCAGGAGATGGCGCCGAAGGGCTCGGCCCCGCCGCGAAACCAGTCCTCGGCGTTCAGGGTGCCGCCGATGGTGCCGAAATTGAACCCGCGATGCTTGCCCGCGAGCCGCCCCCAGCCGAGGCCGGCCGAGACCTGTAGCCGGTCGGTCACGTTCTTCGTGGCGACGATATACTCGCCCGAATAGACCCCGGTGCCGAGGAAGTCCTGCAGTCCCACAGCCACCGCGGGCCGCCAGCCCGCCGCCTCGCCCCAGAGTTGCAGCCGCAGGTCGGCCGAGCGGTCCGAGAGCTGGTCGCGCGCGGTGTCGATGCCGTCGACCTTCGAATAGCGCAGCGCTGCCGTGATCCTCGGCGTCACCTGCGCCGCGCCGGTGATGCGGCGGCCGTAGTCGGAATGGGAGACCCCGACCGAGATCGTGCCGTCCGGCAGCATCTCGGCGCTCGGCGTGTCGACGCCGCCGGGCAGGCCGTAGCTGTTCAGCCCCCAGCCGGTCATGACCTGCGCCGGGGCGGGGACCGCCGGGGCCAGCAGCAGCGCCGCCGGCAGGGTGGTGGCCAGAAGTCGGCGCAGCGCGCGAGAGGAGGGCATCGGCGGGTCCTTTCCGGTCGGTCGGGCGATCCTAGAGGCGCGCGGGCGCGGGCGCGAGACCCGCGTGGCGGAGAGGGCGGAAAGCCCGCGAAGGTTGGGGCGGCAGCGCCACACCCGTCACGATGCGGGCGCCCCGGCCGCGGGGGCGGCGCGCACGGCGGGCTCGGACCCCGCCGGCGCCGCGCAGCCGGGATAGCCGCGGCCCGACCAGCGGACCACGGCGGTCATCGGCCATTTCGACCCGGTCGCGCCGTCCTTGCATTCCGCCGCGCGGATGTTGAGCGAGAAGACGCTGCCGCCCAGCTCGCCCGCGTATTCGACGCCCTGGGCGAAATTGATCTTCCGCACGGTGACGGTCGCATCCCGCGCGCCCTCGCGCGACAGCGTGGCGCGGTCACCCGCGATCGCCACCGTCCAGGCGGGCGCGTTGCCGCGCGCGGTGAAGGCGGTCACGTCGACGGTGGCCGCGTTGGCGGTGCCCATCGCCACCGCCTGCCCTCCGACCTCGATCGGCACCTCGAGCGGCGAGACCGCGGGCGGCTGCGGCGCGACCGGCGGGATCGGGACTGCCGGCGCCTCTTCGGCCCGGTCGAAGCCGGGCAGGCCAGCCAGCATCTGCTCGTCGCAGGCGGCGAGGGTGAGGGGCAGGGCCAGGATCAGGGCGGCGCGGCGCAGGAACATCGGCTGGGATACCTTCGAGGGCTGTCGCCCGTGGCGTAGCGCATGGCAGCCGGGCACGGCAAGCGCCGCTCCCGCCCGCGCGCGGGATGCCGCGGATGGCACATGTCGCCTCCGCGCCCCCCAGCGTCGGCCCCGGCGTTGCGGTCCGGGGCCCGCGGGGCTAGTCCGGGCCGTCCTGCCCGGAGACCGCCATGAACAACGCCGCCGCCCCTCAAGACGCCCTCGTCATCTTCACCCCCTCGGGCAAGCGCGGGCGGGTGCCGGTCGGAACGCCGGTCCTGCAGGCGGCACGGACGCTCGGCGTCGATCTCGACAGTGTCTGCGGTGGACGCGGCATCTGCTCGAAATGTCAGGTCGAGCCGCAGACCGGCAGCTTCCCCAAGCACGGCGTCACGGTCGGCACCGACGCCCTCTCGCCCGTCAACGAGGTCGAGGCCCGCTACGACCGCATCCGCGGGCTGGCGCCGGGGCGGCGGCTCGGCTGCCAGGCGAAGATCATGGCCGATGCCGTGATCGACGTGCCGCCCGAGAGCCAGCTGCACAAGCAGGTGATCCGCAAATCCGCGACCGAGCGGGCGATGGTCATGGACCCGGCCGTGCGGCTGCACCTGGTGACGGTGCCCGAGCCGACGCTGGACGACCCCACCGGCGACTTCCAGCGGCTCAGTGATGCGCTCCAAGAGCAATGGCAGATCAGCGGCTTGCACGCCGATCTGGAGGTTCTCTCGACGATCCAGCCGGTGCTCCGCAAGGGCGCGTGGCAGGTCACGGCGGCGATCTGGGACGACGGCCGCGAGCCGCCGCGGCTGCTGGCCCTCTGGCCCGGCTTCCGCGAGGCCGCGCCGCTGGGCATGGCCGTCGATCTCGGCTCCACCACCATCGCCGGGCATCTGGTGGACCTGACGGACGGGCGGGTGCTGGCCTCCTCGGGCCTGATGAACCCGCAGATCCGCTTTGGCGAGGACCTGATGAGCCGCGTGAGCTATTCCATGCTGAACGAGGGCGGCGCGGAGGAAATGACCGCCGCCGTGCGCGACGGGCTGGGTCGCCTCTCGGGCGCTCTGGCCGAGGAGGCGGGCGTCGCGCGCGAGGACATCTTCGAGGCGGTGATCGTCTGCAACCCGGTCATGCACCACCTGATGCTGGGCCTCGACCCGGTGGAGCTCGGCCAGGCCCCCTTTGCCCCCGCGACCACCGACGCGATGACGCTACGCGCCAGCGAGTTGGGCCTCGGCCTGCACCCGGCGGCGCGCACCTATGTCCTGCCGATCATCGCCGGCCATGTCGGCGCCGACGCCGCCGCCGTGGTCCTGTCCGAACAGCCGCAGCAGTCCGAGGACCTGCTCCTTTGCGTGGACGTGGGCACCAATGCCGAGATCATCCTCGGCGACCGCAGCCGGGTGCTGGCCTGCTCCTCGCCCACCGGCCCCGCCTTCGAGGGCGCGCAGATCAGCAGCGGACAGCGTGCCGCGCCGGGCGCCATCGAGCGGGTGCGGATCGACCCGGCGACGAAGGCGCCACGGTTCCGCGTGATCGGCGTCGAGGCGTGGTCGGACGAGCCAGGCTTCGCCGAAGCCGTGGCGGCGGTCGGCGGCGTCTCCGGCATCTGCGGCTCGGGCATCATCGAGGCGATCGCCGAGATGCGGATCGCCGGGCTCGTCGATCCGGGCGGCCTCATCGGTTCGGCCGAGCAGACCGGCGCCGCGCTGATCGAGCCGCAGGGGCGGACGCATGCCTACCTGCTCCACGACGGCAGCGCCGCGGGCGGGCCGGTGATCCGCGTGACGCAGGGCGACGTCCGCGCGATCCAGCTGGCGAAATCGGCGCTCTATGCCGGCGCGCGGTTGCTGATGGACGAGTTCGGGGCTGAGCGGGTGGACCGCATCTCGCTCGCCGGGGCCTTCGGGGCGCATATCTCGCCGCTGCACGCGCTCGTGCTGGGGATGATCCCCGACTGTCCGCCCGAGAAGGTCGTGGCGGTGGGCAATGCGGCCGGGACCGGGGCGCGGATCGCCCTCTGCTCGCGCGCGGCGCGGCGCGAGATCGAGGGGGCGGTGCGTGACATCACCCGCGTCGAGACCGCCATCGCACCCCGCTTCCAGGAGCATTTCGTGGCCGCGAACGGCATCCCCAATTCGGCCGATCCGTTCCCTGCGCTCGCCGCCGTGGTGAGCCTGCCGGACGTCTCCTTCAATGCCGAAAGCGGGCGTCGGCGGCGGCGCTGAGCCGCCGCGCATGGAGTGTTAACATTCTTTCTCGGGCACTTATCCGGCGCTGATGCGTTCACGGTTGTGGCGGGCAGGGCGGCCCGCGCCATGCAGATGCAGATCGTGATTGCAGGGAGAGACAGGATGAAGACGAACAGCACTTTCGCGCTCGCGGCGCTTCTGGGCAGCGTGGCCCTCGGCTCGGCGGCGATCGGCCAGACAGCCACAACCGGCGGCACGGACGCCGCGCCGGCGGCGGACGCCGCGACGACGACCGCGCCTCAGGATGGGACGACGACGACGACCACGGGCGGCGACGCGCCGGCAGGCACCGATGCGGCGGCGGAGGACGCGGCAACCGGCGCCGATGCGGCTGCGGGCGATGCGGCCGCCACTACCGGCGGCGATGCGGCTGCGGGTGGCGCGACTGCGACGGGCGCTGCGGATAGCGGCTCGATGACGGCCACGGCCGGGGCCGCCGACAGCGCTGCGACAGGCAGCGCGGCCCCGGCCGGCGACGGCGCCGCCGGGAGCGGCGCCTGGGCCTGCACCCAATGGACCCTGCTGCCCGCCAACCTCGCGCAGATGAGCGGAGGCGGCTCCGGCGAGATGGCCGGCGTCGAAGGCGCCACCGGCGAGGACGCCGGGGAGCCGGCGGCGCCTGACGCCGGAATGGGCAGCGCCGGGGCGGGAACGGATGCTGCCGATGCAGCCGCGGCCGGTGCCGATACCGCGGGGGCCGGTGCTTCCGGGGCGGCAGGCGAAGGCGCGTCGGGTGCGGCGGCCGAGGCCGCCAATGACGCCGGAATGGTGGGCGGATCGGTCGAAGGCATGTCCTGGGTCTGCACCCAGTACAGCTCCGGCTCGATGTAACTCGCAGCGCGACCCGCGCCGGGGACACGGCGCAGCGGACCGGGGGCAACGCTCCCGGTCCTTTTGCATGTGCGGCGCTCAGGCGTGGCGCGAAGCAGAGCCGCCCCCGCTGGCCCCGCGGCGCGGGCTGTGGGTATAAGAACCCCTATGGCGGCCGGCCGATCGCGGCCCCCCTGACGCATCCTCGGGAGTCCCGCATATGGTCAAGCACACGCGCCTGAGCCGCGATCCGGGCAACGCCCTGCTGCGCCGCCTGGGCGTGCGGACCCTGCGTGGGCGCGAGGCCGAGCCGCCGCCCGGCGCGCTGCGCCACGACCCGCGCCGCCAGCCGCTGCGGGGCGACGGCTGGTCGGGCCGCAGCCTGAGGCAATGCGGCATCGAGGTCGCGACCGACCCGCTGGAGGCCGCGCCCGACATCGCGGCGGTCGACCTGCGGCAGCGGCTGCGCGACAACCGCGAGGCGATCCGGCGCAACTACCTGACCACGCTCGCCGCCGCCCGCTCCGGGCATGTCATCACCCCTGCGGCCGAGTGGCTGATCGACAACCAGCACGTCATCGACGAGGCCTTCCGCCTTCAGCGCGAAGCCCTCGGCCCCGGCTTCCTGCGGCATCTGCCGACCCTCGCGCTGCCCCGCGGCGGGCGCGCGCCGCGGGTCCATGCCCTCGCCCATGCCTTCGTCGCGGCGACCAATTCCGACATCCACCTCGAAGCCCTGACCGAGTCCGTCCACGGCTTCCAGGAGGTCGAGACCCTCACCATCGCCGAGCTCTGGGCGCTGCCCGCCTTCCTGCGCTTCGTGCTGCTCGAGAACCTGCGGCGGCTCTCGGACCTCGTGGTCGACGCGCGTGAGAGCCGCGAGGCGGCGGATGCGCTGGCCGACGCCCTCGCCGCGGCGGGCGGCACGCGCGAGCATCACGCGCTGCTCGACGGCGCCGAGGGCCGCCTCGACGATCCGACCTTCGCCATGCAGCTGAGCTACCGTCTGTCCGAGGCGGCAGCGGTGGATACCCGCGCCGAGCTCTGGCTGCATGAGGGCCTCGCCTCCCGCGGCAGCGCCATCGAGTTGATCGTGCAGCACGAGTATGCGCGCCAGTCGGCGACCAACGTGACCGTCGGCAACGTCGTCCGCTCGCTCAGGCGGATGGGCGACATCAACTGGCTGAACTGGTTCGAGGAGGTCAGCCGCGTCGATGCGGTGCTGCGCGACGGCTCGGACTTCACGCGCCTCGACCAGCCGACGCGGGCCGCCTATCGCGACGCGATCGAGCGGCTGGCCCGCCGCTCGGGCCGCAGCGAGACCGAGGTGGCGCAGGCCGCGACCGCGGCGGCGGCGCGGCCCGAGGATGTGGGCGCGCTGCTGATCGGCGCCGACCTGCGCCGCTTCGAGGCGCTGCTGGACTACCGCCCGACCTCGGGCGAGCGGCTGCGCCGCGCCTATGCCCGTCTCGGCTGGCTCGGGATCGCGCTGCCCGCGGTGCTGCTGGCGGTCGGGCTGCTGGCGCTGCTCGGGCGGGTGCTGCCGCCCGGCATCGGCGGGGGCCTCGGCGTGCTGCTCCTCGGCCTCGCGTTCTTTGCCGCGGCCGATGCGGCGCTCGGCCTCGTCGCGCTCGTCACCGCGCGGCTGGTCGCGCCGCACCGGCTGCCGGCCTATGACTTCCGCGCCGGCGTTCCCTCGACCCACCGGACGCTGGTCGTGATCCCCTGCCTCCTCGGCAGCCGCGAGACCATCGACGAGCTGGTCCAGCAACTCGAGCTGCATTACCTCGCCAACCCGCTCGGCGATGTCAGCTTCGCGCTGCTGACCGACTGGACCGACGCCGATGCCGAGAGCGCGCCGGGGGACGGCGAACTGCTCGACCACGCCCGCGCGGGAATCGAGCGGCTGGCGGACCTCTATGACTACGGCAACCGGCGGCGCTTCTTCCTGCTGCACCGGGGGCGGCAGTGGAACGCCTCCGAAGGCAAGTGGATGGGGTGGGAGCGCAAGCGCGGCAAGCTGGAGGAGCTGAACCGGCTTCTGCGCGGCGGCGCCGACGAGACCAGCTTCATGCCGACCGGCCCGCTGCCGCCCGAGGGCATCCGCTATGTCGTGACGCTCGACAGCGACACCCGGCTGCCGCGCGGGACGGTGGCGCAGCTCGCGGGCAAGCTCGCGCATCCGGTGAACCAGCCGGTGATCGACGCCGAAACGCGGCGGGTCGTGCGCGGCCATGCGATCCTGCAGCCGCGGATCTCGGCCTCGCTGACCACCGGGGCCGAGGCCTCGATCTTCCAGCGCGTCTTCTCGGTCAGCCGCGGCCTCGACCCCTATGTCTTCGCCGTCTCCGACCTCTACCAGGACCTCGTCGAGGAGGGCAGCTTCACCGGCAAGGGCATCTACCACCTCGACAGCTTCGAGGAAGTCACCCGCGACCGCTTCCCCGAGAACACCATTCTCAGCCACGACCTGATCGAGGGCAGCTTCGCCCGCGCGGCCCTCGTCTCGGATATCGAGATGGTCGAGGAATACCCGATCCGCTACCAGGTCGAGCGCGGACGCCAGCATCGCTGGACCCGCGGCGACTGGCAGTTGCTGCCCTTCATCCTGCGGCGCGGCAACGGGCTCGGCGGCCTCGGGCGCTTCAAGATGCTCGACAACCTGCGCCGCAGCCTCGTGGCGCCCGGCTGGGTGTTGGCGTCGGTTCTGGGCTGGTTCGCGCTGCCCCCCGGCTGGGCCGCGGCCTGGCAGGCGGGCCTCGTGGCGCTGATTGCGCTGATGCCGCTGGTCCACCAGCTGCTCGGCCTGCGCCCCGGCGGGCCGAACGTCGCCCTGGGCTACCACCTGCGGCGGATCGCGCATGACGCGGGCAAGGCGCTGCTGGAACTGGGCCTGAAGATCGCCTTCGTCGCCGATTACGCGGTGGTGATGACCGACGCCGTGGTTCGGACGCTCTGGCGGCTTCTCGTCAGCCGCAGGCACCTGCTGGAGTGGACCACGGCGGGCGAGGCCGCGCGCCTCGCGGCCGGGGCGAGCGGGCGGCAGCATCTGCGGATGATGGGTCCGGGCGTCGCGCTCGCGGTCGTGGTCGGGGTGGCGTTGCTTTTGCTGAACCCCGGAGCCCTGGCCGTCGCAGCGCCGTTCCTCGCCGCCTGGATCGCGGCGCCCTGGATCGCGGCCTGGGTTTCGGACACGATGGAGACCGAGGACCGCCTCGACATCGCCCCGGCCGATGCCGCAGCGCTTCGCGCCGTGGGCCGCCGCACCTGGCGCTATTTCGAGGCCTTCGTCGGCCCCGCCACGAACCACCTGCCGCCCGACAACTTCCAGGACGACCCGCATCCGAAGCTGGCCGAGCGCACCTCGCCCACCAACATCGGCTTCTACCTGCTCTCGGTGCTGTCCGCGAACGACCTCGGCTGGATCGGTAGGGCCGAGGCGCTGCAGCGGATCGGAGACACGCTCGACACCCTCGAGCGGCTGCCCCGGCAGGGCGGGCATTTCTACAACTGGTACGACACCCGCGACCTTTCAGTGCTGCAGCCGCCCTACATCTCGTCGGTGGACAGCGGCAACCTCGCGGGAACGCTGGTCGCGCTCTGCGCCGGGCTGAAGCGGTGGCTGCGCGGGGGCGAGCCGCAGGGGACTGGCCTCGCCGGCCTTGGCGACACGCTGCACCTCTTCCGCCAGCACCTGATCCTGCTGCCCGAGGACCGCCGCAGCGCGCCGCGCACCCTGCGCCGCCGGATCGACGATCTAACCGCGCGGCTGGCCGTCCTGCTGAACGAGGCCGCGGACGGACCCGAGGCGCTCGCGCACCGGGTCCACGGCATCGTCAGCGGCGCCGAGACGCTGGCGCGGCTGGCCAACGACCTCGACGGCGAGATCGGCAGCCCCGTCTCGGCCGAGGTGCTGGCCTGGGCGCAGGCGCTGCGCGCGACCGCGGGTTCGGTCCTCGGCGACACCGCGCCGGAGGCCGATCCGCACGCCTTCGCCCGCGTGGTCGAGTCGCTGGCCGAGCGCGCCCGCCTCCTCGCTTTCCAGATGGATTTCCGCTTCCTCGTGGACCCGGAAAAGCAGCTGCTCTCAGTCGGCTACCGCCCCGACGAGGAGGAGCGGGACCAGTCCTGCTACGATCTGCTGGCCTCCGAGGCGCGGCTGACCTCGTTCTTCGCCATCGCCAAGGGCGACCTGCGCAAGGATCACTGGGGCCATCTCGGGCGGCCCTTCGCCTCGCTCGGCGGCGGCGAGGCGGCGCTGATGAGCTGGTCGGGCTGCATGTTCGAATATCTCATGGCGCCGCTGGTGATGAAGGAGCAGTTGGGCGGCATCCTCAATCTCTCCAGCCACAGCGCGCTGAAGGAGCAGATACGCTACGGCGCCGAGCGGGGCGTGCCCTGGGGCATCTCGGAAAGCGCGATGAACGCGCGCGACCGCGAGATGAACTACCAGTACTACGCCTTCGGGGTGCCGACGCTGGGCCTTAAGCGCGTGGTCGCCAACGACCTCGTGATCGCGCCCTATGCCACCATCCTCGCCGCGCAGTTCCGCCCCGAGGAGGCGGTCCGCAATCTCGAGCGGCTGGAGAAGCACGGCGCCCTCGGTCCCCACGGCTTCTACGACGCGGTCGATTTCACCCGCTCGCGTCTGGTCGAGGGCGCGCAATATGCCGTGGTCCGTAACGTCATGGCGCATCACCACGGCATGTCGATCGTGGCGGTCGCGAACGCCGTCCTCGACGGCATCCACCGCGAACGCTTCCACGAGGACCCGGTGGTGCAGGCGGCCGAACTCCTGCTGCAGGAGCGCAGCCCGCGCGAGATCGTGCCCGTCACCCGCCCCGAGGACGGCTTCGGCGTCTCCGGCGCCGAGGAGCGGTTCGAGGCCCCGGCGCAGTCGCAGACCGACGACCCGGCGAATGCGCGGCGCGACATCGCGCTGCTGTCGAACGGGCGCCTCTCGGCCACGCTCAGCTCCACCGGCGCGGGGCAGGCGCAGCTTCTCGACATCGCGCTGAACCGCTGGCTGCCCGACCCGGCGGTGAACCAGGGCGGCATCTTCCTCTTCCTGCGCGATCTTGAGACGTTCGAGTGGTGGTCCGCCTCGACCTCGCCGCGCCGCGCCTCGCAGGGCGAGACGGCCTCGACCCTCTTCTCCGACCACAAGGCCGAATTCTTCAAATACGCCGACGAGATCGAGACCCGTATGGAGGTCATCGCCGCCTCCGAGAGCGATGCCGAGGGCCGCCGCCTGACGATCCGCAACCGCTCGGACCGCGAGCGGCTGATCGAGGTCACGTCCTATGGCGAGATCGTCCTCGACAATCCCGCGAACGACCGCGCCCATCCGGCCTTCTCGAAGCTCTTCGTGCGGACCTCGATCAGCGAGGACCGCTCCACCGTCTTCGCCCGCCGCCGCCCGCGCGATCCGCGCGGCAAGGCGTGGTATCTGGCGCATCTCGTGACCGGCGACGACGCCGCGATCCTGCCGGGCGCCGAGGCGGAGACCGACCGCCGCGCCTTCATCGGCCGGGGCCGGGGCCTCGGCCGGGCACGGGCCTTCGATCCGGGGGCGCGGCTCGAGGGGCATCAGGGCTTCACCCTCGATCCGGTGTTCTCGCTGCGCCGCGTGGTGCGCCTCGCGCCCCGGCAGTCGGTGGACCTGACCTTCTGGACCATCGTCGGCGACAACGAGGAGAACACCGCCCGCGCCGCCCAGCACTATGCCGTGCCGCGGGTCTATGACCACGAGCTGAACCTGGCCTGGTCCTACAGCCAGGTGCAGCTGCGCCACCTCGACGTGTCGATGGCGGACGCGACCCTCTTCCGCCGCTTCGCCGCGCTGCTGGTCTATCCCGACCCGTCGCTCGCCGCGGCCGACACCGACCGCCGCGGCGGCCTGGGGCCGCAGTCCGACCTCTGGCCGATGGGCATCTCGGGCGACTACCCGATCATCCTGCTGCGGATCGACGACGAGAGCGACATGCCGATCCTGCGCGGGGCGATGCGGATGCACCGCTACCTGCGCGCCCGCGGCATCGTCAGCGACCTCGTGATCCTGAACGAGCGCGGCACCTCCTACGTCCAGGACCTGCAGGCGCAGATCGACGCCATGGTGGAGGCGGCGGCGCAGTTCGCGCCCACGGGCGACATCTCGCGCAACGTCTTCAAGCTGCGCCGCGACCTGCTGGCGCCGCAGTCCGCGGCCACCCTGATGGCCGCCGCGCGGATCGTGCTGCACACGCGCAACGGGCGGCTGGCCGAGCAGATCGCGCGGCTGGACGAGCGCCGCGCGAACGGCGCCGGGCCCGCGGTGCGCACGGCCCCGCTGCCCGCGGCTCCGCCGCGCGCCGCGCTGCCGGCGCCGCCGCTCTCGGGGGAGGGGCTGGAGTTCTGGAACGGCATCGGCGGCTTCGCGGCGGGGGGCCGCGAATACGTCGTCCGCCTGCGCCACGGCGAATCCACGCCGCATCCCTGGATCAACGTCATCGCCCGCGAGGATTTCGGCTTCCACGTCTCGGCCGGGGGGGCGGGTTACACCTGGGCCGTCAACTCGCGCGACTACCAGATCACACCGTGGGCCAACGACCCGGTCGTGAACCGCTGCGGCGAGGCGATCCACATCCTCGACCGCGACACCGGCCGGATCGCAACGCCCTTCAACCGCCTCTCGGACGACCCCGAGGCGGTGTTCGAGGCCCGCCACGGCATCGGCTGGTCGCGCTTCACCGGCCGCACCTCGTGGCTGGAGGTGGAGGCCACGCAGACCCTCGCCGACGGCGTTCCGGCGAAGCTGACGCGGCTGCGGCTGAAGAACCTCTCGGGCAAGACGCTCAGGCTCGAGACCTCGGCCTATGCCGAACTGGTCCTCGGCCAGCACCGCTCGCGCACCGCCACGGCCCTGCGGGCGGGGTTCGATCTCGAGCTTGGCGCGGTGGTCGCGCGCAACCCCTACGAGACGGCGGTGACCGGCCGCGTGACCGCGCTGTCGGCCACCAGTCCTGCGGATGGCTGGCTGGTGTCGCGTCTCGAATGGCTGGGCCGCGGCGGCGCGATGATGCGCCCGGCGGCGGTGACCGACTGGCCCCGCGCCAAGGCCTTCGACACGCCCTTCGCGGGCGAGACCCATGGCGACCCCTGCGTCGCCATGATGTGCCGCATCGAGGTCCCGGCCGGCGAGACGCGCGAGCTGACCTTCGTGCTGGCCGACGCGCCCGAGGCGGAGCTTCCGGCAGTGCTGCGGCAGGCCACCACCGCGGATGCGATGGAGCGCGCGCTGGCAAGCGCCGCGCGCGACTGGGACGGCGTGCTCGACACGTTGCAGGTCAAGACGCCCGACCACGCCTTCGATCTGATGGTCAACACCTGGCTGCCCTACCAGTCGCTCGGCTGCCGGTTGCGCGCGCGCACCGCCTTCTACCAGGCCTCCGGCGCCTTCGGCTTCCGCGACCAGCTGCAGGACACGCTGTCGCTGATGCTGCAGGACCCCGGCCTTGCGCGGGCGCAGCTGCTCAACGCCGGCTCGCGCCAGTTCCGCGAGGGCGACGTGCAGCACTGGTGGCTGCCCGGCACCGGCGCCGGCGTGCGAACCATGATCGTGGACGACGTGGTCTGGCTCGCCTACGGCACCGCCACCTACATCGCCGCGACCGGCGACACGGGCATCCTCGACGAGCCGCTCCCCTGGCTGGAAGGCCCGGCCCTCGACCCTGGCGAGCACGACCGCTTCTTCCAGCCCGACGTTACCACCGAGACCGCGTCCCTTTACGAGCACTGCGCCCGCGCCCTCGACCTCTGCATCGCGCGCAGCGGTCCGCGGGGCCTGCCGCTGTTCCTCGGCGGCGACTGGAACGACGGCATGAACCGCGTGGGCGAGGGCGGGGTCGGCGAATCCGCCTGGATGGGCTGGTTCCTGATCGCCGGGATCGACGCCTTCGCGCCGCTGGCCGAGGCGCGCGGCGACACCGAACGCGCCGAGCGGCTGCGCGCCCACCGCGAGTCCGTGGCCGCAGCGATGGAGCGCGAGGCCTGGGACGGCGCCTGGTACCGCCGCGGCTGGTTCGACAACGGCGCCCCCCTCGGCTCCGCCGAGAGCGACGAGTGCCGCATCGACGCCATCGCCCAGAGCTGGGCCATGATCTCGGGCGCCGCCGACCCAGACCGCGCCCGTCAGGCGGCGGACTCGGCGCTCGAACAGCTGACCGACGAGAAGGCGCAGATCTTCCGCCTGTTCGCGCCCTCCTTCGACAGGACCGAGAACGAGCCCGGCTACATCAAGTCCTACCCCCCCGGCGTGCGCGAGAACGGCGGCCAGTACACCCATGCCGCGGGCTGGATGATCTACGCGCTCGCCCGCGACGGCCGCACGGCGGAGGCGCACCGGCTGTTCGCGCTGGTCAACCCGGTCAACCACGCCCTCACCCGCGAGGCCGCCGACCGCTACCGGGTCGAGCCCTATGTCGTCGCCGCCGACGTCTATTCCGCGCCCGAGCGGCCGGGGCAGGGCGGCTGGACCTGGTACACCGGCTCGGCCGGCTGGCTCTACCGCGCCGCGGTGGAGGGAATCCTCGGCATCACGCTCGAAGGCGGCGAGGTCCGCGTGCGGCCGAACCTGCCGCCCGACTGGCCGGGCTTCACCGCGACGCTGAACAGGGGCGGCGAGACGCGCCGCATCGAGGTGCGGCGGGCGGCGGACGGCAGCGTCGCGGTGGACATGACGCCGCCGCCGCGGGCCGCACCGCGCCGGGAGCCGGAGGGGGCGCTCGACGAGGCGCTGACGGACGAGTGATGCGCCGCGGCGTTCCGGCAGCCCTCCCGTGACCCCCGCCGCGCGCGCCGGGGCCGCGGTGACGATCCTCGAACGCATCCTCGCGGGCGAGGCGGCCGAGGCGGCGCTGACCCGCTGGGCCCGCGCCAGCCGCTACGCCGGCTCCGGCGACCGCGCCGCGGTGCGCGATCTCGTCTATGACGCGCTGCGCCGCCGCCGCAGCCGCGCGGCGCTCGGCGGCGCGCTGACCGGACGCGGGTTGATCCTCGGGCTGTGCCGCGAGGAGGGGCTGGACCCCGACAGCCTCTTCGGCGCCGGTCCCCACGCGCCCGAGCCGCTGACCGAAGCCGAGCGCGCCGCCGGCCGCGCGCCCACACCGGACGAGGCCACGGATCTCCCCGACTGGCTGCTGCCCGCGCTCCGCGCCTCCCTTGGCCCGCGCTTCGAGGCGGTCGCTGCCGCCCTGCGCGACCGCGCGCCGGTCTGGCTGCGGGCAAACCGCCTCAAGGCCGCGCCCTCCGCGGCACTTGCGGCGCTCCGGGCTGAAGGGATCACGGCCGAGCCTTCGGCCGAACTGCCCGGCGCGCTGCGGATCACCGAAGGCGCCCGCCGCCTCAACGGCTCGGCCGCCTATCGCGACGGTCTGGTGGAGTTGCAGGACCTCTCGCCGCAACTCGCCGTCGCGACGCTCGGGCCCCTTGACGGACTCGCGGCCCTCGACTTCTGCGCCGGCGGCGGCGGCAAGACGCTGGCCCTCGCCGCCGCTGGAGCTGCCCGCCTCGTCGCCCACGATGCGAACCCCGCGCGCATGTCCGGCCTCCGCGACCGCGCCGCACGCGCTGGCGCGACGGTCGAGATCGTGCAGCCGGGCCGCATCGCCGGCCGGTTCGACCTTGTGGTGGCCGACGTCCCCTGCTCCGGCAGCGGCAGCTGGCGGCGCGACCCCGAGGGCCGCTGGCGGCTCACCCCCGCCCAGCTCGAGGCGCTCCTCGCCACGCAAGCCGCGATCCTCGACGAGGCGGCCGCGCGGCTGCATCCCGGCGGGCGGCTGGCCTACATGACCTGCTCGCTCCTCGAGGCCGAAAACGCCGCGCAGATCGATGCCTTCCTCTCGCGCCGCCCCGATTTCCGGACCGAGTTCACCCGGCTGATGACCCCGCTCGGCGAAAGCGACGGCTTCTACGTCGCTGTCCTGCGGCAGGGCAGTCGTTAACCGCAGCTTAACATTTGCGCGCTAGCCTGCGCCGCATGACCCTCCGCCACGCCCTTGCCGCCCGGTTCCTGCCACCGCTCCGCGCCGCCCTCGCGCCGCCGGGTGCGCTGCTGCTGCCGGTCCTGATGCTGCCCACGCTCGCGGCGGCGCTGTGGCTGGCGCTCGACCCGCCGGGCGAGCCGCTGCCCGCGCGTCTGCTCGCCGTCGGCGGGGCGGCGGTCCTCGCCTGGTACATGCTGGGCGGCACCATGACCCTGGGCACGCTCCGCGCCGCTCGCCGCGCGCGGCAGGCGCTTGCGCGCGACAAGGCCGAACTGGCCAGCCTGCCTGGGCAAGTCTGGGCCAGCGACGGCTCCGGGCTGATACTGTGGCAGAACCCCGAGGCCGCCGCCGCCCATGGCGATTGCCTCGGCCGCCCGATCGCCGCGCCCCTTGCCCGTCTCGCCGCCGACCCCGGGGAACTGCACCGCAGCCTCCTCGCGCGGCTGCCCGGGCGGCCGCAGGCCGAGGCTGAGGCGGGCCATGGCCGCCTGCGCCTGAGCCCACAGGCCGGCGGCACGCTGCAGATCTGGCAGTATCTCCCGCCGCCCTCGGTGCCGGAAGCCGATGCTCCAACAGAGGCGCCGACCCCGGCCGAGGACCGCGCCCTCTTCGAACTCCTCCCGGCGGCCCTGCTTCGGATCGGCCCCGACGGCCGCATCCACGCCGCGAACGCCGCCGCGGAACGGATGCTCGGCACCGTCCCCACCGGCGCCACCCTCGCCACGCTGCTCGACGGTCTCGGCCGGCCCGTGGACGCCTGGGTGGACGACGTCCTCCGCCGCCGGACCGAGCCGCGCCCGGAGATCCTGCACCGGCGCCGCAGCCCGGAGCTGCATCTGCAGGTCGCCCTCGCCCGCGACGCGCAGGGAGGGCTGCTCGCGATGCTGACCGATGCGAGCGCGATGAAGACCCTCGAGGCGCAGTTCGTCCAGAGCCAGAAGATGCAGGCGATCGGCCATCTCGCGGGCGGCATCGCGCATGACTTCAACAACCTGCTGACCGCCATCAGCGGCCATTGCGACCTGCTGATGCTGCGCCACGAGAAGACCGATCCCGACTACGCCGATCTCGACCAGATCGGCCAGAACGCCAACCGCGCGGCGGCGCTGGTCGGGCAGCTGCTGGCGTTCTCGCGCAAGCAGACGCTGAACCCGCAGCTGATGGACCTGCGCGACACGCTTGCGGATCTCACGCATCTGCTGAACCGCCTGGTGGGCGAGCGGGTGGTGCTGGAACTCGAGCACGACCCCGAGCTGCACCCGATCCGCGCCGACCGCCGCCAGGTCGAGCAGGTGCTGGTCAACCTCGTCGTCAACGCGCGCGACGCGATGGCCCAT
The DNA here is from genome assembly GCF_009674885.1 of Paracoccus sp. S-4012. Lineage (GTDB taxonomy): Bacteria > Pseudomonadota > Alphaproteobacteria > Rhodobacterales > Rhodobacteraceae > Paracoccus. The sequence continues at coordinate 144,278 of NZ_WKKA01000006.1, forward strand.
GGCGGGCGCATCATCATTCGCACCGCGAACCTCGCCCGCGGCGCCCGCCCGCGGCCGCGGCGGCTGCCGGAAGGCGACTGGGTCACGGTCGAGGTCCGCGACGAGGGTTGCGGCATTCCGCCCGACCGCCTGGACAAGATCTTCGAGCCCTTCTTCACCACCAAGCGCGCCGGCGAGGGGACCGGCCTCGGCCTCTCGACCGTCTACGGCATCGTCAAGCAGACCGGCGGCTATGTCTTCTGCGACAGCACGCTGGGGCAGGGCACCTGCTTCTCGCTGCATTTTCCGGCCCATGACCCGGCCCGCCTGACCGAGGCCCAGGCCGCCCATGCGGAGGTCGCACCCGCGCCGCAGCCGCAGGCCACCGGCGGCGGACGCGTGCTGCTGGTCGAGGACGAGGCCGCGGTCCGCGCCTTTGCCGGCCGCGCGCTCAGGATGCGCGGCTTCGAGGTGATCGAGGCCGAGAGTGGCGAGCACGCGCTCGACCTCCTCTCCGGCCGCGAGGACGCCATCGACGTCTTCGTCACCGACGTGGTGATGCCGGGGCTGGACGGCCCTTCATGGGTTCGCCGGGCGCTGCGCGACCGCCCGAACACGCGCGTCCTCTTCATCTCCGGCTACAGCGAGGATGTCTTCGACGACGGCCGCAGCCCGGTTCCCGGCGCGGCCTTCCTGCAGAAGCCCTTCTCGCTGGCATCGCTGGCCGAGACGGTCGCCAGGCTGGCAGCGGCCGATCCCGAGCGCCGCAGCGCCGGTCAGAGCGATGCGTAGAGGGCCACATCAACCGCCAGCGCCTCGCGCAGCCGGGCCTCGAGCTCGGGCGTCACGCTGGTGTCGCGGCGCGGCGGCACGTTGACGCGCGGCAGGCTCACCGCGCAGTCGAGGCGCTGCTCGAGGAAATGGGTGAAGCGGTCCATCTCCTCGTAGCGGAAGATCCGCGCCGCCCGCGCCCCCCCGCCGGTCAGGAACTCGGCCTGGCGGCCGATCCGCGCATGGTCCGGCGGCTCCACGGCGATGCAGTCGGTGGCGAAGTCGTGAAACGGCATGCCCGCCAGCGGATGGTCAGGGTCATCGAGGTCGTCCTGCTGGCGGAACCGGTACCAGCTCCGCAACCAGTCGATTGGCTCCCGCATGAGGGCGACCGTGGTGAATGGCTCGCCGGGCGCGGCGGCCTCGAGCCAGGGGCGGATGTGGCGCTCGAAGGCCGCAGCCGAGGTATGCTTGAGCGCCGGCGGCCGTTCGATCGCCAGGCTGGCCAGCGATTCGAGCGCCACCTCGACGGCCGTCGACCCCGCCTTGGGGGTGGCCAGGAAAACGAGGCGCTGGTCGAGAAAGATGAGCATCCGGTCCCCGCTTCGCGTGATCGGCGGGAGGGATAGCCGCGGCCGTGCCGGGAGTAAACCGCCAGGCCCGGCGGCGCCGGGCGCGCGTAAACCGCCGGTTAACCTTTCGCTGCGAAACAGGGGGCGGCGATTCGGAATGTCCTTGCGGAGCGGGCCGAAATCGGCGAAGAAGGCGCGAACAATACAAGAACGATCGCGGCGCGGAATGCGGCTTTCCCGCCGCCGCGGCATCTGACAGAAAGGGGCGGAGTGACAATGAGCAGCAGTCTGAAGATCATCGACATGGACGACAAGCGGGCGGCCGACCGCCAGAAGGCCCTGGACAGCGCGCTGGCGCAGATCGAGCGGCAGTTCGGCAAGGGCTCGATCATGAAGCTGGGCAAGGACAGCCCGGTGATGGAGATTGAGGCGACCTCGACCGGCTCGCTGGGCCTCGACATCGCGCTCGGGATCGGTGGCCTGCCGAAAGGCCGGATCATCGAGATCTTCGGCCCCGAAAGCTCCGGCAAGACGACCCTCACGCTGCATGTCGTTGCTGAGGAGCAGAAGAAGGGCGGCGTCTGCGCCTTCGTGGATGCCGAGCACGCGCTCGACCCGCAATATGCCAAGAAGCTGGGCGTGGACCTCGACGAGTTGCTGATCTCGCAGCCCGACACCGGCGAGCAGGCCCTCGAGATCGTGGACACGCTGGTGCGCTCGGGCGCGGTCAGCCTGGTGGTGGTCGACTCGGTCGCGGCGCTGACGCCCAAGTCCGAGATCGAGGGCGACATGGGCGACATGCAGATGGGCAGTCAGGCCCGCCTGATGAGCCAGGCGATGCGCAAGCTGACGGCGTCGATCGGGCGCAGCAACTGCATGGTCATCTTCATCAACCAGATTCGCATGAAGATCGGCGTGATGTTCGGCAGCCCCGAGACGACCACCGGCGGCAACGCGCTGAAATTCTACGCCTCCGTCCGCCTCGACATCCGCCGCATCGGCTCGGTCAAGGACCGTGACGAGGTGACGGGCAACCAGACACGCGTGAAGGTGGTCAAGAACAAGGTCGCGCCGCCCTTCCGGCAGGTCGAGTTCGACATCATGTATGGCGAGGGGATCTCGAAGGTGGGCGAGTTGATCGACCTCGGCGTCAAGGCCGGCGTGGTCGAGAAGTCCGGCGCATGGTATTCCTACGGCGACCAGCGGATCGGTCAGGGGCGCGAGAACGCCAAGCAGTTCCTGCGCGACAACCCCGCGATGGCGGACGAGATCGAGGACCGGATCCGGGCCAGCCACGGCCTCGACTTTGCGGTGAGCGAGGCCGAGGAGCCGCTGACCGAGGATTGAGGCGAAGCGCCGCGGGTCATCGAACCGCGGCGCTTCGTTGAAGGGGGGCGCCGCGCCCCCCTTCACTCTCGCCGAAACCCGGGCGGCGTGCCCGGCTCGTGAGAGCACCGGCGGCCGAGAAAGCCCCGCGCCGGAGGCCAGCCGCCGCTGGACAGCCGCCCGGCCCCCGCCTACATCTCGTCGCCGCACTGCCGCATTCCCGCGCGCGCCCGAGGTTCCGCCATGCCCAGCCTGAACGACATCCGCCAGACCTTCCTCGACTTCTTCGCGCGGAACGGCCATGCGGTGGTCGACTCCTCGCCGCTGGTCCCGAGGAACGACCCGACCCTGATGTTCACGAACTCGGGCATGGTCCAGTTCAAGAACGTCTTCACCGGGCTCGAGAGCCGCCCCTACAACCGTGCGACCACGGCGCAGAAATGCGTTCGCGCCGGCGGCAAGCATAACGACCTCGACAATGTTGGCTACACCGCGCGGCACCACACCTTCTTCGAGATGCTGGGCAATTTCAGCTTCGGCGACTACTTCAAGTCCGAGGCGATCCCCTTCGCTTGGGAACTCCTGACCCGCGACTTCGCCATTCCCGCGGACCGGCTGCTGGTCACGGTCTACCACACCGACGACGAGGCTGCGGCGATCTGGAAGAAGGTCGCGGGCCTTCCGGACGAGCGCATCATCCGCATCCCCACCGACGACAACTTCTGGCGCATGGGCCCCACCGGCCCCTGCGGCCCCTCGACCGAGATCTTCTTCGACCACGGCGCGGAGATCTGGGGCGGCCCGCCCGGCTCCCCCGATGAGAACGGCGACCGGTTCATCGAGATCTGGAACCTCGTCTTCATGCAGAACGAGCAGCACGCCGACGGCTCGATGACCGAGCTGCCGCGGCAGTCGATCGACACCGGCATGGGGCTGGAGCGGATTGGCGCGCTGCTGCAGGGCAAGCACGACAACTACGACACCGACCTCATGCGGGCGCTGATCGAGGCCTCGGCGAACGCCACCTCGACTGATCCCGACGGACCGGGCAAGGTCCACCACCGGGTGATCGCCGACCACCTGCGCTCGACCAGCTTCCTGATCGCCGACGGGGTGATGCCCTCGAACGACGGCCGCGGCTACGTGCTGCGGCGGATCATGCGCCGCGCCATGCGTCACGCGCATATGCTGGGCGCGCAGGACCCGGTCATGCACCGCCTCGTGCCGGCGCTCGTGCGGCAGATGGGCGCGGCCTATCCCGAGCTCACCCGCGCGCGGGCGACCATCGAGGAGACGTTGCGGCTGGAGGAGACGCGCTTCCGCCAGACGCTCGAGCGCGGGTTGCGGCTCCTCGACGACGAGCTCAACCGGCTGCCGGAGGGCGCGGCGCTTCCGGGCGAGGCGGCATTCCGCCTCTATGACACCTACGGCTTCCCGCTCGACCTCACGCAGGACGCGCTGCGCGAGCGGGGGCAGGCGGTCGACGTGGCGGGCTTCGACGCCGCTATGGCCGAGCAGAAGGCGAAGGCGCGCGCGGCCTGGTCCGGCTCGGGCGAGGCGGCGGATGCGGCGATCTGGTTCGAGCTTGCCGACCGCCACGGCGCGACCGAGTTCCTGGGTTATGACAGCGAGGCGAGCGAAGGCGCGATCCTGGCGCTGGTCGATGGCGGCCAGACGGTCGAGCGCGCGGGCGAGGGCGAGAGGGTCCAGATCGTCGTCAACCAGACCCCCTTCTATGCCGAGAGCGGCGGGCAGGTGGGCGACACCGGCCTCGTCAAGACCGAGACCGGCGCCGCGCGCGTCACCGACACGCGGCGGATGCAGGGGGTGATCGTCCATCTGGCCGAGGTCACGCTGGGCGAGATCGCCGTGGGGCAGGGCGCGCAGCTTTCGGTGGACAGCGACCGCCGCGGCGCGATCCGCGCCAACCATTCGGCCACGCATCTGCTGAACGAGGCGCTGCGGGGCGCCCTTGGCGAGCATGTCGCGCAGAAGGGCAGCCTGAACGCCGATGACCGGCTGCGCTTCGATTTCAGCCACGGCAAGGCGGTCACGGCCGAGGAACTGGCCGCGATCGAGGCTGAGGTGAACGCGCTGATCCGCCAGAACGCCCCGGTCGAGACCCGCGTGATGTCGCCCGAGGACGCGCGCGAATTGGGCGCGCAGGCGCTGTTTGGTGAGAAATATGGCGACGAGGTGCGGGTCGTCTCGATGGGCCACCGCGAGGGATCGGAGAAGGGCGCCAACCGCGACACCTATTCGATCGAACTCTGCGGCGGCACGCATGTTGCGCGCACCGGCGATATCGGCGCCTTCGTCATCCTTGGCGACAGTGCTTCCTCCGCCGGGGTGCGGCGGATCGAGGCGGTGACGGGGGAGGCGGCGCTTGCGCATCTGCGCGCGGCCGAAGGGCGGCTGTCGGAAATCGCCGGGCTGCTGAAGGCGCCGGTGGGCGACGTCGTGGACCGCGTGAAGGCGCTCGCGGACGAGCGCCGGGCGATGGCCGGCGAGATCGCCTCGCTGAAGCGGCAGCTGGCGATGGGCGGGGGTGGCGACGCCTCGCCGCAGGCACGCGAGGTCGGCGGGGTCAGCTTCCTTGCCCGCCGGGTCGAGGGCGTTTCGGGCCGCGACCTGCCGGCGCTCGTCGATGACATGAAGCGCAGCCTTGGTTCTGGCGCGGTGCTGGTCCTGGCGGATGCCGGCGGAAAGGCGGCGGTGGCGGCGGGGGTGACGCCGGACCTGACGGGCCGCGTCTCTGCGGTGGACATGGTGCGCCGCGCGGCCGAGGCGCTTGGCGGCAAGGGTGGCGGCGGCAGGCCGGACATGGCACAGGGCGGGGCGCCCTCGCTCGAGGCTGCGGACGCGGCGATTGCGGCGGTCGAGACCATGATCGGAGAGACGGCATGAGCGCGCTCTGGATTGCCAATGTCCATGTGACCGACGCCGAGGCCTATGGCCGCTATGCCGCGCTCGCGGGCGAGGCGATTGCGGCGCATGGCGGCGTGTTCCTCGCCCGCTCCGGGCGGCATATCCAGCTCGAGGGGCGCGACCGGGCCCGCAACGTGGTCGCACGCTTTCCCTCGCTCGAGGCGGCGGAGGCCTGCTACCGCTCGGACGCCTATCAGGCCGCGCTCGCCCATGCCCGCGGCGCGGCCGAGCGCGATCTCGTGATCGTGGAGGAGAACGGTCCCGGCAGTTGAGCCGCCCCTACTCCCGCTGCGCGTCCCATCGCGCATCCACCGGCACCTGCAGCGCGGTGGCGAGCGCGTTGGTCTGGCTCGCGCAGGCGATGACGGCCAGCAGCTCGGCATATTGCGCGTCGGTCATGCCCTTCGCCCGCGCAGCGGCGGTGTGGGAATGGACGCAGTAGCCGCAGCCGTTCGCGGTCGAAACGGCGACATAGAGCAGTTCCTTGACCAGCGGGTCCAGCGCACCCGGCGCCATCACATGCCGCACCCGCGCCCATGTCTGGCGCAGCAGCGCCGGGTCGGCGGCGAGCGCGCGCCAGAAGTTGTTGACGTAGTCGGTGCCGCGGGCGGCGCGGATTTCCTCGAAGACCGCCCGCGCCTCGGGCGGGGCGGTCTCGTCATCCAGCAGCGGGCGGACCGCCATCAGGGCGCGAGCGCGAGGATGCGGCCCGGCCCGCCGGTGCCGCGCGCGTGCTTCGGCGCCCCGACGACGATCGTCGCCCCTGTGGCGGGAAGCTGGTCGAGGCCCGCGAGGCATTCGATGCCGTAGTGCCCAGCCGGCAGCCAGCTCGTATGGACGCCGAAGTCGGGCGAGTTGCTGGGATCGAGCGAGAGCGTGTCCACCCCGATCCCGACCACACCCATGCCGCCCAGCACGTCGGTCGCCGCCTTCGAGAAACCGGGGAAGGCGAGCGCGCCGTCCGCCGTGTTGCGGAACTCGGGCGTCCCCAGCTTCGCCGCCCAGCCGGACTGCATCGCCACGAGCGCCCCCTGCGGGATCTCGCCATTGGCGCTGACCCAGGCCTCGATGTCCTCCGGGTCCACCGTGGCGTTGGCGTCCTCGGCCGCCTTGGCGGTGATGTCTACGATGCAGAGCGGGCAGACGAGGTTCTGCGGCTCCAGCTCGGCCACCGACTTGCCGTCAGCCGAGAAATGCAGCGGTGCGTCGATATGGGTGCCGGAATGCTCCCAGATCGTCAGCTTCCAGATCTGGTAGCCGTCGGCTTGGATGTTCTTGTCCTCTTCGAAGGCGATGCCGGGAGTGCCGTCGAAGGTCGGGAAGGTCTCGTCGAAGACATGGGTGAGGTCCACCACCCGCCCGGCCGTGGCGCTCGCCTGCGCGAGGGCGGCGCGGGGCGCCATCCCGGCGGCGCCGAGCGCAAGGCCGGTCGCCGCCGCCCCGGTGAAGAGCTTGCGGCGCGAGAGCATGGTCTCCTTGACGTGATCGATGACGCAGGCGTGGCACATGGGTCGTCCCTCCCTCCAGTGGTCGGGGCCGATGCTGCCGCCACAGGCCCCGGTCTGGCAACGGAAATCCGGTTGCGGCTTTCAACCCCTGCCCGAGGCCGCTATACGCGCGGCGGTTCGGACGAAGGGCACAGCAATGGCGAATGTGGTGGTGGTCGGCGCCCAGTGGGGCGACGAGGGCAAGGGCAAGATCGTCGACTGGCTCTCCGAGCGCGCCGATGTCATCGCCCGCTTCCAGGGCGGCCACAACGCCGGGCACACGCTGGTCATCGACGGCGAGGTCTTCAAGCTGTCGCTGCTGCCCTCCGGCATCGTCCGGCCCGGCAAGCTGGCGGTGATCGGCAACGGCGTGGTTCTGGACCCCTGGGCGCTGTTTGCCGAGATCGAGAAGCTGACCGCGCAGGGGGTGCAGATCGACACCTCGAACCTGATGATCGCCGAGAACACGCCGCTGATCCTGCCGTTGCATCAGGACCTCGACCGGCTGCGCGAGGAGGCCGCGGGCGCGGCCAAGATCGGCACCACCGGGCGCGGCATCGGCCCGGCCTATGAGGACAAGGTCGGCCGCCGCGCGATCCGGGTCGCCGACCTCGGGGACGCCGAGACGCTGGATTCGCGCCTCGACCGGCTGCTCGCGCATCACGACCCGCTGCGGCAGGGCCTCGGCGCGCCGGCGATCGACCGCGCGGAACTGCGCGCGAAGCTGATGGAGATCGCGCCGCGGCTGCTGCCCTTCGCGCAGCCCGTCTGGAAGACGCTGGGCGAGGCGCGGCGCGACGGCAAGCGCATCCTGTTCGAGGGGGCTCAGGGCGCGCTGCTCGACATCGATTTCGGCACCTATCCGTTCGTGACCTCCTCGACCACCATGTCGGGGATGGCGGCCTCGGGCACCGGGCTCGGCCCGTCGGCCATCGGTTTCGTCCTCGGCATCGTGAAGGCCTACACCACCCGCGTCGGCTCCGGGCCGTTCCCGACCGAGCTCCACGACGAGACCGGCCAGCGCTTGGGCGAGCGCGGGCGCGAGTTCGGTACCGTCACCGGACGCAAGCGCCGCTGCGGCTGGTTCGATGCGGTGCTGGTGCGCCAGACCTGCGCCATCTCGGGCGTCCACGGCATCGCGCTGACCAAGCTCGACGTGCTCGACGGCTTCGAGACGCTGAAGATCTGCACGGGCTACGAGGTGGACGGGCAGCGCTACGACCACCTGCCGACCGCGGCGGCGCTTCAGGACCGCGCCGTGCCGGTCTATGAGGAGATGGAGGGCTGGTCGGAAAGCACCGAGGGCGCGCGCAGCTGGGCCGACCTGCCCGCCGCCGCGGTGAAATACGTTCGCCGCATCGAGGAGCTGATCCAGTGTCCGGTCGCCTTGCTCTCGACCAGCCCCGAGCGTGACGACACGATCCTCGTGCGCGATCCCTTTGCCGACTGAGGGGGGCAAGGCGTGAAGCTCCAGACCCGCAAGTGGCTGTCGCTGCTGGTCCTGATCGTGGGCCTGCCGCTCTATATCGTCGTGGCGGTGACGCTGGTGAACTGGGCCGACCGGAGCTTCGGCCGGATGCCGGTCCTGGCCGAGTTCGCGGTCTATCTGATCCTCGGCGTCATCTGGGTGCTGCCGTTCCGCCGCGTCTTCACCGGCATCGGCCGCCCCGAGGAATGACGCCGCCGCTGGTCGCCACCGGGGGCGGGGTGACGCTGATCGGCGGCGGCGAGGTCGAGCCTGCCGACATCGACGGGGCGGTGGCGCTCGCGCCCCTGGTGGTGGCTGCCGACAGCGGCGCCGACCGGGCGCTTGCCCACGGGCTCATGCCCGCGGCGGTGATCGGCGATTTCGACTCGATCTCCGACGCCGCGCGCGCCGTCATCCCGGCGGAGCGGCTGCACCCGGTCCCGGAGCAGGACAGCACGGATTTCGAGAAGTGCCTCACCCGCATCTCGGCCCGCTTCGTCCTCGCCCTCGGCTTCACCGGCGCGCGGCTCGACCACACGCTTGCCGCGGTCAGCGTGCTCGCGCGCGTCCCTGCGCCGCCTGTGCTGCTGATCGGGCCGGCAGACGTGGCCTTCCTGGCGCCGCCGCGCCTGCACCTGCCGCTCGACCCCGGCACCCGCGTCTCGCTCTGGCCGCTCGGCCCCGCGCTCGGAACGAGCCTCGGCCTCCGCTGGCCGATTGACGGCATCGACTTCGCCCCCGCGGGCGCCATCGGCACCTCGAACGAGGCCACCGGTCCCGTCACCCTCGCCCTCGACGGCCGGATGCTGGTCCTGCTCCCGCGCCCGTGGCTTTCTGAGGCGCTGCGCGCAATGATCTGATCGCAGCCATTGCCCGAAAGCCCGCCGCCGTGGCATCAGGCGCAATCCTCGGGGGCAGCGGAGGGGTCGCCGATGCGGCTTCCGGTTCAGAAGCAGATCTGGTGGTGGGGGGGCGCAGGGTTGCTGTTGGCCCTCGCCCTCTGGCGGCTGGGCAACGTCATGACGCCGTTCCTGCTGGGTGCGGGCATCGCCTATGTCCTCGACCCGATCGTGGACCGGCTCGAGCGCTCGGGCCTGCGCCGCCCCTGGGCGGTCGCGCTCATCACGCTGGTCGCCGCGCTCGCCTTCGCGGCGGTGCTGCTGCTGATCGTGCCGACACTGATTCGCCAGGTCACGCAGCTGATCGTCGGCCTGCCGGAGTTCCTCGACCGGGCGCAGGGCTTCGTGGCGATCCGCTTCCCGAACCTGCTGCCGGAGGGCGGCACGCTGACCACGGTCCTCGACAACGCCGGCGCCGCTATCGCCGATCACGGCGGCACGCTGGTGGTGGGCGTGCTCACCTCGCTCGGCAACATCCTCGGCGTGATCGCGCTGCTGGTCATCGTGCCGGTGGTGGCGTTCTACCTGCTGCTTGACTGGGATCGCATGGTCACGCGCGTGGATGAGCTGCTGCCGCGCGAGCATCTCGGCTCGATCCGTCGCCTTGCCTCTGACATCGACGACAGCCTTGCCGGGTTCCTGCGCGGGCAGGGCCTCGTCACGCTGATGCTGGGGACCTTCTACGCGGTCGGCCTCTTCGCCATCGGCCTGCCCTTCGGCGTGCTCATTGGCATCAGCGCGGCGATCCTGTCGATCATCCCCTATGTCGGCGTGTTCATCGGCGGCGTGACGGCGATCGGCGTGGCCATCATCCATTTCTGGGGCGAGCCGTGGTGGATCGCCGGGGTCGCCGCGATCTTCGCCGTCGGCCAGTTCGTCGAGGGCAACTACCTTCAGCCAAAGATCATCGGCGGGCATATCGGGCTGCACCCGGTCTGGCTGATGCTCGCGCTCGCGGTCTTCGGCACGCTCTTCGGCTTTGTCGGCCTGATCGTCGCGGTGCCTCTGGCGGCGATGGTGGGCGTTCTCGCCCGCTTCGCCGCCTCGCGCTACAAGGAGAGTGCGCTCTACACGGGCCGCCAGGTGCCGCCGCCGCCGACGCAGCCGACGCTGGTCGAGCTGGTCCCGCGCGGCACCGTGACCGAGACCCGGCGCCGGGCCGAGGCCGCGAAGGCCGTGGCCGTGGCCGAGGTCCGGGTCGAGGAGGCGCGGCGCGAGGCCGCGCGCCTGGCCGAGGAGGCCGCCCGCGAGACCGGCAGCCCTGCCGCCACCGCGACGGTCGCGGTGGTGGCCGACGCGCAGGTCAAGGATGTGGTGCCCGAACTGGTCGCCGTCTCCTCGGTGCCCGGACCCTCGGTGATCGAGGCGGGCGCCGATGCGGTGGAGGAGGGCCGCGTGGCCGCGATCGACGAGGCGGCGCAGGACGCGCGGCGCGCCGTCAAGCGCTTGGCCGAGGCGGCGGCGGATGATCCCGGCACGATCAGCGCGGCGGTGGCGGTGCTCTCGGACCCGGCGATCGCGGATGGCGCCCCCGCGGTGGTCGCCGCCGTGCCGCCGGTGCCGGAGGGCGGGGGCGCAGACGAGGCCGACCGCACCCGTTCGCTGCATGAACTCGCGCGCGATGCGGCGCTCGCCGCGCTCGAGGAGACGCCGCCGGTGGACGGGCCGGTGGGGGCCATGGCCGCCGCCGCGGCGGCGCTGCCCCCCGGCGAGGGCGAGGCGGCCGAGGGCATGGCGCTGCGCTCGCTGACGCCCGACCAGGTGGCGCGCGAACTCGGGCCTGCGGCGGCCGCCGCGGCCGATCCCAAGGTCGCCTCCGAGGCGCTCTTCGGCGCCAGCGAGGGCCTCGATCCCCCGGTGGCCGAGCCCGACGACGCCGCGAAGCCCTCGCGCTGAGGCATGGCGCGGCAACTGGCCCTCGACCTCGCCGGAGCCCCGGCGCATGGGCGCGACGATTTCCTCGTCACGCCGGCGACCGCGCCCGCGCTCGCGCTGCTCGACCGGCCTGAGGCCTGGCCGCAGGGCAGGCTGCTGCTGATCGGCCCCGAGGGCTCGGGCAAGACCCATGCCGCCGCCTTCTGGGCCGCCGAGCAGGGGGCCGCGCGGGTCGGCGCCGCCGCGCTGCGCCCGGAGGCGGCGGATGCGCTGCTGCCCGAAGGCGGCGCGCTCGTGGTCGAGGACGCGCATCGCGTGGCGGGCGCTGCGGGGGCAGAGCGGGGGCTGTTCCACCTCTGGAACCTCGCCCCCACGCGCGGCGCGCTGCTGCTGCTGACAGCGCGCACGGCGCCGCGGGACTGGGGCCTCGCGCTGCCCGACCTGCGCTCGCGCATGGATGCCGTCGCGCAGGCGCGCTTCGGTCCGCCCGACGACGCGCTGCTGGCCGCGGTGCTGGTCAAGCTCTTCGCCGACCGCCAACTCGCCGTGGCCCCGGATGTGATCGCGGCGCTGACCGCGCGCATGGACCGCGACCTCGGCCTCGCCCGGCGGCTGGTCGCGGCGATCGACGAGGGCGCGCTCGAGGCGCGGCGGCCGATCACCCGGCGGCTGGCGCTCGAGACCCTCGCGCGGCTGGAAACCCCGGAACCGGGGTGCTAGTCTTTTGGTACTGGATCGCGGCTCTGCCCGGTTGATCTATCGTTGCACCGGGCGTAGCCGGGATCGACCACCCGAGCCGGACCTGCCGATGACCGAGACCGAGATCCGCGCGCGCGTCGCTGAGGCCATAGCCGCACAGGCTGGCCGCGAGGGGCCGCTGCTTCCCATGCTGCACGCCATTCAGGAGGCCGTGGGCCATGTGCCGGACGAGGCCGTGCCGATGCTCGCCGATGCGATGCAGACGACCACGGCCGAGATCCACGGCGTCATCAGCTTCTACCACGATTTCAAGCGCGCCCCGCAGGGCCGCCACAGGCTGCGCCTTTGCCGGGCCGAGAGCTGTCAGGCCGTGGGCGCAGCGGCGCTGCATGACGAGGTGCGGGAGCGCATCGGCCTCGACTGGGGCGAGACGACGCCGGATGGGCGGCTGACGCTGGAAGCGGTCTATTGCCTCGGCCTCTGCGCCTGCGGCCCGGCGGCGATGCTGGATGACCGGCCGCTGGGCCGGGTTGACGCGGAGGGCCTCGCCGCCGCCGTGGCGGAGGTGCGCTGATGCTGACGGTCTGGGTTCCCGGTGATGCCTTTGCCCGTGCCGTGGGCGCCGATGCTGTGGCCGAGGCGGTGCGGCGCGAGGCGGCGGCACGGGGCGTTGACGTGCGGGTGATTCGCAACGGCAGCCGCGGCATGGTCTGGCTGGAGCCGCTGGTCGAGATCGAGGCGGACGGCCGCCGCACCGGCTTCGGCCCGATCACGCCCGCCGAAGTGCCGGCGCTGCTCGACGCGCCCGTCACGCATCCGAAGGCTATCGGCCCAGTCGAGGAGCACCCGTGGTTCGCCTCCCAAACGCGCCTCACCTTCGCCCGCGTCGGCCTGACCGACCCGCTCGACCTCGCCGCCTACGAGGCTCACGGCGGTCTCAAGGGCTGGCGGAAGGCGCAGAGCATGTCCCCGGCCGAAGTCGTGGCCGAAGTCACCGAAAGCGGCCTGCGCGGCCGCGGCGGCGCGGGTTTCCCGACCGGCATCAAGTGGAACACGGTGCTGAACGCGCCCGGCCCGCAGAAATACATCGTCTGCAACGCCGACGAGGGCGACAGCGGCACCTTCGCCGACCGGATGCTGATGGAGGGCGATCCCTTCTGCCTGATCGAGGGCATGGCCATCGCCGGCCACGCGGTCGGGGCGAGCATGGGCTATTGCTACATCCGCAGCGAATACCCCGACGCGATCCGCGTCATGCGCGCCGCCGTGGACATCGCCCGCGCTGGGGGCCTCCTCGGCGCGCATTTCGACATGGAGATCCGCGTCGGCGCCGGGGCCTATGTCTGCGGCGAGGAGACCTCGCTGCTGAACTCGCTCGAGGGCCGCCGTGGCGTCGTCCGCGCCAAGCCCCCTCTGCCCGCGATCGAGGGGCTGTTCGGCAAGCCCACGGTGGTCAACAACGTCATCTCGCTGGCTTCCGTCCCCATCATCATGGCGAAGGGCGGCGCCTTCTACCGCGACTTCGGCATCGGCCGCTCCCGCGGGACCATGCCGCTGCAGATCGCCGGGAACGTGAAGTACCCCGGCCTCTATGAATGCGCCTTCGGCCTGACGCTCGGCCAGATCGTGGACGAGATCGGCGGCGGCACCGCCTCCGGCCGCCCGGTCAAGGCGGTGCAGGTCGGCGGCCCGCTCGGCGCCTACTTCCCGCGCGAGCTCTTCGACACACCCTTCGGCTACGAGGAGTTCGGCGCCAAGGAGGGGCTGATCGGGCACGCCGGGATCGTCGTCTTCGACGACACCGCCGACATGCTCGGCATGGCGCGCTTCGCGATGGAGTTCTGCGCCGTCGAGAGTTGCGGCAAATGCACCCCCTGCCGCATCGGCGCCACGCGCGGCGTCGAGACCCTCGACCGCATCGCAGCGGGCGACCCCTCGGCGCTGCCGCTGCTCACGGACCTTTGCGAGACGATGCGCCTCGGCTCCCTTTGCGCGCTTGGCGGCTTCACCCCATATCCGGTGATGTCCGCCCTCACCCATTTCCCCGACGAGTTCGGGCTCCGCAGGGAGGCCGCCGAATGAGAGACTTCATCATCCCCGACGACGCCTATGTCCCCGCCAGCACGGCCGACATGGGCACTCCGCCGAGCCGCGCCACGACCACTGTGACGCTGACTGTGGACGGCATGCCCGTCACCGTCCCCTCGGGCACCTCCGTCATGCGGGCCGCCGCCGAGGCTGGCATCGCGATCCCGAAACTCTGCGCCACCGACAGCATGGCCGCCATCGGCTCCTGCCGCCTCTGCCTCGTCGAGGTCGAGGGAATGCGCGGCACGCCCGCCTCCTGCACGACGCCGGTGGCCGAGGGGATGGTGGTCCATACCGAAAGCGAGCTGATCCGCAAGCTGCGCCGCGGGGTGATGGAGCTCTACGTCTCCGACCACCCGCGCGACCTGCTGACGAGCCCGGCGAACGGCTTGGACGAGGTGCAGGACATGGCCGCCGCCGTCGGCCTGCGCGAGGTGCGCTACACCCCCGGCGAGAACCACGTCGCCCCCTGCATGGCCAATGGCGAGGCCAACCCGCGCTTCCGCGAGCCCGACCGCTCGAACCCCTATTTCACCTACGACCCGGCACTCTGCATCGTCTGCATGCGCTGCGTGCGCGCCTGCGACGAGATCCAGGGCACCTTCGCGCTGACGGTGCAGGGCCGCGGCTTCGAGAGCCGGATCGTCGCCGGGCAGGACCAGCCCTTCCTCAACTCCGACTGCGTCAGCTGCGGCGCCTGCGTTCAGGCCTGCCCGACCGGATCGCTGCTGGAGAACAGCGTGGCCGAGATCGGCGTGCCCGAGCGCACGGTCATCACCACCTGCGCCTATTGCGGGGTAGGGTGCAACTTCGAGGCGCAGATGCGCGGCGATCAGGTGGTGCGCATGGTGCCGTGGAAGCACGGCAAGGCCAACCACGGCCACAGCTGCGTCAAGGGCCGCTTCGCCTGGGGCTACGCCAACCACGGCGAGCGCATCCTGAGTCCGATGGTGCGCGAGAAGATCACCGATCCATGGCGCGAGACCACCTGGGAGGAGGCGATCACCTTCGCCGCCGACCGCCTCAAGGCGATCCAGCAGGAGCACGGCATCGACTCGGTCGGCGTCATCACATCCTCGCGCTGCACCAACGAGGAGACCTATCTGGTCCAGAAGCTCGCCCGCGCGGTGCTGCGGACCAACAACACCGACACCTGCGCGCGGGTCTGCCACTCGCCCACCGGCTATGGGCTGAAGACGACCTTCGGCACCTCGGCCGGGACGCATGACTTCGACTCGGTCGATTTCTGCGACGTGGCGCTCGTGATCGGGGCGAACCCGACCGACGCGCATCCGGTCTTCGCCTCGCGGCTGCGCAAGCGCCTGCGCGAGGGCGCGAAGCTGATCGTCGTCGATCCGCGACGTATCGACCTGCTCGAGACCCCGCATCTGGGCGAGGCGCATCACCTGTCGATCAAGCCAGGCACCAACGTCGCGGTGCTGACCGCCATGGCGCATGTGATCGTGACCGAAGGGCTGGTCTCGACGGAGTTCATTCGCGAGCGCTGCGACTGGGACGAATACCTCGACTACGCCGAGTTCCTGTCCGACCCGCGCCACTCACCCGAAGCCACCGAAGCCGCCACCGGGGTGCCGCCGGAGGCGCTGCGCGCCGCCGCGCGCCTCTACGCCACCGGCGGCAACGGCGCGATCTACTACGGCCTCGGCGTGACCGAGCACGCGCAGGGGTCCACCGCCGTCATGGCGATCGCGAACCTCGCCATGCTGACGGGCAACATCGGCAAGCCCGGAACCGGCGTGAACCCGCTGCGCGGCCAGAACAACGTGCAGGGCTCCTGCGACATGGGCTCGTTCCCGCACGAGCTGCCCGGCTATCGCCACATCACCGACCCGGTCGCGCGCGACATCTACGAGCGCGCCTGGGGCGTCCCGGTCCCCGAGGAGCCGGGCCTGCGCATCCCCAACATGTTCGACGCCGCGGTCGCCGGGGCCTTCCGCGGCCTCTACTGCCAGGGCGAGGACATCCTGCAGTCCGACCCCGACAGCAGCCATGTCGCGGCCGCCCTCTCGGCGATGGACTGCGTGATCGTGCAGGACCTGTTCCTGAACGAGACCGCGACCTACGCGCATGTGTTCCTGCCCGGCTCGACCTTCCTCGAAAAGGACGGGACTTTCACCAATGCCGAGCGGCGCATCAACCCGGTCCGCAAGGTGATGGCGCCGAAGAACGGCTATGGCGACTGGGAGATCACGCAGCTGCTGGCGAACGCGCTCGGCGCCGGGTGGTCCTACACCCACCCGTCGCAGATCATGGACGAGATCGCCGCAACCACGCCGAGCTTCGCGGGGGTGTCGTTCGACCTGCTCGACGCCGTGGGCTCGGTCCAGTGGCCCTGCAACGAGGACGCGCCGCTCGGCACGCCGATGATGCACGGCACCGGCTTCGTGCGCGGAAAGGGCAAGTTCGTGCATACCGAATACGTGGCCTCGGACGAGCGCACCGGGCCTCGCTTCCCGCTGCTGCTCACGACCGGCCGCATCCTCAGCCAGTACAACGTCGGCGCCCAGACTCGGCGCACGGCGAACACCGTCTGGCACGATGAGGACCTGCTGGAGATCCATCCCCACGACGCCGAGGAGCGGGGCATCCGCTCGGGCGACTGGGTGCGGCTGGCGAGCCGCGCGGGCGCGACGACGCTGCGCGCGCTCGTGACCGCGCGGGTGGCGCCGGGGGTGGTCTACACGACCTTCCACCACCCGACGACGCAGGCCAACGTGGTGACGACCGACAGCTCCGACTGGGCCACCAACTGCCCGGAATACAAGGTGACGGCGGTGCAGGTGATGCCCTCGAACGGGCCGTCCGAGTGGCAGGAGGACTATGCCGAGCGGGCGGAGGCCTCGCGCCGGGTGCTGCCGCTCGAGGCGGCGGAATGAGCGGCGGCGACGCCAAGCTGGTGCGGATGGCCAACCAGATCGCGACGTTCTTCGAGACGCAGCCGGGCATCGACCCGGCTGCGGCCACCGCCGCGCATCTGAACGACTTCTGGCCGCCGCCCATGCGCGCGCGGCTGTTGGAAATGATCGCCGAAGGCGGCACCGGCCTGCGCCCGGCCGCCGCGGGGGCCGCGCCCCTGATCCGCCGCCCCGGCGAGGCACCGGTCCATGCCGTCCCGGTCGACCCCGGCGTCCCGCCCGTCCGCGCGGGCGAGGAGGCAGCGCCCGCCAACCCGGCTTTCCAGAGCGAAGGCGGCTCGGACGGCTGACCTTCTTCTGTCTAGAAATATCCCGCGGGGGTGCGGGGGCGCGAAGCCCCCGCGTCGGAGCAGCGCCGTCAGCGCCCCGCGGCCGCCTTCAGCGCGTCCGCAAGGTCCGTCCGCTCCCAGCTGAACCCGCCATCCGCCTCCGGCGCGCGGCCGAAATGGCCATAGGCGGCGGTGCGGCGGTAGATGGGGCGGCAGAGGGTCAGGTGGTCGCGGATGCCGGCCGGGGTCAGGTCCATGACCTCGCCGACGATGCGCTCGATCTCGGCCTCGGGGATCGCGCCGGTGCCGAAGGTGTCGGCGTAGATCGACAGCGGCTCGGCCACGCCGATCGCGTAGGAGAGCTGGATCACGCAGCGCCGGGCGAGGCCCGCGGCGACCACGTTCTTGGCCAGGTAGCGCGCGGCATAGGCGGCCGAGCGGTCCACCTTCGTCGGGTCCTTGCCCGAGAACGCGCCGCCGCCATGCGGGGCCGCGCCTCCGTAGGTGTCCACGATGATCTTGCGCCCGGTCAGCCCCGCATCGCCGTCCGGCCCGCCGATCAGGAACTTGCCGGTGGGGTTCACATGCCAGACGGTGTTCCCGGTCAGCCAGCCCTCGGGCAGGACCTCCTTCACATATGGCTCGACGATGGCGCGGATGTCGTCGCTGCTCTGGGCCTCGTCCTTGTGCTGGTGGCTGACGACGATCTGCGTCACCTCGACGGGCTTGCCATCCTCGTAGCGCACCGAGAGCTGCGACTTGGCGTCCGGCCCGAGGGTCGGCTCAGCCCCCGACTTCCGCGCCTCGGCCAGCCGGCGCAGGATCGCATGGGCATACTGGATCGGCGCCGGCATCAGCTCGGGCGTCTCGTCCACGGCATAGCCGAACATGATCCCCTGATCGCCGGCCCCGCCGGTATCCACCCCTTGCGCGATATGCGCTGACTGCTCGTGCAGGAAGTTCAGGACGTGGCAGGTGTTCCAGTGGAACTTCTCCTGCTCGTAGCCGATGTCGCGTATGACGCCGCGGGCGATCTCGCCGATGCGGCCCATGGTGCTGGTCAGGCGCGCCTTCTCGGTGAGGCCCAGCTCGCCCCCGATGACCACCATGCCCGAGGTGGCGAAGGTCTCGCAGGCGACGCGCGCGAGCGGCTCCTCGGTCAGCAGCGCGTCGAGGATGGCGTCGGAAATCTGGTCGCAGAGCTTGTCGGGATGGCCCTCGGAAACGGATTCCGAGGTGAAGACGTAGTTCGAACGGGCCATGAGGTGCTCCATTGGGGTCAAACCGCCACGCCAGGAAGCCGTTGTGACGGTCGGACCCGCTTAAGGGGAGCGCCGGGTGCCGTCAATCGGGCGCCTGCGGTCCGCCGCGACGGTGAGGCCGAGCAGGGCGAGGGCGAGGGCCAGCAGCGGCCCGTCGCCGAAGCGATACCAGAGCGTCGGCGGCAGCGGCGCGGGCAGCACCGCGTCGATCCGCCCCAGTACGCCCAGGCCCAGTTGCGCCGCGATCCGGCCCCTGGGGCCGATGGCCGCGCTGATGCCGGTGTTGGCGACCCGCATCAGCGGCAGGCCGGTCTCGATCGCGCGCAACTGCGCCTGGGCCAGATGCTGCCACGGGCCGGAGACCTGCCCGAACCATGCGTCATTGGTGATCTGCAGGAGCCACTCGGGCCGGGCGGCCGGTGCGCGCAGATGTTGCGGGAAGACGGCCTCGTAGCAGATCAGCGGCTGGAACGGGGGCAGCCGGTCCAGTTGCAGAACCGCGGGGCCGGGGCCGGAGGTGTAGCCAAAGCCGTTCTGCGCCGCGAAGGCGCCGATGCCGAAGCGCGCGACGGCGTCGCCCCAAGGGATGTATTCGCCGAAGGGAACGAGGTGGAACTTGTCGTAGACGGCCGTCGCCGTGCCGTCCGGCGCGACCTCGACGAGGCTGTTGAACCACCGCCCGCCCTGGTGCCGCTGCATGCCCGTCAGCAGCGGCGCCCCGCCCGCCGCCTCCGCCATCTGCGGCAGGACCGGCCCGGCGTCGTTCAGAAGGAAGCTGACCGCCGTCTCGGGCCAGATCACCGCGTCGGGCAGGCTGCCGAAGGCGGTCGGGCCGGCCGAGCCTTGGAGGAGCCGCCGGTAGAACTCGGTCGCCCAGTCCGGGTCCCATTTCAGCGCCTGATCGGCGTTCGGCTGCACGAGGCGCAGGACGAGGCCGGTGGCGGGGGCCTCGGGCGCGGCGAGGCGCATGAGGCCCGCGATCCAGGCGGCGGAGAGCAGCACGGCCGATGCGGCGAGGCCCGGCGCCGCGCCCAGCAGCCCGGTGCGGGCGGGACGCCACAGCACCACCGGCAGCACTGCGAGGGTGAGCGTCAGCGCCGTGAGGCCAAGCTGCCCGCCCCAGGCGGCGAGTTGCGCGACCGGCGTTCCGACCCAGGCCTGCCCCGGCATCGCCCAGGGAAAGCCGGTGAAGATCCAGCCGCGCAGCCATTCCGAGACGAGCAGCAGCACCGCCATCGCCACCGCTCGCGCCCGCCAGCCGCGGACCAGCCGGGCGGCAAGCCCGACCGGCACGGCCCAGAAGAGCCCGCCGCCAAGCGCCATGAAGACGAGCGCGAAGGGGGCCATCCAGCCGTGGATCTCGGGCTCGACGAGGAACGGCTCGACGATCCAGACGAGCGCCACGGCGAAATACCCGGCGCCGATGAACAGCCCCCGCAGCCCCGCCTGCCGCGCCGTGGCTGCGCGCGCGAGGTGCCAGAGTGCGAGGCCGAGCGCGACCGGTGTCGCGGGCCAGAAGTCGAAGGGCGCATGCCCGAGCGCCGCGGCCGCGCCGAGGGCGAGTTCCAGCAGCGTCAGCCGCAGGCGGCTCACCCGCGGCGGCGCGGCAGGATCGCGACGGCGCAGGCGCAAGCGGGTGTCCGTCAGGCTTCGGCCGGTGCCGCCGCGCCGTCGTCGGGCACGGTCTCGGCGGCGCCGTCGGCGGTATCCGCGGCCGGCTTGCGCCGCGGGCTGCGGCGGCGTTTGGGCGTAGCTTCCTCGGCTTCCGGGGCCGGCGCGGCTTCTGCCTCCGCGGTTTCCGCGGCGGGCTGGGCCTTGCTGCGGGTGGTGCGCCTGCGGACCGGCTTGGCGGTCGCTTCGGCCTCGGCGGCCTCGCCGGACGCGGCCTCCGGTTCGGGTTCGGCCTTCTTGCGGGTGCGCCGCCGAGGGGCCGGTTTCGCGGCAGCGGTTTCCTCGACAGCGGGTGTCGCCTCGGCCGGCGGGGGCGTTACGGCAGGCGCAGGCGCTTCGGGCGTCTCGACCGGGGCCGCGACTGTTTCGGCGGCGATCTCGGTGGCCGCGACCGGCTCGACCGCCTCGACCGGCGGCTTTTCGGCCGGGGGCGCCTCGGGCGCGGCCCGCGGTGTCCTCGCGGACCTCGCTGCGCGATCGGGTTGCTGGGCCGGAGCCGGTGCGGCTTCCGGCTCGGGCGCGGTTGCCTCACCGGCGCGGAAGCTGCGGGTCAGGAACTCGGGGACGTGGTCGCCCATGCCGAGCACCGCCGCCCCGCCACCGCCGCCCCGGCGCTCGTCGCGGCCGCCGCGACGGTCGTCGCCGCGCCTGTGGTCGTCGCGCCTGTCATCCCGGCGCTCGTCGCGCCGCTCCTCCCGCCGCGGGGCGGGCGCTGCGGCGCGCGGAGCCTCCACCGGCTCCGCCCGAACCGGCACGGGCGCAGCCTCGGCCTGCCGCACCGCTTCCTTCCGCGGCGCCTCCTCGCGCTCGACGCGCGCGCGGCCACGGCCGCCGCGGCTGCGCGAGCGGCTGGATGCGCGGCCTTCCTCGCCGCGCGCCGCCGCGGGACGCTCCGCCGCCTCGCCGGGCTTGAAACCCTCGGGAACCGCCGCGCGGGGCAGGGTCTGCTTGATGAGATTTTCGATCCCCGAGAGGTATTTCTCGTCCGCCGGCACGGCGAGCGAGATCGCCTTCCCCTCGCGGCCCGCGCGTCCGGTGCGGCCGATGCGGTGGACGTAGTCCTCGGCGTGGCTCGGCAGGTCGAAGTTGATGACGTGGCTCACCGCCGGGATGTCGAGGCCGCGCGCCGCCACGTCGGAGGCCACGAGGAACCGCAGGGTCCCCTCGCGGAAGCCTTCCAGCGTCGCCGTCCGCACCCGCTGGTCGAGGTCGCCGTGAATCGGCGCGGCGTCGTAGCCATGCGCCTTCAGCGACTTGGCCACGATGTCCACGTCGGTCTTGCGGTTGCAGAAGATGATCGCGTTCTTCAGCGCCTCGCCCTCGGCGTCGATCACGGCGCGCAATAGCTCGCGCTTCTGCTTGGCGGTCTGGTCCTTGCGCGTCGGCGTGATCTCGATCAGCCGCTGCCCGATCGTCTCGGAGGCGGTCGCCTGCCGGGCCACCTCGACGCGGGCGGGGGCGTGCAGGAAGGTGTCGGTGATGCGCTCGATCTCGGGCGCCATCGTCGCGCTGAAGAACAGCGTCTGTCGGGTGAAGGGCGTCAGCTGGAAGATGCGCTCGATATCCGGGATGAAGCCCATGTCGAGCATCCGGTCGGCCTCGTCCACGACCATGATCTGCACGCCCTGCAGCAGCAGGTTGCCGCGCTCGAAATGGTCCAGCAGCCGGCCGGGCGTCGCGATCAGCACGTCCACGCCGCGGTCGATCAGCCGCTCCTGGTCCTTCATCGACACGCCGCCGATCAGCAGCGCCTTGGTCAGCCGCGTGTGCTTGGCATAGGTGTCGAAGTTTTCGGCCACCTGCGCCGCAAGCTCGCGCGTCGGGCAGAGGACGAGGCTGCGCGGCATCCGCGCCCGCGCCCGGCCGCGGCCGAGGAGGGTAATCATGGGCAGGACAAAGCCCGCGGTCTTGCCGGTGCCGGTCTGCGCGATGCCGAGGACGTCGCGACCCTCGAGCGCCGGGGGAATGGCGCCGAGCTGGATCGGCGTGGGCGTGGTGTAGCCCGCCTCCAGCACGGCCTGGAGGACCTTGGGGTCGAGCTTGAGGTCGGAAAACTGCGTCGGGGTATCGTTCATTCGGGGGCTTTCTTGACGGGTTCGCGTGCCGCAGCGGCAGCCCGTCAATCGGGTCTGTCCGCATGTCGGGACGCTTCCATCCGCACGCCCCTCGGTTGCCCGCCGAATGCGGGCCGGGCGCATATAGATCGTGTGAGGCACAAAGTCAATCTGCACGCGATTTTCGTGCGAGTTGACGCCCCGCGGGCGCTCTGGCAAGCCGGGCGGGTTCCCGTGAGAGCCGGTCCCATGCACCTTTTCGCCGATATCCGCGCCCGTGTCCTCGAGGCGCTCGACGCCATGATCGCAGCGGGCGACCTGCCGCCCGGCCTCGACTTTGCCGCCGTCGCGGTCGAGCCGCCGCGCGATCCGGCGCATGGCGACATGGCGACCAATGCCGCGATGGTGCTGGCGAAGCCCGCGCGCAGGAAGCCGCGCGAGATCGCCGAAGCCCTGGCGGCGGAGCTTCGGGCTGACCCGCGCATTAGCTCGGCCGAGGTGGCGGGGCCGGGCTTCCTGAACCTGCGCCTCGATCCCGGCCAATGGCGCGAGGTCGTGCGGGGGGCGCTATCAGCGGGGGCCGACTTCGGCCGTTCGACCCTCGGCGCGGGCGAGAAGGTCAACGTCGAGTTCGTCTCGGCCAACCCCACCGGGCCGATGCATGTCGGACACGCCCGCGGCGCGGTCTTCGGCGATGCGCTCGCGAGCCTGCTGGCTTTCGCCGGGCACGAGGTCACGCGCGAATACTACATCAACGACGGCGGCGCGCAGGTCGATGTCCTCGCTCGCTCGGCCTATGAGCGGTACCGCGAGGCGCTCGGCCATGCGCCCGAGATCGCCGAAGGGCTCTATCCCGGCGACTACCTGATCGAGGTCGGTGAGGCGCTGAAAGCGAAGCACGGCGAGGCGCTGCTGGACCAGCCCGAGGAGGTCTGGCTCACGGATGTCCGCGACTTCGCCATCGAGGCCATGCTCGGCATGATCCGCGAGGACCTGGCGCTGCTGGGCGTCGAGATGGACCACTACGCCTCCGAACGCGCTCTCTATGGCACCGGCCGAATCGAGGCCGCGATCGCGCGGCTGCGCGAACAGGGGCTGATCTACGAGGGCGTCCTGGAGCCGCCGAAGGGCAAGACGCTGGAGGACTGGGAGCCGAGGGAGCAGACGCTCTTCCGCTCGACCGCGCATGGCGATGACGTGGACCGGCCGGTGAAGAAGTCGGACGGTTCCTGGACCTATTTCGCGCCCGACATCGCCTATCACTGGGACAAGATCGAGCGCGGCTTCGACAGCCTGATCGACATCTTCGGCGCCGACCACGGCGGCTACGTCAAGCGGATGCAGGCGGCGGTGGCGGCGCTCTCGGGCGGGCAGGTGCCGCTGGACGTGAAGCTGATCCAGCTCGTGAAGCTCTTCAAGGACGGCGAGCCCTTCAAGATGAGCAAGCGCGCGGGCACCTTCGTGACGCTGCGCGAGGTGGTCGAGCAGGCGGGGGCGGACGTGACGCGCTTCCACATGCTGACGCGCAAGAACGATGCCACGCTCGATTTCGACTTCGCCAAGGTGCTGGAGCAGACCAAGGAGAACCCGGTCTGGTATGTCCAGTATGCCAACGCGCGGATCAACTCGGTGCTGGGCCGGGCGGCGGAGCAGGGGATAGACGTCTCGGACGCCGCGCTCGCCCGCGCCGACCTGACGAGCCTCGAGCATCCGGCGGAACTGGAGCTGATGGGCAAGCTCGCCGAATGGCCGCGCACGGTCGAGATCGCGGCCCGCGCGCATGAGCCGCATCGCGTGGCCTTCTACCTTTATGACCTCGCCTCGGCGCTGCACGCGCTCTGGAACCGCGGCCATGACGACGCCACGCTGCGCTTCGTGCAGGATGGCGACAATGCCACAACGGCGGCCAAAATCGCCCTCGCGCGGGCCGTCGGCGTTGCGATCGCGGCGGGCCTGGGTATCCTCGGCGTGACTCCGGCACGAGAAATGCGCTGAACCAACAGCCGTCCGTCCGGGGTGCGAGCAGTCACGAAAAACCGGGTCAACCGGCAGGAAGCAGGCAGGCAGCGATGACAGTGATCGATTTCCGTTCCGGCGGCTATGACGACGGCTATGGCGAGCAGGGTTATGCGCAGGGCCATGCCGCCTGGGAGGCGCAGGACGACGCCCGCTATCCGCAGGACCGCGACGATCTGCACCGCTACGCCACCGACCCCGCGCCGGCCGGCCTCAGTTTCGCGGGCCGTGTTGCGCGGCTGCTGAATTATCTGGGCGCGCTGGTTTCCGTCGCGCTGATGGTGGGCCTCGCCGTCTGGGGCTACCGGCTCGTGACCCGCGACGTCTCGGGCGTGCCGGTAATCGTCGCGCTCGAGGGCGAGGCGCGGGTCGCGCCGGAAAATCCCGGCGGCGACATGGGCGACGGCAAGGGCCTCGCCGTCAACGCCGTGGCTGCCGGGACCGGCCCGGCCGAGGTCGGGCAGGTGGCGATCGCGCCGCCCTCGGCCAGCCTGACCGACGAGGACGTGGCGATGGGCGAGCTTGGCGCGACCGAGCGCGCGCCCGGCGTGCTGTCCGAACTCGCGCCCGAGGCGCCCTTCACCCCGGTCGTGGCGCTCGCCGATGCCGAGGCCGCGCGGCTGGCAGCGGAAGCTGAAGCGGAGGCGGTTGCCCTCACCGAAACCGCGCCGATCGACGCCGACGAGACCGGGGCGCTCGCCCTTCTCGGGCCGGATGGCGAGCCGCTGACCGAGACCCCGACCCAGGCCGAGGCGATCGAGCTGGCGGTGGCCGAGGCCGCGACGCCGGTGGTCGCCGCCTCGCCGCGCCCGGTGCCGCGCCCGATGCGCATGACCCGCGTGGCCTCGGCCGATCCCGCCGTGGCGCTCGCCGCTTCCACGCCGCCGCCGCCGCCGGCCGCCGCCGCCGAGCCCGCGCCCGCCGCTGCCCCCGCCGCCGCGCCGGTGATCCGCCAGTCGGATCTCCCCTCCGGCGCCATGGTGGTCCAGATCGGCGCCTTCGACAGCGACGCCATCGCGCGCAGCGAATGGGATCGCGTTGCCGGACGCAACGGCGGGCTCTTCTCCGGCAAGAGCCAGCTGGTCCAGCAGACCGAGAAGGGCGGCCGCACCTTCTGGCGCCTGCGCGTGGCCGGGTTCGACACCCCTGCGGATGCGCGCGGCTTCTGCGAGAGCCTGAAGGCCGCCGGCACCGACTGCATCCCGACGCAGGCCAACTGACCCCATGCCCGCCGGGGCCACGATCCTCGGCGGCATCGCCGGGCCCGTCCTCACGCCGGACGAGCGCGCCTTCTTCCGCGAGGCCGACCCCTGGGGCTTCATCCTCTTCGGCCGCAACGTCGCCGATCCCGATCAGCTGCGCCGCCTGACCGCGGGCCTGCGCGAGGCGGTCGGCCGCGACGCCGTGGTGATGGTGGACCAGGAGGGCGGCCGGGTGCAGCGCCTGCGCGGCCCGCACTGGACCGACTGGACGCCGCCGCTGACCGCTGCCGCTGCGGGACCGCGCGCCACCTTCCTGCGCTACCGACTGATCGGCGCGGAACTGGCGGCGGTCGGCATCGACGGCAACTGCGCGCCGACGCTGGACCTGCGGGGCGAGACGACGCACCCCTTCCTGCGCGACCGCTGCTTCGGGTCTGACGTTGCGTCCGTCGCCGCCCACGGCCGCGCTTGCGCCGAGGGGCTGCTGGCCTCGGGCGTGCTGCCGGTGATGAAGCACATGCCGGGGCATGGGCGGGCGAACGCCGACACGCACCTGAACCTGCCGGTGGTGGAGGCCGCGCTTCAGGAGTTGGAGGCCACCGATTTCGCCCCGTTTCGCGCCCTCGCCAACCTGCCGATCGGCATGACCGCGCATATCGTCTTCACCGCCCTCGACCCCGTCCGCCCCGCGACCCAGTCGCCCGCCGCGATCCGCGCCATCCGCGAGCGGATCGGCTTCGACGGGCTGCTGACGACCGACGACATCACCATGGAGGCGCTGCCCGGCACCCATGCCGAGCGTGCCGCCGCGGCCATCGCGGCGGGCTGCGACGTGGTGATGCACTGCAACGGCGACATCGCGGCGATGGCGCCGGTGGCCGAGGCCGCGGGCCGCCTGACCGCGGCGGCCGAGGCCCGCGCCGTCCGCGCCCTCGCCGCGCGGCACGCGCCCGAGGCGGCCGATCTCGCCGCGCTCCGGGCTGAATACGCGAGCCTCACCGCCTGAACCCGCCTTGCCGCACCGGCCCCGCTGTGGTCCATTCCGCGCGGCCGCGAGGGGCCGGAGGGGTCGGCATGACATCGAAACGCATCCGGGCGATGATCGCCGCCGTCGGCAGCCCGCGCGAACTGAACTACACCACTCATGTCTCGCCCGAACTCGGCTTCATCTACTTCGCGACCCCCATCGTCGCCTGCTCGACCATCAAGGCCACGCTGAACCTCGCCGTGGCACGGCGCCTCGGCTTGGCCGTCCCCGGGGCGGACTTCCGCACCATCCACAACCGCGACGCTAACCCCCTTAAGCGCCCGCGGGATATCGGCATGGACCGCTTCGAGGCGATGCTGGCCGACCCCGCGGTGGTGAAGTTCGCGTTGGTCCGCGATCCGGCCGACCGGCTGGTCTCGGCCTTCGCCAAGAAGCTGCGCGGGCAGGGGCCCTTCGTGCGAAAGCTCCTCGCCCATCTCGGCCTGCCGCCCCAGGGGCCATCGCCCTTCGCCACGCCCGACGACTTCGCCGCCGCCCTCGCCGCCGATCCGGCCCTGCTGATGCTGGACGAGCACTGGCGGCCACAGCGGCGGCAGGTGTTCTTCGACCACATTCCCGACCTTCGCGTGGTGCTGCTGGATGACCTCGAGGCGGAGTTGCCGAACCTGCTCGATCCGATCTTCGGCGGGGGGCGGTGGCACCTGGTGGACAGCGTCGCGCTGAAGCCGGGCAACAGCGCCGCGAACCGCCGTCCGGCGACGTTGACCGAGGCCGGGCGGGAGGCCGTAGCGCAGGCCTATACCGAGGATGTGGCGATGCTGTCCGAGGTCCGCGACCGTCAGACCGCACCCGCGCCCGTTCCGGCGGCGAAGCCTCGCGCGGCGGACGGCACCCGCCCGCAGCTGATCCTCCATATCGGCATGGGCAAGACCGGCACGAGCGCCGTTCAGGCCGCGCTTGCGGAGGGCGGCGCCGCACTTGCCGCGCAGGGTGCGGCCTATCTCGGCATGTGGTTCGCGCTGCCGGGCGAGGACCGCGCCGGATGGGAGGACAATGCCGCCTTTCTGCGCCAGCCTCTCGAGGCGCTCGCCCGGTTCGGGGCCGCCTGGCGCGATGCGCTGCTGGCTCGGGTTCGTTCCGAAGGACTGCAGAGCCTCGTTCTCTCCAACGAAAGCCTCGTGGGAGCCCCCGCGGCGCTGCAGGCGCTGCTCGGCCCAGTCCGCGAGGCGTTCGATGTCCGCGCCATCTGCTACGCCCGCGATCCCTTCGCCTGGCTGCCCTCGGCCTATGCCCAATGGGGGCTGCGCGACCGCCACAAGGGCGGCGAGCCGGACGACTACGCCACCGGCGCGCGACGCGTGGTGCGGCACTATCGCGGGGTGGTGGAGTGGGCCGAGCGGATGCCGGAACTGCTGGAACTGCGCCCCTACGACGGCGTGACCGACATCGTCGCCGACTTCGCCGCCGCCGCCGGGCTGGAGCTCCCGCCGCTGACGGACCGCGTCTGGCCCTCGCCCGAGCCGGCCGAGCTGATCGCCCGCGCCCGCTACTCGGCCGGCTTCCCCGAGCGGATCGAGGCCGACCGCTTCGACCGCCGGGTGCTGGCGGAAGGCCGCGCAGTGCCGAGCATCGAGGCCCTCGCCGCGCGCCATCTCGACACCTCCGCCACCGCGGCAATCGTGGCCGAGAACGCCGCGATCTTCGACCGCATCGCGCGCGACTGCGGGCTCGAGCTGCGCGGCGCCGCGGGGCCGCGTTCGGGTGCGCCCGACAGGGCCGCCCTGCGCGACCGGCTGCTCGACTACCTGCTGGAACTGACGCTCGATCAGGCGCGGCGGATCGAGGCGCTCGAGGCGCGGCTCGCTGGCGGTTGACAGCCGCCCCGCTGCGTCCTCAGGCTTCCGCCATGACCCTGCCCCACCTGACCCTCGTGGAAGACACTCCCTCGCCAGCCCCGGCGGAGGAGGCGCTGATCCTCGATCTGGACGGGTTCGAGGGGCCGCTGGACCTGCTGCTGACGCTCGCGCGGACGCAGAAGGTGGACCTGATGCAGATCTCGGTCCTGTCGCTGGCCGAGCAATACCTGAGCTTCATCGAGGAGGCCGGCGCGCTTCGCATCGAACTCGCCGCCGACTGGCTGGTCATGGCAGCGTGGCTGGCGTTTCTCAAGTCGCGGCTGCTGCTGCCGCCCGACCCCGAGGCCGAGGGGCCGTCCCCCGACGAGCTGGCCGCCGACCTCGCCTTCCGGCTGGAGCGGCTCGATGCCATGCGCCGCGCCGCGGCCTCGCTGATGGGGCGCGACCGGCTGGGGCAGGACCGCTTCGCCCGCGGCGCGCCGGAGGCGGTGACGGTGGCGCAAGAGGTCCGCTGGACCGCCGGGCTGATGGACTTGATGGCCGCTCATGCCCGGCTGCAGACCCGCGACGAGTTCCGCCCCTTCGCCTTCGACCGCACCGGCATCCTCAGCATGGAGCAGGCGCTCGACCGCCTGCGGCGGCTGGTGGGGTTCGTGCCGGACTGGACCGACCTCTCGCGCTTCCTGCCGGAGGGCTGGGAGGCCGCCCCGGCCCGCCGCCGCTCGGCCACCGCCGCGACCTTCGCGGCGACGCTGGAACTGGCGAAGCAGGGGGTGGTGGAGATCCGGCAGGAGACTAGTTTCGCCCCCATCTCGATCCGGGGCCGCAAGGCGTGAGTGGTGAACCCTTCGCGCCGCCGCCACTGGAGGAGCAGGAGCGGATGGTGGAGGCGATGCTGTTTGCCTCGGCCGAGCCGCTGTCGGTCGCCGCGCTTGCCGCGCGCATGCCGCGGGGCTGCGATGCGGCCGAGGCGGTGGCGCGGCTCAGGCGGCGCTACGAGGGCAGGGGAGTGGAACTGGCCCGCGTCGGCGACGGCTTTGCCTTCCGCACCGCCGCCGACCTCGGCTACCTCATGCAGGACCAGCGCATCGAGACCCGCCGCCTCAGCCGCGCGGCGATCGAGACGCTGGCGATCGTGGCCTATCACCAGCCGGTGACGCGGACCGAGATCGAGGAAATCCGCGGCGTGGCGGTCGGCAAGGGGACGCTGGACCAGCTGATCGAGATCGGCTGGGTGCGCCTCGGCCGGCGGCGGATGACGCCCGGGCGGCCGGTGACCTTCGTGGTGACGGAGGGGTTCCTCGACCACTTCGGGCTGGAGAGCACGCGAGACCTGCCGGGCCTGGCGGAACTGCGGGCCGCGGGGCTGCTCGATCCGCGCAGCGGTCCGGCGGCGGGCCTTGCGGCGGTCCCGGACGCGCCCGATATCGAGGACAATGACGGGCCGGCAGGGGATCTGTTCGGCGCCGATTGACGGAAAACACGGGGGAGTAACGCATGAACATCATGAACATGCTCACGCGGCTGCTGATGCGGCAGGCGATGAACTGGGCGACGCGGAAGGGCAGCTCGGCCAGGGCGCGCCGCGGCGGCGTGGTCGCGGGCGGGGCGGCGAAGCCGAAATCCGCAGCCGAGCGCAAGGTTCAGACGGACAACCGCAAGAACGTCAAGCGCGCGCGGATGGCCGCCCGCATGGCGCGGCGGATGATGCGGTAGCCTGCTCATCGAAACTTCTGCGAAGTTTCGGATCGATCCTTCGCAGAAGAATCGGGTTCAGGCGCGGAACTGCTTGGCGAGCTTCAGGCCCTGCCCCTGGTAGTTGGACGCGATTCCGGCGCCGTAGAGGCGGCGCGGGGGTGAGGCCATGCGCTCATAGACCAGCCGGCCGACCGACTGTCCGTGTTCGAGCGCGAAGGGCGCCTCGTGGCAGCGGACCTCCAGCACGCCGCGCGCGCCGCGGCCCTCGGCGCCGATGCCGAAGCCGGGGTCGAAGAAGCCCGCGTAATGCACCCGGAACTCACCCACCATCGCCAGGTAGGGCGACATCTCGGCCGCGTGGGTGGCGGGGATCGCCACCGCCTCGCGGCTGACGAGGATGTAGAAGGCGCCGGGGTCGAGGATCAGCCGGCCCGCCTCGGCCTCGAGCGGGTCCCAGAAGTCGCGCGCCGGATAGGCGCCGATGCGGTCGAGGTCCACGACGCCCGCATGGGGCCGCGCGCGCCAGCCGACGAGGCCCGCGCCGCTGAGGTCAACCGAGAAGCCGAGGCCGCCGTCGATCAGCGCCTCGCCATCCACGAGGCCCTCGCGCGCGTGCAGGGCGGCAAGCTCGGCATCGTCCAGCGGTGCACCCGCCCCCTTCAGCCTCAGCTGGTTCAGCCGCATGCCCGGCCGCACGAGGACCGAGAAGCTGCGCGGGCAGATCTCGGCAAAGAGGGGGCCGTCGTAGCCCTCGGGCAGGCGGTCGAACTCGGTCCCGTCATCGGTCACGAGTCGGGTCAGGAGGTCGAGGCGGCCGGTGGAGCTTTTCGCATTGGCGACGCCCTCGAGGCCGGCGGGCAGGCGCACCCGTTCCATCAGCGGGACGAGATAGACGCAGCCCTTCTCCAGCACCGCGCCCTGCGTAAGGTCCATGCGGTGCATCTGGAAATCGGCGAGGCGGTCCTCGACCCGGTGGCCGCGCCCGGCGAGGAACGAAGCCCGCAGCCGCGCGGCCCAGGGGCCGAGGCGGAGGTCTAGGCTCGCGGGCTGGATCTGGTCAGGGGCGATCGGCGCGGCCGCCGTCAGCGCCCCCGACGCCACGAGCCTTTCGAGCGCATGGTCGGGCAGCACGCCGGTCGGTTCGTCCTGCGCCATCGCCGCCTCCTCAATGACGAACGCCCGCCCCCGGGAAGGAGCGGGCGTTTCGATGATGGTCGGGCCGGCGAGATTCGAACTCGCGACCTTCCGCCCCCCAGACGGACGCGCTAACCAGACTGCGCCACGGCCCGACGCCGGCCATATAGAGGGGTCCGGCGGCCCAGCACAAGGGCGGTTCTGCGCGAAATCGGGGCGTCAGACGCGGGGTTCCAGCAGCCGCCGCAACTCGCCCGTGAGACGGTGAAGCGCAGCCGGCGGGAGCGCGCGCCCGCTGCCGTCGCGGAGGCTGCCGGAGAGGAGGGCGAGGCGGGTCAGCCATTCGCCGGAGGTGGGGGCAGCAGAGATGTCGCCCTCTGCGATCCCGATGACCTCATCGACGGCGGTGAGCGTCAGGGTGGTTTCCGGCGCGGGCGCTTGCGCGAGCATCTCCGCGTCAGCGACGGCTGTTTCCGCCTGCATCGGTTCGGCAGCCGCGTCAGGGCCGTCGAACAGCGGCAACTCGCGCCCGTCCGTTCCGGTCGCCGCTGCCTCTCGCCCCCGCCGCGCGGGCGTCGTCCTCGGGGCAGCCTCCTGCGCCGGTGCTGTCTCCGGGTCCGGCGCCTCGCCGCCGAAATGCGCCGGCAGCCGCTTCAGCCCGCGCGCGCGCACCGTCGCGCCCTTGTCCTGCGCGATCAGCTTGGCCGCGCCGCGCGTGGTCAGCCCCTCCTCGCGCATCACCTCGGCCAGACCCGCCGCCAGGCGCACGTCTTCCAGCCGGTAATACCGCCGGCCGTCCGCGCGCTTCACCGGCGCGAGTTGCGGGAACTGCGTCTCCCAGTAGCGCAGCACATGGGGGGCCACGCCGATCAGCTTGGCGACCTCGCCGATGGAGCGGTAGGCGTCGGCCGATTTCTTCATCGTCAGCGCCGGTTCCCCGCCGCCACCCGCTCCTTCATCAGGTGCGAGGGACGGAAGGACAGGACGCGCCGGGGGGTGATCGGGACCTCCTCGCCGGTCTTGGGATTGCGGCCCATGCGCTCGTTCTTGTCGCGGACCGAAAAGGTGCCGAAGGACGAGATCTTCACCTGCTCGCCTGCCACGAGCGCGTCGGAAACATGCCGCAGCACGCTCTCGACCAGCTGCGAGGATTCATGGCGCGAAAGGCCGACCTCGCGGAAGACGGCTTCGGACAGATCCATCCGGGTCAGGGTCTTGTCGCTCATGGGCGTTTCCTTCCATAGGAGGCAGGATTGTCCGGCCGGGACGTTGATGTCAACGGCCGCACCGGAGACCGCGTTCCCCGCCCCGGCCCGATTTCCAAGCGGGTGGAAGCGCTTGTGCGGGTCAGTCGGCCTGCCCGGGCGCGGCCGCGTCCGGCGCGGGCGAGGCCGCGGCAGGGGCCGCTGCCGCCGGGGCGGCGTCGGGTGTCACGCGCCAGACCGTGTTGGCGAGGTCGTCGGCCACGATCACGGCGCCGTCGGGCGCCACGGTCACGCCCACCGGGCGGCCGCGCGTCTTCCCGTCCTCCTGCAGGAAGCCGGACACGAAATCCACCGGATCGCCCGCCGGCATCCCGTTCTGGAACGGCACGAAGATCACCCGGTAGCCGACCGGCGGATCGCGGTTCCAGCTGCCATGCTCGCCCACGAACACCCCGTCGGCGAAGTCCGGCCCGACGGCGGAGTTGGCGAAGTCCACGCCCAGTGCCGCCACATGCGAGCCGAGCGCGTAATCGGGGACGATGGCCGAGGCCGCCTTCCCGGCGTCGTGCGGCTGCGCGCGCGGGTCGGGGTTGGTGCCCCAGTAGCTGTAGGGCCAGCCGTAGAACTCGCCTTCCTGCACACGCGTCAGGTAGTCCGGCACGAGATTCGCGCCGATCTCGTCGCGCTCGTTCACCACTGCCCAGAGCTGGCCGGTGCCCGGCTGGATCGTCAGCGCGGTCGGGTTCCTGAGGCCGGTCGCGTATTGCCGGTGCATGCCCGACTGGGTGTCGATCTGCCAGATCATCGCCCGATCTTCCTCGGCCTCCATCCCGCGCTCGGTGATGTTGCTGTTCGAGCCGATGCCGACATAGAGGAAGCGGCCGTCCTCGCTGGCCGTCATGGCCTTGGTCCAGTGGTGGTTGATGATCGAGGGCAGCTGCGTCAGCGTCTCGGGCGGGCCGGATGCCTCGGTCTGGCCGTCGGCATAGTCGAAGCGCACCACGGCGTCCTGGTTGGCGACGTAGATCGAGCCGTTGACGAGGGCGAGGCCGTAGGGCGCGTTGAGGTTGTCTGCAAAGACGCCCTGCGCCTCGTAAATGCCGTCGCCGTCCGCATCCCGCAGCAGGGACAGGCGGTTGCCGCCCTCGACCGAACTCGTCCCCAAACCCTTGACGACACCGGCGATGATGTCCTTCGGCCGCAGCGACGGCGCATCGCCGCCGCCGCGGCCCTCGGCCACGAGGATGTCGCCATTCGGCAGCACGATGGTCTGGCGCGGGATCTTCAGGTCGGTGGCGATCGGACGGATCGTGTAGCCCGCCGGCACGGCCGGCAGCGCATCGCCCCAGAGAGCGGGGCGCGGGATGGTCATGACCGGCAGAAGGCCGCGCTGCGGCGCAGGCAGGTCGATGTTGGTGCCGTATTGCGGCGGCGCCGCGCCGCGATCGCCCGAGAGGACCGCCCAAGCGGCCACGCCCGCCAGGACGACGACCGCACCGATGAGGACGGGAGCGCGCTTCATCTCGCGTCTCCCGCGTCAAAGCCCGAATACCCGATCCACGCGGCGATGAAGGCCAGCACCGTGGTGATGGCCGAGAGCCAGATCGCCTCGGGCATGATCGCCCAGGCGTCCCGCGCATGGACGAAGGCGTTGATGAGGCCGAGGACCCACATCGCGAAAAGCGTGATGAAGTAGAGGCCCCGGCGACGCAACAGGTCCGGGCCGCGGAAGAGGTTGACGAGCGCCCAGAGCAGCGCGAGCGCACCGATCGCGAGGCCGCCTGCGTTCAGCCAGGCCGCGAAGTTTGCCCATTGAACCTGAAAGGTCGAGCGGTAGGCGAGGTCGCTGACCAGCCCGCCCAGAAACAGCGGGAAGGGAAAACCGAGGAGGATCGCGTGCAGGGGATGGATCGGCCGGACCAGTCCGGGCGTCGACAGGGCAACCACCGGCATCTCTCCCCTCGTCACGGCATCGAGGCGGAACGCGGCGGCGGCCGATAGGTTTCCGCGCCGGTCGCCGGAAGTTTGCACCGCTGCCCTCGGCTGCCTACATTCCTCGGGAACGGAGACTTTCGGGGAAGGTGGAGATGGCCGGAGGCTGGGCCCAGGACGGGGCCGTGAACGAGCAGATCGAGGTCAGCACGCAGGAGGCGATCGAGCGCATGCGCCGCCGCCGTCCGGGGCAGCGCGACAGCCGCGAGACCTGCGCCGATTGCGACGAGCCGATCCCGCAGGCGCGGCGCGAGGCGATGCCGGGGGTGCAGCTCTGTGTCGAGTGCCAGCAGGGCGCGGACCGGGCGTGGAAGCCGCAGGCCGGGATCAACCGCCGTGGCTCGAAGGACAGCCAGCTGCGCTGAGGCTTACCAGCGAAGGACGACCGAGCCCCAGGCCATGCCGCCGCCGATCGCCTCCGTCACGACCACGTCGCCACGCTCGAACCGGCCCTCGTCATCGGCCGTTGCGAGCGCCAGTGGGATCGAGGCGGCGGAGGTGTTGCCGTGCTCGGCCACGGTCAGCACCACCCGGTCCATCGGCAGCTGCATCTTCTGCGCCGTCGCGGCGATGATCCGCTGGTTGGCCTGATGCGGCACCAGCCAGTCCACATCCGCAGGCGTCAGCCCGGCCCGGTCGAGCGCCGTATGCGCGGTCTGCGCCAGCTTCTCGACCGCCTGGCGGAAGACGAGGTTGCCCTGCATCCGCAGCTTGCCCGCCGTCCCGGTGGTCGAGACGCCGCCGTCCACATAGAGCAGGTCCTTCAGCCGCCCGTCGCTGTTCAGGTCCACCCCGAGGATGCCGCGGTCGTCAGAGGTGCCCTCGCCCTCGGCGGCCTCCAGCAGCACGGCGCCGGCGCCGTCGCCGAAAAGGATGCAGGTGCCGCGGTCGGTCCAGTCCATGATGCGGCTGAAGGTTTCGGCCCCGATCAGCAGCACGCGGTCGGCCTGACCGGCGCGGATCATGGCGTCGGCATTGGCGAGGCCGAAGACGAAGCCGGCGCAGACCGCCTGCAGGTCAAAGGCAAAGCCGCTCGTGTGGCCAAGACCCGCCTGCACCATGGTGGCGACCGAGGGAAAGGTCAGGTCCGGGGTCGAAGTGGCGACGAGGATCGCGTCCACCGCATCGACCCCCATGCCCGCGCGGTCGAGCGCGGCCTGCGCGGCGCGGATCGCAAGGTCGGAGGTGCCCTGTCCCTCGGCCGCGAAATGGCGCTGCCGGATGCCGGTGCGTTCGCGGATCCAGGCATCGGTGGTGTCGAGCGTGGCCTCGAAATGGCTGTTCTCGATGACCCGCTGGGGCAGGTAGGCGCCGGTCGAGACGACGGTGGTGCGGCGGGTCACGAGATGGTCTCCGCGAGGATCACGAGGCAGCCTCCCGTTCGCCCTCGGGCGGGGCAACCGCGGCCACCCGCGCGGCGAGACGTTCGTGGAAGCCCGAGCGCGCGAGCTGAAAGGCGAGCTTCACCGCCGCCGAGACCCCGGTCGCGTCGGCCGAGCCATGCGACTTCACCACCATGCCGTTCAGCCCCAGGAACACGCCGCCGTTCACCCGCCGCGGGTCGATCCGCTTCTGCAACCGCTTGAGCGAGGTCACGGCGAGCAGCGCGGCGAACTTGGACATGACGGAGTTGGCGAAGGCGTCGCGGAGGAAATCGCCGACCATCCGCGCGGTCCCCTCGCCGGTCTTCAGCGCCACGTTGCCGGTGAAGCCGTCGGTCACAATCACGTCGGCGCGGGCAGACATCAGGTCGCCGCCCTCGACAAAGCCGACGAAGTCATAGCGTCCGGTCCCGGCCTGCGCGGCGATCAGCTCGGCCGCCTGCCGTAGCTCGGAGCGGCCCTTGTGCTCCTCGGTCCCGACGTTCAGCAGCCCGATCCGCGGCATCTCGAGGTCGAGACCGTTGCGCGCATAGGCCGCCCCCATCATCGCGTATTGCGCGAGATCCACCGGGTCCGCCTTCACATCCGCGCCCGCGTCGAGCAGGACGTTGAAGCCCTGCGGGTTGCGCGACGGCCAGAGGGCGGCAATGGCGGGGCGGTTGATGCCGGGCAGCTTGCGCAGCCGGATCATGCTCACCGCCATCAGCGCGCCGGTGTTGCCGCAGGAGACGCAGACCGAGGCCTCGCCCGCGCGCACCGCCTCGACCGCCGACCACATCGAGGTGTCCTGCCCGTTGCGCATCACCTGCGCGGGCTTGTCCTGCATGGTCACGACGCCGGGCGCATCGCGGATCTCGCAGCAGCCCGCCAGCTCGCGGCGCTTCGAGACCAGCCGCTCCAGCTCGGCCTTGGGACCGTGCAGGATGAAGCGGATGTCCGGGTTCTTGCGCGCGCTCTCGGCCAGCCCCGCGACCACCGCCGAGGGACCGCGGTCGCCGCCCATCGCGTCGACCGAGATCACCACGGGACCGCCATCGGCGGCAGGGCGCCCCGTCGGCGGCGCGGCCTCGGCTCTGGTCATGGACGCCGTCCTCGCGCGCCTGCGCTCAGGCGGCGTCGTCGTCGAGGTCGATCGCCGGACCCTGCGCCACCACTTCGCGGTCAGCGTAATGGCCGCAGGACGGGCAGACGTGGTGCGGGCGCTTCAGCTCGCCGCAATTGGTGCATTCGTTCGGGTTTCCGGCGACGAGCGAATCATGCGACCGACGCATGTTGCGCTTGGAGCGGGTGACGCGGTTCTGCGGGACGGCCATGAAACAACCTCGGGCTCTCTGGCCGGGCCGCCCGTCGAGGACCCCGGCGCTGTGGGACAGGATCGGCCGGCAGGGGACACCCCAAGGCGAGGCGGGCGGTCGGACCGCCGGTCGATGAACGGCGGAACATAGACGGAAACGCCGCCGGTGCAAGTCGAATGTCGCGCCGATCCCCGGCATGCCGGAGATCGGCGCGACCGCCGCTCAGTTCAGCGCCATGTCGGTGATGGCGTGGGTCCAGGCACCTTCGGGCGCCTTCGTGATGACCGGGTCCGATCCGCCCGACATCAGCGTCTCGACGGTGCGCTCGTAGTCGGCGGGATCAAGCTCGCCGTCCGAGCCCGCGGTCAGCTTGCCGATCTCGGTCACCATCCGGGTCTGGTGCTCGATCGTCTGGGCACCGGTCTCGTCGTTCTCGATCACGATCTCGGCCGCCTCGTCGGGGTTCTCCTCGGCGTATTTCCAGCCCTTCATGCTCGCCCGCACGAAGCGCGCCAGCCGGTCGGCCATTTCGGGATCCGCCAGCGTCGCCTCGAGCGTGTAGAGCCCGTCCTCTAGCGTCGCGACGCCCTGATCCTCGTATTTGAACGTCACCAGATCATCCTCGGCGATGCCCGCGTCCAGGACCTGGCCGTATTCGTTGTAGGTCATGACCGAGATGCAGTCGGCCTGCTTCTGTAGCAGCGGATCGACGTTGAAGCCCTGCTTGAGGACCGTGACGCCCTCCGGCCCGCCCTCGGTCGAGAGGCCGAGATGGTTCATCCAGCTGAGGAAGGGGAACTCGTTCCCGAAGAACCAGACGCCCAGGGTCTTGCCCGCGAAATCCGTCTCGGGGTTGGTGATGCCGCTTTCCTTCAGGCAGGTCAGCATCATGCCCGAGGACTTGAACGGCTGCGCGATGTTGACGATCGGCAGGCCCTTTTCGCGCGCGGCGAGGGCGGCGGGCATCCACTCGACGATCACATCGGCGCCGCCGCCGGCCAGCACCTGCGTCGGCGCGATGTCCGGGCCGCCCGGCTGGATGGTGACGTCGAGGTCTTCCTCGTCGTAGAAGCCCTTGTCCTTTGCGACATAGTAGCCCGCGAACTGGGCCTGCGTGACCCATTTGAGTTGCAGCGTCAGCGGGTCGGCGGCATTCGCGCCGCCCGCGACAAGGGCGGCCAAGGCGGTGCCGAGCATCAGCGTCTTCATTCTTCTCTCCCTGCTGGCCGCCGGGTTCGTCCCGGCGGTCCTTTTCAACTTCGCTGCGACGGGTGCCAGAACGTCGCCCGCCGCTCGATCAGCGACACGATGCCATAGAACAGCGTTCCCGCAATGGCCGCGACGAGGATCTCGGCCCAGACCAGCGGCAGGTCCAGCTGTCCGACGGAGGTCGAGATGCGGAACCCCATGCCCTGCGTCGGGCTGCCGAAGAACTCGGCCACGATGGCGCCGATCAGGGCGAGCGTGGTGGTGATCTTCAGCCCGTTGAAGAGGAACGGCAGGGCGGCGGGCAGGCGCAGCTTCCAGAGTGCCTGCCAGTAGCCCGCGCTCCAGGTCGCCATCTGGTCGCGCTGCAGCGCGTCGGTGGCGGCGAGGCCCGCCATCATGTTCACGAGGATGGGGAAGAACACCATCACCACGACCACGGCGGCCTTGGACTGCCAGTCGAAGCCGAACCACATCACGAGGATCGGCGCGATGCCGACGATCGGCAGGGCCGCGACGAAGTTGCCAATGGGCAGCAGCCCGCGTTGCAGGAAGGGCGAACGGTCGATGGCAACAGCGGTGAGGATGGCGGCGGCCGCGCCCAGCAGCCAGCCGGTCAGCGCGCCCTTGAGGATCGTCTGGACGAAATCGCCGCGCAGGATCGCGCCTTTGGCGATCAGGCTCGACCAGATCGCCGAGGGCGGGGGGAGGATCACCTGCGGCACGTTCAGCGCCCGCACCGCAAGCTCCCAGACCAGCACCACCGTCAGCCCGAAGATCGCGGCCACGACCCACCGCATCCACGGCTCGGTCCGCCCGGCGAGGCGCATGTTGACGGCCATGGCCGCAAGCCAGACGGCAAGCGCGGGCAGCAGCGCGGGCGAGGCGATCCAGGTGAAGCCGAGCAGCAGCACCACGGCCGCGAGCCGCAACAGCCCCGCGCGCCGCCTCATCGCGCCAGCCCCATGCGGCGCAACGTCAGCCGCTCGACCGCGCCGAGCAGCATCACGAGCGCGGCGGCGAGGATCGCGGCGGTGAAGAGCGCGGCCCAGATCTGCACCGTCTGGCCGTAGTAACTGCCCGAGAGCAGCCGCGCGCCGAGGCCCTGCGTGGCGCCGGCGGGCAACTCGCCCACGATGGTGCCGACAAGCGCCGCGGCGATGGCGACCTTCAGCGAGGCGAAGAGCCAGGGCAGCGACGAGGGCAGACGCAGGCGCCAGAAGACATGCGACGGCGAGGCGTTCCACGAGCGCATCAGGTCGAGTTGCATTCCGTCAGGGCTCCTCAGCCCCGCGACCATGCCGACCAGCACCGGGAAGAACGACAGCCAGGCCGAGATCACCGCCTTCGGCAGCAGTCCCTTCACGCCCAGCGAAGCCAGCACCACGATCACCATCGGCGCGATGGCGAGGATCGGGACCG
Organism: Paracoccus sp. S-4012; assembly: GCF_009674885.1. Classification (GTDB taxonomy): domain Bacteria; phylum Pseudomonadota; class Alphaproteobacteria; order Rhodobacterales; family Rhodobacteraceae; genus Paracoccus. Next base: position 183,958 of record NZ_WKKA01000006.1, read on the forward strand.
TCTGGCTCGCCACCGCCCAGGGCATCACCGACTGGTCCATCACCCGGCTGTGCACGATCCCGACCGCCAACAGCATCCCCGCCGCGGTGCCGACCCCGAAGCCCGCGAGCGTGGCCGAGAGCGTGACCCATCCGTGCCAGACGAGGCTGCGCCGCGAGGTGACGGCCTGCCCGGCGATCCCGTCCCAGAGGCCAGCCCCGACTTGATGCGGGGCGGGCAGGATCGGGCGCTCCTGGCTCATCGTGCGCGGCACGATCTCGGCCCAGGTGATCGTCTCCCCCGCTCGCGCCGCCTGATCGCGCTCCCACCGCGCGTTCATGCCGATGGCGGCGGCATACCAGATCGCCACGATGACGCCGAGGACCGTCAGGACCGGGACGACATGCCTCATGCCGCGGCGCGCCAGAGGTATTCGACATCCGGCAGCGCCTCGGGATTGTCACCCTCGCTGCGCCGCCCCTCGCGGAAACCCTGGCGCAGGTAGAAGCGCCGGGCGTGAGTGTTGGCCTCAAAGGTCCAGAGCGACAGCGACCCCGCGCGCGCCTTGGCGGCGTCGAGGAGTTGCCGCCCGATTCCGCTGCCGGGGGCGGCAGCATGAAGCGCGTGGACATAACCCGTGGGATCGAGGGCAACGAAGCCCGCGACCTCGCCCTGCACCTCGGCCACCGTCACCTCGCTCCGCGGCCAGATCGCCTGCCGGAACAGCGCGGCGATGCTGCCCGGCGGATGCACCCGCGGCATCCATCGGGACGCCTCGATCCACGCCTCCACGATGGCGGCGCAGGGCGCGGCGTCAAAGGCGCGGGCGGGGCGCAGGATCGCCTCAGTCATAGGAATGCCCGGCGCGCAGCCCCTCGCGGACCCGCTGGGCGATGGCGATGAACTCGGCCGAGTCCCGGATTTCGAGCGGCCGGTGGCGGTGCAGGGGGCTCTCGATCACGTCGGTGATGCGGCCGGGGCGGGGGGACATGACCACGATCCGGGTCGAGAGATAGACCGCCTCCGGAATCGAATGGGTGACGAAGGCGATGGTCTTGCCGGTCTTCTCCCACAGCGCCAGCAGCGCCTCGTTGAGCCGGTCGCGCACGATCTCGTCGAGGGCGCCGAAGGGCTCGTCCATCAGCAGGATGTCGGCGTCGAAAGCGAGCGCGCGGGCGATCGAGGCGCGCTGCTGCATCCCGCCCGAGAGCTGCCACGGATACTTGCCGCCGAAGCCCGTGAGCTCCACAAGATCGAGCACCCGCGCGATCCGCTCGCGCCGGTCGGCCTTGCCGAAACCCATGATCTCGAGCGGAAGCGAGATGTTCCCGGCGATGCTCCGCCACGGGTAGAGGCCCGGCGCCTGGAAGACATAGCCATAGGCGCGGGCGCGGCGGGCCTCGTCGGCGCTCATGCCGTTGACGGTCAGGCTGCCGCCCGTCGGCTGCTCGAGCGCGGCGATGCAGCGCAGGAGCGTCGTCTTGCCGCAACCGGAGGGGCCGATGAAGCTGACGAAATCGCCGCGGCCTATGCTGAGGTCCACGCCCTTGAGCGCCTGCACCGGCCCGTCGCGGGTCTGAAAGGTGAGGTCGAGATTGCGCGCCGCGATCACGGCTGCTGCCGGCGCGGGTGCCGGGGCAGGGTCCATCTGGGCGGCCGTCGCGTTCACAACCCGCGCCCCAGCCCGCCATCGACGCGCAGCACCTGACCCGTGATGTAGGCCGCCTCGTCCGACAGCAGGAAGGCGACCGCCCCGGCGACCTCCTCCACCCGCCCCATCCGCGGGATCGCCGCGCCCGCGATCCGCTCCGGCGGCTGCGGGATCGACTCGATGAAGCCCGGCGCCACGCTGTTGATGCGGATGCCGCGCCCGCCCAGCTTCTCGGCGGCCAGCTTCGCCCAGGCGTGCAGCCCGGCGCGCATCGCCGAAGAGGTCGGGTAGAGCGCCGAGGGGTCCTCGGCCACGTAGCTGGTGATGTTCACGATCGCCCCGCCCGAACCCAAATGCGGCAGCGCGGTGCGGACCGGGCGGATGGCCGAGAGGAAATAGACGTCCATCGCCTTGTGCCAGTCCTCGGGCGAGAGTTGCAGCGCGTCCCCCCGCGGCCCATGCCCGGCCGAGTTCACGAGTGCGTCGATCCGCCCCCAGCGGTCCACCGCCGCCTTCACCAGCCGGGCAATATCCTCGTCGCTGTCATTCGACCCGGTGATGCCGACTCCGCCCAACTCGCGCGCGAGGGCCTCGCCCTTGCCCGAGGGCGACAGGATCGCGACCGCCCAGCCGTCCCCGGCCAGCCGCCGCGCGCAGGCGGCGCCCATGCCGGAGCCGGCGGCGGTGAGAAGCGCGACCTTCATACGCCGCTCGCCGGGATGCCGGTCCGCTCGACCGGTCGCGGCGCGGTCAGCGCCTTCCATTCCGAGAGCGCCCGGTTGACGCTGCCGCGCGGCTCACGGGCGACAAATTCGCCATGCCCCTCGGGCGTCTCGATCCTGCCCTCGCGGAATGCGACCTTGCCGCGGCTGAGGACGACGCGCGGCAGGCCCTTCACCTGATGCCCCTCGAACACGTTGTAGTCGATCGCCGACTGCTGCGTCCCGGCGCTGATCGTCTTTTCGGCCTCCGGGTCCCAGACGACCAGATCGGCGTCCGACCCGACCAGCACCGCACCCTTGCGCGGATAGCAGCCCATGATCTTGGCGACATTGGTCGAGGTCACGGCCACGAACTCGTTCGGCGTCAGCCGGCCGGTGGCGACCCCGTGCGTCCAGAGCATCGGCATCCGGTCCTCGAGGCCACCCGTGCCGTTCGGGATCTTCGTGAAATCGCCGATCCCGGTCCGCTTCTGCTCGGTCGTGAAGGCGCAGTGGTCGGTCGCCACCACCGAGAGCGAGCCCGACATCAGCCCGGCCCAGAGGCTCTCCTGATGCTTGGCGTTGCGGAAGGGCGGCGACATGACCCGGCGGGCGGCGTGGTCCCAGTCCTTGTTGAAGTACTCGCTCTCGTCGAGCGTCAGGTGCTGGATCAGCGGCTCGCCCCAGACCCGCTTGCCCTGCTGGCGCGCGCGGCGGATGGCCTCATGCGAATCCTCGCAGGAGACGTGAACGACATAGAGGGGCACGCCGGCCATGTCGGCGATCATGATGGCGCGGTTGGTGGCCTCGCCCTCCACCTGCGGCGGGCGCGAATAGGCATGCGCTTCGGGGCCGGTGTTGCCCTCGGCCAGCAGCCGGGCCGAGAGGTCGGCCACCACGTCGCCGTTCTCGGCATGGACCATGACGATGCCGCCAAGCTCGCCCACGCGGCGGAACGAGGCGAACATCTCGTCGTCGTTCACCATCAGCGCGCCCTTGTAGGCCATGAAATGCTTGAAGCTGGTGATGCCGCGCTCGATCACCTTCGGCATTTCATCGAAGATCCGCTCGCTCCACGAGGTCACGGCCATGTGGAAGGAGTAGTCGCAATGCGCGCGGGCGGTCTTGTTGTCCCAGATCTTCAGCGCGTCCAGCAGCCCCTGATCGGGCGCGGGCAGGGCGAAGTCGATCACCATGGTCGTGCCGCCGGCGAGCGCGGCGCGGGTCCCGCTCTCGAAATCATCGGCGGAATAGGTGCCCATGAACGGCATCTCGAGATGCGTATGCGGGTCGATCCCGCCCGGCATCACAAAGCAGCCGGTCGCGTCGATGACCTCGTCGCCGGTCAGCCCCTGGCCGATGGCGGCAATGCGGCCGTTCTCGATCAGGACATCGGCCTTCTGGGTGAGGTCGGCGGTGACGATGGTGCCGTTTCGTATGACCGTGCTCATCTCGCGCGCCCTTCCTCTCTTCGCCTTGATCCAAATATCCCGGGGGTGCGGGGGCAGCGCCCCCGCGGCCTGACGCTGAGCTTCACCCGACCACCTCCGCCGTCTCCAGCACCGCATTCAGCAGCACATCCGCCCCCGCCGAGGCCCACTCCTTCGAGATCTCCTCCGCCTCGTTATGCGACAGCCCGTCCACGCAGGGGCACATGATCATGACCGTCGGCGCGACCTTGTTGATCCAGCAGGCGTCGTGGCCCGCTCCGCTGACGATATCCATGTGCGAGTAGCCCAGCCGCTCGGCCGACTCGCGGACGCGCGCGACGAGGGCCTTGTCGAACTCCGGCGGGTCGAACTGGCCGACGATCCCGGTCTCCAGCGTCACCCCGATCTCCTCGCAGAGGCCAAGGCCGCGAGCCTCGAACTCCGCCACCATCGCGGTCAGCACGTCGAGCTGGTGGCTTCGGAAATCTACCGTGAAAACCGCGCGTTCGGGGATGATGTTGCGGCTGTTCGGATGGATCTCGATGTGCCCCACCGCGCCCACGGCGTTCGGCTGGTGCTTCATCGCGATCTCGTGGACCAGCTCGATCAGTCGCGCCATGCCGCGCCCGGCGTTCTTCCGCATCCGCATCGGGGTCGAGCCGGTGTGGCTGGCCTTGCCCGTCACCGTGCATTCGATCCAGCGCAACCCTTGCCCGTGGGTCACGACGCCGATCTGCTTGCCCTCGGCCTCGAGGATCGGGCCCTGCTCGATGTGATACTCGAACATCGCATGCATCGGCCGCCCGCCGACCCTAGCTTCGCCCTTCCAGCCGATCCGCTCCAGCTCGTCGCCGAAGCGCTTGCCCTCGGCGTCCTCGCGGTCGTTGGCGAAGCCCTCCTCGATCGCCCCGGCATAGACGCCGGAGGCGAGCATCGCGGGGGCGAAGCGGGTGCCCTCCTCGTTGGTCCAGTTCACCACCACGATCGGCCGCCGGGTCTTCAGGCCCATGTCCTTGATCGAACGCACCACCTCGAGGCCCGCGAGCACGCCCAGCACCCCGTCATACTTGCCCCCGGTTGGCTGGGTGTCGAGGTGGCTGCCGATATGGACCGGGTCGGCCTCGGGGTCGGCGCCCTCGAAGCGCATGAACATGTTGCCCATGCGGTCGACTTCCATCGCCATGCCCTCGGCCTCGCACCAGGACTGGAACAGCCGCCGCGCCTCGCCGTCCTCGTCCGTCAGGGTCTGGCGGTTGTTGCCGCCGGCGATGCCGGGGCCGATCTTCGCCATTTCCATGAGCGAGTCCCACAGACGGTCGGGGTTGACGCGCATGTTGGCGGCCGGCGCCGGCCCGGTGGCGGGGGTGGTCATGTCGCTCTCCTGTCGGGCCGCCGCCTCTTTTCCGGGCGGTCGGCGGGTGGTCGGTCGTCAGCCCACGGGGGCGGCGTCGGGCAGGGCCTTCAGCTCCACCTCGACGAAGCTCATCGGCGCCGCGCCCGCGTTGATGACGTTGTGTTCGGTCCCCTTCGGCCGCGTGTAGCTCGCGCCCGCGGGGATGGTGCTGTCCCTCGTCTCGCCACCCGGCAGTTCCAGCCTGAGCGGGCAGTCGGTCAGCGTGACGATCACGTATTCCATCTCGTGCACGTGCCAGCCGGTCTCGCCGCCCGGCTCGAAGTCGTAGCGGGTGACGCGCACCCGCTCGTCTTCCATCTGCAGCGTGGCCGTGCAGCCGCGCATCAGGCGATGTCCTTCAGCACCTGTCCCAGCGTGCCCACAAGCTCGTCGATCTGCGCCTCCGAGACAATCAGCGGCGGGCTCATGGCGATGGTGTCGCCGGTGATGCGGATCATGATGCCGGCCTCGAAGGCCTTGACGAAGGCGTCGAAGGCGCGCTTGCCCGGAGCGCCGTCCATCGGCTGCAGCTCCACGGCGCCGATCAGGCCCATGTTGCGGATGTCGATGACATGCGGATGGTCGGCGAGGCCGTGCAGCGCGTCCTCCCAGTGCTGCGCCAGTGTCGAGGCGCGGGTGAGCAGCCCTTCCTCGGCATAGGTTTCGAGCGTGGCGAGACCGGCGGCGGAGGCGATCGGGTTGCCGGAATAGGTGTAGCCGTGGAACAGTTCGATCACGTGCTCCGGGCCCTGCATGAAGGCGTCGTGGATCTCGGCCGTCGCCAGCACCGCGCCCATCGGGATCACGCCGTTGGTGAGACCCTTGGCGCAGGTGATGAGATCGGGCGTCACGCCGAAATGCTGCGCTGCGAAGGGCGAGCCGAGGCGGCCGAAGCCGGTGATGACCTCGTCAAAGATCAGCAGGATGCCGTGCTTGCGGGTGATCTCGCGCAGGCGCTCGAGGTAGCCCTTCGGCGGCAGCAGCACGCCGGTGGAGCCCGCCATCGGCTCGACGATCGCCGCGGCGATGGTCTCGGCCCCGTGCAGCGCCACGATCCGCTCCAGCTCGTCGGCCAGATGCGCGCCGTGCTCGGGCTGGCCGCGGGCCATGCGGTTCTCGGGCAGGTGCGTATGGGGCAGGTGGTCCACGCCGTTCAGCAGGCTGCCGAAGAAGCGACGGTTGTTCACGATCCCGCCGACCGAGATGCCGCCGAACCCGACGCCGTGATAGCCGCGCTCGCGCCCGATCAGCCGCGTCCGCTGCCCCTCGCCGCGTACGCGGTGATAGGCGAGCGCGATCTTCAGCGCCGTGTCCACCGCCTCGGAGCCAGAGTTTGTGTAGAAGACGTGCTCCATCCCCTCGGGGGCGATGTCGACGAGGCGGTTGGCGAATTCGAAGGCCGTGGGATGGCCCATCTGGAACGCGGGCGCGTAGTCGAGCGTCCCGGCCATCTCGCTGATCGCGCGGGTGATCCTGGGCCGGCAATGGCCCGCGTTGCAGCACCACAGGCCCGCGGTCCCGTCCAGCACCTGCCGCCCGTCCGCGGCCGTGTAGTGCATGTCCTTCGCCTCCACGAGCATCCGGGGCTGCGCCTTGAACTGCCGATTCGCGGTGAAGGGCATCCAGAAGGCGCTGAGGTCGTTCGGCGCCGGCTTGCGATCGAGGGCCATCTGCCCGTTCCTCCCCACAAATCTTGACCGGATGGTCAGGGGGAAGCTACCAGCGGGGCAGGGGCAGTCAAGCGCTGTCGGCGGTGCAGGGGGCGGATGGGTGCGCGATGCTGGCGAGGAGAGCGCGCCCCTGAGCCGCATCCAGCGGATGAACCGCGAGCGCATCCTCGACGCCGCCCTCGACGCCTTCTCGGAGCGCGGCTTCTCCGGCGCGACCCTCGACCGCATCGCCGAGATCGCGGGTCTGTCGAAGCCGAACCTGCTCTATTACTTCGCCTCCAAGGAGGCAATCCACGCGGCGCTCCTGACCGAACTGCTGGAGACCTGGCTCGCGCCGCTGGCGCAACTCGACCCCGAGGGCCACCCGCGCGCCGAACTGCTGGCCTATGTCTCGCGCAAGCTGCGGATGTCGCGCGACATGCCCCGCGAGAGCCGCCTCTTCGCCAGCGAGATCTTCCAGGGCGCGCCGCGTCTTGGCGACACGCTGGCCGGGCCGCTGAAGCGGATGGTGGACGACAAGGCCGCGGTGATCGCCCGCTGGCAGGCCGAGGGCCGCCTAACCCCGGATCTCGACCCGCATCACCTCGTCATGTCGGTCTGGGCGCTGACCCAGCATTATGCCGATTTCGAGGTGCAGGCGCGCGCCGTTCTCGGGCCGGAACGCGACCCCTGGGCGGAGGCGGAGGGGTTTCTGGCGGCGTTCTACGGGCGGGTGCTGGCGCGGTGAGCCTCAGACCAGCGAGGTGATCGTCCGCTTGCGCCAGACGAACCAGTACCACGCCGCCTGTCCCAGCATCAGCGCCCCGAAGCCCGCGACATAGCCCCACCAGATGCCCGGCAGGCCGATCCGGCCCGAGAGCCAGACCGCCACCGGCAGCTCGACCAGGAAGATCGAGCCCACGGCGATCAGCATCGGCGCCAGCACCGTCCCGCTCGCCCGCATGACGCCCGAGAAGATCGTCCCGGCCCCGAACATCAGCGACGACCAGATCACGATGTGCAGAAGTCGCTGCGCGAGGTCCACGACACCGGCATCGGTGATGAAAAGCGCCACCACCGGCCGCGAGAAGATCAGCGCCAGCGCCACCAGGCTGCCGGTCAGCACGAGGTTCATCACCATCGCGGTGCGGATGACCTCGCCCAGCCGGTCGCTGCGGCCGCCGCCGATCATCTGCGCGCCGAAGATCGAGGCGGCGATGGCGATCGATAGGGCCGGGAACTGGACGTAGTTCTGGACCTGGCTCACGGCGCCATAAGCCGCGGTCGCGTCCGAGCCGAAGCTGTTTACGAGCCCCACGATCACCAGCGCCGAGAGCGAACCCGCCACGATCTGCACCGCCGTCGGCAGCCCGAGCCGCAGCACCTGCCGCAGCAGCTTCGGATCGGGCCGCATCCGCGCCAGCAGCGCCCGGTTCAGCGCCAGCGGGTGACGCACGGCGCGCAGCCACAGGACCAGCGCCACGACCCCGGCGATCTGCGCGAGCCCCTGCCCGTAGGCCGCGCCGCGCACGCCGAGCGGCGTCTGCGTGATCAGCAGCCAGACCAGCACCCCGGTCAGCAGCGTCGCCAGCGCCTGGATCGCCAGCGGCCGCATCGTGTCGCCCATGCCCCGGAGAAGCGAGGCCCCGAGGACGTAGAAGAACAGCGCCGGCATCATCACGAACATCGCCCGCGCATAGGCGATGGCATCGGTGCGGATGTCGGGCGGGACGCCCAGCAGGTCGAGAATCGCGGGAGCGGCGAAGACCCCCACGCCCGCGATGACCGCGCCGAGGCCCAGCGTCACCCCGATCGAGGTGCCCGCGACGCGCTGCACCATTTCCATCCGTCCGGCGCCGAAGGCCTGGCCCACCAGCACGCTTGATCCGGCCGAGAGCCCGATCATGAAGGCGATGAAGAACATCACCACCGGCAGGAAGGTGGCGACCGCGGCGAGATCGAGGGTGCCGAGCGAGCGGCCGACGATGATCGCGCTCAACGTGGCCGAGAGGGACTGCAGGATGTTCTGCGCCATCATCGGCAGCAGGAAGACCAGGAAGGCCCGCCAGAGGGGGCCGGTCTGGAACTGCGGGCGGCGGCTCATGGCGTCGGGACCTCGCGGTGCCTTGCGGTCAGGGCGAGGCGGGGTGGGGACGGTGCCCCGGTTCATGCGGATGCTGATAGGCCCGGCGCGGCGGGACGGCAAGGCGGGGCCGAAAAGCCAAGGCCCCGCCCAAGGGGCGGGGCCGTGATGGGACCGGAGGCTGGAGGTGCCGGCGCTCAGGCGCCCCAAGTGCGGACCGGGCCGCAATCCATATGGACGAAGTTCGAGCCCGAATAGCGCCCGACCCCGCCTGCGTTGCAGGAGATCGCGGCCTTCGAGACCTGCGCGACCGAGCGCGACTTCAGCCGCAGGTCCGCCGCCTTGCCGACCATGTGCAGCGAGTTGCGCGCGACGCCGCCCGACTGGCTGCGCAGCATGTTGTTGGTCTGCGGTGAGCGGTAGCCCGACAGCATCATGTAGGGCTCATTGGTGCCCAGCAGGCGCTGCGAGGCGGTGGCGATGTCGATGGTGCGCGGGTCGATCCCCACCATCGTGCCGGTCCGCCAGTCGCGCATGAAGATGTTGATTTCATTCAGCGCGTCGCGGATGTACTTGCCGTCCACCCAGTAGACCGTGTCGATGCTTTCGCCGGTCCGGCCGGAATACATGCTGATGCGGCGGTAGTTGCCCGCGCCGCGCAGGATGCCGAAGGCGTTGGCGGCAACCGGGGCAGCCGCGACCGTGGTCGCCGCGAAGATGCCCAGAAGCCCGCGTCGGGAGATGTCGGTGGTCATGTCAGATCGCCTGTCCGCTGTTCTTCTTGGTTGCGCCACCCGCGAGCGGCTGTCCCGTTTTCGGAACTTGCACCGACTATGTCACCATTCCGTTAGCGGCGGAACCATTCGGTGGATGACCGGGCGGTCGAGCGGGTCGATCGGCATCCTTCCGCCGATCACATGGTGCAACCGGGCAACAAAATCCGGGTTTGTTGCGCCGGGAACGCAGGTGGACGGCGCAAATGCAACGCTTGGCGGAGCTGTGACTGGACCCGCCACACGCCCGGAGCGCACCCTGGGGACATGAACACGAACCGTTCCCCCTCGCACTCCACCCGTCTGCGCGATTCGAGTCGAATCATTCTGTGGTTGAGTCTTGGTCTTGGCGTTCTTGCGGCGCCCCTGCAGGCGGCGACGGCCCCGCGCCTCGACTTCACCCCGGCCGAGATCGCCTTCGCCCGCGGCGTCGCCGCCGATCCGGCCCTCGCCGCCTTCTACGGCGGCAACGACCTCGAGCCGGTCTTCACCGGCCCCGAGGCGCGCCCCCGGCGCGAGGCGCTGCTCGCGACCGTCACCCGCGCCGCCGACCACGGCCTGCCGCCCGCCCGCTACCAGCCCGAGGCGCTGCGCGGCCTTCTCGACCGCGACGGCAGCGATCCCGCGGCCGAGCGGCTGATGGCCGGGATCTTCTCGGCCTGGGTCCACGACATGTCGGCCGGGTTGCTGGACCCGCGCCGCGTCGATCCGGCGATCAAGCGGCGGGGCGAGGGGGCCGACGCCGCGGCGCTGCTGCGCGACTTCGCCGTTGCCACGAATCCGGCCGCCGTCCTCGCCCGCGCGATTCCGGCCGACCGGCGATACCTTGTGCTGCAGCAGGCGCTGAGCGAGGCTCGCGGGCTCGCCGCCCCCGAGGGAACGCCGCCGGCGCCGGAGGGCCTCTGGCGTCCGGTCACGCGCGCGCCCGAGGTCGCGGCCCTGCGCCACCGCCTCGCCGCCACCGGCTTCGCCACTGACGCGGCCGACCCGGCCCTCTACGACGACGCGCTCGCGGATGCGGTCCGCGCGTTTCAGACCGCCGCCGGCTTGCCCATCGACGGCGTCGCCGGGCCGCAGACCATCCGCCGCCTCAACGCCCCTCCCGGCCATGGCCCGCGCGAGCTGCTGATGGCGATGGAGCGGCTTCGCTGGTTGCCCGACGACCTCGATGAGGGCGGCGCGCGGCACATCTGGGTGAACACGCCTGCCTATACCGCCGAGATCGTCGAGGAGGGGCGCGAGGTGTTCCAGACCCGCGTCGTGGTCGGCACCACCGATCCCGACATGCAGACGCCCGAGTTCTCGGACCGGATGCTCTACGTCGTGGCCAATCCCACCTGGACGGTGCCGCGCTCGATGATCGTGCGCGACTACCTGCCGCGGTTGCAGGCCAACCGCCATGCGGTCGCGCATCTCGATGTCATCAACGCCTCCGGCAAGGTGATCCCGCGCGACCAGATCGATTTCAGCCGCTACACCGCCGCCAACTTCCCCTACCGCCTGCGCCAGAAGCCGAGCGACAGCAATGCCCTCGGCCTGGTCAAGTTCCTGTTCCCGAATCCGTGGAACATCTATCTCCACGACACGCCCTCGAAGGGGCTGTTCCGCGAGGGGCGGCGGGCGTTCTCGAACGGCTGCGTGCGGGTGGCCGACCCGATGGACCTCGCGCGCGCGCTGCTGTCGAAGCAGACCGACGACCCGGCGGGCATGCTCGCACGCGCGCTGCAGAGCGGGCGCGAACGCTACCTGACGCTCGAGCCGACGGTGCCGATCCACCTCGTCTATTTCACCACGCTGCCGGACGCCGATGGCACGATCCGCCACTATCGCGACGTCTATGGCCGCGACGCCGCCCTCTGGGCCGCGCTCGAGGCGGCGCTCGCGCCGCCGGACGCGGCGTCGGAGCTCGCCTCGGCCGACTGACAGGTGGCGCGGCTGGATTCGGTCGGCCGGAGGGGTTAGACGGACGCCGGATCAAGGGGACATGCGGCCATGCAGACCACGATCGGCGATCTCGCCGCCGCGCTCGGCGCGCGCCACTGGGGCGACGCCGGGGCGGTCGTGCGCGGCGCGGCCGAACCCGCCGCGGCCGCTGCCGACGAGATCGCCCTCGCGCTCGGCTCCCGCTACGCCACGGCGCTGAAACCCGGCGCCGTCGCGTTGATCGCGGAAGGGATGGACCCCGAGGCGCTCGGCCTGCGCGCGGCGGTCTTCGCGCCGCGGCCGCGGCTGGCGATGGCCGGGCTGACGCGGGTCTTCGATGCCGGCCCGGCGATCGCCCCCGGCATCCACCCGACTGCGGTCATCGACGCCTCAGCCGAGATCGGCCCCGGCGCCGCCATCGGTCCCTTCGTCGTCATCGGCGCGGGCGTGGTGCTGGGCGAGCGCGCACGGATCGCCTCCCACGCGTCCATAGGAACCGGCGCCCGCATCGGCGCCGACGCCATGATCCTCGAGGGCGCCCGTGTCGGAGCGCGCGTCACCGCGGGCGACCGGCTTATCCTCCACCCCGGCGCGGTCATCGGCGCCGACGGCTTCGCCTTCGTGACCGAGCGCGAATCGGGGGTGGAGCAGGCGCGCGGCAGCCTCGGACGGCGCGGCGAGGCGGCCACCGAGCAGCCGTGGCTGCGCATCCACTCGCTCGGGACGGTCGAGCTGGGTCGCGAGGTCGAGGTGGGCGCCAACGCGACCATTGATCGTGGCACCATCCGCGCGACGAGGATCGGCGACGGCACCAAGATCGACAATCTCGTGCAGGTCGGCCACAACTGCGAGATCGGGCGCGACTGCCTGCTGGCGGGGCAGGCGGGCATCGCCGGCTCGGTCCGCATCGGCGACCGCGTCGTGCTCGGCGGCAAGGTCGGCGTCAGCGACAACATCTTCATCGGCGACGACGTGGTCGCCGGCGGCGGCACGACCATCTATTCCAACGTGCCCGCGGGTCGGGTGATCCTCGGCAGCCCCGCCGTGCGGATGGAAACCGAGATCGCGCAACGCAAGGCGCTGCGCCGGTTGCCGCGCCTGTTCCAGCGGGTTGCCGCACTGGAGGGCAGCGCCCCGCAGGATCCGGACGACAAGGAAGACCAGTCATGAACGAACGCGAACGCATCCGGCAGCGCATCACCGCCATCATCGCCGAGCAGGCGATGCTCGACCCCAGCGAGGTGCGGATGGAGATGACGCCGCAGGACCTCGGCATCGACAGCCTCGGCCTCGTCGAGTCGATCTTCGCCATCGAGGAAGCCTTCGACGTCTCGGTGCCGTTCAACGCCAACGAGCCGGACAAGTCCGAGTTCGACATCTCCTCGGTCGGCGCCATCGTCGCGGCGGTCGAGTCGCTGGTCGAAGCGAAGGAGCGCGCGTGAGCGGGCAGGCCGGGTTGCGCCGTGTCGCGATCACCGGCGCGGGCACCATCAACGCCCTCGGCCACGACGTGCCCGCGACGCTCGAAGCCTTCCGCGAGGGGCGCTGCGGCATCGGCCAGCTGGAGTTCCGCGACGTCGAGCGGCTGACGATCCAGATCGGCGCGCAGGTCCGCGGCTACGACCCGCAGGCGCATTTCAACCGCCAGCAGATCACCCTCTACGACCGCTTCACCCAGTTCACGCTGCTCGCGGCGAAGGAGGCGGTGGCGCAGTCCGGCCTGAGCTTTCAGGGCGAGCTCGGCCTCTGCTCGGGCGTCGTCCTTGGCACCGCGGGCGGCGGGCTGAACACCTGGGACGAGAATTACCGCGTCGTCTACGAGGAGGGCAAGAACCGCGTCCATCCCTTCGTCGTGCCGAAGCTGATGAACAACGCGGCCGCCAGCCATGTCAGCATGGAGTTCGGGCTGCGCGGGCCGGCCTTCTCGGTCTCGACCGCCTGCGCCAGCGCCAATCACGCGATGGGACTGGCCTTCCAGATGATCCGCGCAGGAGCGGCGAAGGTGATGCTGACCGGCGGGTCGGAGGCGATGCTGGTCTTCGGCGGCGTCAAGGCCTGGGAGGGGCTGCGCGTCATGTCGAAGGATGCCTGCCGCCCCTTCAGCGCCAACCGCAACGGCATGGTGCAGGGCGAGGGGGCAGGGGTGTTCGTCTTCGAGGACTGGGACCACGCCCGCGCCCGCGGGGCCGAGATCCTGGCCGAGGTCGTGGGCTTCGCCATGACCGCCGACGCCGCCGACATCGTCATGCCCTCGGCCCAGGGCGCCGAGCGCGCCATCGCCGGCGCGATGGCCGACGCCCGCCTGGCCCCGGAAACCTTCGGCTACATCAACGCCCACGGCACCGGCACGGCCGCCAACGACAAGACCGAATGCGCCGCCGTAGCGCACGCCTTTGGCCCTCACGCCGACCGGGTGATGATCTCCTCGACCAAGGCCATGCACGGCCATGTCATCGGCGGCACCGGCGCGGTGGAGCTGCTGGCCTGCATCATGGCGCTGCGGGACGGTGTGATCGCGCCGACCATCGGCTACGAGGAGCCGGACCCGGAATGCGCCCTCGACGTGGTGCCGAACGAGGCCCGCGAGGCGAAGGTCGGGGCGGTGCTGTCGAACGCCTTCGCCTTCGGCGGGCTGAACGCGGTTCTGGCGCTGAAGCGCGCGTGAACCGGGGGCTTTGCGCCCCCGGACCCCCGCAGGATATTTCTGGACAGAAGAAGCGGCAGCGGAGCAACAGGCGGCGGTCAGCATCTTGTGGATGGCTGGCGGGCCTTCCCCTACGCCTCTGCCGCAGCCATAGTAATCGGGCCGGGGAGCGCGCCCCGGTCCAGATGAGGGGCTGAGATGCGCTGCCCGTTCTGCGGCAACACCGAGACACAGGTGAAGGACTCGCGCCCGGCCGAGGACAACGTCGCCATCCGCCGCCGCCGCTTCTGCCCGGCCTGCGGCGGCCGCTTCACCACCTATGAGCGGGTGCAGCTGCGCGATCTCGTGGTCATCAAGTCCACCGGCCGCCGCGAGGATTTCGACCGTGACAAGCTCTCGCGCTCGATCCGCATCGCCATGCAGAAGCGCCCGATCGAGCATGAGCGCATCGACCAGATGATCTCGGGCATTGTTCGGCGGCTCGAGTCGATGGGCGAGACCGACATTCCGAGCGCGACCATAGGCGAGATCGTAATGGAGACGCTGGCCCGGATCGACACCGTCGCCTATGTCCGCTTCGCCAGCGTCTACAAGAACTTCCAGGCGGCGGATGACTTCGACCGCTTCGTGAGCGAGCTGCGCCCGCAGACGAGCGAGTGACCGGTCTCACCGGCCCGATGGACCACGCGCTGCGCCTCGCGCGGCGGGGATTGGGGCAGGTCTGGCCGAATCCGGCGGTTGGCTGCGTGATCGTGAAGGACGGCGTCGTGGTCGGGCGCGGCTGGACCCGGCCGGGAGGGCGGCCACATGCAGAGGCGGTGGCGCTCGCGCAGGCGGGTGGGGCGGCGCGCGGGGCCACGGCGTTCGTGACGCTCGAGCCCTGCGCGCATCATGGCCGCACGCCGCCCTGCGCCGAGGCGCTGATTGCGGCCGGTGTGGCGCGGGTGGTGACGGCGCTGACCGATCCCGATCCGCGTGTGGCGGGGCGCGGCCATGCCATGCTTCGCGCTGCGGGGATCGATGTGGTCGAGGACATCCGCGCGGCGGGCGCGGCCGAGGTCAATCGCGGGTTCCTGCTGCGCGTGACCGAGGGCCGGCCGATGGTCACGCTGAAGCTCGCGCTCAGCCTCGACGGTCGCATCGCCACGTCTTCGGGCGAGAGCCGGTGGATCACCGGCGAGGCCGCGCGGCATCGCGTTCACCTGCTGCGGTTTACGCACGATGCGGTACTGGTCGGCGGCGGCACCGCGCGCGCCGATGCCCCGCGCCTGGACGTGCGCGGTTTCGGCGAGGTCGCGCAGCCGTTGCGGATCGTGCTGGCCCGCGGGGCCGTCCCGCCGCTGCCCGAGGGTGCACCGGTCTGGCATCTCCACGGCCCCGGCGGCGCGGCGATGGCCGGCTCCGGCGGAATCGCCGTGCCGGTTGCGGGCGAGGGTCTCGACCTGCGCGCCGCGCTTGCGGCGCTTGGCGCGCGGGGGCTCACGCGCGTGCTCTGCGAGGGCGGCGGGCGGCTTGCCGCGGGGCTTCTCGCGGCGGGGCTGGTGGACGAGCTGGTGGTGATGCAGGCGGGCCTCGCGCTCGGCGCCGAGGGGCGGCCGGGCGTCGGCCTGCTGGCGCTGTCGCGCCTCGCCGACGCCCGGCGCTTCCGCCTGATCCGCAGCTTCGCCGCCGGTCCCGACCTCGTCTCCGTCTGGCGCCCCGCCTGACCCTCGCCTTGCCAGCGCCCGCTGGCGGCATTACCGAACCGTCACCCGACGAAAGGACCGCCGATGGCCGAGACCGCCCCCACCGAGACCGCTCCCGTGGCGACCGAGGCCGACCTCGCGCTCATCAAGCGGCTGATCCCGCACCGCTATCCCTTCCTCTTCATCGACAAGGTCATCGGCATCGTCCCGCACGAGCGCGCGACCGGCATCAAGAACGTCACTGCCAACGAGCCCCATTTCGAGGGTCATTTCCCGGCCCGCCCGATCATGCCGGGCGTCACCATCGTCGAGGCGCTCGCGCAGACCTCGGCGGTGCTGGTCTCGCTCAGCGTCGACCTGATGGACAAGGAGGCGCTCGTCTACTTCATGGCCATCGACAACTGCCGCTTCCGCCGCATGGTCGTGCCCGGCGACGTGCTGCAGCTCGATGTCGAGGTGAAGCGCGGCGGCGGCAAGGTGTGGAAATTCGCGGGCCGGGCCAGCGTCGATGGGCAACTGGCCTGCGAAGCCGAGTTCACGGCCATGCTGGACGTCGCGGGCGATGTCGGGCGCGCGGGCTGAGATCCACCCCTCGGCGGTGATCGGCGACGGCGCGCGGATCGGCGCGGGCGTCACCATCGGCCCGTTCTGCGTGATCGGCCCGCAGGTGCGCCTCGGCGAGGGCGTCGTTCTGAAAAGCCATGTCGTGGTCGAGGGCGACACCGAGATCGGCGCGGGCACCGTCGTCTATCCCTTCACCACGCTCGGCACGGCGCCGCAGGATCTGAAATACCGCGGCGAGGCCAGCCGCCTCGTCATCGGCGCCCGCAACCGCATCCGCGAGCATGTGACGATGAACCCCGGCACCGAGGGCGGCGGCGGGCTGACGCAGGTGGGCGATGACGGGCTCTACATGGTGGGCTGCCATGTGGCGCATGACTGCCGCGTCGGCGACCGGGTGATCCTGGTGAACCATGTGGCGCTTGCGGGGCATGTCGAGGTCGGCGACGATGCGATCGTCGGCGGGCTCTCGGGCGTGCATCAGTTCGTGCGCATCGGGCAGGGGGCGATGATCGGCGCACTCAGCATGGTGACGGCGGACGTGATCCCCTACGGGCTGGTGCAGGGGCCGAGGGCACAACTGGCGGGGCTCAACCTCGTCGGCCTGCGGCGGCGCGGCACTGGGCGGGGCGAGATCGCCGCGCTGCGCGCGATGCTGGCCGGACTCGGGCAGGGCAATTTCCGCGAGGGCGCGCGCGAGCGGGCGGGGGCCGAGGACCTGACCGCGCGCGAGCGCGAGGTGCTCGACTTCATCCTCGGGCCCAGCGACCGCAGTTTTCTTACGCCCGGAGGGGGGGCGTGACCGGCCGCACCGCCATGATCGCCGGGACCGGCCGGCTGCCGCATGAGCTGGCAGCCGTGCTGGACGACCCGCTGATCGCCGCGCTCGACGGCTTCGCCCCGGACGGCCTCGCCGCCGAGAGTTTCCGCCTCGAACGGCTGGTCCCGTTCATGGATTCGCTCCTCGACCGCGGCGTCGAGCGCGTGGTCTTCGCAGGTCTCGTCCGCCGCCCGCCGCTCGACCCCGAGGCTTTCGACCCGCGCACCGCCATGCTGGTCCCGCGCATCGCCATGGCCATGCAGCAGGGCGACGACGCCACGCTACGCGAGGTGATCGCGCTCTTCGAGGAGGCGGGGCTTGCCATTGCGGGCGTGGCCGACCTCGCGCCGCATCTGGTGCCGGGCGCGGGCATGCTGGCCGGGCGGCCCGGCCCGGGGGACGACGCCGACCTCGCCCGCGCGCGCGAGATCGTGGCGGGCCTCGGCCATCTCGACATCGGCCAGGGCGCGGTCGTCGCGCGCGGCCTCTGCCTCGCGGTCGAGACGCTGCCGGGGACCGAGGCGATGCTGGATTTCGTCGCCCGCACCCGCCCCGAAGGCCGCGGCGGCGTCCTCTGGAAGGCGCCGAAGCCGGGGCAGGACCGCCGCATCGACCTGCCTGCCGTCGGCCCGGAAACAGTGGCGCAGGCCGCCGCCGCCCGCCTCGCCGGGATCGGCTGGGAGGCCGGGGGCGTGGTCCTGATCGACCGCAGGGCGACTATCGCCGCGGCCGAAGCGGCGGGGCTGTTCCTCGCCGCGGTGCCGTGACGCGCCTGTTCCTGATCGCGGGCGAGCCCTCGGGCGACGCGCTTGGCGGGGCGCTGATGGCGGGCCTGCGCGAGTTCTCGCCGGGCATCCGCTTCGACGGCATCGGCGGCGAGGCAATGGCCGCCGAGGGCCTCGCCAGCCGCTTCCCGATGGCCGAACTGACCGTCATGGGCCTCTGGGAGGTGCTGCCCCGCTACCGCGCGCTGAAGCGCCGCATCGCCGAGACCGCGACCGCCGTCGCCGAGACCCGACCCGACGCCCTTGTCACCATCGACGCCCCCGACTTCGGCCTCCGCGTCGCCCGCCGCGCCCGCGCGGCATGGCCCGACTTGCCGACGATTCACTATGTCGCCCCCTCGGTCTGGGCCTGGCGCCCCGGCCGGGCGGCGAAGATGGCCGAAGTGATCGACCACGTCCTCGCGCTTCTGCCGTTCGAGCCGCCGCTGATGCACGCCGCGGGGATGTCCTGCGATTTCGTTGGCCACCCGGTCGTGGCGCAGCCCCGCGCGACGGCCGCCGAGGCCGCCACCTTCCGCCTCGCCCACGGTATCGCCGCCGATGCGCCGCTGCTGCTGATGCTCCCCGGCTCCCGCCGCACCGAGGTCACGCGCCTCGGCCCGCGCTTCGGCGACGCTCTGCGGCGGCTGCGTTCCCGCCACCCCGGCCTGGCAGCGGTGGTGCCCACCCTGCCGGGCGTCGCATCCTTGGTCCGCGTCATGGCCGGCGACTGGGGCGCGGTGGTGGTCGAGGGCGCCGATGCCAAGCGCGCCGCCTTCGCCGCCGCCGATCTTGCCCTCGCCGCCTCCGGCACCGTCAGCCTCGAGCTTGCGGCGAACCGCGTGCCGATGGTCATCGGCTACGACTTCGCCCCGCTCACCCGCGCGATCATCGCCCGGATGCTCAGGACCGACACCGCAACGCTGGTGAACCTCGTCTCCGAGACCCGCGCCGTCCCCGAATTCCTCGGCCGCGCCTGCCAGCCCGAGGCGCTCGCCGCGGCCCTCGACCGGCTTCTGACCGACCCCTCCGCCCGCGCCGCACAGGAGGCTGCGATGCGCCTGACGATGCAGCGCCTCGGCGAGGATGGCGCGCCGCCCGGCCTGCGCGCCGCCCGATCCGTCCTCGGTTACTTGGAGCGCCGGACCGAGATCCAGCCGCCGCCCAGCACCCGCGTCCCGCCCGCCTCGTAGAACACGCAGGCCTGGCCGGGACTGACGCCTTCCTCGGGGGTCAACAACTCGACCTCGGCGGTGCGCGGGCCCGTGGGCCGCAGGATCGCCGGCGCGGGCGGCCGGGTGGAGCGGACGCGAACCGCGATCTCTCGCTCACTTGCGTCGCCGAATGCACCGTCGCCCAGCCAGTTCACCTCGCCCACCGGGACGGTCCGCGTGGCGAGTGCGGCCTTCGGCCCCACCACCACCTGCCGCCGCACCGGGTCGAGCCGCACGACATAGAGCGGCTCCGCCAGCCCGCCGATCCCGAGCCCGCGCCGCTGGCCGATCGTGTAGCGGATCACCCCCTGATGGGTGCCCAGCACAGTGCCGTCCATGTCCACGATCTCGCCCGGCTCGCCCGCGCCCGGCCGCAGCTTCTCGATCACCGAGGCATAGTCGCCGTTCGGCACGAAGCAGATGTCCTGGCTGTCCGGCTTCTCCGCCACCGCCAGGCCGTAGCGGGCGGCGAGCGCCCGCGTCTCGGCCTTCGACGCCAGCCCGCCCAAGGGGAAGCGCAGGAACTCCAGCTGCTCCGCCGTGGTCGAGAACAGGAAATAGCTCTGGTCGCGCGCGGAATCGGCGGCCATGTGCAACTCCGGCCCGCCCGGCCCGTCGAGGCGGCGGATGTAGTGGCCGGTCGCCATGCAGTCCGCGTCGAGTTCGCGCGCGGTGCCCAGCAGGTCGCGGAACTTCACCCGCTCGTTGCAGCGGATGCAGGGCACCGGGGTCGCGCCGCCCAGATAGGCTTCGGCGAACTCCTCCATCACCGATTCGCGAAAGCGGTTCTCATAGTCGAGGACGTAATGCGGGATGCCCAGCCGCTCGGCCACGCGCCGGGCGTCGTGGATGTCCTGTCCGGCGCAGCAGGCGCCCTTCTTCGCGAGCGCTGCGCCGTGGTCGTAAAGCTGCAACGTGACCCCGATCACGTCATAGCCCTGCCCGGCCAGCATCGCGGCCACGACCGAGCTGTCGACGCCGCCCGACATGGCGACGACCACCCGCGTCTCGGCCGGCGGCTTTGCGAAGCCCAGCGAATTCAGGTCGGCCGCGATGCGGCGGGGATCGGTGGCGATGGTCATGCGGGAAACCTAAGGCGCGGCCCGCCCGTTGGCGAGCGGAAGACGCCTAAAATTATAGGAAGACGGCTGCGGGAAACAAGCCGACGCGTCGAATTCTCCGGGAAATCGCAATCGCGGATTAAGCCGGCGCGGTTAGACAGGCAGGAACAGAAGATGAAAGGCCATGGCCATGTTCCTGCGACGAACGACCGCGCCCCGCGCCGTGACGCTGCCCGGCGGCCGCGTCCTGACCCTTGCCGACCTGCCGCCCCCCGACACCCGCTGGGTCGCCAGCCGCAAGGCCGCGGTGGTCGCAGCCGTCGCCAGCGGGCTTCTGACGCGCGACGAAGCGATCGCCTGCTACGATCTCTCGGAGGAGGAGTTCGACGGTTGGGCGAAAGCCTTCCAGATGCATGGCAAATCCGCCCTGCGGATCACCGCATTGCAGCGCTACAGACAACCCCTGATTGCCACCGGCGATTCTCCGTGCTCCAAGTAACCTGCTGTTAACGATTTGCGTTTATGCAGATCGGCAAGGCAGTTCTTGTGAGGGGAGGGGAAGGGTGCGTATCCTTCTGGTTGAAGACGATCCGAACACCGCGCGCAGCATCGAGCTGATGCTCACCCATGCCAGTTTCAACGTGTTCCGCACGGACATGGGCGAGGAGGGGATCGACCTCGCGCGTCTCTACGACTACGATCTGATCCTCCTCGACCTCGACCTGCCCGACATGCACGGGATGGAGGTGCTGCGCCAGCTTCGGCTCAGCCGCGTGCATACGCCGGTCCTGATCCTGACCGGCTCGGACGACACCGAGAGCAAGCTGAAGGGCTTCGGCTTCGGCGCCGACGACTACATGACCAAGCCCTTCCACCGCGACGAGCTGGTGGCCCGAATCCAGGCAATCATCCGTCGCTCCAAGGGCCACGCCCAGGCGGTGATCCGGACCGGGCGGCTGACGGTGAACATCGACGCGCGCTCGGTCGAGGTCGAGGGGCGGCCGGTGAACCTGACCGGCAAGGAATACCAGATCCTCGAGCTTCTGAGTCTGCGCAAGGGGACCACGCTCACCAAGGAGATGTTCCTCAACCATCTCTACGGCGGCATGGACGAGCCGGAACTGAAGATCATCGACGTCTTCATCTGCAAGCTACGCAAGAAGCTGGCGCAGGCGCTTGGTGGCGAGAGCCATATCGAGACGGTCTGGGGCCGCGGCTACGTCCTGCGCGACCCGAGCCCGGCGGAGGTGGAGCGGGTCGCGCTGCGCGCCTGAGGCTGGACAAGGCCGAGAGCGCGCCGCTATCCCTCGCAGGCGCGGCCCGCGCGGCGGTCCTGCCGGGGCGGACCGGGGGACTTGTCGGACGGGATGGCGGCCAATGGCGCGAGCTAAGAAGGGCGGCGCGGGCGGGGAGCACGGGGCGGCCGGGCAATCTGACGTCGCGGTATCGCCCGGCGCTGCCGATGATGAGGCGCCCGCAGGCTCGGACCACGCGCATACTGCTGGGATTGGGAATGGCGAGGGTGGGACCGGGGCGACGCAACACCAGGACGTCGAGGGGCTGACGGGCGACGCCGCGGCGGCCGAGATCGAGGCGCTGGCCGCCGCGATCGATGCCGCAAACACCGCCTACCACCAGCTCGACGCGCCAGAGATCACCGACGCCGAATACGACGGGCTGAAGCAGCGGCTGCTGTCCATCGAGGCAGCGTTCCCCGACCTCGTGCGCCCCGGTTCCCCGAGCGCGCGGGTCGGCGCCGCCGCCGCGCCCGGCTTTCGCAAGCTGCGCCACGCCCGCCCGATGCTGTCACTCGAGAACGCCTTCTCGGCGACTGAGGTCGAGGACTTCGTGGCCCGCATCCGCAGCTTCCTGGCCCTGCCGGCCGAGGCGCCGCTGGTCCTCACCGCCGAGCCGAAGATCGACGGCCTTTCGCTCAGCCTGCGCTACGAGGGCGGGCGGCTCGCCTCCGCGGCGACGCGGGGCGATGGCGAGACCGGCGAGGACGTGACCGCGAATGCCCGCACCATCGCCGACATCCCGCGCCGGATCGACGGTGCGCCGGAGGTTCTGGAGGTCCGGGGCGAGGTCTACATGACGCATGCGGATTTCGCGGCCCTGCACGATTCGGGCGCGGTCAGCGGCGCCGGAAAGCCCTTCGCCAATCCACGCAACGCCGCGGCCGGGTCCTTGCGCCAGCTCGATCCGGCCATAACCGCATCGCGCCCGCTGCGCTTCTTCGCCTATGCCTGGGGCGAGACCAGCGCGCCCTTGGCTGACACCCAGTCGGACGCCGTCGCCCGCCTCGGCGCGTTCGGCTTCCCGACCAACCCGCTCATGCGCCGGTGCCCGGACACGGCCTGCCTCCTCGGCGCGTGGGGCGAGATCGAGGCGCAGCGCGCGAATCTCGGCTATGACATCGACGGCGTCGTCTACAAGGTGGACGACCTGGCGCTGCAGCGGCGGCTCGGGCTGCGCTCGACCACACCGCGCTGGGCGCTCGCGCACAAGTTCCCGGCCGAGACGGCCTGGACCACGCTTGAGGCGATCGACATCCAGGTGGGGCGCACCGGGGCGCTGTCGCCGGTCGCGCGGCTCGCCCCGGTCACGGTCGGCGGGGTCGTGGTCCAGAACGCGACACTACACAACGAAGACTACATCGCTGGCCGCGACGCCCGCGGCGGTGCGATCCGCGAGGGGCGCGACATCCGCCTGGGCGACCGCGTGAAGGTCTATCGTGCCGGCGACGTGATCCCCAAGATCGCCGATGTGGACCTCACCGCCCGCCCGGCGGATGCCGATCCCTACGCCTTCCCGACCCGCTGCCCGTCCTGCGGGGCCGAGGCGGTGCGCGAGCCGGGCGATGCCGTGCGGCGCTGCACCGGCGGCCTCGCCTGCCCGGCGCAGGCGGTCGAGAAGCTGCGGCATTTCGTCAGCCGCGCGGCCTTCGACATCGAGGGGCTGGGCGCCAGGCAGGTCGAGGCGTTTTACGCCGCCGGCTGGATCGCCGAGCCGGCCGACATCTTCCACCTCGCCCGCGACCACCGCGACGACCTCCTCGCCACCGAGGGTTGGGGCGAGCGTTCGGTCGCGAACCTGCTCGCCGCCATCGAGGCACGGCGGACCATCCCCCTCGACCGCCTGATCTTCGCGCTCGGCATCCGCCACGTCGGCGAGGCCGCCGCGCGGCTGCTGGCCCGGCATTATCACGACTGGACGGGCTTCGCCGCCGCCCTCGACGCCGCGCATGACGAGGCCTCGCCCGCCTGGGCCGACCTCACCGCCATCGACGGTATCGGCCCGGTGCTGGCGCGGTCGCTGACGACCGCCTTCGCGCAGGAGGCGGAGCGCATGGCGATAGACCGGCTGGTCGCAGAACTCGACGTTCTGCCCGTCGAGGCCCCGCGCACCGAGGGCAGCCCGATCACCGGCCAGACCGTCGTCTTCACCGGCACGCTCGAGCGGATGACCCGGGCAGAGGCGAAGGCGCGGGCCGAGGCGATGGGGGCGAAGGTAGCCGGGTCGGTCTCGGCGCGGACGGATCTCGTCGTGGCGGGGGCGGGCGCGGGGTCGAAGGCGAAGAAGGCGGCCGAACTCGGCCTCAAGGTGATCGACGAGGATGAATGGCTGCGGATCGCGGGCAGCTGACGGCGCCGCGGGGCAGGCCGCCGCTCCTCTTCCCGCTGTTTGCCGGGATCGAGACGCTGCCCGGTGTCGGTCCGCGCGCGGCCGAGGGGTTCAAGGGCCTCGGCGTCACCCGGCCGCGCGACCTGCTCTTCACCCTGCCGCAGAACGGCGTCACCCGCCGCCGCCTCGCACGTCTCGCCGAGGCGCAGCCGCCGGAGACGGTCACCGTTGCCGTGACCGTTACCCGCCATCAGCCCTCCGCCAGCCGGGGGCGGCCGGCGCGGGTCCTCTGCTCGGACGGCGCGCAGGACCTGACGCTGGTCTTCTTCCACCCGCGCCGCGACTGGCTCGAGGCGCAGCTTCCGGCCGGTCAGCGCCGGGTGGTCTCGGGCAGGATCGAGCTCTTTGACGGCCGCGCGCAGATGGTCCATCCCGACCACATCCTGCGCGAGACCGATCCGCCCCCGCCCGATTTCGAGGCGGTCTATCCGCTCTCGGGCGCACTGACGCAGCGAGTGGTGGCGAAGGCGGCGGAGGCGGCGCTGACCCGCGCGCCGGAACTGGCCGAATGGATCGACCCCGCCGTGTTGGCCCGCGAGGGCTGGCCCGGCTGGCGCGCGGCGCTTGCCGCCGCCCATTCGCCGCCGGACCGCGCGGCACTCTCGCCTACCGATCCGGCGCGCGCGCGGCTCGCCTATGACGAGCTGTTCGCGCACCAGTTGACCCTTGCGCTGCTGCGCCGCGAGCGGCGGCGAGGCGCGGGGCGCGCGACAGAAGGCAACGGCCGGCTGCGCCAACGCGCCATTGCCGCACTGCCCTGGGGTCTCACCGGCGCGCAGGCTCGCGCCGTGGAGGAGGTCGCCGCCGACATGGCCGCGCCGCACCGGATGAGCCGGCTGCTGCAGGGGGATGTGGGCGCGGGCAAGACCCTCGTCGCCTGGCTCGCCTTGCTGGTCGCGGTCGAGGCGGGCGGGCAGGGGGTGCTGATGGCGCCGACCGAAATCCTCGCCCGCCAGCATGGCGCGGCGCTGATGCGGCTCGGCGATGCGATCGGCGTCCGGGTCGCGGTGCTGACCGGGCGCGACAAGACCGAGGCGCGCGAGCAGATCCTCGCGGACCTCGCCGCGGGCCTGATCGGGGTTCTGGTCGGCACCCATGCCGTCTTCCAGGAATCGGTGCGATTCGCCGACCTGCGCCTCGCCGTCATCGACGAGCAGCACCGCTTCGGCGTCGCGCAGCGCATGGCCCTCGGGCGGAAGGGCGAGGTGCCGCCCGACATGCTGGTGATGACCGCGACGCCGATCCCGCGCAGCCTCGCGCTGGCGCAATATGGCGACATGGACCTGTCAGTGCTTGACGAAAAGCCGCCGGGACGCCAGCCGGTCACGACGACCGTGCTGCCCGATTCGCGCCGCGAGGATGTGATCGAGCGCATCGGCGCCGTGCTCGCCGAAGGGGGCCGCGCCTACTGGGTCTGCCCGCTGGTCGAGGAGAGCGAGGTCAGCGACCTCGCCGCCGCCGAGGCGCGGTTCCAGGGCCTGCGGGCGCGGTTCGGCGATGCGGTGCGCCTGGTCCACGGCCAGATGCCGCCCGAGGCGCGCGACGCGGCGATGGCCGATTTCGCCTCCGGCCGGGCGCAACTGCTGGTCGCCACCACGGTGATCGAGGTCGGCGTGGACGTGCCGGAGGCGACGATCATGGTGATCGAGCGGGCGGAGATCTTCGGGCTGGCGCAACTCCACCAGCTGCGCGGCCGCGTCGGCCGGGGCAGCGCCGCGTCGTTCTGCGTGCTCCTCTACCAGCCGCCGCTGTCCGAGGGCGGGCAACGCCGACTCGCGATCCTGCGGGAGACCGAGGACGGCTTCCGGATCGCCGAGGAGGATTTGGCGATTCGCGGGGCGGGCGACGTGATCGGCACCGCGCAGAGCGGGCTGCCGCGGTTCCGCATCGCCGATCTCGAGCGGCAGGCGGGGCTGATGGAGGTCGCACGGGCGGATGCGCGCGCGCTCTTGGAGGCCGATCCGGGGCTGACCTCCGAGCGGGGGCGGGCTGCGCGGGTGCTGCTGTGGCTGATGGAGCAGGAGAAGGCGGTGGCGCTGATCGCCGCCGGGTAAGTTCTTAAAAAGTTCTTTACAGAATCGCGGCGACATGAGAACAAACAGGCAACCAAGCGTCGGAGGCCCCTATGACCCGCACCGTCCTCAGCGACCTTCTCGGCGTCGCCGCCCTCTCGGTCACGATGGTCACGCTGCTCTGGTTGCCCGCGCTGCTCGGCGCCTGATCTGCCCCGCGTTGCCCGGCGGCCCTGGCAGCGGCCGCCTCGTCCCTGTCCCTGTCAACGCGCACCTGGCCGGCCGCAGTCCCCGCGGCCGGCCTTTTTCACCGCCCGAGCGCCTCGTCCGCCGCCGCGAGCGCCGCGTCCCAGGCGAGCATGATCGAGGCGTGGCGATTGGGGAAATCCCGCGCCGCCGAGAGCACCGCGAGCGGCGCGAACCGCCCCCCCGGCACCGGCCCGCCGGCCAGCATTGCCGCGAGCCCGTCCCGCCCCTCGGCCAGTTCGTCCCGCGTCAGCCCCGGCATCATCTGCCCCAGCAGCCCCGCCGAGGCCTGCCCGAGCGCGCAGGCCCGCACCTCCTGCGCGAAGCGTGCGATCAGCGCCCCCTCCATCCCGACCTCGACCGCCACCGTCGAGCCGCATTGCGGCGAGCGGCGCGAGGCGGCGCCGTCGGGCGCGTCGAGCCGGCCGAGATGCGGGATCTCGGCCGCGAGCGCCAGCAGTTGGCGCGAATAGAGGCTCATCAGGTCGGTGTCGGTCATTGCGCGCGCCTCCTCGACCGCTAGATAGGGACGCCGAGCCGGAAAGGGAAACCATGTTCGACCCCGCGACCCTGCGCTACGACGACCGCGGCCTGATCCCCGCCATCGCCCAGGACGCCGGTTCGGGCGAGGTGCTGATGATGGCCTGGATGAACGCGGACGCCGTGGCCCGTACGCTGGCCGACGGGGGCGTGACCTACTGGTCGCGCTCGCGGCAGGCGTTCTGGACCAAGGGCGAGACTTCCGGCCACACGCAGCGGCTGGTCGAGATGCGCGTCGATTGCGACCGCGACTGCCTGCTGCTGCTGGTCGAGCAGACCGGCCCCGCCTGCCACACGAACCGGCGCTCGTGTTTCTATACCGCCGTGCGGGACGGGGCCGAGGTGGAGTTGTCGAAACCGATCATCTGACGGATTTTCGAGGGCGTGGCGCCCGCGTCGCGAAGCTCGCGGAGCGAGCGGGCGTCGTCGCGCTTGGCGAGGCGGCGGCCTTCGTCGTCGCGGATCAAGATGTGATGCCAGTAGGATGGCGTTGGAAGCTCCAGAAGCTGCTGCAGCAGGACATGGATCCAGGTCGCCTCGAACAGGTCCGCGCCTCGGGTGACGAGGGTGATGCCCTGCGCGGCGTCGTCCACCGTCACCGCGAGGTGGTAGGAGGTGCCCCAGCCTCGGCGGGCGAGGATCACGTCGCCGATGCCTGAAATGAAGGATTCAGTTGAAAGTTCGTGCCGCAAGCCCTTGTCCATGAACGCAAGCGCGCCAGTCACCGCAAGCGCCCGGTCCGCATTCAGGCGAATGGCATCCTCCGGCCCGGCCTCCGCCATGCGCCGCCCGCGGCAGGTGCCCGGATAGACCAGCCCGTCCGGCCCCATGACCGATGCCCCCTCCTGCGGCGCAGAGAGCGCCGCGCGAATGTCGCCCCGGCGGCAGCCACAGGGATAGAGAAGCCCCATCGCGTCGAGCCCCGCCAAGGACTGGGCATAGGCGGGCATCCGCTCCGACTGGCGCATCACCGGCACGGGCCAGTCGAGGCCGAGCCAGCGGAGGTCCTGAAAGATCGCCGCCTCGAACGCGGCCCGGCAGCGGTCGCGGTCGATGTCCTCGATCCGCAGCAGGAACTCGCCCGGATCGGCGAGGCGGGCGGCGGTCAGCGCGGCGAAGGCGTGGCCCAGGTGCAGCAGGCCCGTGGGCGAGGGCGCGAAGCGGGTGCGCGTCAGGCCGTCGCCAGCCATTCGGAGAAATCCTGCTTGGCGCGGTCGGTATAGGCCGGGTAGCGGTCCTTCCGGCCCCGACGGCCGCCGCGGCCTTCGACCGGCGGGAAGAGCCCGAAATTGACGTTCATCGGCTGGAAGGTCTTGGCCTCCGCGCCGCCCGTGATGTGGTGGACGAGGGCGCCCATGGCCGTCGTTCCTGGCGGCGCGGCGAGATCGCGGCCAAGCGCCTCCGCCGCCGCCATGCGCCCGGCCAGCAGGCCCATCGCCGCGCTTTCAACATAGCCCTCGACCCCGGTGATCTGGCCGGCGAAGCGCAGATGCGGCGCGGGGCGCAGCCGCAGGCGGTCGTCGAGCAGCCGCGGCGCGTTCAGGAAGGTGTTGCGGTGGATGCCGCCAAGGCGCGCGAAGGAGGCGTCCTGCAGGCCGGGAATGCAACGGAAAACCTCCACTTGCGCGCCATATTTCATCTTCGTCTGAAAGCCGACGATATTGTAGAGCGTGCCGAGCGCATTGTCGCGGCGCAGCTGCACGACGGCAAAAGGCTTCTCCGCGGGCCGATGCGCATTGGTCAGCCCGACCGGCTTCATCGGCCCATGGCGCAGGGTGTCGCGGCCGCGCTCGGCCATGACCTCGATCGGCAGGCAGCCGTCGAAGTAGCCGGCGGTTTCGCCCTCGCGGAACTCGGTCTTCTCGGCCGCGAGCAGCGCGTCGATGAAGCCCTCGTAATCCTCGCGGGTCATGGGGCAGTTGATGTAGGCGGTCCGCTCCGCCTCGGTCTCGCCCTTGTCATAGCGCGATTGCCGCCAGGCCACGCCCATGTCGATCGTCTCGGCATGGACGATGGGCGCGATCGCGTCGAAGAAGGCAAGCGCCTCCGCCCCGGTCTCGGCGGCGATGGCGGCGGCGAGCGCACCGGAGGTCAACGGCCCGGTGGCGATGATCCAGCGGCCCGCGCGCGGCAGTTGGGTGATCTCGCCCGGCACGATCTCGACCAGCGGATGCGCGCGCAGCGCCGCCGTCACCGCCCCCGAGAAGGCGTCCCGGTCCACCGCGAGCGCGCCGCCCGCGGGCAGGCGGTGGCGGTCGGCCATCGCCATGACGAGGCCACCGGCCGCGCGCATCTCCCAATGCAGCTGCCCGACGGCGTTCATCACGTCGTCATCGCTGCGAAAACTGTTCGAGCAGACCATCTCGGCGCAGTCGCCGGTGCGATGCGCGAAGGTGCCCACGGCCGGGCGCATCTCGTGCAGGCGCACGGCCACGCCGGCCTGCGCCACCTGCCAGGCGGCCTCCGATCCGGCGAGGCCGGCGCCGACGATATGGACGGGTTCGGTCATGCGCCCCACCTAGGCCCGGATGCCGAAAAGGAAAAGGGCGGGGCCGCTTTGGCCCCGCCCCTGATCGCTCCCGCGAAGGGAAAGGCTCAGGCCTCCTCGGCCTCGGCCGGCGCTTCGGCGGGTTCGGCCGCGGCGGCTTCCTCGGCGTCGGCCGAGACCAGACCCGACGGGGCCGCGATGTTGGCGATCACGAAGTTGCGGTCGATCGTCGGCCGCGAGCCCTCCGGCAGGGTCACGTCGCCGATATGGATCGACTCGCCGATCTGGCGGCCGCTCAGGTCCACGGTGATGTGGTCCGGAATGTCCGCCGCGCTGACCATCAGCTCGACCTCGGGGCGCACCACGACCAGCGTGCCGCCGCGCTTGAGGCCGGGCGAGGCCTCGTGATTCTCGAAGTTCACGTGGATGAACAGGTTGATGCGGCTGTTGCGGTGGACGCGCAGGAAGTCAACATGCGTCGGCAGGTCCTTGACCACGTCGCGCTGAACGCCGCGGCAGATGACGCGCACGTCGTCCTGGCCCTCGAGCTTGAGGTTCCAGAGCGTGGACATGAAACGCCCCGCCCGCAGCTTCGTCAGCAGCGGGTTAAAGTCGAGCTGCAGCGGCACCGGGTCCTTGCCGTCGCCATAAACGATGCCGGGCACCTTGCCTTGACGGCGAGCTTGACGGGCGGCCCCCTTGCCTGTCCCCGTCCGTGCCTCGGCCACCAGATCCGGGATCTCTTTGGCCATGATGGTGTTCCTTCGGTTTGAAATGCGCCGCTCCCCCTCCAAGGGTGCAGGGGCGGCGAAACCGGGCCTTTAGCAGGGCGGGAAGGGGATGGGAAGCGGCAATGTCGCGGCTTTCGGCGGTCTGCACGGGCGCCATGACCGGGGACAGCGGCCTGCGCGCGGGCTTCCTCGGGATCGCGGCGATGCTGGTGCTAATCCTCGTGGCCCTCGCCGCGCTGATGCGGCACCCGATACGGGACTAACCCCGCCGCCGCGCCTTCCAGGCCGACCAGGCGGTCCAGCCGAGCAGCGCCACCGTCGCCGCGACGAAAATTGCCGAGATCGGGCGCTCGAGGAAGATCATCGGGTCGCCCCGGCCGACCAGCATGGCGCGCCGCAGGTTGGTCTCGATCAGCGGGCCGAGGACAAAGCCCAGCAGCAGCAGCGCCGGGCTGAAGCGGGCGAGCGCGAGCGCGTAGCCCGCCGCGCCGATCACCGCCACCGCCAGCACGTCGAAGCTGCTGCCGCGCACGGAATAGACGCCGAGGCAGACGAAGACGATGATCGCCGGATAGAGCCAGTGGAACGGAATCCTGAGCATCGAGACCCAGATCGAGATCAGCGGCACGTTCAGGATCAGCAGGATCAGGTTGCCGATGCCGAAGCTGATGACGAGACCCCAGAACATCGCCGGCTGCGCCTCGAGCATCATCGGCCCCGGCTGGATGCCGTGGATCACCATCGCGCCCAGCATCAGCGCCATGATCGGATCGCCCGGAATCCCCAGGGTCAGGGTCGGCACGAAGGCGGTGATGGCGGCGGCGTTGTTGGCGGCCTCGGGCCCGGCCACGCCCTCGACCGCGCCCTCGCCGAAGCGCTCGGGCGTGCGGCTGACCCGTCGCTCGACCGCGTAGGCCATGAAGGACGAGAGGGTGGAGCCGGTGCCGGGCAGCACGCCGAAGAAGCTGCCGACCGCGGTGCCGCGCAGGCTCGGCGCGATCAGCGTGCGCATCTCGCCGGGGCGGGGCAGCATCTGGCGGAAGCCCATCGGCTCGGGCGTGCCCTGCCGGTCGGCGGCGCGGATGTTGCCGATCACCTCGGCCACGCCGAAAAGCCCCATCGCGAGCGCCACGAGGTTGATGCCGTCCATCAGCTGCGGCGTGCCGAAGATGAACCGCTGCGCGCCGGAGTTCACGTCGGTGCCCACGGTGCCGAGGATCAGCCCCAGGACGACCATCGCAAGCGCCTTCAGCGGCGCCCCCGCGCCGATGGTCGAGGCCGCGACCAGGCCGAGGACCATCATGGCGGCATAATCGGCGGCGCCGAAAGCCGTCGCCCAGCCGGCGAGGACCGGGGCCAGCAGCGCGAGGACCGCGATGCCCAGCATGCCTCCGATGAAGGAGGAGATCATCGAGGCGAACAGAGCCAGCCCCGCGCGGCCCTTGCGGGCCATCGGATAGCCGTCGAGCACCGTCACCGCCGACTGCGGCGTGCCGGGCAGGCGCAGCAGGATCGACGCCACCGCCCCGCCATATTGCGCGCCGTAATAGACCCCGGCCAGCATGGCGATCGCCGCCTCGGGACCGATATGGTAGGTGATCGGCAGCAGCAGCGCGATGGCCGCCATCGCGCCGATGCCGGGCAGCACGCCGATGAAGTTGCCCAGGCAGACGCCGAGCAGGCTGTAGAGCAGCACCGACGGGGTCAGCGCGACGCCCAGCCCCGCGGCGATGCCGTCCATCGCGAACATCAGCGCCCCACCGGCCAGAGTGGCACGGTCATCCGCAGCCCGGCCGAGAAGATCGCCCAGGCGATGGCCGTCACCGCGAGCGTGACCCCGATCCGCCAGACCAGGCCCGAGCGCGGGGCGGGCAGGGTGGCGATCAGCACCGCCGCCGCGGTGGTCGGAATGAGGCCGAAACGCTCCAGCCCGAGGCCGAAGACCACGATCGCGCCGAGGATCGCCCCGCTCTCGCGCCAGGCGATCGGCTGCGGGGTCCCCGTCCGGGCGAGCGCCGGGACCGCGATGCCGGCGCCGATCAGGGCGAGGACGAGCCCGAGGCCCAGCGGGAAGAAGCCCGGCCCCATGCGCCGCAGGGTGCCGAGGTCGTACTGCGCCGCGGCCCAACCGGCAACGCCGAGCCCGATGGCCGCCATCGCCGTGCCGCCCCAGAAATCATGCCAGTCACGCCGCATCGCTGCATCGGCCGCCGGGCGCGGGCCCGGCGTGCCGCCTCACTCCGCCTTGGCGTCGATCCGGTCGATCACCGCGCCCCAGAGGGCGGTGTCGGCCTCGATCCGCGCCGCAAGCTCCTCGGGCGTGCCGCCCTCGGCCTTCCAGCCCATCCCGAGCAGCCGCTCGGCCACCGCCGGATCGGCGAGGATCGCGTTGACCTCGGTGTTGAGCCGCTCGATCACCGCCGGGTCGGTGCCCGCCGGCGCGATGAAGGCGTTCCAGAGCTCGGCCGAGAAATCCGCCGGCAGCCCGGCCGCGCCGGCCAGCACCGGCGCATCGGGCGCGAGCGGCGAGGGCTCGGGCGAGGTGGTGCCGAGGATGCGCATGGTCCCCGCCTCGACCAGCGGCTGCGCGGCCGAGGGGGCCATGAAGCCCGCATCGACCTCGCCGCCGACGATCGCGGTCGTAACCTCGGCATAGGCGGTGTAGGGGACATGCAGCATCTCGACGCCCGCGGCGTCGGCGAACAGCTCCGCCGTCAGATGCGCGCCCGATCCCTGGCCCACGGAGCCGTAGGCGATCGCCTCGGGCCCGGCGGCCGCCGCGGCGATGAAGGCCTCGAGATCGGCCGGGCCGGTCTCGGCATTGACGCCGAGCACCAGCGGGCTCGTGGCGATCAGCGAGACCGGGGCGATGTCCTCGGCCACGTTGTAGCCAAGCTCAGGCGAGAGCCGCGGCGAAGTCGTCAGCGGGCCGTTGATCGTAGTGCCGAAGGTGTGCCCGCCGGTCGCCGCCGCCACCGTCTGCACGCCGATGCCGCCGCCCGCGCCGGGCTTGTTCTCGACGATCACCGGCTGGCCCAGACGCTCGGCCAGCGGCTCGGCGATGAGGCGGGCGAGGGTGTCGGGCGAGGAGCCGGCGGGGAAGCCCACGACGAGGTGCACCGGCTGGCTCGGCCAGTCCTGCGCGGCGGCGGCGCCCGAGGCGAGCGCCAGGGCGGCGGTTGCGGCGAGGAGGGTGCGGCGGGTCATGCGGGTCATGGGCGTCTCCGTATCGATTGCGGCCGGGCCGGGGTTGGCGACTGTTGGCCCTCGGGGGGGCGGGCGTCAAGCCGCCGCCACCGGAAGGCGATCGGCGGGGGCCAGCAGTCGCCCCCGCGCCGGGGTCAGCCGTGCCAGGCGGCGACGGTCTTGAGGGTGGAGAAGCCGTACAGCGCCTCGAACCCCTTCTCGCGGCCGTGGCCGGACTTGCCGACGCCGCCGAAGGGAAGCTCCACCCCGCCCGCGGCGCCGTAGTTGTTGAGGAACACCTGCCCGGCGCGCAGCTTTCGGCTCATGCGCATCATGCGGCCGAAATCGCGGGTCCAGACGCCGGCCACGAGGCCGTAGTCGGTGCCGTTGGCGATCGCCGCGGCCTCCTCCTCGCCCTCGAAGGGGATGACGACCTGCACCGGGCCGAAGATCTCCTCGCGGGCGAGGACGTGATCGGGCGCGGCCCCCGCCAGCAGGCGCGGCGGGACGTAGAAGCCGCCTTCGGGCGCGTCGGCGGCGATGGTCCCCTCACCCGCGAGTTCGAGGTCGGACCCGCGGGCGAGCCAGCCCTCGATGGCGGATTTCTGCCGCGCCGAGATGATCGGCCCGAGGTCGAGGTCGGCCATCGCCGGGCCTGCGGTGAGCGCGCGGTAGCGCTGCGAGAGCCGGGCGACGACCTCGTCATAGGCGCCGCGCTCGACGAGGATGCGCGCGCCGCAGGAGCAGGTCTGGCCGGCGTTCTGGATGCCCGAAGTGACCAGCGACGGCAGCGCGGCGTCGAGATCGGCATCGGCGAACACGATCTGCGGGCTCTTGCCGCCGAGTTCCAGCGTCACCGGGATCACGTTCTGCGCCGCCGCTGCCTGGATCGCGCGGCCGGTGCCGACCGAGCCGGTGAAGCTGATGTGGTCGATGCCGGGATGGGAGGCCAGCGCCGCGCCCGCCTCGGCGCCGAGGCCGGTCACGATGTTGATCGCGCCCGCCGGGAATCCCGCGGCCTCGGCCAGCCGCCCGAGGGCAAGCGCGGTGAGGCAGGCGTCCTCGGCCGGCTTCACCACGCAAGCGTTCCCCATCGCCAGCGCCGCCCCGACCGAACGGCCGAGGATCTGCATCGGATAGTTCCAGGGCACGATATGGGCGGTGACGCCATGCGGCTCGCGCAGGGTCCAGACGGTGTAGCCCTGCTGGAAGGGGATGGTCTCGCCCATCAGCTTGTCGGCGGCGCCGCCATAGAACTCGAAATAGCGCGCCATGGCACGGGCGTCGGCGCGGGCCTGCGAGAGGGGTTTTCCGACATCCCCCGCCTCGATCCGGGCGAGGTCCTCGGCCCGCTCGAGGATCAGGCCCGAGAGGCGCAGCATCAGCCGCCCCCGTTCGGCCGCGGTGAGCCGGCCCCAGGCGCCACTGAGCGCCTCGCGGGCGGCGGCAACGGCGGCGTCGATCTCGGCCGCGCCGCCGCGCCCGATGGCCCCGGCCTCGCGGCCGGTCGAGGGGTCGATCAGCGGCAGGCGGTCGGCGGTGGCCAACCACTGACCGCCGATCAGGATCTCGTCGGCGGGGAACCACGGGGTCGTGGGGTTGGCGGTCATGGCGTGAGCCTCGCAGCTTCGGGGACGGCGGACTTCAAGGCGCGGGCGCGGGCGCTGTCAACCGCCCCGCTGCCAGCCGCGGCCCGATCGAAGCGGCGCCGCTCGATCGGACGCGGCCTGAAGGGGGCGGCGGCTCCCCCGAAACGGGAGCCGGTCGCGCCACCGCGACAGCCGCAAGGCGCCATCGCCGCTCAGTGCCAGAGGGAACCCTGAGGCCGACCGCGCGCGTCCCCTTGCGCCTCGGCACTGGCCACGGCGACGGTCTGCGCCCCGCCGATGAGCGGCGCGGCGGGACCCGTGAAAAGCATCCGCGCCGGCTGTCCCAGCGGCGCGAGGGATCCGGCCTGCGCCTCCGCCTCGGTGCCGGCGACCGCGCCGAGGATCGTCCGCGGGTCGCGGACGCGGGGTGCGCGGCGGCCGGACGGGTCCGGGAAGCCCACCCCCTCCATCCCGCCGCCGCCGAGGGCAATGTCGACGGGCGCATGGACTGCATGGACATCGGGCACCGGCACCTCCCGCGGCGGGCCGCCCTCGCCGATCAGGTCTTCCAGCGTGACCCATGAGCCGCCCGCGAACGGGTCCGACCCGCCGCTCGCCGCCGCGAACCGGTTATAGGTCTCCGGCGCCTCCGCGCCACCGCCGCCCTGCATCACGACCGACCGCAACTCGTCGAACCGCGCGAGATACCGCCGCGCCATCGCCGGGCTGCGCGAGTGGAACGCCCCCGCCGCGGCGCGCCAGTCGCCGGTTTCGGCATGCAGGTCGCTCAGGAAACGCGCCGCGTAGCGGGCGTTGGTCAGCGGGTCGAGCATCGCCCCGAGCGAGGAGAAATGCTCGCCATGCCAGCGGTAGTTGATCTGGAAGCAGCCGAGATCGACATTCGGGCGGCCCTGCCGGATGCGCTCCTCGGCGAGCGCGAGGGCGCTCTGCGGGTCGTCGAACCAGCTGCCCTGACCGGCGGCATTCACGCTCCAGGCCCAGGGGCGGACGGCGCCGCCGCGCCTTCGCCCGGTTTCGGTCAGCGCGACGGCGGCGAGGATGTCGTGGGGGACCCCGGTCTCGGCCGCCACCTGCGCCGTCGCCGCCTCGCAAAGGGCGGCGGCGTCGAGGCTGGCCGCCGCGAACCGCGGCAGCAGCAGCCCGATGAGAAGAACGAGAAGCCTGAACATGATGACGCCGCCGGAAGGGTCCTCCCCTTCTAGCGGCGGCGTCTTAACATCCGGTTATCGCAGACCTCAGCGCGGCAGCTGCGCGGTGATGCCCTCGACGTAGAAGTTCATCGAGGCGAGGTCCTTGTCGCTCGCGGTCTCGCCCTCGGCCAGCCAGACGCTGCCGTCCTGCTTGTTCAGCGGGCCGGTGAACGGGTGATACTCGCCCGCGCCGATCCGGTCGCGCAGCGCTTCGGCCTCGGCCTTCACCTCGGGCGGGACCGCCTCGGTGATCTCGCCGATCTCGACCGCGCCGTCGCCGATCCCCAGCCAGACGGCGTGGGGCTCCCAGGTGCCGTCAAGGACCTGTCCCACGCGCTCGACGTAGTAGGGCGCCCAGTTGTCGATGATCGAGCTGACCCGCGGCGTGGGCTTGAACGCCGCCATGTCCGACGCCTGCCCGAAGGCAATGATGCCGGCCTCCTGCGCCTTGGCCTGCGGCGCGGTCGAGTCGGTGTGCTGCAGGATCACGTCCACGCCCTCGGCGATCAGCGCGGCGGCCGCGTCGGCCTCCTTGGCCGGGTCGAACCAGGACGAGGCCCAGACGACGCGCATCTCGACATCCGGGTTCACCTTGCGGGCATGGATGAAGCTGCTGTTGATGCCCTGAACGACCTCGGGGATCGGGAAGCTGCCGATATAGCCGATCTTGTTCGACTTGGTCATGCGGCCCGCGATGGTGCCGATGACCGCGCGGCCCTCGTAGAAGCGGGCGTCGTAGGTGGCGACGTTGTCAGCGCGCGTGTAGCCGGTCGCGTGCTCGAACCTCACGTCCGGGAACTTCGCCGCCGTGTTGATGACCGCGTCCATGAAACCGAAGGAGGTAGCGAAGATCAGCTTGTTGCCGGCGAGCGCGAGCTGCGTCAGCGCGCGCTCGGCATCGGCGCCCTCGGGCACGCTCTCGATATAGGTGGTCTGGACCCGGTCGCCGTATTCCGCCTCGATCGCCTGCCGGCCCTGATCGTGCTGGTAGGACCAGCCGCCGTCGCCCACCGGGCCGACATAGATGAAACCGACCTTCAGTGGCTCGTCCTGCGCGAAGGCGGGCATGGCGAGGGTTGCCGCAAGGGCGGTGGCCGAGGCGAGAAGGGTACGGCGATGCATGGGGCAGGCTCCTGTCAGGTGTCGGGGTGGAAGGTCTGGCCGAGAGAGCCGGGGGCGGCCCCGGCGCCGCGGCGCAAGTACTTGTGCTGGGCGGATATCAGCACGAGGACGATGATCGTGGCAATATAGGGCGATGCGGCGAGGAGCTGGACGGGCAGGTGGAACCCGGCCGCCTGGGCGCGAAGCTGCAGCACGGTGACGCCGCCGAAGAGCGCCGCCCCGGCGAGGACGCCGATCGGGCTCCACCCGGCGAAGACGACGATGGCGAGCGCGATCCAGCCCGCGCCCGCGGTCATCCCTTCTGTCCATTGCAGCACGCGCGCGATCGAGACATAGGCGCCGCCCACCCCGGCAAGCGCGCCGCCGACCGCGATGGCGCCGAGGCGCACGAGGCGCACCGGCGTGCCGAGCGCATGCGCCGCGTCATGGTTGTCGCCCACCGACCGCAGCGTGAGGCCTGCGCGCGTGCGGTTCAGCCACCACCAGAGCGCAGGGACCAGCAGGAGGCCCATCCAGACCACCCAGTCGAAGCCCATTGCCGGGGCCTTCATCCCCTCATAGGCCTTGCCGAACATCGCCGTCAGCCCGAGGCCGAAAAGCGTCAGCGCAAGGCCGGTCGCCACCTGGTTGGCGAGGAAGACCAGCGTCACGAGCGAGAAAATCAGCGACAGCGCCGCGCCCGCGACCGCCGCGCCGATGAAGCCCGCGCTCGGGCTGCCGGTCGCATGGGCCACGGCGAAACCGGCGAGCGCGCCGGTGATCATCATGCCCTCGACGCCGAGGTTCAGCACGCCGGCGCGCTCGGCCACCATCTCGCCCAGGGCGGCCCAGAGGATCGGGGTCGAGGCAGTCAGCAGCAGCCAGACGAGGTCGGTCATGCGCGCGGCCTCCGGCGGATGCGGTAGCGGGTGAGGATGTCGAAGGCGAGCAAGAAGAACAGCAGCATCCCCTGGAACACCTGCACCGAGGCTGCGGGCAGGCCCAGCATCAGCTGCGCGAGTTCGCCGCCGATATAGGTCAGCGCCAGCAGCAGCCCGGCAAGCAGGATGCCGAACGGGTGCAGCCGCCCCAGGAAGGCCACGATGATCGCGGTGAAGCCGTAGCCGGTGCCGAAGCTGTCGGTGATCTGGCCCGCGGGTCCGGCGACCTCGAAGAGGCCGGCCACCCCAGCGAGGGCGCCCGAGAGGCCAAGGCAGAAGGCCACCATGACACCGGGGCTGACGCCCGCGAAGCGCGCGGCGCGGGGCGCGAGGCCGGCGACGCGGATGTGGAAGCCGCGCAGCGACTTCGACATCAGCACCCAGGTCGCCACCACGGCCACCGCGGCGGCCACCACGCCCCAGTGGATACCGGTCCCGGCGATCAGCTCGGGGTTCGCGGCCGGGGGATAGTGCTGCAGGTTGCGCGAGCCGGGCATGCCGAAGCCCTCGGGGTTGCGCATCGGGCCAAAGGCCATCCAGGCGGCGATCCTCTGCGCCACATAGACCAGCATCAGCGAGACGAGGATCTCGGAGGCCCCGACCCAGTTCTTCAGCAGCGCCGGGATCATCCCCCAGACCCAGCCGCCCAGAAGGCCCGCGGCGACCATCGCGGGAAAAATCCAGAGGCCCTCGGCGGGATGGGCGGCGAGCGCGACGGCGGCGCCGCAGATGCCGCCGACGATGTATTGCCCCTCGGCGCCGATGTTCCAGATGCCGGCGCGGAAGCCGATGGCCAGGCCGCAGGCGATCAGGATCAGCGGCCCGGCCTTCACCAGCAGCTGCGGGCGCGAATAGCCCGAGGCGGCACCGAAGAGCGGGTCCCAGAAGATCGTGCCGATCGCCGCGACCGGGTCGTGCCCCATGAGCGCAAAGAGGACGCCGCCCGCGAGCATGGTGGCCGCGACCGCCATGACCGGCGTGGCGACCTGCCAGAGGAGGGGCGCGGAGGCGCGCGGCTCAAGCCTGAACACGGCGGCTCCCGGCTTCTTCTGTCTGAAAATATCCCGCGGGGGTCCGGGGGCGCGAAGCCACCGGCTTCCGGCGCCGCTCACGCCACATGCGCCGCCTCCATCCCATGCGCGCCGCCGAGCATCAGGCCGATGCGCTCGAGCGTCAGCCCCTCGGTCGGCAACGGGTCCGACAGCCGCCCTTCATTCAGCGCCGCGAAGCGGTCGGAGAGTTCCAGCAGCTCGTCGAGATCCTGGCTGATGACCACGACCCCCGCGCCGCCGCGGGCGAGGTCGAGCAGCGCCTGCCGGATCGCCGCCGCCGCGCCCGCGTCCACGCCCCAGGTCGGCTGGTTGACGACAAGCACGCGCGGGCTGCCCAGCACCTCCCGACCGATGACGAATTTCTGCAGGTTGCCGCCCGACAGCGCCCCGGCCGCGGCTTGGGGGCCGGGTGTGCGGACATCGAAGGCCTCGATGATGCGCTCGGCGAAACCCGTGGCGGCGGCGCGGTCGACCATGCCCCGAGGGCTGAGGCTGTGGCGCGTGGCGCCGGTCAGCAGCGTGTTCTCGGCGAGGCTCATCTCCGGCACCGCGGCATGGCCGAGGCGATCCTCCGGCGCCGCCAGCAGCCCCGCCGCGCGCCGCGCCTCGGGGGAGGCGCGCGAGAGGTCCGCGCCCTCCATCAGCACCGTTCCGACCGGCGTCAGGGTCTCGCCCGAGAGCGCGGCCAGCAGTTCCTCCTGCCCGTTCCCCGCGACCCCGCCGATCCCCAGCACCTCGCCCGCACGCAGCGCGAAACCCACATCCGAGAGCGTCGTCCCCTCCCGCGTGACCGGCCGCGCCGCAAGGCCGCGCACCTCGAGCACGACGGCCCCAGGCGCGCGCCCGCTGCGGTCCACGACGCGCAGGGTGCCGCCGACCATCAGCGAGGCCAGTTCCCCCGCCGTCGCCTCGCGCGGATCGAGGCTCGCCACCACGCGCCCGTGGCGCAGGATCGTGGCGCGGTCGCAATGGGCGCGGATCTCCTGGAGCTTGTGGCTGATGTAGAGGATCGCGGTGCCGTGGTCGGCCAGCTGGCGCAGCGTGGCGAACAGCAGCTCCGCCTCCTGCGGGGTGAGCACGCTGGTCGGCTCGTCCATGATGAGGAGGCGCGGGTTCTGCAGCAGGCAGCGCAGGATCTCGACCCGCTGCCGCTCGCCGGCCGACAGGTTGGCCACGCGCCGCGCGGGGTCGAGCGGCAGGCCGTAGTCGCGGCTGACCTGCGCGATGCGGCGCGAGAGGTCGCGGCGCGGCGGCGGGTCCTCCATCCCAAGCGCGATGTTCTCGGCCACCGTCAGCGCGTCGAAGAGGCTGAAGTGCTGGAACACCATCGCCACGCCCGCCGCCCGCGCGGCGCGGGGATCGTGGGGGGCGTAGGGTTGGCCCTCGAAGACCATCCGCCCCTCGTCGGGGCGCACGAGGCCGTAGAACGTCTTGACCAGCGTCGACTTGCCGGCGCCGTTCTCGCCCAGCAGCGCGTGGATCTCGCCCGCCCTGACCTCGAAGCTCACGTCGTCGTTGGCGCGGACGCCGGGATAGCTCTTGCCCAGGCCCTCGGCCCGGAAGACGGAATCGGCCACGCTTCCCTCGTTCGCGTTTTGCAAACCCTAGCGCGGCGCAGAGGCCGCCGTCCATTGCGACGGGGCGGGCGGTGCGATTAGGTTGCGCCCCATGTCACAGCCGCGATTCATCCACCTGCGCACCCATTCGGAACACTCGCTGCTGGAAGGCGCGGTGCCGGTGAAGAAGCTCGTCGGCCTCGCCGCGCAAGCCGGGATGCCTGCGGTGGCGCTGACCGACACGAACGCGCTTTTTGCAGCGCTCGAGTTCTCGGTCACGGCGCGCGAAAAGGGGGTGCAGCCGATCGTCGGCTGCCAGATCACACTCGCGTCCGAGGGCGGGTTCGACGGCGCGGTGGTGCTGCTGGCGCAGGACCGGGCGGGATGGATGAACCTCATGGCGCTCGGCTCGGCGCTGTTCCTGCGCGAGGGGGGCGCGCGGCCGCATGTGACGGAGGCGGAACTCGCCGCCCATGCCGGGGGGCTGATCTGCCTCACCGGCGGCGGGACCGGCCCACTCGGGCGCATGGTCGCCGCCGGACGGCTGCCCGAGGCGCGCGGCTGGCTCACGCGCATGGCCGAGGCCTTCGGCGATCGCCTCTATGTCGAGCTTCAGCGTCACCCGTCCGAGGCCGGACCGCTGATGCCCGCCGAGGCCGCGTCGGAAGCGGGCATGATCGACCTCGCCTATGACCTCGCCTTGCCGCTGGTCGCCACCAACGACGTGCATTTCCCCAAGCCCGACATGTTCGAGGCCCATGACGCGCTGATCTGCATCGCCGACAAATGCTTCGTGGACCAGCGCCAGCCCCGCCGCCGCCTGACCCCCGCGCATCACTTCAAGTCCGCCGAGGAGATGGCGGCGCTGTTCGCGGACCTGCCGGAAGCGATCGAGAACACCGTCGAGATCGCCCGCCGCTGCGCCTTCGCGGTCGAGACCCACAAGCCGATCCTGCCCCGCTTCGCCGAGGACGAGGTCGAGGAACTGCGCCGCCAGGCCCGCGAAGGGCTGGAAGCGCGCCTCGCCGTCGTCCCCCTCTCGGCCCCGCGCGAGACCTATGACGAGCGCCTCGCCTTCGAGGTCGGCATCATCGAGCAGATGGGTTTCCCCGGCTACTTCCTGATCGTCGCCGACTTCATCAAATGGGCGAAGGGCCAGGGCATCCCGGTTGGACCCGGCCGCGGCTCGGGCGCGGGCAGCCTCGTCGCTTGGGCTCTGACCATCACCGACCTGGACCCGCTGCGCTACAACCTGCTGTTCGAGCGCTTCCTCAACCCCGAGCGCGTCTCGATGCCGGATTTCGACATCGACTTCTGCATGGACCGCCGCGAGGAGGTGATCCGATACGTCCAGAACCGCTACGGCCGCGACAAGGTCGGCCAGATCATCACCTTCGGGCAGATGCTCTCGAAGGCCGCGGTGCGCGACGTCGGCCGCGTGCTGCAGATGAGCTACAGCCAGTGCGACCGTCTCTCGAAGATGATCCCGGTGGAGGGGGTGAAGCCGGTCAGCGTCACCAAGGCTTTGGCGGACGAACCTCGATTGCGCGAGCAGGCCGCGGCCGAGCCGCAGGTCAAGCGGCTGCTGGACTACGCCGCGCAGGTCGAGGGCCTCTACCGCAACGCATCGACCCATGCCGCGGGGGTGGTGATCGGCGACCGGCCCCTGGAGCAGCTCGTGCCGCTCTACCGCGACCCGGCCTCCGACATGCCGGCGACGCAATTCAACATGAAATGGGTCGAGCAGGCGGGGCTGGTGAAGTTCGACTTCCTCGGCCTCAAGACGCTGACGGTGATCCAGAACGCCGTGGACCTGATCCGCGCAAGCGGGCGACGCCTGCATGTCGCGGCGGACGGGCGCACCCTCTACGACCCGCCCGCGGGCGCCGTGGACGAGATCAACGCGATCCCGCTCGACGATCCGGCGAGCTACGACCTCTTCGCCTCGGCCCGCACCGTCGCGGTGTTCCAGGTCGAGAGCCAGGGGATGATGGACGCGCTGCGCCGCATGCGGCCGACCTGCATCGAGGATATCGTCGCCCTCGTCGCCCTCTACAGGCCCGGCCCGATGGAGAACATTCCGGTCTATTGCGACGTGAAGAACGGCCGGCGCGAGCTTGAATCCATTCACGTAACCATCGACCATATCCTCGCCGAGACGCAGGGCATCATCGTCTATCAGGAACAGGTGATGCAGATCGCGCAGGTGATGGCGGGCTATTCGCTCGGCGGCGCCGACCTGCTGCGGCGCGCCATGGGCAAGAAGAAGCCCGAGGAGATGGCGCGCGAGCGGCCGAAGTTCATCGACGGCTGCGCGGCTCGTGGAGTCGACGCGAAGAAGGCCGGCGAGGTCTTTGACCTGCTGGAGAAATTCGCTAACTACGGCTTCAACAAGAGCCACGCCGCGGCTTACGCCGTGGTCAGCTACCAGACCGCCTGGCTGAAGGCGAACCACCCGGTCGAGTTCATGGCCGCGGTGATGAACTGCGACATCCACCTGACCGACAAGCTGGCGATCCTGAAGCGCGAGACCGACCGCATGGGGATCGAGGTCGTGCCGCCCTGCGTCAACCGCTCGGACGCGGGCTTCGCGGTCAGGGACGGCCGCATCCTCTACGCTCTGGGCGCGCTGAAGGGCGTGGGAACGGAGGCGATGCGCCTCATCACCGAGGCACGCGGCGACCGGCCGTTCCGCGATCTGCAGGAGTTCGCCCGCCGCGTGGACATGAAGCGTGTCGGCAAGCGCCCGCTCGAGACGCTGGCTCGCGCCGGTGCCTTCGACGCGCTCGACCCGAACCGCGCCGCGGTGCTGGCGTCGCTGGACGGGCTGGTCGCGTGGTCGGCGGCGGTGCAGGCGGCGGCGGTCTCGAACCAGTCCTCGCTCTTCGGCGGTGGCGAGGATCTGCCGCCGCCGCGCCCGGTCAGCGCCGCGATGTGGCTTCCGGCCGAGCGGCTGGGCGAGGAGCATGGCGCAATCGGCTTCTACCTGACCGGCCATCCGCTCGACGACGACCAGCCGGCGCTGAAGCGCAAGAAGGTGCTGACCCATGCCGAGCTCTGCGCCGAGGCGGCTGCCGGCCCGATGGTGGCCTATATCGCAGGAACGGTGTCGAGCCGTCAGGAGAAGAAGTCGGCCCGCGGCAACCGCTTCGCCTTCGTCCACCTGTCGGACCCGACCGGCCTCTACGAGGTCACAATGTTTTCCGACCTGCTCGACACCGCCCGCCCGCTCCTCGAACCGGGCACCGGCATCGTGCTGCAGGTCGAGGCCGAGCCCTCCGGCGACGGGGTGAAGCTGCTCGCCCGCAGCGTGCGGACCGTCGAGGACTACACGGCCGATGCCGGTCCGGGCGGCCTCGCGGTGGAACTGGCCGAAGGCGCGGTGCTGGCCGAGGTCGCCGCCGCGCTCTCCCGCATTGCCGCCGAGGTCCGCGCCTCGCCCCGTGCGC
The DNA here is from genome assembly GCF_009674885.1 of Paracoccus sp. S-4012. Lineage (GTDB taxonomy): Bacteria > Pseudomonadota > Alphaproteobacteria > Rhodobacterales > Rhodobacteraceae > Paracoccus. The sequence continues at coordinate 228,075 of NZ_WKKA01000006.1, forward strand.
GCGGCCCGGTGCTGCTGCGGCTGGAGGAATCAGGGCAGCAGGTGGATATCGAGGTCGCAGCCGATGCGCCGCTGAACCCGGCGGCGCGGCAGATGCTGCGCGCGGTTCCGGGCGTGCGGGACGTGGTCGAGGTGTAGGGGGCGCCGCCCCCTCGGCCGCGTGCCGCGGCCTCACCCCCGGGATATTTCGGTCAAGGCGAAGCCCGTTAACCTCGCCTCAATCTTTTGCTGCGACATTGCCCTCACGGTACAGGCGGGGACGCCGATGACCGTCAAGGCGAAGCGCCGCGTCCCTTCCGGGGCGCGGCGTGCAGCTTTCGCCTTGATCCAAAGATCCCGCGGGGTCCGGGGGCGCGAAGCCCCCGGCTTGGGGAGCCGCGGCTCAGTTCCGCGCCCGGTCCACCATCTTGCCCTTGGAGATCCAGGGCATCATGCCGCGCAGCTTCTCGCCCACCTCTTCGATCTGGTGCTCGTCGTTCAGCCGGCGCGTCGCCTTGAAGCTCGGCTGGCCGACCGCGTTCTCGGTCATGAAGTCACGCACGAACTTGCCGGTCTGGATGTCCTCCAGCACCGCCTTCATGCGGGCCTTGGTCTCGTCGCGCGGCAGGATGCGCGGACCGGAGACGTATTCGCCGTACTCGGCCGTGTTCGAGATCGAGTAGTTCATGTTCGCAATGCCGCCCTCGTAGATCAGGTCCACGATCAGCTTCACCTCGTGCAGGCACTCGAAATAGGCCATCTCGGGCTCGTAGCCGGCCTCGACCAGGGTCTCGAAGCCCATGCGGATCAGTTCCACCAGCCCGCCGCAAAGGACCGCCTGCTCGCCGAAGAGGTCGGTCTCGCATTCCTCGCGGAAGTCGGTCTCGATGATGCCCGAGCGGCCGCCGCCGATGGCCGAGCAGTAGGAGAGCGCGATGTCGAGCGCCTTGCCGGAGGCGTCGTTGTCCACCGCCACGAGGCACGGCACGCCGCCGCCCTTGACGTATTCGCCGCGCACCGTGTGGCCGGGGCCCTTCGGCGCCATCATGATGACGTCCACGGTCTTCTTCGGCTCGATCAGGCCGAAATGCACGTTCAGGCCGTGGGCGAAGGCGATCGCCGCGCCGTCGCGCAGGTTGTCTTGGACGTGCTTGCGGTAGGTCTCGGCCTGCAGCTCGTCGGGCATGGTGAACATGATGAGGTCGCACCACTTCGCGGCCTCGGCGATCTCCATCACCTGCAGCCCCTCGGCCTCGGCCTTGGCGGCGGAAGGCGAGCCGGGGCGCAGCGCCACGACGATGTTCTTGGCGCCCGAATCGCGCAGGTTCAGCGCATGGGCGTGGCCCTGGCTGCCATAGCCGAGGATGGCGATCTTCTTGTCCTTGATGAGGTTCACGTCGCAGTCACGGTCGTAATAGACGCGCATGGCGGGCTCCTGTGTGTTATCGCTGAGCAGCGTTCTAGGCCGCGATGAGGACGCGTTGCGGTCAAACAGCTGCAACATCGCCCTAATCGTTGTTGAGATCATGCGTCCAGCAGCGATAAGGCTCCCAGATCATGCAAGACGCCACCGACCGCCGCATCCTCCGCCACCTCCTCGCCGACCCCGACGCCCCCGCCGAGACGCTGGCCGAGCGCGCCGGCGTCACCGCCTCCACCCTCGCCCGCCGCCTCGCCCGCCTCCGCGAGACCGGCGCCATTCGCGCGACCGAAGCCCGCATCGACTGGCGCGCCCTCGGCTTCGAGGTCGAGGTCAGCCTGCGCTTCACCCTCGACAAGACCGACCCGCGCGCCTTCGGCGCCTTTCTTGCCGCCGCCCGCGGGGTGCCTGAGGTGACCGAGATCCAGAGCTTCCTCGGCTCGGTCGATTTCCGCCTCTCGGTCATCGCGCGGGACATGGCGCACTGGCAGCAGGTCTATCGCGAGAGCATCCTGACGCTGCCGCATGTCGCCGACAGCGACGCGCTGATGCTGGTCTCGACGATCAAGGACAGCGGGGCGCTGCCGCTGTGACGCCGGACGATACCGACCTTGCCATCCTGCGCCTCGTCGCCCGCGACGCGGGGCTCAGTGCGGCCGAGATCGGGCGCGCGGTCGGGCTGACTCAGCCGGCGGCATGGCGGCGGCTGAAGCGGCTGCGCGAGGCGGGCGTGATCGCCGGGCGACGCGTCGTCGTGGACCCCGCCGCGCTCGGCTTCACGGTCACGGTCTTCCTCGGCATCCGCCTCGCCGCCAAGGGTCGCCTCGACCTCGACGCCTTCGAGCGCGCGGCGGTGGCGATCCCGGAGGTGCAGGTGGTCCAGCATGTGCTCGGCCGCTTCGACTACCGTCTGCGGGTCGTCGCCCGCGACATCGCGGATTTCGAGCGCATCCTGCGGCGGCGGGTCATGACGCTGCCTGGCGTGGGGCAGGTGGAAGCCAACGTGATGCTGAGCGAGGAGCGGCGGCCCGGGCCGCTCGGGTGAGGCCGATCCTTCGGCGAAGGATCGGGCCGAAAATTCGTCGAATTTTTGGTCAGCGTGCGCCCAGTCCCGCGCGCATCGCCAGCCGCCGCACCGGCGCGATGCCGTGGAGCAGGCCCAGTCCCGCCGCGCGAAGGTCGCGCAGCGGCCGCGCGCCCGCCATGCTGGCCCGGTTCAGCGCATCGATCCCCAGCAGCCGCGCCCAGGCCTCCGGGCGGCGGCGGCGGTCATAGGCGTCGAGGCCCTCGCGGCTGCCGGGCGCATTGCCCGAGAGGCGCAGCAGTTCCCCCAGATCGGCGAGGCTCATGTTCAGGCCCTGCGCGCCGATCGGCGGGACGACATGCGCGGCCTCGGCGATCAGCGCCGTGCGCGGCCCGGAAAAGCGGTCGGCGATCTGGGCGATGATCGGCCAGGTGGTGAGGCGCGTCGCCAAGGTCAGGCGGCCGAGGATGCCGGCCGCGCGTTGGTTCAGCGCGGCCTCGAAGTCGTCGCGGGGCAGGGCGGCGAGGCGGGCAACCTCGGGGCCGCGCTCCATCCAGATCACGGCCGAGCAGGGGCGGCCGTCGCGGTCGGGCAGCGGGACCAGCGTGAACGGCCCGCCCGAGCGGTGGATTTCGGTCGAGACGTTGCCGTGCGGTTGCTCGTGCGTCACGGCGAAGGCGAGGGCCTTCTGGCCGTAGCGGCGGGTGGTGACGCCAATGCCAAGGGCGCCGCGCATGGCCGAGTTGCGGCCGTCGGCGGCGACCACCAGTTGCGCCTCGATCCGGCGCCCGTCCGAGAGGGTGACGAAGGCGCGGTCGTCGCGGGCGTGAAGCGCCACGGCCGCGACGCCGGGTTCGAAGCGGACATCGGGCAGGGCTTCGAGGCGGGCGAGGGCCTCGCGGCGGATGGCCCAGTTGGGGATGTTCCAGCCGAAGGGCTCGGACGACAGATCGGCGGAGTCGAAGTCGCAGGTCAGCCGCGGCTTCGCCTCGGCCCCGCCCGCGTCCACGATCCGCATGACCTCGAGCGGCATCGAATGGGGCGCGAAATCCTCCCACAGGCCCGCCGCGCGCAGGACGGAGAGCGAGGGGGTCAGGAAGGCAGTGCTGCGGAGGTCTGCGCTCCCGGCCGCCTCGTCGGTGACGGGCGGGGCCGGATCGACGCAGAGGACACGGCGTCCGGCGGTCCCGAACGCTGCGGTCGCGATCAGCCCGGCGGGGCCGCCACCTGCGACGAGAACCTCGACCGCCTCGGCCATCCCCGGCTCACCAGCCGGCGGCGTAGGCGATCAGCATGAAGAAGATCAGCGCCGTCGCGATCAGCCCGACGATGTTCAGCGCCGCCAGCCCGAAGAGCCAGGTGACGACCGCGACCAGCACGATCACCATGACCACGATGCCGATGAGATAGGCGGCGATCATGAACTCGCGCTTGGTCTGCATCTCGGCATCGCCAGTCAGCGCCGCGCCGATCGCCTCGGGGACGCCGATTTCCTGTTCCGTGTCGCGGGTCATGGCCTTACTCCGTCTGCAGCTTCCATCTGTGTGCCACGGCCGCGACGGGCGCTGCAAGCGCGCCGCGGGCGCCGCGATGTCGCAGATCCGGCACCGCGCGGTCGAAGAACCGCTGCCGGTCGTCACGCGTCCGCGCCCGGTTCCGTGCGGGCGCGGACCCCTCAGCGCGTCGTGGCCGCCCCGCGGGCGGGGCCTCACCGCGCCATCAGCACCGGCACGGTTGCGTTCTCGAGCATGTTGCGCGTCGCGCCGCCGAGGATCGCCTCGCGGAAGCGCGAATGCCCGTAGGCGCCCATGACCACCATGCTGGCGCCGGTCTCCAGCACGCGGCGGTTCAGGATCTCGCTGATTCGCGGCATGGTGCGGGCGAGGACCGCGATCTCGGCCCGCGCGCCGTGGCGGGTCAGCCACTGGCAGAGGGGGCCGCCGGGGTCGGAGCGTTCGGCGGCGCGGGGCGAGGGGTCGATCACGGTGATCTCGACCGCCTCGGCGCGGACCAGCATCGGCAGCGCCCGGCGCACCGCCTCCAGGGCCTCGTTGCTCTGGTTCCAGCCGACGATCACGCGGCGGTCGAAATCCTCGGGCAGGCCGCTTTCGGGAACGATCAGGACCGGGCAGCTGCCCTCGAACATGGCCGCCTCGACCACCGCCTCGGCCTCGGCCGCGGCACCCCGGCCGTAGGGCTTGGCCTGCACCGCGAGGTCGGCGAAGCGCGCCCGCATCCCGATCAGGGACGAGATGCCGCCGATCTGCGCCACGGCCGATTCCACCGACCAGCGGATGGCCTCGCCCTTGAGCCTGTCGCGCACCGTCTTCTCGAGGCGGGATGCGGTCTCCATCGCGCGGTCGATCGATTCCTGGAACACATAGGCCGAGGCGCCGGCGTAGTAGTAGCCGGTCTGGGTGTGGTCGACGCCGAGGCAGAAGACCTCGAGATGCGCGTCCTCGCGCCTGGCGAGCATCGCCGCGGCGTCGAGCTGGCCGAGCTGGGACTCGCCGGCGAGGACGGTAAGGATGGTCTTGTAGGCCATGGGGCACCTTCCATTCGCGGCCGGGGTGCGGGACTGCGACAGATCGTCCGGCCTTTGCTGAAGCTAGCCTTTCTCCTGCATGATGAGGTTGACCGAGATCAAGGTTTTCGGCCACCTGACGGGAGTAGTCGCAGCCATCCGGCGCCCTCGCCCTTCCGCCCTGCACGGGGCGGGGGAGAACGGGGGTTCTCCGGCACGGGAAAGGGACGGGACACCTATGCGGGACAGCATCAAGCTGATCGCCCTCGGGCTGGCGGCGCTCTGTGCGGCCATCGCCGCGAACTACGGGCGCGATCTGGCCTATACGGTCAACATGGTCACGGTCATGCTGGCGGCGGGGCTGGCCTTCATCGTCGTTCTGCGCCGCATGGAGGAGCCCCGCGTGGCCCCCGAGGTGCTGGAGCGCGAGTATCTCGATGGCGTGGTCCGCTACGGCGTGATCGCCACCGCTGGCTGGGGCGTCGTCGGCTTCCTCGTCGGCGTCATCATCGCCTTCCAGCTGGCCTTCCCGGCGCTGAACTTCAGCGACGCGTTCCATGGCTACACCAACTTCGGCAAGCTGCGGCCGCTGCACACCTCGGCGGTGATCTTCGCCTTCGGCGGCAACGCGCTGATCGCAACGTCGTTCTACGTCGTCCAGCGGACCTCGGCCGCGCGGCTCTGGGGCGGCAATCTCGCCTGGTTCGTGTTCTGGGGCTACAATCTCTTCATCGTGCTGGCCGCCACCGGCTACATCCTCGGCGCGACGCATTCGAAGGAATACGCCGAGCCGGAATGGCATGTGGACATCTGGCTGACGATCGTCTGGGTGGCCTATCTGCTGGTGTTCCTCGGCACGATCATGAAGCGGCGCGAGCCGCATATCTACGTCGCCAACTGGTTCTATCTCAGCTTCATCGTGACCATCGCGATGCTGCACATCATCAACAACCTGTCGGTTCCGGTCAGCATCTTCGGCTCGAAGTCGGTGCAGCTCTTCGGCGGCGTGCAGGACGCGATGACGCAGTGGTGGTATGGCCACAACGCGGTCGGCTTCTTCCTGACCGCCGGGTTCCTCGGGATGATGTACTACTTCATCCCCAAGCAGGCCGAGCGTCCGGTCTACAGCTACAAGCTCTCGATCATCCACTTCTGGGCGCTGATCTTCCTCTACATCTGGGCTGGTCCGCACCACCTGCACTACACCGCGCTGCCGGAATGGGCCGCGACGCTGGGCATGGTGTTCTCGATCATGCTGTGGATGCCGTCCTGGGGCGGCATGATCAACGGGCTGATGACCCTCTCGGGCGCCTGGGACAAGCTGCGGACGGACCCGGTGATCCGCATGATGGTGGTGGCCGTGGGCTTCTACGGCATGGCGACCTTCGAGGGGCCGATGATGTCGATCAAGGCGGTGAACTCGCTCTCGCATTACACGGACTGGACCATCGGCCACGTCCATTCCGGCGCGCTCGGCTGGAACGGGATGATCACCTTCGGCGCGCTCTACTACCTGACACCGCGCCTCTGGGGCCGCGACCGGCTCTACTCGCTCAGCCTCGTCAGCTGGCACTTCTGGCTCGCGACCATCGGCATCGTCCTCTACGCCTCGTCGATGTGGGTCTCGGGCATCATGGAGGGGCTGATGTGGCGCGAGGTGGACAGCCAAGGCTTCCTCGTGAACGCCTTCTCCGACGCGGTGGCCGCGAAGTTCCCGATGAACGTGGTGCGCGGTCTCGGCGGGGTGCTGTTCCTCGCCGGCGGGGTCATCATGTGCTACAACCTTTGGGCGACCGTCGCCCGCCAGCCGCGCCGCGCCTCGATGGCCGCCGCTGTTCCGGCCGAGTGAGGAGCGTCATCCATGTCCCTGCTTGAGCATCACAAGATCATCGAGAAGAACGCCACGCTGCTGCTGGTGTTCAGCTTCCTCGTGGTCACGGTCGGCGGCATCGTGCAGATCACGCCCCTCTTCTACCTCGAGAACACCATCGAGGAGGTCGAGGGGGTGCGCCCCTACACGCCGCTGGAGCTGACCGGGCGGGACATCTACGTGCGCGAGGGCTGCTACACCTGCCACAGCCAGATGATCCGCCCCATGCGCGATGAGGTCGAGCGTTACGGCCATTACAGCCTCGCGGCCGAATCGATGTATGACCATCCGTTCCAGTGGGGCAGCAAGCGCACCGGCCCGGACCTCGCCCGCGTCGGCGGCCGCTACTCGGACGAGTGGCACATCGACCACCTCGTCAACCCGCAGTCCGTCGTGCCGGAATCGATCATGCCGGCCTATGGCTTCCTGCGACAACGGCTGATCCAGCCGACCTATATCGAGGACCGGATCACCGCCGATCAGTGGGTGGGCGTGCCCTATACCGACGAGATGAAGGCCGCCGCCGCGGCAGACTTCGTGGCCCAGGCCGATCCCTTCGGGGACGTGGCGGGGCTGCAGGAGCGCTATCCCGGCGCGCAGGCGCGGAACTGGGACCGCCAGCCGGGCATCTCGGAAATGGACGCGCTGATCGCCTATCTGCAGGTGCTGGGCACGATGGTCGATTTCACGACCTTCGAGCCGGACCCGACCCGCTAGGGGGGCGCGGCGATGGAGCGCTACAGCTTCCTGCGAACCCTGGCCGACAGCTGGGTCCTGCTGATCCTCTTCCTGATCTTCATCGGGGTGGTGGTCTGGGTCTTCCGCCCCGGCTCGCGCCGCAAGCATCGCGACGCGGCCGAGAGCATCTTTCGCAACGAGAACCGGCCGGCGCCGGACAGCGACAACGAGGGGCGATGATGGCCGACAGTGACGACCCCAAGGGCCCCGCCGATCCCGAGAACCGCATCGGGGGCGAGCCGGTCAAGGACCCCCATACCAGCCCCGCGAGCCCCGAGAACCGCATCGATGTCGAGCGGCAGGCGGTGGACCGCGAGGCAATCGCGGACGGCATCCGCCACCCGCTGACCCCCGCCGCCGACGAGGCCGACGAGGGGGCGCCGCTGAACGTTCCGCCGCCCCGGCAGGCCCGCAAGACAGTCCGCTCGCGCGCCGGGCAGAAAGTGGTCGAGGTCCAGTCCACCGGCCACAGCTGGGACGGGATCGAGGAATACGACAACCCGCTGCCCCGCTGGTGGCTCTGGACCTTCTACGCCACGGTCGTCTGGGCCTTCGCCTACACGATCTTCTATCCCGCCTGGCCGCTCGTCACGCGGGCCACGCAGGGATTGCTCAACACCACGACGCGGGCCGAAGTCGCGGCCGACATCGCCGCCTTCAACGCCCAGAACGCGCCCTTCGAGGACCGGCTGGTACAGGTCTCGCTGCAGGAGATCCCGACCGACCCGGAACTGGCGAACTTCACCAATAACGCCGGCGCCGCGATCTTCCGCACCTGGTGCGCGCAGTGCCACGGCTCGGGCGCGGCGGGGGCGCGGGGCTATCCGAACCTTCTCGACAACGAATGGCTCTGGGGCGGCACGCTGGAGGACATCCACTACACCGTCAGCCACGGCATCCGCAGCCCCGACGATCCCGACACCCGCTATTCCGAGATGCCGCGCTTCGGCATTGACGGCCTGCTCGAGCCCGAGCAGATCACCCAGGTGGCGCATTTCGTGCTGTCGATCGCGGACTCGCCTTCCAGCACCCCGGACCCGGCGCTGGCCGCGGCGGGCCGCGTGATCTTCGAGGAGAACTGCACCGCCTGCCATGGCGAGGACGCGACCGGCGACGAGTTCCAGGGCGCGCCGAACCTGACCGACGCGATCTGGCTCTACGGCTCGGACCTCGGCTCGGTCGAGCGGCTGATCCATGACGGCCCCTTCGGCGTCATGCCCTCCTGGACCTCGCGCCTGACCGAGGCCGAGATCCGCTCGGTCACGGCCTATGTCCACGGGCTCGGCGGAGGGGAATGAACTGACGCGGCGTCGGGGCGCGACCTGCGCCCCGCCGCCACGCGCCTTGCATCGCGCCCTGTCCATGCGACAATGCGTTCCATGCCGGGGCGGTCGCGGATTTCCTAAGTTGGAGGCCATCACCTGCGACGGCTGCGGCAGCTGACCGCCGGCGCCGCCTGCGCCGCCCCCGCTCCACCGGCGGCCCGTGCCGAGGAACCCGCATGACCACGACCACCGAGATCGAACCGCCGAAACTCTATTCCGCGCATGAGCCGGTGTTCCCGCGCCGGGTCGAGGGCAAGTTTCGCAACCTGAAATGGGTCGTCATGGCCCTGACCCTCGGCATCTACTACGTCACGCCGTGGATCAGGTGGGATCGCGGCCCCGGCATGCCCGACCAGGCGGTGCTGGTGGACCTCGCCAGCCGCCGCTTCTTTTTCTTCACGATCGAGATCTGGCCGCACGAGTTCTACTTCGTCGCCGGCCTGCTGATCATGGCGGGCCTTGGCCTGTTCCTCTTCACCGCGGCGCTCGGGCGGGTCTGGTGCGGCTACATGTGCCCGCAGACTGTCTGGACCGACCTGTTCCTGCTGACCGAGCGCTGGATCGAGGGCGACCGCAACGCGCGCCTGCGCCTCTGGAACGCGCCCTGGGACGCGCGCAAGATCCGGCTGCGGGTCGAGAAATGGACCATCTGGCTCATCATCGGCGTGCTGACCGGCGGCGCCTGGGTGTTCTACTTCACCGACGCGCCGACGCTGCTGCGCGACCTGCTGCTGGGGCAGGCGCATCCGATCGCCTACACCACCATCGCCATCATGACCGCCACCACCTTCCTCTTCGGCGGCTTCATGCGCGAGCAGATCTGCATCTACGCCTGCCCCTGGCCGCGCATCCAGGCCGCGATGATGGACGAGGACACGCTGACCGTCGCCTATCGCGAGTGGCGCGGCGAGCCGCGCGGCAAGATCGCCCGCGGCGAGGCCACCAAGTCCGACGACCCGCCCGGCGAGAAAGGCGACTGCATCGACTGCCTCGCCTGCGTCAACGTCTGCCCGATGGGCATCGACATCCGCGAGGGCCAGCAGCTCGAATGCATCACCTGCGCGCTCTGCATCGACGCCTGCGACGACGTCATGGCACGGATCGGCAAGCCGCGCGGGCTGATCGACTACATGGCGCTCAGGGACGAGGCGGCCGAGCGGCTCGAGAGCCGGCCGGCGCGCGAACTCTGGCGGCATGTCATGCGGCCGCGGGTGCTGCTCTATTTCGGGCTCTGGTCGGCCATCGGCGTGGCGCTGCTCGTGGCACTGCTGCTGCGCTCGCCCTACGACCTGAACGTGACGCCGATCCGCAACCCGCTTTACGTGACGCTCGCCGACGGCTCGATCCGCAACACCTACGAGCTTCGGCTCCGCAACAAGCAGGGCGTCGAGCAGCCCTTCGCCATCGGCGTGGAGGATCCCTCGGGCGCCCCGCTGCCGGGCGTCACGCTGACGCTGGAAGGGCAGGCGACCAACATCGTGAACGCTCCGGCCGACGAGACGCTGTCGCAGCGCATCTATCTCACCGCCGAGCCGGGCTCGCCGCTGGCCACCGGCGGGCAGACCGGGATTGAGCTGATGATCGAGGACCAGGCGAGCGGCAGGCAGGCGCGAGTGGACAGCGTGTTCCACGGTGCGGGAGGAGGACAGGATGGGTGAGCTGACCGGGCGCAAGGTGCTTCTCATCACGCTGGCCGCCTTCGGCACCATAATCGGCGTGAACCTGACGCTGGCCTTTAACGCCGTGCGGACCTTCCCCGGCCTCGAGGTCGCCAGCAGCTACGTCGCCTCGCAGCGCTTCGACCGTGAGAGGGCGGCGCAGGACGCGCTCGGCTGGCGGGCCTCGGCCAGCCATGAGCGCGGCGTGCTGACCCTGGCGATCCGGGACGCGTCGGGCGCGCCCGCGCGGCTGCGGCACCTGGCGGTGACGGTCGGGCGGCCCACCCATGTCCGCGAGGACCAGAGCCTGCCGATGCAGTATCACGGCGGCCTCTGGACCGCGCACGCGGAGCTCGGCCCCGGCCTCTGGAACGTGCATGTGACGGCCGAGGCGACCGATGGCACCGCCTTCCGGCAGCGCCTCGACCATCTGCGGGTGAGGGACCGGGGTTGACGGATCTTTCGACCGACGCGCGCCTGACCGGCCCCCGCCTCGCCGCCTGTCCCGCCTGCGACGTGGCCCCGCTCGCGGCCCGTCAGGCGGCGTCGGCGCGGGCGCAGCCCCGCGGCGATGTCATCCTGTCGCTGCCGACGATCCACTGCGCCGCCTGCATCGCCGATGTCGAGCGCGCGCTGAAGGCGATGCCCGGCGTCCGCAGCGCGCGGGTCAACCTGACGCTCCGCCGCGTCACGATCGACGCGCCCGGCATGGAAGCCGAGGCGCTGATCCCGGTCCTCGACGCCGCCGGCTACGAGGCGCATGAGCTCGATCCCGGCGCGCTCAGCGCCACTGCCGCCGACCGGCAGGGGCGCGACATCCTGATGCGGATCGGCGTCGCCGGCTTCGCGATGATGAACGTGATGATCCTCGCGGTGTCGGTCTGGTCCGGGGCCGAAGACGCCACGCGCGACCTGTTCCACTGGATCCAGGCCGCGATCGCGCTGCCGACCATCGCCTTTTCAGGCCAGCCGTTCTTCAAGTCGGCCTGGCGGGCGCTGCGCGCGGGCCGCCTCAACATGGACGTGCCGATCTCGCTGGCGCTGATCCTCGCCTCGGGAATCTCGCTCTACGAGACATGGCAGGGCGGCGACACGGCCTGGTTCGACGGCGTCGTGATGCTCTGCTTCTTCCTGCTGATCGGGCGCTACCTCGACTACCGCTCGCGCGCCGTCGCGCGCTCGGCCGCCGAGGAACTGACCGCATTGGAGGTGCCGCGCGCGACACGGCTCGAGGGCGGGGCCGAGGCGGTCGTGCCGGTGGCCGAACTCGGCCCCGGCGACCTGATCCTCGTGCGCCCCGGCGGCCGCATCCCCGCGGATGGGACCGTGGCGGAGGGGATGAGCGAGGTGGACCGCTCGCTGCTGACCGGCGAGACGATTCCGGTGGTCGCCGGGCCGGGCATGGCCCTCTCGGCCGGGGAGGTTAACCTCACCGGCCCGTTGACCCTGCGCGTCAGCACCGCCGGGCGCGACACGACGCTGTCGCGGCTGACCGAACTGGTCGCCAGTGCCGAATCCGCCCGCACCCGCTACACCACGCTGGCCGAGCGCGCCTCGCGCCTCTACGCGCCGGTGGTGCATCTGGTGGCCTTCACGACCTTCCTCGGCTGGCTTGCGGGGACCGGCGACGTCCGCCTCGCCATCAACATCGCCGCGGCGGTCCTCATCATCACCTGTCCCTGCGCCCTCGGGCTCGCGGTCCCGGCGGTGGTCACGGTCGCCTCCGGGCGGCTGTTCCGGCGCGGGCTGCTCATCAAGGACGGCACCGCGCTCGAGCGGCTGGCCGAGGCGCGGGTCGCGGTGTTCGACAAGACCGGCACCCTGACGCTCGGCACGCCTCGCCTCGCTGACCCCGAGGCGCTGCCCGAGGCGGCGCGGCCGGTGGCGCGGGCGCTGGCCGGGGCGTCGTCGCATCCGCTGTCCCGCGCGCTCGCCGCGGCGCTTGGGGACGTCGTCCCCGCGCCGGTCGAGGAACTGCGCGAGGTTCCGGGCCGCGGCGTCGAGGGTTTCTGGCAGGGACGCCGCGTGCGCCTCGGCCGGGCCGACTGGCTCGGGGTCGAGGACGAGGGGCATGAGCAGGCGAGCTGGCTCTCGCTGGGGCAGGGGGTGCCGATCCGGCTGGCGTTCCACGACAGCCTGCGCCCCGGCGCCGAGGAGGCGGTCGCGGGCCTGCGCGCCGCCGGGATGCGGGTGATCCTGCTCTCGGGCGACGGTCCCGGCCCGGTCGGCGACATCGCCGCCCGGCTTGGCATCGCGGAATGGCAGGCCGGCATTGACCCCGAGGGCAAGGCCGCAGTCATTCGCCGCCTGCAGGCCGAGGGCGCGGGCAGCGTGCTGATGGTCGGCGACGGGCTGAACGACACCGTGGCGCTCGCCGCCGCCGACGTGGCGATCTCGCCCGCCTCGGCGCTCGACGCCGCCCGCGCGGCCTCCGACATCGTGCTCATCGGCCGCGACCTCGCGCCAGTGGCCGACGGGGTCACGACCGCCCGCGCCTCGCGCAACCGCATCCGCGAGAACTTCGGCATCTCCTTCGGCTACAACATCATCGCTGTGCCGATCGCCATTCTCGGCTTCGCCACGCCGCTGATGGCGGCGCTCGCCATGTCGCTGAGCTCGATCACCGTCACGCTCAACGCGCTCAGGCTGCGTTGATGGAGGTGCTGGTCTTCCTGATCCCGGTCTCGCTCGCCCTCGGCGGGCTCGGCCTCGCCGGCTTCATCTGGTCGCTCAGGAACCGCCAGTATGACGATCCCAAGGGCGATGCCGAGCGGGTGCTGAACACCGAATTCGACGAGCGCCCGCCCCAGGACTGACCCCAACGAAACGCCCCGGCCGGGGCCGGGGCGTTTTCAGGCCGTCACGGCGCGGCCGTTCAGGGCACGATCACCGTGCAGTCCTGCGCCCGCGCACCCAGCTTGCCGCAGGCGAGTTCGGCCTCGCTCCGGGTGAGGTTCACGAACCGGGCGTCGAAGCCGCGCCGGGTGTCGTCCCCGCGGCTCCGGGCTGTTTTGAGCGCCTCGGTCTCGCGCAGCGCGGTCTGCAGCAGCAGTTGCTCGGCCTCGCTCTGGGAGCGGAAGAGGCCGAGCGTGACGGCATAGTCCCGCGTCTCCACGGGCATCGCGGCAGCGACGATGGTCGCCTCGCCAGCGGGCGCCTTGAAGAGCGACGCCGCGTCGGCGCCGCGCCGGGGCGGACGGGCGTCCCCGGCCGAAGCGGCAGCCGCCGGGGCGGGGGCCTCCGTTGCCGGCCCGACCTCGGCGATCGAGCCTTCGGGCCGGGCGGCGGGCCGGCGGCTCTCGAGCAGGCTGTTGCGCAGCGCGTCGCCCACCGCCGCGGCCACCGGATCGGGGCTGGGCGCGGGCCGCGCGGCGCGGACCGACTGGGCCACGGCCTCGGCCACCGGCTCGGCGCCGGCCACCGCGACCAGGCGTGGCGCCGGTTCGGGCCGCGCCGCCATGGCCTCGCGCAGCGCCTGCGAGAGATCGAGCGCCGGGGCCGCCGTCGACGCCGCTGCGACCGCGCGCGGGGCCGGCGGCGCGGCCGCCTGCACGGCCGCGCGGCGGACCACCTGGGGCTTCACGATCACCGTTTGCGGCCGCACCTCGGCCACCCGCGCGGGCGCCCGGCCAAAGCCCATATCCAGCAGCTCGCCCATGATCTTGTTGCGCTGCGCCGTCGAGGCGCCGCCCATCACGGTCGCCATGATCCGCTTCTGCCCGCGCTGCGCCGAAGCCGTCAGGTTGAACCCCGCGGCGCGCGTGTAGCCGGTCTTGATCCCGTCCGCGCCCGGATAGTCGTCGAGGAAGCGGCGGTTGGTGCTGGCGACCGTGGCGATCCCCGCATCGGCACTGCGCCGCGAGAAGAGGTTGTAATATTGAGGGAAATCGTAGAACAGGTGCCGGCCGAGCGTGGTCATGTCCTTCGCGGTCGAGTAATGCCCCTCCTGCGTCAGGCCATGCGCGTTGCGGAACTGGCTGTGCGTCATGCCGAGCGCCCTGGCGGTCGCCGTCATCTGCGCCGCGAACTGCGCCTCGGACCCGCCGATGCCTTCGGCGATGGCGGTGGCGGCGTCGTTGGCGGATTTGATCGCCGCGGCACGCATCAGGTAGCGCAGCTCGATCTGCTGGCCCGCGCGCAAGCCGAGCCGCGAGGGTGGCTCGTTGGCGGCGTTGCTTGAGACGGTAAAGCGCGAGTCGAGCCGCACCCGCCCCTGCTCCACCGCCGCGAAGGCGAGATAGAGCGTCATCATCTTGGTGAGCGACGCCGGATGCAGCGGCGTGTTCGCGTTCTGCTCGTGGATCTTCTGGCCGGTGCGGCCATCCATCACATAGGCGGCAAACGGCGCCGCCTGGACGATCCCGCCCGCGAGGCACGCGGTCGCCGCCACGATCCCCAGCAGGCCCGCCCGGACCTTTCGCATGTTCATCACTGTCCCCGGTCTCTTGCTGCCCAGCGTGACCGCGTTCTCTCTGGCACGGCCTTCGTTAACGAAGAGACAATAGCACGCACTCTACCGGGGCGAAACTTTCAATTTCGCTGCATCCTGCGGTTTCGCGCACCGCACCGGCCCTAGTGGCCCGCCGCGGGCCTTCCATCCGCCGGGCCGTGTCCTATATTGGTCGCGTCCCCTTGCGTCGTTGTCCCGAGGCCCGCGTCTGTCCATGCATCTCCCCCCGTTCCCTCCCGGCGATCGCCTGATGGCCGGTCCCCCGGACGACCGGGAGGATGTCGAACTCGGCGTCAAGACGAAGCCCAAGACGCAGCGCCCTCCGATGTACAAGGTGCTGCTTCTTAACGATGATTTCACGCCGATGGAATTCGTCGTGCATGTGCTGGAGCGTCTGTTCGCGATGTCGCATGCGCAGGCGATCGAGATCATGCTGACCGTCCACCGCAGGGGCATCGCGGTCGTCGGCGTCTTCAGCCACGAGGTCGCCGAGACCAAGGTCATGCAGGTGATGGAGCTGGCGCGCCGCCAGCAGCACCCGCTGCAATGCACCATGGAAAAGGAGTGAGGCCGCCCGGCGACCGGCTGGAGCTGGCCTTTCCCGCGCCACCCGAAGGGCGGACGCTGCTTGTCGGTGCGCCCGCGGACCTGCCCTCGGGCCGCTTCGATTCTGCCCGCAGCGTCGCGGTCCAGACCGATGCCGCCGCCCATGCGGCGCTCATGCGGCGGGGCTTCGCGGTCGAGACGGCGGTGCCGGAGGGGCACTTCGACGGCGCGGTCGTGTTCCTGCCCCGCGCCCGCGCCGCCGCCCGCGCGCGGATCGCCGCCGCGGCCGCGACGCTCGCGCCCAGGGCGGAGCTCTGGGTTGACGGGCAGAAGACCGATGGCGTCGAGGCGATGCTGCGCGAATTGCGCGGGCTTGGCCCGGTGGGCGAGATCCTGACCCGCGCGCATGGCAAGCTCTTTGCGGTGACGGTGCCCGAGGGCGACTGGCTGCCCGCCGACTGGGCCGCTGTGACGCGGGAGGTCGCGCCCGGTTTCGTGACGCGGCCGGGCGTGTTCTCGGCCGATGGCCCCGATCCGGGCTCGATGCTGCTGGCCGCGGCGCTGCCGCCGCGGATGCCGTCGCGGGTGGTGGACCTCGGCGCGGGCTGGGGCTGGCTCGCGGCGCAGGTGCTCGCCCGCGAGGGCGTGACCGAGTTGCATCTCGTGGAATCCGATCACGACGCGCTCGCCTGCGCCCGCGAGAATATCCGCGACCCCCGCGCCCGGTTCCACTGGGCCGACGCCACCGGCTTCCGCCTGCCCGAGCCGGTGAACGGCGTCGTCATGAACCCGCCGTTCCACGAAGGCCGCGCCGCCACCCCGCGCCTCGGGGCGGCCTTCATCGCGGCGGCGGCGGGGATGCTGACGCAGGCCGGGCGGCTCTGGATGGTCGCCAACCGGCACCTGCCCTACGAGGCGGAGCTTGGCCGGCATTTCGCGCGGGTGGAGGAGTTCGGCGGCGACAGCCGCTACAAGCTCCTGACCGCCACGGGTGCGAAGCGGCGGCGCTAGACCGTGCGCAGCAGCAGCGCGATCCCGGCGACGATCAGCCCCATTCCGATCAACTGTCGCGCCGTCATCGTCTCGGCGAACATACGGCGTGAGACCACGGCGGCGAGCGGCACCTCGATCAGCGCGAGGGTGCGGACATTGGCGGCGGGGGTGAGCGCGAAGGCGAGGAACCACAGCTGCGAGGCGGCGGCGCCGAGGAAGCCCGCGCTGAAGGAGTCGCGCAGGCGCAGGCGGATCGCGGCGAAGGCGGCCCGGCCGGGGTGCAGGAACCAGAACCCGAAGGCCGCCGCCTGAAGGCCGAGGGTGAGGCAGAGCATCAGGCTTGCGCGGATCAGCGCCGAGCCGGACGGCAGCGCCACGATCCCGGCCCGGAAAGCCAGAGCCGAGAGGCCGAAGAGGGCGCCGGAGGCGACGCCGATCAGGATCGCGGCCCGACTCGCCCGGCGCCACTCAGTGCCCGAGGCGAGCAGCACTCCCGCCACGGCGAGGGCGATCGCCGCCAGCCGCAGCGGCCCGAGCGGCTCGGCCACGAAGACGGCGGCGAGCAGCGCCAGGCTGGCCGGTTCGGTCTTGATGAGCGCGGTGGCGACGCCGAATCCCTGCACCTCCATCGAGCGCAGCATCAACGCCGTGCCGCCGATCTGCGCCGCGGCGCCGAGGACGGCCCAGCCCCAGACCTCGGGCGCCGGCACCGGCGGCGCGCCGGTCAACAGGGCGATCACGGCAAGAAAGATCAGCGCGAAGGGCAGGCCGAAGACGAAGCGCACCGCGGTCGCGCCCATTGTGCCGGCCTCGGACACCAGCCCCCTCTGGGCGGCGTTGCGGGCGGTCTGGGTCAGCGAGGCGAGGAGGGAGGCGATGACCCAGGTCAGGCGTCGGCCTCGGGATAAGCCACACGGCAGGCCCGCACCGCAGCCTCGGCGCCCGGCTGCAGCGCCGCGAGGCGCGACTGCAGGTTGTCGCGCTTGCGGGACTCGGAGGCGGGGTCGATGGGCACGCGGTAACGCTCGATCTCGGTCACCCGGCGGGGGCAGGGCACGCTGATGACCTGCGCGTTGCCGTCGCGGTCGCGCACCACGCGCGGGCAGTCGGCCCATTCGGTGGTGGTGTAGGGCCGCTCGTCCCAGGCGTAGCCGCGCGCGAGATTGCCCTCCACCTCGCCGAGCAGGCGGGCCACGGTTCGATACTCCGACGTGTTGCGCGAGATGCACTGCTGCTGCGGGGTGCCGCAGGCGGCGAGCAGGCCAAGCACGAGGAAGGCGGCGACGGAGTTGCGGGTCATGGGGGCGAGCCCTATCTCGGGTTGGCGGCGGCAATGGTAGAACGGCCAAATCGCGCGGTCCACTCACGAAACGGGACGGGCATGAACGATCAGCAGGCAGTGACGGGCGCGGTGGCGCCGGAGGCGATGGCGGCGGCGCGGGCCGAGGCGGCGGCATGGTTCCGCAGCCTGCGCGACCGCATCACCGAGGCCTTCGAGGCGCTCGAGGACGAGGCCGTCCGCTGCACCGTGCAGGGCGACGCCCCCGCGGGCCGCTTCGAAGTGACGCCCACGACCCGCGGCGGCACGGGCGAAGGCGGCGGCGGGATCATGTCGGTGATGCGCGGTGGCCGCGTCTTCGAGAAGGTCGGCGTCAACTGGTCCGAGGTGCATGGCGAGCTCGGCCCGCAGGCGCAGGCGGCGATGGCCGCGCGCGGCGTGCCGGGGATCGAGGCCGATCCGCGCTTCTGGGCCTCGGGGATCAGCCTCGTCGCGCATATGCAGAACCCGCACGCGCCCGCGGTCCACATGAACACGCGCATGTTCTGGACCCCCGGCGCCTGGTGGTTCGGCGGCGGCGCCGACCTCAACCCCTGCTGCGAATACGGCGAGGACACCACGCATTTCCACACCACCCTGCGCGCCGCCTGCGACCGGCACGACGAGGACTACTATCCCCGCTTCAAGGAATGGGCAGACGAGTATTTCTACATCCCCCACCGCCGCCGCGCGCGCGGCGTGGGCGGCATCTTCTACGACGACCTGAACAGCGGCGACTGGGAGGCCGACTTCGCCTTCACCCGCGATGTGGGCGCGGCCTTCCTGCCCGCCTTCCTGCCGCTGGCCCGCCGCCGCATGGGGCAGGGCTGGACCGACGACGACCGCGACGCGCAGCTGGTCCATCGCGGCCTCTATGCCGAATACAACCTCGTCTACGACCGCGGCACGAAGTTCGGCCTTGCCACCGCGCATGACCCCGACGCGGTGCTGATGAGCCTGCCGCCGCTGGCGAAATGGGCCTGACCTAGCGCGGGATCACGATCTCCGCCTTGAGCCCGCCCAGCCGCTGGCTCTCGCCCAGCCGCAGATGCCCGCCATGCGCCCGCGCGCTGTCGAGCGCGATCGAGAGGCCGAGGCCGACGCCCTGGCCGCGGTCCTGGTTGCGCGCCGGATCGAGCCGGGTGAAGGCCTTGAGCGCCTCCTCGCGCTGGCTCGCGGGGATGCCGGGGCCGTCGTCCTCGACGGTGACCCTCAGCGCGCGGGGGGTCAGGGCGGCCTCGACCTCGGCGCGGTTGCCGTAACGCACGGCGTTGGCGATCAGGTTTTCCACCGCCCGGCGCAGCGCCTCGGGGCGAAAGGCGGCAAGCTCCTCGGGGTCGCCCTCGAGCGCGGCGAGCGTCACCGGCTGTCCCGCGCGCCGGCCATCCTCGACCAGGGTGGCGATGAAGGGCAGGGGGGCCAGCCGCTGCGGCTCGCCCTCCTGCGCGTCGCTGCGGGCGAAGTCGAGGAAGGCGTCCACGAGGGCGTTCATGTCGTCCACGTCCCGCTCCATGGCCGCGATCTCGTCCGGGTCGGGCGGCTCGGCCGGGTCGAGCATCGAGAGGCCGAGGCGCAGGCGCGTGAGGGGCGTGCGCAGGTCGTGGCTCACACCGGAGAGCATCAGCGTGCGCTGCTCGATCTGCCGTTCGATCCGGGCCCGCATGTCGACAAACGCGGCGCCTGCCTTGCGGATCTCGGTCGCCCCGGCGAGGCGGTAGGGGACCGAACGCCCCTTGCCGAACGCCTCCGCCGCGCGGGCGAGGCGGCGGATCGGCCGCAGCTGGTTGCGCAGGAAGATCGACGCGATGACGGTCGTCAGCAGCGCCGAGAACAGCATCAGCACCAGAAGCTGATGCGGGTTCGAGGCGCTCACGCGGGTGCGGTCGAATGCGATCTGGACCGGGCCGTGACGGGTCTCGAGGACCATGCGCACGCGCCGCTTGTCGGCGAGGTCCACCGCCAGGACGCCCGGCACGCGCGCGCGGATCTCCTGGGCCACGATCCGGCCCGAGAAATCGATGCCCTCGCGCCCCTCCGACAGGTCCCGCGCCGGCGCCTCGACCGCGAGGTCCAGCGGCCCCGTGACCCCGTTCGCCGAGTCGAGTCCTGCGGCCAGTGTCGGCGCCGCCTCGATCATCCCCGCGACCAGCCGCACCTCATGCGCCATACTGGAGGTCATCTGCCGCGTCACCCGGTCGAAATGCCGCTGCAGGAACATGACCGAGACGACCAGCGTCACCACGATCACGGGCAGCACCAGAATCAGCGACGCCCGCCCGTAGAGGCCGCGCGGCATGAGCCGCTTGAGCCAGTCCAGTGAGATCCGCGACATTGCAACCGCCTCCGCATGCCGCGTAAGGCTAGGCGCGGGCTGCGGGGGAGGGAAGATGCTGAGGGTTCTGCGCGCGAACAACCCCTCGCCGCTGACCGGGCCGGGGACCAACACCTGGCTGCTCGGCCGGCGGCAGATTGCGGTGATCGACCCCGGCCCCGACGACCCGGCTCATGTGGCCGCGATCCTCGAGGCGGTGCGCGGGGCGGAGGTCACGGCGATCGTCGTGACCCACGCGCATCTCGACCATTCTGCCGCCGTGCCAGCTCTGGCGGCGGCGACCGGCGCGCCGGTCATGGGGTTCGGCGCACCGACCGCCGGCCGCTCGCCTGTGATGGCGCGGCTCGCGGCCGAGGGGCTGGCCGGCGGCGGCGAGGGGCTTGACGCGGGCTTCACCCCCGACCGCAGGCTGGCGGATGGCGACGCGATCGAGAGCGGCGAGTGGCGGCTGACCGCGCTCTGGACGCCCGGCCACTTCGGCGGCCATCTGGCGTTCCGCTGGGATCGCAGCCTTTTTGTCGGCGACCTCGTGCTCGGCTGGGCCACGACGCTGATCTCGCCCCCCGACGGCGACCTCACCGACTACATGCGCTCGCTCGAGCGCCTCGCTGGCCTGTCGCTGGACCGCTTCCTGCCCGGCCACGGCAACCCGATCGAGGATCCCGCCGCGCGGCTGTCCTTCCTCGCCGCCCACCGCCGCGCCCGCACCGCCGAACTCCTCGCCGCCCTTCGCGACGGCCCCGCCGATCCGGCGACCCTCGCGCGCCGCATCTACGACGTCGCGCCAGAAATCCTGCCGGCGGCGACGCGGAACGTCTTTGCCCATCTGGTCGCGCTGGAAGCCCTCGGCGCGGTTGCCTCCGAAGGCCCCGTCTCCCCCACCGCCCGCTTCGCGCTCGCGGGCTGAAAAAGGACAGCACGGCCCCTTGCCCGCCCCGGCGGCGGTTGCTATACGCGCCCCCGGTGTTCCGGCGTAGCTCAGCGGTAGAGCAGTTGACTGTTAATCAATTGGTCGTAGGTTCGATCCCTACCGCCGGAGCCAACAACTTGCCTAACTCATTGATATAGCCGAGTTCTTCTAGATCTGGGTTCGGTGTGTCGCACAGGAGTGTCACACCGTCTGCCGGATCGGACAGCCACCCTCCCCGCCTGTTCGGAGGTGGTCGTGGTTGCTCAACTTCACATGTTCCGGCGCGGGGACGTCTATCACTGGCGGCGTCGCCTTCCTGCACGGTCGGCAAAAAAAAACTGCATCCTCCAGTTGTCGATGAGGACCACAGATCGTTCGCAAGCGTGTATCGTCGCCCGGAGGCTGACTTCCGAGAGCGACCGCATGTTTGACCGCATCATCAAGAATGACCTGACCCCTGATGAAGCCCGCGCCTGGCTGCGCCACGTCGTCACGGAGGAGCTCACCCGCATCCAGGGCAACCGTGCCATCCTGCTGGCGGACGGCGGCGCGGACTCCCGGGTGGACTGGCCCCATGGGGAAGCGTGGAGGATCCTGGCACGGAACGGACCCGGCGCGCGCTTGACCGCTGCCGAGCGCAACCGGCTCCAGGCGGAAGGTCGCGACGATGATGACCTGGAGAACCTCGACGTTGTTCTTACCATGTTGCGGCGAGACCTCCGTAGCGAGTCCCGGAGGCTGAGAATCGGACGCGCGTTCCGCGAACTGATCGGAACCGATCACGAGCTTGGCGCGGTGGCGTTCCTGGCGTTGAGGAAGCTCTTCGCCGACGGCAAGGCAGCGGCCTGGACCGCGGCGCCTCCTGATCAGGGCCTTGACGTCGCGATAGAACTGGCCAGCAGCATCGCCGACGAGATGACAAAACGTGGCCGCGCGGTCTGGTTGACACCGGAACCGAGCGAGCAGCCGAGGCCGCGAGCCACCGAGACGGTCTCGCCTGAGCCGCCAGTCGTGGAGCCTGCGCGGACGGAGGCCACCTCGGTCCCAGAATGTGCTCCGGCCACAGAAGAAACCCAATACGATCCATCGATTCCCTCGGTCATCGCGCGCCTCGTCGAGCAAAAGAGGCGTGAACACGTATCTCCGGTTACCCTGCGGCAGTATGAGACGTTCTCGGAACTGTTCTCGACAATCACAGGGGTGACGGACACCCGCGCAATCAGGCAGTCGCACGCTGCTCGGTTCCGGGATGTGCTTCAGCAAATGCCCAAGAGCTGGGGCAAGAGCCCTCGGGATCGTGGGGTGTCGGTGCAGGAAATGCTCAGGCGTGCGGAAAGCCTGCCGCGTCATCAGGTCGGGCTCTCTGTTGGAACGATCAATCGGCATCTCGAGCATCTTGCCCTGATGCTGTCTTTCGCGGCCGACCTGGGCATCGCCGTCAACGAAAAGGTCAACCCCGGCAAGTTGCGTCTCAAGGACAGCGTTCGGGACCGCGACAAGCGGGCCAGTTCCCGTGTGGATGAACTGAAGCAGCTGTTCCAGCACACTGTGTGGCAAGGATGCCGCTCGCTTTCCCGGCGCAATCATCCTAGGGCTGTTGTCATCAGGGACGGCCTCTACTGGGTGCCGGTTCTCGCAGCCTTCACCGGAGCCCGCCGCGAGGAGCTTGCGGCGCTTTCCGCCGCAGACGTCAAGGAGGAGGGCGGAATCACGTTCATTCATATCACCGAGAATGCGAACCGGGGATTGAAGACGTTGGCGTCGGACCGGCAGGTTCCGCTGCACCGGCGTCTGATCGAACTCGGGTTTCTCGAGCATGTTCGGAAATCCCGCGGCGGCGACCTGTTTCCGGAGTTGCGACCCAAGAGGCGAGACGAGAGTGAGCCAGGGAACAAGAAGTTCGGAGACAGGTTGTGGTATGCATTCGATCAAGCGCTGTCGAAGTCCCTGGATGGCAACCCTCGAAATCTCTCGCTTCATTCGATGCGCCACTACGTCAAGGATCAGCTGGAGTTCCACACCACCATCCCCGCAAGGGTTCGTCTCGATCTGATGGGCCACGAAGGCAATGACCTTCACAGTCGAGTATACGGAGATCCAAGCCCGCTCTCCGAGTTGAAGGCGGCGATCGAAAAGCTCCCGGTGGTGATCTGAGACCTCGACGAATGTGCGGGCGGCGGCTGGTGGGGTCAAGGGCGGCTTGCGGTCGGCTATGTCGAAGGTCATACGCGTTCGGATAGCGTCCCAGCTGGGGCTGATCTTCTCTGCCGGCCGTGCGACCCTGATGGATGCATGCGGATGCAGGAGGATGCCTTGGCCATAGAAGTTCATACGACCACCGGAACGCGCGAGGAGGCGCGCAGGATCGCCAGGATGGCTGTCGAGCAGGGTCTCTGTGCCTGTGCGCATATCGATGAGATCGAGAGTGTCTATGCCTGGAAGGGGCAGGTCGAGAACGAGACCGAGTTCCGCCTCGTGATGAAATGCTCCAAGGCGGCTTCGGAGGCGTTGCAGACGCTGATCCTTGCCCATCATCCCTACGAGGAGCCGGCCATTGTCGTTCTCCCGATCATCGGCGGCAGCGAGAGCTACCTGTCCTGGATCGCGGCGAACTCTGACGGGTCCGGTTGATCTTGCGCTACACGTGCTGCGCCCGTCTTCTCGCGATCAGGCAGCCTGTGATTGTCGGCGATCTTCCGCAGCTTGATGGAGATCATCACCGATTGGCCACCACGCGAGGCATCCTTCGAGATACGCGCGGATGGCCGGCGTGAGGCGCCCGACACCTGCCAGCCGGGCGCATTCACGGGCCGGATCGACGGCATCCTTCAGCACAGCGGCGTTGCGGTCGAAGAGATCGGCGAGTTCATGGCGGGAAATCTCGCGGATGTCGCGGTCCGTTCCTGCGCGGAAGGTGATCCGAGAAGCGCGGGTTGCCGGCGCCCACACGAACGGGGTGCCGGCTTCGTCGTGACGTTCAGCAGCGCGGAGACAGGCATCGATGCGCGCCGAGATCAGCCCGCCCGCTCGGTGCCAACCATGGAGCCGGGCGACCTTCCGCCGCAGCAGCTCGAGAGGAAGCGGCCCATCAGTCTCGACGATCTCCGCGATGATCTGGGTGAGCCTGGTCGAGTAGTCATCCGAGAAGAAGTCGTTCTGCGAGACCCGGCTCGACGAACGACGTTCCGGACGCTCTACTGACACCGGAGGGCAGGGGCTGCTCTCGCCGGGGTCGTCTCGGAGCGTTGCCTGGTCGGGTGTCTCGGTGCCGCGGTAGCCTTCCCCCTCCAGGACAGCGCTGCCTCCGCCGTCCAGCATCGGCACCCGCATGACCCGCAGGGCCTCGCCGGCATTCCGAGCCGCCGAATAGAGGGCGACGAGCTTCCGCACATCCGCCCGGTGTTCCGGACGGATGTCGATCTCCATGCGGACGAGGCCCTCGGCGCGCTTGCGCTCCCGGGAGCGCTGGTTCGCGTGGCGCTTCCGGATCCTTGAGGTCAGACCGAAACGGCCGAGGCTCTCCTTCTCCCGGCGGGAAAGGCTGTTCCAGATCAGATCGTCGTCGTTCATGTGGCGCATCCCTCGAACCTGTCTTCCCGACATGCGCAGGGGGAGCGCGGGTCGCCAGACTCGATCGAGGGATATCCACAGTCTCGATCCGGGGCCGCTGGGCCGGGCCGCCCTCGTTCTCCCTGCTAATGCTCCGGTAGCCGGCAGTCAGCCATGGCAGGATGGCCCTTGTCGCGGTCGCCGGAAAGCTTTCGCTGCCAACGGGCCCTAGGACACCGGCAGGGATGCCCGAGTGGCTCTGGAGGATGCTCCGGGGTGTCTCCGGAGGGCCGTGACAGCAAGTCTCCGCGGCCGGTCACCAGAAAACTCCGGCGGCCGGGTTCGGATACGACCTGAAGACTGCCACATCGCTGCTGCGTGCGGTTTGGTTTTTTCATCAGGACCGCGGAGCCTGTCAGGGCCGGCAGTTCCGCTCCGGCGCGGAGCGTGGATCGAATGGCCCGGCCGAGGAAGACACCAGAGCGGAAGCGCCAGAAATGGGCGGTCCTGAACGTGACCCCGGCAGAGCGGGGCGCCATCGAGGAGGCTGCCGCGGCTGCGGGCCAGCCGACCGGGCGGTTCATCATCGCCCGCACGCTGTCGGGAACCTCTGTCGTCCGCGCAGACTGGCAGCAGAGTGTCGCATGGCTCGGCATCGCCGTCCGGCTGCTCGAGGAGATCGCCGCCGAGGTCAGGCAGCGGGCAGAGCCGATCGATGCGCTGCGTATCGCTCTCGACTTGCGCCGCGTCGAAGCGGCCCTGACGGAGCGGGTCCTGAGCTCCGCGGACGAGGCGGGCTCTGTCGAATGCTGATCTCCTTCTCGAAGCACACGGGCGCCGGGGAAGGGGCCGACGTCGGGCGCGCTCTGACCGCCTACATGGACGCGCCCGCCGTGGTGAAGACCTCGCCGGGCAGCAGGCGCCTCCTCGTGGCCCGGGACCCCGTGCCAGAAATCCTGCTCGGACGGGCTGACCTGCTGCGCGCATCGGTCCGCAACCTGCCCTTCGTCCACCGCTACAGTTCGGCCGTGCTGTCGTCTGCGCGAGACGACATCGAGGTGGCTGCCTTCAATAAGGGTGCCCCCGAACTCCGCTGGCAGGTCGATGCCGCCCTTCGCCTCTTCTTCGCGGTGTCGTTCGCCGGGCTTCCAGCAAGACATCAGCCGCCCGCCTATGTCACTACGCACACCCATACCGGCCGGCTGGAAGTGAACATCGCTGTATCGCGCGGTGTCCTGACGCCGCAAGGCGTGCTCCGCAGCATCAACCCGCATCCGCCGCGGCGCGGAAGCTCGGAACTCTGGGCGGCGCTGCAGGATACCCTGAACCTGCGCTTCGGATGGGCGGATCCCGGTGATCCGGCCCGGGCCCGCGAGCTCGTCCTGCCAGACTGGGAACTGAAGCAGGCGGCAGCAGCACGGGCCGGGCTTCCTCCCCAGCCCGACCTCCGGCAGGTGTTTCACGAGCGGATCCAGCGGGCGATCGCGGATCGTGCCGTGCCCGGACGCGCAGCGCTCCTGGAGATCCTTGCCGAGAAACGGGCCGAACTGGGGTTCTCGGTCGTCGCGACCTCCAGGCGCGCGATCACCGTTGCCGCGCCGGACTGCGGCCCGGAGCACCCTGTCCGGCTCGAGGGGCCCCTCTATCGCGCGACGGTCGGCACGGCCTTCTCCCAGCCGGGAGGGAAGGACATCGACCGGCTGAGGGCCGAGCGGATCCAGCAGATGCGCACCGCGCCGCCGCGGCTGCAACGCGCATGGGAGCAGCGCGCCCTCGAGAACCAGGCTCGCTTCGGCATTGGCGATGACGCCACGTTCTCCTGTGACTTCGAGGAGCTGCTCGGGGCCGTGCCGCCCCGGCCCGTTCTCATTCCCATGCGGCACCACCGCCTCACGGCCACCAGGGCGAGGCATCGCGCCGAAGGGACACCAACCCATGAAGTCGACGAGATTGTCTCCCATGGACCAGCTCCTGCTCGACACGGCCCACCGGATCGCGCCCGAGGGGAGGGCAGCGGCATGAACGCCTTCACCGCAATGGCCGCTCACGGGGCCGCGGTTAGCGTCCGCGCAGGTGGTGTAATTTCGCTGGCTCTGCCGGTGTAACCCGAGGTGGCCATCGAGGTGTATGGTCGAGGTGGAGTTTCGACGCTTCAACCACGGACCACAGGAGACCCCGATGACC
>NZ_WKKA01000007.1 GCF_009674885.1 Paracoccus sp. S-4012
AGAAGACGATCTGCACCGGCGTCGAGATGTTCCGCAAGCTGCTCGACCGCGGCGAGGCCGGCGACAACATCGGCGCGCTGCTGCGCGGCATCGACCGCGACGGCGTCGAGCGCGGGCAGGTGCTGGCGAAGCCCGGCTCGGTCAAGCCGCACACCAAGTTCGAGGCCGAGGCCTACATCTTGACCAAGGAAGAGGGCGGCCGCCACACGCCGTTCTTCGCCAACTACCGTCCCCAGTTCTACTTCCGCACCACGGACGTGACCGGGACGGTGAAGCTGCCCGAGGGCACCGAGATGGTGATGCCGGGCGACAACCTGAAGTTCGAGGTCGAGCTGATCGCGCCCATCGCGATGGAAGAAAAGCTCCGCTTCGCCATCCGCGAGGGCGGCCGCACGGTCGGCGCCGGGGTCGTGGCGAAGATCATCGAGTGATCCACGGCCTCCGGGCCAATTATATCGCGAACGAGGGCCGTCCCGAGAGGGGCGGCCTTTATCTTTCTGACCCGAGGCCATTCAAGCCGGGCTCACCCATCGCGCGCGCCTGCCGCGGCATCATCTCGGTTCTGCTGCTGTCGCCACGCTTCCCAGCGTGGCACTCAAGCTGCCGCCGAGGGCCATGACCGGAGCCCCGGATGCTGCTATCGTCAGGCAGGGACCGCAGGGAGCGCCCCATGATCGACCACATCGGACTGGCCGTGGCCGACCTCGCCGCCTCGCGCCGCTTCTATGATGCGGCGCTGAAACCGTTCGGCTGGGCGGTGCAGATCGAGGTGACGGAGGACATGACCGGCGGGCATGGCGCCCATCTGGGCTTCGGCACGCCGCAGATGCCGTTCTTCTGGATCGGCACCGGCAAGGCCCCTTCGACCGGCTGCCACGTCGCCTTCGCGGCCCCGGACCGGGCGACGGTTGACGCCTTCCATGCCGCGGCGCTCGGCGCGGGGGGGCAGGACAATGGCGGGCCGGGGCGGCGGCCGCAGTATCATCCGGGCTACTACGGCGCCTTCGTCCTCGACCCCGAGGGCAACAATATCGAGGCCGTATGCCATCGGCCGGCATGAGGCCTCCGCCGCGGCGGAGGCCTCGAAGGGATCAGGCTCGCCGGGTGAACAGGCCCACGATCAGCAGGAGGATCACCGCGCCGATCAGCGAGTAGATGAAGGCCCACAGGACCGAGCCGCCGGCCGGGCCGATGCCGATCGCCGGAAAGATCCAGCTTGCGACCAGCGCGCCGATGATGCCGACGACGATATTCATCAGCACACCCTGGCCGCGGCCCTTCACGATTTCGCCAGCCAGCCACCCCGCAATCCCGCCGACGATCAGCGAGACGATGAGGCCCAGTCCACTGAAAGCACCCATTCGAACGTTCCTTTCCGATGTGCAATGACGCAGCGATCCGCGTCATTATGCCACGAAAACAGCTAAATGCGACTGACAGTTCCAACCCCCGCATCAACGTCGCCGCGCGGCCCCTGCCTGCGACATTTTGGCAACTTCCCACCTCGCCGGCGGGCGCAGCAATTATGCCACGGTCGCCGCGGAGCTGGGCCCGCGGCCCGGCATCCGCGTTGACCCTCCGCGGCGCAGGCCGGCCAATGGGCGATGGACGAATCGCCTTGCCGGTCTGCCCCGGCGGCTGCGGTTCCAAGCTGCCCATGGGGCCGCCCGCCTCTGCCGGCCCCCCGACGTGAAGGACAACGAGTGATGCGTATTGCCGCCCCCCTGGCGCTCGCGGTGGCCGCAGGCCTTGCCGCCTGCGCCCCGACCACCACCGCCGACGCCCCGTCGGTCGCCGCCCCGAGTTTCGTACCCTCGATCTACCAGGCCCGCGTCGACACCGGCCCTCGGGGCGAGCCGGTGGACATCCCGGCCGTCAACCCCGCCTACCTGAACGAGCGCAACCAGCGTCAGCGCGTCCCCTATAACGGCCCGGAGGGGGCGAACACGCTGGTCGTCGATCCCTATGCGCGCTTCCTCTACCACGTTCACGGCAACGGCGAGGCGACGCGCTACGGCATCGCCGTGGGCCAGGCGGGACGCAACTTCGCCGGCACCGGCTCGATCCAGCGCAAGGCCGAGTGGCCCAGCTGGACCCCGACCGCCAACATGGTGCGCCAGAACCCCGAGCTTTACGGGCCCTTTGCGGGCGGCGTCGCGGGCGGCGTGGACAACCCGCTCGGCTCGCGCGCGCTCTATCTCTATCAGGGTGGCCGGGACACGATGTATCGCATCCACGGCACGATGGACCCGTCCTCGATCGGCCGCGCGACCTCCGCGGGCTGCATCCGGCTCTTCAACCAGGACATCATGGACCTCTATGCCGAGGTCCCGCGCGGTGCGACGGTCAAGGTCCGCACCGAGGCCGAGAGCCGCCGCCTCGAGGGGCCGCTGACCGAGACGCCTTCGGGCTACCTCGTGCCGGCGGGCGAACCCGCGATGACGCTGGCCGAAGTGCCGGGGCCGTCGCCCACCGTCGTCGCCGCCGCCTCGCCGGTCGAGAGCGCGGTGCCGCCGCGCCGCCGCTGAGCCGATGCGCGCGTGATGCCCCGAGGCCCTGCCACCGCCGTGGCAGGGCCTTTTCGTTGACAGCAACCCCGCGGCCAATCAGACCTTTGCCTGACGCCATTCGCACGAGGCCGCCGATGCCCAACTATGCCAAGGACGAAGCCGAGGTTCTCGACGAAGGCGCGCTCGCCCTCAGCACGCGGACGCGCCGGCCGGCGGTGGGGGAGCTGTCCGACGGCGATCTTGAGGCGGTGCTGCGCGATCTCGCGGGCGCGGTGGGCGGAACGGCGGAGGACGCGCCGCAGCGTCGGTTCCTGCAGGCCGCCCTGCGCCGGGCACAGGCCGAGCGGCGCAGGCGCCGGGCCGCGGGGCGCGAGGCGCCGGGCGGAGCCAAGCCGGCCCCGCGGAAACCCGCGGCAGCGGCGCGGATTCCGGCAACGCCGCGCATGTCGCGGGCCAAGGGGGCGGCGCGTCCGGGCAGCCGGAAGGCCGAGACGGCGGCCAAAGCCAAGCCCACGACCCGCCGGGCGGCGGCGACCTCGGTGGCGGTGCGCAGACCGGTTCCGGCGGCAGCGCCGGTGCCCCGCCCTGCCCCGGATGAGCAGGCGGCGGCAACGGCGGCCGAGACCGTCACCGCAGCGCCCGCCGCGGCCGGGGACAAGAAGGCCAAGGGCGACAAGAAGGCGAAGAAGGCCGCGCTGAAGGGGGCGAAGGCCGAGGCCGCGGGGAAGAAGGACAAGGCGGCGAAGGACAAGGCCGGGAAAGACAAGGGCTCGGGCAAGGACAAGAAGAAGACCGACAAACCCGCCCGGAAGGACAAGGCCGGCAAGAAGGCGAAGAAGAAGGACGCCTGAGCGCCCGTTCGCGCGGTTTCCTCGGCCCTTCGCCTCTGTTAGCCTCCGCTGACGAGGCTTTCGGAGATCCGCCGTGAGACAAGCCGCCCGGGCCGCCCTGCTCGCCGTGGTGATGGCCGCGGGTCCGGCCTCCGCGCTCGAGACCGGGAGCGCCT
Organism: Paracoccus sp. S-4012; assembly: GCF_009674885.1. Lineage (GTDB taxonomy): Bacteria > Pseudomonadota > Alphaproteobacteria > Rhodobacterales > Rhodobacteraceae > Paracoccus. Next base: position 3,517 of record NZ_WKKA01000007.1, read on the forward strand.
CCCCTGCCCCCCAGCCGCCCGCTGCCGATTCCCCCGACCGCCGCTGCACCGCCGATGGCAGTCTCTGCATCGCCGCCGCCACCTATGTCGCCGATGTCTGCGGCGCGATCGAGGCGCAGGCTTCCGAGAACGCGCTCGACCCCCATTTCCTCGCCCGGCTGCTCTGGAAGGAGAGCCTGTTCGAGCCCTCGGCCGTCAGTCCCGCCGGGGCGCAGGGCATCGCGCAGTTCATGCCCGGCACGGCACGGATCGTCGGCCTCGACGATCCGTTCAACCCGGCCAAGGCGATCACCCATTCGGCCCGCTATCTGCGCAAGCTGACCGAGGTGTTCGGCAATATCGGCCTCGCCGCGGTGGCCTATAACGGCGGCGAGCGCCGGGCCGCGACCTTCCTCGGCGGCGGCACCGTGCTGCCCTGGGAGACGCACGACTATGTCGAGGCGATCACCGGCCACAACGCCTGGAAATGGCGCGACGACCCGCCCGAGATCGCGACGCTCGACCTGCGCCTGAAGGGCGAGACGCCGTTCCTCGACGCCTGCATCGAGCTCGCCGGGAACCGCACGCTGAAGGAGTTCCGCGCCCCCGAGAGCGCCTCCCCCTGGGGCGTGATCCTCGCCTCGCATCCGCGCCAGTCGGGCGCCTCGGCTCAGGCCGAGCGCCTCAACCGGGCGCTGCGGCCGGTCATCGGCGACATGCGCGTCGCCCATGTCCGCAAGCGGATGCCGGGGCAGCGGCGGGCGGTCTACACCGCGCAAATCGGCTTCGACAGCCGCGCCGAGGCCAACCGCATGTGCGTGAGGCTGCGCGCGGCGGGCGCCACCTGCATCGTGCTCAGGAACTGACGCCGCGCCGGTGGGCGCGGCGCCCTGCCCTCACATCTTCCAGCGGACGCCGGTCAGGTCGTTGGCCTGCGTCGGCGCGTTCTCCCACAGCCCTTCGAGGCGCGCATCCGCGACCCCGGCCTTGGCGAGCTGGAACAGGAACGCGTTGACGTAGTCCGCCGCGATCATCTCTTGCGCCTGCTGCAGCAGCGCGCTGCGCTCGGCCTCGTCCACGGTCGCCTGCAGGCGGTCCATCAGGGCCACGAATTCGGGCTTGTCATAGTGGAAGTAGTAGTCGTCGCGGGCATAGATATCGATGTCCATCGGCTCGGTATGGCTGATGATGGTCAGGTCGAAATCGCCGCCCTTGAACACGGTCTCGAGCCACTGTGCCCATTCCATGTTGGTGATCTCGGTCTTGATCCCCACGGCCGCGAGCTGGCTGGCCACGATCTCGCCGCCGCGGCGGGCATAGGAGGGCGGCGGCAGGGCGAGGCGCAGGCTGAGGTCGGTGACGCCCGCCTCCTCCAGCAAGGCGCGGGCCCGGTCCTGGTCCTGCGCCGACTGCTCGGTGAGGTCGACATAGTCGGGATGGTGCGGCGCGAAATGGCTGCCGATGGGCGTGCCATAGCCGAACATGGCCCCGTCGATGATCTCCTGGCGATTGATCGCCCGCACGATCGCCTCGCGCACGCGGATGTCGTCGAGCGGCGGATTGGCGTTGTTCATGGCGAGGATCGTCTCGCCCTCGGTGGTGCCGACCGTGACCTTGAAGCGCGGATCGGCCTCGAACTGGGCCAGCGTCTCGGGCGCGGGGAAGTTCGGAAAGGCGTCCACGTCGCCCGACATGACCGCGGCGAAGGCGGCGGTCGGGTCCGAGATGAAGCGGAAGGTGGCCGAGGTCAGCGCCGGGGCCTCGCCCCAGTAGCCGTCGAAGCGTTCCAGCGTCACGCGGTCGCCCTGCCGCCACTCGCCAAAGCGGAAGGGACCGGTGCCGACCGGGTTGGTGGCGAGGTTCGCGGCCGAGGCCTCGTCCACGATCACCGCGTCGCCCCAGGCCATCTTCCACGGGAAGGCGCCATCCGGCCCGCTCAGCGTCACGCGCACCACGTCGGGCGCGACGGCCTCGACCGACTCGATCCCCTCGAACAGCACCTTCTGCGCGTTGGTCGATTCCTCGCCGCGGGCGCGGTCGAGGGTGAAGACCACGTCGCTGGCGTTGAAATCGGCGCCGTCGTGGAACTTGACCCCCTGGCGCAGCTTGAACTCATAGACGCCGCCGCCTTCGAGCGCCTCCCAGCTCTCGGCCAGGCCCGGCACGATGCTGCCGTCGGACGCGACGCGGGTCAGGCCTTCGAACAGGTTGGCGTAGACGATCTCGTCCACCGCGGCGGCCGCACCGCTGGTCGGGTCGAGGTTCGGCGGCTCCAGCACCATGCCGAGCGTGATCGTGTCGGGTGGCGCCGCGAAGGCGGGGACTGCTGCCCCGAGCGTGACCGCGAATGCGAGTAGAAGTCTCCGGGCCATGCTGTCCTCCCTGCCGTGGCGTCGGCGGATCATTGCCGCCCCGCGGCCGGCGATCAAGCCCGCCTTGCGCGCGCCGGAATCAACTGCTGCGCGATCCCCGCGCCCCCGAGATAGAGGGAGGTGACGATCAGCCCCCAGAGCGCCCAGCTCTGCGGGTGGAAGTCCACGAGGATCGCCCAGAGGGCGAAGATCACCCAGGCGAGCGCCATCGGCAGCGAGACCGCGCGCCACCGCCCGGTCCGCACGGGATGGATGAACTTCAGGTTGGTGAACATGGCGACGGTCAGCAGGATCACGATGACGAGGCTGATCCAGAAGTTCATGTCCACCGCGAAGAGGACCAGCACGACCATGTTCCAGGCCGCCGGGAAGCCCGAAAAGCTGTTGTCGCGGGTCTTCATCCGGGTGTCGGCCATGTACATCATCGAGCCGTAGACGATGGCGATGGCGCAGAGCCAGCCGGTCCAGCCCGGCAGCAGCCCGGACTGGAACAGGGCGAAGGCCGGAATGAAGATCCAGGTCATGTAGTCGATCATCAGGTCCATCACGACACCGTCATGGATGGGCCAGTATTTCTTGACCTCAAAACGGCGGGCGAGCGGGCCGTCGATCCCGTCGACGACCATCGCGACGATAAGCCAGAAGAACATCGGCGCCCAGCGTTCCTCGACCGCCGCCAGGATCGCCAGCAGCGCGAGGACCGCGCCCGTGGCGGTGAAGAGATGGACGGCGAGGGCCTTGAGGCGGGCGCTGAGCATGCCGCGTTTCTGGCATTCCGAGGCCGGGGGCGCAACGGCGCGCGGGCTCAGCCCCGCGGATGGGCGGCGCGATGGACCGAAAGCAGCCGCGCGTCGTCCACGCCTGTATAGACTTGCGTGGTCGAGAGGCTGGCATGGCCCAGCAGCTCCTGGATCGTCCGCAGGTCGCCCCCGGCGGCCAGCAGATGCGTGGCGAAGCTGTGGCGCAGGGCGTGGGGCGTGGCGGTGGCCGGCAGGCCCAACGAGGCGCGCGCCGCCGCCATCACCTTCGCCACCGCCTGCTGCGACAGCCGCCGGCCCTGCACGCCGCGAAACAGGGGCGAATCGGGCGTCATCTCCCACGGGCAGAGGCGCAGATACTCCGCGATCGCCTTGCGCGCGACCGGCAGCACCGGGACCATCCGCTCGCGCCCGCCCTTGCCGCGGATGCGCAGCGCCTCGCCCATCGGCCAGTCGCGCCCGTCCAGCCCGAGCGCCTCGCCGATCCGCAGGCCGGAGCCGTAGAGCAGCGTCAGCACCGCCGCATCGCGGGCTGCGACCCAGGGGATCTCGTGGCCGAGCGCGGCGCGGTCGAGGACCTCGCGCGCCTGCGCCTCGGCCAGCGGCCGCGGCAGGCTGCGCGCGTATTTCGGGCTGCGGACCGACAGAGCGCGCGAGGCTTCGAAGCCCTCGCGCTCGGCCAGCCAGCCGAGGAAGCCCCGCACTGCCGAGAGCCTGCGCGCCAGCGACCGCGCGCCGAGGCCGCGCCCGCGCTCGGCCGCCGCAAAGGCCCGCATGTCGGATTGCGTCAGCGCGCCGAGGTGCCCAGGCAGCGCCGGACCGCCCTGGTGGCCTCCTAGAAACATCAGGAACGCCGCCACATCCGCGCGATAGGCCGCCACCGTCCGCGGCGAGCGGTCCCGCGCCCCCGCCTGCACGTCCAGCCACCGCATCAGCGCATCCGCCATCGAGGGCGCAAGCGCGAGCGGCGGGCCTTCGGTCACTCCCGCAGCCATCCGATCAGCACCAGCCGGAACACCTGCCCGAAGAAGCGCAGCAGGTCCGTCCCCTGCGTCGGCGAGAACCGCCCCGGATCGCCAGAGCCCATCAGCAGCAGCGCCGGATAGCGCCCGCCGCCGAGGTCGAGCGGCAGCAGCGCCTCGGAGCGGATCGCGCCGCCCGCGGTGCCGTGGATCACCGCCGTCTCGGCCGAAGCCCGGCGCAGCACGATGTCGTCGCCCCGCGGCGCCCGCCGCCCGGCCGAGATCATCCGCCGCACCGTCCCCGGCTCGACCATCGCCAGCGGCCCCTCGCCCGGCGCCTCGGGCGCCTGCGCGCTCTCCATCGCCAGCCTGAGGGTATCGACCCGCAGGATCGGCGCGACCGTAGTGCCGAGATTGTCGAGGAAGCCGGTGAAATCGTCCGGTTCCAGCAGCGAGACAACCGCGCGGTGGACGGTCTGCATCCCCGACTGGTTGTCATAGGCTGCGGCGATCACGCTCTCATGCGCGGTCTCGAGCCGCGACAGCCGCTCCTCGAGCGCCTGCATGGCGCGGCCGCGGATGTCGATCACGTTCTCGCCGACCTCGGACTCGCGCGCGCCGATCAGCGCCCGCATCAGGTCGCGGTCGCCGAGGATCAGGTCGGGGCTGGCGAGCAGCTTGGCGCGCGTCCCCTCGTCGATCGGCCCGGCCACCCCTCAACCCCCGATCTTCTGGCCGGTCCTGGCCCAGTCGGCGGTGAACTGCGCCAGCCCCTTGTCGGTCAGCGGATGGCTGGCCATCGCATGGATCACCGCGGGCGGGGCGGTGATGACGTCGGCGCCGATCTTGGCGCATTCGCTGACGTGGTTCACCGACCGGATCGAGGCGGCGAGCACGTTCGTCTCGTAGCCGTAATTGTCGTAGATCTGGCGGATGTCGGCGATCAGCTGCAGCCCGTCGAGGTTCACGTCGTCGAGCCGCCCGATGAAGGGCGAGATAAAGGTCGCCCCCGCCTTCGCCGCCAGCAGCGCCTGTGCCGCGCTGAAGCAGAGCGTGACGTTGACCATGTGACCCTCGTCGGTCAGCGCCTTGCAGGCCTTCAGCCCGTCCCAGGTCAGCGGCACCTTGACGGCGATGTTGGGGGCGATGTCGGCGAGGTGCCGGCCCTCGCGGATCATGTCCTCGGCGGCCTCGGCCACGACCTCGGCGCTGACCGGCCCGTCGACCAGCTCGCAGATCTCGCGCGTGACCTCGGCGATGTCGCGGCCGGACTTGAGGATCAGCGAGGGATTGGTGGTGACGCCGTCGACCATCCCGAGCTCGTGCAGCTCGCGGATCGCGGCGATGTCGGCGGTATCGACGAAGAAGCGCATCGGGGGTCTCCGGGGTTCGGGGTCGGGTGGCGGTGTAGCGCAGATGGGCCGGTGCGGGAAGGCCGGCGCCGCCGCGATGTGCCGCCCGTGCCACCAGCGTTACACCTGCTGGCGCCGCCGCGGATTTTCACTTTTCCTCAAGAGACTTGAGGCATAACCTTCACGCAAGTGGCGCGGTGGCGCCCGGATCATGGGAAAGGCAGCGATCATGGACACCTACGAGCTTGAAACCCGATGGGCGCCGCGGATGCTCAGCATCCTGCGGATCGTCTCGGCGCTGATCTTCATGGCGCATGGCACCCAGAAGCTGCTGGGCTTCCCGGCCAGCGACATGACCCCCGGCTTCGCCTCGCTGCCGTGGTTCGCGGGCGTGCTGGAACTCTTCGGCGGCTTCCTGCTGGTGATCGGGCTCTTCACGCGGCCGGTGGCCTTCGTCCTCTCCGGCCTGATGGCCTTCGCCTATTTCATCGCCCATGCGCCGCAGAACTTCTATCCGGTGCTGAACGGCGGCGACGCGGCGATCCTCTACTGCTTCGTCTTCCTCTACCTCGTCTTCGCGGGCCCCGGACCGTGGAGCGTTGACGCCATGCGGGCCGGCGCGACGACCCGCTACGCGGCGCGCTGACGGCAGGGGGACCTGTCGCTAGCCTCTGGGGCCGCCCCCGCCGGCTGCCCCGGCCTCGGCGCTTGGCCCCGCCCGGCTCCTCGCCGTCCCTCGGTCGCGCGTGTTCGACGCGCGGCCATACCGATCGAACTTCCCGCCCGGCGCCCCCGACCGCGACTGACCCCTCCCGCGCCAAGCCCCCGTGACATTCCCCTCGAAAATGTGCAGGGGCTTGCGTCCGCTCGCGGGTCGGTTAGTGGCACGCGGCATGAAGTCTTGACTGGAGGCCGAGCCCCATGGCGCGCATCGACGAGAAGCTGGAACCGATTCTGGAGACCGTCGTCCGGCGGAACGCGGGCGAGCCGGAGTTCCACCAGGCGGTGGTCGAGGTCATGGAAAGCCTCGGCCGCGTCGTCGCCAAGCATCCCGAATACCTCGAGGAGGGGCTGATCGAGCGCATCTGCGAGCCCGAGCGGCAGATCATCTTCCGCGTGCCGTGGATCGACGATCAGGACCGCGTCCAGATCAACCGCGGCTTCCGGGTGCAGTTCAACAGCGCGCTCGGCCCCTACAAGGGCGGGCTGCGCTTCCACCCGTCGGTCAACGTCGGAATCATCAAGTTCCTCGGCTTCGAGCAGACCTTCAAGAACGCGCTGACCAACATGCCGATCGGCGGCGGCAAGGGCGGCTCGGACTTCGACCCCAAGGGCAAGTCCGACCGCGAGATCATGCGCTTCTGCCAGTCCTTCATGCTCGAGCTGCACCGCCATATCGGCGAATACACCGACGTGCCGGCCGGTGACATCGGCGTCGGCGGGCGCGAGATCGGTTTCATGTTCGGGCAATACAAGCGCCTCTCGAACCGCTACGAGGCGGGCGTTCTGACCGGCAAGGGCCTCAGCTACGGCGGCTCACGCGCGCGCCCCGAGGCGACCGGCTTCGGCACGGTGTTCTTTGTGCGCTCGATGCTCGACGCCGCCAAGGACGGGATCGAGGGCAAGACCGCGGTCGTCTCCGGCTCCGGCAATGTCGCCACCTTCGCCATCCGGAAGCTGCAGGAATACGGCGCCAGGGTCGTCGCCTGTTCGGACTCCTCGGGCCATGTGGTGGACGAGCGCGGCATCGACCTGGGCCTGCTGCGCGAGATCAAGGAAAAGCGCCGCGGGCGTATCTGCGAGTATCAGGAGGCCAAGGGCAGCGGGGCGACATATGTCGCGGCGGGGTCGGGCTCGATCTGGGACGTGCCCTGCGACATCGCGCTGCCCTGCGCCACCCAGAACGAGCTGAACGGCGATCACGCCGCGCGGCTGATCGCGAACGGCGTCCGGGTCGTGGCCGAGGGCGCGAACATGCCCTGCACGCCCGAGGCCGTGGCCGCGTTCCAGCAGGCCCCGAACGTCCTCTTCGCGCCCGGCAAGGCGGCGAATGCTGGGGGCGTCGCGACCTCGGCCCTCGAGATGCAGCAGAATGCCTCGCGCGACAGCTGGAGCTTCGACCAGACGGTCGAGCGGCTGGACGAGATCATGACCAACATCCACGACAGCTGCGCCGAGACCGCCGCGGAATACGGCGTGCCTGGCGACTATGTCCTCGGCGCGAACATCGCGGGCTTCGTGAAAGTGGCCGAGGCGATGCGGGCGCTCGGCGTGATCTGAGGCGTGGGCCGGATCCTTCGTACGAAGGATCCGATGCAAATCCTCGTACGAAGATTTGCCGGCGCGTGGCGTTGACGGCGCCGCGCGGAGGCGGCACCCCTCACGCCATGACGCATTTCGCCCTTGGCGCGCGCATCGGCGTGCTGACGACCGAACCGGTCGGCCTCCTCGACTACCTCGCGCCCGAGGGCGGCGTGCGCCTGGGCCAGCTGGTCGTGGTCCCGCTCGGCCCCCGGCGGGTCATGGGCTGCGTCTGGGGTGCCGGCGAGGGCGGCTTCGACGCCGCCAAGCTGCGCCCCGTCGCGCGGCTGATCGAGGCCGAGCCGCTGACGCCGGCGGTGCTGGAGTTCCTCAGCCGCGCCGCCGAATACACCCTCACCTCGCTGCCGGTGCTGCTGCGCATGGCGACCCGCGCGCCCGGCCTCGCCGACCCGCCCGCGCCGCGCCGCATCCTGCACCTGACCGGCCCCGAGCCGCAGCGCATGACCGAGGCCCGTCGCCGCGTCCTCGACGTGCTGGACGAACACGGCGACGCGGGGCTGGAGCCCGGCGAACTCGCCCGTCTCGCCGGCGTCTCGCCCTCCGTGGTCGCGGGCCTCACGACCGCCGGCACCCTGACCGAGACCGAAGCCCCGCGCGACGCGGCCTTTCCGCGCCTCGATCCGTCGCGCCCCGGAAAACCACTGTCGCCCGACCAAGCCGCGGCCGCCGAGGCCCTGCGCGCCCGGCAGCCCGAGGGCTACTCGACCACGCTCCTGCGCGGCGTCACCGGCTCGGGCAAGACCGAGGTCTATCTCGAGGCCGTTGCCGAATGCCTCGCGCGCGGGCGGCAGGCCCTCGTCATGCTCCCCGAGATCGCGCTTTCGGCCGAGTTCCTCGCCCGCGTCGAGGCGCGCTTCGGCGCGCGGCCCGGCGAATGGCACAGCGGCATCACCGCGACCGAACGCCGCCGCCTCTGGCACATGGCCGGCCGGCACGGCGTCGATCTGGTCGTCGGCGCGCGCTCGGCCCTGTTCCTGCCCTTCCGCGACCTCGGCCTGATCGTCGTCGACGAGGAGCATGACGGCGCCTACAAGCAGGAGGACGGGGTCTGGTATTCCGCCCGCGACATGGCGGTTCTGCGGGCGAGCATCGAGGGCGCGCAGGTGGTCCTCGCCTCGGCCACGCCCGCGCTCGAAACCTGGGTGAACGCGCAGACGGGAAAGTATCACCGCCTCGACCTGACCGACCGCCACGGCGCCGACCTGCCCGAGATGGCCGCGATCGACCTGCGGGCCGAGGCGATGGAGCCGGGCCGCTGGATCTCGCCGACCCTCACGCGCGAGGTGGCGGAGCGGCTGGGCCGGGGCGAACAGTCGCTCCTGTTCCTCAACCGCCGCGGCTATGCGCCGGTGACGCTCTGCCGCGCCTGCGGCCAGCAGGTCGGCTGCGAGGATTGCGACGCGCGGATGGTCGAGCATCGGGTGCTGAACCGTCTCGTCTGCCACCAGTGCGGGGCCTCGCGCCCGATCCCGACGACCTGCCCGGCCTGCGGCGTCGAGGGGAAGATGGCCCCAGTCGGTCCGGGGGTCGAGCGGCTGGCCGAGGAGGTCTCCGCCCGCTGGCCGCAGGCGCGCGTGGCGGTGCTGTCGTCGGACCTGTTCCAGAGCGCGCGGGCCCTGAAGGCCGCGATTGCGGATATCGCGGCGGGCGGCGCCGACATCATCATCGGCACGCAGATGGTGGCCAAGGGGCACAATTTCCCGGCGCTGACGCTGGTCGGCGTGATCGACGCCGACCTCGGGCTGCAAGGCGCCGACCTGCGCGCGGCCGAGCGCAGCTTCCAGCTGATGCGGCAGGTGGCGGGACGGGCGGGGCGCGCCGGCGGCAAGGGGCTGGCGCTGCTGCAGACGCACCAGCCCGAGCATCCGGTGATCCGCGCGATCCTCTCGGGCGAGGAGGAGGCCTTCTGGGACGCCGAGGCCGCCGCGCGGCGTCAGGCCGGGATGCCCCCCTTCGGGCGGCTGGCGGGTGTGATCCTGAGCCACCCGGACCTCGGCGTGGTGACGGGATTTGCACGCGACCTCGCCCAGCGGGCGCAGCCTTTGGGTGCTGCGGGGGCCGAGCTGTGGGGACCGGCGCCCGCCCCGATCGCCCGCATCCGGGGCCGGCACCGAGTGCGGATGCTGATCCGCGCGCCGCGGCAGGCGCCGCTGCAGGAGGCGATCCGGGCGTGGCTGGAGGGGGTAAAGCTGCCCGCGAACTTGCGGCTCGCGGTGGATATCGATCCGCAGAGCTTTCTTTAGGGCAATGGGATGGTGCTTGGAAACCACGCACGCTACCGCTCGTTGCCCAACGATCCAGCTACGGCCGCCCGTCCGCCAAAGCGGACGGGTCCGCGCCCGCCCGCCCCACAGGCGGGCGCGTCCGCGCCCACCTTCGTGCGTGCGCGGACCCTCTGTTGCGCCTATGTCACCGGACCAAGCGGGATTGGGACCCTGTTACCCAATCCCTCGCGCGGAAGCGACCCGCGGAGAGGCCGCTACCCCCCGCCCAGCTTCGGGCTCGCCCTGTCCAGCGACAGCTCCGCCTCCGAGAACCGGATCGGCGTGCGCACCCCCGGCACCCCCTCGGGCTCGATCCTCAGCCCCCGCGCGATCACCTGCGGGTCGGCGAACACATCCGCCATGTCGTTGATCGGACCCGCCGGCACCCCCGCGCGCTCCAAGGCGGCCAGCAGGTCGTCCCGCTTCCACCCCTTGGTTGCCGCGGTCAGCGCCGCCGTCAGCGCCTCGCGGTTGGCGATACGGTCCGCGTTGCTGCGATAGTCGGGCGCCTCCGCCAGCCCCGGCATCCCCAAGACCTCGCAGAGCCGCCGGTATTGCCCGTCATTGCCCGAGGCGATGATGATCCAGCCATCCGCACAGTCGAAGACGGCATAGGGCACGATGTTCGGATGCGCGTTCCCCAACCGCACGGGCGCCGTCCCCGAGGCGAGATAGTTCATCGCCTGGTTCGCCATCACCGCCACGCCCACATCCATCAGCGCCATGTCCACCTGCTGCCCGCGGCCGGTGCGGTGGCGCTGCTCGACCGCGGCGAGGATCCCGGTCGTGGCGTAGAGCGCGGTGAAGATGTCCACCACCGCCACGCCCACCTTCTGCGGCTGGCCCGAGGGCTCGCCGGTCACGCTCATCAGCCCGGACATGCCCTGGATGATGTAGTCGTAGCCCGCCCGCGCGGCGTAAGGGCCGTCCTGCCCGAAGCCGGTGATCGAGCAGTAGATCAGCCGCGGGTTCACTGCGCGCAGGCTCTCCCAGTCGAGGCCGTATTTCGCCAGCCCGCCAAGCTTGAAGTTCTCGATCAGGATGTCTGCGCCCGCCACCAGCTCGCGCACCCGCGCCTGCCCCTCGGGCGTGCGGAAGTCGGCGATGACCGAGCGCTTGCCGCGGTTGGCGGCGTGGAAATAGGCGGCCGAGCGGCCCTCCGGCCCGTCGCCCTCGCGGGTGATGAAGGGCGGCCCCCAGCTGCGGGTGTCGTCCCCCTCCGGCGCCTCGACCTTGACGACCTCCGCCCCGAGATCGGCGAGGACCTGGCCGGCCCAGGGACCGGCCAGGATGCGGGCCAGTTCGACGACCCGCAGGCCCTCGAGCGGCGCGGGCATCAGTTCGCGGACTCCGCCTCGGCCAGCTTCTCGTCGATCTTCGCCTTCAGCCCGTCCCAGGCCTGGTTCTGGACCTTCTCGCCGCCGATGATGAAGGTCGGCGTGCCCTCGATGCCGTCCGCGGTGGCGTTCGCCTGATAGGTCGCGACCAGCCGCTCAACCTGTTCGGTGTCGCCCCAGCAGGCGTCCATCTGCTCGTTGGTCATGCCCGCGGCGAGGCCCACGCGGCGCAGGTTCTCGGCCGCCTGGTCGGAGGAGCTGACGCCTGCGAGCCACTGACTCTGGCCGGTCAGGAGTTGCTCGGAGACCGGGTAGAACTTCGCCGGCTCGCAGCGCGCGAGGATGCCGGCCCAGAGGCCGAGCGCGTCGAAATACACGTCCCGCTGGATGAAGCGGACCTTGCCGGTGTCGATGTATTCGGACTTCAGGGTCGGGAACACGTCGGTCGCAAAGGCGCCGCAATGGCTGCAGGTGAAGGAGGCGTATTCGATCATCGTGACCGGCGCGTCCTCGGCCCCGAGGGCGAGGTCGGGGGCCAGTTCGGGTGCGGCGGCCTCGGCGGCGGGGGCCTCGGTTGCAGTCTGCGCCACCGCGGGCAGCGCCACGAGGGCGAGGGCGGCGGAGGTCAGCAGGCCCGCGGCGAGGCGCGGCAGGCCAGAAAGCGTGATCGGAAGCGTCATGGGGAACCTCTGTTCTGGGCGTCTTTTCGAGACAGGTAGGCGCGGGCGAAGCGCGCGACCGCTTCGGCAAGGCCGGGATCGTCGATCTTCGCCGCGGCGGATTCGGCCTCGGCCCGCACCGCCGGCGAAACCGGGCGCGCGGGCGCGGGCCGCGGCGGCTCGGGGGCGAAGCCGTGCGGCGCGGTCTGGGTCAGGTGGATGCGCGCGACGGCGTTGAAGCCGTAGCAGGCGTTCACCCGTTCGCGGATCGCGGGCAGCTCCATCTCGAGCCGGGGCGCGTTGGCGCCGGTGGTCAGCAGGACCAGCGTGCCACCGAAGCCCCCGCGCGAGTGGCTGATCTTCACCGGGCGGCAGCGGGCGGCGGTCTCGGCCCCGACGACCTCGGCCCAGTGCGTCAGCAGCCGCGAGACGGCGAAGCCGCGCTTCTCGCCAAGCTCGCCCACGCGGCAGGCGACCAGCCCGGCCGCGGTCTCGAACCCGCGCATGCGCCGGGACGCGCGCGGCGCGATCGGTGCCGCCTTGGCGGCTTCGGGGTCAGGGGCGTCGCTCATCGCCCGCCACTCTGGCCGCAGCGCAGCGCGGATGCCAGAGGCCCCGCGCGGGCGGCGGCTGAAAACCCCGTGACGCCCCCGTGTTCAGCCGCCCTTCGCCATCTCGCGCAGCCGGAACTTCTGCAGCTTGCCGGTCGAGGTGCGCGGGATCTCGCAAAAGACCACGTCGGTCGGGCACTTGTAATGCGCGAGATGCTGCCGCGCCCAGCCGATGATGTCCTGCTTGCCGGCCTCGGCCCCCGGCTTCAGCTCGACATAGGCCACAGGCGTCTCGCCCCATTTCGGGTGCGGATGCGCGATCACCGCGGCCAGCATCACCGCCGGATGGGCGAAGATCACGTTCTCGACCTCGATCGAGCTGATGTTCTCGCCGCCCGAGATGATGATGTCCTTCGAGCGGTCCTTGAGCTGGACGTAACCGTCCGGGTGCATCACCCCGAGATCGCCCGAATGGAACCAGCCGCCCGCGAAGGCCTCCTCCGTGGCGCGCGGGTTCTTGAGGTAGCCCTTCATCACGATGTTGCCGCGGAACATGACCTCGCCCAGCGTCTCGCCATCGGCGGGGACAGGCTGCATCGTCTCGGGGTCGAGCACCGCAAGCTCGTCGAGCGGCAGGTAGCGCACCCCCTGCCGCGACTTCAGCTCGGCGCGCTCGGTCCGGTCCTTGCCGTCCCAATCGCCCTTCCACTCGTTCACGACCGAGGGGCCATAGGTCTCGGTCAACCCGTAGATGTGGTTCACGACGAAGCCCATCGCCTCGATCCCATCGATCACCGAGGCCGGCGGGGGCGCGCCGGCGGTGTTGAAGTTGACCGCATGCGGCAACTCGCGCCGCTCCTCGCCCGAGGCGTTGATGAGGCCCTGCATCACGATCGGCGCGCCGCAGAGATGCGTGACCTTGTGGTCGGCGAGCGCCTCGTAGATCGCCCCCGCGCGGACCCAGCGCAGGCAGACATGCGTGCCGCCGGTCAGCGCCAGCGTCCAGGGGAAGCACCAGCCGTTGCAGTGGAACATCGGCAGCGTCCAGAGATAGACCGGATGCCGCCCGAGGGCCGCGTGGACGGTGTTGGAATAGGCCATCAGCGTCGCGCCGCGATGGTGATAGACCGCGCCCTTCGGATTGCCGGTGGTGCCCGACGTGTAGTTCAGCGCGATCGCGTCCCATTCGTCCTGCGGCGGCAGCCAGTCGAAGGCCGGGTCGCCCGAGGCGAGGAAGGCCTCGTAGTCGGTGCGCCCAATGGCGCGGCCCTGCGGAGTGGCCGCATCGGCCGGGTATTCGCTGTCGTCCACGTCGATGACCTGCGGCGCGACCTCGGCCAGCGCCAGGGCCTCGGCCATGACCGCAGAGAACTCGCGGTCCACGATGACCAGCTTCGCGTCGCCGTGGTCGAGCTGGAAGGCCACCGCCGCCGCGTCGAGCCGGGTGTTGATGGTGTGCAGCACCGCGCCGCACATCGGCACGCCGAAATGGCACTCGATCATCTCTGGGGTGTTGGCCAGCATCACGCTGACGGTGTCGCCCTTGCCGATACCAGCCGACGCGAGGGCTGAGGCGAGCCGACGCGCGCGGGTCCAGAACTCGGCGTAGGAGCGGCGGATGCGGCCATGGATGATGGCCGTGTGATCCGGCCAGACGAGCGCCGCGCGCTCCAGGAACCGGATCGGCGTCATTGGCTGGTGGTTGGCGGGGCCGCGCTCGAGCCCCAGGTCGAACATCCCGGTCATGTGATCCTCCGTTCCCTTCGGTCCATCTCCACGCCGGGCGGGGGCAAAGGCAAGCCCGTTGACTTGCGCGCCGCGCCCCGCGAGAGGCGGCGGATGGAGCCCGAGATCGCCCCCCTGCTGCTTGCCTGGTACGACCGCCACGCGCGGGCGCTGCCCTGGCGCGCGCCGCCCGGTGCGCCGCCAATGGACCCCTATCGGGTGTGGCTGTCCGAGGTGATGCTGCAACAGACCACGGTCGCCGCCGTGCGGGGCTACTTCGAGCGGTTCACGGCGCGCTGGCCCACGGTGGAGGCGCTTGCCGCCGCGCCCAAGGCCGAGGTCATGGGTGAATGGGCGGGCCTCGGCTACTACGCCCGCGCCCGCAACCTTGTCGCCTGCGCCCGTGCCGTAGCGGAGCGGGGGGGCTTCCCGACGACCCGCGACGAGCTGGCGCGGTTGCCCGGCATCGGCGCCTATACCTCCGCCGCCATCGCGGCGATCGCCTTCGGCCGGGCGGAGACCGTGGTGGACGGCAACGTCGAGCGCGTGGTGGCGCGGCTCTACGCCGTCGAGACGCCGCTGCCGGGGGCGAGACGCGAGCTGGCGCGGCTGGCCGAGGGGCTCACGCCCGAGGCGCGGCCGGGGGACTTCGCCCAGGCGATGATGGACCTCGGGGCGACGATCTGCACGCCGCGGTCGCCCGCCTGCGGGGTCTGCCCACTGTCGGGCCCGTGCCGGGCAAGAGCGGCGGGGATCGCGGCGGAACTGCCCGCCCGCATGCCCAGGGCGCCGAAGCCGAAGCGCGAGGGGATCGCTTGGGTGGCGTTCGACCGCCGGCGGGTGTTGCTGGAACGGCGGCCACCGAAGGGGCTTCTCGGCGGCACCCTCGCCTTTCCCTCCTCCGGCTGGGACGGGAGCGACCAGCCGCCGCCGCTTGCGGCCGACTGGCGCGAGGCGGGCCGGGTGCGGCATGTGTTCACGCATTTCGAGCTGGACATGGCCGTGCATGTCGCCCGGAGCGGGGGCAACCCCCAGCGCGGCGAATGGCACGTCCTCCGGGACTTCGACCCGGCCGGTCTCCCCGGCCTCATGCGGAAGGCCTGGGCTGTTCTGGCCTAAGGTTGACGTAACCGCCACCTCCGGCCCGTCCGCCTTGGCGCCGCTCCAAGCGGGATCGGGTCCCGTGTCCCTATCCCTTGCCCGCAGGCATCGGCTGCATACCCGCTGCCCGCACCGACACCCTTGCCGAAGCCCGCCCCCCTACACTACATAGCAAGGTCATGATGCGCTTCTTCGACATCCACGATCGCGCCCGCCTGCCGGCGCGCTTTCACGGCGAGCGGCTGACGATTCTCGCCGGGCTTTGACGCGTCCGCGCGTCTCCGGACGCGCCCGACCGCCTTCCGCCCTTCCCCTTCGATCACCCGCCAGAGGCATCGCCATGACCGGCTCCACCTCCCCCCAGCGACCCCGCACCCTCTATGACAAGATCTTCGACGCGCATGTCGTGGACCGGCAGCCGGACGGAACCGCGCTGCTCTACATCGACCGCCATCTGGTCCATGAAGTGACCAGCCCGCAGGCCTTCGAGGGCCTGCGCATGTCCGGTCGCAAGGTGCGCCGTCCCGACCAGACCATCGCCGTCCCCGACCACAACGTTCCGACCACGGCCGACCGCGTGAAGGGGATCGAGAACCCCGAAGGCCGCGTGCAGGTCGCCGAACTCGACAAGAACGCCCGCGACTTCGATCTGAACTATTACCCGATGAACGACATCCGGCAGGGCATCGTCCATATCGTCGGCCCCGAGCAAGGCTGGACCCTGCCCGGAATGACCGTGGTCTGCGGCGACAGCCACACGGCCACGCATGGCGCCTTCGGCGCGCTCGCCCACGGCATCGGGACGTCCGAGGTCGAGCATGTCCTGGCCACGCAGACGCTGATCCAGAAGAAATCGAAGAACATGAAGGTCGAGATCACCGGCAAGCTGCGCCCCGGTGTCACCGCCAAGGACATCACGCTGGCCGTCATCGGCGCCACCGGTACCGCCGGCGGCACCGGTCATGTGATCGAATACTGCGGCGAGGCGATCCGCGACCTGTCGATGGAAGGCCGCATGACGGTCTGCAACATGGCGATCGAGGGCGGCGCCCGCGCCGGCCTGATCGCGCCGGACGAGAAGACCTTCGCCTATGTCAACGGCCGCCCGCACGCGCCGAAGGGCGCGGCCTGGGAGGCGGCGCTGAACTGGTGGAAGACCCTCTACACCGACGAGGGCGCGCATTTCGACAAGGTCGTGACCATCCGTGGCGAGGACATCGCCCCGGTCGTGACCTGGGGCACCTCGCCCGAGGACGTGCTGCCGATCACCGGCACCGTCCCCCGCCCCGAGGATTTCTCGGGCGGCAAGGTCGAGGCCGCGCGCCGCTCGCTGGACTACATGGGCCTTGAGCCGGGCACGAGGCTCGCCGACATCCCGATCGACGCGGTCTTCATCGGCTCCTGCACCAACGGCCGGATCGAGGATCTGCGCGCCGCGGCCGGGATCCTGCGCGGCAAGCATCTCGCGCCGGGCGTGCGCGGCATGGTCGTCCCCGGCTCGGGCCTCGTGCGCGCGCAGGCCGAGGAGGAGGGGCTGGACCGGGTCTTCACCGATGCGGGCTTCGAATGGCGCCTCGCGGGCTGCTCGATGTGCCTCGGCATGAACCCCGACCAGCTGGCGCCGGGCGAGCGCTGCGCCGCGACCTCGAACCGCAACTTCGAGGGCCGCATGGGCCGCGGCGGCCGCACCCACCTGATGAGCCCGATCATGGCCGCCGCCGCGGGCGTGGCGGGGCATCTGGTGGATGTGCGCGAAGTCATGGCACCCGCCGAGCCGGTCTGAGGAGCGAGAGCATGGAAAAGTTCACCACCCTGACCGGCATCGCGGCACCCATGCCGCTGGTCAATATCGACACCGACATGATCATCCCCAAGCAGTTCCTGAAGACGATCCATCGCTCGGGGCTGGGCAAGAACCTGTTCGACGAGATGCGCTACCTCGCCGACGGCAGCGAGAACCCGGACTTCGTGCTGAATCAGCCGGCCTGGCGCGAGGCGCAGATCATCGTCGCAGGCGACAACTTCGGCTGCGGCTCGTCGCGCGAGCATGCGCCTTGGGCGCTGCTCGACTTCGGCATCCGCTCAGTGATCTCCACCAGCTTTGCGGACATCTTCTACAACAACTGCTTCCAGAACGGCATCCTGCCCATCGTGCTGCCCGAGGATGCGGTGAAGGTGCTGATGGAGGATGCGAAGAACGGGGCCAACGCGCGGCTCTCGATCGACCTCGAGGCGCAGACCGTGACGGCCTCGGACGGGCAGGAGTTCCGTTTCGACATCGACCCGCACCGCAAGCACAACCTGCTGAACGGCCTCGATGACGTGGGCCAGACGCTGCAGAAGGGTGCCGCGATCGAGGCCTACGAAGCGAAGATCGCGCAGTCCCAGCCCTGGGTCTGAGGCTCGCCTTCGCGCTCATCCTGCTCTCGGCCGCGCCCGCCGCGGCCGAGGTCTTGCGGCTGGCGACCTACGCCCCCGCGCTGACGCGCAAGGGGCCGGGGCTGCTGCTGGCGGACCTGCAGAAGGGCGACGATCCGCAGATCGCGGCGGTCGTGGAGGTCATCGCGGCGGCGCGGCCGGATGTGCTGCTGCTGACGGATTTCGACTGGGACTTCGAGGGGCTCGCGCTCGACGCCTTCGCGGCTCGGCTGGCGGCGGCGGGGCTCGACTATCCGCACCGCCTTGCGCCGCAGCCGAACCGGGGGCTGGCGACGGGCCTCGACCTCGACGGCGACGGCAGGCGCGGCACGCCCGAGGACGCGCAGGGGTTCGGCTTCTTCACGGGCGAGGGCGGCATGGCGCTGCTGTCGAACCGCCCGCTCGGGGCGCTGATCGACCATTCGGCGGCGCGGTGGCGCGACCAGCCGGGCACCTGATGCCCGAGGACACGCCGGCCGAGGTGGCGGCCGTGCAACGCCTCTCGACCACGGCGCATTGGGATGTGGCCCTGCCGGTCGGCGAAACGGTTCTGCATCTGCTGGCCTTCAGCGCCACCACCCCGGTGTTCGACGGCCCCGAGGACCGCAACGGCCGCCGCAACCACGACGAGGTGGGTTTCTGGACCCGCTACGAGCCGGGCGGGCCGTTCGTGGTCATGGGCAACGCCAACCTCGACCCCGACGATGGCGAGGGGCGGCGCGAGGCGATCCACGCGCTGCTGGCGCGGGTGCAGGACCCCGAGCCGCGCTCCGAGGGCGGGGCGGCCGCGGTGCAGGACGGGGCGAATGCGGTGCAGACCGGCGACCCGGCGCTCGACACCGGCGACTGGGCTGAGGCGGACGGGCCGGGCAACCTGAGGGTGGATTATGCCCTGCCCTCGAAGCAGCTGCGGGTGATCGATTCGGGCGTGGTCTGGCAGGCGGAAGGGCCGCTGGCGGAGGCGGCGCTGACCGCCTCGCGGCACCGGCTGGTCTGGGTCGATCTGGAGATCGACTGAACCGCCCACGATCCTTCTGCGAAGGATCGCCGCCCTTTGATCTTTCGCAGAAGGATCGTCAGGCCGTCAGCCGCGCCCCGTCATGGCCGGTGAGGCGGACCGTCACGACCCCCCCCTCCGGCATGTCGCGATCGAAACCGACCTCAGCGAATTGCGGCGTCCGGGCCATCCGCGGCCCTTCCGTCAGCACCTGCGCCACCTGCCCCACCTGCCCGGCCAGATGCCGCGTCAGCGCCTCCGTTCCGGCCGCGCGCAGCCGCGCCGCGCGCTCGCGGACCGCCGTGCCCGCGACCTGCGGCATCCGCGCGGCGGGGGTGCCCTTGCGCGGGCTGTAGGGAAAGACGTGCAGGAACGTCAGGCCGCAATCCTCGACCAGCTTCAGGCTGTTCTCGAACGCCGCCTCCGTCTCGGTCGGAAACCCCGCGATGATGTCGGCGCCGAAGGCGATGTCGGGGCGCAGCGCCCGCGCCTCCTCGCAGAAGCGGATCGCATCGTCGCGCAGGTGCCGGCGCTTCATCCGCTTCAGGATCAGGTCGTCGCCGTGCTGCAGCGACAGGTGCAGATGCGGCATCAGCCGCGGCTCGGTGGCGATCGCCTCCATCAGCGCCGGGTCGGCCTCGATCGAATCGATGCTGCTGATCCGCAGCCGCTCGATCCCCGTCAGCCGCAGCACGCGCCGCACGAGATCGCCCAGCCGCGGCGTCCCCGGCAGATCCGCGCCCCAGCTCGTGAGGTCCACGCCGGTCAGCACCACCTCGCGGAAGCCACGATCCACGAGACGGCTGATCTGCTCGACCACCACGCCCGCAGGGACCGAGCGCGAGTTGCCGCGGCCATAGGGTATGATGCAGAAGGTGCAGCGGTGGTCGCAGCCGTTCTGCACCTGCACATAGGCGCGATGCCGGCCGAAGCCGTCGATCAGGTGGCCGGCGGTCTCGCGCACGGACATGATGTCGTCCACGAGCACCCGCTCGGTCGGGCCGATCAGGTCGGGGGCGGCCATCGCCCGCCAGGTCTCGGGGCGCATTTTCTCGGCATTGCCGATGACGCGGGCGACCTCGGGCATGGCGGCGAAGGTCTGCGGCTCGGTCTGGGCGGCGCAGCCGGTCACGAGGATCGGCCGCTCGGGATGCTCGCGCTTGAGGCGCCGGATCTCCTGCCGGGCCTTGCGGACCGCCTCGGCCGTGACCGCGCAGGTGTTCACGATCACCGCGTCGGTGAGGCCCGCAGCGCCGGCCATCTCGCGCATCGCCTCGGATTCCCAGGCGTTGAGGCGGCAGCCATGCGTGGCCAGGATCGGCGCCTTGGCGTCCATCACCCCGCCTCCGCCAGCCATTCGGGCGAGAGCACGCCCTCGAACACCCGCGCCGTCGGCCCCTCCAGCCAGACGCCGTCCTCGCGCCAGTCCACGTCGAGGCGCCCGCCCGGCACATGCACCGTCACGCGGCGCCCCGTCAGCCCGCGCCGGGCCGCCGCCACGGCAGCGGCGCAGGAGCAGGAGCCGGAGGCCAGCGTGATCCCCGCCCCCCGCTCCCAGATGCCGATGCGGATTTCGTCGGGCGAGAGCACCTCGACCACCTCGACATTGGTGCGCTCGGGGTAGAGCGGATGATGCTCCATCGCCGCGCCGAAGGCGGGCAGGTCGACGGCGTCGAGCGAAGCGACGAAGAACGTCGCATGCGGGTTGCCCATGCCGGTGGCGACCGGGTCGCCCTCGATCGGCAGGCGCAGCGTGTCGACCTCGCGCGCGAGCGGAATGGCCTGCCAGTCGAGCACCGGCGGCCCCATGTTGACGCGCGTGAGCCCGCCTTCCGCATCCTCGGCCGCCAGCTGCGCGTGATCGGTCCTCAGCCGCACCGCCGAAAGCCCGCCCTCGTCCATCAGCATCCGCGCGATGCAGCGGGTCGCGTTGCCGCAGGCCCCCGCCCGGCTGCCATCGGCGTTGAGGAACACGAGCCGCGCGTCCTCCCCCTGCTCTCCGGGCAGGATCGCGGCCAACTGGTCGAAGCCCACGCCGCGGTGCCGGTCGGCAATCGCCCGCGTCAGCGCAGCCGTGGGCAATGCGCCGCCGCGGCGCAGGTCGAGGACCACGAAGTCATTGCCAAGACCGTGCATCTTGATGAACGGCAGGCCGGGGCCGGGAAGGTCGTGCATGGCGGCCATATAGGCCCGCACCCGCGCCTGCGCCATGCTTTTTCGCCTTGACCCCGCCGCTTGTGCTGCTACGAGGGCCACCTGGCGGGCCCGTAGCTCAGTTGGTAGAGCAACTGACTTTTAATCAGTGGGTCACAGGTTCGAATCCTGTCGGGCTCACCAGCTTCCATCACCCCTTGCGCTCCTCTCTGGCCGCTAACCGGGGATGGAACCCGCCTCGCTCCCACCGTTCCAGCGGGCGGAAAGCCGGGCGTGACCACAATCCTTCTGCTGATCTTCGGCCTCGTCCTGCTCACCGCGGTGGGCGGGCGCGGCCTTCATCATCCTCTACGCGCGCATGCCGCCCTGCTGCTAGGCGCCGTGTGACGGTCAGGCGGCGGCGCGTTCCTCCGCCAGCCGCGCCATCAGCTCGGCGGCGGGCAGCGCCCGCGCGAGGGGCGCGCCCTGCCCCGCCCAATGCGCGCCGAAGCCGGCCTCGCCTCGCGCCTTCGCGGCGGCGATGAGGGCCTTTCCGGCGTCATAGGCGTAGGGATAGGCCGAAATCTCGGCCCGGGGCAGACCGTCGCCGAGCGCGGTGAAGCGGTTGGCGAGTCCCCGCGCTGGGCGACCGGAGATCGCGCGGGTCATCACCGTGTCGGCTGCCTCGGCAAGCGCGGCCCGGTAGCCGTCATCCGCCCGCGATTCCGGGCAGGCGACGAAGGCGGTGCCCATCTGCGCCGCCGCGGCGCCCAGCCGCTCCACCGCGGCGATGCCCGCGCCGTCCATGATCCCGCCCGCCGCGATCACCGGGATCGAGAGCGACCGCGCCAGCAGCCGCGTCAGCGCGAGACTGCCGAGCCGCGCGTCCGGCCCGTCCTCGTCGAACAGCCCGCGATGCCCACCGGCCTCCCAGCCCTGCGCCACGACGGCGTCGAAGCCCGCCGCCTCGACGGCGCGGCCTTCGACGAGGCTGGTCGCGGTGGCGATCAGGACGATCCCCTCGGCCTTCAGGCGGGTCACGGTTTCGGGCTCCGGCAGGCCGAAATGCAGGCTTAGGACCTCCGGGCGGGTGTCCAGCACCACGTCCAGCAGCGCGGCGTTGCCGCGGAAGGTCGGGAAGATCGCCTGCAGCTGCTCGGGCGGCGTGACGCCCAGGCGGGCGAACTCGGGCGCGAGGCGGGCGAGCCAGCGCGCATCGCGCTGCGGGTCGGACGGGGCCTGCCGGTGACAGAAGAAGTTGGCGTTGATCGGCCCGCCGGTCAGGGCCCGCGTCGCGGCGATCTCCTCGGCCGCGCGGACGGGCGTCATGGCGGCGAGGCCGAGCGCGCCGAGGCCGCCGGCCTCGGTCGCGGCGGCGGCGAGGGGGGGCGAGGCGGTGCCGGCCATGGGCGCCTGGAGGATCGGTAGCCGGAGGCCGAGGCGGGCGGGGAGCGGGTGCAGGTCGGGCATCGGGTTCCTTTCACGCGAGACGGCGGGCCCGCCGCGAGGCGAGCAGCGCGCCCCCGGCGACCGCCCCCGCCGCGACGACAAGCACAGGCGAGGCCTCCGCCGCCCCCGCCGCGATCAGGGCCAGTGTCGAGAGGACCGGGGCGGCGTAGGAGGCGGTGCCCAGCAGTTGCAGGTTGCCACGTTTCATCCCGATCTCCCACATGTAGAAGGCCGCGCCGACCGGCCCGGCGCCGAGGGCCAGCACCGCCAGCCAGCCGCCCGCGCCCTCGGGCCGGAGCGTCGGCTCGACCGCCAGATGCACGAGGCCCGCCAGCAGCGCAGTGCCGAGACAGGCGACCCCGGTGCTGGCCGCGGGCACCTCGGCCGCGAACAGCCGCAGGCCCAGCGAGTAGCCCGACCAGATCACCGCGCAGCCCGCCGCGAGCGCCAGCCCGAGAGCAGGGTTCGGCGCGGCGCCGCCGCCCCGCCCGGCCAGCAGCAGCGCCGTCCCCGCAAAGGCGAGCCCGGCGCCCGCCACATGCCAGCCGGTCAGCCTTTGCCCCGGCAGCAGGCCCGAGAGCAGCACGATCAGCAGCGGCCAGAGATAGGCGACCAGCCCCGCCTGCGCCGGTGGCGCGAGGCGCAGGGCGGCGAAATAGAGCGCGTGATAAAGAAAGAGGCCCGCCACCGACCAGAGATACGCCCGCAGCGGCACATGGCGCAGCGTCCCCAGCTCGCCCCGCCACCCGGCCCAGCCGAGGCAGACCGTTCCGCCGATGGCGAAGCTCATCGCGGCGAGTTGCATCGGCGGGACGGGTGCCGTGCGGACCGTCAGCAACGCCAGCAGCGACCAGAGCGCGACGGCCATGAAACCGGTCGCGGTGGCGCGGCGTTGGTCCGTCGGCTGTGGCATGGGCGGTCCCTCCACGGTTCCCTTAGCCAGTCCGCCGCGCCGGTGGAACCCGTTGCGCCATAACAGGTTGCTCCCGCTGCGCCCCTTTCCGAGAGGTGTCCCATGTCCGACCTGATCGCCATTGCCTTCGACGACGAGGCCTCCGCCTTCGAGCTGCGCGCCGAACTCGTCCGGATGCAAAAGGAATACCTGCTCCAGTTGGAGGATGCGGTGGTCGTGACCCGCAAGGACGGCAAGGTGCAGCTGCATCAGGCGGCGAACATGACCGCGATCGGGGCGACCGGCGGCACCATGTGGGGCATGCTGATCGGGCTGATCTTCCTCAACCCCCTCGCCGGGGCGGTGATCGGGCTGGCGGGCGGCGCGCTCGCGGGGGCGCTGACCGATGTGGGCATCCAGGACGACTTCATCCGCGAGGTCGGGCAGGCGGTGCAGCCCGGCGGCTCGGCGGTGTTCCTGCTGGTGCGGAAGATGACGGCAGACAAGGTGCTCGACCGGCTCAAGGAGGCTGCGCCGCGGGGCCGGATCATGCGGACCTCGCTCTCGCAGGAGGACGAGGATCGCCTGCGGGCCGCGATCTCGGACGGCGCGCCGGGGGAGGCGACGGCGGTGCCCCGGATCTGAAGCGCTTGACGCCGCCTCCGGGGGCGTGAGACTGCGGCGCCATGCCGCCCCACGCCCCTGCCGAGGCCGCTGACGCCCCCTCCGCCCGCCGCATTGGGGGCCTGCGCCGGTTGCTCCGCCGCTCGACCTTGCGCGGCGTGCTGGCGGTCCTCGCCGTGGTCGCGCTCTTCGCGGTCCTGAACCCGCCGACGACGCTCACGATCCTCGCGGAAGGGACGCCCGGGCGCCGCTGGACCCCGATCGCGCGGATCGCGCCGGAGATGCTGCGCGCCGTGGTCGCGGCCGAGGACGCCAACTTCTGCCGTCACTGGGGCTTCGACATGGCCGAGATCCGCAAGGTGATCGAGAGCGGCTCGGACCGCGGCGCCTCGACCATCAGCCAGCAGACGGCGAAGAACGTGTTCCTGTGGCAGGGGCGGAGCTGGGTCCGCAAGGGGCTGGAGGCGGGGCTGACGCCGGTGATCGAGGCGCTGTGGACCAAGCGGCGCATCCTCGAGGTCTATGTGAACCTGGCCGAGTTCGGCCCCGGCATCTTCGGCGTGGCGCAGGCGGCGGAGCACCACTGGGGCACCACGCCCGACAAGCTGACCGCCATGCAGGCCGCGCGGCTGGCGGCGGTGCTGCCCGCGCCCAAGACGCGCGACCCGAAGGGCCAGCAGGTCGCCCGACGCGCCGCCGCGATCGCGGACGGCGCCGCGACCATAGGGCGGGACGGCCGCGCGGCCTGCTTCGAGGCCACGACCGGCGGTTGAACCCCGCACACCGCGGGCGTAACAGGAGCCATCTCCCCTGTGCCGCGAAGACTGCCGATGAACACCCCCGCCACGCGCCTCTATCACACCCCGCTCTCGCCCTTCTGCCGCAAGGTCCGCCTGGTCCTCGGCGAGAAGAAGATCGAGGTGGAACTGGTCGAGGAGCGCTACTGGGAGCCGGGCTCGGAACTGCCGCGCCGCAACCCGGCCGCCAAGGTGCCGGTGCTGCGCCACGAGGGGCGGCTGATGGCCGAGAGCCAGGCAATCTGCGAATATCTCGACGAGACGGTCCCCTCGCCGCCGCTGATGCCAGCCTCGGCGCTCGAGCGCTACGAGGTGCGCCGCCTCTGCGCCTGGTTCGACGACAAGTTCAACGCCGAGGTCACGCGCCCGATCCTGACCGAGCGGGTGTGGAAGAAGGTCACACGCGCGGGCCACCCCGACAGCCGCGCGGTGAAGGACGGCCTGCGGGCGATCAAGCTGCACATGGATTACCTCGGGTCGCTTCTGGACACGCGGAAGTGGCTGGCGGGAAACATGCTGACCCTCGCGGATTTCACCGCAGCGGCGCATTTCTCCTGCCTCGACTACATCTCGGACGTGGATTGGGACCGCGCCGGGCCGCTGCGCGACTGGTATGCCACCGTGAAGTCACGGCCCTGCTTCCGGTCGGTGCTGGCCGACCAGGTGCCCGGCGTCCACGCGGCGCCGCATTATGCCGTCCTCGACTTCTAGCGTTCAGGGGGGCGCTGCCCCCCGTCGCGCAGAGCGCGACTCCCTCCGGGATATTTGGGTCAAGGCGAAGGAGCGGCTGGTCGAGCAGGCGCTGGCCGAGGGGTTTTCCAAGGTGCGCGTGACGACGCCCGACGCGGTGCCGCAGGCGGCGGGGCGGCTGGCGGCGTTTCTGGAGGCGGGGCGGCACGGGCAGATGGGCTGGATGGAGGAGCGCGCGCACTGGCGCGGTGATCCGGCGGCGCTCTGGCCGGAGGCGAAGGCGGTGGTGATGCTGGCCGAGGCCTATACGCCCGAACGCGACCCCTTCGCGGTGCTGGAACAGCCGGAGCTTGGCGCGGTCAGCGTCTATGCGAGCGGGCGCGATTACCATGACATCGTCAAGGGGCGGCTGAAGCGGGTCGGGCAGTGGTTCCTGGCGACGCAGGCGAAAGGCGAGGCGATCAAGGTCTTCGTCGATACCGCGCCGGTGATGGAGAAGCCGCTGGCCGCGGCGGCGGGCCTCGGCTGGCAGGGCAAGCACACGAACCTGCTTGCCCGCGACCTCGGCAACTGGTTCTTCCTCGGCGCGATCTTCACCACCGCGCCGCTGCCTCCCGACCCGCCCGAGCCCGAGCGTTGCGGCAACTGCACCGCCTGTCTCGACATCTGCCCGACCCGCGCCTTCCCGGCGCCCTGGCAGCTCGACGCCCGGCGCTGCATCAGCTACCTGACGATCGAGCATCACGGACCGGTGGACCCCGAGCTTCGGGTGCTGATGGGCAACCGCATCTTCGGCTGCGACGACTGCCTCGCCATCTGCCCGTGGAACAAGTTCGCCGCCGCCGCGAAGGAGCTGCGCTACCACGGCCCGCCCCCGGCCCCGCTGAATGAGTTGGCGATGCTGGACGACGCGGCCTTCCGGGCGCGGTTCGCGGGCACGCCGGTGAAGCGGATCGGCCGCGACCGCTTCGTGCGGAACGTGCTCTATGCGATCGGCAACTCCGGGCTGGCGCCGCTGCGCCCCGTGGCGCTCGCGCTCACGGCCGACCGGGACCCGACCGTGGCCGACGCGGCCCGATGGGCCGCGGCGCGGCTCGCGTGACCGCCAACCCGCTGCGGGGCATCCTGCTGAAGCTCGCCAGCGTCGCCGCCTTCGTGGTCCTAGCGGCCCTCATCAAGACGACGGCGAGCGAGGCGCCGCCCGGTCAGCAGGTCTTCTTCCGCGCGCTCTTCGCCATTCCATGACGCCGCAGGGCTGAGGGCTATTCCTCGAAGCCGAGCATGACATAGTCGCGCAAGTAGGCCTGCTTCGCGGCCTTCCGCAGATCCGGGTCGCGCAGGAAGGCCGGGCGGGGCGGCCGTGCCGGCAGCTCCGGCGCGTCCTCCAGTCCAACAGCCTCGCAGAGCCAGATGATGTCGCGCTGCAGGGTCTCGTCGCGCAGGACGAGATCGGGCGGCGAGAATTGCGCGAAGCCCGAGAGGACCTCGGACTGGCTGGCCCAGGCGCGGTGGGTGGGGATGGTGGTCTGGCCGCTCAGGTTGCGACGCAGGAAGTCGAGGAAGGCGGCGAGGAGCGGCTGCTGCCCGGCGGGGCCGAGGTCGTCGAGGCCGCCCGTCTGGGGGATCCGCACCCGATGCGTCTCGCGCAACAACCGCCGCAGCTCGCCATGCCGCGGCCCCTCGACCACGATCCTGAGCGCAGCCCAGGCCCGGTCGAGCGGATGGGTGAGGACGGTGAAGCCGCGATGGCCGGGATGGGCGCGCTTCCACTGGCGCAGCGAGGCCTGGGTGAAGTCTCGGGTGAGCGGGCCGAAACCGCGCAGCCATGCCTCGATGCGCGCCGTGGGACCGCCCATGATTGGCTGGTAGATCAGCCCGGCGCCGGCGTCCGCCGCGACGAAGGTCGGCACCGACGGCCCGCGCTTCGGCTCGAAGTTCGGCAGGCGGTGCAGCTGGAACGGGTCGAGCCGCGCCAGTTCGCCTTGCATCTCGTCGAAATTGGCGACCTTCTCGGCCATCTCGCGCGGGTTCTGCGGCACCTGGTCCGAGGCCGGCAGCACCTGCGCAAGATCGGTGCGCCCGAGCCAGTGCAGCAGCCCCGTCATCACCTTCGGGTCGCGCAGGTCGTCATAGCCGAGCCAGAAGCCCGCCTGCCCGGAGGCCTGCAGCCGGTGCTGCACCCGCTCCAGAAAGTCGGTGTTCTGGTCCAGTGTCTCGCGGAACTCGGCCGGATCGAAGGTGATCGCCGCGCGGATCGGGGTTTCCGTCTCGTTCAGCTTCCACTGGTTCGTCTCCCAGGCGAGCCGGGTCGAGACGTAGCTGTCCACCGGGTTCCGCGTCAGCACGATCTTGGCGCAGGCCGGGTCGTCCATGATCGCGTCGAAGACGCGCGGGTCGTGGTCGTGGAAATAGCGGAAGCCGTTGAGGTTCGGGGCGGTGAACACCGCCCGCAGCAGGCGCTGCGGGTCGGCATCGCGCTCCGCCGCGGTGATGCCCTTGATCTCCTCCTTGCCGGGCCAGCCGAGCATGTAGGGGTTGAAGAGCTCGCCGAAGCAGGTGACGCGCTTCACGCCGTTCAGGGTCGCTTCCAGCAGGTTCGAGCCGGTGCGCATTCCGGCGAAGATCACGAAGCTGCGGAACGGCTGGGGCATCGGTCCCTCACTCCCGGATGGCGGGGCGCGGGGCCGGAAAATCCCCCATCAGCCGCGGCTGCAGCCCGGCGTTGCGCAGCGATTGCAGGAAGGCGCCGATGCCGTCAACCGGACGCATGGCGGGCAGGTCGTCGCCGGGCAGCGGCACCTCGGCCAGCTCCTGCACCGACTGGTGCAGGATCGCCGCCGGACGGGCGAGGAAATCCGCCAGTTCCCAGACATGGACCCGTGCCTTGACCCAGACCGAGCGCAGGATCGAAAGCTGCTCCTCCTCGCGCGCCTGAAGCTGCGCGCCGACGCGGCGGATGTCGTCGAAGGGCATGTCCGAGCCCATGAGCGGCAGCACCCAGGCGCCCGTCACGACGAAGATGAGGGCATTCGGGTCGGTCGCGACGAACCAGTCGAGCGGCCGGTGATCGTCGCGCGGCGACAGGAGGAGGACCTGCAGCCGCGGCGCGGTGATCCTGATGAGCGAGGTCAGGAAACCCTGCGGGTCGTGGCGGCGCTGCGCCGCACTGCTGGAGAGGCAGCCCGGCCCGACCTCCGCATCGTCCGCGAACTCGACCCGGTCCTGGCTGAAGAGATGGCCGTGCACATCGGCCTCGACGCGGGCGGCGAGCCAGTCCCGGAAACCGGGGAACACGTCGTCGAAGCCCTGAAACACCGCATAGCGCGCCGCGGTCTTGCCGTTCTCGCTGTCTTTCCTCGGGAAGCGGCTCTGCATGTAGAGGCCGGGGCGCCCGAGGGCGCGGCGGGCGACGGCGCGGGTGACGAGGCGGTCGATATGCCCCGGCTGCGGCTCGGCGGCCGAGGGCGGAAGGGTGGCGGGCCTCGGGAAATGCTCCAGCAGCGCATTCGCCCGCGGCCAGATCTTGCGGGCGACGAAGCAGCCCGACGCCTCCAGCATGTCGCGGTGGTCGTCGTAGAAGATGTAGGGCTTGCCCTGCGTGTCGAACTTCGAGAGCGTCAGCGACCGGCTCTCGATGGTGGTCGAATGGCGGCGGGCGAGGGTCTGGAAATAGCTCTCGTCGGGGATCCAGACGCGGCGGAAGTAGCGGTCGAACTCCCCGCGGCGGGGATCGTCGAGGATCGCCGTGATCGTCCGCCGCGTCAGGCACCACCATTGCGAGCCGAGATGCGGCACCACGCCCTGCGGGATGCGCCGGCGGACGCCCAGCCGCCGCTGCAGCGCCACGTAGCGGTCGAAGAGCTTGCGGTGCCGCCGCCACGAGAACGGGAAGCGCAGGGTGAAGCGCTCCTGATTGAGGCCGCCCACGGTCCAGCCGACATCGGCGGCGGTCACACTCTCGATGTAGTCGCGGGCGGGATCGAGCGCGAGCCAGGCGATCAGGTCCTCGACCGGCCTCAGCGGCAGGCAGGCGCCGGAGACGAGCAGCACATGCGTCACGTCCGGGTGCCGCGCGAGCAGCGTGGCGGCGGCCTCCTGCGTCGCCTCCACGAGGCTGAACATGCCCCATTCGCAGTTGCGCCTGGCAGTGTAGTGGATGTCCGGCAGGTCCTCGAGCTGCGCGCGGAACGCCCCGGCCGCGTCGACGCCCACCTGGGCGTCGATATGCACGGCGACCGCCGCCCCGGCTGCGGCCCAGTGGCGGGCCATGCGGGCGGCGATGTTCATCTGCGTGTGGCAGAGCATTACCACGCCGAGACGCACCGGCGCGCTCATGCCCAGTTGCCCTTGGAGATCAGGCCCAGATCCTCGAGCTGGCGCCAGTCGCGGAACTCGCGCGACTGCTGGGTCCAGAGGTCGGGGGCATCGCTCAGCGCGGCGTGGTAGGCGCGGTATTCGTGGCTGTCGGCGTAGTGCTGGCGCCGGTCCAGCTCCTCGGCCGCCTTGCCGGCGAAGGTGGACAGGAACTTGGCGTGCAGCAGGCACCCCGAGGCCCTCTCGCCGCCGTTCTCGTCATAGACGAGGTTCAGCGAGCGCGGCAGCAGCGTATGGGTCGAGCTGACATAGGCATAGTGCCGTGCCCACCGCACCAGCGGGATCTTGTTCAGCGCCGGGGCCTTCCACGGCTCTTCGGCGAAGAAGGCGCGGCCCCGCGGCCCGCCCTGAATCCACAGGTTGCCGTAAACGGCGTCCTTGCGGATCGTGTAGTTGGCGGGGTCGAACCAGCGCGCGACCGCCAGCGGGTCCATGCCCTCGGCATAGGGTTGCGCGGCGATGTCGCCTTTCGGATAGACGTCGATCAGCATGGCCGAGAAGGAGCGGATCGCGGACGCATCGAGCCAGTCGGTCAGCGCACGCAAGGGCCGCGTGTCGTCATGCGGGTAGACCAGAAACTCGTCGGGATCGACGACGAGGCACCAATGGCCGCTGCCGTGGCGACGCAGCAGGCCGTTGATCCAGTCCATCCCGAACCGCGCCTCCTTGTAGGAGGCGGTGGTGGTCCAGAGCGAGACGTCCGGCTGCGCCGCAAGATACTCGCGGCTGCCGTCGTCGGAGCCGTTCTCGGCGCAGAGGAAGTGGTTCACGCCGAGCCGGCGGTGATAGTCGAGAAACCACGGCAGGCGCAGGCGCTCGTTGCGCAGCGTCATGAAGACGAGAATGTCGCCGGGCCGAATCGCGCCCGTGCGGTCGGCCACCGGCCGCAACTGCCGCCGCCGCCGCATGGCGCGGCAGAGCAGGTATTGCCGCCGCGTCCTGAGGCGCAGCGCCGCCCTGATCCGTCTCAACCAGCGGGGCAACCGGGCTGGCCTCCATCCTCTTCCGGCTGACCGAGCAGCCGCATGATCTGCGCCACATGCGCCCTCCACGGCCGCATGGCAACCGGCTCGCGGCGCGGCGGCGCGGCGGCCAGCCGGGCGATCTCGGTCGCCCAGGCGCCGGGATCGTCGGCGTCGAGCCAGGTTGCATGTGAGCCGAGCACCTCGCGCGCGGCGGGCAGCGGCGTGGCGAGAACCGGCAGCCCGCGCGCCGCCGCCTCGGCCAGCGGCATCCCGAAGCCTTCCGCATGCGAGGGCATCAGCAGCGCCCGCGCCTCGCCCATCAGCGCCGCGACCGCGCCATCCGAGAGGCCCGCGCGCTCGATCACCGGACCGCGGT
Organism: Paracoccus sp. S-4012; assembly: GCF_009674885.1. Lineage (GTDB taxonomy): Bacteria > Pseudomonadota > Alphaproteobacteria > Rhodobacterales > Rhodobacteraceae > Paracoccus. Next base: position 34,614 of record NZ_WKKA01000007.1, read on the forward strand.
GCGGCAGCGCGTCGAGCCGGGCAAACACGGCCGCGTTCTCCCAGCCCCGGCGGCCGAGGATCAGGAGGCGCGGCGGTTCGGGACCGAGCCGTTCCCAGGCATCGAGCAGCAGCGCGTGGTTCTTGCGCGGCTCGATGGTGCCGAGGGCGATGAAGAACGGCCGGTCGCGGGGCAGGTCGGGCGGTATCTCGTCGGGTCGGGGTTCGGCCAGCGTGGTCCCGATGGGCGCGGCGACGATCTCGGGCCGCGCGGCGATGTCGAAGCGGTCGCGGCAGCGGATCACATCGGCGCGCGTCGCCTCGGAAACCGTCAGGATCAGGTCCGCCCGGGTCAGCGCCGCCGCGAGCCGGCGCCCGAAGGCGGCGTCCTGACCGGCGCGGGTGTATTCCGGGAAATCCAGCGGGATCGTGTCGTGGATCATCACCGCCTTGCGCAGCGGGGCGATAGCCCGCCACGGACCGGGATGCAGGTTGGCATGGCCGACCGCCAGCCATGCGCTGCCCGCGGGCAGCCGCCGCAACGCGCGGCCAAGCCCGAAGCCCCGCGTGCCGCCGGTGCCGAGCGCCATGCCGGCCAGCACCTCCTCGGCCTGCGCCCTCGGCGTCCGCACCCGCCGAAGCGCCGCCACCAGCCCGCGCGGCATCGGCACCGCCTCGGGCGCGTCCAGCCACCGCAGCAGCAGCGCCCCCGCCTCCGGGCCCAGCAGCAACTGCCGTCGCACCACCCGCGCCAGCAGCCGGTGGTCGCGCCCCTGCAGCGCCTCGAGCCACTCCCGCTCCACCCGGTCGATCCCGGTGAGCGGCCCCTGTCCGAGGCGCGAGATCAGCCGGCTCACGTCGAGGAGGATCACGCCGGCCTCAGGCGCGGCCGTAGCCGCCGGTCTGGTGCCACCGCCAGGCATCGCCGATCATCTGCGGCAGGGTCGAGCGTTTCGCCTGCCAGCCCAGCACCTCGCCCGCCCGTTTGCTGCCGGAAACGAGCTGCACCGCATCGCCCTCGCGCCGCGGCCCCTCGGTCACGGGCACGGGGCGGTTGGTCGCCAGCTTCGCCTGGTCGATCACCTCGCGCACCGAAAACCCCGAGCCGGTCCCCAGGCAGAACACCTCCGCCCCGCGCGCCGACTCGCGCCCGCGCAGCCATTCGAGGCCCAGCACATGCGCCTCCACGAGGTCCATCACATGCACATAATCGCGGATGCAGGTGCCGTCCGGGGTCGGATAATCGGTGCCGTGGATCGTCAGCGCCGGCCGCTTGCCGTCCACCGCGTCGAGGATCAGCGGGATCAGATGCGTCTCCGGGTCGTGGAACTCGCCCACCTCCGCCTCCGGGTCCGCCCCGGCGACGTTGAAATAGCGGAAGACGACCGAGCGCAGCCCGTCCGAGGCGCCGAAATCCTTCAGCATGTCCTCGATCGCGCGCTTGCTGGCGCCATAGGCGTTCAGCGGCGTCTGCGGGGTCTGCTCGTCCAGCACCACGCCGTCATGGTCGCCATAGGTGGCGCAGGTGGAGCTGAAGACGAAGTCGAGGCAGCCCGCCGCCACGGCCGCCTCGATCAGCGAGAGCGACGCGCCGACATTGCCGCGCCAGTACTTGCCCGGCTCGCGCATTGCCTCGCCGACCTGGCTCAGCGCCGCGAAATGCATGACCGCAACCGGCTGGTGGCGCGCGAAGACGGCGTCGAGGTGGGCGCGGTCCATCAGGTCGCCTTCCTCCAGCGGCCCGTATTTCACCGCCTCGCGCCAGCCGGTCGAGAGATTATCGTAGGTCACGGGCACGTAGCCCGCGGCGGCGAGCGCCTTGCAGGCATGCGAGCCGATATAGCCGGCGCCGCCGGTGACGAGGACGTTCTGCGGCATGGTGCCTACTCGGCCGCCCGCGAGGTCGCGGCCCGGATGTCGTCGAGATATTCCGAAAACTCGTCACGCAGGTCCTCGCGCGCGAGGCCGAAGGCCACCGTCGCCTGCAGGAACCCGGCCTTCGAGCCGCAGTCATAGCGCTGCCCGCGGAAGCGCAGGCCGAAGACGTCGCGCCCGGCCGCCAGCTCGTCGGCGATGGCATCGGTCAGCTGGATCTCGCCGCCGGAGCCCTCCTGCGTGTGGTGAAGGTTCTGCATCACCGTCGGCGCGAGGATGTAGCGGCCGATGACCGCGAGGTTCGACGGCGCGGCGCCCGCCGGCGGCTTCTCGACCAGGCCGCGCGCACGGACGATGGCGCCCATGTCCTCGGCCACGTCGAGCACGCCGTAGGAGGAGGTCTTCTCCGGCGCGACCTCCATCGTCGCCACCATCGAGCCGCCGGTCTCGGCATAAGCCTCGATCATCTGCTGCAGGCAGGGCGGCTCGCCCAGGATCACGTCGTCGGTCAGCAGCACGGCGAAGGGCTCGTCCGGCGCCATGAGGCGGCGCGCGCACCAGACCGCATGGCCGAGGCCGAGGGCCTTGTGCTGGCGAACATAGGCGATCGCGCCGGAATCCATGTTGGTTGCCTGCAGCACCTTGAGCAGTTCGGCCTTGCCGCGGGCCTTCAGGCTGGCCTCGAGCTCGTGCGAATGGTCGAAGTAATCCTCGAGCGCGCCCTTGCCGCGCGAGGTGACGAAGATGAACTCCTCGATCCCTGCCGCGCGCGCCTCGTCGATCGCGTACTGGATCAACGGCCGGTCGACGAGGGTCATGATTTCCTTCGGGATGCTCTTGGTCGCGGGCAAAAACCGCGTGCCGAGCCCGGCTACGGGGAAGATGGCCTTCGTAACCTTCTGAGACATCTCAGGCTCCTCGAAATGACACGAAACTAACGCCCACGAGCCGCCCGCGGCGGCGCGGCATCCCTCGACTGCTTCGGCTCAAGATGCAACCTCCGGCTGGCGGGAGGAAGCTCGATATTCCTCAAGTTGCGCAAATTCCCGCCGCTCCCGTGCTGCGCGAGATCCCCCAATCAGCGGCGGATCATCGGGATTCGACGGCCCCATGACGCCGCCCGATTGTTCCCACCATCCGCCAGGGTGGAATCGTTGTCGATGCGGCATGGTTCCGGGAATCAGCAACAGCAGCGTGACGGCCGCCCCCTCCGCCGCGGCTGCGGCCGCCGCGGCGCGCAGGCGGCGGCGGTGCCAGGCCCAGCCGCCGATCAGCCGGTGCGGGCGGGGCCGGGTCGCCAGCGGCAGGAAGGCAGGCGGCGGGGCGTCGGGAAGCGGCGCGGGCAGCGGCGGGTCGGCGGCCTCGGCGAGCCCCGCCGCGAGGCTCGCCAGCAGTGGGCCGACGCGCTGCGGATCGAGCCGGCCGGCCAGCATGTGCCTCAGCAGCCGCCGGCGCTGAACCGCGACGACGCCCGTCGCCTCGCCGCCATGCCGCCGCGCGAAGATCGCCTCCGACCGGCCGATCCGGGTGAGGTCCCGCGGCACCCTCGCCGCATCGCGCCGGGCGCTCGGCGCGCTGCCATGCGTGACGCGCGCGCGGGGAACGAGGGCGGACGCGGCGTGCGGAAAGGCGGCGGCGAGGCGCAGGTTCAGGTCGCTCTCGTCGAGATGCCAGGGGAAGGCCGGATCGAAGCCGCCGATGGCGATGAGCGTGTGGCGGCGGAAGACGCAGTTGGTGCCGAGGGTCGAGAGAACGGTCCCGTCGGCGGGGCGGTAGAGGCGCGTCGCCTGGCCCTCGATCGGCAGCGGCACCGGCCCGCGCGGCGTGATCGCCTCGGCGCGGACCTGCCATCTGCGGCCCCATGGGCCGAGGGTCCAGCCGGTCGCGGCGATCACCTCCGGGTCGCGAAAGGCCGCGGCGAGCCGGCCGGCCCAGGTCGGCTCGGCCACCGCGTCGTCGTCGATGAAGGCCACGACCGCGCCCGCCGCCGCGGCGATCCCGGCGTTGCGGGCGGCGGAGATGTTCGGCGCGTCAAAGCCGATACGCTTCAGCGGCAGGTCGGGCCGGACTTTAAGCCCCTCGGGGTCCGCGACCAGCACCACCTCCAGCGGCCTGTGATCCTGCAGCGCGAGCGCGCCAAGGCAGAGGGCCAGCTCCGCCGGGCGGTGGCGCGAGACGACGACCACCGACAGCGCGATGGCCTCCGCGGCGTGGCTCACGCGATCCCCATCGCCGCCATCATGGCCTCGATCTTCAGCACGTCCTCGGGGTTGTTCAACTCCCAGAACTGCCGCCCCCGCGCCTCGACCTCGACGCAGAGGACGCGGCGGCCATGCTCGAGGAAGCGCAGTTGCTCCAGTCCCTCCAGACGCTCAAGCCGTCCCTCGGGCCAAGTGGCATAGGCGGCGAGCGGCTCGGGGCGGTAGGCATAGACGCCGACGTGGTGGAACACCGGGCTGGGCGCATCCGCGGCCACCGCGCCTGGCACGAAGGGGATCACTTCCTTCGAGAAATAGAGCGCGCCGTGGTCCGCGCCGAACACCGCCGTGGTGCCGCCGACCCGGCCGGCGGCGCGGTCGGCCAGCAGTTCGGCCCGCATGGCGCCGGTGCAGTTCAGGACCGGCGTTGCGACCTCGGCCGCCGGATCGGCGCGCAGGCCGGCGACCAGTTCCTCGACGAACCAGGGCGGCGTCAGCGGCGCATCCCCCTGAAGGTTGACGACGATCTCGGGCGAAGCCCCAAGCGCCGCCACCGCCTCGGCGCAGCGTTCGGTGCCGTTGCGGCACGCCTCCGAGGTCATGACCACCTCGGCCCCGAACCCCTCAGCATGCTCGCGGATGCGGCCGTCGTCAGTCGCCACGACCACGCGATCCGCGCCGCCGACCGCCACCGCCGCGTCCCAGCTGCGCCGGATCAGGCTGCGCGCCTCGCCCGTCGCGCCGCGCAAGCTGGCCAGCGGCTTGCCCGGATAGCGGCTCGACGCATGGCGCGCGGGAATGACGATCAGGACGCCCATCCGCGTCAGTCCTTCAGCAGCACGCCGGGCGCATAGGCGATGAAGAACGGGTTTTCGTAGCCGGGCTTGCCATAGCTGAGCGGCTGATGGCCGTCGAAGCGCACCACCTTTCCGCCCGCCCCCCGAAGGATCGCGTCGCCCGCCGCCGTGTCCCACTCCATCGTCCGCCCGAGGCGCGGATAGAGGTCGGCCTCGCCCGTGGCCACGAGGCAGAACTTCAGCGAACTCCCGGCCGAGGTCAGCCCGCGCACGCCGTAGCCGGCGATATAGTCGTCCGTCGCCTGATCCCGATGCGACTTCGAGGCGACCACCATCAGCCCGCGGTTGTCCGGCGTCGGGTTCACGCCGATGAAGCGCGTGGCACCCGGCTCGGGGCCGAACGGCCCGATCTCCTCGACCGCCCGCCCGCCCGGCGTGGTGTAGAAGAGCCGGCCCTTAGCGGGCGCATAGACGACGCCCCGCAGCGGCTTCGAGTCGCGCACATAGGCGATGTTGACGGTGAAGTCGCCGCGCCGCTGCACGAACTCCTTGGTGCCGTCGAGCGGATCGACGATCAGGAAGGTATCGCCCACTGCGGCATGGGTCGCGGCCTGCTCCTCGGTGATGAGCGGCGTCTCGGGGAAGGCGGCGCGCAACCCCTCGGCGATCAGCGCGTCGGCGGCCTCGTCGGCCTCGGTGACGGGCGAGGTGTCGCTCTTGGCGCGCACGGCGAAGTCGGGGCCTTCGTAGATCTCCATGATCCGCGCCCCGGCGGCGAGCGCGAGGCGCCGCATTTCGGTCGTCAGACGTTCAAAATCCATCGACTTTTCCTTGCGCTCACGAGGATCGGCGGCCCGCGCGCGTTGTATGACGGGCCTTGAGCCCTTATGGTCCCTGCCATCCCTGCGGGCAAGGCGCGGCGCCGCGCCCTCCCCGACCAGCCTACGGATCGCCCCGCATGTTCGTCCAGAAGCGCAACCGAAACATGTTTGAAGCCGCGGGCTCGACCCTGGGGCTGATCTATACCGTGGCGGTGTTCAACCTGCGCAAGACCAACAAGAACCCGCTGGTCGGCCTTCTGCTGGAAGCGGCGCGGGCGGTGATCATGGTCGTGGCCTTCATGCTGATGTTCGTCGTGCTCGGCATCCGCAGCTCGCCCGTCCGGGGCGACTTCCTGCTTTTCGTGATGTCGGGCATCTTCATGTTCCAGGCCCACACCTCCGCCATCGGCGCCGTCGCCGGCGCCGGCAGCGGGGCCAGCGGGATCATGAAGCACGGGCCGATGAACACCGCGGTGGTGATCAGCGCCGGGGCCCTCGCCTCGCTTTATCGCACCTTGTTCGCCTGCTTCGTGATCCTCGGCGGCTACAGCCTCTTCAAGCCCCTCTATTTCGAGCACCCGGTCGCCAGCCTTGGGATGCTGATTCTCGCCTGGGCCAACGGCTGCGCGATCGGCCTCGTGCTGCTGGCGCTGCGGCCGTGGATGCCGGAGGTGGTGAAGATCCTCACGCTGATGATCCAGCGGGTGCAGATGATCGCCTCGGGCAAGATGTTCCTCGCCAACGCCCTGCCCGCCTCGATCCTTGTCTGGTTCGACTGGAACCCGCTGTTCCACATCATCGACCAGACCCGCGGCTTCGTGTTCCTCAACTACACGCCGCACCACTCCTCGGTCATGTATCCGGTCTATGTCACCCTCGCTCTGGTGATGGTCGGGCTGATGGGCGAGTTCGTGTCCCGCCAGAACGAATCGGCCAGCTGGTCGGCGGCGCGCTGAGGCCGCCCTCCCCGTGGACCTCGGCCGCGCGCCCGCGTAAAGCCCAGGGCGCGCACGACGGAGGGCTGCGGGAATGAGCGTCAACGGCTTCGGGCATGTGTTCCGCGTCACCACCTGGGGCGAGAGCCACGGGCCGGCGCTCGGCGCGACGGTGGACGGCACCCCGCCGGGGGTCCCGCTCGACGAGGCCGCGATCCAGCCCTGGCTCGACCGCCGCCGTCCCGGCCAGTCGCGCCTGACGACGCAGCGCCAGGAGGCGGACGCGGTCCGCATCCTCTCGGGCGTGTTCGAGGGCCGCACCACCGGCACGCCGATCCAGCTGATGATCGAGAATACCGACCAGCGGTCGAAGGACTATGGCGAGATCGCCCGCAGCTTCCGGCCGGGCCATGCCGACATCACCTATCACCTGAAATACGGCCACCGCGACTATCGCGGCGGCGGCCGTTCCTCGGCCCGCGAGACGGCGGCGCGGGTGGCCGCAGGCGGTGTTGCCCGCGCGGTGCTGGCGGAACTGGCGCCGGGACTGGGCATCACCGGCTACATGGTGCGGATGGGAACGCTCGGCATCGACCGGGCGCGCTTCGACGCCGGTGAGATCGACCGCAACCCGCTCTTCTGCCCCGATCCGGTCGCAGCGGCGGAATGGGCCGAGGCGCTCGAGGGCATCCGCAAGGCGCAGGACTCAGTCGGCGCGGTCGTCGAGGTAACGGTGCGCGGCTGCCCCCCCGGCCTCGGCGCGCCGGTCTATGCCAAGCTCGACACCGACCTCGCCGCCGCGATGATGTCGATCAACGCCGTCAAGGGGGTCGAGATCGGCGAGGGCATGGCCGCCGCCGCCCTGCGCGGGTCCGAGAACGCCGACGAGATCCGCATGGGGCCGCACGGGCCGGAGTTCCGGTCGAACCATGCGGGCGGCATCCTCGGCGGCATCTCGACCGGGCAGGACATCGTCGTCCGCTTCGCGGTCAAGCCCACCTCGTCGATCCTGACCCCGCGCCGCAGCATCACGGCGGCCGGCGAGGAGGTCGATCTGGTGACGAAAGGCCGCCACGACCCCTGCGTCGGCATCCGCGCGGTGCCGGTGGCCGAGGCGATGGCGGCCTGCGTGATCCTCGATCACCTGCTGCTCGACCGGGCGCAGACCGGCGGGCGCCGGGGCGCGATCGGCTGAGAAGAGGCCACGGACCCGAAGCCTCGGTCGTCGATCCTTCTGCGAAGGATCGGTTCTCGATTTCTCGCAGAGAAATCGTGTCGGGGCGGCGCGAAACCTGACAAGCTGACTCCGGTGAAGCGAGGCCGCGGGCCCGACGAAAAACGGCGGCCCCGAAGGACCGCCGTTCCCGTTCACGCCTCAGGCTCTCGTCTCAGTCGCGCTTCACCGGGTGCTTGATCGACCACCAGATACGCTTGTTCGTCAGGTAGAGCAGCGCCGTCAGGATGACGAGGAACACCACAGACACGAGGCCGGCCTGCTTGCGGGCCATCATTTTCGGCTCGGCGGTCCACATCAGGAAGGCGGCGACGTCCGCAGCCTGCTGCTCCACCGTGGCCGCGGTGCCGTCGGCAAAGGTCACGCCCTCCTCGAAGATCGGCGGCGCCATTGCGATCAGGCCGCCGGGGAAGGTGGTGTTCTCGTAGAAGAACGACCCCGCCTGCTCCTGCTCCTCGCCGGTATAGTGGGTGAGGATCGAGTAGATGTATTCCGGCCCGCCCATGCCGTTGAAGAGCTGGTTGAGGCCGGTGCCGTAGGGCCCGTGGAAGCCCGCCCGCGACTTGGCCATGACCGAGAGGTCCGGCCCCATCCCCTCGCCCGCGACGGTGGGGAAGTTGTCGGTCGGCAGCCGCGGCCGGAACTCGCCCGTTTCCGGGTCCTCGATCTCCAACATCGCGGCATAGGCGCGCACCTGATCCTCGGGCAGGCCGGGGCCGCCGGGGTCGGAGAGCGTGCGGATCGGGACATAGCGCAGCCCGTGGCAGGCCGAGCAGACCTCGGTGTAGACCTGCAGGCCCCGCTGCAGCTGGAACTGGTCAAAGCGGCCGAACGGACCCTCGAAGCTGAAGGCGACGTCGGTGATCTCCTGATGCGCCGCCTCCTGCTCCTCGGGCGCGGGCTCGGCGGCCTGGATCTCCTCGGGGCCGGGCTCGGCAACCGCCGTGCCGTCGGCGCCCATCTCGGCCGCCTCGGCGTCGGATTCGGCCTCATCGCTGCCCGCCTCCTGCGCCGCGCTGGCGTCCGGGGCTTCGCCCTCGCCCGCGGTGCCGTCATCGGCGATGGAGCCCTCGACCGGCTCGCCGGTCGTAGCAGCTTCCGCCGCAGGCTCGGCCCCGGCTTGCGCGCCGGCCTCGGCCGCAGGCGCGGTCGCCGCGCCGGCCTCGGTGTCGGTCGCAGGCTCATCGGGGCCCCCGATGGCAGCCGGCTCCGCCGGTCCGCCGCCCGGCGGCGGGGTCGTCGGCTCGGCCAGCCCGGCATCCGTTGCCGGCTCGGCCGCGGCGGTGTCGGCGGCGGGCTGGGTTTCGGACGCGGTCGCATCCGCCTCGCCCTCGACCCCGACCACCGGCGCTTCGCCCTGCGGCGTCTGCGCGTCCGCGGTGCCCGGCTGCGGCTCGCTCACGAGCGCGTCGCTCGCCGGATCGGCTGTGCCGGTGGCGACCGGTGCCTCGTCCCCCGGCGCGGTCTCGCCGCCCTCCTGGCTGACCAGCGGCGGCTCGCCCGGCGCTGGCGAGGGGGCGAGTCCGGTCGTGCCGGTGGTGGACAGCGCGTCGCCAGCGGCGGGCGCCTGCACCAGCTGCCCCGGCGCGGTGGCCGGCGGTGCGCCGACCGCCTCGGCCGCGACGGCCTCGCCGCCCTTGGGGGTGGCCACGAAGGTCCAGCCGTCGCCCTGTTGCGCCTGCGTCGTGCCGTCGCCGATCGGGACGGTGATGGTCCGGGTTTGCTGGGCCGCGGCGCCATGCGCGCCGAGGGCCAGCGCGAGAACCGCGGTGAGGGTCGTGGTCTTCAGGGTCATTCTCGGCTCTCCCTCACTCGGCCGGGTGCGCGCTGATGCCGTAGCGGGCGTTGAAGTCTTCCTCGATCGTCGAGGGCATTGGGTCAGGCCGCTCGAAGATGCCCAGAAGCGGCATGATCACGAGGAAATAGGCGAACCAGTAGGCCGATCCGGCCAGAGCGATGTAGGGATAGATCCCCTCGGCCGGCATGGCGCCCGCCCAGGTCAGCACCACGAAGTCGATCACCAGCAGCCAGAACCACCATTTGAACTGCGGCCGGTAGCGGCCCGAACGCACGCGGCTGGTATCCAGCCACGGGACCAGCGCCAGCACGATGATGGAGCCGAACATCGCCAGCACGCCGAAGAACTTGGCGTCGATGATGCCGAAGCTGAGGAAGTTCACGGCCATCACCACCCAGACGTCGGCGGTGAAGGCGCGCAGGATCGCGTAGAAGGGCAGGAAGTACCACTCCGGCACGATATGCGCGGGGGTGACCAGCGGATCGGCCTCGATGTAGTTGTCCGGGTGGCCGAGGAAGTTCGGCATGAAGCCCACCACCGCGAAGAAGACCACCAGGATCATGACCATGTAGAACAGGTCCTTGATCACGAAGCCCGGCCAGAACGGCACCGTGTCGCGCTTAGCCTCGGCCTTGGAGGTGCGGCGCACCTCGACCCCGGTCGGGTTGTTGTTGCCGGTCGAGTGGAAGGCCCAGAAGTGGACGATCACGAGGGCCGCGAGCACCAGCGGCAGCAGGTAGTGCAGCGAGAAGAAGCGGTTCAGCGTGGCGTTGTCCACCGCCGGGCCGCCCAGCAGCCAGGTCTGGATCGTCGGGCCGATGCCGGGAATGGCGCCAAAGAGGCCGGTGATGACGGTCGCGCCCCAGAACGACATCTGGCCCCAGGGCAGCACGTAGCCCATGAAGGCGGTCGCCATTATCAGGATGAAGATCAGCATCCCGATGATCCAGGTCACCTCGCGCGGGGCCTTGTAGCCGCCGTAGTAGAGACCGCGGAAGATGTGGATGTAGACCGCGAGGAAGAACAGCGACGCCCCGTTCGAATGCAGGTAGCGCAGCATGTGGCCGCCGTTCACGTTGCGCATGATGTGCTCGACCGACGCGAAGGCCAGGTCGACATGCGGCGTGTAGTGCATCGCGAGGACCACGCCGGTGGCGATCTGCAGCACCAGACAGAAGGTCAGAACGATCCCCCAGATCCACCACCAGTTGAGGTTCCTGGGGGTCGGCAGGGTGACGAAGTCGACGACGAGCTCGACGATCGGCAGACGCCGGTGCAGCCAGCGCTCGAAGCGGGTGCGGGGCTCGTAGTGGTCGTGCGGGATACCCGACATCCTGGCCTCCTCAGCCCAGCTGGATGGTGGTGTCGTCGGCGAAGGCCGCGACGGGGATGATGAGGTTCTGCGGCGCGGGACCGCGGCGGATGCGGCCTGCGGTGTCGTAGTGGCTGCCATGGCAGGGGCAGAACCAGCCGCCGTAATCGCCGGCGCCGTTGCCGATCGGGACGCAGCCGAGATGGGTGCAGACGCCGATCATGACCAGCCACTCGCCGGCTTCGTCCAGCGTGCGGTTGATGTCGTCGGCGTTGGTGTCGGGCTTGTTGGGGTTCTGCGACAGCGGGTCGATGAGCGCCGCGTCATCGTCGGCGCGGGCCGCGGCGATCTCGTCCTCGGTGCGGCGGCGGATGAAGACCGGCTTGCCGAGCCACTTGACCGTCAGCTGGGTGCCCGGCTCGACCGCCGAGATGTCGACCATGATCGAGCTGAGCGCCTGCACGTCGGCCGAGGGATTCATCTGGTCGATCAGCACCCAGGCCGAGGCTCCGGCGGCGACCGCGCCGGCGCCGGCGGTGGCGTAATAGAGGAAGTCGCGCCGCGTGCCTTCGGGTTCGGCGTGCGGGCCTCCATGGGTGTCGTCGACATGGGACACGGGCTCGGTTCTCCATTCGGGCCCGGACGCGGGCCGATATGCTGACGGCGCCACCACGGGGGGGCGCCCTTGCCGTCGCGGTTCTAGCGGTCAATTCCGCGTCAGTCCAGCGGCCGGAGACGCAGGATCGCGCGCAAGTTGCCGCAGATGTGGGAATTGCGCCGCGGTCGGTTCCCGCGCGCGGCGCAGCCCCGCGCCGCGGCCGCGCCGGCCTTCGGCAGGCGAATAAGCGCCCCGGCCGCGCCAGACGACGCGGCAGGCGCCTGCCGGGCGGCTCAGAGCAGCCCTGCCGCCCTGAAACTCACCTCCCGCCCGCGGCCGATCACCAGATGATCGTGCAGCGTGATTCCCATCACCGCGGCCGCGTCGCGCACCCGCCCGGTCATCTCGACATCCGCCGCCGAGGGGGTCGGGTCCCCCGAGGGGTGGTTGTGGACGAGGATCAGGGCCGAGGCGTTCAGCTCCAGCGCGCGGCGCACAATCTCGCGCGGATAGACCGGGACATGGTCCACGGTTCCCCGCCCCTGCGCCTCGTCGGCGACGAGCACGTTCTTGCGGTCGAGAAAGAGGACCCGAAACTGCTCGATCTCGCCATGCGCCATGGCGGCCTGGCAGTAGTCGAGCAGCGCCTGCCAGCTGGTCAGCACCGGCCGCCTGAGAACCCGCGCGCGGGCGAGCCGCCGGGCGGCCGCCTCGACGATCTTCAGCTCCTGAATGACGGCCGGGCCGACGCCCGGAATGGCGTCGAGCCGCGTTGGCGTGGCCGAGAGGACGGCGTTGAAATCGCCGAACGCGTCGAGGAGCCGACGGGCGAGCGGCTTCACGTCCTGCCGCGGAATGGCACGGAAGAGGACCAGTTCCAGCAGTTCGTAGTCCGGCATCGCGTCGGCGCCGCCGGTCATGAAGCGCTCGCGCAGGCGGGCGCGGTGGTCGGCGATGTAGGAGGGCGGCGGGCTGCGGCCCGGCTTGAGGGGCAACGGTGCCTCGTCCTCCGCCCCTCCGGGGAGGAGGAGCGGCAGCGGGGCTTCGGCGAAGGCGCGATTCGCGGACATGGGTGCAGTCTGCGCCGGGAGGGGTGAAGGAAGGGTTAAACTGTATGGCGCGGCGGTTGAGCCGGCCGCCCCCTCCCGCCCCTCAGCCGCTGCTCGTCATGTCCTCCCAGAACCCCTTCACCTTGGCGAAGAAGCTCTGGCTTTGCGGGTGGTTGTCGGCGGCGATCTGGTCGAACTCGCGCAGCAGTTCCCTCTGCCGCACGGTGAGGTTCACCGGGGTCTCGACTTCCAGCTCGATCAGCATGTCGCCCGGCTCGCCCTGCAAGCCCTGACCATGGCGCAGCGGCGGCATGCCCTTGCCGCGCAGGCGCATCTGGCGGCCGGTCTGACTGCCCTGCGGCACCTTCACGCGCGAGCGGCCGCCGTCGATGGTCGGCACCTCGATCTCGCCGCCGAGGGCCGCCGTCACCATGCCGACCGGCACGCGGCAGGCCAGCGTCTTGCCCTGGCGGGCGAAGATCGCGTGCTCGCGGACCTCGATGAAGATGTAGAGATCGCCCGGCGGACCGCCGCGGGTGCCGGCCTCGCCCTCGCCGGCGAGGCGGATGCGGGTGCCGCTCTCGACCCCGGCGGGAACGGTGACGGAGAGCGTGCGCTCCTTCTCGACCCGGCCGGCGCCGTGGCAGGCGTTGCAGGGGTTCTTCACGATCTGGCCCTGGCCGTTGCAGGTCGGGCAGGTGCGCTCGATCGTGAAGAAGCCCTGCTGGGCGCGGACCTTGCCCATGCCGGCGCAGGTCGGGCAGGACTGCGGCTCGACCGCGCCCTCGGCCCCGGTGCCGTTGCATTCCTCGCAGGCGACCGAGCCGGGGACGGTGATCTGCTTCTGCAGCCCGGTGAAGGCCTCCTCGAGGCTGAGGCCGAGGTTGTAGCGCAGGTCCTGCCCGCGCGTGGCGCGGCTGCGGCCGGCTCCGGGGCCGCCGCGGGCGCGGGCGAACTCGCCGAAGAGATCCTCGAATACATCCGCGAAGGCCGAGCCGAAATCGCCCGGATGGCCGCCGCGGAAACCGCCGTTCATGCCGCCCCCGTTCTCGAAGGCCGCATGGCCGAAGCGGTCATAGGCGGCGCGCTTCTGGTCGTCGCGCAGCACCTCGTAGGCCTCGTTCGCCTCCTTGAAGGCGGCTTCCGAGTCCTTGCAGTCCTTGTTGTGGTCGGGATGCAGCGCCTTCGCCTTCTGGCGGAAGGCCCGCTTGATCTCGTCGGCGGTCGCGCCGCGGTTGACGCCCAGCACCTGATAGAAGTCACGTTTGGCCATATCGAAGGCGTGCCCGTCCACATTCACCTAAAGGAAGGGCCGGCCCGCGGCGTCAGTCGCGGCGGGCCGGCCCGGTTCTCGTCCCGGCGCCTCAGCTGCGCCGACGGTTCTCGCCGAGGTCCTCGAAATCGGCATCGACGATGTCCTCGTCGGCGCCGCGCGGGCCCTCGTCGCGACCGTCCGCGTCCTCGCCCGCGCCACCGGGCTGCGACTGGGCGGACTTGTAGATCGCCTCACCGAGCTTCATCGAGGCGTCCATCACGTTCTGGATGCCGCCGCGGATCTTGCCGGCGTCCTCCGACTTGACCGCTTCCTCGAGCGCGCCGACGGCCAGCTCGATCGCCTCGACGGTCGAGCCGTCGACCTTGTCGCCATGCTCGTCCAGCGACTTGCGGGTCGAGTGGATCAGGCTCTCGGCCTGGTTCTTCGCCTCGACCACCTCGCGGCGGCCCTTGTCGGCCTCGGCATTCGCCTCGGCGTCCTTCACCATGCGGTCGATGTCCTCATCGCTGAGGCCGCCCGAGGCCTGGATGGTGATGTTCTGCGACTTGCCGGTGCCCTTGTCCTTGGCGCTGACCGAGACGATGCCGTTCGCGTCGATGTCGAACGTCACCTCGATCTGCGGCAGGCCGCGGGGCGCGGGGGGGATGTCCTCGAGGTTGAATTGGCCAAGCAGCTTGTTGTCGGCCGCCATCTCGCGCTCGCCCTGGAAGACCCGGATCGTCACCGCGTTCTGGTTGTCCTCGGCGGTCGAGAACACCTGCGACTTCTTGGTCGGGATCGTGGTGTTGCGGTCGATGAGCCGCGTGAACACGCCGCCCAGCGTCTCGATGCCCAGCGACAGCGGCGTCACGTCGAGCAGCACCACGTCCTTGACGTCGCCCTGCAGCACGCCCGCCTGGATGGCGGCGCCCAGCGCCACGACCTCGTCGGGGTTGACGCCCTTGTGCGGCTCCTTGCCGAAGAAGGACTGCACCTCCTCGATCACCTTGGGCATGCGGGTCATGCCGCCGACCAGAACCACCTCGTCGATGTCGCCCTTGCCGAGACCGGCATCCTTCAGCGCGTCCTGAACCGGCTTCATCGTGCGCTTCACCAGATCGCCCACCAGGCTCTCGAGCTTGGCGCGGCTCATCTTCATGACCAGGTGCAGCGGCGTGCCGCTGTTCTTGTCCATGCTGATGAAGGGCTGGTTGATCTCGGTCTGGGTGGTCGAGGAAAGCTCGATCTTGGCCTTCTCGGCGGCCTCCTTCAGCCGCTGAAGCGCCATCTTGTCCTTGGTCAGATCAACGCCATGCTCTTTCTTGAACTCGTCGGCGAGGTAGTTGACGATCTTCATGTCGAAGTCCTCGCCGCCGAGGAACGTGTCCCCGTTGGTGGACTTCACCTCGAAGAGGCCGTCGTCGATTTCCAGGATGGTGATGTCGAAGGTGCCGCCGCCGAGGTCATAGACCGCGATGGTCTTGCTGTCCTTCTTGTCAAGGCCGTAGGCCAGCGCCGCCGCCGTCGGCTCGTTGATGATCCGCAGCACGTCGAGCCCGGCGATCTTGCCCGCGTCCTTGGTCGCCTGACGCTGGGCGTCGTTGAAATAGGCGGGGACGGTGATGACCGCCTGCGTGACCTTGTCGCCGAGGTAGCTCTCGGCGGTTTCCTTCATCTTCTGAAGGATCATCGCGCTGATCTGCGCGGGGGAATATTTCTCGCCATGCACGTCGACCCAGGCGTCGCCGTTGCCGCCGTCCACGATCTTGTAGGGGACGAGCTTGCGGTCCTTCTCGACCTCGGCGTCGGTAACGCGGCGGCCGATCAGGCGCTTGACGGCGAAGACCGTGTTTTCCGGGTTGGTGACGGCCTGGCGCTTGGCGGGCTGGCCGACGAGACGCTCGCTGTCGGTGAAGGCGACGATCGAGGGGGTGGTGCGCTGCCCCTCGCTGTTCTCGATGACCTTGGGCTGGCTGCCGTCCATGATGGCGACGACGCTGTTGGTGGTCCCGAGGTCGATACCGATGACTTTGGACATGATTCACAACACCTTTCTTCGGCGATATGGGGGCCGCGGACCCGTTATGGCCTCCGTGGCCCGATCCCTTGGTGGCTTCGCTTGGCCGGGACGGACCGCCCCGGCGGTTCGAGGGAGATATAGGGACGCGGTTTTGGCGCTGCAAGCGACGGGAGAGACGGGTTTTGAGCGGTTTTGAAGCATTGCCTGCGCGGCCGGGGAGGGAGGTGCGCCCCGGTGCGCGGCTCTGGGCCGCGGCCTTGGACGCGGGCGCGCAGGCGGCGCTGATGGCCGCGGTCGAGGCGATCTGGGCCGAGGCCCCGCCGCGCCATCCGGTGACGCGATGGGGCAAGCCGATGAGCGTGGGGATGAGCGCCGCGGGGCCGCTCGGCTGGACCTCCGACCGGCGCGGCTACCGCTATGCGCCCGCGCAGGAGGATGGCCGGGCCTGGCCGCCGATTCCGCCGATGCTGCTCGACCTCTGGGCCGCTGCGGTGCCCGGCGCCGCGCCGCCCGACAGCTGCCTCGTGAACCTCTACCGCGACCGCGCCCGCATGGGGCTGCACCAGGACCGCGACGAGGCCGATCTGACGCAGCCTGTCGTCTCGGTCAGCCTCGGCGACGAGGCGCTGTTCCGCATCGGCGGGGCGGAGCGCGGCGCGCCGACGCAGAGCCTGTGGCTGCGCTCGGGCGACGTGCTGGTGCTGGAGGGGCCGGCGCGACTCGCGTTTCACGGGATCGACCGCATCCGGGCGGGGAGTTCAGCCGTGGTGCCGGGCGGCGGCCGGGTGAACCTCACGCTGCGGGTGGCGGGGGCGACGGCGGCTGCGAGCGCCTCATAGGAACCGGGCCCTCGTTCCGCGTCCGCAAATGGGACCCTGTGCCCATTTGCGCGCGCCCTCAGCCACATGACGACCGATCCGCCCCGCGGATCGGTCAGCGTCCGCCCTCCCTACGGCGGACGCTTCGCGTCCACCAGGGCGGACGCTGCCCTCTGTCGCGACGAGCGTGCGACCGGCCCGCTCTGTCATCCCCCTTGCATCCGCCGCCGCCCCGCCCCACTCTCCCCCTCGCCTCGGGGTGCCCTTGAGAAGGGCTGAGATGCGCGTCCTGACCGCGCGATCCCGCAGAACCTGATCCGGCTCACACCGGCGGAGGGAAGGCGTCGCGCCCCTTTCTCCGTAACATTCGAGCGAAAGGAGGACGCGATGCGTCACGCGATACCCGCTGCCCTGGCCGTCGCCGCGATGGCCCTGCCAGCCGCCGCGCAGGAGCGCCCCGAACTCACCGCCTACGCCCCCGACTACTTCGCCTCCGACTGGGGGCCGGGGCCGCGGATCGAGGCGGGCTTCGAGGCCGCCTGCAACTGCGACCTCGTCTTCGTCACCGGCGACGTGCTGCCGCGCCTCCTGCTCGAAGGCGAGAGCACCCGCGCCGATGTCGTGATCGGCCTCAACACCGACCAGACCGCCCGCGCCCGCGCCACCGGCCTCTTCGCGCCGCACCGGCAGGACACCGCCGCCCTGACCATGCCGGTGGCGTGGACCGACGACATCTTCCTGCCTTTCAACTGGTCCGAACTGGCCTTCGTCTATGACGAAACCCGGCTCGCCACGCCCCCCGAGAGCTTCGCGGCGCTGCTCGACGCCCCCGATACCCTGAAGATCGCGTTGCAGGACCCGCGCAGTTCCTCCGCGGGCCTCGCCATGCTGCTCTGGGTCAAGCACATCTATGGCGACGGGGCCGAGGCGGCCTGGGCGAAACTCGCGCCCAAGGTGCTGACCGTCACCCGCGGCTGGTCCGAGGCCTACGGCCTCTTCACCGACGGCGAAGTGGACATGGTGCTGAGCTACACGACCTCGCCCGCCTATCACGTCATCGCCGAGGGTGACACGACCAAGCACGCCGCGATCTTCCCCGAGGGGCATTACCTCTACACGGAACTCGCCGCGCAACTGGCCGGCAGCGACCAGCCGGAACTGGCGCAGGCCTTCATGGACTACATCCTCTCGCCCGACTTCCAGGGCATGATCGCCGAGGCGAACTGGTCCTATCCCGCCAAGCTGCCGCCCGAGGACCTGCCGCAGGCCTTCCGCGACCTGCCGCGGCCGGCCACGACCCTGTTCTATTCCGAGGCAGAGGCCGAGGCCCTGCGTCAGCCCGCGCTCGACGAATGGCTGCGCGCCTTCACGCGCTGAGGCCCTCGCCCGGCGCGGCGGTGGCCGGGGGCCTCGCCGCGCTGATCCTCGGCACGCTGGGCGCGGTGGCATGGGAGGCGCGGGGGCTGTCGGGGCTGACGCAGTGGGACCTGCGCGCGGTCTGGTTCACGCTGTGGCAGGCGGCGGTGTCGGCCACGCTCTCGGTCGCCCTCGCCATTCCCGTCGCCCGCGCCCTCGCCCGCCGTCGCTTCCCCGCCCGGGGCGCGCTCGTGCTGCTGCTGGGTGCGCCCTTCATCCTGCCCACCATCGTGGCGATCTTCGGCCTCGTGGCGATGTTCGGGCGCAGCGGCTGGATCAATGCGGGGCTCGCCGCGCTCGGCCTGCCGGAGATCTCGATCTACGGCGCGCAAGGGGTGGTCCTGGCCAACCTGTTCTTCAACCTGCCGCTCGCCACCCGGCTGATCTTGCAGGCGTGGCAATCGGTCCCGGCCGAGCGCTTCCGCCTCGCCGCCTCGCTGGGTTTCGGCCCGCGCGACATCGCCCGCCACCTTGAGCGCCCCTTGCTGCGCGAGGTCGCGCCCGGCGCGTGGCTGGCGGTGTTCCTCATCTGCCTCACCTCCTTCACCGTGGCCCTCGCCCTCGGCGGCGGGCCGCGCGCGACCACGGTGGAGCTGGCGATCTACCAGGCCTTCCGCTTCGACGCCGATCCGGGCCGGGCGGCGAGCCTCGGCCTCGTGCAGGTCGCCCTCAGCCTCGCCGCCCTCGCGCTCGCGGGCCGCGCCGCCGCCCCGGCGGGCTTCGGCGCCGGCCTCGACCGCGAGGCCCCCGGTCCCGCGCCGCCCGGCTGGCGGGGGTGGGCGGATGCGGCGGTGATCCTGCTCGCGGCGGGATTCCTGCTCGGACCTGTCGGCGCGGTGATTGGCAGCGGGCTGCCGCGGATCGGCAGCCTCCCGGAGACGGTCTGGGCCGCGACGGCGCGCTCCGTCGGCATGGCGCTGACCTCGACCGCGCTGACGATCGCCCTCGCGCTGCCGCTTGCCCTCGCCCTCGCGCGGGGGCGGCGGCTCTGGATCGAGGCGGCGGGGATGCTGCCGCTGGTCGCCTCGCCGCTGGTCCTCGGGACCGGGCTCTTCCTGATCCTGAGCCATGCGGTGCCGGTCAGCGGCCTTGCCATCCCCGTCACCATCGCGGTCAACGCCATCATGGCCCTGCCCTTCGCGCTCCGCGCCCTGATCCCCGCCAGCCGGACGCTCGAGGCCGATTACGGCCGCCTCGCCGCCTCGCTCGGCCTCGCGGGGGCGGCCCGGCTGCGGCTGCTGACGCTGCCGCGGCTGCGCGGGCCGCTCGGCTTCGGCGCCGGTCTCGCCGCGGCGCTGGCGATGGGCGATCTCGGCGTGATCGCGCTCTTCGGCGACACGCGCACGGCGACGCTGCCGCTGATGCTGTATCAGCTCATGGGCAGCTACCGCCTCGCGGACGCGGCAGGGGCGGCGGTGCTGCTGATGGGGCTGAGCCTCGGGCTGTTCTGGCTCTTTGACCGCGGAGGCCGCGCGTGAGCTTGCGGTTCGACGGCTTGGAGGCGGTCTGGGACGATTTCATCTTCTCCGCGGATTTCGACGTGCCCGCGGGCGCGCCGGTCGCGGTGATGGGTCCGTCCGGGTCGGGCAAGACCACGCTGCTGTCGCTGGTCGCGGGGTTCCTCACGCCCACCCGCGGCCGCATCCTCTGGGACGGCCGCGACCTCGGCCCGCTTCCCCCCGGCGCGCGGCCGGTGTCGATCCTGTTCCAGGACCAGAACCTCTTTCCGCACCTGACCGCCGCGCAGAACGTTGGCCTCGGCCTGCGCCCCGACCTGCGCCTCTCGCCCGCGCAGCGGCATTCGGTCGAGGGCGCGCTCGCCGCCGTGGGGCTGGAGGGCCTTGGCGCCCGCAGGCCCGCGCAGCTTTCGGGCGGCCAGCAGGGGCGCGTCGCCCTTGCCCGCGTGCTGCTGCGCGAGCGGCCGCTGCTGCTCCTCGACGAAGCCTTCGCGGCCCTCGGTCCGGCGCTGAAGGACGAGATGCTGGACCTCGTCGGTTCCATCGCCGACCGCAGCGGGGCGACGGTGCTGATGGTCACGCACGACCCCGCCGACGCCCGGCGTTTCGCGGAGCTGGGCATCGTCGTGGCCGATGGCCGCGCCCATCCGCCGCAGGAGATCGGCGCGCTCTTCGCCGATCCGCCCGCGGCCTTGCGGGCGTGGCTGGGCTGACCCGCCTTCCGGCGGCCGAGGCCCCGCGCTACACCGCCTCGAAACGCCCTCGGAGATGCTCATGGAACCCGGCTTCGTGCCCTTCGACCTGCAACGGATGTTCCTGGGCGACTACCCGCCCCTCTTCTACGCCGAGATCGCCTTCCGCGTGGTCGTGATCTACGGCTACACGCTGCTGCTGATCCGCTGGATCGGGGGGCGCGGGGTCGCGCAGCTCTCGATGGTCGAGTTCCTGCTGGTCATCGCGCTCGGCTCGGCGGTCGGCGACGCGATGTTCTACGACGACGTGCCGCTCCTGGTGGCGATGATGGTCATCACGGTGGTCGTGCTGATCAACAAGGCCCTCGA
Source organism: Paracoccus sp. S-4012 (assembly GCF_009674885.1). Lineage (GTDB taxonomy): Bacteria > Pseudomonadota > Alphaproteobacteria > Rhodobacterales > Rhodobacteraceae > Paracoccus. The sequence goes on from NZ_WKKA01000007.1 coordinate 55,236, forward strand.
CAAGGCGATCGTGCATTCGCAGACGGCCGAGGCGCTGATCGACGGCCGCCCGGTGCGCGTCGTGCGCGATGGCGAGCTCGTCCGCGAGGGGATGCTGCGGCGCGACATCGGCGAGGACGAGATCAAGGCGATCCTGCGCGGGGCGGGCGTGTCAAACCTCGGCCAGGTCGAGGACGCCTTCCTCGAGATCAATGGCACTGCCTCGGTCTTCCGGTTCGACAAGCCGCGGCCCGGCCTCGCCATCGTGCCCCCCGCCGACGTGATCCCCGCCGAGGGATCGGCCGAGACGGGCCGCGAGCGCGATGGCCTCACCTGCTGCACGACCTGCGGCCATGTCGCGCCCGCCGCCTCGGCCCTGCCCGACAGCGACTGCGCCAACTGCGGCAAGGGCGACTGGACCGCGCCGTCGCTGCCGCCCGTCCCCGAAACCCTGTCGGAGATCTGACCATGCCCGATCCCGTCTTCACCCTGCTGGTCGAGGTCGGCCGCAAGCCCGGCGACGGGCTGCCCGAAGGCGCCACTGGCGCGGGGCTCGTCTGCTACGCCTCCGGCCGCGACGAGGCCGAGGCGGTGCGCGAGACGGTGGCGATCCTGAAGGACGCGGGTCTCGCGCCGCTGGACGTGACCGGCTACGGCACGCTGGAGGAGCGGCTCGCAGAAGGCCACGAGATCCCCGAGGAGGAGCGCGCGCTGATGGAGCGCGCGGCGGCGGAGAACGCGGTGATCGTGGCGCAGATGGAGCCGGTATTCGGCGAGGACTGAGGACGGCGGCTCCGCCTCGGCGACGGGCGGGCCTTGGCGGCCTCGGGAAACGGGCGGACAACGGGTCCTTCCCCCCTCCCCATGCCAGCCCTGCTTCGCTACACTCGCCGAAAACCAGAAAAAACCAACGAGGCGAGAGACAGCATGACCCTCACCCTTCCCCGCACGCTTCCGCGCATCGCCATGGCGGGCCTCGCCGTCGCGGTCCTTGCCTCCTGCGGCGCGGGCCTCAGGACGCCCGGCGCCTCGAACGCCGCGCCGGTCGCGGCCAATATCCAGCGGACCGGGCCCGCCAGTCAGGCCGGGTTCGAGCGGTTCGTCAACGACTTCCGCCTCCATGCCATCGCCGCCGGCATCCAGCCCGCCGTCTACGACCGCTCCCTGGCCGGCGCCCGCTACAACCCCGAGGTGATCCGCCTCGACCGCCGACAGGCCGAGTTCTCGAAGCCCGTCTGGGAATATCTCGACGGCGCGGTTTCCTCGAGCCGCGTCAGCACCGGCCGCCAGAAGCAGAGCCAGCTCGCCTCGACGCTCGGCGCCATCGAGAACCGCTACGGCGTCGACCGCGAGGTCGTCCTCGCCGTCTGGGGGATGGAGTCGAATTTCGGCGCCAACCGCGGCACCACGCGGATCATCCCGGCGGTTGCCACGCTCGCCTATGACGGCCGCCGGGGCGAGATGTTCCAGCAGCAGCTGGTCGCGGCGCTGAGGATCATCCAGGCAGGCGACGTGACGCCCGAGGGGATGGTCGGCTCCTGGGCGGGCGCGATGGGGCATACGCAGTTCATGCCGACGAGCTATCTCAGCCATGCCGTGGACTTTACCGGCGACGGCAAGCGCGACATCTGGTCGGACGATCCGACCGACAGCCTCGCCTCGACCGCGGCCTATCTCGCGCGCTCGGGCTGGACCCGCGGGCTGCCCTGGGGGGTCGAGGTGGTGCTGCCGCAGGGGTTCGACTTCAACCAGGTGGGCCGCGACAACCGCAGGGCCGGCGGGGCCTGGGCGGGGATGGGCGTGCGCACGGCCTCGGGCGCGGCGATGCCGGGCTGGCAGGGGGCGATCCTCGCGCCGGCCGGGGCGCGGGGACCGGCGTTCCTCGTCAGCTCGAACTTCACGGCGCTGCGAACCTACAACGCCTCGGACAACTACGTGATGGGCGTGGGCATGCTGGGCGACGCCATCGCCGGTCGCGGCGGGGTGCGGGGCAGCTGGCCGCGGGGCGACGCGCAGCTCTCGAACGCGCAGAAGACCCAGATCCAGACGCGGCTGAACGCGCTCGGCTTCAACGCGGGCAAGGCGGACGGGATGCTGGGCAGCCAGTCGATCGAGGCGATCAAGGCGTTCCAGCGGTCGCGCGGCATGACGCCGGACGGCTACGCCACGACTGCGCTCCTCTCGGCCCTGCGCTGAGGCGCCACCCCGGCGCCGTCAGCGCGCCGCCGGGGGCATCCTGGAAAGCTGCACCATCAGGATGCCCGCGGCCACGATCGCCGCGCCGATGATGTCCACCACCCCGAACCGCTCGCCCAGCAGCAGGGCGGCGATGGCGACGCCGAAGACCGGGCTGAGGAAGTGGAAGGTCGCGGCCCTGACCGCGCCGATCCGGCGGACCAGCAGCAGCCAGATCCAGGTCGCGAGCAGACCCGGAAACAGCACCGAGAAGACGAAGCCCGCCACCACCGGCGGGCTGCACACCGCCGGCTGACCCCACTCCAGCAGCAGCGCGGGCGGGACCAGCGCCGCCGCGCCGACCAGCATCTGCAGGCCCACGACCATCACCACGTTGTCCCCGCCCCCGGCCCCGCGCGCGGCCAGCGTGGCGACGGTCAGCGCCAGCACCCCGAAGAGCAGGATCAGCACCCCGCCGAGATGCAGCCCGTCCTCGAGCCGCGCGCCCATGACGAGGGCCACGCCGCCGAGGCCGATGACCAGCCCGGCGGCGGCGACCGGCCGCAGCCGCTCGGCCCGGAAGAGCCAGCCGGAACCGGCCACCAGCAGCGGCATCATCGAGGCGATGATCGCGGCGGCGGAAGCCTCGACCCACTGCATGCCGATCCAGTTCGCCCCGAGATAGAGCGCGTTCTGGCACAGGCCGAAGACGATCAGCGACCGCCATTCGCTCCGGCTCAGCCGCCACCGCTGACCCATGGCGAGCGCCAGCCCGACCCCAATCACCCCCGAGAGCGTGAAGCGCAGCACGAGCGCCGTCAGCGGCGGCACCGCCACCACGACGATGCGGGTGGCCGAAAAGGCCGAAGCCCAGATGAAGGCGAAGGCGACCCCCATCGCGATCGCCCGCATGTCCATCCGTGCCATGACCGGCCCCCTGCCCCGCTGCCCGGCCCGTCGCGCGCCGGGCGGCCTGTCCCCCGGACAGGGCCTGGTCGCCGAGGTCAAGCCCAACCTCGTTCCCGGCCGCCGCCGCGATGAGGAAAGGCCATGGGCGACAGGCCGCCCGAAACGAAAAGGGCTGCCCTTGCGGACAGCCCGGAAACCCTGCGCGAGGCTGCGTCAGCTGTTGACGATGTCCTTCAGCGACTTGGCGATGGTCATCTTGACCTGCTTGTCGGCCGGCTTCGACATCATTTCCTGGGTCTGCGGGTTGCGGACCATGCGCTCGGGGCGGGCGCGGCAGGCGATCTTGCCGATGCCGGGCAGCGTCACCGAGCCGCCCTGCGACACCTCGCGCGTGACCACCGCGGACACGGCGTCGAGCGCGGCAGCCGCCTGGCGCTTGTCCGTCCCCATCTCCTCGGCGAGGGCGGCGACCAGCTGGGTCTTGGTCATCGGCTTGGAGCCCTGGGTGGCGGTAGCGGCTTGAGCCATGTTTCTTTCTCCTCTGGTCCCTGTCGGACTTTCACGCGCGCCATTCTGGCGAATGCGCCCTGCATCACAAGGAATTTGTGCGCTTTCAAGCGTTTTCGCGGCGTCTGACGCGGCGGCGCGCCGCGGCTGGTGCATTTCCGCCCGAACCTGCCCCCGGCGTCACAGGAACGCGGTCTCGTTGAACGAGCGCAGCTTCCTCGAATGCAGTTCCTCCAGCGGCAGCTCGCGCAGCTTCTCCATCGCCCGGACGCCGATCAGCAGGTGGTTGGCGACCTGGCTGCGGTAGAAATCCGTGGCCATCCCCGGCAGCTTCAGCTCGCCATGGAGCGGCTTGTCGCTGACGCAGAGAAGCGTGCCGTAGGGCACCCGGAAGCGGAAGCCGTTGGCGGCGATCGTCGCGCTCTCCATGTCCAGCGCCACCGCGCGGCTGAGGCTGAGGCGATGGATCGGCGTGTCGCGCAGCTCCCAGTTGCGGTTGTCGATGGTGACGACCGTGCCGGTCCGCATGATGCGCTTGAGCTCGTAGCCGTCGAGCTGCGTGACCTCGGCCACCGCCTCCTGCACCGCCACCTGCACCTCGGCCAGCGTCGGCAGCGGCACCCAGATCGGCAGGTCGTCGTCGAGGACGTGGTCCTGGCGCAGATAGGCATGGGCGAGGACGTAGTCGCCCAGGCTCTGGCTGTTCCTGAGGCCCGCACAATGGCCGACCATCAGCCAGACATGCGGGCGCAGCACGGCGATGTGGTCGGTGGCGGTCTTGGCGTTCGAGGGGCCGACGCCGATGTTGACCAGCGTGATGCCCTGATGATTGGGCCGGATCAGGTGATAGGCCGGCATCTGCGGCAGCCGCGCGCCGGTGGCGATGATCTCCTCGTCGGTCCCGAAATGCTGGTTTCCCGGCCCCACGAAGCCGGTGTAGCCCGAAGCCGGATCGGCCAGCATCCGCCGGGCGAGCGCCTCGAACTCGTCCACGTAGAACTGGTAGTTGGTGAACAGCACGAAGTTCTGGAAGTGCTCGGGCTGGGTCGCGGTGTAGTGCGCCAGACGTGCCAGCGAATAGTCCACCCGCTGCGCGGTGAAGGTGGCGAGCGGGCGGTCTCCCTCGGGATGCGCGTCCAGCGTGTCGTTGACGATGTCGTCGTTCACCGAGGCGAGGTCCGGCACGTCGAAGACGTCGCGCAGGCTGAAGTTCAGCACCCCCTCCTGCGGCACGTTCAGGTCGCTCTGGGTGGCCACGGCGAAATGCACCGGCATGGGCGTGGCGCTCTCGCCGACGGTGACCGGAACGTCGTGGTTGCGGATCAGCAGCCCGATCTGCGCCACGAGGTAGTCGCGAAAGAGGCGCGGGCGCGTGACCGAGGCGGCATAGCGCCCCGGCAGCGCCACATGCCCGAAGGCGAGACGGCTGTCGGTCTTGGAATGGCTCGTCGTCGTCAGCCGCACCTCGGGGTAGAAGGCGCGGAAGCGGGCGTCGGGCGGGATGCCGTTCAGCGTGCCGAGGAACTTCTCGAGCAGGAAGGTCGCGGCCCGGTCATAGAGCCAGATCAGCCGTTCGACCGCGGCCTCGGGATCGGTGAACTGTTGCCGCTCGACCGGCTCCGGGGTCTCGACGGGCAGCAGGCGGGCGGGCTTGTCCATGCGGCCTCCGGGGGATGCGGCGCCAACATGCCCGCGGCGTCCGACACTGGCAAGACAGGCGGCCCGGACCTATGTCGGGACCAAAGGAGGATTTCCGATGCAATATTCGATCCTCGATCTCGCCCCGGTGCCGGAGGGGTCCGGCCCCGCCGACTCCTTCCGCGCGATGATCGACCTCGCCCAGACGGCCGAGGAGCTTGGCTATCACCGCTTCTGGCTGGCGGAGCATCACAACATGCCGGGCATCGCCTCGGCCGCGACCGCGCTGCTGATCGGCCAGGTGGCGGCAGCGACGAAGACGATCCGGGTCGGCGCGGGCGGGATCATGCTGCCGAACCACGCCCCCTACCGGGTGGCGGAGGAGTTCGGCACCCTCGCCACCCTGTTCCCCGACCGCATCGACCTTGGACTCGGCCGCGCGCCCGGCGGCGACGGGGCGGTGATGCAAGCGCTGCGCCGCGGCATGGGCGCCGACCGCTTCCCCGACGACGTGCTGGAACTGATCGGCTATCTCGGCCCGCGCCGCGACGACATGGCGGTCCACGCCCATCCGGGCGAGGGCACCAACGTGCCGGTCTGGATCCTCGGCAGCTCGCTCTACGGCGCCTCGCTGGCCGCCGCCTTCGGCCTGCCCTACGCCTTCGCCAGCCACTTCGCCCCGGCGGAGCTGGAGGCCGCGCGCGACCTCTACCGCAACCGCTTCCAGCCCGGCCCCTGGGGCGAGAAGCCGTGCTTCATGCTGGCGGTGAACCTCATCTGCGCGCCGACCGACGAGGAGGCGCAATTCCTGCGCACCTCGGCCCAGCTCGCATTCGCGCGCCTGCGGACCGGCAAGCCCGGCCTGCTGCCGCGTCCGGTCGAGGACATCCACGAACATGTGCCCGCGCAGGTGCTGCCCTCGGTGAACCACGCCCTCGGCGTGGCCGCGGTCGGCAGCCCCGAAACGGTGCGCCGGCAGATGGACGCGCTTATCGAGAAGCACCGCCCGGACGAGATCATCCTCACCGGCCAGATCTGGAGCCCCGGGAAGCGGATCGAGACCATCCGCCTTGCGGCCGAGGCGCTCGAAATCCGCGCGACCGAGGCGGCGTGAGCGGGGCCGACGCGCCCCTGATGCTGGTCTTCGGCCACGGCTATTCGGCCGGGTTCGTCACCGCCGCGCTCCGCGCGCGGGGGTGGCGGATCGCGGGGACCACGCGGGGCGAGACGGAGGCCGTGGCGGCGAAGGGCGCGACGCCGATCCTCTGGCCCGGCGATGACGCGGCGGTGGCGAAGGCGGTGGCCGCGGCCGACGCAATCCTCATCGCCATCGCGCCGGGCCGCAACGGCGACCCCGTTTTGACCCGTTGGGGCGCGGCCATCGCCGCCGCGAAGCCCGGCTGGCTCGGCTATCTCTCGGCCACCTCCGTCTATGGCGACGCCGGCGGCGCGTGGATCGACGAGGATACAGCCCCCGCCCCCGGCTCGGCCCGCGGCCGCGAGCGGCTCGCCGCCGAGCAAGCCTGGCAGGCCCTCGCCGGGGCGCATGACCTGCCGCTGCACATCTTCCGCCTCGCCGGCATCTACGGCCCCGGCCGCGGCCCGTTCGAGAAGCTGCGGGCCGGCACCGCGCGGCGAATCGTGAAGCCGGACCAGGTCTTCTCGCGCATCCACGGCGAGGACATCGCGCAGGCGGTCCTCGCCGCGATCGACCGCCCGCATCCGGGCGCGGTCTGGAACCTCTGCGACGACGACCCGGCCCCGCCGGAGGACATCCTCGCCCATGCCGCCGGGCTGATCGGCCTGCCCGTCCCCCCGGCGGAGGACTTCGCAACGGCCGAGATGACGCCCATGGCCCGCAGCTTCTATTCCGAGAGCAAGCGCGTCTCGAACGCCCGCATCAAGCGCGACCTCGGCCTCACTCTGCGCCACCCGGACTACCGCAGCGGCCTCGCCGCGATCCTCGCCGCCGAGTCTCAGCGGGACGCGATGGAGCAGCAGCCCGAAAGCATCGAGGCCCCTGTGCCGGAGCCGAGCACCACGGTCGCCTCCAGCCCGTAGACCCGGCTGCTCATCCCGTCGCTGCACCATTTCGGCGTCATCACCGCCGTCAGCCCGTCGGCCACGATCACCCGGCGCGGGTCGCGGAACACGCCGGTGTCGAGCACCCGCTGAAGCTGCATCGCGCGGTCCCCCGCGTCGGGACGGCTGAGGACCATGCCGCCCCCCGACCGCGTGAGGCTCCAGAACGGCTCGGTCCCGAAGCAGGACAGCGACGGCGGCAGCTGCCCCGCCTCCCAGACATCCACGCGATACATCAGGTAGCGGCCGTTGACCCACCCCGCCTGTTCGCCGGTGTTCACCTGCATCCAGCCGCTGCGCTGATCCACGACCTCCACCCGCTTCGCATTCGGCGCAATGCGGCCGATGATCGGCGCCGAGGCCGAGGGACTCGCGCGGATGTTCAGCACGTCGTCGGCGGCGACTCCGGTCACGTCGAAGAGCGTCGGCAGGGTGTATTCCTGGGTTGCCGCGGCGGGCGAGGCGAGGGCGAGCGTGAAGGCAAGGGCAAGGGCGAGGCGCATGGTCGGGAAACTCCGCGGGGTTGTCGCGCCACCCTAGCCGGGCGTCCCGCCGCCGTCAGCGGGGCGCGCGAGAAGGTGATGCCGCGTCAGAGCGCCGTCCCCACCAGCCGCCCGATCAACGCCGTGACCGCCATCGCCGCCGCGCCCCAGACCACCGCCCGCGCCGCCGCGCGCCCGACCGGCGCGCCCCCGGCCCGCGCCCCGAGCCCGCCGAGACCCGCGAGGGCGATGAGCGTTACGACCGGCAGGATGCCCGCCGCGCTGCCCTCCGGCGCGGCGATCGCCGCGATCAGCGGCACCGCGCCCGCGACCGTGAAGGTCACGCCCGAGGCGAGCGCCGCGAGCACCGGGTTGGCCGCATGCATCTCGTCCAGCCCCAGTTCGTCGCGCATATGCGCGGCGAGCGCGTCGTGGTCGTGCAGCTCGCGCGCCACCTCGGCGGCCAGACCGGGGCTGAGCCCGCGCCGCTCGTAGATGCGCGTCAGCTCCTCCTCCTCGATATGCGGGTTCTCGCGCAGGGCGATCTTCTCGCGTCGAATGTCGGCGCGCTCGATATCCGCCTGGCTGCTGACCGAGACATACTCCCCCGCCGCCATCGACAGCGCCCCTGCCGCGAGGCCCGCAAGCCCCGTCAGCAGCACATGCCCCGGCGCCGCCCCGGCCGCGATCACCCCGGCGAGCAGCGACGAGGTCGACACGACCCCGTCATTCGCGCCCAGCACCGCCGCCCGCAGCCAGCCCGAGCGGGTGATGTAATGCGGGTCCTCGGGATGGGCCTCGGGGTGGGTGTGGATGGACATGGGCGTCGGTCCGGGCAGGAGCGCAAGGACTGTGCGGCCTAGCGGATCGGCGGGCCGATGGAAACCCGGTGCGACCTTCTGGCGGTCGGCGGCGGTGGCGCCCGGACGCTATGCCCGCCGCGCCACGGCCACGCCCAGCAGCTCCAGCACCTTCGCCTCAATCTGCGGCGCGTTCATCGCGGCGCCGGCATACATCGCGGCCGGGTCGCCGTGGTCGATGAAGGTGTCCGGCAGGACCATGCTGCGGAAGCGCAACCCGCGGTCGAAGACGGCCTCGTCGGCCAGGAGTTGCGCGACGTGGCTGCCGAAGCCGCCGACCGCGCCCTCCTCGATGGTGATGAGCGCCTCGTGGCGGGCGGCGAGGTCGAGGATCAGGTCGCGGTCCAGCGGCTTGGCGAAGCGGGCGTCGGCAACGGTCGGCGCGATGCCGCGGGCGGCGAGGGCTTCGTGGGCCTTCATCACCTCCGAGAGGCGAGTGCCGTAGCTCAGGATCGCCACGCGGGCCCCCTCGGCCATGATGCGGCCACGGCCGATCTGCAGCGGCTGCGGGTCGGCGGGAATCTCGACGCCGGTGCCCTCGCCGCGGGGGAAGCGGAAGGCGATGGGGCCGTCGTCGTGGCGGGCGGCGGTGACGACCATGCGGGCGAGTTCGGCCTCGTCGGCGGCGGCCATGACGGTGAAGCCGGGCAGGCTGGCGAGGAAGCCGATGTCGAAGCTGCCGGCATGGGTGGCGCCATCCGCGCCGACGAGCCCGGCGCGGTCGATGGCGAAGCGCACCGGCAGCCGCTGGATCGCCACGTCATGCACGATCTGGTCGTAGCCGCGCTGCAGGAAGGTCGAGTAGATCGCGCAAAACGGCCGCATCCCGCCCGCCGCCATGCCGGCCGAGAAGGTCACGGCATGCTGCTCGGCGATGCCCACGTCGAAGCAGCGGCGGGGGAAGCGCTCGGCAAAGAGGTTGAGGCCGGTGCCGTCGGGCATTGCGGCCGTCACCGCCACGATGCGCTCGTCCCGCGCGGCCTCGGCCACGAGCGTGCGGGCGAAGACCGAGGTATAGCTCGGCGCGTTCGAGCGCGCCTTGGCCTGGGTGCCGGTCAGGACGTCGAACTTGGCGGTCGCATGGCCGCGGTCGCTGGCGGCCTCAGCGGGGGCGTAGCCCTTGCCCTTCTTGGTCACGGCATGGATCAGGATCGGTCCCTGGGCCCGCGCCTTCACCGTGCGGAAGAGCGGCAGCAGCTGGTCGAGGTCGTGGCCGTCCACCGGCCCGACATAGGAAAACCCCAGCTCCTCGAAGAGGGTGCCGCCGATGGTCATGCCCTTCAGCATCTCCTTGGCCCGCCGCGCCCCCTCCTGGAACGGCTCGGGCAGGAGGCCCACCGCGCCCTTCGCCAGCCCCTTCAGTTCCTGATAGGGGCCGCCGGCGTAGAGGCGGGTGAGGTAGGACGAGAGCGCCCCCACCGGCGGGGCGATCGACATCTCATTGTCGTTCAGCACCACGATCAGCCGCTTGCCGAGGTGGCCGGCGTGGTTCAGCGCCTCGAAGGCCATGCCCGCCGACATGGCGCCGTCGCCGATCACGGCGATGGCGTCGCCGCCCGCCCCGCCCAGCTCGCGCGCCATGGCATAGCCGAGCGCGGCGCTGATGGAGGTCGAGGAGTGGCCCGCGCCGAAGGGGTCGTAGGGCGACTCGCTGCGCTTGGTGAAGCCGGAGAGACCGCCTCCGGTCCTGAGCGTGCGGATGCGGTCGCGGCGGCCGGTCAGGATCTTGTGCGGATAGGCCTGGTGGCCCACGTCCCAGATGATCCGGTCCCGCGGCGCGTCCCAGACCGCATGCAGCGCCACGGTCAGCTCCACCACGCCGAGACCCGCCCCGAGATGGCCGCCGGTCACGCTGACGGCGCTGATGGTCTCGGCGCGAAGCTCGTCGGCGAGCTGGCGCAGTTCGCGGTCGGTGAGCGCCTTGAGGTCGGCGGGCAGGGTCACGCGGTCGAGGATCGGGGTCCGCGGGCGGTCCGCCCCCGCGGTCTGGCTGGGCTCGTCGGTCATCGCTGCCCCTCCCGTCAGGCGTCGCGCTCGATAACGAAACGCGCGAGGGCCCGCAAGTTTTCCGCCCGCTCGCCATAAGGTGCGAGGGCGGCTTCGGCGGCCCTGGTCAGCGCGCGGGCCTTGTCGCGAGCGCCGCCGACGCCGAGCAGCGAGACGAAGGTGGCCTTGCCCGCGGCCTCGTCCTTGCCGGTGCGCTTGCCCGTCACCGCCTCGTCGCCGGTGGCGTCGAGGAGGTCGTCGGCGATCTGGAAGGCGAGGCCGAGATGCCGCGCGTAATCCGCCAGCGGCCGCGTGTCGGCCCGGGCGATCAGCGCCCCCGCGGTGGCGGCGAAGCCGAAGAGCGCGCCGGTCTTGGCGTCCTGAAGCCGTTCGACCGCGGCGAGGTCCAGCGGCTCGGGGGCCGCCTCGGCGGCGATGTCGAGCGCCTGCCCGAGGCACATGCCGCGCGCGCCGATGGCCTGCGCGAAACCGGCGACGAGGCGGACGCGCGCCTCGGGCGGGCCGATCGCCGGGTCGGCCAGCAACTCGAAGGCGAGGCTCTGCAGCGCGTCGCCGGCGAGGATCGCGGTCGCCTCGGACCATTTCACATGCACCGTGGGCATCCCCCGGCGCAGGTCGTCGTCATCCATCGCCGGCAGGTCGTCATGGACCAGCGAATAGGCGTGCACGGCCTCGACCGCCGCCGCGACCGGCATGGCGGCGTCAGCGGAGACCCCATGAAGCCGCGCGCTCTCCAGCACCATGAAGGCGCGCAGCCGCTTGCCGCCGGCGCAGGCATAGCCCATCGCGTCGCGCAGATCGCCCGGCGGCAGGCCGGCGACCGCCGCCTGCAACGCCTGCCCGACCGCCTCGCGCGCCGCTTCGAGCGCGGTCTGCATCACAGCCCCTCGGCCGGCACCGTTCCGGTGGGCTGGCCGCCGCGCAGGGTGATGCGCTCCACCCGCTCCTCGGCGTCCTTCAGCCGCGCCTCGCAATGCTCGCGCAGCTTCGCGCCGCGCTCGTAGAGGGCGATGCTCTCCTCCAGCGTGGCCTCGCCATGCTCGAGCTTGGCCACCACGCCCTCGAGTTCGCGCATCGCCTCCTCGAAGGACATCGCCGCGATCTCGGCGGCGTCGTCGGTGTCGGTGGTCATCCTTGGTCGTCCTCCAGCATCGCCTCGACATGGGCGCGCGCGCTGCGGCCCAGGGCGGCGAGATCATAGCCGCCCTCGAGGCACGAGACCACCGGCGCACCCTGCGCCGCGTCGCAGATGGCGCGGCTGAGGGCGGCGAAATCCTCATCCTGCCAGAGCAGATTGGCGAGGGGGTCGTCGGCATGGGCGTCGAAGCCCGCCGAGACCAGCACAAGCTGCGGCCGCCAGCCGCGCATCCGCGCGAGCGCACCGTCCCAGGCAATCCGCGCCCGCGCCCCGTCCGAGCCGGGCGGCAGCGGCAGGTTCACGATCTGGCCATGCGCGCCCTTTTCGGAGGCCGCGCCGGTGCCGGGATAGAGCGGCATCTGGTGCGAGGAGACGAAGAGCGCCTGCGCCTCGTCCCAGAGCAGGTCCTGCGTGCCGTTGCCGTGGTGGACGTCGAAATCGAGCACCGCGACCCGCTCGAGGCCGTGGTGGTCGAGGGCGCGCTTCGCGGCGATCGCGACGGTGCCGAAGAGGCAGAAGCCCATCGCCCGCGCGGTCTCGGCATGGTGGCCGGGAGGGCGCATGGCGATGAAGGCGCGGGCATCCTCGCCTGCGAGCACCGCATCCACCGCCGCGCAGGCCGCGCCGACCGCGCGCAGGGCCGCCTCGAGGCTGCCGGGCGAGAGCTGGGTGTCGGCGTCGAGCATGGCCCAGCCGTCCTCGGGCTGAGCCTGCCGCAGACGGGCAAGATAGGCGGCGGGGTGGCAGCGCAGCACCTCGGGGTCGGGCGCGAGCGGCGCCTCGCGGCGGTCGAGCGGCAGGCCGTCGAGGGCGCGCAGGACGGCGGGCAGGCGGGGCACCTGCTCGGGGTGGCCGGGGGGATTGACGTGGCGGTCGGCGGCGGGATGGGTGTAGAGGAGCATGCGCCATGCCTAATCAGCCCGCGCCGAGGCCTCAAGCGCGGATCACGCAAGCATGAGGCATCCATCCGGCCCGTCCGGGCGTTCCGCGCGGGAACGAAGCTGAGGGATCGCCATGCGCCACGCGAAACTGACAGGCGCGCTCGCCGCCATTGCGACCGGACTCGTGCTGACCGCGCCGCCCGCCGACGCGCAGCCGCATTGCCCGCCGGGACAGGCGAAGAAGGGCAACTGCATCGGCGCCGGGCCGCCGGGCCATGCGAAGGGGAAGCGGCACGGCCATGACCGTCCCGCCGTGGTGCGGCCGCCCGAGGGGTGGAGCGAGCGGCCCCGCGTGGTGCTGCCGGGCAGCGCGCCGGTGGTTGCCCCGCGCCCCGCGCCGCGTCCGGCGGTGGTGAACCCGCAGGGCGACGGCAGGCCCGCGGTCGTGAATCCCCGCGGCGACCGCGTGGTCATCACGCCCGCCCGCGATGTCCCGCCGCGGGTGCCGGATGTCCCCCTCTCGGCCCTCGACGGCGCGCTCGCCCTGGCGCGCTATGCGCCGGTGGCCGATCCCGCCCTCTTCGGCCTGCCCGCGCTCGGCGACGGCAGCCGCTATTACATCGCGGGCGACCGCATCGTCCGGGCCGATCCGCGCGACTGGCGGGTGCTGGCCGACATCCGGCGTCTTGACCGGCAGGCCGACTGCCCGCCCGGCCTTGCGAAAAAGGAACCCGCCTGCATTCCGCCGGGACAGGTGCAGAAGATCCTCGGCACGCCCTGGGACCCGGACCGCTACCGCCGGCTGGACGACCACGCGCGCTACGGCCTCGCCGCGCCGGACGGGGCATGGGACTATTATGTCGTGGACGGCACCGTCGTTCGGCTCGATCGCTCGACGCGCGAGATCCTGTCGCTGGTCCGCGTGCTCGACGCCGTGCTGGACTGATCATGTCCGGCCTCCCCGATGAGATGCTCGACTGCCTAATCGTCGGCGGCGGGCCTGCCGGGCTGACGGCGGCGATCTATCTCTCGCGCTTCCATCGCCGCGTGGCGGTGGTGGACAAGGGCGAGGGCCGGCTGGCGATGATCCCGCGGACCATGAACCATGCGGGCTATCCCGGCGGCGTGCGCGGCTGCGACCTGCTGGCCGCCATGCGCGCGCAGGCGGTGGAGTTCGGGGCGGCGTTGCTCGACGGCGAAGTCGCGGGGCTGTCCGGGACGGAGGACGCATTCGAGGCCGAGACGGACCTTGGACCGATCCGGGCGCGCACGGTCCTGCTGGCCACCGGCGTCGTGAACCTGCGCCCGCCGCTCGACGCGGAGACCCATGCGGCGGCGGTGGCGGCGGGAAAGCTGCGCTATTGCCCGATCTGCGACGCCTTCGAGCAGACCGGCAAGCGCATCGGCATCCTCGGTGCCGACAGCCACGGCGTCGCCGAGGCGCTGTTCCTGCGCAGCTACAGCGACGATCTGGTGATGCTGACGCTGCAACAGGCGGAACTGGACGCGGGCGACCGCGCGAATATCGGACGTGCCGGGATCGAGGTGGTCCGCACGCCGGTCTCGGGCTTCGATTTCGAGGGCGAGGGCGTGCGGGTGCTGCTGGCCGACGGCGAGAGCGTGGCGGCGGACACGCTCTATGCCGCGCTCGGGTCGGAGACGCGGAACCAGTTGGGCGAGATGCTGGGCACGCGGCTGGATGGGAGCGCCTGCTTCTGGACCGACGAGCGAATGCGGACCAGCGTGAAGGGGGTCTATGCGGCCGGGGACGCGATCGAGGGGCTGGACCAGATCAGCATGGCGATGGGCACGGCGGCGCAGGCGGCGGTGACGATCCACAATGACCTGCGGGACCGGGACGGGGCGACGGACGAGGGGCAGGCGGCGGGGGATGCGGCGTGGGAGGAGGCGCCGGATTGACCGGCCCGTGGCGCGCGTTTGCGACGGGAGGTCAGCGTTCGCCCTGGTGGACGCGAAGCGTCCGCCGTGGGGAGGACGGACGCTGACCGATCCGCGGGGCGGATCGGTCCTCCTGTGGCTGACGGTGCCCGCAAATGGGCACAAGGTCCCATTTGCGGACGCGGAACGGCGCCCCTCACTCCGCCGGGATCGCCTGCTCCACCTCCACCGCCGCAATCGGATGGCTCAGATGCGGCAGCATCTCCTTCGGGCAGACCTGCAGGAACTGGCCCTTCGCGACCTCCCACTCGGCCAGCATATCCTGCGCCCGGCGTGAGCCGGTCTCGGCCGCGTGGCGCTCGACGAGGCCGCGAAGCTCGCGCTCCCAATGGTCCTGCGTTACTGGACACGTGACCAGCGTCTCGGCATTGATGTAGAGCGGCGCGAGCCCGTCCGGGTCCCACAGATAGGCCATCCCCCCGGTCATCCCGGCGCCGAAGTTCGGCCCGATCCGCCCGAGGATCACCGCTACCCCGCCGGTCATGTATTCGCAGCCGTTGCTGCCGCAGCCCTCGATCACCACCCGCGCGCCCGAGTTGCGCACCGCGAAACGCTCGCCCGCGCGCCCCGCCGCGAACAGGTGCCCCGCCGTCGCACCGTAAAGCACCGTGTTGCCGATGATGACGTTCTCGGCCGCGACCAGCGGCGAACCCATCGGCGGGCGCACCACGATGGTCCCGCCCGAGAGCCCCTTGCCGACATAGTCGTTGGCGTCGCCCGAGACCTCGAGCTTCAGCCCCGGGGCGGCGAAGGCGCCCAGCGACTGCCCGGCCGAGCCGGTCAGCTTCACCGTCAGGTGGTCGGGCTGCAGATCGTTCCGCATGCCGAAGCGCTGCACGATATGGCTGCTGACCCGCGTGCCGATGGTGCGCTGCGTGTTCCTGACGGCGTAGGACAGCTGCATCTTCTCGCCGTCCTCGAAGAAGCGCGCGCCGTCGCGGATGATCTCGGCATCCAGCGTGTCCATCACCGCGTTGCGGGGCTTGCTGCGGTCATAGACGATCCGCTCCGCGCCATCGACGGTGATGAGCAGCGGGTTGAGGTCCAGATCGTCCAGATGCGCCGAGCCGCGGTTGACCTGCGCCAGCAGGTCGGCCCGGCCGATGATCTCGTCCATCGAGCGCGCGCCGATGGAGGCGAGGATCTCGCGCACCTCCTGCGCGTAGAAGGTGATAAGGTTCACGACCTTGTCGGCGCTGCCGTTGAACATCGCCCGCAGCCGCTCGTCCTGAGTGCACACGCCGACCGGGCAGGTGTTCGACTGGCATTGCCGCACCATGATGCAGCCCATGGCGATCAGCGCCGCGGTGCCGATGCCGTATTCCTCGGCCCCCATCATCGCCGCCATGACGATGTCGCGCCCGGTGCGCAGGCCGCCGTCGGTCCTCAGCGTCACCCGGTCGCGCAGCTTGTTCATGGCGAGGACCTGATGCGCCTCGGTCAGCCCCATCTCCCAGGGCAGGCCGGCGAACTTGATGCTCGTGGCCGGCGAGGCCCCGGTGCCGCCGTTGTGGCCCGAGATCAGGATCACGTCGGCCTTGGCCTTCGCCACCCCCGCGGCGATGGTCCCGACGCCCCCGCCCGCGACCAGCTTGACGGTGATCTTGGCCCGCGGGTTGATCTGCTTCAGGTCGTAGATCAGCTGCGCGAGGTCCTCGATCGAGTAGATGTCGTGATGCGGCGGCGGGCTGATGAGGGTCACGCCGGGCGTCGAATGCCGCAGCCGCGCGATCAGCTTCGTGACCTTCATGCCGGGAAGCTGCCCGCCCTCGCCGGGCTTGGCGCCTTGCGCGACCTTGATCTCCAGTTCCTCGCAGGCGTTGAGGTATTCGGCCGTCACCCCGAAGCGGCCCGACGCCACCTGCTTGATCTTGGCGCTCGGGTTGTCGCCGTTCGGCAGCGCCTTGTGATGCGCCGGGTCCTCGCCGCCCTCGCCCGAGTCGGACTTCGCGCCGATCCGGTTCATGGCGATGTTGAGCGTCATGTGCGCCTCGGGGCTCAGGGCCCCAAGCGACATCCCCGGCGTGACGAACCGCTTGCGGATCGAGGTGATACTCTCGACCTCCTCGATCGGCACCGGGCGGCCGAGCGGCTTGATGTCCAGCAGGTCGCGCAGGTGGATCGGCGGGTTGGCCCGCATCGCCGCGGAATACTCCTTCCAGACGTCGAAGCTCGCCTGCTCGCAGGCGAGTTGCAGCAGCCGCATGGTGTTGGCTTCCCAGGCGTGCTTCTCGCCCGTCTTGCGCAGCTTGTAGAAGCCGCCGATCGGCAGCATGTCGGCCTCGCCGCGCCAGGCGCGGGCGTGGACCTGCTCGAGCTTGCGCTGGATGCCGATGAGGCCGATGCCCGAGATGCGCGACTGCATCCCCGGGAAATACTCGGCCACCATCGCCCGGCTGAGGCCCACGGCCTCGAAGTTCAGCCCGCCACGATAGGACGAGACCACGGCGATCCCCATCTTCGCCATGATCTTCAGCAGCCCCGCATCCATCGCCTCGCGGTAGCGGTTCATGGCGTCGATCAGGTTGCCGGGCAGCAGCCCTCGGGCGATGCGGTCGGCGATGCTGTCCTGCGCCAGCCACGGGTTCACCGTGGTTGCGCCGCAGCCGACCAGCACCGCGAGGTCGTGCGGGTCCACGCATTCGGCCGAGCGCACGTTGATCGAGCAGAAGGTCCGCAGCCCCTTCCTCGTCAGCCAGGAATGCACCGCACTCGTCGCCAGCACCATCGGCATGGCCATGCGGCCCGCGTCCGCCGCCTCGTCGGTCAGCACGATCTGCCCCGCGCCCGAGCGCACCGCGTCCTCGGCCTCGGCCCGGATGCGGGCGAGCGCCTGGGCGAGCGCGTCCGGCCCGGCCGTGAAGGTGCAGTCGATCCGCGTGACTGCGTGGCCGAACATCTCCATCAGCGCCGCGAACTCGCCGGTGGCGAGGAACGGGCCCTCCAGCATGGTGATCTCGGCCTGCGCCGAGCTTTCGTCGAGCACGTTCTTGAGGTTGCCGAAGCGGGTCTTGAGGCTCATCACCCGCGTCTCGCGCAGGCTGTCGATCGGCGGGTTCGTCACCTGGCTGAAGTTCTGGCGGAAGAAGTGGCTGAGGGGGCGGTATTCCTTCGACAGCACCGCGGGCGGCGTGTCGTCGCCCATGCTGGCCAGCACCTCCTTGCCGTCCTCGACCATCGGCGCGAGGACCGACTCGACCTCCTCGACCGTGAAGCCCGCGGCGATCTGGCGGCGGCGCAGCGTCTCGCCGGTGAGCGTCACCGGCTCCGGCAGCGTCGCCATCATCGGCGAGGGGGCGGCGACCTTCTGGACCCATTCGCCGAAGGGCTGGCTGGCGGCGAGGCGATCCTTCAGCTCGCGGTCGTGGTAGAGGCGCCCCTCCTTCATGTCCACGGCGATCATCTGCCCCGGCCCGAGGGCGCCCTTCTCCAGCACCGTGGTCTCGTCCACCGGCACCATGCCGACCTCCGAGCCCGCGATCAGCAGCCCGTCGCCGGTCACGACATAGCGCATCGGCCGCAGCCCGTTGCGGTCGAGCCCGCCGCAGACCCAGCGGCCGTCGGTCATGGCAAGCGCCGCCGGGCCGTCCCACGGCTCCATGATGGCGTTGCAATAGGCATACATGTCGGCCCATGCCTTCGGCATGTCGGTGCGGGCCTTGGACCAGCTTTCGGGGATCATGATGGTCTTGGTCATCGGCGCGCTGCGCCCCGAGCGGACCATGACCTCGAACACCGCGTCGAGCGCGGCGCTGTCGGACGACCCGCCGGGAACCAGCGGCTTCACATCCTCGGCCAGGTCGCCGAAGGCAGAGGACGCCATGCGAATTTCGTGGCTGCGCAGCCAGTTCAGGTTGCCGCGGAGCGTGTTGATCTCGCCGTTATGCGCCAGCATGCGGAAGGGCTGCGCCAGCCACCATTGCGGGAAGGTGTTGGTCGAGTAACGCTGGTGGTAGATCGCGAAGGTGCTTTCGAAGCACTCGTCCTGCAGGTCGGGGTAGAACTCGGCCACGTCCTGCGCCAGCATCATGCCCTTGTAGATGATCGACCGGCAGGAGAGCGTGCAGAGATACATGCCCGCGATCTGCGCCGCGACCGCCGCCTTCTCGATCCGGCGGCGGATGACGTAGAGCTCGCGCTCGAACTCCTCTTCGGACAGCGGCTTCTCGCAGCGGATCAGGATCTGCTCGATCTCGGGGCGGGTGGCGTTGGCCTTCTCGCCCAGCACGGCGGTGTTCACCGGGACGTGCCGCCAGCCGTAGATGTAGTGGCCCATCCGCAGCACTTCGGACTCGACGATGGTGCGGCAGCGTTCCTGCGCGCCGAAATCGGTGCGCGGCAAGAACACCTGCCCCACGGCGATCATCTTCGCGGCGTCCGGCTCGTGCCCGGTGCGGCGGATCTGGTCGTGGAAGAACGGCACCGGGATCTGGACATGGATACCCGCCCCGTCCCCGGTCTTGCCGTCCGCATCCACAGCGCCGCGGTGCCACACGGCCTTGAGCGCCTCGATCCCGTTCTGCACCACCCGGCGCGAGGGCGTGCCGTCGATCGAGACCACCAGCCCGACGCCGCAGGAGGAATGCTCGTCCTCCTCGCGGTAGAGGCCGGTCGCCGCCACTGCCGCCCGCCGCGCTTCCTCGGCAGCTGCCCAGTCCCTCATGCCACGCCCTCCGTCGCCGCCACGACCCGGTAGGCGTCCGGGCGGGTGTCCTGATGTTCGAAATCCGTCAACGCGAAGCCGTCGCGGTCATCCAGCGCGCCATGGCTCAGCGCCGGCGACTGGCCTTCGCGGTGCCAGTAGAGGGTGCTGCCGCAAGTCGCGCAGAAGCCGCGCAAATGGCCGGGCGAGCTGCGATAGGTGGCCACGGCGCCCTGCCATTCGATCCCCTGCACCGACGGCAGGTCGAACCACGGGCCGCTGTTCTGACGCAGGCACTGGGTGCAGGCGCAAACCCGCAGGCTGCGATCGGCGAGCACGGCGCGGAACCGCACCGCGCCGCAGAGGCAGCCGCCCGTGACCCGATGGCTCATCGCGCCTTCGCCTCCGCCCCGGTGAGCCGCTCGGTCTCGGCGGCGAAGGCGTAGCCTGCGGGCTTCGCCTCGATGAAGATCTCGCGGCGCAGCGGGCGGCCGGTCATGTCGTCGAGGGCGCCGAGGCAGATGTCCACGTCGCCCGCCTCGCCGCCGACGCGGTCGCCTTCGGGTGCGGTCACGCGATACCAGAGCTTGCCGCCGCAGAGGCCGCAGGAAACGCGTTCGACCCGGTCGCTCGACTGCCAGCGCAGCAGGTGCTCCTCGCCCTGTTCGACATGCAGCGCCGCGCCGCGGGTGGTGACGCCGACGAAGATGCCGCCGGTCCAGGCGCGGCAGGTGGCGCAATGGCAGGCGCCGCAGTCCTCGCCCGCCGCGTCCAGCCGGAACCGCACCGCGCCGCAGGCGCAGCCGCCCGCGAGGGGGTCGGGCACGGGTTCGGCGGTCTCGACCACGGGCGCGCGGGCGGCGTAGTCCGCGGCGCTCAGCTGGTCCGGCTCGGGGTCGAAGCGGATCGCCGGCGGGCGCTTCTCGACGAAGTTCTCGTGATGCAGCACCGCCCCGCCCGCGTTCTCGAAGAGGCCGGGGCATGGCTCGACCACCGCCGCGCCGGTCAGCGGCCAGAAGCCGAGGGCGGAGCCGCAGACCCCGCAGAAGGCTCTCCGGCCGATGGCGCTCGACTCCCACACCTGCACCGGACCCTCGGCCGCGAACCCGGCCTCAGCGACCTCGATCCCCATGCCGACCAGTCCCGACCAGCGGCGGCAGGGCTCGCACCAGCAGGCGCTGAGCCGGTCCGACAGCCCCTCGGCCCGGACCGTCACCGCCCCGCAGGCGCAGCGGCCCGCGAGCGCGCTCATGCGCCGCCGCCCGCCGGGGTGCCGGTCATCAGCATCTGGCAACCAAACTGCGGCTGGATCGAGCCGAAGCCCGCCTCGCCGGGGAAGGCGAAGAGGACCGGCGTGTCGTCGCTGCGCCCGGCCTCGCCGGTCCAGTCCGACGAGGTCTCACTGCCGCCGTAGAAGCGGCGGTGGTCGCGGCTGACGAACTGCTGGCCCTCGCGGCGGATCAGCACCGCGCCGCTCTCGTCGGAGGTCGTCAGCCGGAAGCGCGTCACGTCGAGTGTGATGCCGTCGACGACGCGGGTCTCGCCGGTCAGCTCGTCGCGGCCGGTGTGGCGGAGCATCTCGCCGCGGTTGCTGCGGGTCCAGAAGTCGAAATCATCGCTGCCGGTCTCGAGCAGGGTCGTCAGCGAGGCATGGTCGGGCGAATCCTCGACCAGCTCGTCCACCAGCCCGCTCTCGGGGTCCTCGGACCAGATCCAGCGGGTCTCGGCGTCGATGCGCGAGTGATAGCGGGGGATGCCGCCCTCTCCGAAATAGAGCACCCGCCGGTCGCCGGGCGCGTCGGCCTCGCAGTGGTAGTGGTTGGCGACGTTGCAGGAGCGTTCCTGCACCGTCATGTCCAGCGTGCAGCCGGCTGGCGGGGTGAAGACCTGCGCCGAGGTCGGGAGAGCGAGGGCGCAGAGGACAACCGCGAGGCGCATCATTCCGCCGCCAGTTCGACTGCGGCGGCGAGGTCGGCCGCGATCCGCGCCGCCGCCTCGCGCCCGTCGCGGATCGCCCAGACGACGAGGCTCGCGCCCCGCACGATGTCGCCCACGGCATAGACCCCGGGCAGGCTGGTGCGATGCGTCGCGTGCTCGGCGCGGATGGTGCCCCAGCGGGTGACTTCCAGCCCCGGCTGGCCCCAGAGGCGCGGGATGTCCTCGGGCTCGAAGCCGAGGGCCTTGATGACCAGTTCGGCCGGCTCGTCGTAATCGGCGCCCTCGATCGCCTCGGGCGCCTGGCGGCCGGTCACGTCGGGCGGCCCGAGGCGCATCCGCTGCACCCGCACGGCCGAGATCACCGGCATGTCGCCGATGCCGTCGCCGGTCACGTCGCCGCCGGCGTTGTCCACCTCGGCCTCGTCGGCCTGCCGCGCGTCGCCCGGCGCATGGCCCGCGAAAGCGGAGGGGGTGCTGAGCCAGACGAACTCCACCCCCTCTTCCTCGGCATTGGCGACCTCGCGCTGGCTGCCGGGCATGTTGGCGCGGTCGCGGCGATAGAGGCATTTGACCGACAGCGCGCCCTGCCGGATCGCGGTCCTGACGCAGTCCATCGCCGTGTCGCCGCCGCCGATCACCACCACGCGCTTGCCGCGGGCGTCGAGCTCGCCATCGGCGAAGTCGGGCACCTCGTCGCCGAACTCGGCCCGGTTGGCGGCGGTCAGGTAGTCGAGCGCCCGGACCACGCCCTGCGCCTCGGCATTGTCGAGGTCGAGGTCGCGGGTCTTGTAGACGCCGGTGGCGATCAGCACCGCGTCGTGGCGGCCGCGGATGGCGTCGAAGCTGATGTCGGGGCCGACATCAGTGTTCAGTACGAACTCGACCCCGCCCTCCTCCAGCAGCCGGACCCGGCGCTCGACCACGTGCTTCTCCAGCTTGAAGCCGGGGATGCCGTAGGTCAGCAGGCCCCCGGCGCGGTCGTGGCGGTCGTAGACCGTGACCTGAAAACCCTGCCGGCGCAGCATGTCGGCCGCCGCAAGGCCGCCCGGCCCCGCACCGATGATGCCGACGCTCTCGGCCCGCTCCGTCGCCGGGCGGATGGGGCGGACCCAGCCACGCTCCCAGGCGGTGTCGGTCACGTATTTCTCGATCGCGCCGATGGTGACGGTGCCGTGGCCCGACTGCTCGATGACGCAGTTGCCCTCGCAGAGACGGTCCTGCGGGCAGATGCGGCCGCAGATCTCGGGGAAGGTGTTGGTGGACTGGGCGACCCGGTAGGCCTCTTCGGTGCGGCCCTCGGCGGTCAGGCGCAGCCAGTCGGGGATGTTGTTGTGCAGCGGGCAGTGCGACTGGCAATAGGGCACGCCGCACTGGCTGCAGCGGCTGGCCTGCTCGGTCGCCTTGCGGTCGGCGAACTCGCGGTAGATCTCGTGGAAGTCCTCGGCGCGTTCATCGGGCGTGCGCTTCTCGGGCATCTCGCGCCCGATGGTCACGAATCGCAGCATCGCCTGTCCGGCCATCGGCACCCCCGCTCCAGTCGGGCATTGGATAAATCCGGGCGGAGAAAAAATAAAGGCAGCCTTGCTGACCTAAGCTGCGATTTATCTTATGCGCATCCCGGATCGTTTCTGGAACATGCCGGAACTTAGGTCACACTCCGGACCCATCTCCAGAAAGAAGAACAAAAACAAGCAGTCCGACGACGATCCGCCACCAGGCAAACACCGCATAGCCGTGCCGCGAGACGTAGCCGAGCAGCCAGCGGACCACGACGACGGCCGAGAGGAACGCAAGGACGAAGCCCACGGCCACGTTCAGGAAGGCCGCCCCATCGAGGATCGCGCGGTTCTGCATCAGGTCGTAGGCGAAGGCCCCGGCCATCGTCGGCATGGCGAGGTAGAACGAGAACTCCGCCGCTGTCCGCTTGTCCGCCCCGAGCGCGAGCGCCCCCACGATCGTCGCCCCCGAGCGCGAGACGCCGGGGATCATGGCAAGGCACTGGATGAAGCCGATCGCGAGCGCCATCGGCAACGTGACCTCGCGCACGTCATGGACCCGCGCATTGGTGGCGAGGCGATCCGCAAACAGCAGCACCACGCCGCCGAGGATCAGCATGGTGGCAATCAGCCGCGGCGATTCGAACAGCACCGTCTTGATGAAGTCATGCGCCAGCACCCCAATCCCTACCGCCGGCAGGAAGGCCAGCAGCACCGCGAGGATGAAGCGCCGCGCCGAAGGATCGCGCGGCGCGCTGCCGAAGAGCTGCCAGAGCCGCGTCGAATAGACCCCGAGGATCGCCAGCACCGCGCCGAGCTGGATCAGCACCTCGAAGGCGCGGCCCGGCGACTCGAACCCCAGCAGCCGGCCCGCCAGCAGCACATGCGCCGTGGAGGAAACCGGAATGAACTCCGTCAGCCCCTCGACGATGCCGAGGATCGCGGCGATGAGGGTCTGCTCGCTCACCCGCGCGGGCGCAGCTTCTGGGCGGACCGCTGGATGGCGGCATATTGCCCCGAGGGGCGGAAGCGCCAGAGATAGGTGGGGATGATGACATCCGCGGCCACCGGCTCGATCCCGAAGGCTTCGAAGCCACGGGCGCCCTCGGCCACGCGGTTCGGGACCTTGAGCGAGCGCAGCTGGTCCTGCGTCACGATGCGGTTGGTGAGCAGCCCGGCGGTCAGGACCTGGACCAGATCGAAGACGGCCGCACCGGCGCTGCCGAGCCAGCCGGGCAGGTTCACGACCCCGCGGCGGCGGCCCGTGACCCGGAGGATATCCCGGACCACCCCGCGCAACGTCGTGACCTCCGGCCCGCCGAGTTCGTAGATGCCCGGCGCCACCGCGCCTTCGGCCGCCATGGCAGCGGCCTCGGCCACGTCCTCGACAAAGACCGGCTGCAGCACGGCCTTGCCGCCCGAAATGAACATCAGCGGGCCGGGCCGGGCCATCGCGGCGAACTTGTTGTAGAAGCTGTCGCCAGGGCCGAACATGACCGAGGGGCGCAGGATCACGGCGTCGGGGCGGCTCTCGAGGATCGCCGCCTCGCCGCGGCCCTTGGAGGCGAGATAGCGCGATTTCGCCTCGGCATCGGCGCCGAGGGCCGAGACATGCACCAGTTGCGCCGCGCCCATCTCGGCCGAGAGCCGCGCGATCCGCGCCGCGGCCACGTCATGCACCGCCGCGAAGGTATTGCGCCCCTCGTTCACCAGCAGTCCGACGCAGTTGACCACCGCATCCGCCCCGGTCATCGCCGCGCGCACCGAGAGATCGTCGCGGACGTTGCAGGGCACCGGCTCAACCTGGCCGACGGCGCCGTAGGTGCGCACGAAGAGCGCCTCGTTCGGCCGCCGCACCGCGACCCGCACACGCCAGCCGCGCTGCGCCATCTTGCGGGCGATCTGCCGCCCGAGAAAACCCGAGCCGCCGTAGATCGTGACCAGTTTCGCCATTGTCCCGGCCTCCGCCGCCGCCCGCGCCTGCCCGGTGCATACCGCGAGGCCCCAAGCCCGGCAAGCGGCGCAGCACTCGCAGCTCGCGCGTGTGTTTTCGCCGTTGACACCCCCGCGCAGGCACAATATCTCCCCCGCTCACGCGACCGGCCCAGGTGGCGGAATTGGTAGACGCGCACGGTTCAGGTCCGTGTGCCGCAAGGCGTGGAGGTTCGAGTCCTCTCCTGGGCACCATGCGAAAGCCCCCCGGAAACCACGCGGTTTCCGGGGGGCTTTTCTGCGTGATGCGACAGGAGGCGGAGGCCTTCCCGCCGCTGCCTGGAGCCTGAACGCCGCCCTGCCGCATCTGAAGGCTCACACCTCCGGCACCAGCACCTCGCGCTTGCCGACGTGGTTCGCGGAGCTCACCACGCCCTGCTCCTCCATCTGCTCCACCAGCCGCGCCGCCTTGTTGTAGCCGATCGCCAGCTTGCGCTGGATGTAGCTCGTCGAGCATTTGCGGTCCTTGGCCACGATCGCCACCGCCTGGTCGTAGAGGGCATCGTCGCTCTCGCCCGAGCCGAGGCCCAGCACCGCGTCGATATCGGCCTCGCGGTCGTCGTCGGGGCCCTCGACCACGCCGGACATGTAGCTCGGCGGGCCGAAGCTCTTGAGGTGGGTGACGATCTCCTCGACCTCCTCGTCGGAGACGAAGGGGCCGTGGACGCGGGTGATGCGGCTCCCGCCGGCCATGTAGAGCATGTCGCCCTGGCCCAGCAGCTGCTCGGCCCCCTGCTCGCCGAGGATCGTGCGGCTGTCGATCTTGGACGTGACCTGGAAGCTGATCCGGGTCGGGAAGTTGGCCTTGATCGTGCCGGTGATGACATCGACCGAGGGGCGCTGCGTCGCCATGATGATGTGGATGCCCGACGCGCGGGCCATCTGCGCCAGGCGCTGGATGCAGGCCTCGATCTCCTTGCCCGCGACCATCATCAGGTCGGCCATCTCGTCCACGATGACGACGATATAGGGCACCGCCTCGGGCATGAACTCCTCGGTGTGGAACACCGGCTCGCCGGTGTCCTCGTCGAAGCCGGTCTGGACCGTGCGGCGGAACATCTCGTTGCGGTCGAGCGCCTCGCGGACGCGGCCGTTGTAGCCCTCGATGTTGCGCACGCCCATCTTGGACATCTTGCGGTAGCGCTCCTCCATCTCGCCCACGACCCATTTCAGCGCGACGACCGCCTTCTTCGGGTCCGTCACCACGGGCGAGAGCAGATGCGGGATGCCGTCATAGACGCTGAGTTCCAGCATCTTGGGGTCGATCATGATGAGACGGCACTCGTCCGGCCTCAGCTTGTAGAGCAGCGACAGGATCATGGTGTTGATCGCCACCGACTTGCCCGAGCCGGTGGTCCCGGCGATCAGCAGATGCGGCATCTTGGCGAGGTTCGCCACCACCGGCTCGCCGCCGATGTCCTTGCCGAGCGCGAGCGGCAGCGGGAAGGTGCCGTCGCCATAGGCGCGCGAGCTGAGGATCTCGCGCAGCACCACCTTCTCGCGCCGGGCGTTCGGCAGTTCGATGCCGATGACGGTGCGGCCCGGCACGGTCGAGACGCGGGCCGACAGCGCCGACATGCTGCGCGCGATGTCGTCGGCGAGGCCGATCACGCGGCTGGCCTTCAGGCCCGGCGCGGGTTCGAGTTCGTAGAGGGTGACGACCGGGCCGGGCCGGACCTCGGTGATCTGGCCCTTGACGCCATAGTCGTCGAGGACCGCTTCCAGCATCCGCGCATTCTCCATCAGCGCCTCGTGGCTCAGCTGATGGCGGTCGGTCGGCTTGGCGGCGGTCAGCAGCGACAGCGGCGGCGGCTCGTAGCCGTTGTCCTCGGCCGCAAAGGAAAGCTGCGGCTGTGCCTCGGCCCGCGCGCGGGTCGAGGCCGCGGGCGCGCGGGCGGGGGCCACGACGACGCGCGAGCGCCCCTCGCCGAAGGGCGCCGGGGTCGGGCCGTTCGGGACCACGACGTCGGTGTCGTCCAGTTCTTCCTCGGACCAGTCGCCCTCTGCGACCGGACCGGAGCTGAGCGGCCGCGCGGGCTTCGGCCGCGCCAGCCGCGCGGTGACAGCGGCGAGGACGGAACGGCGGACGCTCTCCTCCGACGGCGGCGTCTCGCCGGTCCAGTGGGCCTCGCGCTCGACCAGCTCATGCTCGGGCAGCGGTTCGGGCGAGGCGACCGCCGGGGCACCGCCGCGCAGGCGCGAGAGGAGGCCGCGCGGCGGGGCGGCCTCATCCTCGACCACCTCCCCCGCCATCGCCCGCTCGCGCCGGGCGGCTGCGCGGGCCTGCACCATGCGCGCGGCGGCGGCCGAGGCGGAGGCGCTGCGGCCGAGCACCTTCATCACCACCGCGTAGGCCGTGGCAAAGCCCGCCGCGAGGAAGCGGCCGAGGCCCATCAGCTCGCGCCGGTCGAAGCCGAGCGCGAAGGCGGCGAACAGGATCACCGACACCGCCGTCAGCGCCTCGACCAGCCGGATGCCGATCGACGCCTTCACCGGCAGCATCCCGAGGACCGCCCCCGCCATCATGTCGCCGAAATGCCCGCCCAACCCGAAGCTCTGCGACCAGCCGGGCGGCGGGGTCATGGAGGCGGCATAGACCGACACGAGGGCGGCGAGGATCGGCAGGAAGATCGCCCGCATCAGCCGCTCTTCGCCGCGGTGGAAGATCAGCCGCAGCCCCCAGACGGCCGCGCCGACCACCAGCGCCCAGGCGCCGTAGCCCGCGATCATCACCATGCCCGAGGCGATATAGGCGCCGATCCCGCCCAGCCAGTTCTGCGCCGGCTGGTCGGTGGCGGCCAGGAAGCCGGGGTCCTCGGGCGTCCAGCTGGCCAGCATCAGGGCCAGCACCACGGCCAGCGCGACGAGGCCCGCGCCCGCCAGCTCCTTGCCGCGTCGTTCCAGCGCCGCCTGGGTCGTCTGGTCGAACAGCGGATCGCGGTGCTTGGCCTGCCAGCTCGCCATCGCCTACCCTTCCCTTCCGTAAAGACAGTCCCTGAGGCGGGTCAGCCCGGCCTCGGTCTCGGCCGCCGGGGCGACCAGCGCCACGCGGATGAAGTTCTCGCCCGGATTCACTCCGTCCACCTCGCGGGCCAGATAGGCCCCCGGCAGCACCTGCACCCCGGCCTCGGCCCAGAGCCTCCGCGCCGCCGCCTCGCCGCCACCCTCGGGCACCGGCAACCACAGGAAGAAGCCGCCTTCTGGCGGGCGATATCCCGGCACGTTGCCGAGTATCCGGTCGGCGATCGCGTATTTCTCCTGATAGAGGGCGCGGTTCGCCTCGACATGCGCCTCCTCAGCCCAGGCCCGCTCCGAGATGCGCTGCATCGGCAGCGGCAGCGGCGCGCCCGCGTAGTGACGCAGGACGCGAATGGCGCGGATCGCCTCGGCAGAGCCCGCGACGAAGCCCGACCGTGCGCCGGGCAGGTTCGAGCGCTTCGAGAGCGAGTTGAACATCAGGACTCGGTGCCCCAGCCCCATCGCCTCGGCCACGGCCAGCGCGCCGGGCGGTGGCGCGTCGCGCCAGATCTCGGAGTAGCACTCGTCGGCGAAGATCAGAAAGTCATGCACCTCGGCCAGCCCGATCAGCCGCTGAAGATAGGTTTCGTCGGCGACCGCCCCCTGCGGGTTCGCAGGCGAGCAGAGCCAGGCGATGGCGGTCCGGTCCAGCACATCGCGCGTCAGCGCCGCGAAATCGGGCAGGTCGCCGGTCTCGGCGGTGGCGTTGACGAACACGGCTTCGGCACCCGCCGCGGCGGCCGCCACGGCATAGACCTGATAGAACGGGTTCGGGATCAGCATCGCCGGCCGCCCGCCCGCATTGCCCAGGGGGCAAAGCGCCAGCGCCGCGTTGAACAGCCCCTCTCGCGTCCCGTTCAGCACCGTGATCCGGTCCGGCCCGAGGTCCAGCCTATAGCGCCGCCCGAGCCAGCCCGAGATCGCGCCCAGCAACTCCGGCGTGCCGTCGTTCGGCGGATATTTCGCCAGTTCATGCACCGATCCCGCCAGCACCTCCGGCACCCATGACGGGAACGCATGCCGCGGCTCGCCGATGGTCATGACCACCGGATCGCCGCCGGGGGAAATACCGGCGAGCAGCTTCCGCAGGCGCGGAAACGCGTATTCCGGCAGGTTCGAGAACCGCTCGGGGGATGCCATGTCTGCCTCGTCCTCGGGGTCATTCCGCCCCGTTGCGGTGAGCGTAGCGGCAAACGCGCAAACCGTCCAGCCAAAGCCCGCCCGGCTTCTTCTGTCGAGAAATATCCTCCGGGGGTCCGGGGGGGGGGGAAACCCTCGGCTTCGCCTCAGATCAGCCCCGCATGCTCCATCGCCGCGTCGATCCGGCGCCTGGTCCCCTCAGTCAGCCCGACCAGCGGCAGCCGCACCCGCTCCCGCACCCGCCCGAGCCGCGAGAGGCCGTATTTCGCGCCGACCAGCCCCGGCTCTAGGAAGATGGCGATGTGCAGCGGCATCAGCCGGTCCTGCAATTCCAGCGCGCGGGTCCAGTCGCCCGCGAGGGTGGCGTTCTGGAACTCGGCGCAGAGCTCCGGCGCCACGTTCGCGGTCACGCTGATGCAGCCCACGCCGCCTTGCGCGTTGAAGCCGAGCGCGGTCGCGTCCTCGCCCGAGATCTGGAGGAAGTCCGGCCCGCAGGTGATCCGCTGGAGGGGGACCCGGTCCAGCCGCGCGGTGGCGTCCTTGACGCCGACGATGCGCGGCAGGCGGGCAAGCTCGCCCATCGTCTCGGGCGTCATGTCCACGACCGAGCGGCCGGGGATGTTGTAGATGATGATCGGGATGTCGGTGGCGTCGTGGATCGCGCTGAAATGCGCGATCAGCCCGGCCTGGGTCGGCTTGTTGTAGTAAGGTGTGACCACCAGGGCGCCGTCGGCCCCGGTCTCCTGCGCGTGCCGCGTCAGCCCGATTGCCTCACGCGTCGAGTTGGAGCCCGCCCCCGCGATCACCGGCACCCGGCCGGCGGCGACCCGCACGACCGCCTCGACCACGCGGCGGTGCTCGTCATGGTCCAGCGTCGGGCTCTCGCCGGTGGTGCCGACCGGGACGATGCCATGCGAGCCGGAGGCGATCTGCCACTCGACCAGCGCCTCGAGATGTTTGAGGTCCAGGTCGCCGTCCTCGGTGAAGGGCGTGACGAGGGCGGGCATGGACCCCTTGAACATGGGCGGCTCCTGACGACTGGCGGCGCGACCTGGCGCCGGACGGAATCGCCCTCCCCTAGACCCGCGCGGGGCGACTGCCAAGGTTGTGAATTGTCCCGCGGGCGCGGGCAGGCCAGATTAGCGGCGATGACTCGCCTCCGCGACAGCCTGGCCCGCATGGCCTTCGCGCTTGCCCTGGCGCTGACGGCCCCCCTCGCGGCGCGGGCCGAGGACGCGGCGGCGCTGCGCCGGGCGCTCGCCGAGACCGGCGCGCGCAACTGGCCCGCCGCCGAGGCCGCGGCGCGCGCATCGGGGCCGCTCGCGCTCGACATCGTGGCCTGGCACCGGCTGCGGGCCGGGGGCGCCGCCTTCGCGGACTATGCCGATTTCGCCGTTCGCAACCCCGACTGGCCGGGCATGGACCTGCTGCGCGAGCGAGCCGAGGCGGCGATGTCAGAGGCCATGCCGCCCGAGGCGGTCCTCGCGTGGTTCGGCGAGGCCGCGCCGCGGACCGGCAACGGGTTGCTGCGCCTGATCGCGGCCATCGAGACGACCGCGGGCCGCGAGGCGGCGGTCGCGCGGCTCGTGCCGCTCTGGGCCGGGGCGTTGGTGACGCTGGACGCGGCGGCGGAGACGGCGCTTTCGGCGACCTACGGACATGCGCTCGCCGAGCACGCGGCGGCGCGGGCGCGGGCGCTCCTGGACCGGGGCGAGACGGCCGAGGCGCTCAAGCTGCTGCCGCAGTTGACCGGCGACGACGCGCTGATCGCGCGGCTGCGGGCCGACCTGCAGAATGACGGCCCGAACCTCAACGCCCGCATCGAGGCGCTTCCGCCTGACCTGCTGGCCGATCCCGGCCTCGCCCTCGACCGCTTCCGCCGCTTCGCCCGCCTGCGCGACGTCGAGCGCGCGCGCGAGATCCTGCTGGCGCAGTCGGAGGCGGCGGAGACGCTGATCGACCCGGCGCTGTGGTCCTCGCTCCGGGCCGACTACGCCCGCGCCGCCCTGCGCGCGGGGGACCCGGCGCTTGCGCTGCGGCTGGCCTGGCCGCACCACCTGCCCTCCAGCCACCCCCATGCGGTCGACCTCGACTTCCTCGCCGGCTGGGCGGCGTTCCAGACCGGCGACTGGGCCGCGGCGCGCGAGCATTTCGAGCGGCTGGCGCAGGACTCCGGCTCGGCCATCACGCAGGGCCGCGCGCTCTACTGGCAGGCGCGCACCGCCGGGGCGGCGGGCGAGGCCGCGCGGGCCGAGGCGCTGATGCGTCAGGCGGCGACCCATCAGTCCTCCTATTACGGCCAGCTCGCGGCCGAGGCGGCCGGGGTGCCGATGGACCCGGCGCTCGCCACGCCGGGCCTCGCCCTCGACACCGTGCCCGACTGGCGCGGGGCGGCGATCCGCAGCGACCGGCGGGTGCAGGCGGGGATCTGGCTGCTGGTCGCGGGCGAGGCGGACCTCGCGGCGCGGTTCCTGCTGCATGTCTCCGAGACCGCCGATCCGCAGGACACCGCCCGTCTCGCGCGCCTCATGGCCGAGTTCGGGCATACGCATCACGCGCTGCGCCTGTCGAAGCGCGCGGCCCAGCGGGGCGTCATCCACCCCGCGATCCAGTTCCCGCTGACCGGCATCGAGGCGATGCCGCTGGGCATCCCGGCCGAGCTGGCGATGGCGATCGCCCGGCAGGAGTCGGAGTTCAATCCGCGCGCCGGCTCGCCCGCGGGGGCGCGCGGGCTGATGCAGGTCATGCCCGCGACCGCCCGCGACATTGCCCGCGACGTGGGCCTGCCCTACGACCTCGACCGGCTGTCCTCCGACGCGGGCTACAACGCGCTCTACGGCGCCACCTACCTCGCCGGGCTCCGCGCCCGCTACGGGCCGTCGATCGCGCTCGTCGCCGCCGGCTACAACGCCGGGCCGGGCCGGTCGGCGCAGTGGCTGGCGGCCTTCGGCGACCTGCGCCGGGGCGAGGCGGACGCCGTCGACTGGGTCGAATCGGTCCCCTTCGACGAGACCCGCAACTACGTCATGCGCGTGGCCGAGGCGCTGCCGGTCTACCGCGCCCGCATCGCGGGCAAGCCGGTTGAGTGGACGCCCACGGCCGACATCACCGGCGACGGCGTGACCACCGTGCCCCTGCCCCGCCTCGACACCACGCTCATGGCCTCCGCCCGGCCGATCCCGAGCCCGCGCGCCGCTGCCCTCGCGCTCGCCGCCGCGGCGCAGGCGCCGCCCCGGATCGAGCCCGCCCCGGCCGTCATCGACCCGGCGACCGCGCCGATGGCCTTCATCGGCCCGATGCCGCCCGGCGAGACGCGCCTCGATTAACCCGCCCGCATCCGCGCCCGCCAGAGCGAGAACAGCCCCGCGCCGACGATGATCGTGACGCCCACGACCACGTTGGGCGCCAGCCGCTCGCTGTAGAAGACGGTCCCGATGATGACGATCCACATCAGCTGAGTATAGGCGAAGGGCTGCAGGACCGAGGCCTCGGCCATCTCGTAGGCCAGGATCAGCAGCCAGTGCGAGGTCGCCGCACAGAGGCAGAGCGCCGCCAGCAGCAGCCAGTCCGCGGGGGCGAGCGCCTCCCAGTGCATGAGCCCGACCAGGGTGATCGCGGCCGCGCCCCCGATGCTGGTCCAGAAGAAGCTGACAGTCGAGGGGTCGTGGCGCGAGGCGAGCCGCGTCAGCACCCCGTAGAGCGCGAAGGTCGCCGCCGCGCCGAGCGCGAACAGCATGTCGGGCGACATCGCGCCCGAGCCGGGGCGCAGCACGATCATCATGCCCATGAAGCCCACGCCGACCGCGGTCCAGCGGCGCCAGCCGATGCGCTCGCCGAGGATCGGACCGGAGAGCGCCACGATCATCAGCGGATAGCTCGCCATGATCGCATGGGCGTTGACGAGGCCGAGCCGCACGAAGGCGAAGATCGCCAGCACGATGTCGGCGATCAGCAGCAGCGCGCGGGCGATCTGCAGCCACGGCCTGCGCGAGCGCGCGGCGGCGCGGAAGCCGCCCGGCGCGCGGCTGACGATCACCGAGACGAAGATCACCATGAACCAGTAGCGCAGCATTACCACGAGGAAGGGCGAATACTCGCTCCCCAACTCGCGCGAGAGCGAATCCTGGATGGCGAAGACGAGGCTCACCACGCACATGAGCAGGATGCCGCGCCGGTTCCGGGCCGGCTTCTGCGGCTCGGCCTCGGGCGGCGGCACCGCGGGCCGCTGCAGCGCGGGATCGGTCAGCGGCCCGGTCAGGTCGCGGTCGGCGGCGGTCATGGTTCACCCGAGGGGATTGCCAGTCACCGGTGGCAGAGCGCCGGGGCGCGGTCAACCGGCGCCGGTCTGCCCGTGCGGCGCCTGAACCGGCTTCGATTCCGGCGAGCCCCGGTGGCGCAGGAAGATTGACAGCACGACGAGGGCAAGGGTCGCGAGGAACTCCGACTGCCAGTTCTGCATCGATTCAAACCAGAACCCCGCAGTGCCGAGATGCGCCCAGAATCCATGCGGGGCCTCGCCATGCCGCGCGGCGTCCCCGATCGCCATCTGCCAACTGCCCCAGCCATGCAGGACGAACGAGGCCACGAACAGCGCCGCCAGCGTCAGGCCCAGCGAATGCGCGTAGAGCCAGCCGCCGATGCCCGGTCCCGCCTCGTCGTTCGGGCGGTCCGGGTCATCGGGGTCGCTCGATTCGGCCGAGCCCCGCTGGAACAGCATCGCCGTCAGCACGACATAGAACGCCATCTGCAGGAACTCGCTTTCCCAGTTCTCGAAGAGCGGCGAGAGGAAGTCGCCGCCGGTCAGGAACTGGCCGAGCGAGGGCGCCGCCTCGGCATGTCTGCGGGCCTCCTCGGCGGCGTCGAGCCAGCCCGACCAGATCATGCCCGCGAGGCTGACGAGGAAGAGGGCGAGCAGCGCCCAGGAGAGGCCGCTGTCGCGGAGGAACTTTTTCATCTTGGCCGCCCCCGGCGGCAGGATCGCCGCACTCCTCGCATGATGCGGCGATAACTCCTTTGCAGACACTAAGTTTCCGCCGGGGCGAGCGCGTCAGCCCGAGACCACGACCGGCGCGGCCTTGGGGCCTGCCCAGCCTTCCGGGATCATCGGCGTCGCGGCCAGCAGACGGCGGGTATAGGGATGCTCCGGCGCCTCCAGCACCCGCGCGGTCGGCCCGGCCTCGACGATCCGGCCGCGCTCCATCACCAGCACCCGGTCGGTGATCGCGCGGACCACGCCGAGGTCGTGGCTGATGAAGAGATAGGCCAGCCCATGCTCGGCCCGGAGCCGCGCCAGCAGGTCCAGCACCTGCGCGCGGACGCGGACATCGAGCGCGCTTACCGCCTCGTCCAGCACGATCAGGCGCGGGCGGATGATGAGGGCGCGGGCGATGGCGATGCGCTGCCGCTGGCCGCCGGAGAACTCGTGGATGAAGCGGCGCCCGGCGTCCGGTTCGATGCCGACCTCCTCGAGCGCAGCGGCCACCCGCGTACGCCAGTCGCGGGGGCGAGCGGTCAGGTGGAAGGGCTCGGCCACCAGGCGCTCGACCCGCCAGCGGGGGTCGAAGCTGCCATAGGGGTCCTGGAAGACCACCTGCACGCCGGCGCGGATGGTGGAGGGCATGCCGGGGCGGACGGTGGCGCCGCCGAGCCGGATCTCGCCGCCCTGCAACGGGTCGAGGCCGAGAATGGCGCGGGTCAGCGTGGACTTGCCGCAGCCGGATTCGCCGACGAGGCCGAGGGATTCGCCCTCGGCCACGTCGAAGTTGACGGCATCCACGGCCCGCAGGACGGCCGGCGATGCGAAGGGGCCGGAGCGCGGGAGGGTGTATTCGCGAACCGCCTCGCGGACGCTCAGCAGCGGCGCTTGTTTCGGCGGCGCGGGAACGGCGGGCGGCACATGGGTTGAGGCCGCGAAGAGCGCGCGCGTGTAGGGATGCGCGCGCGCGCGGAACACCGCCTCGGTCGCGCCCGTCTCGACCACCGCGCCGTCCTTCATCACCGCCACGCGATCCGCGCGCCCCGCGACAACGGCGAGGTCATGGGTGATGAGCATCAGCCCCATCCCCTCCTCGCGCACGAGGCCCGAGAGCAGGTCGAGGATCTGCGCCTGCGTGGTCACGTCGAGGGCGGTCGTCGGCTCGTCGGCGATCAGAAGGTCGGGCTTCTCGGCAATCGCCATCGCGATCGCCACCCGCTGCCGCTGCCCGCCCGACAGCTCATGCGGCCAGCGGTCGAGCGGGAAGCGGTCGGCGGTCAGGCCGACGCGGTCCAGCCGCTCGCGGGCGCGGGCGCGGGCGGGCGCGCGGGCCATGCCGTGATGGACGCGCAGCACTTCGGCCACCTGATCGCCGATGGTCATCAGCGGATTGAGCGCGGTCATCGGCTCCTGGAAGATCATCCCGATCCGCCTCCCGCGGACCCGGCAGAGCGCCGGTTCGGGCAGGCCCAGCAGCTCCTCGCCTTCCAGCTTCACCGATCCGCGGGTTGCGAAACCCGGCGGCAGCAGCCCCATCACCGCGAGCGCGGTCAGCGACTTGCCCGAGCCGCTCTCGCCCACCAGCCCCAGCACCTCGCCGCGCCCGAGGTCGAGGTCCACGTCGCGCAGGATCGCCCGCCCGCCGATCCCGACCGAGAGGCCGCGCAGCCGCAGCAGGCTCACGCCCGCCCCCTCAGCCGCGGGTCGAGCGCGTCGCGCAACCCGTCGCCCAGCAGGTTCAGCCCCAGCACTGTCGCGACGATGGCAAGGCCGGGGATCACCGCGACATGCGGGGCGAGCGTCACCATCGTCTGCGCCTCGGCCAGCATCCGCCCCCATGACGGCGTCGGCGGCTGAGCGCCGAGGCCGACATAGCTCAGCCCCGCTTCCGCGAGGATACCGAGCGAGAACTGGATCGTCCCCTGCACGATCAGCAGGTTGGCGATGTTGGGCAGGATATGCTCGGCGCTGATCCTCGCGCGGCCCTTCCCCGCCACCTGCGCCGCACGAATGAAATCGAGCGTCCAGAGCGGCAGCGCGCCGCCGCGCGCCACGCGGGCGAAGACGGGGATGTTGAAGATGCCGATGGCGATGATGGCGTTGGTGGCCGAGGGGCCGAAGACCGCGGTGATGAGGATGGCGATGACCAGCGCCGGGAAGGCGAAGATCAGGTCGTTCATCCGCATGACCACCTCGTCCAGCCAGCCGCCTCGGTTGGCCGCCGCCAGCAGCCCCAGCGGGACCCCCGCGCCCATGCCGATGCCGACGGCAACCAGCGCCACCGCGATCGAGGTCCGGGCGCCGACCATCACGAGGCTGAGGATGTCGCGGCCGAGGTGGTCGGTGCCGAACCAGTGGGCGGCCGAGGGCGGCTGCAGGCGGTTGCCGATGCTCAACACGTCCACCGGCCAGGGCGTCCAGAAGAACGACACCCCCGCCGCGACCAGCGCGAGACCCGACAGCACCGCCCCGAGGAGGAGCCCCCACCTCACCCACGCACCCTCAGCCGCGGGTCCACCGCCGCATAGGCAAGGTCGGTGAGGAAGGTCACGAGGATCACCGCCGCGACCAGCACCAGCACCGCCGACTGCACCACGATCAGGTCGCGCTGCGTGATCGCTTGGAAGATCAGCCGGCCGAGACCGGGGAGGTAGAAGACGTTCTCAATGATGATCGCGCCGGCCAGCAGGAAGCTGAACTGCAGCCCGATGATCGTCAGCGCCGGGATCAAGGCGTTGCGGAGCGCATGGCGGCGCAGCGCCTGACGCTCGGTCAGCCCCTTGGCGCGGGCGGTGCGGATGTAGTCCTGCCCCAAGGTCTCGATCAGGGCGCTTCGCAGCACGCGGGCGAGGATCGCGGCCTGCGGCAGGGCGAGCGCAACGGAGGGCAGGAGCAGCGCGCGCAGCGCCGCGACCGGATCGGACCAGCCGGAGAAGCCGCCGGCCGGCAGCCAGCGCAGGTTGACCGCGAAGAGCAGCACCAGCAGCATCGCGAACCAGAAGTTCGGCACCGCGATGCCCACCTGCGTGGCCCCCATCACCGCCGCATCCGCCGCCCTGCCCCGGCGCGCGGCCGCCAGCATCCCCACCGGGAAGGCCACCACCACGGCAAGCCCCAGCGCCAGCAGCGCGAGCGGCAGCGAGACTGCCATCCGCTCCGCGATCAGCCCCGCCACGGGGGTGCGATAGGTGAAGCTGGTCCCCAGATCACCCGTCAGCACGCCGCCGAGCCAGCGCGCGTAGCGGACCGGCCAGGGCAGGTCGAGGCCAAGCTGCCGCCGCAGCGCCTCCAGCGTGTCGGGCTGCGCGCCGGTGCCGAGCATGAAGCTCGCCGGATCGCCCGGCACGAGGTCCACGATCGCGAAGATCGCCGCCGAGGCGACGAGCAGGCTGAGCGCGAGCGTGAGCCCCCGTCGGGCGATGAACCGCAGCATGGCGCGACGCTATCCGCGGCGGCGCGGGCGGTAAAGTCAGCCGAGGTCGCGGCCGAGATAGACCACGCCCGGCAGCGGGTTCGGGTAGTAGGCGGGGATCTCGCGGAAGCCGAGGCCGCGATAGACCCGCAGCGCCGGGGTCATGGTGTCGAGCGTGTCAAGCAGCATCCGCCGGTAACCCAAGCCTCGTGCGCGGGCGAGAATCGCCTCGCCGAGCCGGGTGCCGAGCGACAGCCCCCGCGCCTCGGGCCGGACATAAAGGCGCTTGCACTCGCACTCACCCTCCGCCGGCAGGGGCCGGAGCGCGATCACGCCGAGCGCGCGTTCCCCCGCCCCGCGCGCCAGGAGCAGCGCACCGCGCGGCGGGGCATAGGCGCCCGGCAGCGCCGCGAGCTCGGCCTCGGCGTCCTGAAACGACAGGTCCAGCCCGAGCCCGTCCACATAGTCCCGCATCAAGCGCCGCGCGGCGGCGATATCGGCCTCCGTCACGGCATCGGCGATGACCGCCTCCACCGTCACAGCACGTCCGGCTTGCCGAGCAGCGGCAAGACGTCCTCGTCCGGGTTGACGTTCTGGCGCTCGATCATGCGATGCACCAGCGGATCGCCCTCGCCCCGGTGCATCTCGCGCAGGCGCACCGCCACCTCGTCGTCCGAATGCGTCCGGCGCAGGTTGTGGCGGACGTATTCGTCCCAGGTGGCGATGTGATAGCTCTCGGACCACTGCCCAGGATGCTCGAGGTCGCGCAGCAGCGCCCAGTTGCGCGCCCCGTCGCGGCGGCGGGCGGCGCGGCGCTTGGCCATCAGGCGCAGGAACTCGGGCACGTCCTTGTGGGCGATCTCGTAGTCCACCATCACGAAGACCGGCCCCGAGCGGCCGCGGATGTCGAGCGCGAGTTCCGGCTCGCGGAAGCGGTTGGCGGGCTCGAGGTTCAGGGTGCCGAAGTCGGGCGCCCGGAACCAGTGGCCGATCACGGCGCCGAGGAGCAGCACCCCGGCCGCGACGACCAGCGCCTCGTGCCAGCCGCGCGCGGTCGCCACCTCGCCCCAGATCCACGACCCCGCCGCCATGCCGCCGAAGGTCGCGGTCTGGTAGAGGGCCAGCGCGCGGGCCACCACCCAGCGCGGCGTGGAGAGCTGCACCGTCACGTTGAACAGCGACAGCGCCAGCACCCAGGACGCCCCCGCCGGCAGCAGCGCCAGCGCGTGAAGCCAGACATGGTCGGTGAGCGCCAGGATCAGCGCGGCGACCGCAAAGCCTGCAAAGGCCACGCGGACGATGTTCTCGTTGTCGAAGCGCTCGCGGATGCGCGGGTTCAGCACCGCGCCGAGGATCGCGCCGATGCCGTAGCAGCCGAGCAGCATCCCGTAGAGGAGCGAGCCCGCCCCCGGATGCGACCGCGCCACCAGCGGCAGCAGCGCCAGAACCGCCACGGCTGCGAAGCCGAACAACGCCCCGCGCAGCAGCACCCGCACGAGGTTCGGCGAAAGCGCGACGTAGCGCAGCCCGGCGTTGACGGCCGAAGGGAACGGCTCGCGCGCCACCACGCGGCGCTCGGCCTTGGGCCCCTTCCAGCGGATCAGCGCGACGATCAGCGGCAGGTAGCTCAGCGCGTTGATGGCGAAGGCCGCCGCGGCGCCCCAGGCCGCGACGATCAGCCCGCCCGCGGCCGGGCCGACCCCGCGCATGAGGTTGAAGCCGAGGGAGTTCAGCGTCACCGCTGCCTGCAACTCGGAGCGGGGCACGAGGTCGCCTTGGCTCGCCTGCCAGGGCGGGTTGTAGACCGCGCCGCCGACGCCGATCAGGAAGGTCAGCGTCAGCAGCAGCCACGGGTTGAGGCCGCCGGTGAAGCCGATCACGGCGAGGACCGCCGAGGTCACGAACATGAAGCCCTGCGCGGCGATCATCAGGCGGCGGCGATCGAAGGTGTCGGCCAGCGCCCCCGCCAGCAGCGCGAACAGCATGTAGGGCAGCGTCGCCGAGGACTGCACCAGCGCGATCAGCGTCGGCGAGGTGGTCAGCTGCGTCATCAGCCAGGCGGCGCCGACCCCCTGGATCAGGTGGCCAAAATTCGACAGCACCGTCGCGCCCCAGAGGTTGCGATATTCGGCGTGCCGGAACGGCACCAGCGCGCTCTGGCGGGCGCCTGCGGACTCGGTCGTGGGGGCGGACATCAGTGTGAAAACCCGGCGGTGTCGCGGGATGCTAGGTCGGTGCCGCCGCGGCCGCAACTCAGGTGAAGCGGTTATCCCGCGGGAAGCCGCGCGGCGCCATGCGCCCGGCCTGCGCCCGGCTGCCCAGCCATTCGGTCAGGTCGGATTCGGTGCGGGTGCGGCCCGCCGGGTCCTTCCAGCTGAGGCCGACCGACAGCGTCACGAAGGCCGCATCCGCAAGCCCGCCGTCCTTGAACCGCTGCAGCCGCACGCCCTTGCCGCGCGCCATCTCGGGCAGTTCGGCCAGCGGGAAGACCAGCAGCTTGCGGTTCTCGCCCACGGTCGCGAGGTGGTCGCCCTCGACCTTCCGGCGCAGCAGCGCGGTGCCGTTCAGCACCTGCCTGCCCGCCCGCGTCTGCGCGAGGATGTCCGCCGCGCCCACGATGAAGCCGTCGCCCGCGGTCGAGGCGACGAGGTGCTGCTCGTCCTCGCGCCACAGGAACAGGTCCACCACGGCGCTGTCGTTCGGCAGGTCGATCATTAGCCGCAGCGGCTCGCCCATGCCGCGGCCACCCGGCAGGGCATTGGCCGAGAGGGTGTAGAAGCGCCCGTTCTGGCCGAAGACCATCAGCTTGTCGGTGGTCTCGGCATGCAGCGCCATCAGCGGCCCGTCGCCGTCGCGGAACTTCACCTCTGCATCGAGCGGCTGATGCCCCTTCAGGGCCCTGATCCAGCCCATGCGCGACAGGATCACCGTCACCGGCTCGCGTTCGATCATGGCGTCCATGTCGAGCGGCTGCACATCGGCGGAGGCCGTGATCTCGGTCCGCCGCAACCCGCCGGCCGCGGACTTGCCGAAGAGGCCGCGGGTCTCCTTCAGCTCCTCGGCGATGCGGACCCATTGCAGGCCCTCGTCGCCCACCAGCGCCTCGAGGCCCGCGCGCTCCTCGGTCAGCCGGTCGCGCTCGGCCCGGAGCTCGATCTCCTCCAGCCGCCGCAGCGCGCGCAGGCGCATGTTGAGGATCGCCTCGACCTGCACCTCGGAAAGGCCGAACTCGGCCATCATCACCGCCTTGGGGTCGTCCTCGTGGCGGATGATCTCGATCACGCGGTCGAGATTGAGGAACGCGACGATGTAGCCGTCCAGCACCTCCAGCCGCGCCGCGATCTTCGCGAGGCGGTGGTTCGAGCGGCGCACCAGCACCTCGCGGCGGTGGTCGAGAAAGGCGCGCAAGACCTCGCGGAGCGAGCAGACCTTGGGCTGCCGCCCGTCGATCAGCACGTTCATGTTCAGCCCGAAGCGCGTCTCGAGGTCGGAGTTGCGGAACAGCACCGCCATCAGCTGCTCGGGGTCCACGGTGCGGGCGCGCGGCTCCAGCACGATGCGGATGTCGTCGGCCGACTCGTCGCGGACATCGGCGAGGATCGGGATCTTCTTGGTCTGGATCAGCTCGGCCAGCCGCTCGATCAGCTTCGACTTCTGCACCTGGTAGGGGATCTCGGTCACGACCAGCTGCCAGTTGCCGCGGCCAAGATCCTCGCGCAGCCAGCGCGCCCGCAGGCGCAGGCTGCCGCGGCCGGTGCGATAGGCCTCGGCCAGCGTCTCGGGCGTCTCGACCAGCACGCCGCCGGTGGGGAAGTCGGGGCCGGGCATCAGCCGCAACAGCGTCTCGTCGCGGGCGTCGGGCGCCTTGATGAGATGCAGGCAGGCGTCGATCACCTCGTGCAGGTTGTGGGGCGGGATGTTCGTGGCCATGCCGACCGCGATGCCCGAGGCGCCGTTGCACAGCAGGTTCGGGAAGGCGGCGGGCAGGACGATCGGCTCCTGCAGGGTGCCGTCGTAGTTGGGGCGGAAATCGACCGCGTCCTCGGCCAGCCCCTCCATCAGCGCCTCGGCGGCGAGCGTCAGGCGGGCCTCGGTGTAGCGGCTGGCGGCGGGGTTGTCGCCGTCGATGTTGCCGAAGTTTCCCTGCCCGTCCACCAGCGGGTAGCGCATGGCGAAGGGCTGCGCGAGGCGGGCCATGGCGTCGTAGATCGCGGAATCGCCATGCGGGTGATAGTTGCCCATCACGTCGCCGGTGATCTTGGCGGACTTGCGGAAGCCGCCCGAGGGCGACAGCCGCAGCTCGCGCATGGCGTAGAGGATGCGACGGTGGACCGGCTTCAGCCCGTCGCGCGCATCCGGAAGCGCCCGGTGCATGATCGTGCTGAGCGCATAGGTCAGGTAACGTTCGCCGATGGCCCGGCTGAGGGGCTCGGGAATGGTCCGGCCTGCATCGGTGTCGGGATCGGGGGGGAGGTCGTCGTCGGCCATGCCCGCCCGCCTAGCGGCAAGCCCGGCCGCGGTCCAGCGGCGAAAGATGATTCGCAAGGCTGCAAGAGGGTTTGAGGCTGCGGCAGCGGATTTCCGCGGGATGGCGCGGAACGCGGCCGGCGCCGCGGCGTTTGACCTCTGAACCCGGAATGACCGGACAGACAAGAAAGCGGCCCGGATCACCGGCGCCGGAGGCAGGTTGGATATGTTCAGGCTGGTTGCCCTGACCCTCGGGGGTCTGGTTTCGACGCTGCTCCTCTACGGCAACCCGGATACGGCGGAAGCCGAGACCGGCGGCGCCGTGGTAGCCGCCGCGGCGTCCCCGCAATATCCTTGGGGCGTGATCGCGGCATCGATTCGCACCGACGCGCCGGCCGAGGCCCCCCTCGACCATGCCGAGCTCACCCGCCGCGCCATGGCCGCCGCAACCCAGCCCGGCACCGGCGAGGGCGTACCGAAGCTGCGCCCCTCGCCCGAGCGCGCGCGCGCCGCGGCACCCGAGCAGCGCCTCGCCTCCGGCCCCGCCCTCTATGTCATTGGCGACGCGGTGAACCTGCGGGCGGCGCCGGGTGGCGGCGTCGTCGGCTCGCTGACCCGGGGCGCGGCGGTCACCAGTGTCGGCCCCACTTCGGGCGGCTGGATCGAGATCGAGGCGGCAGACGGGAGCCGCGGCTTCATGTCGGCGCAGTTCCTCTCGCCCCGCCAGCCCGGCTGACATGCCGCCGCGGCAGGGCGTCGTCATCACCGGCTGCTCCTCCGGCATCGGCCTCGACGCCGCGCACCACCTCAGGGCGCGCGGCTGGCGCGTGCTGGCGACCTGCCGCAAGCCCGAGGACGTGGCGGCGCGGCGGGCCGAGGGTTTCGAGAGCTTCGCCCTCGACCTGAACGACCCGGCCAGCATCGCCGCCGCCCCCGCACGCGCGGCCGAGGGCGGGCCGGTCACGGCGCTCGTCAACAACGCCGCCATCGCCATCCCCGGCGCGGTGGAGGACATCCCCGCCGGCGCGCTCCGGGCGATCTTCGAGACCAACCTCTTCGGCACCCACGACCTCACCCGCGCGATGATCCCGCAGTTCCGCGCCCATGACGGCCCCACGACCATCGTCAACATTTCCTCGGTGCTGGGCCTCGTCGGGGCGAAATGGCGCGGGGCCTATGTGGCGTCGAAATTCGCGCTCGAGGGGCTGACCGATGTGCTGCGGCAGGAGATGGAGGACACGCAGATCCGTGTCGTGCTGGTCGAGCCCGGCCCGATCACCTCGCGCTTCCGCCTGAACGCGCAAGCGCAGTTCGCCCGCTGGATCGACTGGGAGGCGAGCCCGCGGGCCGGGCAATACCGCGCCCGCCTGATCCCTCGCCTCTACAAGCCCGCCACGAAGGACCGCTTCGAGCTGCCGCCCGCGGCCGTCAGCCGGGTGATCGCCCGCGCGATCGAGGCCGACCGCCCGGCGCCGCGCTATCACGTCACCGTGCCGACCCGCCTCGCCGCCGCCGGACGCAGGCTGCTGCCGACGCGCGGGCTGGACTGGATGACCCGGCGGAGCTAGGCTGCGGCCCTTCAGCGAAAGGCACGCGTCATGGAAGACAAGGCCCTGTTCGCCCTCGCCGGCTTCATGGTGCTGGTGGTGACGGCGATCCTCGCCACCGGCATCGGCAGCTTCGCCCGAGGCGGCGAGTTCAACCGGCGCAACTCCAACCGGCTGATGCGGTGGCGGCTCATCGCGCAGTTCGTGGCGGTGATGGTGATCCTCGCCTATGTCTCGCTCCGGGGCGGCTGATGGTCGTCCTGAACCGCATCTACACCCGCACCGGCGACAAGGGCGACACGGCGTTGTCGGACGGCAGCCGGGTCGTCAAGCACGACCCGCGGGTGGAGGCCTATGGCACCGTGGACGAGGCGAACGCGGCGCTCGGCATCGCGCGGCTGCATGCCGCGGGCGAGATGGCGGCGCGCATCGCCGTGATCCAGAACGAGCTCTTCGACCTCGGCGCTGACCTGTCGCGGCCGGGGATGGAGCGGGACGCCGAGGCGCCCTATCCCGTGCTGCGGATCATCGACACCCAGATCGCGCGGCTCGAAGCCGAGATCGACGCGATGAACGCCCCCCTCTCGGCCCTTCGCAGCTTCATCCTGCCCGGCGGCGGGGCGGCCTCGGCGCATCTGCACCTCGCCCGCACCATCGCCCGGCGGGCCGAGCGGCGCGCGACCGAACTCGCCGTGGCGAGCGACGGCGACGTGAACCCGGCGGCGGTCCGCTATCTCAACCGCCTCTCCGACTGGCTTTTCGTCGCCGCACGCGCGGCGGCAGCGGAGGGCGAGGGCGATACACTCTGGGTGCCGGGCGCCAGCCGCTGAGGCTGCGGCGGCGATTCCCGACGCTGCGGCACATTTGCTCTCGAATCCCCGCACGTCCGCCTGTAAGGACCACGGTCAAC
Organism: Paracoccus sp. S-4012; assembly: GCF_009674885.1. GTDB lineage: Bacteria > Pseudomonadota > Alphaproteobacteria > Rhodobacterales > Rhodobacteraceae > Paracoccus. Next base: position 99,390 of record NZ_WKKA01000007.1, read on the forward strand.
CGAAAGATCAGTTGAGGGAGAGGTGCCGATGAAGGTGCTGGTGCCGGTCAAGCGGGTGATCGACTACAACGTGAAGGTCCGGGTGCGTCCGGACGGCTCGGGCGTCGATCTGGCCAACGTCAAGATGTCGATGAACCCCTTCGACGAGATCGCCGTCGAGGAGGCGATCCGCCTGAAGGAGAAGGGCGCGGCCGAGGAGGTCATCGCGGTCTCCGTCGGCGTCAAGCAGGCGGCCGAGACGCTCAGGACCGCGCTCGCAATGGGCGCCGACCGGGCGATCCTGGTGGTCGCGGCCGACGACGTGCATCAGGACATCGAGCCACTGGCGGTGGCGAAGATCCTCGCCAAGGTGGCCGAGGCCGAAGGCGCGCAGCTGGTCCTCGCCGGCAAGCAGGCGATCGACAACGACATGAACGCCACGGGGCAGATGCTGGCGGCGCTGCTCGGCTGGGGCCAGGCGACCTTCGCCTCGGAGATCGTGATCGAAGGCGGCAGCGCCAAGGTCACGCGCGAGGTCGATGGCGGCTTGCAGACCATCGAGGTCAAGCTGCCGGCGGTCGTCACCGCCGACCTGCGCCTGAACGAGCCGCGCTATGCGAGCCTGCCGAACATCATGAAGGCCAAGAAGAAGCCGCTCGAGGAAAAGACCGCCGCCGACTACGGCGTGGACGTGACGCCGCGGCTTACGGTCGTCTCGACCCGCGAGCCCGAGGGCCGCAAGGCCGGGGTCAAGGTCGGCTCGGTGGACGAGCTGGTGTCGAAGCTGAAAGAAGCGGGGGTGATCTGATGGCCGTTCTGCTGCTGGGTGAAGTGACGAATGGCGAGCTGAACCGCGACGCCACCGGGAAGGCCGTGAAGGCGCTGGCCCCGCTCGGGGACGTGACGGTGCTCTGCGCCGGCGCTTCCGCCAAGGCTGCGGCCGAGGACGCCGCGAAGATCGCGGGCGTGGCGAAGGTGCTGGTCGCCGAGGATCCACGCTACGGTCACCGTCTGGCCGAGCCGACCGCGGCGCTGATCGCGAGCCTCGCGGGCGACTACAGCCACATCGCGGCGCCGGCGACCACCGACGCCAAGAACGTGATGCCGCGGGTCGCGGCGCTGCTCGACGTCATGGTGATCTCGGACGTCTCCGCCATCGTGGACGCGGATACCTTCGAGCGCCCGGTCTATGCCGGCAACGCCATCCAGACGGTGAAGTCCTCGGACGGCAAGAAGGTGCTGACCGTCCGCACGGCGAGCTTCGACGCGGCGGGCGAAGGCGGCGCGGCTGCGATCTCGAATGCGACGCTGGCCGATGATCCGGGCCTCTCGGCCTGGGTCGAGGACAAGGTCGCGGCCTCCGACCGGCCGGAGCTGACCTCGGCCAAGCGCATCGTCTCGGGCGGCCGTGCGATCGGCAGCAAGGAGAACTTCGCGCTGATCGAGAAGCTGGCCGACAAGCTCGGCGCCGCCGTGGGCGCCTCGCGCGCGGCGGTCGACTCGGGCTACGCGCCGAACGACTGGCAGGTAGGCCAGACCGGCAAGGTGGTGGCGCCCGAGCTCTACATCGCCGCGGGCATCTCGGGCGCGATCCAGCACCTCGCGGGGATGAAGGACAGCAAGGTGATCGTCGCCATCAACAAGGACGAGGAGGCGCCGATCTTCCAGGTCGCCGACTACGGCCTCGTGGGCGACATCTTCACGGTGCTGCCGGAACTGACCGAGAAGCTGTAACATTTGTTGGAAGCGGCGCAGGGAGCCTGCGCCGCTTCCACAGTGGCAGACGAGGGCAGACGGATGGCGGTGAAGCGGATTCTGGTCGTCTATTCCAACGAGGCAGGCCAGTCGGGCGCGTTGCAGATCGCGGTGGATCTGGCCCGCCGCACCGGCGCGCAGCTTTCCGGCGTCGTCGTCCGCGGTCCCACCGAACTCGAGGACCAGATGGCCCGGCAGAGCGCGATCACCCGCCGTCTCAGCCGCGGGCTGCTGCAGGTCCTCAAGGAGCGCGACGAGGAGACGACCGGGGATATCCGCACCGTCTTCGAGACGCGCATGACGGCCGAGGGGCTGACCGCACGCTCGGACTTCATCGACCTGAACTGGCGCCGGGGCATCGCCCTGGCGGAACTCGCCCGGAGCTACGACCTCGTCATCATGGGACGGCGGGCCGGCGATATCGGCGCCGAATATTTCCGCGAAGGCCCCGACGAGGTTGCGCTGTCATCCGGCCGGCCGCTGATCCTCGCGCCGCTCGAGCGGGTGGCGATGCCGGAGCGGCTGCACGCCGTGCTCGCCTGGGACGGCAAGCGCGCCGCCGCGCGGGCCGTGGGCGATGCGATCCATGTGCTGGAACTGTGCGGGCGCATCTCGGTCCTGAGCGTCGGCGACGCTCCCCCCGCGCCGGCTGAAGACGAGGGCATCGTGCGGCTGTTGCAGGCGCATGGCATCGAGGCCGAGCGGCTCCACCGCCACGAGGTCGAGGGCGGCATCAGCGGCACGATCCTCATGACCTGCCATGATCTGCGCGCCGACCTGCTCATCATGGGCGCCTACCAGCACAGCAAGCTGCGCGCGGAGTTCCTCGGCGGCCCGACCCGCGACATCCTCGAGGACGCGGACCTCCCGGTGTTCATGTCGCATTGAGCAGCGCCGACGCCGACGCATTCGCGCGACGGTTTGCCGGTTGAAGACGCTGACCGCGCCGCATACTGTCCCCCGCGATCAGCAGGAGGCGGGAATGGCGGTTCAGTCGGTTGGCGTCGTGGGTGCAGGCCAGATGGGCAACGGCATCGCCCATGTCTTCGCCGTGGCGGGCTTCGACGTCCTGCTGAACGACATCAGCCAGGAATCGCTCGACAAGGCCGTGTCGCTGATCGACCGCAACATCGAGCGTCAGGTCAGCCGCGGCAAGCTCACGCCCGAGGAAAAGACCGCGGCGATGCGGCGCATCCGCACCACGCTGAAGCTCGCCGACCTCGGCGCCTGCGACCTGGTCATCGAGTCCGCGACCGAGCGCGAGGCGGTCAAGCAGGCCATCTTCGAGGACCTGCTGCCGCATCTGAAGCCGGAAACGATCCTGTCGTCGAACACCTCCTCGATCTCGATCACGCGGCTCGCCAGCCGCACCGACCGGCCGGAAAAGTTCATGGGCTTCCACTTCATGAACCCGGTCCCGGTGATGCAGCTGGTCGAGCTGATCCGCGGCATCGCCACCGACGAGGAGACCTACCGGACCCTCTGCGAGGTGGTGGAGCGGCTGGGCAAGACCTCGGCCTCGTCGGAGGATTTCCCAGCCTTCATCGTCAACCGCATCCTGATGCCGATGATCAACGAGGCGGTCTACACGCTCTACGAGGGCGTCGGGAACGTGAAGTCGATCGACGAATCGATGAAGCTCGGCGCGAATCACCCCATGGGACCGCTGGAACTGGCGGATTTCATCGGCCTCGACACCTGCCTCGCGATCATGAACGTGCTGCATGAAGGGCTGGCGGATACGAAATACCGCCCCTGCCCGCTGCTGACGAAATACGTCGAAGCCGGGTGGCTCGGCCGCAAGGCGGGGCGCGGCTTCTACGATTATCGCGGCGAAACGCCGGTTCCGACTCGGTAGGATTCACGTTTTCTTCAGGACCCTTGTGCCATTATGGCCAGGAGTCGCAGAGGAAATCGCATGCGCAGCTTCTTCATTAACAGTCTGGATTGGCTGGTCAATGTCGTCGTGGTCCTGGCCGGGATCGGCATCGTGATCGGTGCCTTCGTCGTGATGTCGGAACCCGGCGGCGGATTGCTGCCGGCTATCGGCCTCTTGCTTGGCGGCTTCATCTGGCTCGTTCTGCTGACCGGCTTCATCTACCTGCAGATCGGCATTCACTCGAACACGCGCCGCACCGCCGAAGCGGTGGAGGCGCTGCTGGCCGTGCAGCGGCACAATCCGGGCGGCGGCTGAGGGCGGCGCGGGGCCGCCGGTCGGGAACCGGCGCGGGCGGCGGATGCTTCAGCCCATGCCGCCCCGCGACCGAAAGGACCCCGCCCATCGTGAGCCGCGCCCATCCGCCCCGCATCGCTGCCGCCCTGATCCCGCGGCAGGCCGAGCCGCCGAACCTCGAATCGCCCGTCGAGGCCCTGGGCGGGCTGCTGACGCCGCCGGGGCTGCACTTCGTCCGCAGCCATTTCCCGGTGCCTTCGATCGACCCGCGCCGCTTCACGCTGCGGCTGGGCGGCTGTGTCTCGCAGGGGCTGGCGCTGACGCTTGACGATCTGCGGGCGCTGCCCTCGGTCACACGGCGGCTGACGCTGGAATGCGCCGGCAATGGACGCGCGCATCTGCCCTGGGATGCCGCGGGCTTGCAGTGGGAGGAAGGCGCGGTCGGGACCGCGGACTGGACCGGGGTGCCGCTCGGGGTGTTGCTGGACCGCGCGGGGGTCGGGGTCGCGGCCTCGCATGTCCTGCTGCAGGGCGCCGACCGGGGCGAGATGGAGGAGCCGGTCCCGAGCGGCGGGGTGATCCCCTTCGCCCGCAGCCTGCCCTTGCCCGAAGCGAGGAATGCGCTGCTTGCCTGGGAGATGAACGGCGGCACCCTGCCTGCGCTGCATGGCGGGCCGCTGCGGGCCGTTGTGCCGGGCTGCTATGGCATGGCCTCGGTCAAATGGCTGGAGCGGGTCGAGGTGCTGGACCGGCCGTGGCAGGGCTATTTCGAGACCGTCGACTATGCCCGCTGGGAGGAGCGCGAGGGGCTGCCGCCCGAGCGGGTGCCCCTCGGCCCGATGCGGATCAAGGCGCAGATCGTCCGGCCCGCGCCCGGGGCGGTCCTGCCGGTGGGCGAGCCCGCCCGGATCGAGGGCGCGGCATGGTGCGGCACCGGCACGCCCGCGCGGGTCGAGGTCAGCACGGACGGCGGCGCGACCTGGCACGAGGCCGATTGGACGACCGCCGCCGAGCCGGGCCTGTGGCGCCTCTGGGCCCTCGACTGGGCGCCGCTTCGGCCCGGCCCCGCCCGCCTCCTCGTCCGCGCGACCAGCAGCGAGGGCGAGACGCAACCCGAGATCCCCGACCCGCGCCGCGGTGGCTACGAGATCAGCCATCCGGTGCCCGTCGTCATCACGGTGGCCGAACCATGAGCCTCATCCCCTTCGAGGAAGGCCGCAACTGCTGGCGTGTCGCCGAGGCCGACCGCTTCGCCCTGATCATCGACGCCGCCGACTACTTTCGCGCGCTCCGCGCCGCGCTCGGCGAGGCGCGCGACCTTGTGGTGATGATCGGCTGGGATTTCGACTTCGAGATCGAGATGCTGCCGGGCGAGAGCGACGCCGACGGCAACGCGCCCGACGGATTGCCCAATCAGGTCGGCCCGTTCCTCGAGGCCCTGGTCGAGCGGCGCCCCGGCCTCGACATCCACCTGCTGAAATGGAGCGGCGGCGCCCTCATCGCGCCGAGCGGGATCATCCCGGCGCTGCGCCTCAATCTCATGGAGCCCGAGCAGATCCATCTCGCCTTCGACGGCCACCACCCGATCGGCGCCTGCCATCACCAGAAGATCGTCGTGGTGGACGACGCCATCGCCTTCTGCGGCGGCATCGACGTGACCGACGGCCGCTGGGACACGCGCCGGCACAGGCCCGGCGATCCGGGGCGCGCGTTGCGCGGCGGCGGGATTGCGCAGGCCTGGCACGACATGGCGGCGGTCATGACCGGTCCCGCCGCGCAGGCCATGGGCGAGCTTGCACGCCAGCGATGGAAGCGGGCGCGCGGCGAAGACCTGCCGGCGGTCGGGGCGGCGCAGGCGGGTCACTGGCCTCCGGGCGTCCATGCCGACTTCCGCGGCCTGCCGGTCGCCATCGCCCGGACCGAGCCGCCGAACGGCCACGGCCGCACGGTGGACGAGGTCGAGCGGCTCTACCTCGACGCCATCGCCGCGGCGCGCGACTGCCTCTACATCGAATCGCAGTATTTCTCGTCCGACAGCATCGCCGGCGCCATCGCCGCGCGGCTGGCCGATCCGGACGGGCCGGAGGTCATCGTCATCAACCCCGAGGCCGCGCAGAACGCCTTCGAGGACGCGGCGATGCACCCGCATCGCAGCCGCCTGATCCGGGAGTTGCAGGCTGCCGACCGCCATGACCGCTTCCGCATCCTCTGGCCGGCGGACCGCGCGGGCGAGGCGATCTATGTCCATGCGAAGCTGCTCCTGGCCGACGACCGGCACCTGCGCGTCGGCTCCTCGAACCTCGACCGCCGCTCGATGGGCTTCGACACCGAAGCCGACGTCGCCGTGAATGCCGATGCGCCGGAGGACCGGGCGCGCATTCGGGCGATCCGCGCTGGGTTGCTGGCCGAGCATCTGGACACCACGCCCGAGGCGGTGGAGGCGGCGATCGCGCGGCATGGGGGCGTGATCGGGGCAATCGACGCGCTGAACCGGGCCGCGGGGCGCGGACTCAGGCCGATCCTGCCGGGCGAGGATTCGTTGCTCGCACGGTGGCTGTCCGAGAGCCTGATCTTCGATCCCCGCTTCCAGCGCAGCGCCCGCAACCGCCTCGGGCTGACGAACCGGCACCTGCTGATCGGCCTCGGCGTTCTCGGCCTCGGGGCTGTCATCCTCGCGCGCGGGCGGAAATGACGGGGGCCGCGGCGTCGCCGCGGCCCCTTCGTGCCTGGGTGGCGTTCAGGCCTCGGGTTGGCCGGCGGCGTTGCGGCGCTGCGCCATGAACTGGTCGAACTCGGCCTTGTCCTTGGCGTCGCGCAGCTTCTGCAGGAAGGCCAGGAACTCGGCATGCTCCTCCTCGAGGCGCTTGAGCGTCTCCTCGCGATAGGCATCGAAGACCGTGTTGCCGGTGGGCGCGCCGGCCCATGCCGAGCGGTGGCGCGTCATGCCGTGATGGCGGCGGGCGCTGCAGAACATGCGGTTGCTCCAGATCATGTAGCCGAGGATGAAGAGGCCGACCGGCCAGGCGACGACGAAGCCGAGGATCATGGCGACGATCCAGGCGATCCTGCCGCGCTCGTCGAGCCAGTCGCGAATGCCGGTCAGCGCGCCGATGACCCGCTCCATGAGCGAGGGCCGCAGCGCGACGGCATCGGAGGGGTGATGGTAGGGGGCGGGCATGCGGGGCTCCTGTGGTCTGAACGGATGTGAATGTTATTCACATTCACATAGGTGCGCGCGCGCCGGGCCTGCGTCAATCCCCCGCAGGGAAAAAAAATCAGCCGTCAATCAGGCCGAGGCCGCGCAGGTAGATCAGCACCCCGCTCTCCAGCATCTCGGAGGCGGGAATCGGGCTCCGTCCGCCGGGGCGGCCGCGCAGGAACAGCTCCACCACGCCATGCGCGAGGGCGAAGATGTGGTCGGCCATCATGCGCGCCGGCGGCCGGGCCTCGGGCGGCAGACGCGCCGACAACTGCTCGGCCGCGTCGAGCAGCACCTGGCGGGCGCGGTTCGAGGTGCGCGTGAGTTCGACGTTGCCCGCGATGGAGAGGCCGCCCTCGAACATCGCCATGTAGTGCCCCGGCCGCTCGCGCGCGAAGGCCAGATACGCCTCGCCCACGCGCATGAAGGCGGCGAGCGGGTTTGGGCGGCCATCGGCGAAGGCGGCGGCGAGGCGGTCGGCGAACTCGTCGAAGCCCTGCCGGGCGACCTCCTCGAGCAGCTCGTCGCGGCCCTTGAAGTGGCGGTAGGGCGCGGCGGCCGAGACCCCCGCCTGCCGCGCGGCCTCCGCCAGCGTGAAGGCAAGCGGGCCTTTTTCCTCGATCAGCGCGACCGTGGCCTCGACCAGGGCCTCGCGCAGGTTGCCGTGGTGATAGGCGCGGCGGTCCGCCAACTCAGGCGCTCAGGCGCCTTCGCCGAAGCGGTCGGCCACGAGCGCGGCGAGAGCCTCGGCGAGTTCCGCCGCCTGGCGGCCGCGGGTGGTCACATGAATACGACTGCCGCAGGGCGCGGCGAGCATCAGCAGGCCCATGATCGAATCGCCTGACACGCGTTCGCCGTCCTTCTCGACCGTGGCGCGGGCGTCGAAACGCTCCACCGTCTCGACGAACCGGGCCGAGGCGCGGGCATGCAGGCCCTTCTCGTTCACGATCTCGAGGACGCGCGTGACCTCGCCCGCCGCCATGGCAGCGCCGCCGCTGGCAGCAGGGCTCACCACGCGACGCGGGCGGCGGGCAACGCCTCGGAGCTGTTGATGTATTTGCGGCCCGCCTCCTTGGCGCCGGCCACGGCCTCGTCGATCGGCAACTGCCGCGACTTGGCCAGCTTCAGCAGCATGGGCAGGTTGGCGCCATAGAGGAACACTCGGCGGCAGCCGATGCAGGCGCGGTGCGCGAGGTTCGAGGGCGAGCCGCCATAGAGGTCCGTGACGACGACCACGCCCTGCCCCTCATCGACTGCATCCGCCGCGCGGCCGATCTCGGCCTCCTTCGCGGAGCGGTCATGGTCGTCTTCGATGGCGACCGCGCGGAGCCCGTTCTGGGGGCCTACCACATGCTCGATCGCTGCCTTGTATTCCCGCGCGAGGCCCCCGTGGGCCACGATCACGATGCCGATCAATGCCGTCCTTCCAGGGCTGCCTCCGGGGCCACGCCGCCGGTCTCCTTCGCGTCATCGACGCCTTCATCCGCCGGCCGGGCCGGCTGCGGCCGGTGCCGCGCCACGATGCTCCAGCTCGCGATGCCTAATTGACACCGGCCATCCAGCATCTGCAAGCGCGGCCGCCATCTTTTCCGCCAGTGTGACGGAACGGTGTCTGCCGCCCGAGCATCCGAAGCCGATGGCCACGTGCGCCTTACCCTCCTCCAGATGGGCCGGCAGGACGAAAAGGACAAGGTCGCGCACCCGGTCGAAGTATTCCCCGAAGCGGGGATCGGACGCGACGTAATCCTGAACCGCAAGATCGCGCCCGTCGCCGGGACGCAGCGCGGGCTGCCAGTGCGGGTTGGCGAGAAAGCGGCAGTCGAAGACCATGTCGAGGCCGCGCGGCAGGCCGCGCTTGTAGCTGAAGCTGTGGATCGACACCGACATCCGCGCCTCTGGCCGGGGCGCGAACCATTGCGCGAGTTCGGCCTTCAGGTCGTGCGGGTTCATCTCGCCGGTGTCGATCAGCACGTCGGCACGGGCGCGGATGGGCGCCAGCAGCGCCCGTTCGGCCTCGATGCCCGAGAGCGGGCCGTCGATCGTGCCCAGCGGGTGACGGCGGCGAGTCTCGGAATAGCGGCGCAGCAGCACCTCGGGCGGGCAGTCGAGATAGAGGAGCTCGACCGCCCAGGCGTCGGTGCGCGCCAGCCGGTCGAGCATGTCGGAGAGGTTCTGGGTGGTGAAATCGCGGTTGCGCGTATCCAGCCCGAGGGCGAGAGGCACCGGCCGCGCCGGGCCGTCCACGAGCCGCGGGACCAGCGACAGCGGCAGGTTGTCGATCGCCTCGTAGCCGAAATCCTCGAGCGCATGGATCGCCGTCGAGCGCCCTGCCCCCGCCGGTCCCGTGACCAGCACCAGCCGGGTCGCGGGCGGCGCCTCCTCGATCCCGTCCACGCTCATGCCGTCCGTCCTCCGGCCAGGTACTGCCGCAACGCGGGGGCAAGCTCGGGCGCGGCAACGGCGCCGATGCGGGGCAGCAGGCAGCCGAGGAATGCGACCGCGTCCGCCTCGGGCAGCCGGGCGGCCCGCGGCCCGGCGAGGTCCACGGCCAGTACCAGCCGGACCGGTCCCACCGCCTCCGCGCCGAGAATGCCAAGATGCCGCGCCTCGATCCGGCCGCGCAGGGCGGGCGGCGCGTCGGCCAGAAGTCCCTCGCCCTCGCGCCGCAGCACGGTTCGGTCATCGGCCACAAGCCCGGCGCCAAGGGCCATCATCGCAAGCGCGAGCGACGACTTGCCCGCGCCGGACGGGCCGAGGATCAGCAGCCCGCGGCCTGCGAAAGCCACCGCAGAGCCGTGAACGATCAGCGATTCGCATCCATCCAGCATCACGGGCGGCATCCTAGCCGATCCCGCGGGCAAACGCCGCCCCTACTCAACCGGCGGAAGATCGCGCAAGATACTTGCGCCGATCCGGTGTTTTTGGCTTGTCAGGGCACCCTCGCCCCTGTCAAGCCGCGACGGCCATGCTATAGCCGCCCCGTCATTGCACGCCTCAGGAGTTCCGCTGCCATGTCCCAGCCCCGCGTCAACCCGAACTGCAGGCTCGAGGACCAGGGGATCAGTGGCGTGGGCGAGGCGCATTACAACCAGAACGAGGCGCAGCTGATGGAGGCGGCGCTGACGCGGGCCGAGGCCCATCTGGGCCTCGGCGGCCCGCTCCTCGTGACCACCGGCGCCAAGACCGGCCGCTCGCCCAAGGACAAGTTCGTGGTCCGCACCCCAGGTGTCGAGGACACGATCTGGTGGGAGAACAACCCGCCAATGGAGCCCGAGGCGTTCGAGCGGCTGCATCAGGACATGCTCAAGCACCTGGAGGGGCGGGAGGTGTTCGTGCAGGACCTCTTTGCCGGAGCCGATCCGCGCCACCGCCTCGATGTGCGCGTGGTGGCGGAGCTGGCCTGGCACGGCCTCTTCATCCGCCACCTGCTGCGCCGCCCCGAGGCGTCGGAGCTGGCGGAGTTCACGCCCGAGTTCACCATCATCAACTGCCCCAGCTTCAAGGCCGACCCCAAGCGCCACGGCTGCCGGTCCGAGACGGTGATCGCGCTGAACTTCGAGCAGAAGCTGATCCTGATCGCCAACACCGAATATGCGGGCGAGAACAAGAAGTCGGTCTTCACGCTGCTGAACTACCTCCTGCCGGCCAAGGGCATCATGCCAATGCATTGCTCGGCCAACCACGCGCCGGGCGACACGTCGGATGCGGCGATCTTCTTCGGCCTCTCGGGCACCGGCAAGACGACCCTCTCGGCCGATCCCTCGCGCACGCTCGTGGGCGATGACGAGCACGGCTGGACCGACGACGGCGTCTTCAACTTCGAGGGCGGCTGCTACGCCAAGACCATCAACCTCAGCGCCGTGGCCGAGCCGGAGATCTACGCCACGACTTCGCGCTTCGGCACCGTGATCGAGAACATGGTCTATGATCCCGACACGCTGGAGTTGGACTTCGCCGACAACTCGATCACCGAGAACATGCGCTGCGCCTATCCGCTGGACGCGATCTCGAACGCGTCGGAGACGGGCCGCGCCGGGGCGCCGAAGAACGTCATCATGCTGACCTCGGACGCCTATGGCGTGATGCCGCCGATCGCGCGGCTGACGCCCGAGCAGGCCATGGTGCATTTCCTCTCGGGCTTCACCTCCAAGACACCGGGGACCGAGGACGGCGTGGTGGAGCCGCAGCCGACCTTCTCGACTTGCTTCGGCGCGCCCTTCATGCCGCGCCGGCCGGAAGTCTACGGCAAGCTCCTGCAGGAGAAGATCGGGCAGAGCGGGGCAACCTGCTGGCTGGTCAACACCGGCTGGACCGGCGGGCCGTTCGGCACCGGCAAGCGGATGCCGATTGCGGCGACCCGCGCACTGTTGGCGGCGGCGCTCGACGGCTCGCTGAACGGAGTCAAGTTCCGCACCGATCCGAACTTCGGCTTCGAGGTGCCGGTGGAGGTGCCGGGGGTGGACAGCAAGCTTCTGGACCCGCGCGGCACCTGGGCGGACGGCGCGGGTTATGACGCGCAGGCGGAGAAGCTGGTCGGAATGTTCCGCGAGAACTTCAAGCAGTATGCCGACAAGGTGGACGAGGACGTTCGCGCCGCGGCCATCGGTTGAGGCGTTAAGCGCAAATGACGGACGGCGCCCCTCGCGGGCGCCGTTTCTCGTTCACACCCCCAGCCAGCGATCCGCCATCTCGGGCGTGAGGCCCGCCATTGGCCCGGTCCAGACGCTCGCGCCCCGTTCCAGCACCACGGCGCGGTCGGCGACGGCCGAAAGCTCGCGCAGCGACTTGTCCACCAGCAGGATCGACAGCCCCTCGGCCTTCAACGCCCGGATCGCGGCCCAGATCTCCTGCCGCACGACGGGGGCCAGCCCCTCGGTCGCTTCGTCGAGGATCAGCAGCCGCGGGTTAGTCATCAGCGCCCGGCCGATCGCCAGCATCTGCTGCTCGCCGCCCGAGAGGGTGCGCGCGGACTGGCCACGGCGTTCGGCGAGGCGGGGGAACAGCCGTTCGACCCGCGGCTGGTCCCAGGGTCCGGGATTGGCGGCGACGACGAGATTCTCGGCCACGGTCAGCGGCGCGAAGCAGCGCCGGCCCTCGGGGACCAGCCCGAGGCCAAGGCGCGCGGCGCGGTGCGGCGGCAGCGCGGCGAGGTCGGTGCCGCCGAAGCGGATCGTCCCAGCGGTCGCAGGCAGCAGCCGGCAGAGGGCACGGATCGTCGTCGTCTTGCCCATGCCGTTGCGGCCCATCAGCGCCACGACCTCGCCCTCGGCCACGGTCAGGTCCACCCCGAACAGCGCCTGCACGGGGCCGTAGCCCGCCTCCACCCGCTCGATTTCCAGCAGCGCGCTCATGCCTCCTCGCCCAAGTAGGAGCGGCGGACCTCCGGGTTGCCGCGGATCTCGTCCACGGTTCCGGTGGCGATGATGCGGCCATAGACCAGCACGCTGATGCGGTCGGCGAGGCGGAAGACGGCGTCCATGTCGTGCTCGACCAGCAGGATCGGCGCCTCCGACCGCAGGTCCGAGAGCAGCGCCACGAGTTGCCCTGCGCCCTCAGTGCCCATGCCCGCCATCGGCTCGTCGAGGAGGAAGGCGCGCGGCCTGAGCGCAAGCGCCATCGCCACCTCGAGCTTGCGCCGTTCGCCGTGGCTCAGCGCCGCCGCCGCAAAGTCCTCGCGTCCGTCCAGCCCCGCCTGCTGGATGTGGAAGCGCGCGGGCTCGGTCAGCGCCGGATCGGACAGCACCGGCCGCAGGAAGCCGTAGCTGCGCCCGGAGCCGCCCTGCACCGCAAGGCAGACGTTCTGCAGCACGGTGAAGTCCGGGATCACGCTCGAGACCTGAAAGCTGCGCGCCAGCCCCAACCGGGCGCGCGCCGCGGCGTCGAGGCTGTCGATGCGCTGCCCCTCGAACCGGACCTCGCCCCCGTCGGCACTGAGCTCGCCGACGATCTGCTTGATGAGCGTGGACTTGCCCGCGCCGTTCGGCCCTATCAGCGCGTGGATCTCGCCCGGCATCAGCGTCAGGCTGACGTCGTCGGTGGCGATCAGGGCGCCGAAGCTCTTCCGCAACCCGCGGATCTCGAGGATCGGGTCAGTGCGCATTGTCGCGCCCCCTCCCCGACAGCATCCCCACGATCCCGCCCGGCGCCCAGAGGACGATCGCGAGCAGCACGAGGCCCAGCAGCACCTGCCAGTATTCGGTAATCCCCCCGAGCAGATGCTCCATCGTGACGAACACCACCGCCCCCGCGACCGGCCCCATCAGCCGCCCGACGCCGCCGAGGATGATGAAGACCATGATCTCGCCCGACATGTGCCAGTTGAGCATCGCGGGCGAGACGAAGCGGTTGAGATCGGCATAGAGCGAGCCGGCGAGGCCGGTGATCATGGCCGAGATGACGAAGGCCGTCAGGCGGATGCCGAAGGGCCGGATGCCCACCGCGACCGTCCGCTGCGTATTCCGCCGCGCCGCCTGCAGCGCGAGGCCGAAGCGGGCGCGCATCACGACCGCCGTGAAGCCGAGCGCGAGCAGCAGGAGCGCGGTGCAGATCAGGAAATAGTTCAGCGGCCGCATCGTCGGCACGCCGGGAAACGTGTTGCGGACGTAGAAGCTGAGGCCGTCCTCGCCGCCGTACGCGGGCCAGCCGATCGCGAACCAGTAGATCATCTGCGCGAAGGCGAGCGTCACCATGATGAAATAGACGCCCGAGGTCCGCAGGCTCAACGCGCCGATGGCGAGGGCTGCGAGGCCCGAGACCAGCAGCACCATCGGCCAGATCGCCAGCATCTCGTTGGTGCCGTTCATGGTGTATGGCAGCGTCGTAAGCGGCGTGCCGGACATGGCGTGGCTGGCGAGGATGCCGGTGACATAGCCGCCGATGCCGAAGAAGGCGGCATGGCCGAAGCTGACGAGGCCGCCATAGCCGAGCGCGAAGTTGAGGCCAACGCCGGCAAGCGCGAAGATCGCGGCCTTGGTGGCGAGGGTCACGAGGAAGGCATGGCCGGTGAGGTGGGCGACCAACGCGCCGCCGATCAGCAGCCCGAGGACGGCGATGTTGACGAGGGCGAGCCGGCTCATGCGCGCGCCCCGAAGAGGCCCGTGGGCCGCCAGACCAGCACCACGGCCATGAGGATATAGACCGACATCGACGCCAGCGACGCCCCCAGCGTGTTGGCCGCGGCCTGCGGCATCACCTGCGCCAGCATCCCCGGCAGCAGCGCCTTGCCGAGCGAATCCGTCATGCCGACGAGGATCGCCGAGACCAGCGCCCCGCCGATCGACCCGATGCCGCCGATCACCACGACCACGAAGGCGAGGATCAGCACTGGCTCGCCCATGCCGACCTGCACCGACTGCACCGCGCCGACCAGCGCGCCCGCGAGACCCGCCAAGGCGGCGCCAAGAGCGAAGACAACGGTATAGAGCTTCGAGATGTCCACCCCCAGCGCGCCGATCATCTCGCGGTCCGCCTCGCCCGCGCGGATGCGGATGCCAAGGCGGGTGCCGCGCATCAGCCAGAAGAGGCCGCCTGCGATGGCGAGGCCAAGGACGATCACGGCGAAGCGGAAGACCGGATAGACCAGCCCGCCCGGCAGCGTGACGGTCCCCGACAGCGAAGGCGGCAGCGTGAGGTAGAGCGGGAAGGAGCCGAAGAGCCAGCGCGTCCCCTCGGAGAAGATCAGGATCAGCGCGAAGGTCGCCAGCACCTGGTCGAGGTGGTCGCGCCGGTAGAGGCGGCGGATCACCAGCAGCTCCATCAGCGCGCCCGCCGCCGCCGCCGCCGCGAGGCTCGCCGCAACGCCGAGCCAGAACGAGCCGGTTGCGGCCGCCACCACGGCGCAGGCGAAGGCGCCGATCATGTAGAGCGAGCCATGCGCCAGGTTGATGAGGCCCATGACGCCGAAGACCAGCGTCAGGCCGGCCGCCATCAGGAACAGCGTCATGCCGTATTGCAGCCCGTTCAGGAGCTGCTCGAAGATCAACATCGGGGGTCTTCCGCGCCGCTGGTCGCGGGGGCGGAGACCCGCCCCCGCGGAAGGATCACATGCTGCACTGCTCGGCGTAGGCGTCGCCGCGGTCCTCGATCGCCACCCCGACGAT
This sequence comes from Paracoccus sp. S-4012, assembly GCF_009674885.1. Classification (GTDB taxonomy): domain Bacteria; phylum Pseudomonadota; class Alphaproteobacteria; order Rhodobacterales; family Rhodobacteraceae; genus Paracoccus. Next base: position 114,595 of record NZ_WKKA01000007.1, read on the forward strand.
CTTGTTGGTCAGCACGCCATCGGCGTCCTTGACCACCTCGCGGACATAGAGGTCCTGAATCGGGTGCTGGTTCGGGCCGAAGGTGAAGTTGCCGCGGACGCTGTCGAAATCGGCTTCGCGCAGGGCCTCGCGGAAGGCATCGGCGTCGGTGACATCGGCCTTGGCCGCGGCCGAGAGGATCAGGTTCGCGGTGTCATAGGCCTGCGCCGCATAGACCGAGGGGATGCGACCGTATTCCTCCTTGAAGGCCTCGACGAACTTGTGGTTGGCCTCGTTGTCAAGGTCGGGCGCCCAGCTCGCGGTGTTGCGGATGCCCAGCGCCGCATCGCCCACGGCGGGCAGCACGTCCTGGCTGAAGCTGAAGGCCGGGCCGATCAGCGGCGTGGTCACGCCCGAGCCCGCATATTGCTTGATGAAGCTGATCCCCATGCCGCCCGGCAGGAAGAAGAACACCGCGTCCGCCCCGCTGTCGCGGATCTGCGCGATCTCGCCCGCATAGTCGGTCTGGCCGACCTGGGTGTAGATCTCGCCCGCAAGCTCGCCCGTGTAGTAGCGCTTGAAGCCGGTCAGCGCGTCCTGCCCGGCGGGGTAGTTCGGGGCCATGATGAAGACGTTCTTGTAGCCCGCATCCATTGCCGCCTGCCCCGCGGCCTCGTGGAAGTTGTCGTTCTGGTAGCTCACCGAGAAGTAGTTCGGATCGCACTGCGCGCCGGCCAGCGCCGAGGGGCCGGCATTGGTCGAGAGGTAGAACTTGCCCTGCTGGACCGCCGCCGGGACCACCGCCATGGCGAGGTTCGACCAGACGATGCCGGTCAGGATGTCCACGTTGTCGGACTGGATCATCTTGTCGGCGATCTGCACCGCCACGTCGGGCTTCTGCTGGTCGTCCTCGGTCACGACGGTAATCTCGGAGGCGGCGTCGCCCGCCAGTTTCAGCGCGAGGTCGAAGCCGTCGCGGGTATCCATGCCGAGGCCGGCGCCGCCGCCCGAGAGGGTGGTGATCATGCCGACCTTGACCGGCGCGGCGAAGGCGGTCCCGGCCATCAGCGCGGCAGCGAGGGAGAGGGTGGAGAGCAGTTTCATGTCTTGTTCTTTCCCTGTTGTCTTCTTGTTTGCTGTCGCCAGTTACGGGCCTCAGAGGCCGGTTCGCAACCGCCATAGTTCGGGGAAGAGCTCGGTCTCGAGCATTCTCCGCAGATACTGCACCCCAGCGGTGCCCCCGGTGCCGCGCTTGAAGCCGATGATGCGCTCGACCGTGGTCACGTGATTGAAGCGCCAGCGGCGGAAATAGTCCTCGAAATCGACCAGCTTCTCGGCCAGCTCGTAGAGTTCCCAATGGGTCTCGGGGTTGCGGTAGACCTCCGCCCATGCCGCCTCGACGCGGGGATCGGCGGCCCAGGGCTGGCGCGTGTCGCGCCCGAGGATGTCCTGCGGGATCGGCAGCCCGCGGCGCGCGGCGCAGGCCTGCACCACGTCATAGAGCGACGGCCGCTCCAGCTCCGCCACCAGTGCCGCGTGCAGGTCGGGCCGGTGCTCGTGCGGCTTCAGCATGGCGTGGTTGCGGTTGCCGACGGCGTATTCGATCAGCCGATACTGGAACGACTGAAAGCCCGAGCTCTCGGCCAGGCTCGCCCGGAAGCTCTGGTATTCGCTGGGCGTCATGGTCCGCAGCACGTCCCAGGCGCTGTTCAACTGCTCGAAGATGCGCGCCACGCGGGTCAGCATCTTGAATGCCATCCGCAGCCGGTCCCCGGCGATTGCCGCCCGCGCCGCGCCGATCTCGTGCAGCGCCAGCTTCATCCACAGCTCGGAGGTCTGGTGCTGGATGATGAACAGCATCTCGTCATGCGCATCCGACAGCGGATGCTGGGCCGACAGCACCGGGTCGAGATGCAGGTAGTCGCCATAGGACATGCGGCCCTCGAAGCCCATGCGCGCGCCCTCGGCCGAGGGGTCGTAGCGCCGCGGCACCCCGTCGCCGTCATAGCCAGGCGCCTCCGCCGTCGCGCTGCCCTCCGCCATCTCCCTTCCCCTTCTTCTGTCCTCAAATATCCAGATCCGACGCCCGCAACCCTCGGACAGCTCGGGCCCTTACCCCGCCTCCTTCAACCGGAACCGCTGGATCTTGCCGCTCTCGGTCTTGGGCAGCGCCTCGGTGAAGATCACGCTGCGGGGATATTTGAAGGGCGCGATGGTCATCTTCACATGGTCCTGGATGTCGCGGACCATCAGCCGGTCGCCCTCGAAGCCGGGCTTCAGCACCACATGCGCCTGCACGATATGTCCGCGCTGCTCGTCGGGGGCGCCGACCACGGCGCATTCGGCGACGGCCGGGTGCGAGAGCAGCGCGGCCTCGACCTCCGGCCCGGCGATGTTGTAGCCGGCCGAGAGGATGATGCCGTCGGTGCGCGCGGCGAAGTGGAAGCGGCCCTCCTCGTCCTGGTGGAACACGTCGCCGGTCAGGTTCCAGCCGTTCTGGACATATTGCCGCTGCTTCTCCTCGTCGGCGAGATAGCGGCAGCCGACCGGACCCTTCACGGCGAGGCGCCCGATCTCGCCGCGGGGCAGCTCGTTGCCGGCCTCGTCCACGATCTTCGCCTCATAGCCTGTCACGGGGCGACCGGTGGAGCCGGGATGGTGGTCGTCGAAGCGGTTGGTGACGAAGATGTGCAGCATCTCGGTCGAGCCGATGCCGTCGAGGATCGGCCGCCCGGTCTTCCTGATCCAGTCCTCGTAGACCGGCGCCGGCAGCGTCTCGCCCGCGCTCACGGCGGCGCGGAGCGAGCCGAGGTCCGCCCCCTCCTCCATCGCGTTCAGCATCGCGCGATAGGCGGTCGGCGCCGTGAAGCAGATTGTGGCGCGGTGCTTCTGGATGATCTCGATCATGTTCGGCGGGCTGGCGTTCTCGAGCAGCGTCGCGGTGGCGCCGAAACGCAGCGGGAACACCGCCAGGCCGCCGAGGCCGAAGGTGAAGGCCAAGGGCGGGCTGCCCACGAACACATCGTCAGAGGTGACGTTCAGCACCTCCTTCGCATAGCCATCCGCGATCGTGAGAATGTCGCGATGGAAATGCATCGTGGCCTTGGGCGCGCCGGTCGTGCCCGAGGTGAAGCCCAGCAGCGCCACATCGTCGCGGCCGGTCCGCACGCAGTCGAAACGCACCGGCTTGCCCAGCGCCACGCGATCGAGCTCGGCGTCGTGGTTGGCGCTGCCGTCGAAGCCCACGACCGTCTCGAGGATGTCCGAGCGGCGCGTCGCCTCGACCAGTTCCTCCATCAGCCGGGTGTCGCACAGGGCGAACTTGATCTCGGCTTTCTCCACGATCTTCAGCAGCTCGCCCGCGCGGAACATCGGCATGGTGTTGACGACCACCGCCCCGGCCTTGGTCGCGGCCAGCCAGCACGCCACCATCGCCGGGTTGTTGGCTGAGCGGATCAGCACCCGGTTGCCCGGCTTGACGCCGTAGTCCTCGACCAGCGCATGGGCGATGCGGTTGGTCCAGTCGCTGAGTTCCTTGTAGGTCCGCTGCCGGCCATTGCCGATCAGCGCCACGTTGTCGCCGAAGCCCTTGGCGACCATGGCGTCGGTCAGCTCGTAGCCGGCGTTCAGCCACTCGGGATAACGGAAGTCGCCGAGGCGCAGCTCCGGCCACAGCTCCGCGGGCGGCAGGTTGTCGCGCGTGAAGCTGTCCACATGGCCCGACGGCCCGAGCGGTTCGTTCTTCATCCTGCTGCCCCCTCCCCAAGGGCTCCCGGCACGACCGGCCGGGTATCAGTCCGGAATGACGGCGGTCGCCTCGATTTCGACCTTGGCCCGATCCTCGATCAGTTCCGCAACAGGAATCATGGCCATCGACGGGAAGTGCTTGCCGAGATTCTTGCGGTAGATGGCGCCAAGTTCGCGCAGCCGGTCGAGATACTCGCGCTTGTCGGTGATGTACCAGGTCAGCCGCACGAGATGCTCGGGGCGTCCGCCCGCCGCCTCCAGCACCGTGACGATATTGGCGAGGGTCTGGTCGATCTGCTCGATCAGGTCGTCGGTCTCGAACTCCTGCTGGCCGTTCCAGCCGATCAGGCCTCCGAGAAAGACCATCCGGCCGCTGGCCGCGACGCCGTTGGCATAGCCGATTGCCGGCTTCCAGCCTTCGGGATTGAGAAACTCGTGCGGGCTCACGTCGTTCATGCCGCGTCCTCCTTCTGTGCCTCGATGAGCCGCGCCCGGACCTCGTCCGGCCACGGCGCCGATTTCATTGCACGGCCGTCGATCCAGACCAGCCGCTTGTTGATGGTGAACCGTAGGGCGTCCTCGCCCTCGCCACGCCCTTCGATATTCACGTCGAGGCTGGCTCGGCCGACAGCGACCACGCGCAGGGTCAGTTCCACCTTGTCGCCAAGGCTCGACGGAATGCGGAAGTCGCATTCCAGGTGCACCGTGGGCAGCCCGTCGCCATCGTCCATGATCCGGCGGTAGCTGCGCCCGACCACGTCGGCGAAGAAGTTCTCGACCACGTGGTTCGCGAATTCGAGGAAGCGCGGATAGAAGACGATCTTCGCGGGATCGCAGTGGTTGAACTCGATCTGGACGGTGCGGCGGTAGGGCATCCGGGTCTCCCTCAAGCTCTGGCCGCCGCGTGGGCGTCGAGCACCGCGCGCGCGATCACCACCCGCTGCACGTCGCTCGCGCCCTCGTAGATCCGCAGCGCCCGGATCTCGCGATAAAGGCTCTCGACCGTCTCGCCCACCCGCACCCCGTCGCCGCCATGCAGCTGCACCGCCATGTCGATGACCTTGGAGGCCGCCTCGGTGGCATAGAGCTTCGCCATCGCCGCCTCGCGGCTGACGCGGGCGGCGCCCATGTCCTTGGTCCAGGCGGCGCGGTAGACCAGCAGCGCGGCGGCGTCGATCTTCAGCGCCATGTCGGCGAGGTGCCCCTGCACCATCTGGAAATCCGCCAGCCGTCCGCCATCGGCCCGAACCCGCAGCGCGCGGCTCAACGCCTCGTCGAGCGCCCGACGCCCGAAGCCCAGCGCCGCGGCGCCCACGGTCGAGCGGAACACGTCGAGCACCGACATGGCGACCTTGAAGCCGCTGCCCGCCTCACCGATCAGCGCCTCCGCGGGGAGCCGCACACCGTTGAGCCGCAGATGCGCGAGCGGATGCGGCGCCATCACGTCGATGCGGCTGACGACCTCCAGCCCCTCGGCGTCGCCCGGCATGAGGAAGGCCGAGAGGCCCTTCGCGCCCGGCGCCTCGCCGGTGCGGGCGAAGACGACATAGACGCCCGCGATGCCGCCGTTCGAGATATAGGTCTTCTCGCCGTTCAGAACCCAGGAATCCCCCTCGCGCCGCGCCGTGGTCGCGGTCGAGGCCACGTCCGACCCCGCCCCCGGCTCGGTCAGGGCAAACGCCGCCATGACCTCGCCCGAGCGGGTCCGCTCCAGCCACTCGCGCTGCGCGGGCGAGCCGAAGAGGCTGATCGCCCCCATGCCGAGGCCCTGCATGGCGAAGCTGAAATCCGCGAGCCCGTCATGCCGCGCCAGCGTCTCGCGCGCGAGGCAGAGGGTGCGGACGTCCAGCCGCTCGCCCTCGCCGGCGCCGGTGGGCTGCAGCCAGCCATCGCGCCCAAGACGCGTCACCAGATCGCGGCAGGCGGCGTCGGCGTCCCCGTGATCCACATGGCCCAGCTCGCGCGCGCACCACGCGTCGAGCCCCTGCTGGAACTCGCGGTGCCGCTCCTCGAAGAACGGCCAGTCAAGAAAGCTGCGATCCATGCTTTGCCTTGATCCAAATATCCCGGGGGTCCGGGGGCAGCGCCCCCGGCCTTCAGTCGCCCTCGAAAACCGGCTTCTCCTTGGCAACGAACGCCCGGTAGGCGCGCTCGAAGTCGCGGGTCTGCATGCAGATCGCCTGCGCCTGCGCCTCGGCCTCGATCGCCTGGTCGAGGCTCATGTTCCATTCCTGGTTCAGCTGGGTCTTGGTGATCCCATGCGCGAAGGTCGGCCCGGCGGCGATCCGCTGGGCCAGCTTCAGCGCCTCGGCCTCCAGCGCTTCCGCCGGATGCACCGCGTTCCAGTAGCCCCAGGCGAGGCCCTCGTCGGCATCGAAGCTGCGCCCGGTATAGAGGAGCTCCGCCGCCCGCCCCTGCCCGATGATGCGCGGCAGCATGGCGCAGGCGCCCATGTCGCAGCCGGCGAGGCCGACGCGGGTGAAGAGGAACGCGCATTTCGCGTCCGGCGCGGCGAGCCGCAGGTCCGAGGCCATGCTGACGATCGCGCCGGCGCCGACGCAGACGCCCTGCACCGCCGAGATGATCGGCTTGCCGCAATGGATCATCGCCTTGACCAGATCGCCGGTCATGCGGGTGAAGGCCAGCAGGTCCTTCATGTCCATGCCGACCAGGGGGCCGATGATGTCATGGACATCGCCGCCGGAGCTGAAGTTGCCGCCGTTCGAGGCCCAGACCACCGCGTCGATGTCGTCGGCGTAGGCGAGCGCGCGGAAGGTGTCGCGCAACTCGGCGTAGCTCTCGAAGGTCAGAGGGTTCTTCCGGTCGGGCCGGTCGAGCCGGATCGTGGCGATGCGGTCCTGCGCCTGCCACAGGAAATGCCGCGGCTGATGGCCCGCCATGCTGGTGCCGTTGAAGCTCATGCCTTCTCCTTCGCTCCGTCCATCTGCGGCGAGACCTTCCGCAGGATCGCCCGCATCGTCTCGAGGTCGTCAAGGTTCAGCGCCCCGAAGAGCCGCGAGAGTTCCGCCTCGTGCCCGCTCGCCATGCCCTCGAACTGCGCACGGCCCGCCTCGGTCAGCGTGACGCGAACGGTGCGGCGGTCCTCGGTGCAGGGGGTGCGCTGCACCAGCCCCTCCTTCTCCAGACGGCCGACCACGTCGGTGGCGTTGCCGTTGCTGACCAGCAGCATCCGGCTCAGCTCGCCCATCGGGATCGCCTCGCCCCGCCGCCACAGCGCCGCCATGACATCGAAGCGCGGCAGCGTGGTGCCGTGCTGCTCGCGCAGGTAGCCCCGCAGGCCCGCCTCGGTGGCGCGGGTGACGGTCAGCATCCGCAGCCAGAGGCGCAGGCGGCGCTTGGTGAGGCTCTCGCGCGCCTCGGAATTCCCTGGTCCGTCCATCGTCAGACCTCCCCTCCGGCAATGGCGATGGCCTGACCGTTCACGCCCTCGGCGCCGGCACCGCAGAGCCACAGCGCCGCGGCCGTGACCTCCTCCGGCCGGATCAACCGCCGCTGCGGGTTGGTCGTGGTCAGCGCCCGCATCGCCTCCTCCTCCGAGCGGCCGGTCGTCTCCATGATGTTGGCGATCGAGCGTTCGGTCATCTCGGTGTCGAGGAAACCGGGGCAGAGGGCGTTCACCGTCACCGCGCGCCGCGCCACTTCCTGCGCGAGGCTGCGAACGAGGCCCACGGTGCCGTGCTTGGCGGCCGCATAGGGCGCGACATAGGCGTAGCCCTTCAGACCGGCGGTGGAGGCGACGGCGATCAGCCGCCCCCAGTCCTGCATCCGGGCGAGACCCTCGCGGAAGGTCAGGAATACCCCGGTGAGGTTCACTGCCATCATGGCGTTCCACTGGTCGAGCGAGACCTTGCCGAAGGGTGCGCTGATCGAGGCGCCGGCATTGGCGATGACGATGTCGCAGGAACCGGCCGCGTCGAACATGGCCGCGACCGATGCCTCATCGGTGACGTCAGCCTCGACAACCGCGGCCCCGGTCTTCGCCGCTACCGCATCCAGCGGCCCGCGCCGCCGCCCGGCGATCACGACCCGCGCGCCCGCCGCGGCAAAGCCGCGGGCGAGGTCCGCACCGACGCCCGTCCCGCCACCCGTGATGAGAACCGACCGACCTTCCAGCACGCCCGCCCCTTCTTCTGTCCGAAAATATCCCGCGGGGGTCCGGGGGCGCGAAGCCCCCGGCCTTTGTCACACCCGGATTTGCTCCTGCTCGCGCTCCCGCAGCCGCCGCGCCTGCGACCCGCCGGCGCGGTAGGGGTCGGGCCATTTCGTCCCGCGGTCGCCCAGCGCCGTCGCCGCCCGCAGCGTCCAGTAGGGGTCCGCCAGATGCGGCCGCGCGAGGCACACGAGGTCCGCCCGGCCGGCCATCAGGATCGAGTTCACATGATCCGGCTCGTAGATGTTGCCGACCGCCATGGTGGGGATGCCCAGCTCGTTGCGGATGCGGTCGCTGAAGGGCGTCTGGAACATGCGGCCATAGACTGGCTTCGCGTCGGGGCTGGTCTGCCCGGCCGAGACGTCGATGATGTCCGCGCCTGCCTCGTGGAAGGCGCGCGCGATCTCGACCGCCTCCTCGGGGGTCACGCCCTCGTCGCCCAGCCAGTCGTTGGCGCTGATCCGCACCGACATCGGCTTCTCGGCCGGCCAGGCCTCGCGCATGGCGCGGAAGACCTCGAGCGGGTAGCGCAGCCGGTTCTCGAGGCTGCCGCCATACTCGTCGGTCCGCCGGTTGGAGGCCGGGCTGATGAAGCTCGAGATCAGGTAGCCGTGGGCGGCGTGCAGCTCGACCATGTCGAAGCCGCAGCGCGCGGCCATCTTCGTCGCCTCCACGAACTCGTCGCGGACCATGTCCATGTCGGCGCGGTCCATTTCCTTCGGCGTGTCGGCGTCCTCGTCCCACGGGATCGCGCTGGCCGAGATCAGGGGCCAGTTGCCCTCCTTCAGCGGTTTCTCGGCCCCGTCCCAGCCGAGCCCGGTCGAGCCCTTGCGGCCGGAATGGCCGATCTGGCAGCAGATCTTCGCGTCGCTCTCGGCATGGACGAAGTCCACGATCCGCTTCCACGCCGCCTCATGCTCGGGCGCGTAGAGGCCCGGGCAGCCGGGGGTGATGCGGCCCTCGGGCGAGACGCAGGTCATCTCGGTATAGACCAGCCCCGCGCCGCCCTTCGCGCGCTCGCCCAGATGGACGAGGTGCCAGTCGGTCGGCGTCCCGTCGACCGCCTTGTACTGCGCCATGGGCGAGACGACGACGCGGTTCTTCAGCTCCATGTCGCGCAGCTTGAAGGGCGCGAACATCGGCGCGCGGCCGGGCTCGCCGCCGGCCTGCTTCTGGAACCAGTCTTCGGCGCTGCCGAGCCATGCGGGGTCGCGCAGGCGCAGGTTCTCGTGGCTGATGCGCTGGCTGCGGGTCAGCAGCGAGTAGTTGAACTGCACCGGGTCGAAGCCGAGGTAGCGCTCCACCTCCTCGAACCACTCGAGCGAGTTGCGCGCCGCCGACTGCAGCCGCAGCACCTCGAAGCGCCGCTCCTCCTGGTAGCGGACGAAGGCGGCCTCCATCGTCGGCTCGCTGTGCAGGTAGTCGGCGAGCGCGATCGCGCTGTCGAAGGCCAGCCGCGTGCCGGAGCCGATCGAGAAATGCCCTGTCGCCGCAGCGTCGCCCATCAGCACGACGTTCTCGTGCCACCACTTCTCGCAGATCACGCGCGGGAAGTTCATCCACACCGCCGAGCCGCGCAGATGCGCCGCGTTCGACATCAGCTCATGCCCGCCGAGATGCGATTCGAAGACCTTGCGGCAGGTCTCGACCGTCTCCTCCTTGGTCATGTGCTCGAAGCCCATGCGGTCCCAGACTTCCTGCGTCGTCTCGACGATGAAGGTCGCGGTGTTCTCGTCGAACTGGTAGACATGGGCCCACATCCAGCCGGCGTCGGTCTTCTCGAAGATGAAGGTGAAGGCGTCGTTGAAGTTCTGATGCGTGCCGAGCCAGATGAACTTGCACAGCCGGGTGTCGATGTCGGGCTTGAAGACGTCGGCATATTCCGCCCGCACGCGGCTGTTGATGCCGTCGGCGCCGACCACGAGGTCGTAGTCCTGGCGGTATTCCTCGGCCGACTTGAACTCGGTCTCGAAGCGCATCTCGACGCCCAGCTCGCGGGCGCGCGCCTGCAGCAGGACCAGCATCTGCTTGCGGCCGAGCCCGGCGAAACCGTGCCCGCCCGAGACGATCCGCTCGCCCTCCTTCACGACGGCGATATCGTCCCAGTAGATGAAGCTGTCGCGGATCGCGTCGGTGGACTTGGGGTCGTTCTTCTGCATCCGCTCGAGCGCGTCGTCGCTGAGGACCACGCCCCAGCCGAAGGTGTCGTTGGCGCGGTTGCGCTCGATCACCGTGACCTCATGGGCCGGGTCGCGCAGCTTCATGCTGATGGCGAAATAGAGCCCCGCAGGCCCTCCTCCCAGGCACAGAACCTTCATCCGTCTCTCCCTCGCGCATGGCGCGTGTGTGGTGGGAGAGGTTGTGGCACGGGGAGGGGGGATGTTTCAAGCTTGAAGTTTAGGCGGGCAGCACCTCGACCGCTGCGTCTGACTGCGGCTTAGCCAAAGCTTTCTGTCGCTGTCGAGCCGCGTGCAGTATCCGCTCCGTCGCATCAAGCGTGTCAAGATTCCGCGTTGCATCACAGAATTTCCAGAACTCGCCGGTTGAGTGAAAGCCTTGAGGATTGATCAGGAAATTTCCCAGCATCGGCCGGATCAGGTTCCGCAGTTGACTGATACAAGTATCATTGACGCCCAAGGTCCAGTTTTCACCATGTGTCGCGCTGTTCCGCCTAGCTCGGAGGTGAAGCCCCACGATCTCAGCAACATGGCTATCCGAATAGAACGACGCGACACGCCTGATAAGAACGTCTGACTTTTCCTCCTGCCCGCCAGCAATCACCTCCAGCAACCGCCATCCTGAAAAGATGGACTTAGATGACTGATGTTCGCTGAATGCATCATAGTACAAGAGGAGCGCCGCCTCACATTTTTCTCGCCAACACGACTGAACTACGGCATCCAGAACTCTGCCGACCTCCGCTGTTACGCTCGATATCCTCTCTTCCAGAGGCTGTGCAGGCAAGCGTCTCTTCGGCACCCACTCGGTATACCAGAAACCCTCGTAAGCGGATTGACCAGCCAGGTTGTGCACCGTGGACTGCGGGCCGATCAACAGTTGCAGCGAGGGCTTGTGGACCGACTTTCCGAAAATGTCAAAGGACTCGGAGCCGTCCACAAATGTTGTGCAACCGATAATCATGGCGATGGTCTTGTAGGCACGCTCAAAGGCGTCTTCCGGGGCGTTAGCGTACACCTTTGCTACGATAGTTTCATAGCTCGGATGATCGGAAAAGATTGTTTCAAACAGATACTTCGACTCATGTCGGATGCGCTCGCGCTCCCTCTCAATCGCAGCAGAAACGTCACCGGATATCTCCGGGAAGAACGTTACCCTCTGATCCAAGACAGGTAGAGGAGGCTTCAAGATCCCCGTTTTCCCCCATATCGAAAATGCGACAAGGTACGGAAGCTTTTTCCCGCGCAGCTTCTTTCGTTCCTCTGTATAGAGCGCGATGAATTGATCAGGCGTTGGCTCCTGGACGCGCCGCGAAGCGCGCTTAATGGCAGTCTCGTGGATAAACCCCGTCACTTGTGAATCCCGAACTGCTGTCTTGAGGAGTTCGATCCAGTAGTCGTCGCCGCCAAACCGACTGAAGGAGGTCGATCCATCATCATTGATGGTACGGCTCTGCGATAAACCATGCAGAATTACTTTAGCTGAGTTCTTGTCTTGCCAACTAATCACCTCCTCACCCCCACACCCCCTCAAACTCGCGCCATTCACCCTTGCTCATCCCGCTCGTCTCCTGCGTGACCGCCTCCCCGCGCAGCCGCCGCCGTATCACCTCCACCCCCTTCGCGGACAACTGCACCCCGCCCAGCCGGTAATCCTCGAACGCCGCATGTGCCGCCGGGACCCAGTCGGCGACGATCTGTCCCATCACCTCGGCATAGGCGCGGATTTCCCATTGCGCGTGGGCGTCGGCGCGCAGGCGCAGGAAGTGGAACAGGTTGTGCAAATCGCATTTCCAGTACCACTGGGTATAGACCGAGGCCGGCAGGTTCATCCGCGCCAGCTCCCGCGCGAGGCCCTGCTGGCCGTCTGTGGACAGCATCGCCTCGTAATGGTCATAGGCCCGCGTCGCGTCCTCGCGCAGCAGGTCCAGCACCCGCGCCGCCTCCGCCCCCTCCAGCACGGCGCCGCGGCCCTGGTGGTTGACCGAGGATTGCGCCGCCAGATGCTCGGGCGAGGGCGTGTAAAACTCGCGCTCGAGGATCGAATAGCGGGCGGAATATTCGTTCACATTGGCGGTGCGGTGCCTGATCCACTGCCGGGCCACGAAGACCGGCAGCTTGACGTGGAACTTGACCTCGCACATCTCGAACGGGGTCGAGTGCCAGTGCCGCATCAGGTAGCGGATCAGCCCGGCATCGTCGCTGACCTTCTTGGTGCCGGCCCCGTAGCTGACCCGCGCCGCCTGCACGATGGCCGAATCATCGCCCATGTAGTCGATGACCCGCACGAAGCCGTGGTCGAGGACCGGATGCGCGGTGTAGAGGCGCGCCTCCATGCCGGGGCTGACGGGCCGCAGCGTGGGGCGGGGCGCGGCGCGGGAGGCCTCGATCTCGGCTTGCTGTTCGGGGGTCAGGGTCATCGCGCGCCTCCTGTCTGCTTTCCACATCTTGTGGATCATGGCCGGGGTTCGCGCAACGGGCGGTGGCGTTCTCGCGGTGGCACCGGCGGCCGCGGCGTGGCAGGATCGGCGCGAACCGACCGCCAAGGGGGCCCGCATGACGATCCGCTACCTGCACACCATGGTCCGCGTGAAGGACCTCGAGAAATCGATGGCCTTCTACCGGCTGCTGGGCCTCGAGGAGACCCGCCGGAGGGACGACGAGAAGGGCCGCTTCACGCTGGTCTTCATGGCCCCACCCGGCCAGCCGGAGACGCCGGTGGAGCTGACCTACAACTGGGACGGGGACGAGGGCCTGCCCTCGGACAGCCGCCATTTCGGGCATCTGGCCTATGAAGTGGACGACATCTACGCCACCTGCCAGCACCTGATGGAGAACGGGGTGACGATCAACCGCCCCCCGCGCGACGGCCACATGGCCTTCATCCGCAGCCCCGACAACGTGTCGGTCGAGCTTCTGCAGAAGGGCGAGCGGCTGCCGCCCCAGGAGCCCTGGGCCAGCATGGGGAACACCGGCCACTGGTAAGCAAAAGGGCGCCTCTCGGCGCCCTTTCCTGTCTCAGCCCCGCGCCCGCTGCGCGGATTTCGGCGCCCGCGAGGGCCGCCCCGCCGGGCGGTTGCGCTGCTGCGGCTTGTTGCCGCCGCCGTTCCGCCGCGGCGGCTCGGGACGGGCCGGGGGCTCGCCGCCGATGACCGGGATCTCGGCCTTCATCGCCCGCTCGATGTCCTTCAGCGCGCTCCACTCGTCCGGGGCGCAGAAGGCCACGGCGCGGCCGTCGCGGCCGGCGCGGGCGGTGCGGCCGATGCGGTGGACGTAGTTCTCGGGGACGTTCGGCAGGTCGTAGTTGTAGACATGCGCGACCTCGGGGATGTCGAGCCCCCGCGCCGCCACGTCGGTCGCCACCAGCACCTGCGTCTGCCCGGCGCGGAACGCGGAAAGCGCCCGCTCGCGCTGCCCCTGGCTCTTGTTGCCGTGGATCGCGGCGACCGAGAAGCCCCACTTCTCCATCAGCTTCGAAAGCTTGTCAGAGCCGTGCTTGGTGCGGCCGAAGACGATCGCCAGCTCGCCGGGATGCTTGGCCACATATTCGGCCAGCAGCGCCGCCTTGTCGCCCTGGTTCACGAAGTGGACGCCCTGCGCGATCTTCTCGGCCGCTTTGCCGGGCGGGTTCACCGCCACGCGGACCGGATCGGTCAGGTAGCTGTCGGCCAGCTCCTCCATCAGCTTCGGCATGGTGGCGCTGAACAGAAGCGTCTGGCGGTTCTTCGGCAGCACCCGCGCGATGCGGCGCAGCGCGTGGATGAAGCCGATGTCGAGCATCTGGTCGGCCTCGTCCAGCACCAGATAGCTGGTCTGGCTGAGGTCCACGGCGCCGCGGTCGATCAGGTCGATCAGCCGGCCCGGCGTCGCGACGAGCACATCCACGCCGCGCGAGAGCCGCTCGGCCTGTGCGTTCAGCGAGGCGCCGCCGACGACGCGGTAGGCGCGGACGGGCGTCCCCTGGGCGTAGGAGTCAACGCTGGCGGTGATCTGCGTCGCCAGTTCGCGCGTGGGAGCGAGGATCAGCGCGCGCACGGTCTTCGGCGCCGGACGCCCGCCCGCTTTCAGCAGCCGCTCGATCATCGGCAGGCCGAAGGCGGCGGTCTTGCCGGTGCCGGTCTGGGCGAGGCCCAGCAGGTCGCGGCCGGAGACGATGGCGGGGATCGCCTCGCGCTGGATCGGCGTCGGCTCGGTCATGCCGAGCGGCGGCAGGTTGGCGCAGACTTGGGCGTCGATGCCCATCTCGTAGAACGGGCCCTCGGCCAGCGGCGGGGGCGCGGGCGCGCGGCGGCCGGCGTTGGCTTCGATCGCCGCTCCGAACGGCTTGCCCCCACGGCGCGGCGCGCGGCGGGTGCGGGTCATGGTCATGTCGTTCATGTCTTCAATATTCTTTCGGTCGCCGCCCCGCCCCCGTATCGGGCGCAAGCGGCTGTCGCCGATGCGAATGGCGCATCCGGCAGGCGTCGGGGCGCGGGCGTGTGATACGAAGCCCGCTGGCACCCACGCGTGAAACGGGAACCTGTGAGGTGTCGGGCCAAGGCGGGGCAAAACCCCCGCGGCTGCTCACGCGGCAGCAGGCGGCGACGGGGGACAGATGAGGGGCGGGCGCCCGGAAGTCAAGGACAACCGCGGTGCGCGCCGCCGATCATTCGCGCATCCGCCCCGTCCGGTCGCCGTCCCCGCGAACCTGGTCGTCATCCCCGAAGCGGGCGTCGTCGTCCGACTCGTCCTCGCCCTCGCCCACATACTTGGCCGAGAGCATGATCGAGTGGTTGTCGTGGCTGCGGTCCATCACGACGTCCGCGGGGATCTCGCCCGTCAGCCAGTCGCGGACCTCCTCACGCGCGTCGACCGGCTCGATCTGCTCGAGTTCGGCGATATAGGCGACAAAGGCGCGCTGGTCGCCGTCGATATCCTCGAGCACCTCTTCCTCGGCATCGGGCCAGCGGCTCCGGATCGCCTCCGAGAAGGCCGCCCAGTTCTCCTGCACGTGCTGCCATTTCATGTCGGAACGCCCTTCTTGCGTCTGTTGCGCGGGGGCCGCCCCGCGCCTCTCCCCGCGTCAACCGCGCAGGCGGGGCCGGGTTCCGGTCAGGGCGCCGTGGACCACCAGGCATCCGGCATCCAGCCGGGCCAGTCGCCATAGAGCGGCACCTGCGCCGGATAGGCCAGCCGCGCGCTGCGGGCGAGGCGCGAGACCTGCGGAAAGCCGACCGGGATGACGTAGCGTCCCGCCGTCAGCACCCGGTCGAGGGCCTGCACCGCGGCGGTGTAGTCGCCGGCCGTCTCCGCCCCCAGCATCGCCGCGATCATCGCCTCGGCGGCGGGCGCGTTCATCCCCATCCAGTTGCGGCTGCCCGGCTCGGTCACGCCCTGCGCGCCCCAGTAGAGCGTCTGCTCGTTCCCCGGCGAGAGCGACAGCGCGCGCTCGTACCAGGTCATGTCGAACCGGTAGTTGTTCGTCCGCTCGACATATTGCGCGCTGTCGAGCAGCGTGACCTGCGCCTGCATCCCCAAGGGCCGCAGCGCCTCGAGGTAGATGTCCACGATCTGCTGCACCTCCGAGGAGGAGCGCATCGAGCTTCCGGTCTGGTTCAGCAGGATCTCGAAGGCGAAGGGGCGGCCCTCGGCGTTCTTCAGCACCCCGTCCTGCACCGTCCAGCCCGCCTCCTCCAGCAGCGCGATCGCCCGGCGGATGCCGGAGCGGTCGAGCGCGCGCTCGGACCCCTCGGGCAGCGCGTAGCCCTCCAGCGTGCCGGGGGGCAGGTCGGCCGCGTATGGCGCCAGCAACTCCGCCACCCGCCCCTCCGCCGCCCCCTCGTCCATCGCCAGCGGCGAGTTGGCGAAATAGGACGTGATGCGAGGGTCGTCGCCCCCGGTCAGCGTGGCGTTGATGAAGCGGAAGTTGAACGCCTCGATCATCGCCTGCCGCACGCGCCAGTCCGCGAACAGCGGGTTGCGGGTGTTCATCACCAGCCCGACGATCCCCGAGGGCCGCTGATGCGGGATCTCCTCCTTCACCACCGCGCCCGAGGTCACCGCCGGGAAGCCGTAGTCGCGCGCCCAGCGGGCGGCGTTCTGCTCGCGCCAGATGTCGATCTCGCCGGCCTTGAAGGCCTCGAACATGGCGTTGCTGTCGGCAAAATAGTCGTAGCGGATGGTGTCGAAGTTGTTGAGCCCCTGCGTCAGCGGCAGGTCCCTGGCCCAGTAGTCCGGGTTGCGGCGGAAGCTGATCGAACGTCCGGGATCGACCGCGCCCACGACATAGGGGCCGGAGCCGATGGGCACCTCCATCGAACTCGCGGTGAAATCCTGCCCCTCCCACTGGGCTTTCTTGAGGATCGGTCGCATCCCCATCAGCAGCGCAAGCTCGCGGTCGGGGGTGTTGAAGGTGAAGCGCACCGAACGCTCGCCGGTCTGCTCCATCGCCGCGACCTTGCCCCAGGTGCCGAGGTAGCGCGGATGCCCCTCGGTCCCGAGCGTCTCGTAGGACCACATCACGTCCTCGACCGTGACCGGGCTGCCATCCGAGAAGCGCGCCTCGGGCCGCAGCGTGAACTCGACCCAGCTCCGCGCCGCGTCTGTCTCGACCGTCTCGCAGAGCAGGCAATAGAGCGTGAAGGGCTCGTCCACCGAACGCAGCATCAGCGTCTCGACCACCAGATTCGGCTGGATCGACAGCGGCATCACCGGGTTGCCCTTCAGCACCCAGGGCCTCAGCGAATCGAAGCTGCCCGGCTCGGCGAGGCGAATCGTCCCGCGCTTGGGCGCTTCGGGATCGGCATAGGGCAGGTGCGCAAGGTCGGCCGGAAGCGCGGGCTCGCCCACCATCGCGATGCCATGCGACGGCTCCGCGAGGCTTGCCCGCGGCATCGCGGCCACACCGATCAGGGCGGTGAGGAGGAGCGCAGGAACCCCGCCGATCGCGCGAATGTCAGGAGATTTGAAGATTCGCGCCATGCCTTAGCCCTCTCGCCTCGCTCGCGCTTCGTGACCGGCGCGTGCGCGCGAAACTACCCGTGCGTCAAAGGCTTCGCAATTTGCCCTTGGCCCGGTTGGCGGAAAAGCGTAAGGCTTGGGCACTGCTCGATAGGTTTCTTGCCTGTATGAAACCTGCCTCATGACTTGCGCCCGCCTTGTGCGGGCGCTTTTTTTTCCGCCGCCCCGCCCTTCCCGTGCCGCGCGGCGGCTATAAGGTGCAGGGCGAGAGTGCAAACGGGAGACGGCAGATGGCGGAGCGGGTGCTTGGCGGAAGGCGGGCGGTGGTCACGGGATCGAACTCGGGGATCGGGCTCGGCATTGCCCGGTCTCTGGCCGAGGCCGGGGCGGACGTGGTGCTCAACAGCTTCACCGACCGCGACGAGGACCACGCCCTCGCGCGCGACCTCGCGGCCGAGTTCGGCGTCACCGCCCGCTACATCGCCGCCGACATGAGCCGGGCCGAGGACTGCCGGCGGCTGGTCGAGGAGGCGGGCGGCTGCGACATCCTCGTCAACAACGCGGGCATCCAGCACGTCGCGCCTATCGACGAGTTCCCGGTCGAACGCTGGGACCAGATCATCGCGATCAACCTCAGCTCCGCCTTCCACGGCACCGCCGCAGCCCTGCCGGGGATGCGCGAGCGGGGCTGGGGCCGCGTGGTCAACATCGCCTCGGCCCACGGGCTGACCGCCTCGCCCTACAAGTCCGCCTATGTCGCGGCCAAGCACGGGGTCGTCGGCCTGACCAAGGTCACGGCGCTCGAATGCGCGGGACAGGGCATCACCTGCAACGCCATCTGCCCCGGCTACGTGCTGACTCCGATCGTGGAGAAGCAGATCCCCGACCAGATGAAGACCCACGGCATGAGCCGCGAGGACGTGATCGCCAAGGTCATGCTGGCCCGCCAGCCCTCGGGCCAGTTCGCCACGGTCGAGCAGATGGGCGGCACGGCGGTGTTCCTGTGCAGCGAGGCCGCGGCGCAGATCACCGGGACGACGATCAGCGTGGACGGGGGGTGGACGGCGTTGTGAGGGTGGCGGTGCGTGGAAACCACGCACCCTACAGCCTATGCACCCTTTGAATGTAGGGTGCGTGCTCCGCACGCACCGCCACCGCCCTACCCGTCCCCGTCCGCCGCCGCTTCCGCCAGCAAAAACTGCCGCAGCTGCCGGATCGCCGGTCGGTTGCGGCGCGCTGACGGATAGACCAGCCAGCAGGCGGTCCCCTGCCCCGCGACGATCGGGAACGGCTGAACCAGCGCCCCGGTCGCCAGCTCGAAGCGGAAGAACCGCGGGGTCAGCAGCGCCACCCCCTCGCCCGCCATCGCCGCCCGTGCGTCGTGGACCTGATTGCCCAGGGGCGGAAGCGTCGGCGCATGGTGCCCGTCCCCGTCGATCCCGGCCGCGGCAAGCCAGGTGCGCCACATGAAATCGCCGTTGTCGAGCCAGGGCAGCGGCACGAGTTGCTCGGGCCGCTCCAGCGGGCCCCACTCGGCCAGCCGCGCAGGCGAGAGCATCGGCGAGAACACCATGTCGAAGAGCTTCACCGCGACCAGCCCCGGCCAGTCGCCGCGGCCGTGGCGGATCGCCACGTCCACCTCCTCGCGGGCGAAATCGACCACGTGGTCGGTGCTTTCCAGCCGCACCTCCTGCTCGGGATGCGCCATCTGGAAGCGGCCGATTCGCTGCGCGAGCCAGTTCGCGGCGACGCTGACGAAGGTCGAGATGACGAGCCGCCGCGAAGCCAGGTCGCCGTCCGTCCAGACCTCGCGCAGCCTGTCAAAGGCCTCGGTCGTGGGCGAGGCGAGCCGCGCGCCGAGGTCGGTGAGCGCCAGGCCCCGCGGCCGACGCAGGAACAGGGGCGCGCCCAGCCGCCCCTCCAGCAGGCGGATCTGGTGGCTGACCGCGGCCTGCGTCATCCCCAGCTCCCCCGCGGCCACGGTGAAGTTCAGGTGGCGCGCCGCGGCCTCGAAGACCCGCAGCGCCGCAAGAGGGGGCAACGACATGAGCCTGCCTTATGGCGACCAGTCGAGGGTGAGTTGGTGATTCTACCGCAAGGGTAGCATTGTCGCGGCGTCGATCAAGGAATCACCGCCGCGACGCGGCCGGACTCTCGCAACAGGCGAGAACCGGACCGGCGATGCCGTGCCCGTCGGCGCGGCCCGGCGGAGCCTGCCGGGGCGCAACCCGGTCGCATTCGAGAAAGGAGCCCGCCGATGACCGCCCCCACGTCCCTGCCGCTCGCGGGCCGCGTCGTCCGCCGCCTGCCCGTCGTGGTAACGCTCACCGCGCACCGCGACTGGCGGCTGCGCCGCCGCATGCGCGCTCAGATCGCCCGGCTCCCGGCCTATCTGCTGCAGGACGTTGGCCTCATCGATCAGGCTCCGCCCGAGGCCAATGGCAACCGTATGCTCGACCACAACCTGCGCGGCGGGCCGCACTGGTGAGGCGAAAGGGGCCACCCGGACCCGGACGGCCTCCCGTCCGCCCCTCCCGTCAGCCGAGCGCCCGCGCGATTTCCTCGCCCGAGGCCGAGGTCAGCGTCTTCGGCACTTCCTTCTTCAGCCGCCCCTCAAGCTCCTTGTGGTAGTGCTTGCGCATCACCCCGAGCGTCGAGGGGTCCGCCACGATCGCCAGTTCCTCGACCTTGTGTTGCAGCACCATCAGGTTCAGCCGCTCGGTCAGCTGCTTGGCGAAGGTCGCCTCGTCCTCGTCCTTCGGCACCGTCTCCTCGGGCTGGCGGCCCTGGCTTTCGTCCTGCAGGTTCTGGGGCGTGATCTGCTCCTGCTCCTCGAGCTCGATGCCGTGGCGCGCGACGTTGCGGAACAGGACGGCGCGGTGGCCGTCGGCGACGACGACGAGGGCCTTGTGGGCGAGCATGGCGGTCTCCTTGTCCGAACTCGCCGGGGAAACGCCGCCTTGCCGGGCCGGTTCCTCAGCGGCAGCCGCCGCAGAAGCCGCGGATGCGCGCCACCGCGTCCTCCAGCTGGGCGTCCGAGGTGGCGTAGCTGATGCGGAAATGCGGGCCGAGGCCAAAGGCCGCGCCGAAGACCACCGCGACCCCGGTCTCCTCCAGCAGCGCGTTGGCGAAGGCCTCGTCATCGGTGATCCGCGTGCCGGCGGCCGAGGTCTTGCCGATCAGCCCGGCAATAGAGGGATAGACGTAGAACGCCCCCTGCGGCACCGGACAGTCGATCCCCTCGCACTGGTTCAGCCCCGCGACGACGAGGTTGCGCCGCCGCTCGAACACCGCGCGGCTCTCGGCGATGTAGTCCTGCGGCCCGTTGAGCGCCGCCACCGCCGCATGCTGGGCGATGGAGTTCGGGTTCGAGGTGGACTGTGACTGCAGCACCCCCATGGCCCTGATGAGCGTGGCCGGCCCCGCCCCATAGCCGATCCGCCAGCCGGTCATGGCATAGGCCTTGCTGACGCCGTTCACGATCAGCGTGCGGTCGTTCAGCGCCGGCGCGACGGCGGGGAAGGTGGCGAAGGTCAGCCCGTCGAAGGTCAGGTGCTCGTAGATGTCGTCGGTCATCACCCAGACATGCGGGTGCCGCGCCAGCACTTCCGCAAGCGCGCCCAACTCCTCGGCGGTGTAAACCGCGCCGGTCGGGTTCGACGGCGAGTTCAGCATCACCCACTTGGTCCGCGGCGTGATGGCGGCCTCGAGCTGCTCGGGCGCCAGCTTGTAGCCCTGCGCCATCGCGCATTGGACCACGATCGGTGCGCCCCCGGCCAGCAGCACCATGTCCGGGTAGCTGACCCAGTAGGGCGCCGGGATCACCACCTCGTCACCCGGATTCAGCGTCGCCATCAGCGCGTTGTAGAGGACCTGCTTGCCGCCGGTGCCTACGGTGATCTCGGCAACCGCATAGTCGAGCCCATTCTCCCGCGCGAACTTCTCGCGGATCGCCTGCTTCAGCTCCGGGATGCCGTCCACCGCCGTATAGCGCGTGTGCCCGGCGTCAATCGCCGCCTTCGCCGCGTCGCGGATATGCTCGGGCGTGTCGAAATCGGGCTCACCGGCGGAAAGCGAGATCACGTCCCGCCCCGAGGCGGCGAGGTCGCGGGCGCGGCCGGTCATGGCGATCGTGGGCGAGGGTTTCACGCGCGAGACGGCGTCGGAAAGGAAGGCCATGCGGGGCTCCGTGCGGGGAAAATGAGCCGCCGTGGCCTTACGGGGTGGGCGGCGCGGCCTCGATGTCTTAGGCTCGGCGCCTCAAACAGACAAGCGAACGCACGGAAAACAAGGACGGAGGGACCGATGGAAGGCGACTTCTACGGCGACGACAAGGCCACGCTAGGCGACCGCATCACCGCTGCGCGCGAGCAGGCGGGACTGTCGCTGCGCGACGCGGCCGCCCGCCTCGGCGTGCGCACCCGGACGCTGGCCGCATGGGAGGCCGACGACAGCGCGCCGCGCGCGAACCGGCTGCAGATGCTGGCGGGCATGCTGGGCGTGCCGCTGATCTGGCTGATGACGGGCGGCGGCCCGCGCCCCTGGACCGCGCCGGCCGAGTCGCCGGAGCCGGCCCCCGGCCAGCTCACGGCCGAGCTGCGCAGCATCGGCCGGCTCGTCGCCGAGGCGACCGAGCGGCTGTCCCGGATCGAGGCGCGGCTCGGATGACGCCGGCGTCGGACCCGGCGCGCAAGCGGCTGCTGATGCGAAGCTGGCGCCGGGGCATGCGCGAGATGGACCTGCTGCTCGGCCCCTTCGCGGAGGCTGAGCTGGCGACGATGGACGGTCCCACGCTCGATATTTACGCCCGGATGCTGGAGGAGAACGACCAGGATCTCTACGCCTGGATCATCGCCAAAAGCCGGGGCGAGACGGGCTGTCCCGCCCCTTATGCGGGCCTGATCGCCCGCATCTCGGCGGCGGCGAGCGACAGAATCGGGAAAAACTGAGGCATTTCGGCCCGGAAACCGCCCCGCGGTTAACCGGACGGCAGGAGGTTTTTGGCAGTCTGCCCGGACCAGGTCGAATGCAGGGTCTTGTCCGATGCTGTCACCCCTTCCCCACGCCGTCCCCCGCCACGAGGACGCCGATCACCGCGGCGCCTACTTCGAGGCGCTCCACCTGATCGAGCGTCTGCACCGCCTGCAGCTCGATCTCGTGAAGGACGAGTTCGAGCGGCTCGGCATGGAGGAGTTGAACCCGGTGCAGGCGATGATCCTCTACAATCTCGGCTCGGCCGAGGTCTCGGCCGGCGAGTTGCGGAGCCGCGGCATGTATCAGGGCAGCAACGTCAGCTACAATCTCAAGAAGCTGGTGGCCACGGGCTATGTCCACCACGAGCGCTCGGACGTGGACCGCCGCTCGGTTCGGATCCGCCTGACGCAGCGCGGAGTCGAGGTCCGCAACGTCATCGGCGCCCTCTTCTCGCGCCATGCCGAGGGGCTGGCCCTCTCCGGCGTGCTGGACGACCCGCCGCTCGACGCGGTGAACCGCCAGTGGCGGCGGATCGAGCGCTACTGGGCCGACCAGATTCGCTACATCTACTAGGGGCACCCGCCCCCGAGGGGGGCGGGGAAGGGGTCAGTTGTAGGCGCTCTCGCCGTGAGTGGTGATGTCGAGTCCCTGCTGCTCGTCGGTGGTCCCGACCCGCAGCCCGGCGACCGCGCCGACGAGCTTGATCGCGACGAGGGACACGACGCCCGACCAGAGGACGCAGACCAGCACCCCCAGCAACTGCACCCAGAGCTGCGCGCCCATCGAATAGGGGGCTACGGCCCCGGCGGCGTAGTCGAACACCCCCGCCCCGCCGAGGGCGGGCGCCGCGAAGACGCCCGTCAGCAGCGCGCCCACGATGCCGCCGATGCCGTGGATGCCGAAGACGTCGAGGCTGTCGTCGATCCCCAGCATCGCCTTCAGCCGCACCACGCCCCAGAGGCACAGCACCCCCGCCGCGAGGCCGATGACCATCGCCCCGACCGGACCGACGAAGCCCGCCGCAGGCGTCACGCCGACCAGCCCCGCGATCGCCCCGGAGACGCCGCCCAGCAGCGACGGGTGCCCGCGCAGCGCCCATTCGGTAAAGCTCCAGCCCAGCACCCCGGCAGCAGCGGCGGCGGCGGTGTTGAGCATCGCCAGCGCCGTCAGTCCGTTCGCCTCGAGGTTCGAGCCGGCGTTGAAGCCGAACCAGCCGATTAGCAACATGCAGCCCCCGGCGAGCGTCAGCGAGAGGTTGTGCGGCGCCAGCTGCTCGCGCCCGTAGCCGCGCCGCGGCCCGGCCGCCCAGGCCGCGACCAGCCCGGCCAAGCCCGCGTTGATGTGGATCACCGTCCCGCCCGCGAAGTCGAGCGCGCCGTGGCCGAAGAGGTAGCCCGAGGGCGCGTCGAAGGCGCTCGGCCCGCCCCACCACCAGACCATATGCGCCATCGGCAGGTAGGCCAGGAAGAACCAGATCGTCACGAAGGCGAGGATCGGGCCGAAGCGCATCCGCTCGGCCGTGGCGCCGACGATCAGCGCACAGGCGATGCAGGCGAAGGCCATCTGGAAGACGACGAAGGCGAGTTCCGGGATGAAGACTCCGGCAGAGAAGCTCTCGGCCAGCGACTGGGGCGTGACGCCGGCGAGGAAGGATTTCGACAAGCCGCCGATGAACGGAGTGAGCGGGCCGGCGTCCTCGGCCGTTCCGGCGCCGGTGAAGGCCAGCGAATAGCCGAAGGCGATCCACAACAGCGCCGTGGTCGAGAACACCGTCAGCACCTGCATCAGCACCGACAGCACGTTCCGCGCCCGCACGAGCCCGCCGTAGAAGAGGGCGAGGCCCGGCAGCGTCATGCTCATCACCAGGATCGCCGAGATCATCACCCAGGCGGCGTCGCCTTTGTCGGGGACCGGCGCCGCAGCCTGGGCGGCGGCTGGCCCGGCGAGGACCAAGGCCGCGAGGGCGAGGAGGGCGAGGGTCGGCCTTGGCTGGAAGATCGGTGCGCGCATCGGATGTCCCTTGAGCAGTGGTTGGTCCGGGAGGAGACCCCGATGCGGCCCCGGACCGGGCCTGCGGTAAAGCGCAGGCACCGCGCCGCATGGCGGCAGATGGCCGATGCTGCTTTTTCGCGCAGTTGGAGGCGGCGCGGCGCGTTATGCGGGCAGAAGCCGCTTCACGCCCGCGGCGGCGCTCGTCACCGCGAACAGGACCGCCGCGGCACAGATGATCGTCGGCCCCGCGGGCGTGTCGAGGTGCCACGCCCCGGCCAGCCCGCCCAGCGCCGCCGCACTGCCGATCACGGCCGTCGCGACCGCCATCGCCTCGGGCGTGCGCGCCAGCGGCCGTGCGGCGGCGGCGGGGATGATGAGCATGGCGCCGATCAGCACCGCGCCGACGATGCGGATGCCCGCCGCCACGACCAGCGCCAGCGCGATGTTCAGCACCCATTGCTCGGCCCGCGGGCTGATGCCCTCGGAGGCCGCCATCTCGGGTGAGAGGGTGGCGAGCAGCAGCGCCGACCAGCGCCAGGCGATCAGCCCCCCGACCACCACAGCGCCGCCCCAGATCAGCGCGAGGTCGGCGCGGGTGACGGCGAGGATGTCGCCGAAAAGATAGCCCATCAGGTCCGAGCGCACACCCTCGAGGAAGGACACCGCGACCAGCCCGGCGGCCAGCGCGCCATGCGAGAGCACGCCCAGCAGCGTATCGGGCGCGTGGCGGCCCGACATGCCCGCGACCACCGCCGCCATCGCCAGCGCCACCACGATCACCGCCGGAAACAGCGGCACCGACAGCGCCAGCGACAGCGCCACGCCCAGCAGCGCCGCATGGGCCGTTGCGTCGCCGTAATAGGCCATCCGCCGCCAGACGACGAAGCAGCCGAGCGGCGCGCAGGCGAGCGCGAGGCCGACCCCGGCGAGGGCCGCGCGCAGCAGGAAACTGTCGAGCATCAGGCGGCGTCCTCGTCCAGGGGCAGGTCGTGGCTGTGGCTGTGGTGATGGCGGTAGAGCGCCAGCGTCGAGGCGCCCTCGGCGCCGAAGAGGCGCAGATAGGCGGGCGAGGACGACACGCTCTCGGGCGTGCCCTCGCAGCAGACATGGCCGTTGAGGCAGACGACGTGATCGGAGGCGCGCATCACGATTTGCAAATCGTGGCTGACCATCAGCACGGCGCAGCCCTGCGTGGCGCGGACCGCCTCGATCCGGGCGTAGAAGGCGGCGACGGCGGGCTGGTCGAGCCCGGCGGTCGCCTCGTCGAGAATCAGCAGGTCCGGCCGGTCCATCAGCGCGCGCGCCAGCAGCACCCGTTGCAGCTGCCCGCCGGACAGCGCGGTGATCTGCCGCCCCGCCGCGCCCGCCAGCCCGGCCTCGGCCAGCGCCGCTTCCACCGCGCTGCGGCTGCGCCCGCGCGGCAGCGCCATGAAGCGGCCCACGGTCATCGGCATGGTCGGGTCGATCGCCAGCCGCTGCGGCACATAGCCGATCCGCAACCCCGGCTGCCGCTGGACGCTGCCGGCGGAGGGGCGCAGGGTGCCGATGATCGCCCGCATCAGCGTCGTCTTGCCCGAGCCGTTCGGCCCGACGATGGTGACGATCTCGCCCCGGCGCAGCGTCAGATTGACGCCGTCGAGCACCCGCCGGCCCTCGATCTCGACCGAAAGGCGGCGCAGCTCCAGCAGCCGATCATGGTCGGGCAGGGTCATGCCGCGGCCCTCCGGCAGTCGGCGCAGAGGCCCTCGGCCTCGCGCACGGCCGATTCGATCGAGAAGCCCGCGCCCGCCGCGGCCTGCTCCAGCGTGCCGCCGCGGGTCTCGGTGGGGGTCTCGATCACCCGGCGGCAGGTGCGGCAGATCAGGAAGGCGGGCGCGTGGCCGGTGCCGCCGTGGCTGCAGGCAACAAAGGCGTTGAGCGTCTCGACCCGGTGGACGAAGCCGTGGCGCATGAGGAAGTCGAGGGCGCGGTAGGCAACGGGGGGCTGGCTCTTCTGGCCCTCGGCGCGCAGGCGGTCGAGGATCTCGTAGGCGCCGAGCGCGCGGCCCTCCTCGAGCAGGATTTCCAGCACGCGGCGGCGTATGGGCGTCAGTTGCAGCCCACGGGCGCGGCAATGCGCCTCGGCATCCATCAGGGCGCGGGTCTGGAGGGCGGGTTCGGTCATGGCGGCTTTCTGGCGGCAGCGGGTTGCCGCGCGGAATGTTATATTATACTTGGTGTGATGATATTACATCGCAGGTCCGCCCATGTCACGCCTCCTCGTCGCCGCCCTGCTGCTCCTCTCTCCGGTGCCTGCCATCGCCGCGCCGCGCGTGGTCGCGGATATTCCGCCCGTTCAGGGCCTCGTCGCGCGCGTGATGGAAGGCCTGGGCGAGCCGTCGCTGCTGGTCCGCCCCGGCGCGTCGCCGCATGGCTACGCGCTGCGCCCCTCGGAGGCGGCGGCGCTTGAGGCGGCGGATGCGGTGGTGTTCGTCGGACCGGAGCTGACGCCCTGGCTCACGCGGCCGATCGAGACGCTGGCCCCCGACGCCGCGCATCTGCCGCTGCTGGCGGTGGAGGGGACGGTGACGCTGCCGAACCGAACCGATCCGGGCGGGGAGCATGACCGCGACCACGACCATGGCGGCACCGACCCGCACGCCTGGCTCGACCCCGAGAACGGCAAGCTCTGGCTCGCCGCCATCGCCGCCGGGCTGTCGCGGCTCGACCCGGCCAATGCCGCCGCCTACAGCGCCAATGCCGACGCCGGCGCGGCCGAGATCGACGCCGCGGCAGCGAAGGCGGCCGAGACCATCGCCAGCCTCGGCCCGTTCCGGTTCATCGTCGTCCACGACGCCTTCCAGTATTTCGAGGCCCGCTTCGGCCTCGAGGCGGCAGGCGCGATCTCCCTCAGCGACGCCGCGCCGCCCGGCCCGGCCCGCGTCGCCGCGCTGCAGGAGCGGGTGGCGGCGCTGGACATCGGCTGCGCGCTGAGCGAGCCGCAGTTCAACCCCGACCTGCTCGCCACCGTCTTCGAGGGCACCGAAGCCCGAACCGCCGTTCTGGACCCGCTCGGCGTCGGGATCGAGGCCGGGCCAGGCTTCTATCCGGCGCTGATCGCCTCGCTGGCCGATGGGCTCACCGCCTGCACCGACGCCAGATAGGCCGCGACGGGCGCGCGCATGTTCGTCAGGCCGCTTGCTCGCGCCGCCTCCATCGTGGCCCGAACCGCGTCGAGATCGGCGGCGCGGATCATGCTCTTGATGAGGCCGATGGAGGCCGGGCGCATGCTCAACCGCGTGATCCCGAGGGCGGCGAAGGCCAGTGCTTCGACCGGGCGGCCCGCATCCTCGCCGCAGAAGCTGAGCGGCACCCCGGCCTCCCCCGCCCGCGCGGCGATGGTAGCGATGAGGTCCAGGAAGGCCGTGTTCATCGTGTCGTAGCGCCGCCGCACCTGCTCGTTCTCGCGGTCGGCGGCGTAGAAGAACTGCTTGAGGTCGTTGCCGCCGATCGACACGAAATCGCACATGCGAAAGAACGAGGCCGGCGCGAAGGCCATCGAGGGCGTCTCGATCATGGCGCCGACGCGGATGTCGGTCGGCAGCGCATGGCCCATCGCCTGCTCGCGCGCGACATACTCCATCAGCATCCGGTGCGCCTGATCGAACTCGGCCGGGTCGGCGATGAAGGGGAACATCACGTGCAACGGCCGCCCCGCCGCCGCGCGGATCAGCGCCTGCAGCTGCATCCCAAGGATGCCCTTGCGGTCGAGCCCGACCCGGATCGCGCGCCAGCCCATCGCCGGGTTCGGCTCGTCGATGCGCTTCATGTAGGGCAGCACCTTGTCCGAGCCGATGTCGAGGGTGCGGAACACCACCGGCCGCCCCTGGGCGTTGTCCATCACGCGGCGATACATCTCGGCCAGTTCGGCCCGGCGCGGCACGCGGGTGCGGGTGAGAAACTGCAACTCCGTGCGGAAGAGGCCCACGCCCTCGGCCCCCGACCCTTCCAGCGAGGGCAGGTCCGCCATCAGCCCGGCATTCATGTAGAGCTCGACCCGCTGCCCGCAGGTGGAGACCGCGGGCAGGGCGCGCAGGCCCGCATAGCGCAGGGTCGCGGCCTCTTGCATGGCGAGCTTCTCGCCGAACGCGGCGGCGACGTGTTCCTCCGGGCGCAGGTGGACCATGCCGGAATCGCCGTCCACGAGGATCGTGTCGCCGTTCAGCGCCTCCGACGTGATGCGATGCGCCTGCACCACCAGCGGAATCGCGAGCGCGCGGGCGACGATCACCGCATGGCTGCCGACCGAGCCCTCCTCCAGCACCACGCCGCGCAGGCTGCGGCCATAATCGAGCAGGTCGGCCGGGCCGATGTTGCGCGCCACGAGGATCGGGTCGGGCGGCATCGCGGCCCCGGTGTCGCGCCCCTGCCCGGTCAGGATCCGCAGCAGCCGGTTCGAGAGGTCGTCGAGGTCGTGCAGCCGGTCGCGCAGATAGGGGTCGGCCACGCTCTCCAGCCGGGCGCGGGCCGAGGACTGCTCCTTCTCGACCGCCGCCTCGGCCGAGAGGCCAAGGTCGATGTCCTCCTCCATCCGCCGGAGCCAGCTTTTCGAGCGGGTGAACATGCGGAAGGCTTCCAGCACCTCGGCATGGTCGCCGTCGCCGAAGTCGCTGCCGTCGAGCAGCGCGTCGATCTGCTGGCGCAGTTTGTCCACCGCATCGTTGAGGCGCGCGCGCTCCTTCCGCGGGTCGTCGCCGAAGGGGTTGGAGATCACCACCCGCGGCTCGTGCAGCCAGACATGCCCCTCGGCCGCGCCCTCCTGCCCGGGCCGGCCCCGGAACACCTGCGGGAAGCGGTGCGCCAGCGGCAGGGAATCCTCGGCCGTGCCGAGGAAGGCACCAAGCTCGGCCATCTCGGCCAGCACCATGGCCACGACCTCGAGGCCGTAGACCTCGTCCTCGCTGAAGAGGCGCTTGTCGCGGGACTGGACCACGAGGACGCCGACCCGCTCTCCCACCCGCTGGATCGGGACGCCGAGGAAGGACGAGTAAATCTCCTCCCCCGTCTCGGGCATGTAGCGAAAGCCGCGCTGCGCCGGCGCGTCAGCGGTGTTCAGCGGCTGCCCGAGGCGGGCGACGCGGCCGACCAGCCCCTCGCCAAGACGCAGGCGGGTCTTGTGGACGGCCTCCGGCCGCAGCCCCTCCGAGGCGCAGAGCTCGAGCGTATCGGGATCGCGGAACAGGTAGATCGAGCACACCTGCGTGCCCATCGAATCGGCGATCTGGCGCGTGATGCTGTCGAGCCGCGCCTGCCCGCCGCCCGGCGCGGCCAGCGTCTCGCGCAGCCGCTTCAGCAGCTTGCGCGACTCGCTCTCCTTCCGATCGGGCATCGTTCCCCCTTCCGGCGGCGCGCAGGACGCCCTCTGGTCGGGCGCGCGGCCCCCCGGCTCAGGCCCGCTCCAGCTCGAAGGCATCGTGGAGCGCCTGGACCGCCAGTTCCATATACCTGCGGTCGATCAGAACCGAAATCTTGATCTCCGAGGTTGAGATGACCTTGATGTTGATGTTCTCGTCGGCCAGCGCGCGGAACATGCGCCCGGCGACACCCGCCTGGCTGCGCATGCCGATGCCCACGACAGAGACCTTGGCGACCTCCTCGTCCACGACCAGCTCGTCATAGGCGATCTTGCCCGCGGCGCGCGCGTCCTCCACCGCCTTGCGAGCCCGCGCGACCTGGTTGACCGGAACCGAGAAGGTCATGTCGGTAACGGCGCCGGGATGCTCCTCGTAGTCACGCTCGGAGATGTTCTGGACGATCATGTCCACGTTCACGCCGGCCTCGGCCAACGGCTCGAAGATCGCGGCCGACACGCCGGGCCGGTCCTCGACCGTGACCAGCGTGATCTTGGCCTCGTCGCGCGAGCCGGCGATACCGGAGACGACCTTGGATTCCATGATTTCCTCCTCAGCGCAGACCAGGGTTCCCGAGGTCCCGTCGGTGTCCTCGAAGGACGACAGCACTCGCAGGCGGACATTGTAGCGCATCGCCAGCTCGATCGAGCGGGTTTGCAGCACCTTCGCCCCCAGAGAGGCCAGCTCCAGCATTTCCTCGAAGGCGATCCGGTCGAGCTTGCGCGCCCTGCGGACGATCCGCGGGTCGGTGGTGTAGATGCCGTCCACGTCGGTGTAGATGTCGCAGCGATCGGCCTCGAAGGCGGCGGCGAAGGCGACGGCGGTGGTGTCCGAGCCGCCGCGGCCCAGCGTGGTGATGCGCCCGTCGGGGGCGATGCCCTGGAAGCCCGCGACGACGGCGACGCGCATGCCTTCGGCGAATTTCTGGTCGATGTTGTCCCGCGGGATCGAGACGAACCGCGCAGCCCCATGCTGCGCCGTGGTGTTGATCGGCACCTGCCAGCCCTGCCAGCTGCGCGCCGGCACGCCCATCTCCTGCAGCCGCAGCGCCGTCAGCCCCGCCGTCACGTTCTCGCCCGACGCCACGACCGCGTCGTATTCCCGCGCGTCGTAGAGGCGCGAGGTGCCTTCGACCCAGCCGACCAGCTCGTTGGTCTTGCCCGACATGGCGCTGACGATCACGATGACGTCGTAGCCGCGCTCGACCTCGGCCTTCACCTTGGCGGCGACATTGGCGATGCGATCGAGATCGGCGACCGAGCTGCCGCCGAATTTCATCACCAGAAGCGGCATGGACCGGGACCTCCGAGGCTCGCGGGAACGCGCGGGGTTTAGGGTCGGGGGCGGGGGAGCGCAAGACCCGGCTGCTTGCGCGCGCCCGCCCGCTCGGGCAGTCCTGCGCCCGGGTCTGCGCTGCGGCGGCGCGGCCGGAGGCCCGGACGATGCCTGTCCCCCTGCTCTTTCTGCTCACCGTGCTCACCTGGGGCACGAGCTGGATCGGGATGAAGTTGCAGATCGACGCGGCGCCGGTCACGGCGGTGTTCTGGCGGATCATGGTGGCCGGCGCGGCGACGCTGGCCGGTCTCGCCGCGCTCGGACGGCTTCCGCTGCCGCGGGCGCGCGACCTGCCCTGGCTGGCGGGGCTCGGCGCCTGCATGTTCTCGACCAACTTCGTGCTCTTCTACTACGCCTCGCGCGGTCTGCCCTCGGGGCTGCTCTCGGTCATCTTCGCCACGGCCGCGCTCTTCAACGCCGTGAACGGCCGGATCTTCTACGGCGACCGGATCACCGCGCGGATGGTGCTCGCGACCCTGATCGGCGTCGCGGGGCTGGCCCTGCTGTTCGGCCCGGGCCTCGCCTCCGGCATGGGCCCGGGCGCGGGGGTGGGCGTGCTTTGTGGGCTGGGCGGCACGCTGCTCTTCTCGCTGGGCAACATGATCGCTCGGCGCAACTCCGAGGCGGGGCTGCCGGTGATGTGGAGCACGGGCTGGGGCATGGGCTTCGGCGCGGCGCTTCTCGCGGCCCTCGTGATGATCAGCGGCGCGGGCTTCCCGGTCCCGGCCACGCCGAGCTTCCTCGGCGCGCTCGTCTATCTGGCGCTGTTCAGCTCCGTCGCGGGCTTCGCGGCCTATCTCAACCTCGCCGTGGCGGTCGGCCCGGCCCGTGCCGCCTACACGACCGTCGCGGCACCGGTCGTCGCCCTGACGCTCTCGTGGCTGGTGGAGGGCTATGCCTGGGACTGGAGCACCGTCCTCGGCTTCGCCCTCGTGGTCGCCGGGAACGTGGCGGTCTTCACCGCCCCGCGCGCGCCACCGCGGCTCAGTGTCCCAGGATCTGGCTGAGAAACAGCTTCGTCCGCTCGCTCTTGGGGTTGGCGAAGAACTCGCGCGGGCTGTTCTGCTCGACGATCTGGCCCTGGTCCATGAAGATCACGCGGTCGGCCACCGCCTGCGCGAAGCCCATCTCGTGCGTCACCACCAGCATCGTCATCCCCTCCTCGGCGAGGCCGATCATGGTGTCGAGCACCTCCTTGATCATCTCGGGGTCGAGCGCGCTCGTCGGCTCGTCGAAGAGCATGATCTTCGGCTCCATGCAGAGCGCGCGGGCGATCGCCACGCGCTGCTGCTGGCCGCCCGAGAGCTGGCCGGGATACTTCGCCGCCTGCTCGGGGATCTTGACCTTCTCGAGATAGCGCATCGCCGCCCCCGCGGCCTGACGGCGCGGCACCTTGCGGACCCAGATCGGCGCCAGGGTGCAGTTCTCGAGCACCGTCAGATGGGGGAAGAGGTTGAAGTGCTGGAACACCATCCCGACCTCGGAGCGGACCTTGTCGATGTTCTTGAGGTCCGTTGTCAGCTCCGTTCCGTCAACGATCACCCGGCCGGTCTGATGCTCCTCCAGCCGGTTGATGCAGCGGATCATCGTCGACTTGCCCGACCCGGAGGGCCCGCAGATCACGATCCGCTCGCCCCGGTGCACCGTCAGGTCGATGTCGCGCAGCGCGTGGAAGTTGCCATACCACTTGTTCATCTTCTCGATGCTGATGGCGACCTCGGTCGACATCCGCTGGATCGAGGCCGGGCCACGGGCCTCGGTCGCGGCGGCCCAGGTCATCTGCGTGTCGGTCATCTGGCCCTCAATGGCTGTCGCCGCGCTTCAGCCGCGTCTCGAGATACATCGAGTATCGGGACATGGCGAAGCACAGGATGAAGAAGATCGCGCCGGTGAAGATGTAGGGCTCCCAGTAGGTGCCCTTCCATGCGATCGAGGCGCGGACGGAATCGGCGGTGGATTTCAGCGGATCGTAGAGCCCGACGAAGGTGACGAGGGTGGTGTCCTTGAAGATGCCGATGAAGGTGCCGACGATGCCGGGGATCGAGACCTTCAGCGCCTGCGGCAGAATGATGAGCCGCTGCGCCTTCCAGTAGTCGAGCCCGAGGGCGTCGGCCGCCTCGTACTGCCCGCGCGGCAGCGCCGCGAGGCCGCCGCGGATCACCTCGGCCATGTAGGCCGCGGCGAACAGCGTCACCATGATGATGACCCGCAGGATGATGTCGAAACTGGTCCCCGGCGGCAGGAAGTAGTTCAGCAGCAGCGAGGCCACGAACAGCAGCGCAATCAGCGGCACGCCGCGGATGAACTCGATGAAGGTGACCGCCAGCATCTTCACCAGCGGCAGGTCCGACCGCCGTGCGAGGGCGAGGATGATGCCCAGCGGCAGCGACATCGAGATCGCGGTGACGCCGATGGTGATCGACAGAAGGAAGCCGCCGAAGGTGTCCGAGGTGACGGCGGCGATGGCCAGCGGCAGCGCGGCCGCGAGGGTCTGGGCGACAAGCGGCCCGAGCCAGAGCCACCAGGCCACGACGGCGAGGACCGCCGCGACCATCCGCAGGATCGGCGCGCCGCGGCCGACGAGCCGGTAGATGCCCCAGCCGACGAAGAACCCCGCCAGCACCATCAACGGCTGCCAGAGCGAGCCGCCCCAGAGCAGCCAGTAGGCCAGCACCGGATAGAAGCCGCTGAAGGCCAGCAGCGCCGAGGGACGGCGCTCGGACAGGACCAGCCCGCCGACCATCACCGCGGCCACCGCGACCAGCCAGCCATCGGGCGCGTTCACCGCCCACATCGCCAGCAGCGTCAGCACCGCCGCAACGCCGAGCACCACACGGCGGATGCGCCGCTCGTCAGCAAAGAGGATCGGCGCGATCGCCACGAAGAGCAGCCCGAAGGCTGCGACCGGGCGCCAGTAGAGGGCGCGCGGATAGAAGCCGAAGGTGAACTGCCACCAGCGTTCGCGGATCACCGCCCAGCACGCCCCGGTCGTGCCTTCGCCCGCGCGCGCGGTGATGATCGCCCGGCACTCCTGCAGCCCGTCCGCGCGCCAGACGGAATTGGCCAGCCACGGCCAGACGCCGCTGACCAGGTACCAGACCACCGCGATGCCGAGGATGGTGAGCAGGATGTTCAACGGCCCCGAGAGCAGGTTCTCGCGCAGCCACAGGATGGCGCCGCTCTGCCGCTGCGGCGGCGGCTGCGGTGGCAGCATGGTGTTGCGCGTGTAGCCGACGGTCTCGGCGTGGATCTCGCTCATCGCTCAGCGCTCCCTCAGCCGGATGCGGGCGTTGTAGATGTTCATCCCGCCCGAGATGATGAGGCTGAGGACAAGGTAGATCAGCATCATCAGCACCATCGCCTCGAGCTCGCGCCCGGTCTGGTTCAGCGTGGTCCCGCCCAGCGTGGCGCGCAGGTCCATGTAGCCGGTGGCGATGGCGAGGCTGCTGTTCTTGGTCAGGTTCAGCCATTGCGAGATCAACGGCGGCACGATCACGCGCAGCGCCTGCGGCAGCACCACGAGGCTCATGGTCCGGCCGGGCCGCAGGCCGAGCGCATAGGCGGCCTCGGTCTGGCCCTTGCTGACGGCGAGGATGCCCGCGCGCACGATCTCGGCAATGAAGGCGCCGGTATAGAGGGTCAGCGCCAGCCACAACGCCACGAGGGCGTTGTGCACGTTGCTGCCGCCGGCGAAGTTGAACCCGGCCAGCACCGGCCGCTCGACCGTGATGCCGAACCAGAACCACAGCACCACGGCGGGCACCACATAGAGCCCGAGGCTGATCGGCCAGGTGGTCGGGCGGGCGCCGGTCTCCTCCTGCCGCGCCTTGGCCCAGCGGCGGATCGCGCGATGGGCGATCACCGCCGCCACGAAGGCGAGGACGAAGGCCACCGCCGCCCAGCTGATCAACACGCCCCAGCCGAGCGACAGGCTGCCGGGGTCACTCGTCGCGTGCAGCGAGGGGATGGCCGTGTAGCGGTTCGTCAGCGCGATGCTGTCGAA
Source organism: Paracoccus sp. S-4012 (assembly GCF_009674885.1). Taxonomy (GTDB): domain Bacteria; phylum Pseudomonadota; class Alphaproteobacteria; order Rhodobacterales; family Rhodobacteraceae; genus Paracoccus. The sequence goes on from NZ_WKKA01000007.1 coordinate 149,302, forward strand.
AAGGACCATGGAGGCCGCCGGGTCCTCGCCCCGGAAGGCGTTCGGCGGCGGCAGGGCCTCGGTGAAGATCGCGTAGATCACGAGGATCCACAGCAGCAGCGGGATGTTGCGGAAGATCTCCACATAGATTGTCAGCAGCCGCGCGACGATCCAGTTGTTCGAGAGCCTCAGCACCCCGGCCACGACGCCCAGGACGGTGGCCGCGATGCAGCCGAGGATCGACACCAGCAGCGTGTTCAGCAGCCCCACCACCGTCGCCCGCAGATGGGTGCTGTCGGCGGTGTAGGGGATCAGCCGCTGCGGAATGTCGTAGCCGGCGCGCTGCCCGAGGAAGCGGAAGCTGAAGTCCTTGCCGAGCGCGGCCAGGTTTTCGAGCGTGTTGTTGATGAGCCATGCGGCCGCGGTCATCACGACCAGGAACACGACGATCTGGATCGTCCAGCCGCGATAGCGGCGGTCGTAGATCAGCATGCTCAGCCGGAACGGCGGGTCCGCCGGGGCCGCAGTGTCTGCCATGCGCGTCTCCCTGTGCCCGGCGGCGGCCTCTATGCGGGCCGGTTCTCGCCGGAAGCCTGGGCCGCGCGGCATCGTCGCCGCGCGGCCTGGGTCTTGTCAGCCGTCACCCGCCCTCAGCGGAACGGCGGGGCGTACATCAGCCCGCCCTGGGTCCACTGCGCGTTCAGGCCGCGGTTCAGCTTGATCGGGGTCGCCTCGCCGATCGTGGCGTTGAAGATCTCGCCGTAGTTGCCCGAGGCGGCGATGGCGCGCTTGGCCCAGTCCGCGTCGAGGCCGATCATGGCGCCAAGGTCGTCGGTCTTGCCGAGCAGACGCTGCACCTCGGGGTTTTGCGAGTTCGCTGCCTGCTCCTCGAGATTGGCGGAGGTGATGCCGTAATCCTCTGCCGCGACGAGCGCGAAGAAGGTCCAGCGGACGATGTCGCCCCACTCGTTGTCGCCGTGGCGCACCGCGATCGCCAGCGGCTCCTTGGAGATGATCTCTGGCAGGATGATGTGGTCGTCGGGGTTGGCGAAGGCCGCGCGGGTGGCGGCGAGGCCCGAGGCGTCGGTCGTGTAGGCGTCGCAGGCACCGGCGAGATACTGCTGCTCGCCCTCGGCGTTGCTGTCGATGTTGACCGGCTGATAGGTGATGTTGTTGGCGCGGAACCAGTCCGCGAGGTTCAGCTCGGTCGTGGTCCCGGTCTGGATGCAGACCGTCGCGCCGTCGAGCTCGGTCGCCGAGGTCACGCCGAGCGCGCGCGGCACCATGAAGCCCTGGCCGTCGTAATAGTTGGTGGCCACGAAATCGAGCTTGAGGTCGGTGTCGCGCTGGAACGACCAGGTCGAGTTCCGCGCCAGCACGTCGACCTCGCCCGAGGAGAGCGCCGTGAAACGCGTCTGGCCGGTGGTCGGCACATACTTGACCTTGGTCGCATCGCCCAGGACCGCCGCCGCCAGCGCCTTGCAGACCGCGACGTCGAAGCCCTGCCAGTTGCCGTTGGCATCCGGCGCGGCGAAGCCGGCCAGGCCGGTGTTGACGCCGCAGTTCAGGACGTCGCGCGCCTTGACCTCGTCGAGGGTGGCGGCCGACGCCATTCCTCCGGCGAGAACGGCCCCGCCAAGCGTGGCGAGGAGAACGGATCTCTTCATGAAAAACCTCTTCCCTGTGGTCGCGGACACCCCTCCCCGGAGGCGCCGCATGTTGCGGGCCCTCGCGACGGCCCGTTGGCAGGGCCGTGAGTTCCACGGCCGCATGCGCGAACAGTTGCCGAAGGATTTCCGTCCGTCAACCGCCGTGGTTGACCTCGTTGCCGAGCAGTTGAAGCAACCGGCCGGCCGAGCGCATGGCGGCGAGACGGCCCGCCGCCGCCGCCTCGGCCTCGTCATCGGTGCCCCATTGCTCGGCCTGGAAGAGTTCGTCGGTGCGCCCGATCGCATGGGCAGCGTCCGGGTCCAACCGCCCCTCCAGCACCGCGAGGCCGAGGATGAGGGAGCCGGGCAGCGTCACCAGATCGTGCAGCGCGGTCAGGCGGAACGGATCGAGCCCGCTTACCCGCTGCGCGAGGGCGGCGAGCGCGGCCGCGTCCTGTGCAACCGGAAGGATCCCCGCCGTGACCCGCAGCCGCGCGCCATAGCGTCCCGCGGCCCAGTCGAGCAGCGGGTCCCAGGCGGCCGCCTGACGTTGCGTCAGGCTCAGCGGCGCCTCGGCCCGGTAGCAGAGCAGGTCGGTGCCGCCATATTCGCAGAGCATCGCCGCCACGGCCTCGCGCTGCGGCGTCACCCGCTCCACCGCCGAGTTGACGGCGCGGGTCAGCGGCATGGTCAGGGGCGCGATGAGGTCGCCCTGCGCCTGCCATTCCTCGGCCACGGCGCGGGCGAGTTCGGGCGTCGGCAACAGCAGGGGCAGTTTGCCGGGCGTCCGCAGAACGCGGTCGTCCAGCGCAACCTCCCAGCCGCCTTCGGCCTGGCGCGGATCGGCCGCGGTCCAGAACCGCCGCGCCTTCCACTCGCCGCTCATGCCGCCCAGTCGCCGACCCAGCGGGTCAGCGCCGGATAATCGGGGGCGATCCAGCCCGCGCCCGCGGCGGTCAGCGATTCGACCGGGTGGTAGCCCCATTGGACGCCCACTGGCAGCACCCCGGCCGAGACCGCCATCTCGATGTCGAAGGTCGTGTCGCCGACCATGATGGCCCGCGCGGGCGGGATGCCCACCGCCGCGCAAGCCGCCTCGAGCATCGCCGGATGCGGCTTCGAGGGGTGGCCGTCGGCACATTGCGTGGTCATGAAGAACCGCGAGAGGCCATGCAGGTCCAGCATCGCGTCGAGCCCGCGGCGGCCCTTGCCGGTTGCGATGCCGAGCACGAGGTCGTCGCAGGCCGCGAGCGTGGTCAGGCAGTCGACCACGCCCGGAAACAGCGGCGCGTCCTCCTGCAGCCGCCGCTCGAGGAAGCTCGCCTTGTAGGCGCCCACGATGCGGTCGACGGTCGCGTGGGGCAGGTCGGGCCGGATCGCGGCGACGGCGATGGGCAGCGTCAGGCCGACGATGGCATGGACCTGCGAAAGCGTCGGCGGCTCCAGCCCGGCCTCGGCGAAGGCGGCGCTCATGGCGGCATGGATGTGGTGCTGGCTGTCGATCAGCGTGCCGTCGACGTCGAACACGACGAGTCTCATGCGTCTTCCTCGAAGGGATCGGCCGGCACGTCGCGCTCGTGCCAGCCGAGATTGGCCCAGGTGCGGGCCATGTGCTGCGGCATGGGCGCGGTGATCGTGACGCGCGCGCCGGTGATCGGGTGGTCGAAGGCGATCGAGCGGGCGTGCAGGTGCAGCTTGCGGCTGATCTCGCCGCCGAGCTGCGCGCCCCAGCCGTCGCCGAGGTTCTCCTGCCCCGAGCCGCCATACTTGCCGTCGCCGATGACCGGATGGCCAAGCTCGGCCATATGCGCGCGCAGCTGGTGCGTGCGGCCGGTCACGGGCACGAGCGCACACCACGAGGCGCGGGTGCCGAGCGCGTCCAGCACCGCGTAGTCGGTCGTGGCGCGCTTCGCGCCCTCCGTCTCAGCGATCTTCGCGGGGTGGACGCAGATCATCCGCTCGCCCTCGCCGCTGCGGCCGTGGCCGGGCGCCTTGACGAGGCCGAAGCGGATCGTGCCCATCTTGGGGCTGGGCACGCCCGCCACGGCGGCCCAGTAGATCTTGCGCGTGCTGCGCGCCGCAAAGGCGGCCGAGAGGGCGCGGGCGATGCGGTCGGTGCGCGCCAGAAGCAGCACGCCCGAGGTGTCCTTGTCGAGCCGGTGGACCAGCTTCGGACGCTCCTTGTAGCCGAACATCAGGGCGGGCGTGAGGCCATCCACATGCCTGTCGCCCTGCCCCGATCCGCCCTGCGACGGCAGTCCCGGCGGCTTGTTCAGCGCGATGATGTGCTGGTCCTTCCACAGCACCGCGGCCTGGATCATGGCGGCATCCGCGTCGGACGCCTCGGCCCGGCGAGGGGCGAGGGCCGGCGCGTCCGGCAGCGGCGGCACGCGGACCTGCTGCCCGGGCAGGACGCGGGTCGCCGGTTTCACCCGGCCGCCGTCCACCCGCAGCTGCCCCGTGCGGCAGAGCTTCTCGATGGCGATCTGATTCAGCTGCGGGTAGCGCCGCCTGAGCCAGCGGTCGAGTCGCTGCTCGCCCTCGTCCTCCGACACGGTAAGAGTCTGGACGCCGCTCATGCGAACACCGCCCGGCCTGCGGAGAGGCCCGCGACCACGGCCAGCAGCGACAGCGCCACGGACCCAGCGACATAGGCGAGCGCGAGGCCGCCCTGCCCCTGCTGCCATAACGTCAGCGCGTCGAGCGAGAAGGCCGAGAAGGTGGTGTAGCCGCCGAGGATGCCGGTCATCAGGAACGGTGCGAGATGGTGCCCGCCGCGATGCGCGAAGAGGGCGGCGAGGAATCCCATGACGAAGCAGCCCAGCACGTTGACGACGAAGGTGCCGACGGGCAGCCCCGGCCCATGCCACGGCAGCCCGCGCGTGGTCGCGAGGCGCAGCACGGCCCCGACCGCGCCGCCGAGGGCGACCTGAAGATAGATGTTCATGCGGCTCATGTCGCGGCGTGCGGGGCGGGAGTCAACCGGGGCCCTTCGCGCGTAGCGCAACGGAGGGCGGCACGCACCGGCCTCACGGGCATGGTGCGTTCGGAGAACGCACCTACGGCGATTGGTAGGTGCGTGGTCCCCACGCACCATCTCCTGCGCCCCCTCACCCCTGCCGCTTCAACCGCTGCTGCACGAACCAGTCCAGCCGCTTCTTCAGATCCCGCTCGAATCCCCGCTCCACCGGCTGATAGAGCACCGGCCGCTTCATCCCCTCGGGGAAATAGTCCTGCCCCGAAAACCCGTCCTCGGCGTCGTGGTCATAGGCATAGCCCTTGCCGTAGCCCTGCTCCTTCATCAGCTTCGTTGGCGCGTTCAGGATATGGGCGGGCGGCATCAGGCTGCCGGTGCGCCGGGCCTCGGCCCGCGCGGCCTTGTAGGCCGCGTAGCCCGCGTTCGATTTCGGCGCGAGCGCGAGATAGATCAGCGCCTGCGCGAGCGCGAGTTCGCCTTCGGGACTCCCCAATCGCTCGTAGGTCTCCCAGGCCTGCAGGCAGATGGCCTGCGCCTGCGGGTCGGCGAGGCCGATGTCCTCGACCGCCATGCGGGTGATGCGGCGCGCCAGATAGCGCGGGTCCTCGCCCCCCTCCAGCATCCGCGCCAGCCAGTAGAGCGCCGCGTCCGGGTCGCTGCCGCGCACCGATTTGTGCAGCGCCGAGATCAGGTTGTAATGCTCGTCCCCCGACTTGTCGTATTTCGCCGCCCGCCGCATCAGCCGCTGGCCGAGCGCTTGCGGATCGAGCGGCGCGTCGAGCTTCCAGGCCGTCACCTGCTCGACCAGGTTCAGGATCGCCCGCCCGTCGCCGTCCGCCATCTCCAGCAGCCGGTCGCGCGCCTCCGGCGTCAGCGGCAGCTTGCGGCCCAGCTCGCGCTCGGCCCGTTGCGCCAGTTGCTCGAGGTCGGCGGGCGAGAGGCGCTCGAGCACGATCACCTGCGCGCGCGACAGCAGCGCGGCGTTCAGCTCGAAGCTGGGGTTCTCGGTCGTGGCGCCGACGAGGAGGATGGTGCCGTCCTCCATATGCGGCAGGAAGCTGTCCTGCTGCGCTTTGTTGAAACGGTGGATCTCGTCAACGAAGAGCAGCGTCCCCTGCCCCTGATCGCGGCGCAGGCGTGCGGCCTCGAACACGCGGCGCAGTTCCGGCACGCCGGAGAAGATCGCGCTGATCTGCACGAAGGCGAGGTCGGTCTCGTCCGCCAGCAGCCGCGCGATGGTGGTCTTGCCGACCCCCGGTGGCCCCCAGAGGATCAGCGAGCCAAGGCTGCCCGCGGCCAGCATCGAGCCGAGCGGGCCTTCGGGCGAGAGCACCTTGCCCTGCCCGATCACCTCGCTGAGCGTGCGCGGCCGCAGCCGGTCCGCGAGCGGCCGGTGCGCGGCCGCGCGCGGTGCGGCGGGTTCGGGGCGGTCGAACAGGTCTTGCATGGCGGGCGGCAGGTTACGCCGCCCGCCCTGCCGCCGGAAGTGGCATCAGTGCAGCTTCTGGGCGAGGTTGATCGACACGCATTGCGACACGCTGTCCTCGAACTCCAGCGGGCGTCCGATGCCCGTGATGTCGAGATTGCAGCGCTTGGCCCAGCGCGGCCAGGTGGCCGAGATGATGCCGATGAGCCGCGTCGCGCCCAGTTCGCGGGCCGAGCGCGTCATCTCGCCGATCAGCATGCCGTGGACCTTGCGGCGAATCGCCATCGGGACCGAGTGGTTGACGAACACGCGCGAGCTTTCCCACACATGCGCCTCCACCGGGGCCTCCTCGTAGAGCAGATCCTGCGGGATCGTGTCCTTCAGGAGGCCGATCTGCGCGTCGCGGATCATGTAGCTGTAGATGCCGCATTTGGCCGTGGTCGGCGTCAGGCGGATGCCCGCCAGGATGTCGCCGCGGTCGTGGATGGCGACCCAGCGGCTCTGCGGCGTGTCGTACTGGTCGAACTCCATGCCCTCGTCCTCCGGCAGCGGCCAGCGGTTCTGGACGATGAAGCTCTGCTTGCGGGCGCGCAGCAGGTTGGCGAACAGCTCGCCGTGCTGGTGGAGGTTCGAGAAAGAAAGGGTGGTCGTCTGCATTGCTTGTGCTCCTGGGCTGAAAATCAGTTTCCCCAAGTGCATACGCCGAAGTTGATGAATGAACCCCTACAGCAGACGGTAGTCCTTGGCTCTCTGCAGCGCCTCGGCAGTAGTGCGCGCATCGAGGCGTTCGCGCGCCGAGATGAGCCTTGCCTTGAAAGCGCTTTCGGAAATCCCAAGTTTGGCAGCCGCCGCTGCGTAGCGGTCCCCTTCGGCGATGCATCTCAGGGCCTCCTGCTGAGCCTTCGTCAGGCTCTCCGGGGGCTTCAGCTGATCGTGAAGCCTGCGGATCGTGTCCGAGATAGTCGTGATCTCGGCGTCTGTGAACTCGCGCGTGTCATGCGCGAAGTTGGCGATCGTCCGTGATGTGATCACACCACAGGAGACCGTCAACCCGTAGGTCAGGCCGTGGTCGGCCGCGTCCTTGAGGATGCCGAAGGGGTCGGGGACGGGAAGTTCGCTCCACCGGCAGGCGCCGGTGGTCGAGAAGCCCCAGGCGATGACGGGATCGCGCAGGGCATAGGCGTGGCGCGCGTAGCGGTCGCTCCACCGGGGCGAGTATGTCTGGAACTGCATCAGAGGTGCGGCGAAGCGGATATGGAATGCGATATAATACCCCGAGGGCGAGAGCTTCTGCAGCTTCGGGAGGGCTGCCTGTATCTGGTGACGCGCTGACATTTCATCGCCTATTGGAGGGGCGAGAGAGCCGAGGTCAACTTATCAGTGCATAGAAAGATGCCCATCGTTCATCCGGTCGCACGGAAAACGCTTGGCCGGACCACTTGCGCGGCCCGGCCATCATCACGAATCAGATAGGAGCGCTCAGGCTTCGGCCAGGGCATCCTCGGCCTGGAGCCGGGCCCGGTCGGCGGCGCCCTTGGCCTCCGGGTCGCGGTCCACGAACTCGATGATCGCCATCGGCGCCATGTCGCCATAGCGGAAACCGGCCTTCAGGATGCGGATGTAGCCGCCCTGACGCTCCTTGTAGCGCGGCCCGAGCTCGTCGAAGAGCTTGGCGACATACGGGTCCTGCTTCAGCTGCGCCGCGGCCTGGCGGCGGGCGTGCAGGTCGCCGCGCTTGGCGAGCGTGATGAGCTTCTCGACGATCGGACGCAGTTCCTTGGCCTTGGGCAGCGTCGTCTTGATCTGCTCATGCTCGATCAGGCTGCCGGCCATGTTCGCGAACAGGGCCTTGCGGTGCTCATGGGTGCGGTTGAGGCGGCGGTAGCCGCGGGCGTGGCGCATGGGTGTCTCCTATAGCGTTTTATGCTTTGTCTGGCGGCGCTGCGTGGACGCCGCTCTCCTTGGGGCGGGATGCCCGGTGGTCGCAGGTGCGTCCAGAGGACGCATCCTGCGTTGGCGCGCGGTTCCCCGCGCGCCGAACTCGTCAGAACTGCTCGTCGAACCGCTTGGCCAGGTCCTCGATGTTCTCCGGCGGCCAGTCGACCACGTCCATGCCGAGATGCAGGCCCATGCCCGAGAGCACTTCCTTGATCTCGTTCAGCGACTTGCGGCCGAAGTTCGGGGTCCGCAGCATCTCGGCCTCGGTCTTCTGAATCAGGTCGCCGATATACACGATGTTGTCGTTCTTCAGGCAGTTGGCCGAGCGGACCGACAGCTCCAGCTCGTCGACCTTCTTCAGCAGGCGCGGATCGAACTCCAGCCCATCCTCGGCGGTCTGGGCGCGGGCGCTCTCCGGCTCCTCGAAGTTGACGAACACCGCCAGCTGGTCCTGCAGGATGCGGGCGGCATAGGCTACCGCGTCCTCGGGGCTGAGGCTGCCATCGGTCTCGACCCGCATGGTCAGGCGGTCATAGTCCAGCACCTGCCCCTCGCGGGTCGGCGTGACCTCGTAGCTGACGCGCTTGACCGGCGAGAAGATGGCGTCGATCGGGATCAGGCCGATCGGCGCGTCCTCGGGCCGGTTCTTGTCGGCCGCGACATAGCCCTTGCCGTTCTGGACGGTCAGTTCCATGTGCAGCTCCGCCCCCTCGTCGAGGTGGCAGATCAGGTGGTCGCGGTTCAGGATGGTGATGCCCGCGGTTTCCTGAATCTGGCCGGCCTTGACCTCGCCCGGACCCTTGGCGCTGAGCGTCAGGCGCTTGGGCGTGTCCACGTCCATCTTCAGCGTCACGCCCTTGAGGTTCAGCACGATGTCGGTAACGTCCTCGCGGACGCCGGCGACCGAGCTGAACTCGTGCAGCACGTTGTCGATCTGGACCGAGGTGATGGCCGCGCCCTGCAGCGACGACATCAGCACCCGGCGCAGCGCGTTGCCGAGGGTCAGGCCGAAGCCCCGCTCCAGCGGCTCGGCGATGACGGTGGCGGTGCGGCTGGCGTCGGCGCCCGGACGAATATCGAGCTGGCCGGGCTTGATGAGCTCGGCCCAGTTCCTGTGGATCATGCGTCCCTCCATTCCTGTTTCCGGCCCATGTCCAGCGACCGGAAACGCCCGAGGAAAAAATGCGTGGACCGGACCGCGCGGGCAGGCGCGATCCGGCAAAGGCGAGAACGGGTCAGACGCGCCGGCGCTTGGGCGGGCGGACGCCGTTATGCGCGATCGGCGTCACGTCGCGGATCGCGGTGATGTTGAAGCCGACCGCGGCCAGCGCCCGGAGCGCCGATTCGCGGCCCGAGCCGGGGCCCTGGACCTCGACCTCGATGGTGCGCATGCCGTGCTCCTGCGCCTTGCGGCCGGCGTCCTCGGCGGCCATCTGCGCGGCGTAGGGGGTCGATTTGCGCGAACCCTTGAAGCCCATGGTGCCGGCCGACGACCACGAGATCGCGTTGCCCTGCACGTCCGAGATCAGGATCTTGGTGTTGTTGAAGCTGCTGTTCACATGCGCCACGCCGGTGGCGATGTTCTTGCGCTCCTTGCGCTTCATGCGCGTCTTGTCGCGTGCCATCTGCCTTGCCCCTTACTTCTTCTTGCCGGCGATCGGCTTGGCCGGGCCCTTGCGGGTGCGGGCATTGGTGTGGGTCCGCTGACCGCGCACCGGCAGGCCGCGGCGATGGCGCAGGCCACGGTAGGAGCCGAGGTCCATCAGCCGCTTGATGTTCATCTGCGTGTCGCGGCGCAGGTCGCCCTCGACCGTCAGGTTCGCGTCGATGAACTCGCGGATCTGCAGCACTTCGGCGTCCGAGAGCTCGTTCACGCGGCGGGTCGGATCGATGCCGACGGCCTGGACGATCTGCTCGGCGTTGTGGGCGCCGATTCCGTGGATATAGGTCAGCGCGATGGGGACGCGCTTGCCCGTGGGGATGTTGACGCCGGCGATACGAGCCACGCTGTCTCTTCCTTTTCGTTGCGGTTCCGTAGTGCCGGAACCTTTTTTCACAACCGATGACCCGAAGACACGCGCCTCCGGGCCATTGACGACGACCCCGTGACGGGGTGATTCTCTTGCGAGATACTGCGACGTATAGGTCGGGGTGGGGAGCGTCAAGCCCGGGCGCCAAGGGTCAGCGGACCACCGCGGCGCGGGCCTCGTCGTCGGCTGGCAGGTTCGCCAGTTCCTCCAGCGTGATCGGCTTCACCGGCGGACGCAAGCGGTAATGGCCGATCTGCTGCGGCGTGCGGCCGCGGGCCCGGGCGATCAGCTCCGTCACGGTGAGGCCGCAGAGGCGGCCCTGGCACGGGCCCATCCCGGCGCGCAGATAGGCCTTGGCCTGGTTCGGCCCCGCCGCCCCGATCTCGACGGCGCGCAGCACGTCGCGGGCGCGCACCTCCTCGCAACGGCAGACGATGGTGTCCCCCGCCGGGATGCGGAAGCGGTCGGGTGGGCGGTAGAGGCGGTCGAGGAAGGCCCGGCCGCGCAGCGCGCGCCGGAGGCCGCGGCGGGCGGCGGCGAGGGCCGCGGCGTCCGTGTCGCGCCCGAGCGCGGTCAGCGCCGCATGGCCCGCGATCCGCCCGGCCAGCGTCGCCGCCCCGGCCCCGCCGATCCCGGCCCCGTCGCCCGCGATGGCGATCCCCGGCACGCTTGTCTGACCGTCCGCGTCCGTCTCCGGCCGCCAGCAGAGCTGCGCCTCGTCCCAACCATGCCGCACCCCCGCGGCCATGGCGAGGTTGACCTCCGGCACCACGCCCTGATGCAGCAGGAGCAGCCCGGCGGCGAACTCCTCGTGCCGTCCGCCAGCCTCATATCGCACGGCCTCGAGACGATCCGCCCCGAGCGCCTCGAGCGCGGTGACTCGCACGACCGGCACGCTCCCCCGCACCTCGCGCATCAGCGCCAGCCCCTTGCGGAAATAGGGCGAGAGCACGAACCCCGGCGCATGGCGCAGCGCCGCCGCCGTCAGCCGCGGCGTGGTCTCGAGGATGCGCTCGATCCGCCCGCCCGCGCGCAGGATCTGCGCCGCGAGCAACCAGAGGAGCGGCCCCTGCCCCGCCAGAACGGTCGGCACATCCGGCACCAGCCCCGAACCCTTCAGCAGCCCCTGTGCCGCCCCCGCGGTCATCACGCCCGGCAGCGTCCAGCCGGGGATCGGAAACGGCCGCTCCATCGCGCCGGTGGCGAGGATCACGCGCCGCGCCTGCAGCACCGCCGAGCCGCCGCCGACCGACACGGCGATCTCCAGATGGCGGTCGAGCGACCAGACCGTGGCGCGGTGGATCACTTCGGCGGGGCTCGCTCGCAGCCGCTCGACCTCGCGCCGCCCGGCCCAGTAATCGGCCCCCAGCAGCGCCTCGTCCCGCAGCGGCGTGCTGTCGATCGCGCGCCAGACCTGCCCTCCGGGACCGGGATTTTCGTCCAGCAGCAGGGTCCGCGCGCCGCCCTCGGCCGCCACGGTCGCCGCGGCGATGCCGGCCGGTCCGGCGCCGACGACGACCACATCGTAGCTCTCATGGGGCGGGCTCACCGCCCCACCTGGCGCGCCCCGCGCTGCACCTCGACCCGCATCCCCTCGCGCACCGCGATCAGGCAGCCCTGCCGGTTGCCGACCCCGTCGATGCTCACCAGGCAGTCGAAGCAGACGCCCATCATGCAAAAGGGCAGCCGCGCCGCGCCCGAGACCGCCGTCCGCCGCCGCACGTCGCGCCCGGAGGCGAGCAGCGCCGCGGCCACCGTGTCGCCCTCGCGGGCCCTGACGGCCGCGCCGTCGATGGTGATGCCGACCTCGGGGCGCGGGTCGGCCATGGCGCGGCGGAACATGCTCAGGCCGCCAGTGTGGCGGGCGCGTCGGCGAAGCGGCGGGCCGAGAAGGGGGCGGCGCGGGCGTCGAGGCGGCCCGCAAGGATCATCGGCGCGAGGACGAAGGCATGCTGCGCGGCGAGGGTCACGCCCGAGTGGCAGCAGGCCACGAAGGCGCCGGGGTGGCTGGTGGACTCGTCGTAGATCGGGAAGCCGTCGCGGGTCATCACCCGGATGCCCGACCAGGTCCGCACCACGTTGAGCCGCGCGAGCGCCGGGAAGATCCGCCGCGCCCGGTCGGCGATCACGGCGCCGACGCGGAGGGTGGTCTCGGCATCCTCCAGCACCTCCTCCTTGCTGTCGCCGATCATGATCGAGCCCTCGTCGGTCTGGCGGATGGTCATCACGAGATGATCGAGGAAGCGCCCGGTGCGCTCGGTCACGATGATCTGCCCGCGCGTCGGCAGCATCGGCGCGTGGAGCCCGACCTGCCGTGCGAGGCGCTCGTTGGCGTTGCCGGCCGCGAGGACCACCCGCGCCGCCCCCATCTCGCCGGCAGGCGTCCGCAGCTCGAAGCCGCCGCCGGGCCGGGCTTCGATCGCCTCCACCGGGGCCTCGGCCCGGTAATCCACGCCCAAGCCGCGCATCCCCTCATGGAAGGCGCGGAAGGTGCGAAGCGAGTTCACATGCCCGTCCATCGGGCAGTAGCTCGCACCCACGACGTCCGGTCCGATCTGCGGCATCAGACGCCGCAATTCGTCGCGGCCCAGCAACTCGATCCCGGCCGCCGCGCCCTGCGCCGCCATGCGCGAGGCCACCGCCGCGCGCGCCTCCATCTCGCGCTCGCTCAGGGCCATGTGGAACCCGCCGGGCCTTTCGTAGCACAGGTCGAGGCCGGTCTGGTACCGCAGCGCCTCCGCAAGCTCGGGCCAGCGCCCGGCGCCCTCAACGGTCCAGTCCGCATAGGCCGGGAACCCCAGCCCTTTCCCCTGCACCCAGACCAGCGCGAAATTGGCGCGCGAGGCGCGCCGCGCGATGTCGCCCTCGTCGAGAACGCAGACCCGCGCGTCCAGCCTTCCCAGCCCCCAGGCGATGGCCGAGCCGAGCAGTCCGCCGCCGATCACCGCCACGTCATAATCGCGCCTCATGCCCGACCGTCCACCGCGGCCAAGGTCGCGTCAAGCCGGTGGTCAGCGGCGCCCCGACCTGCGGCCGTGGAACGTGTCGATCGCGTAGGCGGGCAGGAAGGTGGCGACCTCGAACGGCGCAAACATCATGCGCAGCGGCGTGCCCGGCGGGCCCAGCGCGCAGAACGGGTTGAGCGCCGCCCCTCCGCCGTCAGTCTTGTCGAGGGTGGAGACATCCTGGCGCGACTTCAACATGGTACTGATCCTTACTCGATGACAACAGCCTGCGCCCGGTTCGACGTTTTCTGACGCGTGCCTGAGATCAAACCCGATTTGTCGCGCTTCGGTTCGACAAAAACGTGAGTCAACGTGATCGGTGTGTCTTTTCGCCCCTCGACACCACCGGCGCCATCGTCCCTTCTCCGGCAGGGAAAACGAGGAGGACGACCGTGGACGCCGAGCTTCGCGCCGCCATCATGCGTTCCGTCGACGAGGGTTTCGACGCGCAGATCGCCTACACCCGCCAGCTCGTGGGCTTCGCCTCGCAGCGCGGCGAGGAGTTCGCGATCCAGGATTTCCTCTATGAAGACTACGCCGCGCGCGGCTTGAGGATGGACCGCTTCGACATGGACGAGGCGGCGCTCGCAGCCCATGAGGGCGGCGCCCCGTTCTCGGCCGACCATTCCCGCGCGCCGATCGTCGTCGGCATCCACCATCCGCGCGACGAGAAGGGCCGCTCGCTCATCCTCCAGCATCACGTGGACGTGGTGCCCACGGGTCCGCGCGACATGTGGGAGCATGACCCCTATGGCGGCGAGGTCGTGGGCGACCGCATGTATGGCCGCGGCGCGGGCGATATGAAGGCGGGCGCGGCAGCCAATGTCTTCGCGCTCGAGGCGCTGCGGCGCATCGGCTTGCAGCCGGCGGCGACGGTGTATCTGCAATCCGTGGTCGAGGAGGAATCGACCGGCAACGGCGCCTTGCAAACCTTCCTGCGCGGCTACACCGCCGATGCGGTCCTGATCCCCGAGCCGGAGGAGAACATGCTCGTCCGCGCCAATGTCGGCGTGCTCTGGTTCGAGGTCGAGGTCCGTGGCATCCCCGTCCATGTCCGCGAGATGGGCGAGGGCGCCAACGCCATTGACGCCGCGTATCGCGTCATCGGCGCGCTGCGCGAGGTCGAGGCGCGGTGGAACGCCGAGAAGGTGCAGCATCGCGGATTCGAGGACATGGACCATCCGATCAACATGAACATCGGGCTGATCCGGGGCGGCGACTGGGGCTCCTCGGTTCCGGCCTGGTGCCGGTTCCAGACCCGCGTCTCGATCTATCCGGGGCAGAAGGCGCAGGAGAAGCTGGCCGAGATCGAGCGCCATATCGCAGCCTTCGCCCGCCACGACCCTTTCCTCGCCCAGAACCCGCCGCGGATCACGCTGAACGGCTTCAATTCCGAGGGCTATCATCTCGAGCCCGGCTCCGAGGCCGAAGCCGTGCTGGCGACGGCCCACAAGACCGCCTTCGGCGAGCCGCTGCAGAGCTTCACCACGCCCGGCTACCTCGATGCCCGCGTCTATGCGCTTTACAACCGCATCCCGGCGCTCTGCTACGGGCCGGTGTCGCGCAACATCCACGGCTTCGACGAATGGGTCAGCCTGCAATCCCTGCGCTGGATCACGCAGGCCATGGCGCTCTTCATCGCCGAGTGGTGCGGGACCGAGGCCGTCTGACGCGGGTCAGCCCCGCGCCGCCATCCCGGCCTTCAGCATCGCCGTGATGATCGCGTCCCGCTTCGCCGAGAGCGCCGCCGGGCTCCCGCCCCCCGCCTCCGCCTCGACGCCCGCGACCATCTTGCGGGCGATCTCGTCGTTCAAGAACGGCTGCCCGAGATCGCGCCACCAGGTGTTGAAGCTGTCCTCGTAACGCGCGCAGAACTCGGCCAGGCCGCCCTGCCCGGCGCCGAGGTGAAACAGCATGGTCGGCCCCATGGCCGCCCAGCGCAGGCCCGGCCCGGCCCAGACGGCGGTGTCCACGTCCTCGACCGTCGCCACCCCGGTCTCGACGAGATGGATCGCCTCGCGCCACAGCGCCGCCTGCAGGCGGTTTGCCACATGGCCCGGCACCTCGCGGCCGACGCGGATCGTGACCTTGCCGATGGCGCGGTAGAAGGCCTCCGCCGCCTCCACCACGCCCTCGCCGGTGCGGTCGTTGCCCATCACCTCCACCAGCGGGATCAGGTGCGGCGGGTTGAAAGGGTGCCCGAGGACGAAGCGCGCGGGGTCGGCCCAGCCGCCCTGCATCTCGGTCAGCGTGAGGCCGGAGGCGGAGGAGGCGACGATCGCTCCGGGCTTCAGCCGCGGCTCGATCTCGGCATAGAGGGCGTGCTTGAGGGCGATGCGCTCGGGGACGCTCTCCTGCACGAAATCCGCGCCGCCGACCGCCTCGGCCGCGGTGGCGCAGAACCGGAGCGCGCCCGGTGCGCCGTCGCGGATCAGGCCAAGCTCGGCCAGCGTCGGCCAGGCCTCGTCCACATAGGCCCGCACCGCGGCCTCGGCCCCGTCGGCGGGGTCGAAGACCGCGACATTGCGCCCCGCGGCCAGAAACAGCGCAGCCCAGCTGCTTCCGATCACTCCGGCGCCGAGAACGGCGGTATTCGCAAGGTCGGTCATCAGGTCATCCCGGCTGGAGGGGCAGCGCGGCTGCGGCCGCTGCAAGGCTTCCGGCAGAGAAGCCCGGCGCCCTTGAACCTGCAAGACCATTCGGAAAGGATGGTGCCCGGAGACGGATTTGAACCGCCGACACGCGGATTTTCAATCCGCTGCTCTACCAACTGAGCTATCCGGGCCCCGGTCGGCCCTCTGCGGGCCGGGGTGCGGGCGTGATTAGCGGCGGCGGGCGCGGCTGTCCAGTGCTATTCGTCCTCGCCGCAGGGCGCGTCGGGCGGGGGGCTGTCCTCGGCCGGCTCGCCGGGGATGCGATAGTCGCCGCGCAGCCAGCGGGCGAGGTCCACATCCGCGCAGCGCTTGGAGCAGAAGGGGCGGAACTCCTGCAGCGCGGGCTTGCCGCAGATCGGGCATCTGGCCTGCGTCACGACGCGGCCTCCGCGGCGGCGGCGAGGCGGGCGAGCGGCACGCGCTCGCGCTTGCGGCTGATCTCGTAGAGGCCGAGGGCGGTCCAGCCGGCGAGCGTCGTGGCGCCGCCGTCGCCGCGGAACGCCGCGCGCAGCACCTGATCCAGTGTGCCGCGGTCCCGCTTGGGGATCGGCGCGAAATCGATCACCACCTGCCCGCCGAGGCCCCGCAGCCGCAACTGCCGCGGCAGGTCGCGGGCGAGCGCGATGTTGGCTTTCAGCCCGGCGGCGGGGCTGGTGTCGGGGCCGGTGTTGACGTCGATGGCCACGAGGGCGCGGGTCGGCTCGATGGCGGCGGAGGCTCCGGCGGACAGCGCGACATCGGGGCCGAGGAGCGCGGCCACGGCATCCTCGGCGCCGCTCGCCACGAAGGCGTCGGAGCCTTCCAGCACGTCGTCCGGCGGCGGCTCGGCCCAGTCGCGCCAGGCCGCTTCCCACGGGCCGGGCGCGTCGAGCAGAAGCTCCGCCGGGCCGGACGTGTCAGTCGCAAGGGCGGTGGCGAGGGCCACCAGTTCAGCCGCCTCGGCCGCGATTTCGGCGTCGTCTGCGGCAGCGGCGGCGGTCCTCAGGATCAACCCCAGATCTTCCGGCGCCCCGGTCAGCGCGGCCTCGCCGAGCGCCGTCAGTTCGGCGCGGCGGTCCTCGTCGCGCAGGCTGCGCGAGACATTGACGCCCGGCGCGGCGGGCGTGGCGATCACATGCCGCCCGCGGACGAGCAGCCGGCGCGTGACCGGCAGCGCCTTGCCCGCCTCGGCGACGCCCGCGACCTGCACGACCAGCGGCTGCCCCTCGGACACGCCGCGCACGTCGCGCAGGAAGCCGCGGGCGCCGTCCGGCAGGCGCAGGAACACGCCGCCCTGCCCCTTCACCAGCCGGTCCACCCGCCCGCGCAGGATCGCGCCGGGGGCGAAGGGCGTCAGCGCGCCGGGGTCGAGGATCAGGTCCTCAAGCCGCCCGTCCACCATCAGCGCCGCCGCCTCGCGGCCCCAGAGGCGGCCGAGGACGACCTGCCGCCCCTTCATGCCCGCACCCCGGCGGCGGCGAGCAGCGCGGCCGTCTCGGCCAGCGGCAGGCCGACGACGCCGCTCCACGAGCCCTGCAGCCACGGCGCGAAAGCCGCTGCGCGGCCCTGGATGCCGTAGCCGCCGGCCTTGCCGCGCCACTCGCCGCTGGTAACGTAGGCGTCGATCTCGGCCGGGCGGAGGGGGCGGAAGCGGACCACGGTCTCGACCAGTTTCAACGCGATGCGCCCGCCTGCCGCGACGGCGACCGCGGTGCCGACCCGGTGACGGCGGCCGGAGAGGAGGCGCAGGAAGGCCGCGGCCTCGTCGGGCGATTCGGGCTTGCCGAGGATCCGGCGGCCGGCGGAGACGACCGTGTCGGCGGCCAGCACCACCTCGCCCTCGCGGGCGGCGGCCTCGGCCTTCCCGGCCGCCATGCGCCGCGCATAGGCGCGCACCGGCTCATCCCTGCGGGGCGTCTCGTCGATATCGGCCGGGCGGACCTCATCCGGCACCAGACCCAGCTGCGCCAGCAGCTCCAGCCGCCGCGGACTCGCTGAGGCCAGCACCAGGCGCGGTGCGGTATCAGTCACTTGAAGCGGTAGTTGATGCGCCCCTTGGTGAGGTCGTAGGTGTTCATCTCGACCTGCACCTTGTCGCCGGCAAGAACCCGGATGCGGTTCTTGCGCATCTTGCCTGCCATATGCGCGATGATCTCGTGGCCGTTTTCGAGCTCGACCTTGAACGTCGCGTTGGGCAGGAGTTCCTTCACGACGCCGGGGAATTCGAGCATCTCTTCCTTGGCCATGATCACTCCGCTGAATCCGCCCGCGGGGACGGTGCGGGCTGATGGTAGATGCGCGCGAACGGGTCGGATTTCAAGCGTCACCGGGCCGTTAGCGATTTGGAAAGGGGTGCGGGGCTAGCGTCCGAAAGGAAGCGCGGCGATTCGGGCGATGATGGACAGGGGACGCGACATGGCGGGGGGCGTGCTGCGCGGATTGCTGAAGCCCCGCGCCGCGCCGGTTGCGCCTGCGGGCGGGGTGGCGGTGCCCCCGCCGCCGCCCCCCTCGCTCGAACGGGCGGTGGCGGGCGCGCTCGCCCGCGCGGCCGAACGGACCCATGGTCTCGCGCTCTATGCCGAGCGAATCCGGCTGCAGGGGCTGAGCCTCGCGGAGATCGCCGAAACGCTGCCCGAGGGCGGGCTGCTGGCCGTGGTGGAGGGACCGGGCGAGGCTTTGGGCGTGGTCGCCCTCTGCCCGCTGGCCGTGGCGGCGCTGATCGAGATGCAGGCCATGGGCCGCCTCGCCGCACAGGCCCCGGCGGCGCGGCGTCCGACGCGCACCGACGCGGCCATCGCCGCGGGCTTCGTCAACCAGGCCCTGGCCGAGATCGCCGCCGCGACCGCCGCGCTGCCCTTCGGCGCGGGCCTCGAGGGCTACCGCTATGCCAGTCATCTGGACGATCCCCGCCCGCTGCCGCTGATGCTGGAGGAGGTCGGGTTTCGCGCCATCGACGCCCGGCTGCGTCTCGGGCCGGGCGGGCGGCGCGAGGCGCGGGTGTTCATCGCGCTGCCCGGCCCGGACGCCGTGGGACGCAAGCTGGCCGAACCTGCTGCCGCCCCCGCGCCCGTCAATCCGCCGAAGCGGCCGCGACGGACCCTTGCAGCCGCCGTTGCCGCCGCCCCCGTTCCCCTGACTGCGGTCCTGTGCCGCCGCAGCGTCACCCTGCGCGAGTTGCGCCAGCTCGCCCCCGGCGCGACTCTGACGCTGCCTCGCGCCGCCCTCGGCGAGGTGACGCTCGAGACCGCGACGGGGCAGACCGTCGCCCGCGGGCGGCTGGGCGAGAATGACGGCGCCTATGCGGTCCGCCTGCACGGGCGTGAGGACGCAGGAGGCGCCGGGCCGCAGCCCGCCGAGCCTCCCATCGCCGATCTTGGTCTGCCCGATGCCTTTCGACAGGAGACCATGACGGCGGCCGCTTCGGCCTGGCCTCGGCCGGAGGATTCCGCCGACGACACCCTGCCGGCGGCCGCCCCGTGACGGCTTCAGACCGCCAGCCCGCGGCGTCCCGCGAGGTCGGTGAAGAACTGCCACGCGACCCGCCCGGAGCGCGCGCCGCGCGTCGCCTGCCATTCGATCGCCTCGGCCCGGATCTGCTCCTCGGGCAAATCCAGCCCGGCGGCGGCGCAGTAGCCGCGGATCATCGCCAGGTATTCGTCCTGGCTGCAGGGGTGGAAGCCCAGCCACAGACCGAAGCGGTCCGAGAGCGAGACCTTCTCCTCCACCGCCTCGCCGCCGTGGATCGCGGTCGCGCGCTCGTTGTCGATCATCTCGCGCGGCATCAGGTGGCGGCGGTTCGAGGTCGCATAGAGGACCACGTTCGCCGGCCGCCCGGCGATGCCGCCGTCGAGCACCGCCTTCAGCGACTTGTACTGCGCGTCCTCGGCCACGAAGCTGAGGTCGTCGCAGAAGAGCAGGAAGCGCCGCTCCGGCACCTCGCCCAGCATCTTCAGCAGCCGCGCCACCGACGAGAGGTCGTCGCGCGCGATCTCGACCAGCGTGAGCGGCAGCCCCTCGGCCCGCGCCTCGGCATGCACCGCCTTGACCAGCGACGACTTGCCCATCCCCCGCGCGCCCCAGAGGAGGGCGTTGTTGGCGGCGTGTCCGCGCGCGAACTGCAGCGTGTTCGCGACGAGCGTGTCGCGCGCGCGGTCGATGCCGACGAGGCGCTCGATCTCCACCCGCGCCACCTGCGCCACCGGCTCCAGCCGGTCGGGATCGGGGTGCCAGATGAAGGCGTCCGCGGCGTCGAAGTCGGGCGCGGGCGCGGGCGGCGGCGCCAGGCGCTCGAGCGCGTCGGCCATCCGGCCGAGGGCCGCTTCGGCCGTTGGCGCGGCGGGGCGTGGGTTCATGTCATTCATCCGCGCGGCTCCGCTGCGTCGCTGCCCTCGTCGTCCTCGATCCAGAGGCCCTGTGCCCGCAGCTCCGCCTCGCGGCGTTTCTCGATCCGGCGGACCAGCCAGATCGACACCTCGTAGAGGCTGTAGATAACCGCGAAGAGGACGATCTGCGACACCACGTCGGGCGGCGTCACGACCGCCGCCAGCACCAGGATGCCGACGATGGCGTAGCGGCGAATGCCCGCGAGGCTGTCGGCCGAGATCAGCCCCGCCTTGCCCATCAGCGTCAGCAGCACCGGCAGCTGGAAGGACATGCCGAAGGCCATGATGAAGCGGACCGTCAGCCCCAGATACTCGCTGACCGAGCCCTGGAACACGATCCCGGCGAGGTCCGCGCTCTCGGGCGTGACCGCCAGGTCGGGGTCGTCGGGCAGTTGCAGCGGACCCTGCTGGAAACCGAGGAAGAAGTCATAGGCCATCGGCAGGATGATGTAATAGGCGAAGGCCGCGCCAAGCAGGAACATCACCGGCGAGGCGACCAGGAAGGGCAGGAACGCGTTGCGCTCGGAGCGGTAGAGGCCCGGCGCCACGAAGCGCCACAGCTGGTAGCCGATGATCGGAAAGCTGAGGACGAAGCCGCCCAGGAACGAGATCTGGATGGCGACGAAGAACCCCTCCTGCAGCTTCAGCAGGATCAGGCCGCAGTCCTGGCCGCGTTGCTCGAGGGCCGAGCAGATCGGCCGGGTGAGGAAGTTGAAGATCGGGTTCCAGATGGTGAAGCAGATCACCATGGCCACGACGAAGGCGAGCGCCGACCAGATGAGCCGCGTGCGCAGCTCCTTCAGATGCTCGATCAGCGGCGCGGAGCTTTCGTCGATATCGTCCGGGCGCGGCGGCGGAGTGGCCATGTTCACGGGCTATCCCTGCAGATCGGAGCGGCGCACCGCCTTGAGCTGGCGCTTGCCGGGTGCGGCCTCGCCCGGCTCGGGCGCCACCGCCGCCGAGGGCGCTGCGGCGGCCACCCCGGTCCCGGGCGCGGCAGCAGCGGGAGCCGCAGCCGGCGGCACCGGCGTCTTGCCCGGAGCCGCCGGGTCGGGCTTCATGCCGACGGTCTTGGCGGTGGGCAGCTTCGGATCCCATTTCTCGAACTTGTCCACCGCCCGGTCGAGCGCGTCGAGGCCGAGGGCCTTCTTCGAGGTCAGGTTCCGCATGCCCTTGAGGTCGTCGGTCGCCTCCTTGATGCCGCTCTGGCGGGCCGCGTCCTCCATCGCCGAGTTGAACTCGCGCGCCATCGACCGCGCCTTCGCGGTCATCCGGCCGAGCGTGTGGAACATGCGCGGCAGATCCTCGGGGCCGATCACGATCAGCGCCACGACGCCGATCAGCAGCAACTCGCTCCAGCCGACGTCAAACATGGCGCGCCTTTCAGCCTGTCAGCGGTCCGCGCTCAGACGCGGTCGCGCTCGGCCGCGGGCGTGACGTCGCGGGCGCGGGCCTCGGCGTCGGAGGCGCTGATGACCTTGGTCTCGGTGGTGCGCGTCCCCTCGGCGACCTCGCGGTCGTATTCCGCCGCGCCGTCATTCACGCCGCGCTTGAAGGCGGTGATGCCCTTGCCGACCTCGCCCATCAGCGAACTGACCTTGCCGCGGCCGAAAAGCACCAGCACCACGACCGCGATGAGCAACAGGCCGGGGAGGCCGATGTTGTTGAGCATGAACTCCACTCCCTGAATCGGGGCAGGTGCCCCCGCCCCTTCCGGCCTGACACATCTAGAGCGTTGCGGGTCGAATGCAAAGGCCCGTCGCGGGTTGGTGTCGCGGCGGTGATCGGGCTAGAAACCGGGCGGCGCAGGCGGGGGAGCGGCATGCAGGACCAGATCGGCCGGTTTCTCTACCTCGCGCTGCTGCTGGCGGCGATCGGCGGCTTCCTGATCGTGGAGTTTCGCGGCCGCGGCGGACAGGCGCTGCGTCAGGCGCTTGCATGGGGGCTGATCTTCGTCGGCGTGATCGCCGCGGGGGGGCTCTGGCAGGACGTGCGGCAGAGCGTCGCGCCCGAAGCGCGAGTGCTCGAGGGCGGGCGGATCGAGGTGCCGCTGGACCCCTCCGGTCACGCGCATTTGACCGCGGAGGTGAACGGCGTTCCCGTCCGTTTCGTCGTGGACACCGGCGCCACGATGCTGGCGCTGCGGCAGCGCGACGCGCGGCGCGTGGGCATCGACCCGGACCGGCTGGCCTATACCTCGCAGGCGCGGACCGCGAACGGGATCGTCGGCACCGCGCCGGTGCGGCTCGATTCGGTCAGCCTCGGCGGCGTCACCGACCATGACGTGCCGGCGATGGTGATCGGGGGCGAGCTTGACCGCTCGTTGATGGGCATGTCGTTCCTCAGCCGCTTCGCGCGGGTGAGCTTCGAGGGCGGCATGCTGGTGCTGGAGCGTTAGGCGGCGTCACCGCTGCCGGGCCCAGCCGCCATCCGCATCGCTCCAGTATTCCGCCGTGACCCCGGCCGCGGTGAGACTGCGCCACTGGCCCCGCGCCACGTCAAGCGCCGCGGGATCGGCGCCGTCGAAGAGGATGCAGGTGCGCTCCAGTCGCTCGCATTCCGCCGCCTCCACGGGCGCGCCGTCGAGCGCGATCAGGCAGGCGGGCGCGTTCGCCGCCGGCCCCTCGCCCGCCAGCGTCAGCAGCACCGGCTGGCGCGCGTCATGCGGCCCGCCGGCGCGGCCATGCGGCAGGAAGCCCTCGCGCGTCCAAAGGAGGTCATCGTGGCGGGCGAGGCGCGCGGTATCGGTGCCGCGCAGCTCGACCCGCCAGCCCTGCGCGAGGGACTTCTCGATCAGGACCGGCACCAGCGATTCGGCCGGCGAGCGGGTCAGGTGGTAGAAGAGCGCCGCGCCCATCAGCCCTTCTGCGCGTCCTCCCGGCGCTCGTAGCGGTCGCGCACCAGCCGGTCGAGCGTCATCACCCCCCAGCCCGAGGCGCCCTTGGGCGCAAGCGGCGTCTCGCCCGGCGGCAGGGCGACACCGGCGATGTCGATATGCGCCCAGGGCGTGCCCTTGCGGATGAAGCGCTGCAGGAACTGCGCCGCCGTGATCGACCCCGCCGGCCGCCCGCCGGTGTTCTTCACATCCGCCAGCCGCGACTTGATGAGCTCGTCATAGGACGGCGCCAGCGGCATCCGCCAGGCGCCCTCGCCTTCGGCGTCCGCGGCAGCCAGCAGCGCCTTGGCCAGGCCGTCGTCGTTGACGAAGACGCCCGCCTTGTCATGGCCGAGCGCGATGATGATCGCCCCCGTCAGCGTCGCGAGGTCGATCACCGCGGAGGGCTTGAACCGCTCCTGCGCGTACCAGAGGACATCGGCCAGCACGAGGCGGCCCTCGGCGTCGGTGTTGTTGACCTCGATCGTGTCGCCCTTCATCGAGCGCACGATGTCGCCGGGACGCTGGGCGCGACCGTCGGGCATGTTCTCGACCAGGCCGACGAGGCCGACCACGTTGGCCTTGGCCTTGCGCAGCGCCAGCGTCCGCATGACTCCGGCGACGACCCCCGCGCCGCCCATGTCCATCGTCATCTCCTCCATGCCCGCCGCGGGCTTGATCGAAATGCCGCCGGTGTCGAAGACGACGCCCTTGCCGACCAGCGCCAGCGGCGCCTCCTCGCCGCCGCCCTGCCAGCGCATGACGACGACCTTGGTCGGGCTCTCCGACCCCTGCCCGACGCCCAGCAGCGCGCGCATGCCGAGGCGCTCGAGCTCGTCCTCCTCCAGCACCTCCACCTCGAGGCCCAGCGTCTCCATCGCCTTCAGCCGGTCGGCGAAGTCGCTGGTGGTCAGCACGTTGGCAGGTTCGTTGACGAGGTCGCGGGTGAAGAACACGCCCTCGGCCACCGCCGCCGCATCGCGGGCCGAGCGAGCGAGCGCCTCGGGATCGGCGGCGACGAAGGTGACGGAGGCGCGCTCGGGCTTCGGCGCCTCGGCCGGGGTATCGGCGGGCGGCTCGCCGATGACGGGCGCCTGCGCGTCGTCGAGGCGGGCGCTGTCCGGCTGGCCCTGAGCCGAGACCGCCTGCGGCATCATCTCGGTCGGAGCGTCGGCCCCGACGCCGTCCGGCGCGGACTTGTAGGCCGAGAAGTCATAACCCCGCAGCGCGATGCCCAGTGCCACATCGGCGGCGCGGCGGTGGCGGCCGGCGAAGACCGTGACCTGCCCCTTGGCCATGCGCCCCCCGATCTGGCCTCCGGCCTTGCGCGCCGCCGCCACATCGGCGTCCCGCGGCAGCGAGACGAGCTGGATCGCATCGGCCGCCATCCCCGCCGGGAAGGCGAGTTCCATCGCCTCGCCGGGCTTCAGCTTGGCGAAGGCGGGCGAGGCGATCGCGCGCATGACCGCGGCGCGGGCGAGGCCCGGCAGGCCGCGGGGGGCGCCGCGCTCGCCCTCGATCAGGAACGCGAGGCGGCCGCCGCGCTCCCTGAGATCGTCCGGCAGGCTGTCGGTGAAGCTGATCTCGACGGGGTGGGTCATCGGGGCCTCGGCTGGCTGCGTTTCGGGCCGCGACACTAGCGGCGCCCCGGCGCCAAGGCCAGCGCCGCCCGCGGCCTGGGGACTATCCGCCCGGCCCGCCTGCGGGTTAGAGGGGTGTTCGAGCCCGAGCCGGAGGCCCGCGCGTGCCGCGCATCGATCGCTACATCCTGTCGCAGATGACCGCGCTGTTCGGCTTCTTCGCGCTGGTGCTGGTGTCGGTCTACTGGCTCAACCGGGCCGTGGCCCTCTTCGAGCAGCTGATCGCCGACGGCCAGACCGCGCTCGTGGTGCTGGAGTTCACGGCGCTGACGCTGCCCCATGTCATTGCGCTCGTCCTGCCGGTCGCGGCCTTCACCGCCGCCGCCTACGGCACCAACCGCCTCGCGGGCGAGAGCGAACTCGTGGCCATGCAGGCGGCGGGGATGTCGCCCTGGCGGCTGGCGCGGCCGGTGCTGGTCTTCGGACTAATGGTGGCGCTGATGGTGGCGATCCTCGTCCACGGCCTCGTGCCCTCGGCCCGCGCCCGCCTCAGCGCCCGGCAGGACGCGGTGGCCGAAGATGTCGCCGCCCGCTTCCTGCGCGCCGGCAGCTTCCAGTTCCCGAGCCGGGGCGTCACCCTCTTCATCCGCGAGATCGGCGCGGACGGCACCATGCACGACCTGTTGTTCGACGATTCGCGCGATCCTGTGCGGCGGCTCACCTACACCGCCGACGAGGCGCGGATCGTGCCTTCGGACCGCGGGCCGGTGCTGGTCATGGCCAGCGGCATGGCCCAGGAGGCGCGGCCCAGCGCGAACGGGGCCGAGCGACTGGCGGTCACGCGCTTCCGCGACCTCACCTTCGACATCGGCGACCTGATCGGCGGCGGGCGCCGGACCGGCACCGACCTGCGCGACTACGCCACGCATCGGCTGCTGGCGCCCGACGCGGCGCTGCTGGAGGCGACCGGCGAGACGCCCGCGCGCGCCCGCCTCGAGGCGCATCTGCGGCTCGCCCAACCGCTGCTGTCGCCGGTAGCGGCGGTCCTCGGTTTCGCGCTGCTGCTGGTCGGCGGCTACAGCCGCTTCGGCGTCGGGCGGCAGGTGGTGCTGTCGGTGCTGGCGCTGATCGCGCTGCAATTCGCCAGCACCGCGGCCGAGAACGCCGCCGAAGGCGATCCGTCGCTGTGGCCGGTGGTCTATCTGCCCGCGCTGATCGGCGCCGCCGCCTGCGCTGCCGTGCTGTGGCTTGCCTCCGCCCCGAGGCGTCGACCAAGGGAGGCCCGCGGGTGATCCTCTCGCGCTACATCGCCCGGCGCTTCGCGCGGATGCTGCTGACGGTGGGCATCGGCTTCGTCGCCATCCTGTTCTTCGTCGAGCTGGTCGAGCAGGTGCGCCGCTTCGGTGGCGCGGGCGTGGGCCTCGGCGGGGCGGCGGCGCTCTCGGCCCTGCTGGTGCCGGGGACCTTCTATACGATCCTGCCGCTGATCGTGCTGCTGGCAGGCATGGGCATGTTCCTGGCCCTCTCGCGCAGCTCCGAGCTGGTGGCGATCCGGGCCTCGGGCCGTTCGGCGCTGCGTTTCCTCGCCGCGCCCTCGGCGGTGGCGGTGCTGGTCGGGCTGCTGGCCGTGGCGTTCCTCAACCCGATCGTCGCCGCGACCGTGCAGCGCTATGGCGATGCGGCCGACGCCCTCGACCGGGGCCGCGCGCAGACCGTCAGCGTGGCCGAGGACTCGCTGTGGCTCCGGCAGGCCCTGGGCGACGGCGGCGGGCAAGTGGTGATCCGGGCCGAGCGCGCCTCGCGCGACGCCACCACGCTCTACGACGCCACCTTCCTCGTCTTCGACGCGCAGGCCGGGCCGCTGCGCCGCCTCATCGCGCGCGAGGCGCGGCTGGTCCCCGGCGCTTGGCAACTCGCCGACGTGAAGGTGTGGCCGCTCGCCCAGCCGAACCCCGAGGCGGTCGCCACCACTGCACCGACGCTGGAGTTGCCCTCCGACCTCACCGCCGAGCGCATCCGCGACGCCTTCGGCGCCCCCGAGGCGGTGCCGATCTGGCAGCTGCCGCAGTTCATCGCGGGGATGGAGCGCGCGGGCTTCTCGGCCCAGCGGCACCGGGTCTGGCTGCACACAGAACTCGCCCGCCCGGCGCTGCTGGCGGCGATGGTGCTGATCGCGGCGGCCTTCACCATGCACCACGTCCGCGGCCAGCGCACCGGCGGGCTGATCCTCGCCGCCTTCGCCGCCGGTCTGGGGCTGTTCTTCCTGCGCCATTTCGCGCAGGTTCTGGGCGACAACGGCGACATTCCCCCGGCGCTCGCCGCCTGGGTGCCGCCGGCGGCCGGGACGCTGCTGGCGCTCGGGCGGCTCTTGCGGCTGGAGGACGGATGAGGGGCGCGCGGAGGCGATGGGGCGGGAGGCTGGCCGCGCTGCTCGTGGCGCTCGCCCTGCCCGCAGGCGCCTTGGCGCAACCCGCGCTCGCGCCGACCGACGGCGCGCTGCTTCCCGGCACCCGCGCCGACGGCACCGAGGCGGTCGTGGTCCCGGCCGCGCCGGCCTCGCAGGTCATCGAGGCGACCCCCGCCGCCCCGGTGGAGGACGGCACCGAGGCCACGCTGCTCGCCGACATGGTCACGCTCAGCGGCAACCGCCGCCTCGAGGCCTCCGGTGGCGTCGTCGTCTGGTATCAGGGCACCCGCCTCATCGCCCCGCGCGTGATCTACGACGGCGAGGCCGACCGCCTCTACATCGAGGGGCCGATCCATCTCACCCGCCCCGGCGACCGCGGCACCGACCGCGAGGGCGTGCTAGTGGCCGAGGCGGCCGAGCTCGACGGCGATCTGCGCCAGGGCCTCATGCGCGGCGCCCGGCTGGTGCTGGCGCGCGAGCTGCAACTGGCGGCGGACGAGGTGCGCGTGCTGGACGAGGGCCGCGTGACCGTCCTCGACCGCGTCGTGGCGTCCTCCTGCCGCGTCTGCGCGGCCAGCCCGACGCCGCTCTGGGAGATCCGCGCCCGCCGCATCACCCACGATCAGGACACGCGCCGCTTGACCTTCGAGCAGCCGCAATTCCGTGCCTTCGGCGTTCCGATCCTCAGCCTGCCCGGCCGCATCACCGCCCCCGGTCCGACCGTCGAGCGCATGTCGGGCCTCCTGCGCCCGACCCTGCGGACGACCTCCGAACTCGGCGTCGGGGTCAAGGCGCCCTATTTCCTGACCTTCGGCGACAGCGCCGACCTGACGCTGACCCCCTACCTCGCCACCGGCCGCACCCTCACGCTCGAGGCGCGCTACCGGCAGGCCTTCACCAACGGCGCGCTCGAATGGCAGGGCGCGGTCAGCCGCGACGACATCCGCGAGGGCGAGACCCGCGGCATGAGCTTCGGCGCGGCGCAATTCGCACTCTCCAGCGGCTTCAACCTCGGCCTGCAGCAGCAATGGGTGTCCGACCGCGACTACCTTGACGACTACGGCATCTCGGATGCCGACCGGCTGTGGACCGGCGTGACCCTCGAGCGGGTGCGCGAGGGCGAGCTGATCGGCCTGCGCGCGGGGGCCTACCGTACGCTGCGCGAGGGCGAGGTGCAGGCGCTGCTGCCGACCGAGGTGCTGGATGCCGCGTGGATCCGCCGCTGGCAGGCGCCGGGGATCGGCGGCACGGTGGAACTGGGCTGGCAGGCCCATGCCCATCGCCGGCCGTCGGACCTCGACGTGCTCGGCCGTGACGTGGCCCGCCTCTCCGCCTGGGGCGGCTGGCAGCGCAGCGCGGTGCTGCCCGGCGGCGTGCTGGGCCGCATCGACACGCGGCTCGATGCCGACCTGTGGCGGGTGGAGGACGACAGCACGATCCGGGCCGAGGCGAGCCGCGTGGTCCCGACCGTCGCGGTGGAGCTTCGCTGGCCCTTGCTCCGTGCGGGCGCGGGCGCGGTGGACGTGCTGGAGCCGGTGGCGCAGATCGCCTGGTCGCCGCGCCGGGACGAGGACGACGAGGGCATCCCCAACGAGGACAGCCGCAGCGCCGAGCTGGACGAGGGCAACCTCTACGCCCTCGACCGCCTGCCCGGCCGCGACCGGCGCGAGACCGGCCTGCGCGCGGCACTCGGCCTGACCTGGACGCGAACCCTCGCTGACGGGACTGCCTTCGGCGCGATGGCGGGGCGGGTCTGGCGCGACGAGGACGACCCGGACCTCGCCGGAACGCCGTTCGAGGGACGGCGCTCCGACTGGCTCCTCGCCGCGAACTGGCAGCACCCGCAGGGCCTCGCCGCGGTGGGCCGCGCCCTCTTCGCCGACGGCGGCGAGGTCAGCCGCGCCGATGCCCGCCTCGGCATCCTGCGCCCGGACATCCAGCTCTCGGCCGGCTACGGCTTCGTGGACGCGTCCGCCGGGACGGCCGAGCGCCACCAAATCGCCTTCGACGCCGGCTGGCAGGTCGCGCCCGGATGGTGGGCCGAGGCCGACACGCGCTACGACCTCGTCCTCGGCCGCCCGGAGAGCGCGGCGCTCGGCGTCACCTACCGCAACGAATGCATCACCGTCGCGGGCGCGCTCAGCCGCGACTGGGCGGGCGAGGGGCGGGACGAGCCCGACACCTCGTTCGATTTCTCGGTCCGTCTCGGCGGCTTCGGCCGCGCTTCGGACCTGCCGGGCACGGTGGCGCGGCGCTCCTGCATGCGCTAGGCTCGCCGCCGCCGAGTGACGAAAGGACGCCCCCCGATGCGCCAACTGATGCCTGCCGGACTGCTCGCAGCAGTGCTCGCCGCGTTCGTGCCGGGGCTGCCGCTCGGGCCGCTTTCCGGGACGGCCGCGGCGCAGGACGCGCCCGCGGTGATCGTCAACGACGAGGTCATCACCGCTTATGAGCTCGAGCAGCGGCTGCGCTTCATGCAGGCCCTCGGCGCGCCGGGCACGACCGCCGAGGCGGCCGAGACCGCGCTCATCAACGAGCGGCTGCAATTGCAGGAGGCGCGGCGCATGGGCATCTCGCCCGGCGAGCAGGCGATCCAGGCCGGCATGACCGAATTCGCGGGCCGCGCCGGCCTCGACTCGATGAGTTTCATCGGCCAGCTGGCGCAGGCGGGCGTCGATGCCACCACCTTCCGCGACTTCATCCGCGCGGGCGTCGTCTGGCGCGAGATCCTGCGGGTCCGCGTGGCGCCGGGCGTGGTGGTCTCGGACCGGCAGGTGGCGCAGGCCCGGCAGCGCGCGATCGAGACGCCGCGCGTGACCCAGGTGCTGATCTCGGAGCTCATCATCCCCGCCCCCCCGGGCACCGAGGAGCGCATCGCGGCGCAGGCCGCCCAGATCGCCGCGAGCGTGAGCAGCGAGGCCGAGTTCGCCGCCGCCGCGCGGCAGTATTCGGCCACGCCCTCCGCCCCGCAGGGTGGCCGCCTCGACTGGACGCGGGTGGACAACCTGCCGCAGGGCCTCGCGCCGATCCTGCTGGCGCTGCAGCCGGGACAGGTGACGCAGCCGCTCTCGATTCCGGGCGCGGTGGTGCTGTTCTACCTGCGCGACACGCGCGGCGAGGTTCGCCCCGGCGCGACGGCGGAGACGGTCGAGTTCCTGCGCCTGATGGTCGCCTCGACGGCGGAAGCCGCGCAGGTGCAGGCCGAGGCCGACACCTGCGGCACCTTTTACGTCGCCGCTCGCGGCCGCCCGGTCGAGCATCAGGTGGCGGATACCTCCGCCATCCCGGCCGAGACCGCATTGGTGCTGTCGCGGCTCGACCCGAACGAGATCGCGGCCATCCCGCGCGGCGGCGCCGTGGAGGTCCTGATGCTCTGCGAGCGCGCGCCGACGCTGCTGGCCGAGGGCATGGGCGAGAACCCGATCCCCGGCCTGCCGCAGCCGGTGATCGCGGGCGGCGCGCCCACCGTGGCCGAGCTGCCCGAGGCGCCCGACGGCTTCGATCCGGTGCCGACCGCGGGCGAGGCGCGCGAGGCGGTCTTTACCGCGGAGGTGAACCGCGCCGCCGAGACGCTGCTGGCGGAACTGCGCGCCAATGCCATCATCATCCGCCCCTGAGCCCGTCCCGCTGATCCTGACCTGCGGCGAGCCTGCGGGTATCGGGCCGGAGCTTGCACCGCTCGCGCGGGCCGCGGGCGAGGCCTTCGTATGGCTGGGCGACCCCGCGCATCTGCCGCCCGGCACCCGCTGGACCGAGGACCGCGCGGCGGAGCCCGGCGTGCTTGCCGTCCTCCCGCACCGCTTCCCCGCCGCCGCCTGGCCGGGCCGCCCCGATCCCGTCAACGCGGCCGCCGTGATCGAGGTCATCGCCCGCGCGGTCGAACTGGCGCAGTCGGGCGCGGCCGCGGGCCTCGTTACCGCGCCGATCAGCAAGCTGGCGCTGAAGGAGGGCGCGGGCTTCGCCTTCCCCGGCCATACCGAGTTCCTCGCCCATCTCGCGGGGGGCGCGGAAGTGGCGATGATGCTGGCCTCCTCGACCGTGAACCCGCCGCTGCGCGTGGTCCCGGCGACGATCCACATTCCGCTTTCGGCGGTGCCCGAGGCGCTGACGCCCAAGGTGCTGGAACGCGCGATCCGGGTGACGGCGGCGGGCCTCTCGCGGGATTTCGGGCTGCCGCACCCCCGGATCGCCGTCGCGGGCCTCAACCCCCATGCCGGCGAAGGCGGCGCGATGGGCGGCGAGGAGCGCGACTGGATCGCGCCGCTCCTCGACCGGCTGCGGGCCGAGGGCTTCGACTTGTCCGGCCCCCTGCCCGCCGACACGATGTTCCACGCCCCGGCCCGCGCCCGCTACGACGCGGCGGTCTGCGCCTACCACGATCAGGCGCTGATCCCGATCAAGACGCTGGACTTCGCCGGTGGGGTCAACGTCACGCTCGGCCTGCCCTTCATCCGCACCTCGCCCGACCACGGCACCGCCTTCGACATCGCCGGCACCGGCCGGGCCGACCCGTCCAGCACCATCGCGGCGCTCCGCATGGCCCGCGCCATGGCCGCCGCCCGCGCCGCGACATGAGCGCCATCGACGGCTTGCCGCCCCTGCGCGAGGTGATCGCGCGGCATGACCTGCAGGCGAAGAAGCAGCTCGGCCAGAACTTCCTGCTGGACCTCAACCTCACCGCCCGCATCGCGCGGGCGGCGGGCGACCTGACGCAATGCGACGTGCTGGAAGTCGGCCCCGGTCCCGGCGGCCTGACGCGCGGGCTGCTGGCTGAGGGCGCGCGGCATGTGCTGGCGATCGAGAAGGACGCCCGCGCCATCCCGGCGCTGGAGGAGATCGCCGCGGCCTACCCGGGGCGGCTGACGGTGATCCACGGCGACGCGCTCGAGGTGGACCCGCTGGCGCATCTGGCGCCGCCGATCCGGGTCGCGGCGAACCTGCCCTACAACATCGGGACCGAGCTTCTGACCCGCTGGCTGACGCCATCCGAATGGCCGCCCTTCTGGATGTCGCTCACGCTGATGTTCCAGAAGGAGGTGGCCGAGCGGATCGTGGCGAAGCCGGGCGGCAGGGCCTATGGCCGCCTCGCCGTGCTGGCGCAGTGGCGGACCGAGGCGCGGATCGTGCTGACCCTGCCGCCGCAGGCCTTCGTGCCGCAACCCAAGGTCGAGTCGGCCGTGGTGCATCTGACGGCGCTGCCGGGGCCGCGCTTTCCGGCCGATGCGAAGGTGCTGGAGGAGGTGACGCGCGCGGGTTTCGGCCAGCGGCGCAAGATGCTGCGGGCGAGCCTGCGCGGGTTGCACCCGCAGATCGAGACGCTGCTGTCGGAGGCGGCGATCGCGCCGACCGCGCGGGCCGAGGAAATCCCGCTCGAAGGCTTCTGCACGCTCGCGCGCGGCCTGAAGGCAGCGCGCGAGGCGGGGCGGTAGCTTATTCGGAGGTCGCGGTCTCGTCCGGTGCGTCGGCGGCCGCCGCGGTCTTGCGCGGGGCCCGCGGGCGGGTCGTCGCGCGGGGCTGGCGGGCCGGGGCCGCAGGCTCGGCCCGGGCCTCGTCAGCGGCGGGAGCGGGCTGCCCGGCCGCGGCTTCGGCGGCCGGGACCTCGGCGCGGGCCTCGGGCAGCTCCACCGGGCCGCCCTCGTCCTCGCCGCCGACCGCGTCGGGAAGGCCGCCCTCGCCGCGCGCGGCCCAGGCCTGCCACGGCGGGGTGCCGGCATCGGCGGGGCCGTTGCCGCGATCCTCGCGGCGGTTGTCGTCGCGGCGGTCGCTGTCGCGGCGGCGGTCGTCACGCGGCTGGCGATCCTCGCGCGGACGCTCGTCGCGCTGCTGGCGGTCATCGCGCTGCGGACGCTCATCGCGCTGCTGGCGGTCGTCGCGGCGGTCATCGCGCGGCTGACGGTCGTCCCGCTGGGCGCGGTCGTCCCGCGGCTGGCGGTCGTCGTCGCGCCCGCCGTCGTCGTCGCGCTGCTGCGGGCCCTGCCCGCCGCCCTGCTGCTGCTGGCGTTCGGCCTGCTCGCGCATCGCCTCGCCCAGCATCCGCGTGTAGTGCTCGGCGTGCTGCAGGAAGCTCTGCTCGGCCACGCGGTCGCCCGAGAGCTGCGCGTCGCGGGCGAGCGTCAGGTATTTGTCTATGATCTGCTGCGGCGTGCCGCGGACCTTGCCCTCGGGGCCGGAGCTGTCGAACACGCGGTTGACAACATTGCCCAGCGGACGCTGGCGGTTCGACTTGTTGCGCGAACGGGACTTGGATGATCTCATGTGCTCGTCTGTCGGTCAGGGATCCAGCCGGCGGCATGGAGGTTCGGGTCGGCCCTGCACCCTGCGCGCGGCCGCGGGCGTTTTACCCGTGGCGACAAGCGGCAGTGTGTCGGCTGACCCGTGCGGCGGCGCGAAAGCACCCCGTCACGACCTTTGGAGTAACCACGCCGATGCCGCGTTACAAGCCGAAAACGCAGCCGCGCGCCGGAAAATCGCGAAAAACCCTCCGAAGCGGCCGAGATTGACCGGGGACGACGGGTCAAGCCCGCACCTGCCTGCCCGAAAAGTCCTCGCAGACATTCTCAGAGTTTTTTGCTCGCCTATTATGGACACCCCCTGCTTGCGGGATTAGGCAGCGGTTCGGCCCGCGTGCTGCGGACTGCCAGACCGAAAGGATTTCCCGATGCGATCCCTCGCCCTCGCGCTCGCCCTGACGGCGGCGCATGCGGTGCCCGCCGCGGCCCAGGACGTGACCATCCCCACCGCGCAGGGCGAGGCGACGGTGCCCGCCGCGCCGGAGACCATCGCCGTGCTGGACCTCGGCGCGATCGACACGCTGCAGGCCCTCGGCGTGGCGCCGGACGCGGCGCCGGACAGCAACCTGATCGACCACATCGCCGAGGCCATCGCCGGCGCGGTGAAGGTCGGCACGCTGCAGGAGCCGAACCTCGAGGCGCTCGCGGGCGTGGGTCCCGACCTGATCGTGGTCGCCAACCGTTCGGCCACGCAGAAGGACGCGGTCTCGCAGGTCGCGCCGGCGATCGACATGACCGTGGACGGCGCGAATCTGGTGGCCGACACCAAGGCCCGGCTCGCCGCCTTCGCGCAGCTCTACGGCAAGGGGGCCGACGGCGAGGCGCTGCTGGCGCTGCTCGACGAGAAGCTGGCCGCGGTCGCGGCGGCGGGCGAGGGCAAGGGCACGATGCTGGTCGTGCTGACCAACGGGCCGAAGATGTCGGCCTATGGCCCCGGCTCGCGCTTCGGCTGGGCCTATGACGTGACCGGCCTCACCCCGGCGGTCGAGACGCTCGACGCCACGGCGAACCACGGCGACGCGATCAGCCACGAGTTCATCGCGCAGGCCAATCCCGACTGGCTCTTCGTGCTCGACCGTGGCGCCGCGATCGGCGCCGACGTGCAGTCGGCCGAAGCCACGCTCGACAGCGCGCTGGTGAAGGGCACGACCGCTTGGACCGAGGATCAGGTCGTCTATCTCCCGGCCAGCAACGTCTATCTCTCGGCCGGCGGCTACACCTCGCTGCTCGAGATCCTCGACAGCCTTGAGGCGGCGCTCGCGGGATGAGGTTCGCCGCCGGTCTCGGCCTCGCGGCGCTGCTGGCGCTGATGCTGGTCAGCCTCGGGGTCGGGGCGGCCGAGATCTCGGTGCGGCAGGCGCGCTCGGATGCCTGGACGATGCTCGTGCTGATGGAGTCGCGGCTTCCGCGGACGCTGGCGGTCGCGCTCGCCGGGGCGGCGCTCGCCGTCTCGGGCACGCTGATCCAGAGCCTGGTGCGCAACCGCTTCGTCGGGCCGGACACCACGGGGACGAGCGAAAGCGCCGCCCTCGGCCTCCTCGCGGTGACGATCCTGGCGCCGGCCTCGCCCATCTGGGTGAAGATGGTCGCCGCCAGCTTCGCCGCGATGGCCGGGACCGCGCTCTTCATCGTGGTGATCCGCCGCCTGCCCCGGCGCGAGGTCATGCTGGTGCCCATCGCGGGCTTGGTGCTGTCGGGCGTCCTCGGCTCGATCGTGACCTGGATCGCCTGGCAGGCGGACCTGCTGCAATATGTGGGCGTCTGGATGAGCGGCGAGTTCTCGGGCGTGACGGCGGGGCGCTACGAGCTTCTGTGGGTCGCGGGCCTCGCCGCCGGGCTGGCCTGGGTGGGCGCCGACCGCTTCGCCATCCTCTCGCTCGGCGACGGGGTGGCGACGGGGCTGGGCCTCTCGACAGCGAGCGTCATGCGCTTCGGCCTCGTCGTCGTGGCGGTCGTCTCGGCCCTCGTCGTGACCACGGTGGGCATGGTGCCCTTCCTCGGGCTGGTCGTCCCGAACATCGTCGCCCGCGTGATGGGCGACAACCTGCGCGCCTCGCTGCCGGTGGTGGCGGCCAGTGGGGCGGGGCTGCTGCTGGCCTGCGACATCATCGGCCGGCTGCTGATCGCGCCCTACGAAATGCCGGTCAGCGTGATTCTCGGCGTCCTCGGCGCGCTGATCTTCCTCGTCCTCCTCTACCGCCGGCCGGCCCATGCCTGAGCGCGCCTCATGGCAGGTGATCGCCGGGCTGACGGGGTTGCTGGTCCTGTCGTCGCTGGTCTGGATGTTCCAGGGCATCGGCGGCGGCAATCGCAGCTTCATCCTGACGCTGCGGGCCACGAAACTGGCGGGACTCATCACCGTGGGAGCCTCCATCGCCATCGCCACGGTGCTGTTCCAGACCGTCGCGGCGAACCGCGTGCTGACGCCCTCGATCATGGGCTTCGACGCGCTCTACCTGCTGCTCCAGACGCTGCTGGTCGCGAGCGTTGGCATCACCGGCTTCGCCATGCTGGACCCGACGCTGAAGTTCCTGGCCGAGATCGCCGTCATGGTCCTGCTGGCGGGGCTGCTGTTCGGCACGCTTCTGGGCCGTGGCGCGCGGGACATCCCGCGCACGATCCTCACGGGCGTGATTCTGGGCGTGCTCTTCCGGTCGATCAGCGGGTTCGTGTCCCGCATCCTCGATCCGAACGCCTATGCCGTGGTCCAGAGCGTCAGCTTCGCCAGCTTCGGCAGCATCAACGCCTCGCTGCTGCTGCCCGGCGGACTGATCGCGGCGGGGATGATCGCCGCGGCCTTCGCGCTCTCGTCGCGGCTCGACGTGCTGGCCCTCGGGCGGACGGCGGCGGTCTCGCTCGGGCTCCGGCACCGGCGGATGGTGCTGCTGACCCTCGCCCTCGTCGCGGTGCTGGTCTCGGTCTCCACAGCCCTCGTCGGCCCGGTCGGCTTCTTCGGCCTGCTGGTCGCGGGCCTCGCACACGGCGCCGCCGCCAGCGACCGCCACGCGGCGCTGCTGCCCATCGCCGGGCTGATCGGCGCCCTCATCCTCGTCGCCGGCCAGACGATCTTCGAGCGCGCCATGAGCCAGCCCGCCACCCTCTCGGTGGTGGTCGAGTTCGCGGGCGGGCTGTTCTTCCTCTACCTGCTGATGAAGGGACGGATCCGATGATCGAGATTCACGACCTGCACTATCGCGTGGGCGCGGCCCCGATCCTCAGCGACATCAGCCTCAGCCTGCCCGAGGGCAGCCTGACCGCGCTGATCGGCCCCAACGGCGCCGGCAAATCGACGCTGCTGCGCCTCATGGCCCGGCTCGAGCCGCTGCAGTCCGGGCGGATCACCGTCGAGGGCCTCGACCTCGCCACCACGCCGACCGACGCGATGGCGCGGACGCTGGCGATCATGGGCCAGCAGAACAGCGTCGCCAGCCGGTTGCGGGTGCGCGAGCTGGTCGGCTTCGGCCGCTGGCCCCACCATCAGGGCCGCCCCCGCGCCGCCGACCGCGAGGCGGTGGAGGCCGCGATCGACGCGTTCGGGCTGCAACCCTTTGCGGGCCGCTTCCTCGACGAGCTCTCGGGCGGGCAGGTGCAGCGGGCCTTCCTCGCCATGACCTTCGCGCAGGACACGGCGTGGATGCTGCTCGACGAGCCGCTGAACAACCTCGACGTGGCCCATGCCCGCGCGCTGATGGCGCGGTTGGCGCAACTGGTGCAGGACACCGGCCGCAGCGTCGTCGCGGTGGTCCACGAGGTCAACTACGCCGCCGCTTGGGCCGACCACGTCGTCGCCATGAAGCACGGCCGGATCGTGGCCCAAGGCGCCGCCGAGGCGGTGCTGACCGAGGACCTGCTGTCCGACCTCTACGACACGCCGGTCGAGGTCAGCCGCCACGACGGCCGCCCGCTGGTCCTGCACCACCACTCGCACAGCCGCATCGCCGACCTGAGCCGCGGCCGCCTTCCCGATCGCGCCCGCCTGTCCTGAGCCACAAGCGGCTTGACCCGGGCGCGCCGAAACCCTAGCTCACTCGGCACGGCGGTGGGTTGGCGGAGAGGTTACGCACCGGATTGCAAATCCGTGAAGACCGGTTCGATTCCGGTACCCACCTCCATGATTTTCCTAACTTTTCTCACCCGCCGCTTTCCTGTTCCGAAAGCCGTTCCGAAGTTCGCGCTCTGATCCCGGCCTGTTCTCGGGCCTCCATCGCCTGCCGCGCGCGCGCCTTCTGACGCGCCTCGTGGGTGTAGCTCCGCAACGTCGCGCTGTCCTTGTGGCCCGTCACCGACTGGATCACCTCGTCGGTCAAGCCCAGCTCGGCCAGCTCCACCGCCGTTGCGTGGCGCAGGCCGTGAATGTCGAATCGCTCGGCCCGGATCTTCCGCCGCACCGCCATGATCTCGTCGGCAACGACGCGATAGCTGGCCGGGCCGCCGTCGAGACGCTGCACGATCGTCGGCCCGAGGTCGTGGCCCTTCACGGCCAGCCGCACCTTGGGCTCCAGCCCCGGCGTGGCGTCCAGCGCCGCCTTAAGGTCGGTCGTGATCGGCAGCCACAGCCGGGCATCGGTCTTGTTCTGGCGCACGCGGATCACGCCTTCGTCGATGTCGCTCCAGCGCATCTTGAGCACGTCGCCGATCCGTTGCCCCGTGCCGATGCACATCTCGAACACGAGTCGGGCGCGGGTGCCGTGGG
Organism: Paracoccus sp. S-4012; assembly: GCF_009674885.1. Classification (GTDB taxonomy): domain Bacteria; phylum Pseudomonadota; class Alphaproteobacteria; order Rhodobacterales; family Rhodobacteraceae; genus Paracoccus. Next base: position 187,166 of record NZ_WKKA01000007.1, read on the forward strand.
CCGCAGCCTCGCGGAACGCCTCGACCTTGCCCGGCGGCCACGGATTGCGCCCCACGGTCTTGGCCTTCACCAGCGCGACACCTTTCGCGGGGTTCTGCCCTGCCTTGATCCAGCCGAGGTCATGCGCGTGCTCGAACAGAATGCGGAGCACCTGGACGATGTAGGAGGCGAAGCGCGCGCTGTCCTTGTTCGCGTCTCGAGCCCTGATTACGTCCTTGCGCTGCATCTTGTCGGCGGGCAGTTGCCCTAGCTTGTCCTCGATGTAGCGCAGCACGCGGTCGTAATCGGCCTTCGTCCGCGGCGCCCGGTCCTTGTAGCGGTCACTCTCGCGGTAGCTGGCGACAAACGCGCGGAAATCGCGCCCGGTCGGCATCCGCTGCTCGTCGGCCAGGACGCGGGCCAGTTCCATCTGGAACTCCGGCGTGCCGGGCCGCTCATGCAAGCGCACGCTGCGCCCGCCCCGCTCGAAATAGAGGTAGGTGCCGCTCTTGCGCTTCCGTGCGTAGACATGGGCCGGCAGGTTCCGCTTGGTCATCGCCGCAAGTCCGCATATCGAAGTCGTCGCAGCCCACGCTGAGTTTCGACTCTGCAGTGTCGACGGTGATCGTGCCGTCCGGGGCTGAGGGTGAACCGCTGGATCGCAAGTCCCTTCTCGCGAGCTACGTCGAGCGCCTTGCGCAGTTCCCTTTGGCTGAACCTAACCCCCATCACCGCTCTCCCGGCGGCACGATCTTCCACCACTTCGCCTTGCGGCCGCGCTGTGGCCGACTCTCGCGATCAGCCTCGCGGATGAGCCCAGACAGCTTCAAATGGGTGCAGCCTGGCCAGACCACGCGGTTCAGAAGCCGCAAATAGTCGGGGACCACATCGGCGCTCATGTTCATGGCGGCGTCTCTCTCTGCGGTCCGGGGCGGACCCTGCAGCGAAAATAATGACCAGTACGGTTACAGGCAAGAGAAGAATAACCTGTTCGGTTATTACTGGCTGCCGGACATGATGCAGGCTCGGAACGACGCATACTGGTCCGGCAGCGAGACGCTGCTGGACGACGCACTAACGGCATATGCGTCGGGTGTCAGTCTTGATCTGATTGTGCAGCAGCGGCTCGAAGCCGCTCGGCAAGCTCCAGTGGCAAGCCTGCTTCCCGCCCGAGATACAGATAATCCAGCGTAACGCCGAATCTCGCCGTGAGCAGACAGGCGAACTCGACCGAGGGCGCCCGCCGCCCCCCCTCGAACCGTGACCAGTAGGTCCGCTCGATCCCGAGCATGTCGGAGATCTGGGCGGGCCTTAATCCATGCGCCAGGCGGATCAGGCGCAGACGGCGCCCGATGGACTCGGGCGACATCTCGGGCGGTATGCGTTGGGGTGGTGTGCTCATTGGACGCGGAATAGTCCGCTCCCCCACAGCCGCAATCACCATCTTGGACCCAAAGACGAATGACCACCGGGGTCATAGTCTGCGGGCATGACAAAATCCTCCGTGCAGCAAATCATCGAGCGTTGGCCAAGCCGCAGGGCTCTGGCTGGCGATCTTGGCCTCGAGAAGGTCGTCATTCATCGGTGGCATCAGCGTAGTTCCATCCCCGGTGAATACTTCGTGCCGATGCTGGAAGTCGCGGCCGAGCGAGGCATTTCCTTGCTGCGAGACGAGCTGGAGCGCAAGCGCCAGAATGGTCACATTGTGGCGAGCGCGCAACCTGCCTGTTCGGGCGGACAAGTCAATGTAAAGGCTACCCTTGCAAGCGGCGCCGAAACGGCCGGGGTGGGGCAGCAATGACCATCGCGGGCTTCACGCCGCGCTCCATGCGCATCCTCGCCCATGTCCATAACGGGTGCACCCTGCGCGGCTGGGACCAGACCATCGCCGAGGTCGCGGAGGCCATCAGCGAGCGGACCCAGACCGTGCGCGCGCTCGTCACCTGCCGCGGCTGGGCCGATCGCTTCCGGCTCCCGCCAATGCCGCTGTCGGGCCGCTATCCGCTGATCGACACGGTGGACGACGCCCTCGAGGTGCTGACGGCATGAACGCCGCCGTCCGGTTGCGCCCTGATGCGCTGGAAGCTCGACTTCACCGGCGAGGGTTCCCCGCCGCAGCGCAATGCGTGGTTCGTCTGGCGCCGCGGCTGGAATGGCGAGCCGGTCTTTCGCTGGCTCCACAAGCCGCGCGGCGATCTCCGGCAGGAGGCGCTGCTGTGAGCGCGCCTTATCACCCCTCCTCCGTCGCGGCCCGCGTCACCCGCCCGCACAAGGTCGCCGTCTGGGCCGCCATCGCGCCGCCCGCGCGGCTCGACATCGGCGGCATCGCCCGCGCGACCGGCATCGACTTCGCCATCGTCGCCGAGGTCGTCGCCGGAAATGGCGCCGGCAAGCTCGTGATCCACGACGCGGTGCGGCCGGGAGTCTGGATCCGGCGGGCCGAGGTGCCGGCATGAACCCTCGATTTTTCCACCGAAACCCCGAGCCGCGCGGCGGTTCAACCACAGGGGCCGGGATGGCTAGGAAGGTGGAGCTCAAGTTGCCCGAGCAATGGGGCGCGGTCGTCGCGGTGGCGCAGGAACTGAACCTCGGCGGTGAGGGCCAGTATGCGCTGTTCGCGCTCGCCCATGCCCTTGCGGTCCAGACCCGCCTCGCGTCCAGAACGCCGGGCGAGGCCGTTGCGATCGTGCTCGACGCCATGATGAGCGAGTCCGTCATGGGGAGGCTGCCCGAGGGCTTTAACCGGGTGGAGTGTGGCTGCATGAGCTGCACGCTCGATGTCGTCCGTAAGGCGATTGCGGGCATGGCGACAAATGCGGGTTCCGATGAGCCCACGGTCGAGCAGCGGCTGGTCCTGCTGGCCGAGGCCACCAAGGCCACCATGGACGCAAGGCGACCTCACGGCCATCGAGGACCAGTTCTCGGCCTTGCGGGCGACAGCCGTCACCTTGGCCGATCGGCTCGCGGCCCGCGCCGCCGGCCACAGCGCCACCATCAACTGACAGGAGGACACCATGACAGACGGGATCAGCGTGACGCTGCGCACGCATGACGGCCGCGAGGCTGACATGACGCCGCTGTTCGAGGCCGCGCGCGCCGGCAAGCCGCCGATGAAGAACACGCCCGAGGACGAGGCGGTGGAACAGCGCACCTATGGCATCGCCGCCGGCGAGTTGCGGTCGTTCATCGAGCGCATCGAGGCGATAGACACCGAGATCGACGAGCGGAAGCGCGACCTCAAGGAAATCTTCGCGGAGGCCAAGGGCCGCGGCTACGACAGCAAGGTGCTGCGGAAGGTCGTCGCCCTGCGGAAGCGCGACAAGGACGACGTGGCCGAGGAAGAAGCGATCCTCTCCATGTATCTGGCCGCGCTGGGCATGGCCTGACCATGGAGCCGGTCGTCCTCACGCTGGGCGACGCGGGTGCTATGGCCGAACGGCCGCCCGCCGCACTGGTCCGCGCGCCACCGCGCCGCTCAGAAGCAGCGTGCGGAGGCCGGCATCCTCGCCCGCAGCGCCGGGTTGCGGCACCTGCCCGAGGGCGCGCGGGTGACGCTGACCTTCGCCTTCCAGCCCTCGTTCCGCACCATCACCTTCGACCTCGACAACGCCGTCGCCTCGCAGAAGGCCGCGATCGACGGCATCGTCGAGGTTCTCGGCGTGGACGACAGCCGGTTCGGCTACGGCGCCCCGACCGCCTTGCCCCGCGCCCGGGGCACGGCCGGGGCCGCGATCCTGACCATCACCTTCCCATCGCGTGAGGACGCCCCATGACCGTGGCCACCGAGCCCTTGTGCCAGCGCGTCCCCGAGTCGTCGGGCTGGCCCGGCGATCCCCCCATCCTCGCGCATCGCATTGCCCGCGCCGTCCACGAGGGCAACGAGTCGGTCGCCGAGCGGGTCATTGCGTCCTACAAGCGCGGCCGCTCCGTCTGGCGCGTGCTGCTGCCCGAGGAGCACGGCGGCATCACCTACGCCATGGTCTCGGACGTGACCGGCACGCCCATCACGGTGCTGACGCAGGAGCAGGTCCGCGTTCTCAAGGACGTGAGCATCGAGGAGGCCGAGAAGGCGCGTGAGGCGCGCGACGCCAAGCGCCGCACCAAGGAAGGCTGGCGCCGCCACGAGGCATGCAAGAAGCGCCGCAAGGCGCGCGGGCGGGCCAAGTGATGAGCGGCTACGTCAGGGCGCAGCGCGCGCGTTTCGAGCACCATCTGTTCGCCGGCGAGAAGTTCCGCCGCGGCTACGCCTGGGACTGGATGGTCGCCGCGGCGGCATGGCGCGACCGCGATGCGGCCATGATGAGATCGTTCACGCTCACCTGCACGAGAGTGTAGGTCGGATCACCCCGCGTGAGGTTCGACCAGACGAAGACCATGGCCGTGCAGGGTGCGGCACCGAGCAGGATCACCCCGGCGAGGTAGGATTGCGCATCCTCCGGCGGAATCAGACCGGCGAAGACGTGGTTGAAGAAGAGAACGCCGAGCGCAGCCATGGTGAAGGGCTTGATGAGCCAGTTCACCACCAGCGTGATGAGCAGCCCGCGCGGCTCCTCGCCCACCCGGCGGATCGAGCCGAAATCTACGCCCACCATCATCGGGTAGACCATGGCCCAGATCAGAACGGCGACGGGCAGGTTGACGGAGGCGACCTCCAGTCCCGCAAGGCCCCCGAAGATGCCGGGCGCAATGTTGCCCAAGAGAAGCCCGGCCAGGATGGCGGCGGCCACCCAGATCGAGAGCCAGCGCTCGAAGCGGCCCAAGCCACCGGGGGCGGCGGTCATGTCAGTCATGCTCTCGTCCTTCAAGGTCGAGCAGCCGCCGCACGATCGGCGCGGCTGAGGTGGGTAGGAACGACACGTCCGAGACGCGGTCGGTCATTGGACGGCCTCCAGAGGGGCGCAGCAGGACGTGAGTTCGGCAATCAGAGGTGTGCAGAGCGCGGCGTCGCCCCCGCAGCAGTCCTTGAGCAGGAACAGGATCAGCTCGCGCAGGCGCTCGAGATCGGCCCGATAAACGATGGAGCGGCTGTGCCGCGTGCCCGCCACCAGGCCTGCGCGGGCAAGGGTGCCGAGATGCGCCGACATGGTGTTGGCCGGCACGTCGAGGAGGCGGGCCAGTTCGCCGGCCGGCAGTCCCTCCGGCTCGTGGCGCACGAGCAGGCGGAAGGTGTCGAGCCGGGTGGCCTGGGCGAGGGCCGCCAAGGCGGCAATGGCGTCTGATGATTCCATACTTCTAGAATAAAGGATATGGTTGGTCAGCACAACCGGCGCGTAGATCGCACGACGTTCGAGGTCCGAACAGGATGATCGCGGGCCGCGCACACCGGGCAATCCCGTCTTCAAGGTTCAGCCCGACAGCTGGCAGATCAATCGTTGTTGGATTGAAAAGGTATAATTTCCGCACTAATAAGCTTCATGTCCTTCGAATATGACCCCGACAAGAGCGCAGCCAACAAGGCCAAGCACGGCATCGACTTCGAGGAGGCTCAAGCGCTCTGGAATGATCCTTGGCTGCTGGAGGCACCCGCCCGCACGGAGGACGAGCCACGCTTTCTCGCGGTTGGGCGGATCGGGGAGCGGCATTGGGCGGCCGTGTGGACGCCCAGGGACGAAGCCACGCGCATCATCTCGGTGCGTCGTGCCCGCAAGGAGGAAGTTGATCGCTATGAAGGCTCGTGAGTTCGATGAGAGGTTCGATGCCGGCGAGGACGTGAGCGCCCAAGTAGACTGGTCGCAGGCGCGCCGCACGAACACCCAGACCCGTCGGGTCAATGTGGATTTTCCGGCTTGGGTAGTCACCAGCCTTGACCGCCAGGCCAAGGAACTGGGCGTCACGCGGCAGTCTCTTATCAAGCTGTGGATTGCCGAACGTCTTCAGTGAGAATGAACACCTGCCTCCGCGGGGAAGCGGCAGGTAGTCTGTCGTGAGGCTCCATTCGCCGCATCTGCGCAATCACCTGAAGACGGCAACGATCTTCCGGCGCTCTGTCGGTAGCCGGAACCTGCTGGCATCTCAAGGCGCATAGCCTCGCCTGTGCTTCGCCCTCAACAGGATCGAAAAGGCAGCCTCCGCCTCACAAGGCTTCTCGAACCAGTCCGTCCGGCTCCGGCCCGAGGCCCCGACCCTCCCCCGGTGGCGCACCACCCCGCACTCGCCGAAGAGGCTGGTGGCGAGCTCCAGGCTGTAGAACCGGTGCATGTTGCAGGACGGATCGGCGCGCGTGAGCAGGACGGGCGTCACGCCCGGATCCTCCATCGCATCCTCACCCGCGGACGGCACAACCTCAGGAGCCCTAGGCGGATTCGCCGCCAGCCAGTCCAGAAGATCGATCTGCTTTTCGCTCATGGCAGGCTCCGTCTCCTCGCTTGCGGGAAGTAGGCGTAGAAGGTGGCCCGGCTCACGTCGAGGCGCTTGGCGATCTGCGCGACGGGGATGCTCGGGTCCTTGAGGAGCGCCCGCGCCATCGCGAGGTCATCATCGGAGAGCTTCCGGGGCCGCCCGCCCTTGCGGCCGCGGGCCGCGGCCGCCCTGAGCCCCTCGATCGTCCTCTCGCGGTTGAGATCGAGGAAGTACTCGGCGATGGTGCCCAGGAAGTTGAACATCAGCCGTCCCGTGGGCGTTTCTGTGTCCACCGCCTCGGTCAGGGAGCGGAGCCTGACCCCCTGCGCCTGAAGCTTGTGGGCGGTGTCCAGCATCTCGCGCAGGGAACGCCCTAGCCGGTCCACCTTCCAGACCACGAGCTGGTCCTCGGGGCGCAGGAAGGCGAGCGCGGCCTCGAAGGCCGGGCGCTTCGTGCCGGCGCGGCCGGACTCCTTTTCTTCGAAAATGCGCTCGCAGCCAGCCTGGAGCAGAGCGTCGCGCTGCAGGTCCAGGTTCTGGTCGTCGGTTGAGACGCGCGCATAGCCGATCAGCATGTCAGGATAGTAGCTGAACATGGTATGTCGGACAACTGATTTCCAGACACGGTTTCCGGACAGAAAAGAGCTACAAAGGCGGGGTTTGGGACCGCCCTGGCGGACATGTCCAGAATACGAAGGTTCCGCCGGCGCTCTATCCGCAACTGATGCGCAATCTCGCGGCGACGCTGGCAGACCTTTAGGCAAATCCGGGCGTCGCCGGAGCCGGACGTTGACAGCCCCTAGGTTTTCGGAAAGTTTCGAGTCATGGGGATCCGCGATCTCCCCACGAGGCGACAGCCGAAGCTCGCGTTCCACCCGAACCTTGACCGCAAGGAGGAACGCTCTTGCCTGTGCCCGACGCCATTCCCATTGAAAAACTTGCCAAGCTGATCGGTACGCCCCGCTGTCCGACGCTGCTCGATGTCCGCGACGACGCCGCCCGCGGCGCGGACTCGCGATCTGTTCCCTCGGCCCGGCCGCTCGGCGACGCGGAACTCACCCATGCTGCCGTGGTGCGGCTTGGGGCTAGCCTGTCGGGCCCGGTTGTCGTCATTTGCGCCGCAGGGCACAGGCGCAGCCAGGGTGTCGCCGCGCTGCTGCGGAGCGCGGGCGTAGCTGCCGAATACCTGGAGGGCGGACAGGCCGCGTGGGTCGCGGCGGGGTTTCCGCTGGTCGAGCCTGGCAAGATCACCGCGCGCGACGCCGAGGGTCGGACCGTCTGGGTGACGCGCTCGCGGCCGAAAATCGACCGGATTGCCTGCCCGTGGCTGATCCGGCGCTTCGTCGATCCGCGTGCGATCTTCCTCTATGTTGCTCCCGCGGAAGTCGCCGGCGTGGCGGAGCTGTTCGGGGCGATGCCCTATGATGTGGAGGACGTGTTCTGGAGCCATCGTGGCGAGCTTTGCACCTTTGACACGATGCTCGCCGAGTTCGGGATTTCCACGCCCGCGCTTGACCGACTGGCCGCCGTCGTGCGCGCAGCGGACACGGCGCGGCTTGATCTCGCGCCCGAGGCTGCGGGGCTTCTTGCCGCCTCTCTCGGTTTGTCCCGGATGCATGCGGATGACCTCGAGCAGCTCGAGGCGGGCATGGCGCTCTACGACGCGTTCTACCGCTGGGCCCGCGACGCGACCGGCGAGACCCACAACTGGCCGACGAACCGGCTGGGCGGTGCGAAATGACGGATGCCACATTGGCGACACCGCAGGGCGACGCGCCGGCGCAGGTCTATCCGACGCTGGCCGAGGCAACACGGGTCTGGGCGCGCATCGCGCTCCTGTCCTTCGGGGGACCGGCCGGGCAGATCGCGGTCATGCACCGCATCCTTGTGGAGGAGAAGCGGTGGATCGGCGACGGGCGCTTCCTGCATGCGCTCAACTTCTGCATGCTGCTCCCGGGGCCGGAGGCGCAGCAGCTCGCCACCTACGTGGGCTGGCTGATGCACGGCACCCGCGGCGGCGTGATTGCGGGCATGCTGTTCGTGCTGCCCGGCGTGGTCGCGATCATGGCCTTGAGCTGGCTATACGCCCTCTATGGTGACATCGGCATGGTCGAGGCGTTGTTCTTCGGCCTCAAGGCGGCGATCCTCGCCATCGTGCTGCAGGCGGTGGTCCGCATCGGCCGGCGAGCGCTGAAGAACGATGCGATGCGACTGCTCGCGGTGCTGTCGTTCGTCGCGATCTTCGCCTTCGATGCACCGTTCCCGCTGATCGTGCTCGTCGCCGCGATGATCGGATTCCTGGGGGCGCGGAGCGGCCTGCCGGCCTTCACGCCGGGTGGCGGTCACGGGTCGGTCGGAGGCGTCCATGTCGACGATGCCGAGACACTCCTCGGCGAGGAGATGGCCGAGATGCCCGCTGGAGCGCGACGCAGCGCACTGATCGCGGGTGCGGCGGCGGTGGCGCTCTGGCTCGGCCCGGTGGCAGCGCTGGTGGCCGTCCTGGGTCCGGGCAACGTCTTCGCCGACATCACCACCTTCTTCTCGAAGATGGCGGTAGTGACGTTCGGCGGCGCCTATGCGGTGCTCGCCTATGTGGCGCAGGAGGCCGTGGGAACCTATGGCTGGCTCAAGCCCGGCGAGATGCTCGACGGCCTCGGCATGGCCGAGACGACGCCGGGGCCGCTGATCATGGTGCTCCAGTTCGTGGGCTTCCTGGGCGCCTTCCGCGAAGCCGGCTGGGACAACCCGCTGCTTGCGGGCACGCTGGGCGGGCTGCTCGCTACCTGGGTCACCTTCGCGCCCTGTTTCGCCTTTATCTTTCTCGGCGCGCCCTACATGGAGGGCCTTCGCTCCAACCGGGCGCTGTCCGCTGCCCTGACCGCGGTTACGGCTTCGGTCGTCGGCGTGATCCTGAATCTCGCGATCTGGTTCGCCATCCATGTCATCTGGCGCGAGGTGCAGCGGGTGGAGGCCGGACCACTCTCAATAGAGTTGCCTGTCTTCGGCTCGATCGACTGGATCGCGGCCGCGCTGTCCGTGCTCGCCCTTGTCGCGGTGTTCCGGCTGAAGCTCGGGGTGACAACGGTGCTGGGTGGGGCGGCGGTTCTCGGCTTCGCTCTCCACGCTGTCGGGCTGGTCACGTAGGGGCCATGGATCGGCGCCCCGTTGGCGTGGTGGGCGTCACGGCAACATCTCGACGCACGAGGGCATGGGGGCCATGACTCGGACGGATGGGCTGGCGCGGAACGGATGCCTGGAGGCAACCGCGGTCGTACCCCTGCTTGTAGCCAGAGGACTGAGGGATTTCGGCGACGGCTTTGCCGCCGTGCTCCTTCCCGCTTACCTGCTCGCCCTTGGACTGTCGCCGTGGCAGGTCGGCGTCATCTCTTCCGCCGCGCTCTTCGGCTCGTCGCTGCTTACTCTGGCCGTCGGCATCCTCGGTGCGCACCACGAGCGGCGGCAACTCCTACTGGCCGCCGCCTGCCTGATGGCTGTCACCGGGATCGTGTTCTCGATCGCGGAGACCTATGCCGTCCTGCTGGCGATTGCGTTCGCCGGGACAATGAACCCCTCGGCGGGAAGCGTCAGCGTCTTCGTCCCGCTCGAGCACGCGGTTCTGTCGCGCGCCGTATCAGCGGCGGGACGCACGGCGCTTTTCGCCCGCTACAGCCTTATCGGCGCCCTGGCCGGCGCGGTGGGAGCGCTGTCGGCCGCAACGCCTGATCTTCTCGGCCGCGGAGGGGTCGGACAGTTAACAGCCATCAAGGCAATGTTCGTCGTCTATGCGATGCTCGGGGTGGCGGGATACCTCATCTATCGGCGGATCCCGCGGCGGCCGGACCCCGAAAGTGGCCGGGCGCCGAGTGCGCTGGGGCCGTCGCGGAAGATCGTCTTCAAGCTCGCGGCGCTGTTTAGTCTGGATGCATTTGCGGGCGGTTTCGTGGTCCAGTCGCTGCTGGCGCTCTGGCTCTTCCAGAGGTTCGACATGTCGCTGGCCGCCGCGAGCCTGTTCTTCTTCTGGTCGGGGCTCCTGTCGGCGTTCTCGTTTCCGGTTGCAGCCTGGCTCTCCGGGCGGATCGGCCTGATCAACACGATGGTCTTCACCCATATTCCGTCAAGCCTGTGCCTGATCCTGGCGGCCTTCGCGCCGACCCTGTGGCTTGCCCTTGCCTTGCTGCTGGTGCGGGCCGCGCTGTCGCAGATGGATGTGCCGACCCGCTCCTCCTACGTCATGGCGGTGGTGACCGAAGCCGAACGCCCGGCCGCCGCGAGCGTCACGTCCGTGCCGCGAAGCCTAGCGGCAGCGCTCAGTCCCGCGCTCGCGGGCGCCATGTTCGGAAGCGCGTTTCTTGCGGGACCATTCCTCCTCTGCGGAGTCCTGAAGATAACCTACGACCTGCTCCTGCTTTCGCAGTTTCGCCACATCAAGCCACCGGAAGAAGCCTGAGGAACCGGCGGCCGCGCTACGACGCACGCCGCTTTGGACGTGGCCATTGGCGGTGCAGGTCATCAATTACCAGCGGATGCCGATGCTCGGAGGGTCCGTGCTCCCGAAGGTGCGGGTGATCATCGGGCAAGTCCGGATGCACGTGCAGCACTGCATCGGGGTCATGCGCCGGCCAGAGACGCATGGCGCTCACGACACCCGCCGCCGCGATGCCGGCGAGAACCAGAAAGGTCGCATCGAGCCCGAACGAAGCACCGAACCGCCCGGCCAGCGGATAGGTGAGGAGCCAGCAGGCGTGGCTCAGCGCAAACTGGGCGGCGAAGATCGCCGGCCGGTCCTCCGGCTGGGCCGACCGGCGCAGGAGCCTGCCCGTCGGCGTCTGCGTCAGGCTGTAGCCGAAGCCGATCACGAGCCACAGGACCATCAGTGCGGTGAGCGATCCGATGAGCGGACCAAGCGCCGTCCCGAGCGCCAGGATCACCGCGCCCGCGATCATCGCCGGACGGTCGGGGATGCGATCGAGCAGCCGCGGCAGGAGCAGCGCCGCCACCATCGAGCCGCCGCCGAACGCCGCGAGCGCCAGCGCCACCTCTGCCTCGCCGAGGCCGAGGCGGGCCTGAACGAGGACGACGGTGTTGACGATTACCATGGCGCCGGCCGCGGCGACGGCGAGATTGAGGGCGAGCAGCCCTCGAAGGCGCGGCGTGGCCAGATAGATGCGGATGCCGCGGGTGGTCCGATCCCAGATGCCGCGGGGCTGGGCAGGCCTGGGCGAAGGCAGTGCAACCGTGAGCACCAGCGCCGCCGACGCGAGAAAGCCGATGACGGTACCGCCGAAGAGGACCGGGAAACTCACCACCGTCAGCAGCGCCGCCGCCAGCATCGGCGAGAGCAGGCTCTCGAGATCGTAGGCCAGGCGTGAGAGCGACAGCGCCCGTGTGTACTCGGCCTCGTCTGGCAGAACGTCCGGGATCGTGGCCTGGATGCTGTGACCCCCGATAACTCCTCCATGTGACGCTAGAGTCCGGCCCAACGAGAGGACCGGACATGAAGAGATCGAAGTTCACCGAGGAGCAGGTCATCGGGATCCTGCGGGAACAGGAAGCCGGGGCGAAGACGTCGGAGCTCTGCCGTCGCCACGGAATCAGCAGCGCCACGTTCTACGCCTGAAGGCCAAGTTCGGCGGCATGGACGTATCCGACGCGAAGCGGCTGAAGGCGCTCGAGGACGAGAACGCCCGGCTCAAACGGCTCCTGGCGGAGTCGCTGCTCGACCAGGCTGCGTTGAAGGATCTC
>NZ_WKKA01000008.1 GCF_009674885.1 Paracoccus sp. S-4012
CGGCTTCCTGTTCCTTGATCATCCCGATGATCTGCGCATCGGTGAAGCGGCTTTTCCTCATCTCGTCTGCTCCTTCAGGTCGGGCAGACTCTACATCACGGCGAGGGAGCTTACGGGGGGCAGGTCAATGCCTTCCGCACGACCTCCCACGGCGATTCCATGAACTTGCATTGCAGCGACGCGATCCGCCGGCGTCTCATGGGCCATGCTCCGCTCGACGAGGGCGAAAATCCTACGCATAGGGTCTTCCGGCCGAGGCACTCGCCGTCGGGATCAACGCGGTTCGGGACGAAGGATCGGACAGAAACTGCGGACGCAGTTTCTGGCAGCGGAAAGAGAAAACCGCCGCCCCGAGGGGCGGCGGTTCTGCGTTCAGCCTTGCGGATCAGCCCGCCGAGGGAGCGAGAGCACCGTTCTTCTGCAGGATCATCATGTAGGTGTCGAACTGGTACTCGGCCGTCTGCGTGTAGAGATACCAGTCGTTGCGGAACTCCTGCACCGCATCCCACTGCGCCTTGAAGTCGGCGTTCTTGGCCGCGACATCGGCATAGACCTCGAGCGCGGCCTGGTAGCTGGCGTTCAGGACCTCTTCCGAGAACGGACGCAGCTGCGCGCCCGCCGCGACGAGGCGCTTCAGCGCGGCCGGGTTCTTGTAGTCGTATTTCGCCAGCATGTTCTGGTCGGAGGCCTGGCAGGCGCTGCGCAGGATCGCCTGATAGTTCGCCGGCAGCTCGTCATAGCGGGCCTGGTTGATGAACAGGTGGACGGTCGGGCCGCCCTCCCAGTAGCCGGGATAGTAGTAGTAGGGCGCGACCTTCACGAAGCCGAGCTTCTCGTCGTCATAGGGGCCGACGAACTCGGCCGCGTCGATCGTCCCGCGCTCGAGCGCCGGGTAGATGTCGCCACCGGCGAGCTGCTGCGGCACCGCGCCCAGCTTCTCGACCACGCTGCCGGCAACGCCCGCGATGCGGATCTTGAGGCCCTGCCAGTCGGCGACCGTGTTGACCTCCTTGCGGTACCAGCCGCCCATCTGCACGCCGGTGTTGCCGGCGACGAAGCCGATCAGGCTGTGCTTGGCGAGGAACTGGTTGTAGAGGTCGTTGCCGCCGCCCTGATACATGTAGGCGGCCTTGCCACGCGCGTTCAGCATGAACGGCAGATCGGCGCCCACGGCGAAGGCCGGGTCCTGGCCCCAGTTGTAGTAACCGACCGAATGCGCGCAATCGACCGTGCCCCCGGAGGCCGCGTTGATCGCCTCGAGACCGGGGACCAGTTCGCCCGCGGCGAAGACCTGGAGGTTGAAGCGCCCGTCGGTCGCTTCCTTGACCCGCTGCGAGATCTCTTCGCCGCCGCCGTAGATGGTGTCGAGCGACTTGGGGAAGGACGAGGCCATGCGCCAGTTGATCGTCGGGCTCTCCTGCGCGATCGCGGGCGCGGCCAGCGTGGTGGCCGCGGCCGCCGCGGCGCCGCCGATCGCCCCGCGCGTGATAAAGGCGCGCCGGCCGAGCGTTTTCGTGTCGGTCATTGATTTCCTCCGAATCGGACCCGCCGGGTATCGCCCCGGCCGAGTGACAGGTAGCTTCTAGCGGCCGATGGCCGCTTGTCTACGATGGCGTGGCGGCCGCCGCCGCATTCATCCGGTCACGCCGCGTTCGCGGCGGCCTTCTCGACCAGTTCAGGGTCCCGCTCTATCACCGACAGCAGCAGCCGGGCGGCGACATCGGGCTTGCGGCGGCCTTGTTCCCAGTTGTTGATGGTGGCAGCCGGGATGCCGAACCGCTTCTCGAACTGGGCGGCGGAACGCGCGACCTTCTTGCGTATGGCCTTTATCCGCGCGGGCGGCATTGGATCAATGTTCTCGACCTCAAGCGCAATCTCGCCCCGCTTCCAGGCGACGGCTTCGCGTAGGGCTTCCTCAAGCTCAAGCCCGAATTGCGTTCGCTTCTCAGTCATCGGTCATCTCCTTGATCGCCGAGAAGATCGCCTTGCAGTCATCCGCTGATAGATCGGCCTGTTCGTTCTTGGCATAGGCCTTCAGCATCACCGCCACGTCATCACCTATCATCAGCAGGTAAACAGCCCGTCCGCCGCCGCTCTTCCCCTTGTTGCCAAGTGGGAAGCGGATTTTCCGAACCCCCTTGAGGCCGATCACCACATCACCAGCGGCCGGATTGGCCACGATCGACGCGTGAAGGGCGGCAACTTTTGCCTCGGTCGCCCGGATTCGCTTGAGATCCTTCAAGTAGCGCCGGGTCCGAACGATCTTCATGCCAGAAAGATGCGCCATTGGCGTAAGTCGGTCAAGAGAAGTTACGCCACCGGCGCAACGTCGCGTTCACCGGTTCTGCCTGTCCGGCACGGGGCTTTCCTTAGCCCGCCTGCTGTGGAACAGATCGCACGGGGCGCGACAGCGCGGGAGCGGGGGCCGAGGCGGCATGGCGGCACGGGGCTTGGATCGGGAAGCGCGGCAGGGGCTGGCCCTGGTGGCGCCGCCCTTCGCCTATGTGCTGCTGGTCATGGCCGCGCCGCTGCTGGTCATGCTGGCGACCAGCCTGTTCCTCTTCAAGACCGGCTACCGCGAGTACGTCGAGGGCTTCACCCTCGCCAACTACCTGCAGGTCTGGGCGGATCCGATCTTCCGCGCGCTGATGCTGCGCTCGCTCTGGGTGGCGGGTCTGGTGACGCTGGCAACCGTCGTGCTGGCCTTCCCTGTCGCCTATTTCCTCAGCTTCGTGGTCTCGCCGCAGAGAAAGGCCTTGTGGCTCTTCCTCATCACCATCCCGTTCTGGACCAGCTACCTGATCCGGGTGTTCCTGTGGTCGGTGATCCTCGCGCCGAACGGGGTCGTGAACTCGATCCTCGATTTCTTCGGCCTGATCGAGCGCCCGCTGAGGATGCTCAACAGCGTCGAGGCAATCGTCGTGACGCTCTCGCATGCCTACGCGCCCTTCGCGATCCTGCCGATCTTCGTCGCGCTCGAGCGAATCGACCGGGCGCTGCTCGAGGCGGGGCGCGACCTCGGCGAGAACCGGGTGATGACCTTCCTGCGCGTGACCCTGCCGCTCGCCATGCCGGGCGTCGTCGCGGCGGCGCTGATCGTCTTCATCCCGACCATCGGCGACTATGTGACGCCCACGCTGATCGGCGGCGGCCGGGTGCCGATGATCGCCAACATGATCCAGAGCCAGATGCTCGACCAGGACAACCGCCCCCTCGGCTCGGCCATCGCGGTCACGGCGATGCTGGTCGTCGCGGTGCTGGCCGCAGTCTTCATGGCGTTGAACCGGCGCTTCCTGAAGGTGCGCGCATGAGGCCGAACTGGCTCGGAGCCTATGCGCTCCTCTACCTGCTGTTCCTCTACGCGCCGATCCTGCTGCTGCCGCTCTTCGCGTTCAACGACGCCACCATCGTCGCCTTCCCGCTGCGCGGCTTCACCACCCAGTGGTTTGGCGAGATGTGGGAGAATGCGACCCTGCGCCGGGCGCTTGGCAATTCGCTCATCATCGCCGGCTCCTCGGCGGTGCTCTCGACCTGCCTGGGCATCTTCGCCGCCCGCGCCTCGACCCGCTTCCGCTTTCCGGCCAAGGGCGGGATCATGGGCGCGATCATGCTGCCGTTGGTCCTGCCCGAGATCATCGTCGCCATGTCGCTGCTGGTGGTGCTGCTCTCGATCGGCGTCACGCTCTCGATCGTCACGGTAATCGTCGGTCACACGCTGATCTGCATGCCCTATGCGATCACGGTCCTCACCACCGCCTTCGCCTCGCTCGACCCCGCCTTCGAGGAAGCCGCGCAGGATCTGGGCGAGAGCAAGTGGGGCGCCTTCCGGCTGGTGATCCTGCCCCTGGTGATGCCCGGCATCATCTCGGCGCTGCTGATCTCGTTCACGGTGTCGCTGGACGAGTTCATCATTGCCTTCTTCCTCGCCGGGAACCAGCCGACGCTGCCGACCTACATCTTCAGCCAATTGCGGTTCCCGGCCTCGATCCCGATGATCATGGCCCTGGGGACGGTGCTGGTGCTGCTGTCGATCGTGATGCTGACCATCGCCGAGTATTTCCGCCGCCGCGGCGCCGCCCGCACCGGCCAGAACGACCGAGGCTTCCTGTGAGCGACCCGACCCCCGCACCCGCCGCCGTGACCCGGCCCGCGCGTCAGCGCCCGCCGCCGCGCACCCCGCGGGCCGAGGCCCGGCCGATGATCGAGTTCCGCGACGTCCACAAGCATTACGCCGACTACCACGCGCTGCGCGGCATCAGCGCGACGATCCGCGAGGGCGAGTTCTTCTCGCTCCTCGGCCCCTCCGGCTGCGGCAAGACCACGCTCTTGCGGACCATCGCCGGGTTCGAGGACATCTCCTCGGGCGCGGTGCTGATCGACGGCCGCGACATGGCCCAGGTGCCCGCGAACGTGCGGCCGACGAACATGGTGTTCCAGTCCTACGCCATCTTCCCGCACCTGACCGTGGCGCAGAACGTGGGCTTCGGCCTCCGCCGTGACCGCCGCGGGCGGATGGAGAAGGACCGCGCCGTGGCCGAGGCGCTGGAGATGGTGGGCCTCGGCGGCTACGGTGCGCGGGCGGCGCATGCGCTCTCCGGCGGGCAGCGGCAACGGGTGGCACTCGCCCGCGCGCTGATCCTCAAGCCCAAGGTGCTGCTGCTCGACGAGCCGCTCTCGGCTCTCGATCGCAAGATGCGCGAGCAGATGCAGGTCGAACTTATCAAGCTGCAGCGCCAGGTCGGCATCACCTTCGTCCTCGTCACCCACGACCAGGAGGAGGCGCTGGTCATGTCGGACCGCATCGCCGTCATGTTCGAGGGCGAGATCGCGCAGCTGGACGAGCCGGAGGCGCTCTATGCCCGCCCGGTGGACCGGCGCGTGGCGGATTTCATCGGCGTGATGAACTTCCTGCCGGCCGAGGTGCTGGGTGACGGCGGCGAGGTCGTCGCGGTGCGCATCGCGGGGCTTGGCATCGTCGAGATCCCGGCGGCCCAGATCAGCCGCGCCATGCCCGGCGACCCCGGCCCGAGCGTCGGCTTCCGCCCCGAGACGATGACGCTGCTCGGCGCCGGGGAGGAGCCGCGCGGAGCCGTCCAGGTCTCGCGGGGCGTGATCGATGAGGTCGTCTATTACGGGGACATGACCTATTACGACATCCGCCTCGAGGGTATGGGCGAGGCGGTCGAGCCGGTCCGCATCTCGATGCGCAACGTGTTCGGGCGCGACGTGCCGGCGGTGGGCATACCGGTGCGGGTGGCGTGGTCGCCGGGCGCACTGGTGCTGTTCCGTTAGCCTGACCGCGATGGTAAACTCGTAGCGTCCAGTGGACGGCCGAGCCGTGGCGCCGTCCGAAGGCGGCCGGCTATCTGCCGGTCGATGTCGATGTGCGCGGCGGCGCGGATTCCGTCATTCAGTTTGCGGAACTCACTCGGCCCTCGGCGCTGATGACGACGCCGTCGCTGGCGCAGTTCCTGATCGACCGGATGAAGGAACGCGCGGGGCGCGAGGTCAGCTCGCTCGGCCTGCGTGCGGTTTTCGTGGTCGGCGAAATCGGCGTCGGCATTCCCGCGATCAAGAAGAAGATCGAGGACGCCTATGGCTGCCGCGTCTGCGACCGGATCGTGCCGGCCGGGCAGACGCTCGCCTTCTCCTGCGACAGCGACGAATATCACGATATCGGCGCGAACATCGCGCGGACCTGGTATGACGTGGACGGCGTCAATGCCATCCTCGACGTGCCGGTGTCCTCGATCGCGGCGGCGGTGGTGGACATCAGCGACAGCAAGGGCGGCGCCACCCTGCTCTCGGCCGCGGCGTCGAGCATCTTCACGCGCGAGAGCTGCCGCCCCTCGACGGTGCAGTGGACCTACGACACCAAGGCCTTTGCCGCCGGCACCGGCCGCAGTCTGGTCGAGGCCGGTGCGACGAAGTGGTTCTTCATCACCGCGGATTACAAATTCGGCCATACGCTTCAGCAGACCGTCTCCGAGGTCGTCGTCGAAGGCGGCGGCGAGATCGTCGGCTCGGTGGCGGTGCCGCTCGAGTCCACGGACTTCTCGTCCTTCCTGCTCCAAGGCCATGAGCAGCGGCGCCGATGTGGTCGCCCTGGCGAGTTCCGGCTGCGATACCTCGACCGCGATCAAGCAGGCGTTCGAGTTCGGCCTGCCGCAATCGGGTCAGAAGCTCGCGGCCATGACGATGTTGCTGACCGATGCCAAGGCGATCGGTCTGGAGACCGCGCAGGGGCTGGTCCTCCTGAGCAACGGATGCGACTTGAATCCCCTGGCGCCGCGCCGGCGCGCTTCCGGGGAGAACCTGTTCGTCTCGGGCATGTTGCCCGCGCTGATGGCAACGCTGGCCCCGCGCAGCGGGAAGGCGACGGCGTTTGCGTCGCCCCTGCGCCCCGTGCTAATCGGCCCGCCATGACCGCTCCGAAGCGCCTCTTCATCAAGACCTATGGCTGTCAGATGAATGTCTATGACAGCGAGCGCATGGCCGCGGCCATGGGCGCCGAGGGCTATGTCCAGACCGACAGCGCCGACGACGCGGACATGGTGCTGCTGAACACCTGCCATATCCGCGAGAAGGCGGCCGAGAAGCTCTATTCCGACCTCGGGCGGCTGAAGCCGCTGAAGGCGGCGCGGCCGGACCTGAAGATCGGCGTCGCCGGCTGCGTGGCGCAGGCGGAGGGTGAGGTCATCCGCGCGCGGATGCCGCTGGTCGATCTCGTCGTCGGCCCGCAGGCCTATTACCGCCTGCCGGCGATGGCGCGCGGCGAGGCGCCCGCGGTCGTGACCGACTTCCCGGCCGAGGACAAGTTCGACCACCTGCCGCCCGCGACCCGCCGCGCGCCCACCGCCTTCCTGACCGTGCAGGAGGGCTGCGACAAGTTCTGCGCCTTCTGCGTCGTCCCCTACACCCGCGGCGCCGAGGTCAGCCGCCCCGCCGCCCGCATCATCGCCGAGGCGCAGGGCCTCGTCGCGCGCGGCGTGGGCGAGATCACGCTGCTGGGGCAGAACGTCAACGGCTGGCATGGCGAGGACGGGCAGGGGCTCGGCCACCTGATCCGCGCGCTTGCCGGGATCGAGGGGCTGGCGCGGATCCGCTACACCACCAGCCACCCCAACGACATGGCCGAGGACCTGATCGCCGCCCATCGCGACGTGCCGCAGCTGATGCCCTACCTGCACCTGCCGGTGCAGTCGGGGTCCGACCGCATCCTCAAGGCCATGAACCGCCGCCACACTGCGGACCACTACCTGCGCCTCGTGGACCGCATCCGCGCGGCGCGGCCGGACATCCTGCTGACCTCGGATTTCATCACCGGCTTCCCCGGCGAGACCGACGCGGACCACGCCGCCACCCTGCGCCTTGTCGAGCAGGTCGGCTTCGCCACCGCCTTCAGCTTCGCCTATTCCGCCCGTCCCGGCACCCCCGCTGCGGACCGCACGCCGGTCCCGCGCGAACTCGCCGAGGCGCGGCTGCATGAGTTGCAGGCGCTGTTGACCCGCCAGCAGAAGGCCGCGCAGCAGGCAATGGTCGGGCGCACGGTCGGCGTCCTCTTCGAGAAGCCGGGCCGCAAGCCGGGGCAGATGGTCGGCAAGTCCGATTACCTGCATTCGGTCTTCGTCGAGGCACCCGAGGCGAAGGCGGGCGACCTCGTGCAGGTCCGCATCATAGGTTCCGCCGCGAACAGCCTCGAGGGGAGGCTCGTGGCGTGACCCCCGCGGTCTGGGCGGCGCTCATCATCGCGGTCGCCTTCGAGGTCGTCGGGACGACGTTGCTGCAGGCATCTCAGCAGTTCACCAAACCCTGGGCCGTGGCGGGGATGCTCCTCTGCTACGCGCTCTCGTTCTACCTGCTCTCGCAGGCGTTGCGGGTGCTGCCGCTGGGCGTTGCCTATGCGCTCTGGAGCGGGTTCGGCATCATGCTGGTGACGCTGATCGGCCTCGTGGTGTTCCGCCAGCGGCTCGACACCGCGGCGGTCGTGGGTATCGGGCTGATCGTCGCGGGCGTGGTGGTCATCAACCTGCTGTCGGAGACGACCACCCACTGAGCCAACGGTCCTTCGTACGAAGGATCGTATCAGAACCTTCGTACGAAGGTTCTGTCAGCCGACGGCGACCGGATATTCCCGGGCTTTCACCGGCGCATAGGCGGCGGCCACCCGCTCCACCGCGTCGGCAGGCGACAGCACCTCGGTCTCGCCGGTGCGGCGGTTCGTCAACTCGACCGTGTTGCTGGCCAGCCCCCGCGGTCCGGCGGTGATGCGCCAGGGCAGGCCGATCAGGTCCATGGTCGCGAATTTCGCCCCCGCGCGCTCGTCGCGGTCGTCGTAGAGCGCCTCCAGCCCCCGCTCGGCAAGCGCGGCATAGAGCGCCTCGCAGGCGCCATCGGTCGCGGCGTCGCCCTGCTTGAGGTTGACGATGCCGACAGGGAAGGGCGTCACCCCCTCGGGCCAGATGATGCCGCGCTCGTCATGGCTGGCCTCGATGATCGCGCCGAGGAGGCGGCTGACGCCGATGCCGTGGCTGCCCATATGGACCGGCTGGCGGCTGCCGTCGGGGCCGACCACCACCGCGCCCATCGGCTCGGAATATTTGGTGCCGAAGTAGAAGATCTGGCCGACCTCGATGCCGCGGGCTTTGCGGCGGCGCGCCTCGGGGATCTGCGCGAAGAGTGCCTCGTCATGCGTCTCGTCGGTGCGGGCGTAGCGCGAGGTGAACTCCTCCAGCACGGCGCGGCACTGGGTCTCGTCGGCATAGTCGATCTGCCGGTCGCCGAAGCGCAGGTCGGTGATCTCGCTGTCGTAGAAGACCTCAGATTCGCCCGTGTCGGCCAGCACCAGGAACTCGTGCGTGTCCTCGCCGCCGATGGGGCCTGAGTCAGCGCGCATCGGGATCGCCTGCAGGCCCATGCGCTCGTAGGTGCGCAGGTAGCTGACCAGGTGGCGGTTGTAGGCGTGGAGCGCGGCCTCCTTCGTCAGGTCGAAGTTGTAGCCGTCCTTCATCAGGAACTCGCGCCCGCGCATGACGCCGAAGCGGGGCCGCATCTCGTCGCGGAACTTCCACTGGACGTGGTAGAGGGTCAGCGGCAGGTCGCGGTAGCTCCCGATGGCCGAGCGGAAGATGTCGGTGATCATCTCCTCATTCGTCGGGCCGTAGAGCAACTCGCGCTTGTGGCGGTCGGTGATCCGCAGCATCTCCTGGCCGTAATCGTCGTAGCGGCCGCTCTCGCGCCAGAGTTCGGCCGGCTGCAGCGTCGGCATCAGCAGCGGGATGTGGCCCGCGCGCTGCTGCTCCTCGTGGACGATGCGCTCGATCCGCTTCAGCACCCGCCAGCCGAGCGGCAGCCAGGAATAGATGCCCGCCGCCTGCTGCCGGATCATGCCCGCGCGCAGCATCAGCCGATGGCTGACGATCTGCGCCTCGGCCGGGTTCTCCTTCAGGACGGGCAGGAAATACTGGCTCAGGCGCATTCGGACGGGCTCCTCGGGGTAGGGACGCGGGAAGGGCCGGGCGCCCGGCTCGCGGGTTAGCGCAGGGCGGGGGTTGCCGCAATGGCGGCTGGGACGACGCCCGCGCCGGCCAGACCGCGCAGCAACCCAGCCAGGTCGCCTGTCTGCACATGGACATGGTCGGCCCGCCCCTCACCGGCAGGCCCTACCAGCACGGTCCGCATCCCGAGCCGGTGCGGCTCCTCGAGGTTGCGGGCATCGTCCTCGAAGAACGCCGCCCGCGCGGGGTCGATCGCGTGCCCGGCGAGGACCGCCTGATAGGAGCGCGGATCGGGCTTCGGATGCCAGGCGGTCTCGCCGATGCCGTAGATCGCCTCGAAGACGGGCAGGGCCAGGCGCGAGAGCACGCGGACGGCAAAGGCGGCGTCGGCACTGGTGTGGACGATCCTGCGCCCCGGCAGCGCGGCAATCGCCGCGGCGAGGCCGGGGTCGGGGCCAATGCCCGAGAGGTCGATGTCATGGACCTCGTCCAGATACGGATAGGGGTCGATCCCGTGCTCGGCCATCAGCCCCGCGAGGGTCGTGCCGTGCCGCTGAAACCAGTCCGCGCGCAGCGCCTCGGCCTCCGCCTCGGAGGCGCCGGTCAGGCGCATGACATAGCCCGTCATCCGCCGCTGCACCTGCGCGAAAAGCTGCGCCTCGGGCGGGTAGAGGGTGTTGTCGAGATCGAAGATCCAGGTGTTCACATGCGAGAAATCCATGCGCAGGCCGTAGCCCGCCCGCCGCGGCCTTGCAATCGCGCGCCCACTGCGGTGAGGCTGGCGTGATGAAGGACGCCTATTCCCTGATCCTCGCGGCGATCGAGGCCGGCGACTACCCGCCCGGCACCCGGCTGGTCGAAAGCGATCTGGCCGAGCGTTTCGGCGTCTCGCGCACGCCTGTCCGCGAGGCTCTGCAGCGGCTCGAGACGCAGGCGATGCTGCGCCGCGACGGGCGCAGCCTGATGGTCGCGTCGCTCGACCACGACCAGCTGGCGGAACTCTACACCGTCCGGGCCGAGCTCGAAGCCCTGGCCGCGCGCCTCGCCGCGCGTCATGCCACGCCCGAGGAGGTGCGGGTGCTGGGGCAGATGGTCGAGGCCGACCGCCGGATCGTGGACGACCCGCAGGCCCTCGCCCGCGCCAACCGCCGTTTCCACCACCAGCTGCATCTGGCCAGCCACAACCGCTACCTGATCCAGCAGCTCGACATGGTCCACAAGACCATGGCGCTGATGGCGCGGACGACCTTCGCCGCCGAGGGCCGCGCGCCCGAGGCCCTGGGCGAGCATCAGGCGATCGTGGATGCGATCGGCGCGGGGAATGCGCGCGAGGCCGAGGCATCGCTGCGCGCTCATATCAGCCAGGCCTACGAGACGCGGCTGCGGCAGGACGCGCGGCTCATCGGCGGTGAGGACGCGGCATGACATCGGAAACCGACCCCAAGGGCTTGATCCGCGAAAGTTTTCGGATCGAGGGCATCACCGCGGGGGAGTGCCGTTCCATTTTCCTCGACTGGGCGCTGTCCCTGCCGCCCGGCCTTGTTCCGCATGAGGCGGCGCGGGCGCTGCTCGACACCTACGCGTCGGAGACCGGGCACCCGATGCTGGCGGTCCTGCGCGAGGCGGCGGACCGGCCGCCGCCCGAGCCGCGCCGCCGCGGCGGCTCGCGCGCGCGGGCGCGGCCGGACGGCGAGTGACATGCGGCTGATCGAGACCGAGGCCGACCTCGCCGAAGGCGCGGCGCATCTGGCGGCGCTGTCGCCGGTCTGGGCCGGGGCGCTGGCCGAGATCGGGCCGCTGCCGCTGCGCCGCCGCAGGGACGGCTTCCCGGCGATCCTGAACGCGGTGGCAAGCCAGCAGCTTTCGGTCGCCTCGGCCGACGCAATCCTCGGGCGGCTCGTGGCGGCGGGCTTCGAAAGGCCCGAGGCGATCCTCGACGCAGGCGAGGATGCGCTGCGCGCCACCGGCCTCTCGCGCCCGAAGATCCGCTATCTCACGGGCATCGCCGCCGCCGGTCTCGACTGGGAGGGCCTGCGCGGCCTGCCGGACGACGAGGTGGCCGAGCGTCTCGTGGCGCTGCCGGGTATCGGCCGCTGGACCGCGGACATCTACCTGATGTTCGCCCTCGGCCGCGCCGATGCCTTTGCGCCGGGCGACCTCGCGCTACAGGAGGCGGCGCGGCTGCTCCACGGGCTCGATGCGCGGCCCTCGCCCAAGGCGCTCGCTGCCATCGCCGAGCCCTGGCGGCCGTGGCGGTCGGTTGCGGCCCGCGCCCTCTGGGCCTACTACCGCCTCGCCAAGGGCCGCGAGGGGGTGACATGACGCGTGCGCTGAAATCCGAACGCCGCGGTCCTGCGGACGCCGATGCCGTGGTCGTCTTCCTCCACGGCTACGGCGCTGACGGGGCCGACCTGCTGGGACTGGCCGAGCCGCTGACCCCGCATCTGCCCGGCACCGCCTTCTACAGCCCCGACGCGCCCGAGCCCTGCCGCAACAACCCCTTCGGCCGGCAGTGGTTTCCGATCCCCTGGCTCGACGGCTCAACCGAGGCCGAGGCGCGGGCGTCGATGGGCGAGTCGATCCGTGACCTCGACGCCTTCCTCAACCGGGTGCTGCGGGACGAGGGGCTGGACGCCGACCGCATGGCCGTCGTGGGCTTCTCGCAGGGCACCATGATGGCGCTGCATGTGGTCCCCCGGCGGGACGAGGCCGTGGCGGGGATCGTGGGCTTCTCGGGGCGGCTCCTCGCGCCCGAGACGCTGGCCGCCGAGGCGCAGGTGAAGCCGCCGGTGATGCTGATCCACGGCGATCAGGACGAGATGGTGCCCTTTGCCGACATGCGCCTCGCGGCCGAGGGGCTGACGGCGGCTGGCTTCACGGTCTATGGTCATGTGATGGAGGGGACGGGGCACGGGATCGCGCCGGACGGCCTCGGGGCCGCCTTGGCTTTCCTGCGGAAGGTCTTGAAAAAAGAGGACTAATCGTCCCAGATCGCCGGATCGGCCAGCTCGATCGAGTTCCCGGCCGGGTCGCGGAAATAGATCGACCGCCGCCCGTTCGGCCAGCGGAAGTCGGCCTCGATGGCGACGCCCGCGCGCTCCAGATGCGCGCGCCAGCCGTCCAGCTCCTCGGGGGCGACGGCGAGGCAGTAGTGGCCCGGCCCCTCGGCCCCGTGCGGCGGGACCGGCAGGCGGGCGTCGGGGGCGGGCGGCTTCGCCGTCGCCTCGGGATTGAAGACCAGCAGCACCTGCGCCGGCTGGCCCTCCACCACCCGGAAGAACACATGCCGTCGCGGCACGCGCTGAAAGACCCGCAGGCCTATGATGTCGGTCCAGAACCCCTCCGCCGCGTCGAGGTCCGCGGCGTAGAGGGCCGATTCGAGGGTGCCGATGCGAGGCGGTGCGGGCTTGCTCATGCCGTCAGTCTGGCACGGCGGGGCCACTGTGGCTACCGCGGCCCATCTTCACCGTGCGACGTGCCAGACGCCGTTCACCCCGTCGCCGGTCATCTCGCCCGGCTGCGTGTCCTTGATCCACAGATAGAGCGGCTTGCCATTCAGCGCCCACTGCATCGTCCCGTTGCTGCGCTGGATCGGGGCGAAGTCGCCCGTCGCCGTTGCATCCGCCGGCGCCACCAGCGGCGGCCAGTTCACCGCGCATTGACCGTCGCAATTCGACACGCCCGGCGTGTCGTTGTCGAAGGTATAGAGCGTCATGTGATTGGCGTCGGCATAGACCTCGCCGCTCGGGGTCTGAATCCTGACCACGCCGGGATCGGCCATTGCCGCGCCGGCGAACGCACCCAGCAGCGCCGCGGCGGCAAGGGCCGCGCGGAGCGATTCGTTGAGACTCGACATCGGATGATCTCCTGACAACGCCCTTGCGACTCAGTCGGGCGCAGGCGTCAGAATAGCACGAGAAAAGGGCCGCTTGCAGGCGGCGTGCAGGGTGGCGTTCACGGCCTCGTCACGCAGACGCGCTAGCCCTGCACGGGGCGGATACATGCGGGGGCTTGCCCAGAGGCGGACGCCAGATATAGTCCGCGCAAAGCCGAGCCCTTCCACCGGACCCGAGGCGGGAACGACGCGGATGCTGGACGAGCACATCACCACCGATTTCCGCACCCAGTTCGTGCGCGAGCCTTCGACGCTCAGGCAACATCCGGCCCTGGTCCTGAACGCCGACTTCAGACCGTTGAGCTACTATCCGCTGAGCCTCTGGCCCTGGCAGGAAGCGATCAAGGCGGTGTTCCTCGACCGGGTGACGATCATCGCCGAATATGAGGAGGTCGTGCGAAGTCAGCGCGCGGCCATGCGCATCCCCTCGGTCGTGGTGCTGAAGGAATATGTCCGACCCCAGAAGCGCGTGGCCTTCACGCGCTTCAATCTTTTCCTGCGGGACGAATTCTGCTGCCAGTACTGCGGCAGCCGGGGCGATCTGACCTTCGACCATGTGATCCCGCGCTCGCGCGGGGGCATCACCAGCTGGGAGAACGTGGTCGCCGCCTGCTCGCGCTGCAACCTGAAGAAGGCCAACCGCAGCCTGCGCAACTCGGGCCTGAAGCTGCGGAAACCGCCCGCGCGGCCCACGGCCGAGCAGATGCACGGAATCGGCCGGCGCTTCCCGCCGAATCACCTGCATCACAGCTGGATCGACTATCTCTACTGGGACGCCGAGCTGGAGAGCTGAGCAAGGATCCCCGGCAGCTCGCCATAGCCCGTCTTGCGCCGCTCATAGGCCAGGCCCAGCCGCGCCGCCGCTTCCTCGGCCTGCCCGTCGAGGGCCGGGTCGTCGGTCTGGGCGAGGTAGATCAGCCGCTCGTAATTGCCGAACATCATCTCGATCAGCTCCGGGTGGCGATCGAAGCCCATGGCGCGCCAGACGAAGGCGTCGAACTGCCGCACGAGGAAATCGGTGAGGTAGAAGGCGCGGATCTCGTCCGCGGCGCGGGCCTCGTGCTCGGCCAGCCCGTCGAAGAAGGCGTAGCAATGCGGCCCCGGCACCATCTCGACGCCGAGGGCCTCGCAGCGGGCGGCCAGCAGGCCCCCGGTGCCGCAGTCGGCGTAGACGACGAAGATCTGCTCATAGGCCGCGCGCGCCTCGGTCACGGTTGCCTCCACCGCGTCCGGGATCAGCGCCGGGCGCAGGTGCAGGTCCGCGGGCAGGCATTGCAGGTCCATGTGGTCCCAGCCATTCGCATCGCGGATGGCCAGCAACTCGCGGGCAAGCGCGCCGCAGGCGATCAGCAGGACCCGCCCCGGCTTGGGCGTCAGTGCTCGCGTCCGACGAGGTGCACCGCCGCTGCCGCCAGCAGCGCCGTGACGGCGAGCGCGAAGAGCGGCACGCCGGCCGCAGAGACGGCCCACAGCGTCAGCCCGGCCGCCGTCACCACCAGAAGCAGCATCACCAGGAAGTGGGGCAGGGGCATGATGGTCCTCCGTCATGGGATCAATATGGCGGCAGACCGGAAAGTTGCAAAGCGGATAGCATTTTTTTGTGCGGGTTGGTGCCGGGAGCGGCGAAAGGCCCTCGACCTGGGCAGATGGCCGGCGGCGCTCAGCCGCGGGCCATCTGGTTGTGCTTGCGGGCGATGAAGTCCTTCGCGGTCTCGACCGCCACGGCCGCGTCGCGGCAATAGGCATCGGCGCCGATCGCGCGGCCGAACTCCTCGTTCAGTGGCGCGCCGCCGACCATCACGATGTAGTCGTCGCGCAGCCCCTGCTCCTTCAGGGTGTCGATCACCACCTTCATGTAGGGCATGGTCGTGGTCAGCAGCGCCGACATGCCGATGATGTCGGCCTCCTCGGCCTTGGCCGTGTCGATGTATTTCTCGACCGGGTTGTTGATGCCGAGGTCCACCACCTCGAAGCCCGCCCCCTCCATCATCATGGCGACCAGGTTCTTGCCGATGTCGTGGATGTCGCCCTTCACGGTGCCGATCACCATCTTGCCCATGCGCGGGGCGCCGGTCTCGGCCAGCAGCGGCTTCAGGATCCCCATGCCGCCCTTCATGGCGTTGGCGGCCAGCAGCACCTCGGGCACGAACAGGATGCCGTCGCGGAAGTCGGCGCCAACGATGGTCATGCCGGCGACGAGCGATTTCGTCAGCACGTCATAGGGTGCCCAGCCGCGCCCGAGGAGGATGTTGACGCCCTCCTCGATCTCCTCCTTCAGCCCGTCATAGAGGTCGTCCATCATCTGGCTGACGAGGTCGTCGTCGGACAGTTCGGACAGGATGATCTCGTCAGCTTCGTCGGCCATGCTCGTGGACTCCTTCGCGCCCCGCTCAAGGGCGTCTTGGCCCGGATCGCCCGGCTTTGCCATACGGATTGCGACATCGCGCGCGGTGCGGGCGACAGGCGGCGCTTGATCCGCGCCTCCGCGGATGCCAGCAGGGGTCCATGAGCCTGAGGATCCTCGACCGCGTGCTGTCCGACCGCGGCTCGCGCTACGCGGCCGCCGGGGGGCCCGCGGCGACCCGCGCCGAGGCCGAGGCGCTGCTGGCCGCGCTGAAGCGGCAGAAGCGGTTCCAGAAGGCGACCCACAACAGCTGGGCCGCGATCCTCGGCGGCGAGGCGGTGAAGGCCGATGATGGCGAGGCCGGGGCAGGGGCGATCATCCTCGCGGAGCTCGAGGCCGCGGGGGCGCGGGACACGCTGCTCGTGGTGACGCGGTGGTATGGCGGCAAGCCGCTCGGCGGGGACCGGTTCCGGCATGTGCGGACGGCGGCGCGGGCGTGGCTGGCTGAGGCGAGGTGACTTGTCCTGGTTACTCCTCCAGCAGGTCCAGCCTCCGCTGGATTCGTGCAAGGCGGGCATAGAGATACGCGAAACCGTCGTCGTGCCTGCCCGTCGTCTGCATCAACGCGCGCAGATGCGCCCGATCCTCCGCTGCGGCGGCACCCTGATGGCGCACCATGTGCTCGAGCCGGTCGAAGCGCGTGTGCATGGCGCGCAGCGATTCTTCCGGCAGCTTGGAGCGTGAGCTCTCGCTCATGATCGCCTCCCCGTGGGCTTCAACATAGGTGCACTCTCCGCCCAACGCCCGTGATCGCGTCACCTCGGCGCGGACACGTAAAGCCGCCTCAGATCCCCCGCATCAGGCTCGGCAGCTCCGGCGCCAGCTCCCGCGCCAGAAACCCCATCGGCCCGTGGCGCTCGGCCAGCCGCCGCCC
Organism: Paracoccus sp. S-4012; assembly: GCF_009674885.1. Classification (GTDB taxonomy): domain Bacteria; phylum Pseudomonadota; class Alphaproteobacteria; order Rhodobacterales; family Rhodobacteraceae; genus Paracoccus. The sequence continues at coordinate 16,671 of NZ_WKKA01000008.1, forward strand.
GGCCTCGCCGTGCAGCCAGACGCCCCAGGCCGCGGCCTCGAAGGGGGTCATGCCGCGCGCGAAGAGCGCGCCGACGATCCCCGCCAGCACATCGCCCGAGCCGCCGGTCGCCAGCCCCACGCCGCCCCCGCCATAGCGCAGCAGCGCGCCCTCCGGCGCGGCGATCAGCGTGGTTGCGCCCTTCAGCGTGATGATGGCGCCGAAACGCTCGGCGGCGCCGCGGGCGATGCCCTCGCGGTCGGCCTCGATCGTTTCGGCCTCGATCCCGAGCAGCAGCGCCGCCTCGCCGACATGCGGGGTCAGGATCAGCCGACCCGCCATTCCGTCGAGCAGCGTCGCCCGTCCCGCGGCGGCGGCGATCGCGGCCGCGTCGAGGACCGCGGCGGCGGGGCGTTCCGCCTCTCCCAGCAGCGCATCCAGCGCCGCCCCGGCAGCCTCGGCCGAGACCATCGCCGGGCCGAGGACGAGGCAGTCGCAGGCATCCACCAGCCCGGCGAGAGGCGCGACCGAGGCGATCTCGCCCTCGCCGTCCACCGGCAAGGCGCGGATACCGCATTCTGGCAGCACCATGCCGGTCGGCACCGCGAGCGGCTCCGGCAAGGCCAGCTGCACCTTGCCCGCGCCCGCCCGCAGCGCGGCCTCCGCGGTCAGCGTCAGCCCGCCCGGCACCCGCAGCGAGCCGCCGACGACCAGCACCCGTCCGCGGCTGTTCTTGTCGGTGTCCTCGGGCGGCACCGGCAGCGGATGGGCGCGCAGCCAGGCGCTGTCCAGAATCGCGGGTTCGCTCATCCCCGGCTCGCCACGATGGGGTCGGGGGCGCGCGTGACCGGCGTTGCCTCCGCCTTCATCGGCGCGGTGACGTTGTAGGCGACGAGCTGCATCTCGCCGGCGCCGTCCTCGGTCTCGGCGAACGCGTATTCGGTGACGCCGCAATTCGCCACGTCCTTCTCGGCGTCGATGGCGAGGATCTCCGCTTCCGTCATCCCCTCGATGATGTAGCGCATGCAGAGGACCACGACCTGATGCGCCACGATCATCACCCGGCAGCCGCCGTAATGCAGGCCCACCGTGTCCAGCAGCGAGCGCAACCGGAAGATCACGTCGCACCAGCTCTCGCCCCCTGGCGGGCGGTGGTAGAACTTGCCAAGCATCTGGCGGAACTCGGCCTGCTCGGGCATCTCGGCGCGGATGCCGGCGGTGGTCCAGCCGTCGAGGATGCCGAATTCCTTCTCGCGCAGGCGCTCGTCGAGGTGGATGCGCGCGCGCGGCACGGCGCCGCCGCCCTCGCGGAAGAGCTCGGCCGTGGCGCAGGCGCGCAGATAGGGCGAGGCGAGGATCACGTTCGGCCGCGCGCCCTCCTCGCCACGGGCGAACCAGTGGCCGAGGGCAAGCGCCTGCTGCCGCCCGAGTTCCGAAAGCGGCACGTCCACGTCGCGGCCGGAAAGCGCGATGCGGTGATGCCCCTGCTCATGCGCGAGGTCGCGCGCGACATTGCCGGCCGACTGGCCGTGGCGGACGATCCAGAGGCGTTCGGGCCAGCGGGGGGTCATCGTGGTTCCTCGACGCGATTGCCGGTGGCAACGCGGTGAGGGGTGCCGGGGTTCAGCGGCGGTCCTCCTCGGCCGCCTTCCAGCGCCGGTGGACCCAGAACCATTGATCCATGTGCTGGCGCACGAGCGTCTCGAGGCCGTCGTTGCAGGCCTGCATCATCGCCGCCGGGTCGCCCGGGGGGATCGGGGCGAAGGCGTGGACGCGGAAGCGGAAACCGTCCGGCTGACGGATGGCGTGCATGGGGATCAGCGGCGCATCGTGGCGCAGGGCGAGTTCGGCCGGGGTCAGGCTGGTCATCGCGGGCAGGCCGAAGAAGGTCAGCGGCGCACCCTCCTGCACATGCAGGTCGAAGCCGAGCGCGATCATGCCGCCGCCACGGATGAAGCGCAGCATCTGGCCCAGACCCTCGCGGCCGCGCGGAAAGACCGGCTCGGCGATGGCCGAGATCGCCGGGACGTAATGGGTGTTGAAGGCCGGGTTGCTCATCGGGCGGTAGAGGCCGCCGATGGGCCAGCCACGCGCGGCGACGACCGCGCGCAGGGCGTCGTAGTTGCCGAAATGGGCGCAGGCGAGGACGACGGGGCGGCCCTCGCGGGCGGCGGCCTCTAGGACCGGCAGGCCCTCGCCTTCAAGCGATGAGGTCTCGGCCATGCGGGTGGTGAACTCGGCCCCGGAATAGGTCTCGGCCATCGCCCGGCCGACATTGTCGGGCACGGCGCGGGCGAGGCGCTCGACCTCCTCCCGCGGCAGGTCCGGCCGGGCGAGCGCGAGGTTCCGGCGGATGCGCCGCCGCCAGCCTGCGAGCGGGCCGAGCGCCTGCGAAAACAGGCGGCCTCCCGCGGGAATGCGGCGCTCATAGGGCAGGCGGCGCAGGCCCGCCATTACCGTCTCGAAGGCAAGGCTGAGGGCGCGGTCGCCGGGGCCGGGGATCCGGTCGCTCATGCGCGGGCCGCCAGTTGCGCCTCGCGGGCCCAGACATAGAGACCCGCGCTGACGATGACCCCCGCGCCGATCACCGTCCAGCGGTCGGGCACCGCGTCGAAGAAGAGCCAGCCCCACAGGGTCGCGAAGACCAGCCCGATATAGCCGAAGGGGGCGAGCGTGGAGGCCTCGGCGAACATGAAGGCGCGGATCAGCAGCGCTTGCGCGACGGCGCCGATCACCCCCATCGCCGCGAAGGCCCAGAGGTCGCGCGGATCCACCGGCTGCCAGACGAAGGGCACGATGGCGCTGCTGATGATGGTGCAGATTGCCGTCGCCCAGAGGATCGAGGTCGCGGTCGAATCGCTCCGCGCGAGCCGGGTCAGCACCGCGCCCGTGGCATAGACGAAGGCTCCGGCGAGGGCGAACAGCGCCGCCGGATGCAGCACCCCGGCGCCGGGGCGGATGACGATCATGGCACCGATCAGCGCCACCACGATGCCGGCGATGCGCCGGGGCCCGATCGCCTCGCCGAGGAACACGGCCGCGAAGAGGGTGATGAGAACGGGGTTCAGGTCCATGATCGCCGTGGTCTCGGCGAGCCCCACATGCCGCAGCGCGAAGAAGAAGCAGACGATCGCGCCCAGTTGCGTGAGGCCGCGGAAGATCTGCACCCAGGGACGGCGGCTGCGGGCGACCGAACCCAGCCGCGGTGCAAGGACCGCGAGCACGATCAGCATGTTGCCCGCGTAGCGCGCCCAGATCACCTGCATCGGCGGGTAGCTCGCCGTCAGATGCTTGCCGAAGGCGTCCATCACCGTGAAGAGGGTGATCGCGCCCAGCATCAGCAGGATGCCGCGCCCGGTCGTGTCGCCCTCGTTGCGGATCCGGTCGAGGACCGGCGTCGCCTCCGCCGTCATCCCCGGCACCTTGGTGCCCGCGGCCTCCCGGCGGTCGGCGATGCCGGGGCGCGCTGTCACATCAGCGACCGGGCGAGATCAGCGGCGGCCTCGGCGGTGATGCCGAAGTGGCGGTAGAGTTTGGGCGCCGGGGCCGATGCGCCGAACCCCTCCATGCCGACGAAGCCCGCCTTCGCCTCCGAGCCGCCCTCGCCGAGGAGCAGCCAGTCCCAAGGCATCCGCACCGCCGCCTCGATGGCGATGCGAACGGTCCCGGCGGGCAGCACCTCGCGGCGGTAGCCCTCGTCCTGCGTGCGGAAGAGCTCCATGCAGGGGACCGAGACGACGCGGGTGGGCGTGCCCTCGGCCTCGAGCGCCTCGCGGGCGGCGAGCGCGATCTCGACCTCCGAGCCGGAGGCCATCAGCACGACCTTCGGCGCGGCCGAGGCCTCGCGCAGCACATAGGCTCCGCGCGCGGTTAGGTTCTCCGCGCCCGCTTCCTCGCGCACGGTGGGCAGGTTCTGGCGCGAGAGTGCGAGAACCGAGGGCGTGGCGGCGGAGGTCAGCGCCAGTTCCCACGCCTCGGCGGTCTCCACGAGGTCGGCGGGGCGGAAGGTCCAGAGGCCCGGCGTCGCGCGCAGCATTGCCAGATGCTCGACCGGCTGGTGGGTCGGGCCGTCCTCGCCGAGGCCGATGGAATCGTGCGTCATGACGTAGGTGACCGGCACCCCCATCAGCGCCGAAAGACGCATCGCGCCGCGCATGTAGTCGGTGAAGCACAGGAACGTGCCGCCATAGGCGCGGATGCCGCCGTGCTGCGTCAGCCCGTTCATCACCGCGGCCATGCCATGCTCGCGGATGCCGTAGTGGATGTAGCGCCCGGCGCGGTTCTGGACGTTGAAGATGCCGAGATCCGCGGTCAGCGTGTTGTTCGATCCCGTCAGATCGGCCGAGCCGCCCATGGTCTCGGCGCAGATCGGGTTCACGACCTCCAGCACCATCTCGGAGGCCTTGCGGGTGGCGAGTTTCGGCTTGCCCTCGACCGCCTGCCGCTTCAGCGCCGCAATAGCCGGGGCGAGGCCGGGGGCCGGTTCCAGCGAGATGCGGCGCGCGAACTCGGCCCGCGTGTCGGCGGGCATGGCGTCCACGCGCGCTTTCCACCCCTCGCGCGCGGTCGCGCCACGGCCTCCGATCTCCAACCAGGACTCGCGGATGTCGTCGGGGATGGTGAAGTCGGCATGCTCCCAGTCGTAGAGGTTGCGGAGCTTCACGATCTCCTCGGCCCCGAGCGGCGAGCCGTGGACGCCCGCGGTGTCCTGCTTGGTCGCGCCGTAGCCGATGGTGGTGCGGCAGGCGACCAATGTCGGGCGGCCATCCGACTGCGCGGCTTCGGCGAGCGCGCGGCTGATGTCCTCGGGGTCGTGGCCGTCGCAGGCGAGCGTGCGCCAACCCATCGCGGCGAAGCGCGCGAGTTGGTCGGTCGAATCCGACAGCGACACGCGGCCGTCGATGGTGATCTTGTTGTCGTCCCAGAGGACCACGAGGCGGCCGAGCTTCAGGTGCCCGGCGAGCGACAGCGACTCCTGGCTGATCCCCTCCATCAGGCAGCCGTCGCCGGTGATGACCCAGGTGCGGTGATCGACGATGTCCTCGCCGAACTCGGCCCGCATGTGCTCCTCGGCGATAGCCATGCCGACCGCGGCGCTGACGCCTTGACCGAGGGGGCCGGTGGTCGTCTCGATCCCGCCCGCATGGCCGTATTCCGGGTGCCCGGCGGTCAGGCTGCCCAGCTGCCGGAAGCGGCGGATCTGGTCGAGGGTGATCTCGTCATAGCCGGTCAGGTGCAGCAGCGAGTAGAGCAGCATCGAGCCGTGGCCTGCCGACAGCACGAAGCGGTCGCGGTCCGGCCAGTGCGGGGCCGAGGCGTCGAACTTGAGGTGGTCGCGGAACAATACCGTGGCGACGTCCGCCATGCCCATCGGCATCCCCGGATGGCCGGAATTGGCCGCCTGAACCGCGTCCACGCTGAGGGTGCGGATGGCGGTGGCGAGGTTCCAGGTCGCGAGGTCGGACTGGCGGCGGGCGGCGAAAGGCATGGCGCGGCTCCTCGGGGAGGCGTGGGGGAGGGTCGCCGCGGGAATAGCAGGTGGCCCCGCGGACGCAAGGCGCGGCGCGGCTCAGGGGCAGGGGGCGAGGATCACCGGCTCGGCCGAGGCCGCCCCAAGCTCGCGGCAGCCCGCATCGGTGCAGAGCCGCCAGCCCGCCCCGGTCGCCCCCGAGGCGCCGAGGGCGAGCGAGGGGACGCGCAGCCCGCCCGGCCAGACCCACCAGCCGTCCCGCAGCACCGCGCCCTCGCCCGGCTCCATGCCCGCGCCGGAACCCTTCACGGCCGCCTCGACGAGGACCAGCTCCGCCCCCTCCACGCGCCAGCTCTCGCGCCACCCGGCCCGCTCGACCGAATGGGTCCAGCCGAGGGTGAAGCCGTGGCTCACGGCAAGCGCGAGGCCGCCGGCCAGCAGGCAGCTCACGCCGCGGCGGCGCGCTGCCGGCGCTGCCAGAGAAGCCAGACAACGAACAGCGCGCCGAGGCCGAAGCCGATCTGGTCGCTGATCGCCGACGGGACGACCAGCGTGAAGCCCGCGACCATCGCCAGCGCGCGCTGCCCCCAGTTCAGCCGGTGCCCGAGCCAGCCGATCACCGCGATGCCCCAGAGGCCGAGCGAGGCGACGGCCTTGACGACGATGTAGACGACCGACGGCCAGAAGCCGATCGCCGCGCTCAGCGGATCGCCCGCCTGCAGCATCAGCGCGGGCGAATAGACCGCCATGAACGGCACCACGAAGCCCGCGGCGGCGATCTTGATCGCCTCGCCGCTGATCTTCAGCCCCGACTCCCGCGCGATCGGCGCCGCCGCGAAGCAGGCGAGCGCCACCGGCGGCGTCAGGTCGGCGAGGATGCCGAAGTAGAAGACGAACATGTGGCTGACGATCAGCGGCACGCCCAGCTCCAGCAGCGCGCCCCCGGCGATCGAGCTGGTGATGATGTAGTTCGGGATCGTCGGGATCCCCATGCCCAGCACGATGCAGGTGATCATCGTCAGCAGCAGCGACAGGAACAGGTTGCCCTGGCCGACCGAGACGATGAAGTTGCCGAAGGTCGAGGCCGCGCCGGTCAGCGTCATGGTGCCGATCACGATGCCCACGAGGGCGCAGGCGACGCCCACCGGCAGCGCCGTCTTTGCCCCCTCGCCGAGGCTGTCGATGCAGAGCCACAGCGTCTCGCGCCCGCCCTTGGAGAGGAGGTTCCAGCCGATCAGGACCGCAAGGGCGATGCCGATGGGCCGGGTGCCCCACTGGAAAAACGACGCGGCGACGAGGCCGATGCCGATCCAGACGATGCTCCGCAGCACCACGTTCGGCAGCCCGAGCACGGCCGAGGCGCCGAGGATCAGCAGCACCGTCAGCGCCAGCCCGATGGTGCCCGCGAAGAGCGGCGTGTAGCCCGCGAACAGCAGCCAGACGAGGACGCCGAGCGGCAGGACCAGATACCAGCCCTCGCGTATGGCCTTCAGCGGCGAGGGCATCTCCTCGCGCTTCATGCCGATGAGGTTGCGCTTGCCGGCCTCCAGATGCGTCATCCAGAAGGCCCCGGCGAAGTAGAGGATCGCGGGGATCACGGCCGCCTTGACGATCTCGACGTAAGGAACGCCCAGCGTCTCGGCCATGATGAAGGCGACCGCGCCCATCACCGGCGGCATGATCTGCCCGCCCATCGAGGCGGTGGCCTCGACGCCCCCGGCGAAGGCCGGGCGGTAGCCGAAGCGCTTCATCAGCGGGATGGTGAACTGCCCGGTGGTGACGACGTTCGCCACGCCCGAGCCGGAGATGGTGCCCATCAGGCCGGAACTGACCACCGCCACCTTGGCCGGGCCGCCGATCATGTGCCCGACAAGGCCGAGGGCGACGTCGGTGAAGAGCTTGATCATCCCCGCCTTCTCGAGGAACGAGCCAAACAGGATGAACAGGAAGATGTAGGTGGAGCTGACGTAGATCGGGATACCGTAGATGCCCTCGGTCCCGTAGGCCATGTGCTCGATCACCTGATCGAAACCGTAGCCGCGGGTCTGGAGCATCCCCGGCATGTATTGCCCGAAGAAGCAGTAGAGCAGGAACGCGCCGGCGATGATCGGCAGCGCGATGCCCATGATCGCCCATGCGGCGGCGAAGACCGTCACGAGCGCGATGGTCCCCATCACGAGGTCGGCGGTGTTCGGCATCCCCGCGCGCAGGATCAGCGGCTCGTATTCGACCCACTGATAGGCCGCGACCGCCACCCCGGCGAGTGCGAGCGCCCAGCCGAGCGCCTGCCCCCAGGCGGGCCAGCGGCGCGCGAGGCCGACCAGCGGGAAGGTCAGCAGGATCAGGAAGCCGACATGGACCGCGCGGACGATCTGGCTCGGCATGTCGATCACATGCGCGGCGGTGGCGATCTGGAAGACCGAGAAGGCGACCGCGATCCAGAACAGCAGCCGGCCCATTTCGGTGTCGGGGAAGCTCTCGGCCAGCGGGTCGTGGATCGAAAGCTCCGCTGCGCCGGGCGGCGGGACGTGCTGGGCTGGGTCCTGGATGTTGCTCATGCGGTCTCGCCTTCTGCGGCCTTGGGCCGAAAAGGCCCCGGCGCGAGAGAACGCCGGGGCCGGGTCGTCATCTGCAGCCCCGCTTACTGCAGGATGCCGGCCTCGCGGTAGTAGCGCTCGGCGCCCGGATGCAGCGGGATCAGCGAGCTGTCGGCGGCGCGCGCCGGGTCGATCGCCTGCGCGGCCGAATGCGCCGCGACCATCGCGGGCAGGTTCTCGAACAACAGCTTCGTCATCTGGTAGACGGTCTCCTCCGGCACATCGGCATGCGTCACCAGCATGTTCTGGATCGACACCGTGGAGGCGTCCGCGTCCTGCCCGTCATAGGTGCCCGCCGGAATCACCGCCGCCTCGAAGGGCGCGCCGAGCGTCTCGGCGATCGTGGCCGGAACCTCGACCACCGTGATCGCGGTGCTGGTCGAGAGGTCCTTCAGCGAGGCGACGCCGAGGCCCGCCGACTGGAGGGTGGCGTCGAGCTGGCGGTTCTTCATCAGCTCGACCGATTCCGCGAAGGGCAGGTATTCGACCTTGCCGAGGTCGTCATAGCTCATCCCCGCCGCCTCGAAGATGGCGCGGGCGTTGAGCTCGGTTCCCGATTTCGGCGCGCCCACCGAGAGGCTGCGGCCCTTGAGGTCGTCGAGCGAGGTGATCCCGGACTCGGCGGTGGCGACGATCTGGACGTAGTTGGGATAGATCGTGGCCAGCCCGCGCAGCTTGTCGAGCGGCTGCGCGAAGCCCGCCTCCGCATCGCCCTCGGCCGCGGCCTTGACGCTGTCGCCGAGCGAGAAGCCGACCTCGCCCCGGCCGGCCTGCAGCAGGTTGAGGTTCTCGACCGAGGCCTTGGTGGACTGCACCTGCGTGCGCGCGCCCTCGATGCCGTCGCCGTAGAGCTTCTGGAGCGCGACGCCGAGCGGGTAATAGACCCCCGAGGTGCCGCCGGTCAGGATGTTGATGAACTGCTGCTGGGCGCTCGCCTGGATCGGCAGCGCGACGAGGGCGGCAGCGGTCAGCGCGGCAAAGGCGCGGCGGTTGAGCATGGTCTCTCCCCTGGGGCTGGTCGTCTGGCTGGCGCGCGGCCCGGCCCGTGTCTGACCATGCGACAGGCGGGCGCGCGCGATCAAGGCCCGGAAAGCCGGGGGCTTCGCGCCCCCGGACCCCCGCCGGATATTTTCGGACAGAAGAAGGAACGGGTCGATCACGCGGCCGTCGCTGGACTTTCCCGCCGGGGGGTCGCATTTCCCGGCTCGCCCGACCCGGATGCGAGCCCCATGACCACCGACCCGTCGCCTCCGCGCGCCACCCCGCGCCCCTTCGCGCCCTTCGAGTTCATGATCGCCTGGCGCTACCTGCGCGCGCGGCGCGCCGAGGGCGGGGTCAGCGTCATGACCTGGATCAGCCTCATCGGCATCGCCCTCGGCGTCATGGCGCTGATCGCCACGCTGGCCGTCCGCGCGGGCTTCCGGGCCGAGTTCGTCGACACGATCCTTGGCGCGAACGCCCATGTCACGGTCTACCAGCAGCCGCGGCAGATCGCCGAGGGGGTGGTCGTGCCGGGGCGGATCGCCGACTACGACACCCTCGCCGGGCGCATCGAGGCGATCCCCGGCGTCACCCGCGCCACGCCCGTGGTGAAGGGGCAGGTGATGATGCAGTCGGGCGACCGCTCGATGGTGGCGGAGGTGTTCGGGCTGACGCCCGAGGCGCTTGCCGCGATCCCGCGCGTGGCCGATCCCGCGACCGGCATCGGGCGGATCGAGGATTTCGGCCAGGGCATCGCCATCGGCTCCGGTCTCGCGCGCGAGTTGGGCGTCGGGCCGGGCGACACGCTGCGCGTGATCTCGCCCCAGGGGGCGCAGACGCCCTTCGGCACCACGCCGCGCGTGAACGCCTACCAGGTCGCCTATGTCTTCACCGCCGGGCGCTACGACATCGACCGCACCCGCGCCTACATGCCGCTCTCCGAGGCGCAGAGCTTCTTCAATCGCGAGGGCGTCGCCGACGAGATCGAGGTCTTCGTGGACGATCCCGAGCGCATCGACCGCTGGACGCCGGCGCTGCTGGAGGTGGCGGGGGAGGGGGCGCAGGTCTGGACCTGGCGGGACAGTTCCGGCGCGTTCCTGCGGGCGCTCGATATCGAGGACGACGTGATGTTCGTCATCCTCTCGGTGCTGGTCCTGATCGCCGCGATGAACATCACCTCGGGGCTGATCATGCTGGTGAAGAACAAGACCCGCGACATCGGCATCCTGCGGACGATGGGCCTGACCGAGGGGTCGGTGCTGCGGGTGTTCTTCCTCTGCGGAGCGTTCACCGGAGTCATCGGCACGCTGGCCGGGGTGATCCTCGGGGTGCTGCTGTCGCTGAACGTCAGTACGATCATGGCCGCGATCAACTGGTTCTCGGGCGGCGGCGCATGGGACGCTTCGGTGCGCGGCATCTACGAGCTTCCGGCGCAGCTGCGCGCCGTGGACCTGGCCCGCGCCGTGGGCCTGTCGCTGACGCTCTCGTTCATCGTGACATGGTTCCCGGCCCGCCGCGCCGCGCGGCTGAACCCGGTGGAGGCGCTGCGCTATGAGTGAGGTGCTGCGCCTCCAAGGGATCGCCAAGACCTACAACCGCGGCCTGCCCTCCGTCGTGGAGGTGCTGCGGGGCCTTGATCTAACGGTCGGGCGGGGCGAGGTCGTGGCCCTGGTCGCGCCGTCCGGGGCCGGAAAATCCACCCTGCTGCACATCGCGGGGCTTCTGGACAGCCCCGATGCGGGCCGCGTCATCGTGGCGGGCCGCGACATGACGACCGAGTCCGACCGTGCCCGGACCACGGCGCGGCGGCGGCAGATCGGCTTCGTCTACCAGTTCCACCACCTGCTGCCCGAGTTCACGGCGCGCGAGAACGTGGTCCTGCCGCAGCTCGCGGATTCGGTCCCGCAGGCGGAGGCCCGCGCCCGCGCCGACGCCCTGCTCGCCCGCGTCGGCCTCGACCACCGGGCCGACCACCGCCCGGCCGCGCTCTCCGGCGGAGAGCAGCAGCGCGTGGCCTTCTGCCGCGCGCTCGCCAACGGGCCCGCGCTCATGCTGGCCGACGAGCCGACGGGCAACCTCGACCCCGCGACCTCGGATCAGGTGTTCGGGGTGCTGATGGAAGTGGTGCGCGAGACCGGCCTCGCGGCGCTGATCGCCACGCACAACATGGAACTGGCGGCGCGGATGGACCGCGTGGTGCGGCTCAGCGCCTGACGAGCTTGAAGAAACGGCTCTCCTCGCCGTCTTTCGTCTCGTCCTGATAAAGGAAGGCGAGGCCGCGGTCCTCGAAAGTCTCAAAGAACTCCTCCCAGGAGATTTCCTCGAGCGCCTCGTCGCGCTCGGCGAAGTCGATCCGCAGGATGCCCTCGCCCTCGTCGTCCTCGGTGCCGCGGACTATGGTCGGAACGCCGCCGCGGGCCTCGGCCCATTCGCGGATGGTGTCGTGATCGGTGGTGGTCTGGCTCGACATGGCTGGCGTTCCCCCCGGAGGCTCGAGCCAGAACGCCCGTATCGAGGCGGCGTTCCGTTACACGTCGCCGATCGGGGCGCCTTTGGTGTGCCAGCTGTCGATTTCATCAGCGACCAGCCGCTGAAGCTGCCAGATATAGGGATCGTCCAGTCCGTTCTCGGCCAGTGCCGCTGCCGTCCGCTGCAGATATTCAGCGCCCGACCCGGCATGGCCGCAAGCATGGGCGAGCCGCCGCGCCTGTTCCTCGAGCGGCGGGCAGACGAGGGTCTGCCCCACCGGCCCGGCGTAGAAGGTCAGCGCCTCTTCGGTGCCGCGGTCGGTCTCGACGGCGATCCAGCAGGCGTTCTCGACCAGCTCCTCGGCCACCAGTTCGCGCTTGAGGATCGCGCGCAGCGAGTCGCGCTCGGTTCCAGGTGCGACCTCCATGATGAGGCCGTCGCAACTGCCCCCCGCCTCGAGCGCCAGCATCAGGCCGGGACAATCAGGCGAGCCGCGCCAGTGGTTCAGCTCGATGCAGAAGCTGCGGTGCCAGCCGATCGCGCGGGCGCGGCGGATGCCGCCGACCTCGAAGCCCGGTTTCCAGATCAGCGAGCCGTAGGCGAAGATCGGGACCGGGCGCGGACGCCCGTGGGTCAGCCGGTGGGCGAGGGCATCGAGGTCGTCGTCCGTCAGCAGCGTGAAGCTGGGATCATGCGGCGGCGCCGCCACCTCGCGGTGGGCGCGAGCGACATGGGCGGGGGTGAGGGCGAGGGAAAAGTCCTTCACAGCCCCGCCGCCTTCCGCAGCAGCGCATTGGCACGCGTCTGCCACCCCTTGCCGTCCTGCTTGAGCCGCTCGACCAGATCGCGGTCGAGATAGATCGTGACCCGCTGCTTGCGCGCGTCCTCCGGCAGCGGCGGGCGGCCGCGACGCAGGACGGCGGCGAGTTCGGGGATTTCGTGCGAGGGCTTGGCGCGGGCGAAGTCCTTGGCCGTCCACTCCGGGTTCTCCGGGTCGTCGATCACGATCTCGTCGCGCTTGCCCACAACCGTCGCTCCTTCGCATTAGCCCTGCGGAGGCTGATGATCCTCAGCCTTCCATCACGCGGCGTCACCACCGCCATGTGCCACCGCCCGTCGATAGGTGCCGCCACCCGCAGCCGCGTCTCGCCATAGTCGTGGCGGTCATCCTCGATGACCACCGCCGCCGTCCAGTCGAGCCGCTCAGCCGCCGCGAAATCCACGCCATGCTTGATCAGGTTCGCGGCGCGCTTGGCCTCATCCCACTCAAGCATTTAAGTATGCATGTAAAGCCCTGCCGTCAAGCCGGACTTCACACATCCAGCTCCTCCACGAACCGCGCATTCTCGCTGATGAACTGGAACCGCAATTCGGGCTTCCGCCCCATCAGCCGCTCGACCACGTCGCGGGTCTCGCCGCTCTCGTCCTCGTCGATGCTGACGCGGATCAGCTTGCGCGTGGCCGGGTTCATCGTCGTGTCCTTCAGGTCCTTGGCGTCCATCTCGCCGAGACCCTTGAAGCGCTGCACGTCGATCTTGCCCTTGCCGCCGAGGCCCTTCGCCAGCCAGCGCTCCTTCTCCGCGTCGTCGGGGACGTAGACCCGCTCGGCCCCCTGGGTCAGCCGGTAGAGCGGGGGGCAGGCCAGATAGAGGTGCCCGCGGTCGATCAGCGGGCGCATCTGGGTGAAGAAGAAGGTCATCAGCAGCGAGGCGATATGGGCCCCGTCCACATCGGCGTCGGTCATGATGATGATCTTGTCGTAGCGCAGATCGTCGAGGATGAAGCGCGTCCCCATGCCGGTGCCGAGCGCCTGGCAGAGGTCGGCAATCTCCTGGTTCTGCCCCAGCTTCGAGGAGGCCGCGCCCAGCACGTTCAGGATCTTGCCCCGGATCGGCATGACCGCCTGCGTCGCCCGCTCGCGCGCCGCCTTCGCGCTGCCGCCCGCCGAGTCGCCCTCGACGATGAACAGCTCCGTCCCCTCGCGGCTGGTCGCGCTGCAATCCACTAGCTTGCCGGGCAGGCGCAGCTTCTTGGTGGCGGTCTTGCGCGCCGTCTCCTTCTCCTGCCGCCGCCGCAGCCGCTCCTCGGCCCGCAGCACGAGAAAATCGAGGATCGCCCCGGCGCTCTTCGGATCGGAGGCCAGCCAGTTGTCGAAATGGTCCCGCACCGCGCCCTCGACCAGCCGCGCGGCCTCGGCGGTGGCGAGGCGGTCCTTGGTCTGGCCGACGAACTCCGGCTCGCGGATGAAGCAGGAGACGAGGGCGCAGCCGCCGGTCAGCAGGTCGTCGCGGGTGATCTGCTCCGCCTTGCGGTTCTTCACCAACTCGCCATGCGCGCGGACGCCCTTGAGGATCGCCGACCAGAACCCCGCCTCATGGGTGCCGCCCTCGGGTGTCGGCACGGTGTTGCAGTAGGACTGGATGAAGCCGTCGCGGGCAGGGGTCCAGTTGATCGCCCAGTCCACCTTTCCGGCACGGTCGAACTTCTCGGCAAACTCGACTGACCCCGCAAATGGTTGGGCGGCATAGGTCGAAACGCCATGAAGCTGCTCGGCGAGGTAGTCGGCCAGGCCGCCGGGGAAGTGGAACACCGCCTCGGCCGGTGTCTCGCCATCGTCGATCTCGGTCCGCCAGCGGATTTCCACGCCGGAGAACAGGTAGGCCTTCGACTTGACCATTTTCATCATCCGCGCGGGTTTCAGCCGGTGGTGGCCGAAGATTTCCTCGTCGGGATGGAAGGTGACGGTGGTGCCGCGCCGGTTCGGGGCAGGACCGACCTTCTCGACCGGGCCGAGCGGAATGCCGCGGCTGAAGGCCTGGCGCCAGAGTTCGCGGTTCCGCGCGACCTCGACCACCATGCTGTCGGAGAGCGCGTTGACGACGGAGGCGCCGACGCCGTGCAAGCCGCCGGACGTCTGGTAGGCGTCGCCCGAGAACTTGCCGCCCGCATGCAGCGTGCAGAGGATCACCTCGAGCGCCGAGCGGCCCGGAAACTTCGGATGCGGGTCGATCGGGATGCCGCGGCCGTTGTCGCGCACGGCGACGGAGCCGTCGGCGAGCAGCTCGACCTCGATGCGGCTCGCGTGCCCCGCGACGGCCTCATCCATCGCGTTGTCGAGGATTTCCGCGACCAGATGGTGCAGCGCGCGCTCGTCGGTGCCGCCGATATACATGCCGGGGCGCTTGCGGACCGGCTCCAGCCCCTCCAGCACCTCGATCGAGGCGGCGGAATAGGCGTGGCTGGCCGCCTCGGCGGAGGAGAGAAGGTCGTTCATCGGCTGCCCGTTGTTTTCGTTGTGGCGAGGGTTATGCGCGCTCGGGCGTTCCAAGGCAAACGCGCGATCCGCCCTCAGGCGTGGTCGCGCAGCCAGTCGGCGAGCGCGCCGTCGTCGATCAGGCCCTGCGCGAGGGCGATGACCTTCTGGCCCATCACCTCCTCGGAGACGGCCGGCTCGCGCGCACCGTTGGTGTCGAGGACGGTCTGCATCACGCGGAACGCAGTCCGCTTGTTGCCGTCATTGAAGCAGTGCCCTTGGGCAATAGCCATCGCGTAGGCAGCGGCGAGGTCATAGACATCGCCCACCAGCCCGTAACTCAGTCGGTTCTCGACGCGCGCCAAGGCACCGTCGAGCGACTTGTCGCGCGCGCGTCCGGTTAGTTCACCGGGGTTCAGCACGGCATCATGGATTAGTTCCACCATGTCGGTGGTCGGCAGAAGCCAGTTCATCCGGCGTCACTTGTCCCGGAGGTAATCCAGCACCGGCTGGGCGCGCTCGCGGGTGCGTTCCAGCGAAGCCATGATCTCCTCGCGCGTGGCATAGCGATGCTGCGGCGCCGTCGCCTCCTCCGGCACGAGATAGGCCACCACCGCCGAGTTCTTCAGCACCGCCACCGGCTTGCCGCCGGCGCGGTCGAGGACCTTCTGCGGCTCGCGTAGTTCGGTCATGGTGCAGATCTGGTTCGTCAGCAGGCGGGTCATCACGCATCCTCCCTGCGCTGGATATCGTCTATTCTAATGCGCGTTTCAATGGCTACTCGGGCTCGGCCAGCCGCGCCTGCCACATCTTCTGGAACGCCGGCCGGGCCTGCGCGGCGGCGAGCCATTCCTCCACCGCCGGAAACTGGCCCATCAACGCGCCATAGCCTTGGGCGTAGCGCACCACCTCGGCCACGTTCAGGTCGGCGACGGTAAAGCGGTCGCTGACGAGGTGGCCGTGGCGGCCGAGGTGCTCGTCGAGGACGCGCATCGGCCGGACCAGCCGCTCGCCGGCCTCGGCCACGAGGCCCGCATCCTCACCGGATTGTGCCTGGCCGCGGCCGTGCAGGAACAGGATCGTCAGCGCATCCGGCTCGATCGCGGTCGCGGCGTAGAAGCTCCACTGCTCCATCAGGGCCAGTTCCGCCGCATCCGCGGGGCCGAGTGGCGGGCCGGCCTTGCGGGCCAGATGCAGCGTGCAGGCCATCGATTCGGAGAGGACCAACCCGTCATCCTCCATCACCGGCACGGCGCCCGCGGGCGAGAGGCGCAGGAAGCCAGGCGACAGGGTATTGAGCGGCGCGCCCTCGTCCAGCGGGTCGGCGAGGCGGTAGGACTGGACCACCGGCACCTGCTCGAAAGGCAGGTCAAGCTCGTGGCAGAGCCAGATGATGCGCGAGGCGCGCGAGCGGGTAACGCCGTGGATCTTCAGCATGGGGGCTCCGGTCTCGGGTTCAGGCCGCAGGCTAGGCGCGGCGCGGGGCCGGGGGAAGGGGGGCCACGATCCCGTGACGCGTCAGGCCGCCGCGGGTGCGTCGGCCGCGAGTTCGGCGACGCTGCCATAACCCTCGCGGGCGAGGCGGGCGTCGAGGGCCTCGGCCAGCCGTGGGGCGAAGGAGAGGCCCTGGAAGACGAGGGCGGTGTAGACCTGCACGGCGCTTGCGCCTGCGGCGAGCTTGGCCCAGGCGTCATCGGCCGAGGCGATGCCGCCGGTCCCGATCAGGGCGATGCGGCCGCCGGTGAGGCGGTGGAGCGCCGCGAGCGTTGCCGTCGCACGCTCGAACAGGGGACGCCCCGACAGGCCACCGGCTTCGGCCTGCCAGCGGGCGGGGAGACCTTCCCGCGCGGTCGTGCTGTTCGTGGCGATGAGCGCGTCGAGGCGCAGGTTCAGCGCCACCGCCGCCAGATCGCTCAGGGCGGGCGCGTCGAGGTCCGGGCCGATCTTGAGGAATACCGGCCGCCGCACCGGCAGCGCATCGCGGGCAGCCAGCACGCCGGACAGCAGCGACTCGAGCGCGGCAGCCCCCTGAAGCTCCCGCAGGCGCTCGGTGTTGGGCGAGCTGACGTTGACGGTCAGGAAATCCGCCGCCAAGCCCGTCGTGGCGACCACGGAGGCGAAATCGGCGGCACGGTCCTCGCTGTCCCTGTTCGCGCCGATGTTGAGGCCGACCGGCACCGGCGAGGGCGCGCGCGCGGCCAGCCGTGCCGCAATGGCCTCCGCCCCCTCGTTGTTGAAGCCGAAGCGGTTGATGACCGCCTCCTCCTCCGCCAGCCGGAAGAGGCGCGGTTTCGGGTTGCCGGGCTGCGCGCGGGGTGTCGCCGCCCCCGCCTCGATGAAGCCGAAGCCCGCTCGGGTGAGGGGGCCGATGACGCGGGCGTTCTTGTCGTAGCCGGCGGCGAGGCCGACCGGGTTCGGCAGATCGAGACCGACGACGGTGGTGCGGAGGCGGTCGGACGTGACCGGCCCGCCCCTCAGCGGCACCAGACCTCGGGCCAGCAGCGACAAGGACAAGTCATGCGCCCGCTCAGGATCGAGGCGGTGGAGCGCCTTGATTCCGACGCGTTCGATGAGGCTCATCCGGCCCCCACGTCCTCGCCGAAGCGGTGGCCGCCGGTGCCGAGGGGCAGGGGCCGCGCCCAGACGACATCCGCGGCGCGGAGCACCCGGTAGAGATGCGGGAACGCCGCGCCTCCGCGCGAGACCTCCCAGCGCAGCGCCGGGCCGAGACCCGCGCCGTCGCAGGCCAGCAGCCACAGCCCGTCCTCGCCGGAAAAATGCCGCGCCGCGGTCTCGCGGACCTGTTCCCCGGTCGAGAAGTGGACGAATCCGTCGGCCCGGTCCACCGGGGCGCCCGCGCTCTCGCCCCGCGCGATCAATTCGGCAAATTCTGCCGGGCGGAAAATCTTGTAGATCAGCATGGGCACGCTTCTGCGGCCCTCCGCCGCCCCGGTCAAGCCGTCACGCCCGCGTCACGGGACCGCGGCAAACACTTGACCGGCGCCGCCGCCCTGCGGCCTCATGCCGATGTTCCGAACCCCTGCGAAAGGACCGCCCCCGATGCTTCGCCTTCTCGCCACGACTGCCGCGCTCGGCCTCATGGCCGGCGCCGCGCAGGCCGACTACGTGCTCCATGTCCTGCACATCAACGATTTCCACAGCCGCATCGAGTCGATCAACGCCTTCGATTCGACCTGCGACGCCGAGACCGAGGCCAAGGGCGAGTGCTTCGGCGGCATTGCCCGCCTCGCCGCGAAGGTGGCCGAGCTGCGCGACGGGCTGGAGGCCGAGGGCGCCAACGTCATCCTGCTGGACGCGGGCGACCAGTATCAGGGCAGCCTCTTCTACATGACCTACAAGGGCGAGGAGGTGGTCGAGTTCATGAACGCGATCGGCTTCGACGCCATGTCGCTCGGCAATCACGAGTTCGACGACGGGCCGGAGGGCACGGTCACGCTGCTTAACGGGGCGCAGTTCCCGGTCATGTCGGGCAATCTCGACGTCTCGCAGTCGAACCTGCTGAACGGCAAGCTCGAGGATACGGTGACGCTAGACGTGGGCGGCGAGAAGATCGGCCTCGTCTCGGCCCTCGCGATGGACACGCCCGAGACCGCCGCGCCGGGGCCCCAGGTGATCTTCCACGACGACATGGAGAGCCTGAAGGGCGACGTGCAGGCGCTGACGGACGAGGGCGTGAACAAGATCATCGCGCTGACGCATTCCGGCTACCTCCGCGATCAGGCCTTCGCGGCGCAGGTGCCCGGCCTCGACGCGGTGATCGGCGGCCACAGCCACACGCTGGTCGGCCCGATGGAGGGCGCGGCCGGTCCCTATCCGACCATGGTCGCGGGGCCGGACGGCAAGGAGGTGCCGGTGGCGACCGCCTATGCCTACGGGAAATATCTCGGCCACCTGATCCTGACCTTCGACGACGCGGGCAACCTGATCGCGGCCGAGGGCGAGCCCGTGCTGCTCGACGCCTCGGTCACGCCCGACCCGGAGATCGCGGCGCGGGTGGCGGAGATGGCGGCCCCGATCGAGGAACTGCGCCAGCGGCAGGTGGCCGAGACCGCCGCGCCGATCGACGGCAGCCGCGAGACCTGCCGCGCGCGGGAATGCGAGATGGGGAATGTCGTGGCCGATGCCATGCTCGAGCGGGTGAAGGGACAGGGCGTCACCATCGCCATCCAGAACGGCGGCGGGTTGCGCGCTTCGATCGACGCGGGGCCGGTCACGATGGGCGAGGTTTATGACGTGCTGCCGTTCCAGAACACGCTGGCGACCTTCGAGGCCAAGGGCGCGACCATCCTTGCGGCGCTCGAGAACGGGGCGAGCCAGTACGAGGAGCAGGCGGGCCGCTTCGCGCAAGTGGCGGGGCTGCGGTATACAGTGGACCCGGCCGCGCCCGCGGGCAGCCGGATCAGCGAGGTGCAGGTTCTGGGCGAGGGCGGCGAGTGGGTGCCGATCGACCCCGAGGCGACCTATGGCGTGGTGACGAACAACTACGTCCGCACCGGCGGCGACGGCTACGACATGTTCGAGACCGAGGGGATGAACGCCTACGACTTCGGCCCGGACCTCGCGGATGTGCTGGCCGAGCATCTGGCGGCGCAAGGGCCGGGGTTCGCGCCGTCGCTCGACGGGCGGATTACGGTGAGGTGAGGGGGGCGGGCTCCCGCCCCCTTACGGATGATTGACCATGCCGCTACGTCCCGCCCGTCCGCCAAAGCGGACGGATCCGCGCCCGCCCGCCCCACAGGCGGGCGCGTTTGCGCCCACCTTCGTGCGGGCGCGGACCCTCTCTGTTACGCTGACGTCTCCGTTCCAAGCGGGATTGGGTCACTCGCCCCAATCCCTCGCGCCGAACCGTCAGCGATCAAAAGCCGAGATCGTCCGTTCCCTTCAGCGTGAGGATCTCCCGCGCCTCATCGGGCGTGGCGATCTCCAGCCCCAGCCCCTCGAGGATCTTGCGGACCAGCCGCACCTGCTCGGCGCTCGACTCGGCGAGCTTCCCCGGCCCCGCCCACAGCGAATCCTCCATGCCGACCCGCACATGCCCGCCCATCGCTGCGGCCATCGCGGCGACCGGCATCTGCGACCGGCCGGCGCCCAGGACCGACCAGCGGTAGTTGTCCCCGAACAGGCGGTCGGCGGTGCGCTTCATGTGCATCACGTCGTCGGGATGCGTCCCGATGCCGCCCATCAGGCCGAACACCGTCTGGATGAACAGTGGTCCCTTCACCAGGCCCCGGTCATGGAAATACTTCAGGTTGTAGAGATGCGCTGTGTCGTAGCACTCGAACTCGAAGCGGGTGCCGTTCGCGCCCAGCGTCGTCAGCAGCTTCTCGATATCGCCGAAGGTATTGCGGAAGATGATGTCCTTGTTGCCGAGGTAATCGCGCTCCCATTGGTGCTTCAGCTTGCCCTCGAAGCGCTCCAGCATCGGCGCGAAGGAGAAGTTCATCGATCCCATGTTGAGCGAGGCGACCTCGGGGCGGTAGACCGCCGCGGGCTGCATCCGCTCCTCGATGGTCATGGTCGGCGCGCCGCCGGTGGTGATGTTCACGACCACGTCCGAGCGCTGCTTGATGACCTGCAGGAACGGCAGGAACGCCTCGGGCGACTGGTCGGGGCGGCCGTCCTCGGGGTTGCGGGCGTGCAGATGGACGATGGCCGCGCCCGCCTCGGCGGCGCCGAGCGCGGCGTCGGCGATCTCGGAGGCCGTGACCGGCAGGTGCGGCGACATCGAGGGCGTGTGGATCGAGCCGGTGACGGCGCAGGTGATGATCGTCTTGCGGGGCGGTCTGGCCATGTCGTGTCGGTCCTTCTGGTCTCAGGCTTCCGGTTCGCGGCCACGATCGCGGTCCCGCGCGGCCGGCGCAAGGGGCCGGACGCTTGCGCCTTCCGCCGGGCGCGATCACAGTCGCCCGGCACAGTCACGGAGCCTGCCCATGGACCTCGCCCTTCTCGGCGCCCGAGTCATCGTCACGGCCGGCGCCGCCGGCATCGGCCGCGCCATCATCGACGCCTTCCTGGCCGAGGGCGCCCGCGTCGCCACCTGCGACATCGACGAGGAGGGGCTGGCGAGCCTGCCCGAGGGCGTCTTCCATCGCCGCGTGGACGTGGCCGACGCCGCGGCGCTCGAAGGCTTCATCACCGACTCCATCACCCATCTGGGCGGGCTCGACTGCCTCGTGAACAACGCCGGCATCGCCGGGCCGACCGCGAAGATCGAGGACATCGGCCTTGACCAGTGGCACGCCACCATCGACATCGGCCTGACCTCGCAATTCGTCGGCACCAAGGTCGCGGTGGCGGCGCTGCGCGAGAGCGGCAATGCCTCGATCATCAACCTGTCCTCGGTCGCGGGCCGCCTCGGCTTCGCCAACCGCACGCCCTATTCGGCGGCGAAATGGGGAGTGATCGGGCTGACGAAGTCGCTCGCGCTCGAACTCGGCCCCGACAGCATCCGCGTGAACGCGGTGCTGCCGGGCGTGGTCGCGGGCGACCGGGTGCGGCGGGTGCTGGAGGCGCGGGCGCAGCTGCGCGGGCAGAGCTTTGCCGAGATCGAGGCCGAGGCGCTCTCCAAGGTCGCGCTGCGCGACTACGTCACGGCCGAGCAGATCGCGGACCAGATCCTCTTTCTGGCGAGCGAGCGCGGGCGGACCATCTCGGGGCAGGCGGTCTCTGTCTGCGGTGGCGTCGAGATGCTGGGCTGAGCGATGGCCAGCTTCAGCTTCAACAGCCCGAAGTCCATCCATTACGGCCCCGGGGCGCTCTCGGGCCTGGGCGGGATCGCGCGCGCGCAGGGGGCCGAGCGGGTGCTGCTCGTCACCGACCCCGGCATGGTCGCCACCGGCATCGTCGAACGGGCCGAGGCCGCACTGCGCGAGGCTGGCGTCGAGGTCACGCGCTATGCCGAGGTCGCGGCCGACCCGCCCGAGAGCGTGGTGCTGGCCGCGACCGAGGCCGCGCGGGAGGCGGGCGCCGCGGGGATCATCGGCCTCGGCGGCGGCTCGTCGCTCGACGTGGCGAAGCTGGTGGCACTGCTCGCGGGCGGGTCCGAGACGCTGGCCGAGGTCTATGGCGTCGGCAAGGCGAAGGGTCCGCGCCTGCCGCTGATCCTCGTGCCGACCACCGCGGGGACCGGCTCGGAGGTCACGCCGATTTCCATCGTGACCACCGCCAGCAGCGAGAAGATGGGCGTGGTCTCGCCCGTCCTGCTGCCCGACGTGGCGCTGCTCGACCCGGAGCTGACCTACGGCCTGCCGCCGCATATAACCGCGGCGACGGGTGTGGATGCGATGGTCCATGCGATCGAGGCCTATGCCTCGGCCAGCCCCAACAACAACCCGGTCTCGCGCGTGCTGGCGACCCAGGCGCTGACGCTGATCGGCCGCTCGCTCTTGCGTGCCGTGCGCGACGGCAGCGATGCGGAGGCGCGCGGGGACATGCTGCTCGGCTCGATGCTGGCGGGGCAGGCCTTCGCGAACTCGCCGGTGGCGGCGGTCCATGCGCTGGCCTACCCCTTGGGTGGGCATTTCCATATCCCGCACGGCCTCTCGAACGCGCTCGTGCTGCCGCATGTGCTGCGCTTCAACATCGTGACCGCGCCGCAGCGCTATGCGGAACTGGCGCCGTTCGCGTTCCCGGAGCTGGCGCAGCTGGAGGGGCAGGAGCGGGCGGCGGCGTTCTGCGACCGACTGGCGGAGCTTGCCCGCCACTGCGGGCTGCCGCCGGATTTACGGTCGATGGAGATCCCGGAGGAGGTGCTGCCTCGGCTGGCGTCGGATGCGATGAACCAGACGCGGCTGCTGGTGAACAATCCCCGACCGGTGACGGAGGCGGATGCCTTGTCGATCTACCGCGCGGCCTGGTAGGGGCGACGCCCCGCGTCCGCAAATGGGACCCTGTGCCCATTTGCGCGCACCGCCAGCCATAGGCCGACCGATCCACCCCGCGGATCGGTCAGCGTCCACCCTGCCCCCGGCGGACGCTTCGCGTCCACCAGGGCGGACGCTGCCCTCTGTTGCGCTAGGCCAGCCACGGGCAAGTGTCGGAGTGCGCCCCGAGGACGCATCTCCTCACCCCGCCTCGCGCAACTCCGGCAGCACATACCCCTGCATCAGACTTCGCAGCGTCAGCTTGGAGATCTTCCCCGTCGCCGTCATCGGCAGGCTCTCGACCAGGATGATGTCGTCGGGCAGCTGCCAGCGGGCGAAGCTGCCGCCCAGCAGCGCATTCACCTCCTCCAGCGTCGGCGGATCGCCCGGGTCCTTCGGCACCACGATCAGCACCGGCCGCTCGTCCCAGCGGGGGTGCGGCACGGCGATGGCGGCGCATTGGGCGATCTTCGGATGCGCCTCGGCCGCGTTCTCGAGGTCGATCGAGCTGATCCACTCGCCGCCCGACTTGATCAGGTCCTTGGTCCGGTCGCGCAGTTGCAGGAAGCCGTCCGGCGAGATCGTGGCGATGTCGCCGGTGACGAACCAGCCCTCGGCGTCCATCGCCTTCCGCGAGGCCTCGGGGTTGTTGAAATAGCCGCCCATCACCGTGGGCGCGCGCACCGCAAGCTCGCCCTGCGACTGGCCGTCATGGGGCAGGCGCCGCCCGGCCTCGTCCACGATCTTCATCGCGACGAAGGGCACCCGCCGCCCCTGCGAGACCTTCAGCGCCATGCGCTCGTCGAAGCTCGCCGCGCGGGCCTTGCGGGGCAGGGTGCCGATGGTGCCGATCGGGCTCATCTCGGTCATGCCCCAGGCGTGGTTGACCTCCACCCCGAGCTTCTCGAACTGCTCGATCAGCGAGCGCGACGCGGCCGAGCCGCCGACGACCATATGGGCCAGCGCCTCGGGCTTGCGGCCGCGCTTCTTGATCTCGTTCAGCAGCCCCATCCAGATCGTCGGCACGCCCCAGGCCGAGGTCACGGCCTCCGCCTCCATCACCTCCCACAGGCTCGCGCCGTCCAGCCGCGGCCCCGGAAAGACCAGCTCGGCCCCGACCAGCGGCGCGGTGTAGGGTAGCCCCCAGGCGTTGACGTGGAAGAGCGGCACGACCGGCATGACCCGCGTCTGCTCGTTCATCGCCTCGGAGGTGACGAGGGCCACGATCATGGCGTGCAGCACGTTGGAGCGATGCGTGTAGAGCGTGCCCTTCGGATCGCCGGTGGTGCCGGAGGTGTAGCAGAGCCCGGCAGCTGTGTTCTCGTCGAAGCTCGGCCAGTCGCGATCGGTCGGGCGGCCCTCCAGCAGCTCCTCGTAGCAGAGCGCATCAAGGCTGTTTTGCGGCATGTGCGCCCGGTCTGTCATGATGACGTAGGTGAGCTTCGGCAGCTGGTCCTTCAGTTGTTCCAGCAGCGGCACGAAGGTCAGGTCGGTGAACAGCACCCGGTCCTCGGCATGGCCGACGATATAGGTCAGCTGCTCGGCTGAGAGGCGCGGGTTGATCGTGTGGCAGACGGCGCCGATGCCCTGGATGGCGTAGTAGAGCTCGAAATGGCGGTAGCCGTTCCAGGCCAGCGTCGCCACCCGGTCCCCCATCTCGATCCCCATCGCCTCGAGGGCGAGTGAGAGCTGCACGATCCGGTCGCGGGCCTGCGAATAGGTCTGCTCGTGGCGGTCGCCTTCGCAGCGCATCGAGATGATCTGGCCGTCCGCATGGGCCTCGGCCGCGTAGTCGATGATGTCGCTGACCAGCAGCGGCCGGTCCATCATGAGGCCCTTCATTCGTCGCACTCCCCGGCTGCTTGCCATCCCTGGTCCGGCATTCCACACTGCCGCGAACCCATTTGCAACCGACGCGGGGGCACGCCCCGCAGGGAGGCCGCCCTGTCCACCACCGCCACCGAGATGCACCGCATCGTCCTCGCCCGCCGGCCTCAGGGCGCCCCCACGCCCGAGAGCTTCCGCCTCGAGACCCTGCCGCTGCCGCAGCCCGGCGAGGGCGAGGTGCTGGTCCGCGTGACCTCGCTCTCGCTCGACCCCTACATGCGCGGGCGGATGGACGACGCGAAGTCCTATGCGCCGAAGGTCGAGCTGGGCGAGGTGATGACCGGCGGCGGCGTCGGCACCGTGGTCGAGAGCCGGGCCGAGGGCTTCGCGCCCGGCGACGTGGTGTTCGGCATGACCGGCTGGGCCGATCATGCGGTGCTGCGGGGGAAGGAGTTGCGGAAGCTGCGCGAGGGATTGCCGGCCAGCACCGCGCTCGGCGTCCTCGGGATGCCCGGCTTCACCGGCTGGTATGGCCTGACGATTCCGGGCGCCGCGAAGGCGGGCGAGACGGTGGTGGTCGCGGCCGCGACGGGCCCGGTCGGCTCGATGGTCGGGCAGATCGCCAAGGCCAAGGGGCTGCGCGCCGTCGGGATCGCCGGGGGGCGCGAGAAATGCGCCATGGGCCGCGACGTCTTCGGCTTCGACGCCATGATCGACCACAAGGCCCACACTGACGCCCGCAGCCTGCGCGAGGAACTCGCCGCTGCCTGCCCGGATGGCGTGGACATCTATTTCGAGAATGTCGGCGGCATGGTGCTGGAGGCGGTGCTGCCGCTGATGAACACCCACGGCCGCATCCCGCTTTGCGGCACGATCGCCTGGTATGGCGGCGCGGACACCAGCGGCCCCGACCGGCTGCCGAAGCTGTGGCGGCAGATCCTCGTCAACCGGCTCTCGATCACCGGCTTCATCATCTTCGACCACTGGCAGCACTTCCCCGATTTCATGGCCGAGGTCGCGCCGATGGTCGAGGAGGGCCGCCTCGCCTATGTCGAGGACGTGGCCGAGGGGCTGGAGGCGATGCCGCAGACCTTCATCTCGATGCTGAAGGGCGGCAATCTCGGCAAGCAGATCGTCCGCCTCGCGCCCGATCCGTTCGGTTAGGCTTCGTCCCGCCGCTTCTCCGTCTCCCGCGCCATGAACCGGATGAACTTGTCGTAATCCGCGGCCTTCACGGCGAGGCCCTTCAGCGTGCTCTCATGCGTCGTGACCATGAAGCGGCCCGCGTCCATTGCCGCCATCAGCGCCGCGGCGACCGCCTCGGGCGTCACCGCGCGCTCGCGCAGGTAGGGGGCGAAGCCGATCATCGAGGTCAGCACCCCCTCGGGGCAGAGGCAGTGGACCTTGAGGCCGTCGGCGGCGTGGTGGAACGCCAGCCACTCGGCAAACCCCACCGCCGCGTGCTTGCTGACCCCGTAGCCGATCGAGCCGACCTCGTTCAGCAGCCCGGCCGCCGAGGCGGTGACGACGAAGCTGCCGCCGCGATGCGCGAGGTCCGGCAGCAGCCGCCGCGCCGCGCGGACATGGGCCATGAGGTTCACGTCCATCATCCGCGCCCAGTCCTCGTCCGGCGACGCCGCATCCATCGCGAAGCCGAGGCCGGCGTTGCCGACGAAGACATCGACCGGCCCCTCGCGCGCCTCGACATCGTCGATCATCGCCCGCACGCCCGCATCGGTTGAGACATCCGCCACGAGCGCCCGCGCCCCCTCGGGCACGCCGTCCGGGAAGCGCAGGTCGGCGGCCACGACCGAATGCCCGCGCGCCAGCAGCGCCTCGGCGATGGTGCGGCCGATCCCGGCGCCGCCGCCGGTCACGAGTGCGGTTTTCGGCATGTTGTGTCCTCCCGGCGCATCGGCCGCAGGAAGCGCGGCGCGCGACGGGTTGTCAACGAAGCACCCCGGCCATAACCCCGATCTGCAACACGGGAGCGCGCGGATGACGGAGCAGGACACCCCCACCTATGTCAGCGGCACCCGCCTGATCTCGCAGGAGATGATCGACGCCTTCGCGGTGCTGACCGGCGACGACCAGTTCATCCATACCGACCCGGTCCGCGCGGCCGCGACCCCCTTCGGCGGCACCGTCGCGCATGGCTTCCTGCTGCTGTCGCTGCTCTCCGCGCTCTCCTACGAGGCGCTGCCCGGGCTGCCCGGACAGCGCGTTTCGGTCAACGCGGGCTTCGACCGCATTCGCTTCGTGCGGCCGTGCCCGGCGGGCGCCACGGTCCGCGCGGTGTTCACGCCGGACGGCCAGACCGCCGTCGCGCCGGGTCAGGTCAGCCTCCGCTGGCAGGTCCGCCTCGAGGATGCCGCCGCGCCGGAGCCGCCGATCCTGACCGCCACCTGGCTGCATCGCATCTGGCTCGAGGCCTGAATGGCGCGCCATGACGCGCCTCGCGCTGGTCCGGCCCGAGGCGATCCTGCTGAATTCACGGGCGAAGCGCCTCGTCACCTGCAGCCGGCGGGGGCTTCGCGCCCCCGCACCCCCGCGGGATATTTTCAGACAGAAGAAGACCTGCCGGTTGATCCCGGCGGCGGCGTCCGCGAGGATTGCCGGGCCGATCTTCCCGCGAGTTGCCGATGACCGACGCCAAGCCTTCCGCCCGCCCCGCGCCCGAGCGCCGCGCCGCCTACAAGGCTTTCGAGCGCATCCAGCTCCGCTGGAACGACAACGACATCTACGGCCACCTCTACAACGCCACCTATTACGAGCTCTTCGACTGCGCCATGACCGCCTGGCTCTCGCGCAACGGGCTCATCGGGGCGAACGGGCGCCCGACCAACGTCGTGGTCGAGAACGGCTGCGTCTTCTTCGCCGAGATCCGCTATCCGGGCGAGGTCGAGGTCGGGCTGCGGCTCGGGCGTCTCGGGTCGAGCTCGGTCCGCTTCGAAATGGCGCTGTTCCGCGAGGGCGAGGACACCGCCGCGGCGCAGGGCTTCTTCAGCATGGTCCGGGTGGACGACGACGACCACCGCCCGCGCCCGATCCCCGAGGCGCAGCGGGCGGTCTACGCCACCATCCTGCGCTGAGGCTCAGGCGCGCAGGCGGGCGCGGTAGTCGAGGGCCTGCCAGCCGTCGGCGCGGAACCGCCACTGCCCGACCGGCTGGCGGGCGGCGATCTCGTCGGGAATCTCGACCTCGTCGAAGCCGGCGCGGCGGGCCATCGCATACTGGTCGGCGATCAACGGGCCGCAGGCGCGCAGGCGGCCGGTGTAGCCCGCTGCCCGCAGCCGCCGCGCGACCGTGAAGCCGCGTCCGTCCGCGAAGCTGGCGAATGCGACCCGCAGCATCGGCGCCGCGAGCGTCTCGGCCGGCAGGGCGTCGAGGTCGGTTGTGGGCCCCAGTTCCGGCGCCTCGGCCTCGTCGCCGGGGGCGAAGCCCTGGTCGGTCACGATCACGCTCATGCGGCGTCCTCCTGCTGGGCCGGGGCGGGGGCCGGCTTGCGGCCGATGAGATGCACCCCGCATTCGGTCTTGTCGCTGCCCCGCCAGCGGCCGGCGCGGGCGTCCTCGCCCGGCGCGGTGCGGGTGGTGCAGGGGGTGCAGCCGATCGAGGCATAGCCCCGCGCGACCAGCGGATGCCGCGGCAGGTCGTGCGCGTCCATGTAGGCCGCGATCCCCTCGCGCCGGACATGGGCGAGCGGGTTGACCTTGATGCGGCCGGTCGGTTCGACCTCGAAATGCTCGAGGCCGGTGCGCTCGGCCCCGTGGAAGCGCTTGCGGCCGGTGATCCAGGCGTCGAAGCCGTGGAGCGCCTGGGCGAGCGGCAGGGTCTTGCGCAGGTCGCAGCAGCCATCCGTGTCGCGCCGGTGCAGGCTGCCGTCCGGGTCGCGTGCGGCGAGGGCCGCCGCATCGGGGCGGATCAGCCGCAGATCGGTGAGGCCGAGGCGTTCCGCAAGGTCGTGCTGATAGGCGTAGGTTTCGGGGAACAGCATCTCGGTGTCGATGAAGATGACCGGCAGGCCGGGGTCGAGAGTCGCGGCGAGGTGCAGGAGAACCACCGCCTCGGCCCCGAAGGACGACACGAGCGCGGTTCGGCCGGTCTCGCCAAGCGCCTGCTCCAGCACGGCGCGCGGCGAGAAGCCGCGGGTCCGCGCATTCAGCGCCTCCACCCGGTCATGCGGCATCGCGCGCCCCTTCCGTCTCGTAGAGGGCGGCGCGGAAGGGTGCCGGGCCGAGGCGGCGGAAGGCCTCGAGGAAACTCTCCCCCGGGGCCGTCCGCAGGTCGAGATAGGCCAGCATCAGCCGTTCGACCGCCGGAACCACCTCGTCATAGGCGAAGCCCGGCCCGGCCTTCTCGCCGATCGCCGCCGTCTCGGTGCCGTCGCCGCCCAGCGTGATCTGGTAGGTCTCGACCCCCGCGCGGTCGAGGCCGAGGATGCCAATATGGCCGACATGGTGGTGCCCGCAGGCGTTGATGCAGCCCGAGATCTTGATCTTCATCGGCCCGATCTCGTGCTCGAGATCGAGTTCCTTGAACCGCAGCCCGATGGCCTGCGCGATCGGGATCGAGCGCGCGGTGGCGAGCGAGCAATAGTCCATGCCGGGGCAGGCGATGATGTCCGACACGAGGCCCACATTCGCCGTCGCCAGCCCGGCGCGCAGCAGCGCGGCATGGACCACGGGCAGGTCCGACTTGTGGACATGCGGCAGGATCACGTTCTGCTCGTGGCTGATCCGCAGCTCGTCGTAGCTGTAGGCCTCGGCGAGATCGGCCAGCACGCGCATCTGCGCGGCCGAGGCATCGCCCGGCGTCGCGCCATGCGCCTTGAGGCTGACCGTGACCATCGCATGCCCTGCGTCGCGGTGCTCGGCGAGGTTGGTCTCGGCCCAGCGGCGGTAGAGCGGGTCCACGCGAAGCGTTGCCTCATGCACCGCGGTGTCGGCCTGCCGGAAGGCGGGCGGCGCGAAGGCGGCGCGGATGCGGTCGAGCGCCGGGCCGAGGGTCTCGGGGACGTGGCCGCGCAGTTCCTCGAACCGCGCCTCGATCAGCGCGGCGAGCGTGTCGCGGCCCAGTTCATGCAGCGTGATCTTCAGGCGCGCCTTGTGCTTGTTGTCGCGCCGTCCGAGCATGTTGTAGACGCTCAGGATCGCCTCGACATAGGCCAGCAGGTCGGCCTCGGGCAGGAACTCGCGCACCGACTGCGCGATCAGCGGCGTCCGGCCGAGGCCGCCGCCGACGCTGACCTCGAAGCCGATGCTGCCGTCGGGACCGCGCCGCATCTGTAGCCCGATGTCGTGGGACCTGGTCACGGCGCGATCATGCGGGGCGCCGGTGATGCCGATCTTGAACTTGCGCGGCAGGAACTGGAACTCCGGGTGGTCGGTGGACCACTGGCGCAGCAGTTCGGCATAGGGGCGGGGGTCGGCGATCTCGTCCGCGGCCGCACCCGCGAAATGGTCGGCAGTCACGTTGCGGATCGTGTTGCCGGAGGTCTGGATCGCGTGCATCCCCACGTCCGCGAGGGCGGTGAGGATCGCCGGCACGTCGGTCAGCTTCGGCCAGTTGAACTGGATGTTCTGCCGCGTGGTGAAATGCCCGTAGCCCTTGTCCCAGGTCTCGGCGACATGCGCGAGCTGGCGCATCTTGCGGCTGTCGAGCGTCCCGTAGGGGATCGCCACCCGCAGCATGTAGGCGTGGAGTTGCAGGTAGAGGCCGTTCATCAGCCGCAGCGGCCGGAACTCGTCCTCGGTCAGCGCCCCCTCGACCCGGCGCCCGATCTGCTGGCTGAACTGCGCCACCCGGTTGCGGACGAAGGCTTCGTCGAAGTCGTCATAGCGATACATGGGCGGGGTCTTCCTGCTTGCCGTGCGGGTAGTTGGAGGGACCGCGGGTGCGGAACGCCTCGCGGAAATGCGTGGGCTCGGGGCCATTCGGGCCGGGCTTCGCGGGCGCGAGGTAAGGCCCGACGACGCTGTGGTGCTGGCCCTGCGCCAGTTGCAGCCGTGCCTCGGCGCGCTCGGGATCGGCGATCAGCTCGGCTTCGGCCATGCGGCGGGTCCAGACCCCGTCGGCGGTGAGCCAGACCACGTCACCCTCCAGCAGCGCGTTGGCGGTGACGACCGAGGGGGAGAAGCGCGGGCTCATGCTGCGGCCGGCGGGCAGGGGAGGAAGCGGGTCATGGCACGGCCTTCCGTGGTTCGATCACTGCCGCGATCTAGGCAATTTTTCCGATTGAAGGCCAGACTGGTTTCCAAATAAGAACGATGTCCTGAAGTCCACGCCAGTCGCGGGCCGCCTTTTTGCCAGAACCGGAGAGAGCCAGATGCCCGCCCGCCTCGATGCCACCGACCGGAAAATCCTCGCCGAACTGCAGCGCGACGCCGCCCAGTCGCTCGACGAGATCGCCAAGGCCGTGGGCGCCTCCAAGACCCCGGTCTGGAATCGAATCCGCAAGCTGCGCGAGCGCGGCGTCATCACCCGCCAGACGGTGCTGCTCGACGCCGAGGCGCTCGGGCTCGAGGCCTGCTTCTTCGTCCTGATCCGCACTTCCGAGCACGAGCCGGGCTGGCAGCAAAGCTTCCTCGAGGCGATCCGCGAACGCCCCGAGGTTCTGGAAGCGCATCGCCTCGCGGGCGAGATCGACTACATCCTCAAGGTCCGGGTGCCGAACGCGCGTGCCTACGATCGCTTCTACCAGTCGCTGATCGCCGAGGTCCGCATCCACAACGTGACCGCGCTGCTGTCGATGGAGGAGATCAAGTCCACCACCATCCTCCCCGTATGAGCCGCCCCGCGGTGGGCAGGCTCAGTCCACCACCGGCGGCTGGCGAAGCTGCGGCTCGTGCAACCCGCCCTCGGGCAGCGGCGGGCATTCACGGAAGATGCGGTAGGGGCAGCGGTTGCAGAGTTCGATGTCGAGTTGCGGCACGATGGCGGCGATAGCGTGGCCCTTGCTCATGAAGATCCGCTCGCGCGTCAGCGTCCGCATCACCTTGAACCGCGCGAGCTTGGTCAGCGTCCGGGCCGAGCGGGTCTGCAGGTAGAAGCCGCCGTCGCGGCCGGTGCGGCGCTGCGCCTCCTCGATCAGCAGGTCGGCGCCGGGCAGGTCGATCTCGCCGACGCCCTTGACGATGAAGAGCAGGTGCTTCTGGATCGGGCGCCGCGCCTCGAAGCGGCGGAACTGACGGCGCACGAACTCCACCGAGCCGAAGAACAGCGGCCCGTCGAGCCGCGCCATCAGCAGTTGCGGGCATTCCGGCAACTGGTGGCCGGCCGTCTCGCGGAACATGCGCTGCGGGGTCGAGGGGTCGGGCGCGCCGACCGCGATCTGCGGCCGCGACGAGCGGCGCATGAAGAAGACGAAGGACAGGATCACGCCCGCGTAGATCGCGAATTCCAGGTCCACGAAGATCGTCGCGAGCAGCGTGACGACGGCAATGACCGCCTCGGAGGCCGAGCGCAGCACGCCGCGCCACTGCTTGAGGTCCACGAGCCGGATCGCCACCAGCAGGATCACCCCGGCCATCGCCGCGAGCGGCACATAGGCGAAGAGGTCCGCCGTCAGTTGCAGGAGCAGCAGCAGGAACAGGGCCGAGAGGACGGCGGCGAGGGGGGTCCGTGCGCCGGCCTCGAAGTTGACGCCCGAGCGGGTGAACGAGGCCGATGACGGGTAGGCGTTGAAGAAGCTGCCGGCGAGGTTCGAGAGGCCCTGGCCCACGATCTCGCGGTTGCCGTCGATAGGCTGGCCGGATTTCACCCCGAGCGCGCGCGCGACCGACAGCGCCTCCAGCAGCCCGACGAGCGCGATGGCGACCGCGGCCGAGCCGTAGTCGCGCAGCAGGTTGAGCGAGACCGGCGGCCATTCGAAGGGCGGCAGCGACGGGTCCACTGCGCCGATCACCGCGACGCCCGCGGCCTCGCCGCCGACCGCGATGCCGAGCGCCGAGGCGGCGACGAAGGCGATCAGGTAGTTCGGCAGCGCCGCGCGCCACTCGCGCACCAGCAGGCCCACGACAAGGGCGGTCGCGCCGATCAGCGGCGCGCGCCATCCGACCTGCGGCAGCGCCTCGGCGAGCGCCGCGAGGAAGGCGCGCAGCTCGTTGGGCCGCGGCAGCTCGACCCCAATGAGGTTCTGCACCTGGCTCAGCGCGATCAGCAGCGCCGCGCCGCTGACGAAGCCGAGCGTGACGGAATGCGAGACGAAGTCGATCAGCACGCCCAGCCGCGCGAGGCCGAGGCCGATCTGCACAAGGCCCACCATCAGCGCCAGCGACACCGCGGCGGCGAGGAAGGTCGGGCTTCCCGGCGCGGCGAAGGGGACGATGGCGGCGAAGACGAGGACGGAGATCGCGGTGGTGGGGCCGGAGACCGCGTGCCAGCTCGATCCCGTCAGCGCCGCCACGATCGGCGGGATCATGGCGGTGGCGAAGCCCATCTCGGCCGGCAGCCCCGCGATCGAGGCGAAGGCCACCGCCTGCGGCAGCACGATCGCCGCCCCGGTCAACCCGGCGGCGGCATCGGCCTTCAGCGTTCCGGGCGATACCCGCCTCGGCCAGTCGGGCCGGGTCAGGACCCCCTGGAAATAGGCGCGCGTCAGGCGCGTGAACTGGTCGGAGACAGGCTCGCTCATCGCCCTGCACTGTTGGTCCGGGCACGGCGGCGATCAACCGCCAAAGCGGGAGGATTCAACGAAAACCCGTGAGGAAGGCGTCGAGGCAGTCGCCGATCACCTCGATGGCATAGCCGCCCTCCTGCACCAGCAGGGTGGGCAGACCGAGGGCGCGGATGGCGCGGGCGGCGGCCTCGAAATCGGCGGCCTGCAGCGTCAGCGCGCCGATGGGATCGGCGGCGTGGGCGTCGAAGCCCAAGGCCAGGACGAGCGCCTCCGTCCCATGCGCCTTGATCGCCTCCGCGGCCGTGGCGATGGCGGCCAGCATCGCATCGCCGCCGCTGCCCGGCGCAAGCGGCAGGTTCAGGTTCGCGCCCTCGCCTGCGCCGGTCCCGCGCTCGCCCGCATAGCCGGTGTAGAAGGGGTAGAAGTTCGACGGGTCGGCATGGACCGAGACCGTCAGCACGTCGGGGCGGTGATAGAAGATCTGCTGCGTGCCGTCGCCGTGGTGGACGTCGATGTCGAGGACCGCGACCCGCGCGAAGCGGCTCCGCAGCCGCTCGGCCGCTATGGCGCTGTTGTTGAGGTAGCAAAAGCCCGAGCCGCGGTCGGCGCGGGCGTGGTGGCCGGAGGGGCGGCAGAGCGCATAGGCCGCGGGTTCGCCGCCCGCGACGGCGTCGGCCCCGGCGATTGCCGTCATGGCCGAGCGGCGGATCGAGGGCCAGCTCGCCTCGCGCATCGGCACCGACATATCGCCGAGATACCAGCCCAAGCGGCCAAGGAAGCCGCTGGCAGGGCAGGGGCCGCGGGTCGGCTGCTCGGGGCGGCCGCTCCAGTAGGGGAAGGTCGCGGGCCAGACCTCGGGGCCGCGCTCGGCCTCCGGCAGCTGTTGCCACTCGTCCCAAGCGGTTTCGAGGAAGTCGATGTAACCCGCGTCATGCACGGCGAGGATCGGCGCCATGCCCGCGTAGCCCGGCTCCTCCGGGGCAATCCCGTGGCGGTCGAGCGCGCCCAGCAGCCGCGCCGTCCGCTCGGGCAGGTCCTTCGGCATCACCACCCGGCCGAAGCGCATGTATTGCAGCGGATCGTGGCCGGCCTGCTCGGGGTGGTAGAATGCGCGCATCGGGTCGGAGCTCCGGCTTCCATCTGGCTTGGCCGCAGGCTAGCCGCAGCGCAGGCGGGCGAACAGGGGGCGATCGGGCTGGTCTTCGGGCTGATGGGCCTCGGCCTGCCTGCCGAACCTTCCGCGTCCGCAAATGGG
Source organism: Paracoccus sp. S-4012 (assembly GCF_009674885.1). Classification (GTDB taxonomy): domain Bacteria; phylum Pseudomonadota; class Alphaproteobacteria; order Rhodobacterales; family Rhodobacteraceae; genus Paracoccus. The sequence goes on from NZ_WKKA01000008.1 coordinate 51,005, forward strand.
ACCCTGTGCCCATTTGCGCGCAACCTCAGCCATGAGTGGACCGATCCGCCCCGCGGATCGGTCAGCGTCCTCCCTCCCCACGGCGGACGCTTCGCGTCCACCAGGGCAGACGCTGCCCTCTGCTGCGACAAGGGTGCGACGGGCTCCTTATAGCCGCTAAAACAGCCCCTCCACCTCGCCGTCCGAGTTCAGCGTGATCGTCCGCGCCGCCGGATGCCTCGGCAGGCCGGGCATGGTCATGATCTCGCCGCAGATCGCCACGACGAAGCCCGCCCCGGCCGCGAGGCGCACCTCGCGCACCGGCAGCACATGCCCCTCGGGCGCGCCGCGCAGGTTCGGATCGGCCGAGAAGCTGTAGGGGGTCTTGGCGATGCAGACCGGCAGGTGGCCGTGGCCCGCGGCCTCCCAGGCGGCAAGCTGGTCGCGGATCGAGGGATCGGCCACCACCTCGGCGGCGTGGTAGATGCGACGGGCGATGGTCTCGATCTTCGCCATGAGCGGCATTTCGTCGTGGTAGAGCGGCGCGAATTGCGAGCCGTGTCCGGCAAGCTCGACCACGCGCCGCGCGAGATCCTCGGCGCCCGCGCCGCCCTCGGCCCAGTGGCGGCAGACGATGGCCTCGACCCCCTCGGAGGCTGCGGCCGCGATCAGCGCCGCGATCTCGGCCTCGGTGTCGCCCGAGAAATGGTTGATCGCGACCACCACCGGCACGCCGAAGCCGCGAACGTTCGAGATATGGCGCTCGAGGTTCGCCGCCCCCGCGCGCACCGCCCCGACATTCTCGGCCCCGAGGTCGCCCCGCGCCACGCCGGCGTTGTATTTCATCGCCCGAACCGTCGCCACGATCACCGCCACCGCAGGCGTCAGCCCGGCCTTGCGGCACTTGATGTCGAAGAACTTCTCCGCCCCCAGATCGGCCCCGAACCCGGCCTCGGTCACCACGAAATCCGCCAGCTTCAGCGCCGTCGCCGTCGCCATGACCGAGTTGCAGCCATGCGCGATGTTGGCGAAGGGGCCGCCATGGACGAGGGCGGGCGTGTTCTCGATCGTCTGCACGAGGTTCGGCTGCAGCGCGTCCCGCAGCAGCACCGCCATCGCCCCGTCCCCCCCGATCTCGGCGCAGGTGACGGGCGCGCGGTCGCGGCGGTAGCCGATGATGATCCGCCCGAGCCGCGCCTTGAGGTCGTCGAGGTCGCGCGCGAGGCAGAGGATCGCCATGACCTCCGAGGCCACGGTGATGTCGAAGCCGGTCTGCCGCGGGAAGCCGTTGCGGACCCCGCCGAGGCCCACGGCGATGTCGCGCAGGGTGCGGTCGTTCATGTCCATGACCCGGCCCCAGGTGATGCGGCGGGTGTCGATGTCGAGCTCGTTGCCCCAGTAGATGTGGTTGTCGATCATCGCGGCCAGCAGGTTGTGGGCCGAGGTGATGGCGTGAAAATCGCCGGTGAAGTGGAGGTTCATTTCCTCCATCGGCACCACCTGCGCCCGGCCGCCGCCCGCAGCACCGCCCTTCATGCCGAAGTTCGGGCCGAGCGACGCCTCGCGAATGCAGACCGCCGTGCGCTGCCCGATCCGCGACAGCGCGTCGCCGAGGCCCACCGTGGTCGTGGTCTTGCCCTCGCCGGCGGGCGTCGGGTTCACGGCGGTGACGAGGACCAGCTTGCCCTGCGGCCGCCCGTCGAGGCTGGCGATGAAGTCGCGGTCGATCTTCGCCGTGTCCCGCCCGTAAGGGATCAGCGCCTCGGGCGGGACGCCGAGGCGCGCTGCGATCTCCGGCATCGGCAGGCGGGTCGCCGCGCGGGCGATCTCGATATCGGTCGGCATGGGTTCCCCGTCTCCGCCCCTCCTCGGGGCGCGGGAGGGTTCACCGGCCGAGTTTCCGCGCGCTGCGCATCCAAATCAACCGCCTAGCGCCCGGAGATGCGGGCCAGCAGCACCGCGGGCAGCATCCCCACGGCAACGATCAGCAGGGCGGCCACGGCGCCGTTCTCATAGGTGCCGCGCGCGGCCTCGCCATAGAGCTGCGTGGCGAGGGTCTCCACGCCGAGGGGCCGCAGCATGAGGGTTGCGGGGAGTTCCTTGACGCAGTCGACGAAGATCAGCAGCGCCGCCGCCGCCATGGGCGCGTGCAGCAGCGGCAGGTGGATCTCGCGCAGGACCCGGCCGCGGCTGCGCCCGAGGCTGCGGGCCGCGATGTCGAAGGAGCGGGGCAGGCGCGAGAAGCCGGCCTCGAGCGTGCCGGTCGAGATGGCGAGGAAGCGGACCGTGTAGGCCAGCACGAGCGCTGCGCCGGAGCCGAGGAACAGCAGGCCCGTGCCCTCGCCGAGGACGGCGAGCGCGGTGCGGTCGATCCAGCGGTCGGCGGTGGCGACCGGCAGCAGCAGGCCGAGCGCGACCACGGTGCCCGGCATGGCATAGCCGATCGACGCCGCCCGCGCGGCGACCGCGCTGGCCGCGCCGGGGCGAAGCCGCGAAGCCGCGGCGACCGTGAGGCCGAGGGCAAGGGTCAGCACGGTTGCCGCCGCGGCGAGGGTCAGCGTGCCGGCTGTCGCCGCGGCGATGGCCGAGAGGTCATGCCCGGCCCCGATCCGCACCCAGGCCGCCCGCACCAGATAGGCCGCAGGCGCCGCGAAGCCGAGCGCGACCGGCACCACGCAGAGCGCGACCGCAGTCCCCGCCTGCCAGCCCCTGAGCCGCAGCGGCTGGAACGGGGTCGCGCGCACCGCGCTCACGGCATAGCGGTGACGCCGCCGCGCCCAGCGTTCCAGCACGATCAGGCCCAGCACGACGACCAGCATCGAAAGCGCGATCTGCGCCGCGCCGGGAAGGTCGTTGCGCGTCACCCAGGTCGAGTAGATCGAGACCGTCAGCGTCCTGACCCCGAGGAACTCGGCCGCGCCGACGTCATTGAGCGCCTCCATCAGCGCAAGGCTCGTGCCGACCGCGATGGCTGGGCGCGCGAGGGGCAGGGCGACGCGATGGAACAGCGCCCGGCGCGGCGTGCCGAGGGTGCGCGCCACGTCGAGGAGGTTCGCGGCCTGGCTCAGGAACAGCGCCCGCACGGGGATGTAGACATAGGGGTAGAGGACGAGGCTCAACAGCAGGATGCAGCCGGGCATCGAGCGGATGTCGGGCAGGCGGAAATCGCGCGGGCTGTCGATTCCGAGAACCGCGCGCATCGCCGTCTGCACCGGACCGACCGGGTGCAGCAGGTCCAGATAGGCATAGGCGATGATGTAGGTCGGCATCGCCAGCGGCAGCAGCAGCGCCCAGGCGAGGACGCGGCGGCCGGGGAAATCATAGGCGGTGACGATCCACGCCGCGCCGGTTCCCATCGCGGTGACGAGGATGCCCACGCCGACCAGCAGCACCGCCGTATCGCGCAGCGCCTGCGGCAGCACATGGGCCAGCAGATGCGGCCAGAGCCCGCTCGACCCCGCAAGCGCCTGCCAGAGCAGCGCCACCGCCGGCAGCAGCGCGAGCGCCGCCACCGCGATCGCACCGGCCGTCCAGCCCCGCCCGCCCTTCGGCCGCGCGGCGGCACCGCGACCGGCGGCACGCCTCACCGCGCCGCCGGTCCCGGCTCCGGCCTCGCGGCATGCATCCGCGAGTGTCACGGCCGGCGCCGCCGCCCGGCCTCAGTTGTCGAAGCCCACCTTCTCGGCCAGCCGGCTCGCCGCCTCGCGCTGGGCGATGATCTCGGTCAGCGGCACCGGGTCGATCCGCAGCTCGCCCAGTTCAGCGATCAGCGGATCGACGGCCACGCCGGTCTTCACCGGATATTCGTAGTTCTGCTCGGCATAGAGCTTCTGCGCCTCGTCCGAGACCAGCCATTCCAGCAGCGCGACCGCCGCCTCGCGGTTCGGCGCGTGCTTGGCGAGGGCGGCGCCCGAGATGTTCACCTGGGTGCCGCCATCCATGAAGGTCGGCAGGATGACCTTGATCGCCTCGCCCCAGGGCTTCTGCTCCTCGCCGCCCGCGCCCGAGCGCATGAGGCCGACATAGTAGGAGTTGGCGATGCCGATGTCGCAGATGCCGCCCATGATGTCCTTGGCGACATCCCGGTCGCCGCCGCCGGCCTTGCGGGCGAGGTTCGCCTTGACGCCGGTGAGCCACTCCTCGGCCTTGGCTTCGCCGTGATGGACGATGTAGTCGGCGAAAAGGGCCGTGTTGTAGGGGTGCTGGCCCGAGCGGATGCAGATCCGGCCCTTCCATTCCGGATCGTCGAGCTGCTCGTAGGTGAAGCTGTCGAGGTCCATGTCCTTGTCGGCATAGAGGACGCGGGCGCGCATCGAGAGGCCGGTCCACTGGTCCTCGGGGTCGCGCACCTCGGCCGGGACGGCCTGCGCGACCGCCTCCGAATCGATGGCCTGCGTCAGCCCCCGCTCGGCCAGGTCCTCGAGGTTGCCGGCATCGACCATCATCATGAGGTCGGCGGGCGAGCTTGCGCCCTCGGCCGCGACGCGCTCGGCCAGGCCGTCCTTCATGTGGATGACGTTGACCGTGTTGCCGGTCTCGGCCTGCCATGCGTCCAGCAGCGGCTGGATCAGCCCCGGCTCGCGCGTCGTGTAGATGTTGACCTCCGCCGCCGCCGCGAGGGCGGGCAGCGCGGCGAGCGCGAGGGCGGCAGGGGCGACGGCGATGCGGAGGGCAGGGCGGAAGGGGGTCATGGGACACCTGTCGGGTTGCGGTGCCTCATCAACTTCATCCTGAGTGCTTCTGTCAACTACTTCGGAAGATCATCGCCCGGCCCGGCAGGATCGAGAGGCGCACCCGCTCGTCGATGGCGGCGGTGCCGGGCGGGACGCGCGCCTGCACCGGCTGCTCCAGCCCCTCGACAGCGAGGTTCAGCGTCTCGGCGGCGCCGACGAAGGCGACCTCGCGCACCCGCGCCACGACGCCCGCCGGGTCGCGCCCCAGGGCGATCGCCTCGGGCCGCAGCATCACCACGACGGCGGCGCCCTCGGGGACTCCGTCGGGCGCGGGCACCGGACCGAGCGGCGTCGCGATCCGGCCATCGCGCACCCTGCCCGCGACCTCGGTGCAGGGGCCGAGGAAGGTCGCGGCGAAGGCGTCCGCCGGGTGGTCGTAGACCTGCCGCGCGGGACCTTGCTGCACGATCCGGCCCGCCCGCATCACCGCGAGGCGGTCGCCGGTCGACAGCGCCTCCTCCGGGTCGTGGGTGACGATGATCGCCGCCGTGTCATGCGCGCGCAGCTGCGCCAGCGTCTCGGCCCGGAGGCGGGCGCGCAGGTCGCGGTCGAGGTTCGAGAAGGGCTCGTCCATCAGCAGGACCGCCGGCTCCGGCGCAAGCGCACGGGCGAGCGCCACGCGCTGCTGCTCGCCGCCCGAGAGGCTGTGCGGATAGCGCCCCGCGAGCGCCGCGATCCCGATCCGGGCCAGCACCTGCTCCACCCGCGCCCGTGCCGCGCCGCGGGGGAGGGCGGCGAGGCCGAAGGCGAGGTTTTCGGCCACGGTCAGGTGCGGGAAGAGGGCGTAGTCCTGGAACATCATGCCGATGCCGCGCTGCTCCGGCTCGACGAAGACCGAGGGTCCGGCCAGCTCGCGCCCGCCCATGAGGATGCGCCCGGTATCGGCCGCATCTACCCCGGCGATCACCCGCAGAAGCGACGACTTGCCGCAACCCGAGGGGCCGACGAGGCACAGAACCTCGCCCGCCCCCAGCGTCAGGTTGACCTCGCGCAACAGCTCGAATCCGCCCAGCCGCCGCGACACGCCCTCGATCAGGAGCGCAAGGGAGGGGGCGGCGGCGGATTGCATCTGCGGGTCGGGCCTTTCGTCTCGTGGTTGGCCGTGGCCGGCTCGCCTCTAGCGCATCTCGGGGCCGGTCGCGAGCCCGTCGCAACGGCAGGGCGGCGTCGGCCGAATTGGGCGCCAAGGATGTGCCGCGCAAGGGATCGGGGCGCGCGGCCTGATCCCGCTCGGTCCGTTGAAGAAGCGAAGCAGAGGGCCCGCGCCCGCGTTGGCGGACGGGCGGGAGGCTGAATCGTTGCTCGGAAAGGAAAGACCGCCGAACCCTCCCCCACGTCCCACCTTGATTTCCCCCCGCCCGGCTGTTCCATGCTCCGCCCCATGACTCAGGCCGACTTCCTCCGCAGCCCGTTCCCGCCCGCGCATGAGCTGCCGGATGGTCCGCCGGAGGGTCTGGGGCGGTTCTTCAACCGCGAGCTCAGCTGGCTCAGCTTCAACTGGCGGGTCCTCGACGAGGCGCGCAACACGCGCGTGCCGCTCCTCGAACGCCTGCGGTTCCTGTCGATCAGCGCCACCAACCTCGACGAGTTCTACACCGTGCGCGTCGCCGGCCTGCGCGAGCTTGCGCGCGAGCGGAAGGACGCGCTGTCCGAGGACGGTCTCACGCCGTCCGAACAGCTGGTTCTGGTCAGCGCCGACGCGCGGCGGCTGATGGAGGCGCAGCAGGCGGTTTGGAACCGGCTGCGGGGCGAGATGGAGCGCGCGGGAATCGTCCTCGTGACGCCGGAAGGCGTCACCGCGGAGGAGCGCGATTTCCTGACCCGCTACTTCCACGAACAGGTCTTCCCGGTCCTGACGCCGCTCGCCATCGACCCGGCGCACCCGTTCCCCTTCATCCCCAACACCGGCTTCAGCCTTGCGCTCGAACTCGCCCGCGCGAGCGACGGGCGGCAGATGCAGGCGCTGCTGCCGATCCCGGCGCAGCTCCGGCGCTTCGTGCCGCTGCCGGGCGGCGCGCGGTTCCTGCGGCTCGAGCATCTGCTGCTGATGCACCTCGCGCGGCTCTTCCCCGGCTACCGCGACGCCGGGCACTGCACCTTCCGCGTCCTGCGCGACAGCGACCTCGAGGTCGAGGACGAGGCTGAGGATCTGGTGCGCGAGTTCGAGACCGCGCTGAAGCGCCGCCGACGGGGCGAGGTCATCCGGCTGAAGATCACCGTCGGCGCCCCCGCAGGGCTGCGCCGCCTCATCATGGCCGAGCTCGACGCCGCGCCCGACGAGGTGATCGAGGTGCAGGGCCTCCTCGGCATGGCCGACTTGAGCGAGCTGGTCCTCGACCACCGCCGCGACCTGCTGTTTCCCGGCTTCACCCCGCGGGTGCCCGAGCGGGTGCAGGACCATGACGGCGACATGTTCGCGGCGATCCGCCAGAAGGACATGCTGCTGCACCACCCCTACGAGACCTTCGACATGGTCATCCGCTTCCTCGCGCAGGCGGCGCGGGACCCGGATGTGCTGGCGATCAAGCAGACCCTCTACCGCACGAGCCGCGACAGCCCGATCGTGGACGCGCTCTGCGAGGCGGCGGAAAGCGGCAAGTCGGTCATGGCGCTGGTCGAGCTGAAGGCGCGGTTCGACGAGGCCGCGAACATCCGCCAGTCGCGCCGGCTGGAGCGCGCGGGCGCCCATGTCAGCTACGGCTTCATGCAGCTGAAGACCCACGCCAAGATCTCGACCGTGGTGCGGCGCGAGGGTGACGCGCTCGTCACCTACACGCATTTCGGGACCGGCAACTACCACCCGATCACGGCCCGCATCTACACCGATCTGAGCCTCTTCACCTGCGACCCGGCCCTCGGGCGGGACGCCACCAAGGTGTTCAACTACCTCTCCGGCTACGTGCAGCCCGAGGGGCTGGAGAACATCGCCATCGCGCCGATCTCGCTCAAGCCCCGTCTCCTCGGCCTGATCGCCCGCGAGGCCGAGTTCGCGCGCCTCGGACGCCCGGCGGCGATCTGGGCCAAGATGAACAGCCTGATCGACCCCGAGGTGATCGAGGCGCTCTACGCGGCCTCGCAGGCGGGGGTGAAGATCGACCTCGTGGTCCGCGGCGTCTGCGGGCTGCGCCCCCGCGTCGCCGGCCTGTCCGAGAACATCCGCGTCAAGTCGATCGTCGGCCGCTTCCTCGAGCATTCGCGCATCCTCTGCACCGGCAACGGCCATGGCCTGCCCTCGCGGCGGGCGCGGGTGTTCATCTCCTCGGCCGACTGGATGCAACGCAACCTCGAGCGCCGGGTCGAGACGCTGGTCGAATGCACCAACGAGACCGTGAAGGACCAGATCGTCAGCCAGATCATGGCCGCGAACCTCGCCGACGAGGCGAATTCCTGGGTGCTCGGGCCTGAGGGGCGCTATGTCCGCCACCTGCCGGTGGGGCGCGACGACCTGTTCTCGTGCCACCGCTTCTTCCTCGACCATCCCTCGCTTTCCGGGCGCGGCTCGGCCGGTGCGGGAGACGTGCCGGCGCTGACCCATGCGCGGGACGAGGGGCAACCATCGGCGCCCCGCGGCGTTGCCGCCGCGCCGGCGTCCTGATCCGACGACCCCGAGTCCCGATCCCGGAACGAGAGGCCCGAGACATGAGCGACGCGACCACGCCCGCCCGCACCGGCACCAGCCTCCGCGAAACCTTCGCCAAGATGCTCGACGACCCGAGCGCGCGCTTGCTCAGGCGCGTGGGCGTGGTGGATGTGGGCTCGAACTCGATCCGCATGGTGGTCTTCGACGGCGCCGCCCGCAGCCCGGCCTATTTCTACAACGAGAAGGTAATGGCGGGCCTCGGCGCCGGCCTCGCCAGCACCGGGCGGCTGAACCCGGAGGGCGTGACCCGCGGCCTCGAGGCGCTGCGCCGCTTCGCCGAACTGGCCCGCGGAATGGACGTGGCGCCGCTGACCTGCGTGGCCACCGCCGCCGTGCGCGAGGCCGAGGACGGCCCCGACTTCCACGCCCGCGCCGAGGCCGAATCCGGCCTCACGCTGCATGTCGTCGACGGACGGGAGGAGGCGCGGCTCTCGGGGCAGGGCGTGCTGCTCGGCTGGCCGGATGCGGAGGGGCTGGTCTGCGACATCGGCGGCAACTCGATGGAGGTCGCGGTAGTCGGCGGCGGCACGGTCGGCGCGCGCGTGTCCTCGCCGCTCGGGCCGTTCCGTTTGCAGCAGGTCAAGGGCGGCGCCGCCGGCCGCAGGCGCCACATCCGCGCGGTGATGAAGGATCTGGGCGAGGCGGTCGGGACCGGGCATGGCCGAATCTTCCTCGTCGGCGGCTCGTGGCGGGCCATCGCGCGCATCGACATGGAGCGGCGCGGCTATCCGATGACGGTGCTGCACGAATACCGCATGACGCCCGAAGACCTCACCGCCACCATCGAGCATATCGCCGCCACCGACACCGCCACGCTGAAGGCCGCGACCGGTATCTCCAGCACCCGGCTGGAGCTGGTCCCCCTTGCCGCCGAGGTCCTGCGCGAGCTGACCCGCGCCTTCGCCCCCGAGGAGTTCGCCGTCAGCTCCTTCGGCATCCGCGAGGGCTTGCTCTACGAACAGATGTCGCCGTCCCTGCGCGAGCGCGACCCGCTGATCGAGGCGGCGCGCTTCACCGAGAAGAAGATGGCGCGGATGCCCGGCTTCGGAAGGAAGCTGTTCCAGTTCCTGCTGCCGCTGTTCGAGGGCGCCTCGGCGCAGCGCCAGCGGCTGATCCTCGCCGCCTGCCTGCTGCACGACACCGCCTGGCGCGCGCATCCCGACTATCGGGCCGAGGCCTGTTTCGACAACGTGACCCGCGCCAATCTGGCGGCGCTGAGCCATCCCGAGCGCGTGTTCCTCGGCGTGGCACTCCTGCACCGCTACAAGTCGAGCCGCGCGAATTCGCCCATGGCGCCGCTGTTTGCGCTGCTCTCGGCGGACGAACTCCGCGATGCCGAGGTGCTGGGCAAGGCCATGCGCTTCGGGGCCATGTTCTCGGTCCGCAATCCCGGCACCGCCGGGCGCCTGTCGGTCGATGCAGGCGTGCTGCGGCTGAAGCTCACGAAGACCGGCCGGGCGCTGATGGGCGAGGTCGCGCTCGCGCGGTTCCGGTCGCTCGCATCGGCCATGGGGGCGACGGCCGAAGTCGTCTGAGGCCGCCGCGGCGGTTCCGGTCTCCCGACATCAAACATTGTCTCTAATCTGCTGTTGGTTAACGGGTTTCCGGTCCCGTAATCCTCCCTCTTGTGCGGGGGAGTTCCGCACGCTGCCTGACCTAAGCGTGGATCAGCGCGTCCTGATCCGTCGGCATGCCCCAAGGGGCAGGCACGATGCCCTGCGGACATTACCGATGCCCATCAACGACGACTCGGTCGACTACTTCCAGCTCACCCGCCCGATAACGATCGGGAATGCCGCGCATCCGGTGGATACCACCCTGCCGCAGAAGACGGTCCAGCACCTCGAGCTGCGGTATGACGGCCTCCTCCAGCAGGCGAATGCCAGCCGCGAGACGAAGCTCTCGGCCGACGACCCGGATGGCGACAACGTCCTCCAGGTCGGAGACAGCTTCACCATCTCTTCTGCCCTCTACAACAACAAGGGCGTTCATCAGGGGACCGAGTCGGTCAAGTTGACGCTGCTCGGGGCCGGCACCTTCTCCAGTCATCACGGCGTCCGTGACGTGCTGATCGGCGAGGCGGCGAACGGCGCCCAGTATGTGGTCTTTCCCAGGGCCGATGCGCCCACCAAGCCCGGCCAGGTGACCGCGACGATCGGTGCCCAGTCGGCGGGCTACGACTTCGACGGCGGCAAGATCGCGATCTGCTATCTGGAGGGGACCGGGATTCTGACCGAGAGCGGCGAGGTCGCGATCGAGGATCTCCGCGAGGGCGACCTCGTCGTCTGCCGCTTCGGCGGCCTGCGCCCGGCGCGATGGATCGGCCGCCAGAGGCTGACCGGCAGCCGCGCCGCCGGGCAGGAGGCGATCCGCATCGCCACGGGCGCGCTCGCCGACAACATGCCGCGCCGGCCCCTGTTCGTGTCGCCCGGACACGCGATGCTGGTCGCCGGCCGGCTGGTTCTGGCGGCCGACCTCGTGAACGGCATCACCATCACGCGGGAGGAGCCGCGCGACCTGTGGTCCTACGTCCAGCTCGACCTCGGCGAGCATGACCTTCTGCTGGCCGACGGCGCCTGGTCCGAGAGTTTCGCCGACTGCGGCGACTTCCGCACGCAGTTCGACAACTTCGTCGAGTTCCGCGACCGGTTCCCGGACCATGTCGCCCCCGCCGCGCCGCGGCTCTGCGCCCCCCGTCCCGAAGGCGGCGAGGCGCTGCATGAGGCGCTGCGCCACACCGCCCGGCGGGCGCTGAGCAGCGGCGCGACCATCGCCTCCGGCCGCATCGAGGGCCGCGTCGAAGGCGTGGCCGAGCCCTGCCATGTCAGCGGCTGGGTCATGGACGCCGATCATCCCGGCCGTCCGGTCATGCTCGAACTCGTTCTCGGCGACGAGGTGATCGCCACGACGCTCGCCTGCGCGCCGCGCCGGGCGGCCGGCGATCAGGGCCGCATGGGCTTCATCTTCGCCGGCGACCCGCGCCTCTCGACCCGGCAACTGCTGCGCGCCACCGTCCGGCGGGCGCAGGACGGCCAGGCCATCACCCCCCTGCCGAGCGCCGCCCTCGGGACGCTGCAGGGGCATCTCGACCTCGTCACCGATTCGTGCCGCCTCGAAGGCTGGGCGCGGGACGAGACGTTCCCGCAGCAGCCGGTTATGCTGGAGGTCGTCCTCGGCGACGAGATCATCGGCACCGTCCTCGCCAGCCGCGCGCGCGAGGATCTGCGGAAGGCGGGGCTCGGCGATACGGCATTCGTCTTCGAGGCGAGCCGGGCGCTCTCGCCGGCCGAGATGGAAGCGATCCAGCTGCGGCGGATCAGCGACCGTGCGGTGCTGCGGCGGACGGCGGAGACGAGGATCGTGAGAACCGGCGAAACTCGCGCCGCCTGACGGGTATTTCGCTGGATCCGGCGGAATCCCCGAGGGCTCGACCCTGCGGCATTGCGTCACCGTGGCGGCGAAACCATGGCGTTGTGTGACCCTAGGTAAGTACTCGAGAAAATCGTTGACGGGTGGGCTGTCGAGGCCCCATTGGCTGCGCCGTGCGGGGAAAGACGCGCACGGCCTATCACAGTCTAAATCAACAAAGATTTCTCACGTGCACGCTCACGTGCACGCTCACGGGCGACGGCATGCGACTGGTTGCGTGACCCAGAACACCATCTATGAAAGTGCCCAGACGATGTCCTACATCATCCACGTAGTTCCTCTCGATGCGTTCAACTTCGGGTCATTGCCCTATAATCCGTCGATCCCCAAGTATCCTTGGAACTGGTGGGGCGGCAGCGACCCTCAGTTAAATCCGGATGGGGGGAATTGGAACGTCAACCACCCCGACAGGGGACCTTGGAACAAGTTCACGATCGACACGTCGCGGGCTTTCGAGATCCAGGTTCAGGACATCGATAGCAGGCCGGATGTGCTGGACACTGATACCTTCCATCGGGAACCCGCGGAACCGGACTGCAGACGCTCCAGACGGCTGTTAAGGGTGTTTAGATTGGCGGCAACATCGTGAACGAATACGAGGTTACCCTGACCGGCTCTGACGGGCAGACGTACACGCTCGTCGCGTTGAACGTACTGCCTGCTCACCTTCGATGGCAGGGGCAGGAGAACGATGGAAAACTCATCGGCTTCACCTTCGACGGTGCATGGCCCCCGGAAGGGGTGACGCTGGACTACGTGCCCAACAGCAACGTCGATAAGCCGAGCCTTCACGAGTCCAACATGCTCCCCGTCTGCTACCTGCAGGGCACGAAGATCCAGACGGCCTCGGGCGAGGTCGCGGTCGAGGACCTGCGCGAGGGCGACCTGGTCGTCTGCCGCTTCGGCGGCATCCGCCCGATCCGCTGGATCGGCCGGCAGCGCTTCGCCGGGGCGCGCGCGGCCGGGAAGGAGGCGATCCGCTTCGCCGAGGGCTCGCTGGGCGAAAACATGCCGCGCGAGGCGCTGTTCGTCTCGCCCGGCCACTCGATGCTGGTCGAGGGCCGGCTGGTCCTCGCCGACGACCTCGTGAACGGCATCACGATCACGCTCGAGGAGCCGCGCGAGGTCTGGTCCTACTTCCAGATCGACTTCGGCGTGCATGACCTCGTCCTCGCCAACGGCGCCTGGTCCGAGAGCTTCGCCGACGCCGGCGATATCCGCGGCCGGTTCGACAACGCCGCCGACTTCCGCCTGCGGTTCCCCGATCATGTCGCCCCCGAGGCCCCGATCCTCTGCGCCGAGCGTCCGCAGGGCGGCGAGGCGCTGCATGCCGCGCTTCGCCACACCGCCAGCCTCGCGCTGAGCGGCAGCGCGCCGGTCGCCCGCGGCCGGCTGGAAGGCCGCATCGAAGGCGTGGCCGCGCCGTGCCATGTCAGCGGCTGGGCCACGGACGCCGGCCATCCCGGCCGCCCGGTGATGCTCGAGATGGTCCTCGACGGCGAGGTTATCGGCACCACGCTCGCCTGCGCACCGCGCCGGGACGGCGGCCGGGGACGCATGGACTTCGTCTTCGACGGTGCCCGGCCCCTCTCGACGCACGAGTTGCTGCGGATCACCGTGCGGCGGGTGCAGGACGGCCAGCCCCTTGCCGCGCTGCCGAGCGCGGCTGTCGGCCCGCTGCAGGGGCATCTCGACCTCGTCACCGCAGGCTGCCGCATCGAGGGCTGGGCGAGGGACAAGGCCTTTTCGGACCAGCCGGTGATGCTGGAGGCGGTTCTGGGCGATGAGGTGCTCGGCACGGTCCTCGCCTGCCGTTCCCGGCACGACCTGACGAAGGCGGGCTTCGGAGACGTGGCCTTCACCTTCGAGGCGAACCGGACGCTCACGCCGGCCGAGATGGACACGATCCAGCTGCGCCGCATCAACGACCGCGCGGTGCTGCGCCGGTCGGGGAAGACGAAGCTCGTCGGCACCGGTGCGGTTCCCGCCAAGGTGGCCTGACGCATGCATGACGAAGCGCCGCGGCGGAGCCCTGCCGCCGCGGCGTCGTTTTCCGGGGGCGGCAGGATGCCCGGCAATCGGTGACAGCCCGGTCTGACCGACAGCATCGCAGGCAGGGTGATCGTGATCGCCGGCGCGGCTGGCGGCATGGCGAAGCGGCTGCTGGCCACCCTCCGCGGGCCGGATCGCGGCGGCGGCAAGGTCACGGCCGCCCTGAGCGACGTGACCCGACGCGGCTATCCCCAGCCGCCGGTGAAAACCGCGGTCGCTACCTGTGACCGGATCGACCCTTCCTCCATGCGGCTCGCGCCCCCTTCCACTCGCGGCGGGCGACGCACAAGCGGGGACCCCGACGGTCCGCCACGTCACTCCGCCGTGGGCGGGACCGCCATGCGGGCCAGCTCCGCCGTGATGAGGCCGAGCGCGTGGACCACGCTCGACGCGCGCACCGCGTCGCGGCCGATGGCGCCGAACTCGACCGTCTCGGTCGAGACCCCGGCCGGGGTGGCGAGGGCGAAGCACACGCGGCCTTCGGGCTTGTGCTCGGACCCGCCCGGCCCGGCGATGCCGGTGATCGAGAGGGCGAGGCCCGCCGGGCTGCGGCTCAGCGCGCCCTGCGCCATCTCGGCCGCGACCTCCTCGCTGACCGCGCCATGGGCGGCGATGGAGGCCGGGCGGACGCCCAGCATCTCCTCCTTGGCGCTGTTGGAATAGGTGACCCAGCCCCGTTCCAGCACCGCGGAGGAGCCGGGCACTCCGGTCAGCGCCGCCGCCAGCAGCCCGCCGGTGCAACTCTCCGCGAGGGCGATCTTCACCTTCCGCTCGCGCGCGGCGCTGAGGATGTCCTCGACCGATTTCATCGTCCCATGATCCCGTGTGAGAGGCCCGCGGCCAGGATCGTCGCCACCGCCGCGAAAACCCCCGCCCAGACGTCGTCGAGCAGCACCCCCGCAGTATCCCGGCGACGGTCGGCGCGGCCGACGAGCCAGGGTTTCCAGATGTCGAAGAGGCGGAAGAACAGAAACGCCGCGACCCAGCCGGGCCAGGGGAAGCGGTCGGATGCGAGGCCCATGAGCCAGAAACCGGCGGAGGGGGCGCAGAGCGCGATCCACTGGCCGACCAGCTCGTCGATCACGATCTCGGGCCGGTCGGGGTCGGCCATGCCCGCGGTGAAGCGGCCGACGGACCAGAGGCAGAGCGGGATCGCCGCGAGCGTCGCCACCGCGAGCAGCGGGAAATGCCCGATGCGGTGGAGCAGCAGGCCCAGCAGCAGCGCCGCGATCGAGGCCCAGGTGCCGGGCGCGGGGCGCAGGGAGCCGATCCCGCCCAAGGTGACGATCCAGCGCATCCCTCAACCCCCGACCAGCACCGCCGAGGCCATGGCCGCGATCCCCTCTTCGCGGCCGGTGAAGCCCAGCCGCTCGGAGGTGGTGGCCTTGACGCTGATGCGCCCCGGCTCGCAGCCGAGGATTTCCGCCAGCCGTGCCTGCATCGCCGCCGCGTGCGGCCCGATCTTTGGCCGCTCGCAGATCAGCGTCACATCGGCGTTGCCGAGCCGGTAGCCCCGCGCCGCCGCAATCTCCGCCGCGCGGGCGAGGAAGATGGCGCTGTCGGCGCCTTTCCATTGCGGGTCCGAGGGTGGGAAATGGCGGCCGATATCGCCCTCGGCCAGCGCCCCGAGGATCGCATCGGTCAGCGCGTGCATGCCCACATCGGCGTCGGAATGGCCTGAAAGGCCGCGGTCATGGGGCAGGGTGACGCCGCAGAGAACCAGCTGATCCCCCGGCCCGAAGGCGTGGACATCGAAGCCCTGGCCCATCCGCACTTCCACAGCAGCCCTCCGCAGGATCGCCGCGGCGCGGTCGAGGTCGCCCGGCCAGGTGATCTTCAGATTTTCCTCATGCCCCGGCGTGACGGCGACCGCCACCCCCTCGCGGCGCACCAGTTCCACGTCGTCGGCCGCCCCCTCGGGATGGGCGCGGTGCGCGGCGAGGATGGTGGCGATGCGGAAGCCCTGCGGGGTCTGCGCGCGAGCCAGACCGTCGCGGTCGGCGGCGCCCTCCACGGTCCCGTCCGCCACGCGCCAGAGGGCATCGCTGACCGGCAGCCCCGGCGCGGCCGCCTCGGCGCCGGAAGCAAGCGCGGCGACGACGGCCTCGATCACAGGGCGGGGAACCAGGGGGCGGGCGCCGTCATGGATCAGGACGTGAGTGACCCCGCCGCCGTCCAGCGTCTCGAGCGCCGCCCGCACGCTCGCCGAGCGGGTCTCTCCGCCCGCGACCAGCGTGACGGTGCCGCCGAACTCGACCACCGCGCGCGCCATGTCGTCGGGATGCACCGCCACGATCACCCGGCCGAACGGCCGCATCGCGTCCACCGCCCGCGCCAGCACGCTGCGGCCGGCGAGGTCACGCCATTGCTTCGGCTCGCCGCCGCCCGCGCGCAGGCCGCGGCCGGCGGCAGTCACGATGCAGGCGAGAACGGGCGCGGCGGTCATGCGTCCCGGATAGGATACCGCCCGCGCCGCGTCCATCCGCCCCTCGCACCCGGCCGCGATGTCGCCTATACCGCCGGCGATCCCCGCGAGAGGAGTGCCGCCGATGCTTGACCCCGCCGCCGCCAGCGACGCCGCCAAGGACGCCGCTGCCCGCGCCGCCGTGGCCATGGTGGAGGACGGCATGCGCCTCGGCCTCGGCACCGGCTCGACCGCCGCGGTCATGGTCCGCCACCTCGCGCACCGGGTGAAGGCGGAGGGTCTGACGCTGCGCTGCGCCGCGACCTCCGAGGCGACGGCGACGCTCGCGGCCTCGCTCGGCCTCACCGTCGAGCCGCTCGACGCGATCGGCTGGCTCGATCTGACGATCGACGGCGCCGACGAGATCGACCCAGACCTCGCGCTCATCAAGGGCGGGGGCGGGGCGCTGCTGCGCGAGAAGATCGTCGCTGCCGCCTCGGACCGGATGGTGGTGATCGCCGACCCTGCCAAGGTGGTCGAGCGTCTCGGCGCGTTCCATCTGCCGGTCGAGGTCGTCCCCTTCGGCTGGGA
Organism: Paracoccus sp. S-4012; assembly: GCF_009674885.1. GTDB lineage: Bacteria > Pseudomonadota > Alphaproteobacteria > Rhodobacterales > Rhodobacteraceae > Paracoccus. The sequence continues at coordinate 67,833 of NZ_WKKA01000008.1, forward strand.
GACGACGCGTGCCCACATCACCCGCCTGCTGGAGAAGCACGGCCTCACGCACCGGCCTGTCCTCCTGCGCCAACGCGAGGCTGGACCGTTCCGCACCGACGAGGGCAACCTGATCCTCGATCTGGCCCTCGAGGCGATCCCCGATGCCTGCGAGCTGTCGCGCGGGCTGAACATGATCCCCGGCGTGGTCGAGTCGGGCCTCTTCGTGGACATGGCCGACCTTGCGCTGATCGGGCAGCCGGACGGCACTGCGATCGAACTGATCGCGGACCAGACGCCCGAGGAGGACCGGGCATGAGCGATCCCTTCGACTTTGACCTCTTCGTGATCGGCGGCGGCTCGGGCGGGGTGCGCGCGGGCCGGATCGCAGTGTCCGAGCATGGCGCGAAGGTGGCGCTGGCCGAGGAATCGCGCATGGGTGGCACCTGCGTCATCCGCGGCTGCGTGCCGAAGAAGCTGATGATCTACGCCGCCTCCCACCCGGCTGCCGCCGCCGAGGCACGCGGCTATGGCTGGCCGGAGGCCCAGGTCGGCCGCTTCGACTGGCCGGCGTTCCGCGGCAAGCTCCATGCCGAACTCGACCGCCTCGAGGAAATCTACGAGCGCGGCTTCCTCGTCGCGGGCGGCACGCTCTTCAAGCAGCGCGCCCGCATCGTCGATCCGCACATGGTCGAGCTGGCCGACGGCCGCCGCGTGAGCGCGCGCCAGATCCTCGTGGCCACCGGCGGCCGCCCGGCGCTGCCCGACATTCCGGGGGCCGAGTTCGGGCTGATCTCGGATGATCTCTTCGATCTCGAGACGCTGCCCCGGCGCGTGCTGGTCGTCGGCGGCGGCTTCATCGCCTGCGAATTCGCCACGATCTTCCACGGCCTCGGTTGCGAGACGGTGATGATCCACCGCGGCGACAAGGTGCTGCGCGGCTTCGACGACGAGATGCGGGTCCGGGTCGGCTACCAGCTCGAGGGGATCGGCATCGACCTGCGCCTGGGCGTGAACGCCACGCGGCTGGAACGCAGGGGCGAGGGCGTGCGGGTCCGGTTCGACGACGGCCGGACCGAGGATTTCGATGCGGTGATGTTCGCGACCGGACGGAACCCGAACACGGAGGGCCTCGGCCTCGAGGAGGCCGGGGTCAAGCTCGGTCGCCGGGGCGAGGTGATCGTGGACCGCTGGTCGCAGACGCAGATCCCCTCGATCTACGCCGTGGGCGATGTCACCGATCGCGTGAACCTGACGCCGGTCGCGATCCGCGAGGGGCACGCCTTCGCCGACACGGTCTTCGGCGCGCAGCCGCGATTCCTCGACCACGCCGTCGTGGCCTCGGCGGTCTATACCCGGCCCAACGAGCTTGGCACCGTGGGGCTGACCGAGGAACAGGCGGCGGAGCGCGGGCCGGTCGAGGTCTATGCGGCGCATTTCAGCGGCATGCGCGACAAGTTCGCGGGCAGCACCTCCCGCGTCGCCATGAAGCTGATTGTCTGCCAGACGACGCTGCGCGTTCTGGGCGTCCACATCTTCGCGCCGGAGGCGGGAGAGATGATCCAGTTGGCGGCGATTGCCATCGGAATGGGGGCGACCAAGGCCGATTTCGACCGGACGGTGGCCGTCCACCCGACGCTGGCCGAGGAAATCGTCACCCTGCGCCATCCGGAGCGGCGCCACGCGGGGCCGCAGGCAGACACGGTGGCCCAGGCGGCGCAGGCTTGATTCTAAAGCCTGCGGCCCCACTTTCAGCGTAAACGCGCGGAAGCCGGTCCGGTTTCAGCGCCCGACACGAGACAGACGAAGAGGAACGATGCGGATGGCACAAGGACCCTGGGGGGGCGGCAGCGGCGGCGGCAATGAGGGTGGAGGCGAACCACCACGCGGGCCGCAGAGACCGGAGCGGCCCTGGGGCGCGCCGCCGCCGAATGGCGGCCAGCGGCCGGAGCCGCCGCCCGAGCGTCCGGGCGGCCCCCGGCGGCCCGGCCAGCCCGGTGATCTCGATGACCTGATGCGCAAGGGCCAGGACCGGCTGCGCGTCCTGATGGGCGGACGCACCGGCGGCGGCGGGGGCGGGCGCGGTCCCGGTGGCGGCGGCATGCCGCGCATGCCGCTCAACCGCAACACGGTAGGCATCGTCGCGCTTGCCGCGGTGGCCCTCTGGGCCTTCGCATCCTTCTACACCGTCACCACTGGCGAGAAATCGGTCGAGCTGCTCTTCGGCCGCCCGATCGCCGTCGGGGACGAGGGCCTGAACTTCGCGCCCTTCCCCTTCGTGACCCGCGAAGTCGTGAACGTCACCGGCGAACGCTCGGTCGAGATCGGGGCCGGTCGGGCGGGCGACATGGACAGCGGGCTGATGCTGACCCGCGACCAGAACATCGTCGACATGACCTACCAGGTGGTCTGGAACATCTCCGACCCGGAACGCTACCTCTTCAACCTCGCCGACCCCGAGGGAACGATCCGCGCCGTGTCGGAAAGCGCCATGCGCGACATCGTGGCCCGGACGCAGCTCGCGCCGATCCTCAACCGCGACCGCGGCGTGATCGCCCGCGACCTCGAGGTGGCGGTCCAGCAGACGCTCGACAGCTACGAGGCGGGGATCAACGTGGCGCGGGTGAACCTCGGCCGCGCCGATCCGCCGGACGAGGTCGTGGATGCCTTCCGCGACGTCCAGGCCGCCCAGCAGGAGCGTGACCGGCTGGAGATGGAGGCCGACGCCTATGCCAACCGCGTGCTGGCCCAGGCCCGAGGCGAGGCCGCGCAGCTGGTCGAGCAGGCCGAGGCCTACCGCGCCCAGGCCGTCAACGCGGCCTCCGGTGAGGCGTCGCGCTTCAGCGCGGTCTACGAGGAATACGCAAAGGCGCCCGAAGTGACGCGGCGCAGGATGTATCTGGAGACGATGGAAAAGGTTCTTGGGGACGTGAACAAGGTGCTGATCGACGACGGCGGTAACGGGTCCGGCGTGGTGCCATACCTGCCGCTCGACCAGCTGCAGCGCGGTCAGACCGGGCGTCCGGCGGGGACCTCTGCCGGTTCGACCGGCACCACGGCGGCGCCGCTGCCCGGCGGGGTCTCGCCGGGGATCACGGCGCCCGCCGCGGCCGCCGCGCTGACGCCCGGTCTCGGCGGGGGGAGCAACTGATGCGCCGCACGCTTTCCGCCCTCGCGCTGCCCCTGGTGATCGTGGTCGCGGGCCTCGTGCTCGCCGCGATCTACATCGTCGACATCCGCCAGACCGCGATCGTGCTGCGCTTCGGCGAGGTGGTCGCGGTCCGCAACGAGCCGGGCCTCGGCTTCAAGCTGCCGCTGATCGACCGCGTGGTGAAATACGACGCCCGCATCCTCGGCCTGCCGACCGAGCCGATGGAGGTCACGCCCGCCGACGACCGCCGCCTGGTGGTCGATGCCTTCGCCCGCTGGCGGATCACCGATGCGGTGCGCTTCCGCCGCGCGGTCGGCAATGGCGGCATCACTTTCGCCGAGCAGCGGCTCTCGGGCATCATGACCAACGCCATCCGCGGCGTGCTGGGCTCGGTGCCCTCGACCGCGGTGCTGAGCCAGGACCGCACGGCGCTGATGAACCAGATCCGCGACGCGGCCCGCGACGAGGCGGAGGCGCTTGGCGTCACCGTGATCGACGTGCGGCTGACGCGCACCGACCTGCCGCAGCAGAACCTCGAGGCGACCTATGCCCGGATGCGGGCCGAGCGCGAGCGCGAGGCCGCCGACGAGCGGGCGCGCGGCGGCGAGGCGGCGCAGCGGGTGCGCGCGACGGCCGACCGGACGGTGGTCGAGGTCACCTCCGACGCCCGCCGCCGGGCCGAGGTGGTCCGCGGCGAGGCCGACGCGCAGCGCAACGCCATCTATGCCGAGGCCTTTGGCCAGGACCCGGAGTTCTTCAACTTCACGCGCTCGATGACCGCCTATGAGCGGGCACTGCAGGGCGGGACCAGCTCGCTGGTGATGCAGCCCGACGGCGAGTTCTTCAGCTATCTGCGTGACGACAGCCCGGCCAGCACGATGCCGGCCGGCACCGGGCCGCGCCCGATGCCGCTCGTCGAGGAGGCCAGCGCCGAGGCCGAGGCGACGGCCGAGGCCGCGGCCCCGCCAGTCGCGGCGGAGGTGACGGCGAAGCCGGTCGAGGAAACGGCGGGCTCGGACGCCGCCTCGCAACCGCCGCCCGCGCCGACCGGCGCCGCGACCGACCCCGTCGCCCCGGCGCTGGGCGGCGAGGGCACGACGGTGCCGCTGCCGTCCGAACAGTCGCTCATCCCCGAGGAAACGGCGCCGGCCGTGGCCGAGCCGGTGGCGACGGAGACCGTCACGACCGCCGTGCCGGTCAACCCGCCGGCGGCAGCAGCCGACTGATGTCACTCGCCTTTCACGCCCCCGTCACGATCTGTTCAGTCGCGGCGGGCGTGACTTTTTTGCCGCAGCTTCCTAGATTCTGGCCCGGTCCGACGTGGTGGGGCCGGGCTTTTCGCTTTCAGGCCGCCACGTCTCCCATGGAGTAGTGAAGTCATGCCCAAGTCCCCCAAGACGCTGCTGAGCGTGTCGGGCCTCGCGCTCGCGCTCGCCCTTGCCCCGGCCATCGCGCAGCAGGCGGCGCCCGAAGCCGCCCCGCCCGCGGCAGCTACCCCGGCCCAGGCCGCGCCGTCCGACCAGCCGGTCGTCGGATCCGCCAATGACAATGCACCGCTGGCGGCGCCCGAGACCGCCGCGGCCGCGGCGCAGGTGATGCCCGAGAGCTTCGCCGACCTCGTGCAGGAGGTCAGCCCCGCGGTCGTCAACATCACCACCACCGCGGTCGTCTCGCAGCCGGCGATGCGCGGCGGCCCCGAACTGCCGCCCGGCTCGCCCTTCAGCGACCTGTTCCGCGACTTCGGCTTCGGCATGCCCCCGGGCATGGGTCCGCAGGGACCACAGGGCGACTCGCCCTTCGGCAATCGCGGCACCCCGCGCCGCAGCCAGGCGCTCGGTTCAGGCTTCGTGATCTCGGCCGACGGTTATGTCGTGACGAACAACCACGTCATCGAGGGGGCCGACTCGATCGAGATCGAGTTCACCGACGGCACGAAGCGCGCGGCCGAGGTGGTGGGCAGCGACCCGCAGACCGACATCGCGCTGCTGAAGGTGGACGCGACCGATCTGCCCTTCGTGACCTTCGGCGACAGCGACGCCGCCCGCGTGGGCGACTGGGTGCTGGCGCTCGGCAACCCGCTGGGGCAGGGGCTCTCGGCCTCGACCGGGATCGTCTCGGCCCGCGGGCGCGAGCTGACCGGCACCTATGACGACTTCATCCAGACCGACGCCGCGATCAACCGCGGCAACTCGGGCGGGCCGCTCTTCAACATGGACGGCGAGGTCGTGGGCGTGAACACCGCGATCCTGTCGCCGAACGGAGGCAGCATCGGCATCGGCTTCTCGATGGCCTCCAACGTGGTGGCGCAGGTGGTCCAGCAGCTCGAGGAGTTCGGCGAGACCCGCCGCGGCTGGCTCGGCGTGCAGATCCAGGACGTGACCCCCGACATGGCCGACGCGCTCGGCATGGACGCCGCCAAGGGCGCGCTCGTCGCGGATGTGCCGGACGGTCCGGCGGCGGATGCCGGCATGCAGGCGGGCGACGTGATCGTGACCTTCGCGGGCAAGCCGGTGGCCGACAGCCGCGAGCTGGTGCGCGCCGTGGCCGACGCGCCGATCGGCGACGCCGTGCCGGTCGAGGTGCTGCGCCAGGGCGAGACGGTCGCCCTGGACGTGACACTCGGCAGGCGCGAGCTGGCCGAGGCCGACGGGTCCAGCAGCGCCACGGTCAGCCCTTCGGGCGATGCCAGCGAAGCGCTCGGCATGAGCCTCGCGCCGCTCACGGCCGAGACCGCGGCCGAGCTTGGCGTCTCGCGCGGCATGGAGGGCCTCGTCGTGCAGTCGGTCGAGCCTGACAGCGACGCCGCCTCGAAGGGCATCGCCTCGGGCGACATCATCACCGGCGCCGGCCAGGTGCAGGAGCCGGTGCGGAGCCTCGACGACCTCGATGCGAAGATCAAGGAGGCCCGCGACGCCGGCCGCACGTCGATCGCGCTCTGGATCAGCCGTGCCGGTGAGCCGCGCTTCGTAGCGCTGTCGATCGCCGAGAGCTGAGAGGGGGCCGGGCCTGCCCCACCCATCACGACTGACGGGGCGCGGCGTCGAGCCGCGCCCCTTTTCATCCCCCGGCCGCTCGCCTATCCCTCGCGGCCGAGCGACGGAGGGCCCCGACATGGCGAAGATCACCTACATCGAACACAACGGCACCGTGCATGAGGTCGAGGTCAAGCCCGGCATGACCGTCATGGAAGGCGCGCGCGACAACGGCGTGCCCGGAATCGAGGCCGACTGCGGCGGCGCCTGCGCCTGCTCGACCTGCCATGTCTATGTCGATCCCGCCTGGGTGGACGCGTTGCCGCCACGCGACCCGATGGAGGAAGACATGCTCGACTTCGCCTATGAACCCGATCCGGTGCGCTCGCGCCTGACCTGCCAGATCAAGGTGACGCCCGCGCTCGACGGCCTGGTGGTGCAGCTGCCCGAAAAGCAGATCTGAGCCGCGGCGGTTTTTGCCCCATCCCGGTCGCATCCGGGCGGGCCGCCGCGGCCCGTCCCGGCCAGCGTGCCGCCTGAACCCCGAACGCCGAGCACCCGATGACCAACCACGTCCTCACCGTAGCCTGTCCCTCGCGCCGCGGCATCGTCGCCGCCGTCGCGACCTTCCTCGCCAGGCACGAGTGCAACATCACCGATTCCAACCAGTTCGACGATATGGAGGGCGGGCGCTTCTTCATGCGGGTGCGCTTCCGCTCCGAGGGCGGGGTCGATGCGGCGACGCTGCGCGAGGACTTCGGCGCGATCGCGGATGAGTTCGGCATGGATTGGGCGATCCACGACCCCGGCCACCGCATGCGGGTGCTGCTGATGGTGTCGAATTTCGGCCATTGCCTGAACGACCTGCTCTACCGCTGGCGGATCGGGGCGTTGCCAGTCGATATCGTGGGCGTGGTCAGCAATCACATGACCTATCAGAAGGTCGTGGTGAACCACGACATCCCCTTCCACCACATCCGCGTCACCGCCGCGAACAAGCCCGAGGCCGAGGCGCAGCTGATGGCGGTGGTGGAGGAGAGCGGGGCGGAACTGGTGGTGCTGGCGCGCTACATGCAGGTGCTGTCGGACCGCCTCTGCCGCGAGATGGCGGGGCGGATCATCAACATCCACCACAGCTTCCTGCCGAGCTTCAAGGGCGCCAACCCCTACCGCCAGGCGCATGAGCGCGGCGTGAAGCTGATCGGCGCGACCGCGCATTACGTCACCGCCGACCTCGACGAGGGGCCGATCATCGAGCAGGACACGGTGCGCGTCACGCACGCCCAGTCCCCCGCCGACTACGTCAGCCTCGGCCGCGATGTCGAGGCGCAGGTTCTGGCGCGCGCGATCCACGCGCATATCCATCACCGGGTGTTCATGAACGGGGCCAGCACGGTGGTGTTCCCGGCCAGCCCCGGCGATCACGCCTCCGAGCGGATGGGCTGAGCCGCCTCAACCGCGCGCGGCTGCGGGGCGGAAGCGCAGGTCGACATAACCGTCCACCGCGGCGGAGAGCGCCTTGCGGGGATCGTCGCCCCCGGCCCAGACGCTCGTCTGCTCGATCGCCTCGAGCGTCGTGAGGCCGAGGACGAGGGCACGCAGCGTCAGCAGCAGTTCCTCGATATCGGTCCCGGCGTCGAGGCGGCCCTCATCCTGGGCCTTCAGCGCGAACTGCCGGGCGAGCTCGTAGACGGCGGTGTTGTAGCGCTCGACCATCGCGCTCTCGGCGAAGCGCAGCGCGGGCAGGCTCAGAAGCAGCCGCGAGGCGTCGACATTGTCGAAGGCCCAGTCCAGCACCGCATGCATCATGGCGCGGATCTGGGCCACCGGATCGCCCGCGGCGGCCCGCGCGGTGGCGACCGTCACCGCATCGACCAGCAGCACGAGGGCGTGCTCCATCACCGCGATGGTGAGGTGCTCGGCCGAGGGGAACAGCGCCTTCGCGACGTGGCCGGGCACGCCGGCCGCAGCGGCGGCGGCCTCGACATCGGGCAGCGGCGCCTTGCCGGCCATCTGCGCCGCCGCCGCGACGACGATGGCCTCGTATTGGGTGCTCGACGGGGGCCGGGGGGCGCGTGCCATGCGGCGCAAGGTGCCGAACGGAGGCAGGGGGCGCAAGCCTTATCGCAACCTGTGCGCGAAACGTGGCAGATTAAACCCCCCGACGCGCAGGGTGCGTGCTCCGCACGCACCGGAACGCGGCCGGTGCGTGCAGAGCACGCACCCTGCGGGTCACAGGCCGAGGCGCCACGTCCGTCGCGATCACCCGCGGGCGGTGCGCTTCACTCCGCCCGCGACTGCCGCTTGCGCTCGTGCGGGTCGAGATGCCGCTTGCGCAGCCGGATGATCTTCGGCGTCACCTCGACCAGTTCGTCGTCCTCGACATAGGCTATCGCCTCCTCGAGGCTCATCCGCACCGGCGGCGTCAGGCGCACCGCCTCGTCGGTGCCGGAGGCGCGCACGTTGGTCAGCTTCTTGCCCTTGAGCGGGTTCACCTCAAGGTCGTTGTCGCGGCTGTGCTCGCCGATGATCATGCCCTCGTAGACCTGCTCCTGGGCGCCGATGAACAGCCGTCCGCGCTCCTCCAGGTTCCAGAGCGCGTAGGCGACCGAAACGCCGTTCTCCATCGAGATCAGCACCCCCTGTCGGCGGCCTTGGATCGGGCCCTTGTGCGGGGTCCAGCCATGGAAGATGCGGTTCAGCACGCCGTTGCCGCGCGTGTCGGTCATGAACTCGCCCTGGTAGCCGATCAGCCCGCGCGAGGGGACATGGGCCACGATCCGGGTCTTGCCGGTGCCGGCGGGCTTCATCTCGACCAGTTCGCCCTTGCGGTCGCCGGTCAGCTTCTCGATCACGACGCCGGTATAGTCGTCATCCACGTCGACGATGACTTCCTCGACCGGCTCGAGCCTGTCGCCGCCTTCCTCGCGGAAGATCACCCGCGGGCGGCTGACGGACAGCTCGAATCCCTCGCGGCGCATGTTCTCGATCAGGACGCCCATCTGCAATTCGCCACGCCCCGAGACGACGAAGGCGTCGCCGCCGGGCGTGTCGTCGACCTTGATGGCGACGTTCACCTCCGCCTCGCGCATCAGCCGCTCGCGGATCACGCGGGACTGGACCTTGCTGCCGTCGCGCCCGGCCAAGGGCGAGTCGTTGATGCCGAAGGTCACGGAGATGGTCGGCGGGTCGATGGGTTGGGAGGGGAGCGCGCCCTCCACCTCGGGCGCGCAGATGGTGTCGGCGACGGTCGCCTTCGACATGCCGGCGAGGGTGACGATGTCACCCGCCACGGCCTCGTCGATGCCGGTCTGCGTCAGCCCGCGGAAGGCGAGGACCTTCGAGATGCGGAACTGCTCGATCCGCTCGCCATCGCGGTTCAGCGCCTTGACGGTGTCGCCCGCCCGCGCCCGCCCGCTCTCGACGCGGCCGGTGAGGATGCGGCCGATGAAGGGGTCGGCGCCGAGGGTCGTTGCCAGCATGCGGAACGGCTCGTCGCGCCGGGCCATCTGCGCGGGCGCGGGGACGTGGCGCAGGATCAACTCGAACAGGGCTGACATGTCCTTGCGCGGCCCGTCGAGTTCCAGGTCCGCCCAGCCGTTGATGCCCGAGGCATAGACATGCGGGAAGTCGAGTTGCTCGTCCGTGGCGCCCAGATTGGCGAAGAGGTCGAAAACCTCGTTCAGCGCCCGGTCGGGCTCGGCCGCCGGCTTGTCGACCTTGTTCAGCACCACGATCGGCCTGAGACCGAGGGCAAGCGCCTTCGAGGTCACGAACTTCGTCTGCGGCATCGGCCCCTCGGCTGCATCGACGAGCAAGCAGACCCCGTCCACCATGCTGAGGATGCGCTCGACCTCGCCGCCGAAATCAGCGTGGCCGGGGGTGTCGACGATGTTGACGCGCGTGCCATGCCACTCGACCGAGGTTGCCTTGGCGAGGATGGTGATGCCGCGCTCGCGCTCGATGTCGCCCGAGTCCATGACGCGCTCGGCCACGGCCTGGTTGTCGCGGAAGCTGCCGGACTGCTTGAGCAGCTGGTCGACGAGGGTGGTCTTGCCGTGATCGACATGCGCGATGATCGCGATGTTGCGGATGTCCATGGGGTCTCCGGGTGCCGGGGTTGCGGGCATGTAGCGCGAAGGCCCCCCGAGGAAAAGCCGCGATTGCAGCGGGCCATGGCCGCCGGGCAGGGGTCAGGGACGATTGAGCATTGTGCCCGGCGCATGAACGGCGTTAATGTCGGCGTCGCGCGCGGCCCCTATCCTGCAATCGCAGGTTGTGTCGCGCCAATGATTTCGCAGTTCGGCCCCTGGCGCTGCCTCCGCATGGCGGCAGGTCGGGACCGCACGGAAAAACAGGCGCGCCCGTGGCCGATTGCCGGCCCGGCCGCCATTCGCGCCCCAGGCCCGCCCTCGCGGCGAGCGGGGGCAGACAGGACAACGGACGCGATGGATCGCGCAGGAACAGCATCGGCAGCGCAAGGGGCGGGCAACCGCGCCCGGCCGCCGACGCATCGCCTCGCAGCAGTCGCGCCCTCCCGCACAGAACGCCGATCCCAGCCCCTCGCGCCGCGTGCGCCGGGGCCGGGCGGCGTCGGAAAAGAGCTAAATGGCCAAGAAAATGCTGATCGACGCCACGCATCCCGAGGAGACTCGGGTGGTCGTGGTGGACGGAACCCAGGTTGACGAGTTCGACTTCGAGACCGTCAACAAGCGGCAACTCGCCGGGAACATCTATCTCGCCAAGGTGACGCGCGTGGAGCCCTCGCTCCAGGCCGCCTTCGTGGACTATGGCGGCAACCGCCACGGCTTCCTCGCCTTCGCCGAGATCCACCCGGACTACTACCAGATCCCCGCCGAGGACCGCCGGGCGCTCATCGAGGAAGAGCGCGCGGCCGCCGCCGACGAGGAGGCGGAGGAAGAGGCGCGCGAGAACCGCCGCTCTCGCCGCGGCGGCTCGCGGGCCGAGCGCGCCGGGACGGGCGACCGCACCGCCGCCGCGCCCGCAGAGGCCGAGGCCGAGGCGATGGACGCGGCCCTTGCCTCCGAGGCGATCCCCGGCATGGAGCTGACCGACGGCATCGCCGACGAGGATCAGGGCGACGACGCCGAGGCGGAGGCCCCGGCCGAAGACAGCCACGACGACCACGATCATCACGATCACGACCACGAGGCCCCCGCGCAGGGCGACCTCGAGCCGCGGGCCGCGACCGCCAACGAGCGCGACGAGACCATCGAGTCCGTGGCCGACGAGGACGTGGCCGAGGAAATCCCCGCCAAGCCCCGCCGCCCCCGCGCGCGCCGCTACAAGATCCAGGAGGTCATCAAGGTCCGGCAGATCATGCTGGTCCAGGTCGTCAAGGAGGAGCGCGGCAACAAGGGCGCGGCGCTGACCACGTATCTGTCGCTGGCCGGCCGCTACTGCGTCCTGATGCCCAACACCGCCCGCGGCGGCGGCATCAGCCGCAAGATCACCGTCGCCGCCGACCGCAAGAAGCTGAAGGAGATCGCCTCCGAGCTGGAGGTGCCGCAGGGCGCCGGCCTCATCATCCGCACCGCCGGCAGCCAGCGGACCCGGACCGAGATCCGGCGCGATTACGAATACCTGATGCGCCTGTGGGAGCAGATCAGGGAACTGACCTTCCGCTCCACGGCTCCCGCGCCGATCTACGAGGAAGGCGACCTCATCAAGCGCCAGATCCGCGACCTCTACTCCAAGGAGATCGACGAGGTTCTGGTCGAGGGCGAGCGCGGCTACCGCGCCGCGCGGGACTTCATGGCGATGATCATGCCGTCCCATGCCCGCAACGTGAAGCACTACACCGACCCGGTGCCGCTGTTCTCGCGCTACCAGGTCGAGACCTACCTCGCCGGCATGTTCAACCCGGTCGTGCAGCTAAAATCGGGCGGCTACATCGTCATCGGCCAGACCGAGGCGCTCGTCGCGATCGACGTGAACTCGGGCCGTGCGACCAAGGAAGGCTCGATCGAGGAGACCGCCTACAAGACCAACTGCGAGGCCGCGGACGAGATCGCGCGGCAGCTGCGCCTGCGCGACCTGGCCGGGCTGATCGTCATCGACTTCATCGACATGGACGAGCGCAAGCACAACGCCGCCGTCGAGAAGCGCTTCAAAGATCGGCTGAAGGACGACCGCGCCCGCATCCAGGTGGGCCGCATCTCGGGCTTCGGCCTGATGGAGATGAGCCGCCAGCGGCTGCGTCCGGGGATGCTGGAAAGCACGACCCAGCCCTGCGCGCATTGCCACGGCACTGGCCTGATCCGCAGCGACGACAGCATGGCGCTGACGATCCTGCGCGCCATCGAGGAGGAGGGCACCCGCAAACGCTCGCGCGAGGTGCTGGTCAAGGCACCGGTGAAGGTGGCGAACTTCCTCATCAACCAGAAGCGCGAGCATATCGCCGCCATCGAGGCCCGCGCCGGCATGTCGGTGATGATCGAGGCCGATCCGGACCTGATCTCGCCTGACTGGAGCATGGAGAAGTTCAAGACCGCGACCCGCACCCTTGCAGAGCCCGAGAAGCAGGCGCTGTCGGTGGACGCGAGCCTGATGGCCGCGATCGACGACGAGACGGGCGACCTGGTCGAGGAGGAGGACGAGGACGAGGACGACCGCGACGACGAGGCCGAGGCCGAGGCGCCGGAGGATCGGGCCGAGGGCGAGAAGCACGAGGACGGCGATGGCCGCAACGGCCGCCGCCGTCGGCGCCGCCGCCGTCGCGGTGGCCGCGGGTCCGAGAACGGGGAACACGGCGAGGGCGATGAGGCCGAAACGGCTGAGGTCGCCGATGGCGCGGCGTCGGACGAGGCCGCCGCCCCGCCGGCCGAGGGCGAGGCGGCAACCGGAACCCGTGCCGAGCGCCCGTCTTCCCGCAGCCGCTCGCGCAGCCGCAGCCGCAGCCGCCGTGGTGCGGCCGAGGCCGCCGAGGCGGAAACGTCAGAGGTCGCGGCGGAGCCGGTGAGCGAGACCGAAGCCGAGATTGCGCCCGAGGCCGAAAGCCCCGCACCGGAGCAGGAAGCGCGCGACGAAGCCGCGGCGGAGCCGGCGCCGGTCGAAACCGCGCCTGAGGCCGCACAGGAGGCCGAGGCCGCGCCGGAACCGCCGCAGGAAGCGGAAGCCGCGGCCGAAGAACCGGCTGAGGAGCCTTCGCCGGAACTCGCCCCGGTACCCGCGGCCGAGCCTCCGGCGGAGGAGACGCCCGAGCCCGCGCGCGTGCCGGAACTGGTCAGCGATCAAGCCAACGCCTCCGAGGGGCCCGCGGCGGCCCCGCCGCCCAAGCGCCGCGGCTGGTGGTCGTTCGGCTGACGCGGGCCGTCACTCGCGCATGAAAAAGGCCGCCGGTCACCCGGCGGCCTTTGTCGTTCAGGGGTCCGGCGCCCGACGAGATTTACCTAGAACGACCCGAGCCGATCCGGGAACCACGGGCTAAGCAGCCGCCAGGCCGCCCCGCACAACCGCGGCGATCAATCTGATAGGCGAATCGCCTCTCATTTGCTACCGTCGTGACGACTGATCTGCGCGCTTTCCGGCTTCCCGCGACCTGTTGGGGGAACCTGTGCCGTGCCTTTGCTTCTGACGCATTATCAGGTTGCCGAGGGGGCATGACATGCTTCCCCCGCTCGGTGACGCGATCGATGCCCTGAACAGCGAGATTGCCGGCGTTCTCTCGGCCCCCGTCCCGCCGCTGCCCGCGCCCGAGGTCGTGGTCCATGCCGTCCGCGCCGGTCTGCCGGGCGTCGGCGGCTTCGTCGGCCTGAGCGCCGAACCGCAGGCCGAGATCCATGCCCGCGTCCTCGACGCCGAGGTGACGATCCGCGTCATGGCCGCTTCGCGCGCCGGGCTGCTGGCGGCCGAGGCGCGGGCGGCGCGCGACATCATCGCCGCCGATCCGGTCCTTATGCGCCGCCGCGGCGTCCTCAGGATCGCCCGCATCAGCGACCCCGACGCGCCGGTGCTGGAGGCCGGAGACGGCATCGCCGCCCCATTCGGCCGCGACCTGCGCTTCGCGGTCCGCTACGAGCACCGGCCGCAGCCCGTCACCGGCGAGGGCGTCATCGCGGCGGTGCCGCAGGACGTGGCGCTGGCCGGGATCGGCGAGGACACGCGGCTCCTCTACGCGACCGAGTTCCTGACCGACCCGCTCGCGGATTTCGACGCTGTTTCCGGTCCCGGCACCGGCACCGAAGGCGCCTGGGCCTGGGACGCGGCGGCGCGGGAGCTGGTCCAGACCGGCACCCGGCGCGGCGGCGCGGACGGCCCCGGTGGCGACAAGACCGGCACCTGGCTCGTCCTGCGGCCGTCCGTCGCCGGCGGGCCGCTCACCGACTTCGTCCTCCGGGCCGAGATGCGCTCGGATGGGCCCGGCGGCATCGGCTTCGTCCACGGCTTCCGCGACCCGCAGAACTTCGGCTTCGCGCTGCTGGAGGAGCCCGATGGCCACCGCCTCCTCGGCCGCCGCGAGGGCGGCGCCGGTAGCCTTCTCGCCGCCGACACCGCGGCGGGCTTCCCCACCGGCGAATGGCTGCGGCTGCGGCTGCTGGCGACGGGCGGCACCTGTGAGCTCACCCTGAACGAGCGCGTCGTCCTGACCGGGCGGGACGATGCCGATGCCCCTCCCGGCGCGGTCGGCCTCTTCTGCCGGGGGGCCGGTCAGGCGCGGTTCCGGCATTTCAGGCTTACGGGCCTATGAACTGAGGAGAAGGCTGCGATGGCAGAGAGCTTCGTCACCGGCGAGCTGATCCTTCCGGGCACCTATATCCGCGTCAGCGCCGAGGGGCTGATCGGCGTGCGCGGCATCTCGGCCGGCAACATCGGCATCGTCGGCGCCACCGACGCCGCCAATGCGGGCGTCACCCGCACACTGTCCACGGCGGCCGAGGCGCAGGCTTTCTTCGGCCCGCCGGTCGTGGATGCCGCAGACGGGCAGCTGAACCTCACGGCACAGATCGGCGAGCTCTATCTCAACGGCGCCCGCACGGTCTTCGCCCGCGGGGTGTCGGACGCGGCCGACCAGACCCTCTACACCGCCGCCTTCAACGAACTCATCAAGGAGGACGTGCAGATCCTCGTCGCGCCCGAGCTGACGACCGCGGCGGCCCTCGCCGTGCTGCCGCCGGTGGTCGAGACGGCCGAGAACAGCCAGAAGGACGTGATCGCCGTCATCGGCGCGGACGGTGCCGACCCCGACGCAATCGAGGCGCAGGCGCAGACGAACGACCGCCTGATCCTCGCAGCACCTGGCTATTTCACCTTCAACCCCGCCGCGCCGGACACGCCGCTGGCGCTGCCTGGCAGCTACATCGCCGGGCCGGTGGCGGCGCTGGTCTCGTCGCTCGCGCCGCAGACCAGCCCGACGAACAAGGTGCTGCTGGGCGTCGGCGCGCTGACGCAGCGCTTCAGCTATGCCGAGCGGATCGGGCTGGTGCAGAACCGCATCCTCGCGCTCGAGGCGCGGAACGGCATCCGCGTGGTGCGCGGGCTGACGACCGACGACGGCGGCTTCACGCAAGTGACCACCCGGCGGATCGTGGACTTCGCCAAGGCGGGCATCCGCCAGGTCTCGAACGCCTTCATCGGCCGGCTGAACAACGAGCGCGTCCGCGCCGCGCTGCAAAGCGCCATCGACGGCTTCCTGACCACGATGCGGGTGGACGAGCAGCTGACCGACTACCGCCTCGAGGTCACGGCCACCCGCCGCGACGAGATCGAGGGCCGGGCGATCGTCAACGTGCTGCTGCAGCCGACGTTCAGCATCGACTTCGTCGCCGTCACCATCGTCCTGCAGTGAGAGGGGGTGAGCCATGAGTTCCGACATCTACACCGGTGCCGACGGCGCCATCGTCCTCTCGGCCCCGCAGAGCACCGAGGGCACGGCCGCGCAGGGCGTGCTGGAGCAATACGAGCTGGCGACCGTGGGCCGGGTGCAGGACGTGCGGGTCGAGGTCACAACCGCCGTGCGCGCCTATCACGAGATCGGCCAGCGTTACGCGACCCAGCTGCGCCCCGGCAACGTGACGATCCGCGGCACCCTCGGCCGCGCCTATGTCAACGGCGCGATGATCGGGCTGATGCTGGGCGAGGCGCGCGGCGGCCGCCCGGCGCAGAGCTGGGTGCATCCGGCCTTCAACATCACGGTGCGGCTGGCGAATCCCGCGAGCGGGCTGGCCAACACCATGACGCTGCATGACGTGAAGCTCGACTCCTGGGTCTACACGCTGCCCGAGGACGAGTTCGTGATGGAGCAGGTGGGCTTTCAGGCCCTCTACATGACCGTCGCGGAGGAATGAGATGCTGACGGCCGAGGACCTGCTGGCGGGCGCCGGGACCGAGCATCTGGTCGAGATCCCCGAACGCCTCCTGCCCGAGGCGGACGACCGCCGGGTGCGCCTGCGGCCCCTCACGGTGCGCGACCTGCGCCTGATCGCCCGCGCCGCCCGCGACAACGAGGACCTCAGCGGCGCGCTCATGGTCCGCCAGTCGCTGGTCGAGCCGCCGCTTTCAGCCGAGCAGATCGGCGCGCTGCCTGCCGGCCTGCTGCAGTTCCTGCTGCGCGAGGTGAACCGGATTTCCGGCATCACCGCCACCGAGGACGAGGTGCTGGCCGCGCTCGAGGACCCGCTGGTCCGCGCGTCGCTGATGCTCTCGCGCGAGTTCGGCTGGACGTCGGAGGAGGTCGGGCGGCTGACGCTCGGCGAGACGATGCTGCATGTGGCGGCCCTCAGGGGCCGGGGCTGACGGTGGCGGATGGAACAGGCGAACCCGGAGGTGAAGCTGGCCCTCGCCGTCGAGCGGGCGATGCGGCGCGCGGCGGGGCCGCTGCGGACGGCGCTGGCCGCGGCGACGCGGGTCGTCGCGGAGGAACCCGCGACGGCGGCGTTGCTGGCCGGACCTGACCCGCTGAGCCTGCTCAACGCGCTGCTGGAGGCTCCGGCCGAGGCCGCTGCCCGCGAGCGGGCGCGGCGCTCCGGCCGTTCCCTCGCGCCAGCGGGGACGACGACGCCGGGCCGCCCGCGCCTCCGCAGCGTCGGCGGCGGCGACGGGACCGCGGCCAGCCCCCGGCCCCCGGAGGCAAGGGCGGAGCCGCGCAGCCCTTCGCTCGCCGGGACACGTCCGCTCGACCCCTTGCTGCGCCCCGCCATCGCCGAGCGCCGGGCCGAGCTTCGCCGCTCCGTCACGGCGCCCATGGTCCCTGCCGCATCGGAACCGCCGCCGTCGCGGCAACAGGCGCCGACGCTGCCGACCGGCGCGGCACCGCCGCAGCGGCACGGGACCGCCGCGGCATCCGAGGCGCTGGCCGCAGCGCCCCACGCCCTCGCGACCCTCGCCGCGCGCGCCGCCACCGCCGCCGCCGCAGCCCTCGCGCGGGCCGCGGAGGCCGCCGCAGCCACCGCGCAAGACGCGTCGAGCCCCCTCGCGCGCGCCGGAGCGGAAGGGACGGCCTTGACTGGGGGAGGAAGTCTCGGCCCGGTGACGCAGCTGCCTGCCTCCCCGTCAGCGGCCTCGCCGCTCGCGCCGATCCTGACGCCTCCCGCCGGGATGCCCCGCCCCGTGACCGCGCTCGCGAGCGCCCCGGTCGCCGCGGCCCCCATCGCGCCCGCCCGCGCCCGCCCGGCCACGCTCACCCTCACGGACGACCCCCTGACCGAAGCCGCCTGGCGCAACGGGGTGGACCTGTCATGGCCGTGATCCCCATGCTCGGCGACTGGGAGATCCCGCGCGTGGCGATGCTGCGGACCGAGGAGGCGCGGAAGCTGGCCGAATATCGCACCGCGGGCGGCAGCGGCAGCATCTGGATGGACCTCGGCGCCGAGGCGGTCACGATCGAGCTCGCCGGCGCGGTCTTCTCGGAACCCGAGCGCCACGGCTTCCTCGACGAGGCCCGCGCCCGCCTCGCCGCGGCCGAGCCGCTGAGCTTCGTGGCCGACATCATCCGCGCCACCGACGTGCAATACGTCCTGATCGAGAGCCTCGTGGTCGAGGAATCTGCCACCCACCCCGACGAGATCGCCTGGCGCATGGTCCTGCGCGAGAGCCCGCCTCCGCCACCGCCGCCCGACCCGTTCGGCGGCATCGACACCGGGTTGCTCGAGGATGCCGCCGGCTTCGTGGACGGCGTGACCGCGGCGCTCGACGCCGTGGCGGCGCTCGGGAACGTGCCAGACTTCTCCGACCCCTCGGCGCTGGTGGGCGGGGTCACGGACGAGGTGGTGGAACTGTTGGACGGCCTCGGCGGTGTCGCGCCTGCCATCAATGCGCTGTTCGGGGGACCGTAGATGGCGACGCTGCTGCTGCGCCTCGACGCGAGCCTCGACGGCGCCAGCTTCGACGCGGCGCTCTCGGGTGAGGTGGGGCGGCTGGCGGACATCGCCCGAATGGCCGCCCAGTTGCGCGACAACCCCGCCGGAGTGGCCGATTTCGCCGCCGCCCTGGCGGGGCTGGTGGTCCCGGCGCTGGGCGACGGGGCCGGGGTCACGGCAGCGCTGGGGCAGGCGCGGGCGGCGATTCCGGCGGTCACGGCCGGCGCGGCGCCCGCGGCGCTGGAGGAACTTGCGCGCTTCGGCATGCTGGTCGCCGACCGCCTCGGGCCGATCCTCGGCCGCACCGTCGAGGCCGCGCGGGCGATCGAGGCCGTGAGCCGCGCCAGTTTCCGCTGCCCGCCCGAGCCACCGCCGCCCGGCCTGCCGACCCCGCCGCCCGCGCCCGCGCCGGCCAGCGGCGCCGGCCGCGCGGCCGAAGCCGAGGCACGGGCGGCGGAGATCTCGACCCGCCTCGACCAGCTCCCCGATCCGCTCACCCCGGCGGCGCTGATCGACTTTCTCGCCGGCCTCGCGGCGGGTGGCGGCCGGGCCGAGTTCTTCCCGATGCCGCTGCCCGTCATCGACGACGTGCTGCAACCCTTGGGGACCCTTGCCGGCTGGTCGCTCGCGACCCCAGCCGAGGTCGGCGCGGAGGTCGAGGCGACGCTCACCCGGCTGCGCGACCGCCTCGCCGCCGCGTCGACGGCGCGCCTCGACGCGGCCACGGCGGCGGCGGCGGCGCTGCAGGCGCCGTTGCGCCGGGCCGAGCTGGAGGGGTTTGCCACGGCATGGATCACCGCGGCGCAGGCGATGGCGGCGGCGCTGGACGGGGGCGACGCGGCCGCCGCCGCCGCGCGGGCGGCCGAGATCGAGACCGCGCTCGACGGCTTCGATGCGCTCAGGCTGGCGCAGGCTGCGGATTTCACCCCCGCCGCGACCGTCGCGGCCATGCGCCTGCGGACGGTGCCCCTGGAGGTTCACGAGCACCTGCTGCACCTCGCCATCCAACTCGAGCCGGTCGATCTCGGCGCGCTGATGGCCGGCCTGCCGCGCCCGGAGCGCGCCGATGCCGCCGCCCAAGCGGCGCTGCGCGAGGCGCTGGCGCCGATCACCGACTTCTTCGAGAGCCTCGCCCAGACCCTCGACCTCTCGGTCATCGAGGGCGAGGTCGCCACCATCGCCGCCGAGGCGCAGGAGATCGCCGAGACGATCACCGGCACCCTCGCCTCGGTCGCGCAGGAGACGCGCGCGGCCTTTGCCGAGGTCGGGGCGGCGGTGGCGGCGGTGCCGCTGGATGATCTGGCGGCGGAGGTGCGGGAGGGGATCGGGGCGGCGGGCGACCAGCTCGAACGCGCGATCCGCGACGCCTTCGCCCCGGCCCGCGAGGCGCTCGCGGCGGCCATCGGCGCGATTGCCCAGGCCGTCGATGCGCTCGACCCCGAGGCCGTGGGCGCGGCACTGGCGGACGCCGTCGCGGCGGTCGCGGGCGTCCTCGAGGACCCGGAGGTGCTGGGCGCGCTGGCCGAGATCCGGGGCGCCATCGACCAGGCCGCGGACGCCGCGGGCAGCCTCAGCTTCGCGCCGCTCACCGACGAGGTGATCGCGCTGATCGAGGCAATGACCGAGGGGCTGCGGGCGCTCGGCGATACCGAGCTGAATGCCGCGATCCAGGGCGTCCTCGCCACGGCGCTGTCGGTGCTGCCGCCCGACCTGCGGCCCGTGACCTCGCCGCTGATCGCCGATCTCGGCATCCGCATCGACCAGGGGCCGGTCGTGCTGCTGGAGGCCGTGCGGGCGAAGCCGCAGGAGGCGCTCGATCGCATCCGCGCCTTCGATCCCGCGGCGCTCGCGGGCGAGACGCTGGGCCAGCCCTTCGCCGGCGCGGTCGCCGCCGTCGAGGCGCTGCGCCCGAGCCAGCTTCTGGCGCCGCTCGGGGCCGAACTCGCGCGCGAGCGCGGCCGGTTGCGCGCCACGGCCGCGCCCTCGCGCGTGCTCGCGCCGGTGGCGGAGGCCTTTGCCGGGCTGATGACGGAGTTCGAGGCGCTGTCGCCCGGCAGTGTTCTCGCCCCGATCGAGGCGGCGATCGAGGCGGCTGTCGCGGCTGTCGTGGAAGCCTCCCCGGTGGACGAGGTGCTGGCCGAGGTCGAGCGGGTCTTTGCCACCGTCGAAGGGGTTCTCGGTGCCGTGCAGCGTATCGGCGGGACGCTGGACAAGGCCGCGACGATGCTTTCCGCGCTGGACCAGCCCGACGCGGCCATCGACGCCTGGCGCGATGCGGCGCTGGCGAAGCTCGAGGCGGCGCCGAACGGGGCGGCGCTCGACGCGCGGCTGGCCGAGGTCCGGGTCGCGGCGGAGGCGGCGCGCGGGGCCGAGCTGCTGGCGCGGTTTGACGCCGGGCTCGGCGGCACGCGCGGCGATCTCGACACGCTCGACGCGGAAGGCGCGCTCGCCGTCATGGCAGCGACCTGGCAGCGTTTGCAGGGGCTGGCGCGCAGCCTGCCGGTGGGTGCAGAGCGGGTGGCGGTCGAGGCGTCGCTGGCGCGGTTCGACCCCCTCGACCCGGCTCAGGCCGGGGGCTTGCGGGCGGCCTCGCTGTTGCGCCGCGCGATCGTGGACGCGCGAGCCGATCTTGCCGCGCAGGGGGCGAGCTTCGAGGCCACGCTGCACGGGCCGGAGGGGTCGCTGACGATTCTCGGCAGCGACGCCCCGCTGCGCGGCGTGGTGGCGGCCGAGATCGAAGGCGCGCTGGCCCCGGTGCGCTTCCTCATCGCCCAGCTTGGCGGCGCCGCCCTGCCGCTCGCAGGCGTCGCCGGCGCTTTCGCCGACCTGCACACGCGTTTGACGGGCGCACTCGGCAACATCCTGACCGGCCCGGCCTCGCTGCAATCCATCGCCGAAGCGGTGCAGGCGGTCGTGGACGCGCTGCGCCATATCGACCTCGGCTTCCTGCGCGAGTCGCTCGACGCCGTCTTCGCCGAGGTCCGGGGCGAGATCGCCGCGCTCGAACCGGCGCCGCTCCTCGCCGCGCTCGACCGCGAGTTCGGCGAGGTGCTGGACGCGCTCGACCTCGACCTGCTGCTGCCGCAGGACCAGATTGCGGGTCTCGAGGCCGATGCGGCCGCGCTGGCTGACAGCCTGCGCGCGTTCGACCCGGCGGCGCTGATCGGCGCGACGGTCGGGCCGGCCTTCGAGGCCCGCATCCTGCCGCTGATCGAGACGCTGGACATCACCCCGGTCTTCGACGTGCTGATCGAGGCCCTGCGCGGGCTGGAGGTGCAGCTCGAGGCCGAGATGGGCCGGATCAACACCGCCTACCAGCAGCTTCTGGCCGCCCGCCCGCCGGGGATCAGCGTCAGCGTCGGCGTGAGCGTGGGGTGAGGTCATGTCGCTCGGCGCCGCCATCCTCCAGCCGCAGCTCCTGATCCGCGAGCCGCCCGATCCGGTCCTGGCGCTGGCCGAGGACCTTGCCCGGCTGGTCGCGCTGATCGCCGAGGACGCGGCGGCAGGGGGGCCGGTCACGCGCACGGCCGAGGCGGCGGTGACGGCCACGGGCACCACGCTCGCCGTCTCGATCCAGCCCCGCAGGGCGGCGGCGGAGGCGCGGCTCCGGGCGCGGTTCCCGGTGGTGCTCGGGTTCTTCGACGGGCTGAAGGCCGACGCCGAGGCGGCGATCGACGATCCGGAGCGCATCCTGGCCCTGGTCCGGAAGATCCTCGGCCTTGCGCGCGGCGCGGCGCGGGCCACGACCTTGCCGGTGCTGCGCCGCGAGCTGGAGTTCCTGCGGGCGCTGGTCGAGGACGATCTCGGCCTCACGCCCGCGATGCTGGGCGACACCATCGCGGCCTTTCTGGCGGAGTGGCGCGCGCGCCTCGACGCCGCGGTCGAGCCCGCCGACGCTGCCGGGCGCCGCCGCCTGCGGCTCGCCCGCGCCCTCCTCGGCCGGTTGCAGCTGCGCGCGGCGCTGCTGCGCCCGCCGGCCATCGACATGGAGCCGCTGGCGCGGCTGCTGTTCGACCTGCTCACCCGCGGCGGCATCGCCGCTGCGCTGCGCGAGGTCGATTGCGCCCTCAAGGGGATCGAGGCCTCGCTCGACGCCGCCCTTGCCGCCGGGCGCGCGGTCGCTGTCACCACCGAGGAGCGGGGCGCGGTCAAGCTTAAGAACGCGGCCGAATACTCCTATTATGCAAGCTGGCTGCTGTCGGACGAGAACCTGCCGCTGATCGGCCTCTCGGACCTCAAGGACGCGCCCGGCTTCGTGACGCAGCTCCGCAACGGCGCGAAATCCGTCGAGCGCTATTTCCGCGAGGAGGTGTTCACCGAGGCCGAGCGCGAGGCCCTCTATGACGCCGCCGGGCCCGAGCCCGAGCGCGCGGCGCTGCTGCCGATCCTCGCCGCCGTGAACCGCGGCATGCAGGCGCGCGAGATTCTCGCCTTCAGCATCGAGGACACGTTCCGCAGCGAATACGGCATGCCCGACGAGCTGCTGAAGCTGCGCGACAGCTTCGCCAAGGACCAGGAGCTGTTCCTGTTCAACCGCCGCCTGCTGGAGCATGTCTTCGCCGGCAAGCTCGAGACGTTCTCGGACGGCTTCGGCAACTGGCTCTGGTGGGACGTCATCAACCCCGGCCTCGTCGCCTATCCGCGCAATCAGGTCTTCGTCACCGGCGACCGGCGCCTCGTGATGTGCGACGACATCCCGCTGTTCTCGGGCACCGACCTGCGCTGGTTCGATGCGCCGATGTTCACCGGCACGCCGATCGAGAACGGCTGGTGGTTCAACTACGAGCGCGCCTCGCCCGAGTTCTGCGAGGTCTGGGCGCAGGTCTGGACCATCTGCGGCGAATGCGCCAAGGCCATCTGGCATCTCGTCAAGGTGCAGCCCGGCCACGAGGCGCAGGCGGCGACGGTCGGCACCATCGAGCTGATCGAGACGATCCAGCAGATCCTCTTCGGCAAGCCCCTCAGCGCCTATTTCCTCGAACGCGGCCCGGGTCTGCGCCGCTGGGGCAAGACGCTCGACAGCTCGGTCGGGCCGCGCGGCATCGCCGCCTTCTTCTCCTCTTTCCAAGGCATCCAGACCGAGGCCCTCAACGAGAAGTTCAAGTTCTGGCTGACGGTGTTTCTCGGCGATCTCATCCGCACCAGCGGGCCGATCAAGGTCGTGAACAATGTCCGCGACATCTTCATCGGCTTCGTGGCGCTGCTGACCTTCCGCGGCCCTGAGGACGGCCCCAGTACGCTGCCGCGCAATCCGGCGCGCAACCGCCTCAAGCAGGGCGCCTGGGTGAGCCTGTCGGACTCGCTCTACGCGATGCTGCTGACCTCGCTCTACCCGCGCGACAGCTATTCGATCTTCATCTGGACCGGCGACGCGAGCGGCCGCCACGCCGAGGCGATGGCGGGGCACTGGCTCGGCGGCAGCGCCGGCCTCGGGCTGGCGGCGGGGCTGTCGGGGGCGCTGGTCGCGCAGATCAACGCCTGGGCTGAGGACGTGCCGCGCTTCTTCAAGACCGGCGGCATCTCGGCTGCGAAGATGTTCCTGCTCTACTGGTTCTACAACTACGGCTTCAAGGAAAACGCGACCGACGAGGGGCGCTACCGCCCCGGCGGCGGCGGCAGCTTCCGCGGCTATCCCGACAAGGGGCGCGCGGCCTCGCCCTATCTGCTGCCGTTCCGCGGCGGGACGGCGGAATACATGGGGCAGGGCAACCTCGGCCTCTTCAGCCACAACTTCATTCGCAACAACGCCGATGGCGCGGTGCTGCAGGCCTATGCCTACGACTTCGGCCATGACTTCCGCACGCCCATCGCCTGCTCCCGGGCCGGGGTGGTCTGGTCCTTCACGGAGAACCTGGCCGACAGCTCGACCGGCAACTGGAACGTCCTCACCATCCGCCACGCGACCATCGACCCGGTGCATGACGATTTCGGCACCGGCCCGGTGCAGACCTACAGCGTCTATGGCCACCTGGCGCAGAACGGCGTGCGGAACGCGCCGCTGTTCGGGGGCACGCCTCCGGGGCAGGAGCTGCTGGGGGCCGGGACCGGGACCGCGGTGGCGCAGGGCGACCTGATCGCGCTGGCGGGGGACACGGGGATGAGCTTCCACAACCACCTGCACATGCATGTGGTGCCGGACGTGGGCGGACAGCCGGGCACGGCCTTCGCGATCCCCTTCGTCTTCCAGGACGCCCCGGGCGACGGGGTGCTGAAGAGCACCACCTGGTACAGATCGGGGAACCGGTGATGGTGCTCGGGCTCCTTGATGACCTCGTCGCGGGCCAACCCGCCCTCACCGTGCCGAAGGTGACGATCACCTTCGGCGCGGCGGGAGGCGGTGCGGGCGGGCTGCTGGGCGGTCTGGCGGCGGTGGTGGGCCTCGCCGGGGTGGGGCCGGGGCTGGCCGACGGGCTGGCGGCGATGCGCCTGCATCGCGGCGTGGCGCCGGACGTGGACTGGGCCGAGATGCTGCTGGCGCCGGTGCCGGGCGGCCCCGACCTGCCCGCGCCCGGCGACACGGGAAGCGTCGAGATCGGGGCGGGTCCCTCGAAGGCGGGCTTCGCCTGCACCGTGGACCTTGCCGAGCCGCGCCCCGACGGCAGCCTGCGCCTGACCGCGACCAACGGCGGCCGCCTGCTGGCCCGCGCGCGCCGCGAGATTGCCTTTGCCGAGCGCAAGCCGGGCGAGATCGTGGACGCGCTCTGCGCCGAGGCCGGCGTGGAGAGCGACGGCGGCTCGGCCGGCGAGGCCCTGCCGCGGTTCGTCGTGGACGAGGGTCGCTCGCTCCTCGACCACATCGCCCGGCTGGCCGAGACCGCCGGGCGGCTGGCGCTGTTCGACGATGCGGGAAAACTGGTGCTGGTGGACGACACCGCGAAGGCCGAGCCCGTGGCGACACTCGCCCTCGGGGCGGCGCTGCTCGACGCCCGACTAGCGCGGCGGGAGGCGGTGGGCCGCGTGGTGATCGACGGCGCCGGCGCGGGCGAGCGCGGCGGCAACGCCTGGGCCTGGCTGCGCAAGGAGGCCGGCCCCCACCGGGCCGAGGCGGGCAGCGGCGAGCCGGGGCGCCGCCACGCGGCGCCCTGGGTGCGCTCGCCCGACGCCTCCGCGGCTCTGGCCGAAGCGCAGGGCCGGTCGGTCGCACGCGCCGCCGCACAGGGCCGGTTCCTCGCCGCCGGCGTTCCTGCCATCACCCCCGGCGCGCTTTTCGATGTCACGGGCACGGCGCAGGACGGGCTTTGGCGCGCGCTGACCGTCGACCTGCGCTTCGACCTCGCCGCCGGCCTCGTCAGCGAGATCCGCGCCGCGCCCTTCGTCGGAGGCGGCGGCGGGCTGCTCGGGGGGCTGCTGTGAACGCCGACGCCTACCAGACGCTCCGCCAGATCATCCGCGAGGAACTCCGCGCGCTGCGCCTGCCCGAGCTTGCCGTGGTGCAGGAGATCCATCCCCATGCCGATGAGGGCGACGACGACAACCACGCCTGCACGGTGCGGCTGCGCGACACCGGCCTCGTGATGGCGCGGGTGCCGGTCATGGTCCACCGCAAGGGCGCGGCGGCGATCCCGGACGTGGGCGACCTCGTGCTGGTGCAGTTCCTCGGCGGCGAGGCGAACGCGCCGGTGATCGTGGGCAGCCTCTACAACGACGAGGACCGCCCGCCCGTGAACGCGGCGGGCGATGCGGTGCTGCGGCTGCCGGTGAACGCGGGCGAGTGCGAGGGGGTCGAGCTGCGCGTCAGCTCGGCCGACGCGGCCACGGCGCTGCTGGCGCTCGGCCCCTCGCTGAAGATCGCGCTGAAGGACGACGATCCGGTGGTGGTGATTGAGGTCGGCGGCGGCAAGGCGACGCTGAAGATCGAGAGCGACGGGACCGTGACGCTGACCTCCGACAAGGCCGTGGCGATCGAGGGCGGCGAAGTCTCGGTCAAGGGCAGCGCCGTCACGATCGAGGCGCAGGGCGGGCTGAAGCTGAAGGGCGCGACGATCGACCTGAACTGAGGAGGCGGGAATGGGACAGCCGGCGGCGAAACAGGGAGACCAGGTGGTGGGCACCGACATCCACATCGTGATGATCCCCAGCCCCGGCGGGCCGATCCCGACGCCGCTGCCGCACCCCTTCGCCGGGCAGCTCGACGGCCAGCTGTCGGCGGATGTGAAGATCGAGGGCAAACCGGCGGCGGTGCAGGACAGCACGGCCACGAACGCACCCGCGCATGTCCCGCAGGGCGGCCCCTTCCAGTCGCCGCCCAAGAACCGGGGCGAGGTGCTCATCGGCAGCGCCACGGTCAGGATCAACGGCAAGCCCGCGGCGCGGAACGGCGACCTGGCGATGACCTGCAACGACCCCGCCGACCTTCCCGCGGGCACGGTGGTGGCGGTGGCCACGGTGATGGTGGGGTGAGATGGCGGCGCAGGCGAACCTCGGGACCGACATCGCGATCACGCTGATCGACAGCCGCGCGCTCTCGATCTACCGCGTGACCGAAGCCGAGCGCCGCACCCGCGAGGGCGGCCGCCTGCGCCGCATCGGCGATTTCGGCCTGGTCGAAGGGCGCGACAATCTCGGCCAGGCGCTGATCCGGCGGCTGCTGACGCCGAAGGGCGAACTCGCGCCGCTGGGCCACCCGTCCTACGGCGCCCGGCTGCATGAGATCATCGGCGCGCCGAACACCGAGACGACGCGCAATCTCGCCAAGCTCTTCGTGCTGGAGGCGCTGAAGGCCGAGCGGCGGGTGGCCAAGATCATCGCCGTTGCGGTCACTCCGCATCCCAAGGAGCGCTTCCTGATTCTGATCGCCATCGAGGTGCAGCCGGTCGGCGCGGACGCGGTGCTCGCGCTGTCGTTCGGGCTGGAACTCTAGGGGAGGGTGCCATGAGCTTTCGCAGGCGCGACTACCCGGAGGTGCTGGAGACGATGCTGACCTCGCTCGTCGGCGGGGTGGCTGCCGAGGCGCATCCCTGGCCGCCCGCGGGCGAGGCCGAGCGCACCGTGCTCGAGGCCCCGCCGGCGCGGCTGCTGGTCTCGGTCCACGGGGCGAGGAACGGCCTCTCGCACCGCTTCCAGCTGGGCGCGGATGTGGAGCTGGCGGGTTCGGGAACGGAGCTCGTCTGGCGGCCCGGCGGCGCGCGGCCTGACGACGGCAGCCTCATCGAGGTGAACTACCTGCGCCGCGAATCCCCGGCGCTGCTGACCGATTTCGAGGTCGGCGGCGTCGCCCGGACGCTGGTCGAGGCCATGGCGCACGAGGCGGCGCGGGTCCATGCCGCGTTGGAGGGGGTCTACAACGCCGCCTTCATCGAGACCGCGAGCGGCCGGGCGCTCGATCATGTCGTGGCGCTCGTGGGCGTCGAGCGGGTTCCGGCGGGGCGGGCGCGGGCGAGCCTGCGCTTCACCCGGGACGCGGCGAGCACCGGGGCGATCACCATTCCGGCCGGCACGCGGGTCATCGACCCGGAGGTGGAGGTGGAATACGAGACCGTCGAGACGGTGACGATGTCCCCCGCCCAGACCCGCGTCAGCGTGGAGGCGCAGGACGTGGAGCCGGGCAATCCGCCGGTCGCGGACGACCTGCTGACCATCCTGCCGGTCCCCATCGCCGGCATCGCCGCGGTGACGAACCCGGCCCCAGGCCGGCGCGCCGACACCGCGGAGAGCGATGCCGAGCTGCGGACCCGCGCCCGCAGCTTCCTGCAGGGCTCCGAGCGCGGGACGGTCGGGGCGCTGCAGGCCGCGCTCGCGCGGCAGGGGGTGCGCGGCGAGATCAGCGAGCCGGCCGACCGCCCCGGCGTGGTCGTCATCACCCCCGTGACCGAGGCGCTGACGCCCGAGCGGCGCGAGCAGCTGCTGAAGGCGATCGAGGACGCCCGGCCCGCCGGGGTGCGGGTCGAACTCGCCGGTGCCGCGGCCCCCGTGGGGCTGACGCTGTCGCTGACCGTCGCCACCGCGCCCGGACTCGACGACAAGGCCCGCCGCGCCGCGCATGAGGCGGTCCGCGCGGCGGTTGCCGAGATTTTCGCCGCCTTGCCGACCCGCGAGGACGCCCGCATCAACCAGATCGTCGGCGCGGTGCTCGCCGTGCAGGGGGTCGAGGACGTGACGCTGCTCTCGGCCAGGCTGCTGCTGGAGGCTGGGCCCGAGGAGCGGCTCGACGCCGCCGCGGGCGTGATCGCGCTGCAGGGCGTGGCGGTGACGCTGGCCGAGCTGTCGCTGGCCGACCCCGGCCTGCCGACGCGTGCCGACCTGAGGGTGCGCTTCCCGGCCGCCGAGGCGGCGCCGGACCAGAACGGGGTGACGGCGGCGCTCGAGGCGGCCTTCGCGCATCTCTCGGCGGCGGGCGACGCGGAGGGCCGGACCCTCTCCTATGGCAAGCTGCTGCTGGTTCTTCCGCCGCCGGTCGGTGCCGGCGGAACGCTCGCCCTCTTCATCGCGCAGGCGAACGGCCTGACGCGGGTGCTAGCCAATCCCGGCGACAGCTACGCGCTCAGCCCCGGCGAGCGGCTGGCGCTGCAATCCGTCACCATCGAGGCGGAGGGGTGAATGGTCAGCGCCGCGCGCATCCGCGACCTCCTCCCCTCGCTCTGGCGGCCCGAGGACGAGGCCAGCCTGATGGCCCGGCTGATCGCGGCGGGCGGGCAACAGCTCGACCGCGCCCGGATCGAGGCGGGCGACACGATGCAGGCGCATTGGCTTGCCTTTGCCGACGGCGCGCTGACCTCGCCCTTCGTCGCCGCCCGGCGCCGGGCTGGGGGCCTGGCGCCGCTCCTCCCCGGCGATCCCGCGGTCGCCGCGCATCCGTTCCTCGACGACCTGCCCCGCCTCGCGGGGCTGCTGGGCCTGCGCCCCCATGACGAGCCCGCGGGCGGGCGCGAGACGGTCGAGGCGTTCCGCGCCCGCGTCGTGGCAACTGTCGTGCTGTGGAAGGAAGGGCTGGCCACCCGCGAGGCGCTGCTTCAGGCGGCGCGACTGGCGCTCTCGGGCATGGCCGAGCGGGCGGTGTCGGTGGAGGAGTTCGCGCCCGGTGCCGCCACCCTGCGCTCGGTCTCGGCCGGGCCGCCCGAGGGGCTGGTCGGGCCACTGATACGCTGGACGCTGACCGACCCTGGCGTGAGCGGCAGCCCGGTCGAGGCCTATATCGAGGGCGTGACCCCGGTCCCCGGCGAGGTGGACGCCACCGAAACCCCGCTGATCGAGCGCTTCGATCCGGCGACCGGGACCGGCATCGGGCTGGTCTATGACGGCACGCTCGCGCCGGGGCAGGTGCTGGCGCTGCTGCCGGGGTTCGCGTCGTGGCTCGGCGGGCCGGAGGGGCTGCGCTCGGCGGTGTCGGTGCCGGGCGCCGACCCGGCCGATCCGACCGCCGCCGGGCCTTGGGTGGAAGCCGAGGGCGCCCCCGCGCTGCCGGTCCGCGCGCTCGCCATCGGCGCGGACGGGGGATTGTGGGCGGCGGTGGAGGATGGCGGGACGGGGGCGCTGTGGCGGCTCGGGGCCGGGGGGTGGGCGCAGGTGCTGGCCGGGTTGCCGGAGGTGCATTGCCTGCTGGCGCCGGGCCGCGAGCTGCTGGTCGGGCATGCGAGCGGCGTCTCGCGGCTCGACCCGTTCGCCGCGCCCGCCCTCGTTCCCGATCCGGCGACCGGCACCGGACCCGCCGTCCGGGCGCTCGTCCGCGCGCCCGACGGCACGGTCTGGGCCGCGACCGACACCGGCGCGGCGCGGCTCGGACCGGGAGACGCGGCTGCGCCCGCGGGACCGGCAACACCCCTCACCGCGGTTCAGGCCGACCCGGACGGCATCCTCCATTTCGGCGGTGCCGCGGGCCTCTTCCGCCACGATCCCGCCACCGACGCTTGGCACGCCTATCTCGGCGCCGCGCTCGAGGACACGGTGCCCGACTGGGCGCCGTTCGACCCTGCTGGCCCGCTCCCCGACGAAGCCACCGTCTTCCTCCCCGCCGTCACCGCCATCCTCCGCGGTCCCGACGCCTCCCTTTGGCTCGGCACCGACGCTGGGCTGGCCCGCTACGGCGCGCGCCGGTTCCGCGGCACCTATGCCACCCGCCTCACGGCCTATCCCGCCCTCGGCACCGCCCCGGTCCGCGCCCTCGCGATGGACGAGCGGCAGCGTCTCTGGGCCGGGACGGACCGCGGGCTGCTGGTCTTCGACGGGCGCGACTGGTTCGAGGCTGCGCCCAGCCTCACGCGCCTGCCGCGCCCCGCGGCCGACGATCCCGGCACCGGCTCGCGCTTCGACCGTGCCGCCGCCGTCTGGCAATCGGCCACCGCAGGCGCAGCCGCCGGTTTCACCGACCAGACCCCGCCCGTCATCACCGCCGAGCGCGCGGCCGTCCGCGCGATCCACTGGACCGACCACGCGATCGCCCGCCTCGGCACCTTCGAGGGCGGCGCCTTCGTCCCCGATCCTGACGCCGCACCCGCGCCCCTGCGCCTGCGCGTCAAGCCCGAGCCCACGCGCATCGTCGAGGGCGGCATCCCGGCGCTGCCGCGCACGACGCCCGGCACCTCCCACTGGCGCTACCTCGCGCTCGAGGAGGCCGCGCCGCCCGCGCCCCGGACCTTCCCGGCATGGACCCGCGAGGGCCGGCTGCTGACGCCCCCCGACGAGGCCCCCGCCCCCGAGGAGGGCCGCTTCCTTGCCGCCCGCGCCCTCGCCGAGCTGGACCGGGTCTACGCCTTCAATCCCGCCGCGCGCGTCCGCTTCCGCCTGCGGCTCCGCGCGCCCCTCTCGATCACGGTCCGGATCGAGCGGCTGGACGCGGACGAAACCCTGCCCGCCGTGGTCCTCGACCGGGTCTTCGCGGCGGTCAACATGGTGCGCCCCGCCGGCGCCCGCATCCGCCTCGCGCATGGCGAAACGGTGGTCAGAGGAGGTGACGATGGGTGAGCTTGCAGACCGCTTCGGCGGCAAGGTCAACGGCGAGCTGATCCGTGCCGCCGACTGGAACGGGCTGATCGACGGCATCGAGGCGCAGCTTGCCGCGCTTGGCGGAAGGGTGACCGAGGAAGTCGGCGGCCTCGCCACGCGCCTCGCGGCGGCCGAGGCCACAGCCGCCGACCTCGCCGCGCGCCTCGACCCGCTCGAAGCGCTGAACACCGTTCTGACCGAGCGCCAAAGGCGGCTCGACCTCAGCAGCACCCGCGCCGCCTTCGCCGTGGGCGAGCGGGCCGAGATCGTCGCCCGCGTGACCGACCTGCACGGCCAGCCCCTCGACCTGACCGACGCAGGCGCCCGCCCCTGGGTCGATTTCGTCTGCGTCTGGGGCAGCCTCAAGCCCGCGCCGGGCTTTACCAGCCGCGCGGGGACCGGCGGGCGCTCGGTCACGGTGCAGGTCAACGACGCGGGCGAGGCGCGGGTTCTGCTGCGCGAGGAGGCGGGCGAGACCTTCGCCGAGGAGCAGGAGCTCGAGATCGACGCGGTCCTGCAGACCACCGTCGCGGGCGTCAGCGTGGCGCAGAGCTTCCTCAACGCCAGCACGCCGGGCGCCAGCGAGATCGCGCCGGCCTTCTCGGCCGTGACCGCCGCCTATGAGCGCGCCGACACCGGCGTCATGCGGAACTATCTCGACGCGGTCTATCTCGAACGCCCGTCCCGCGCCTTCAGCCCGATCACCCCCGCCTTCGTGCTCAACTGGCGCGACGAGTTCGCCACCGTCATGGCCTTCGTCAAGCCCGACGACAGCCCCGGCACGGGCGATGCAGCGATGGCGGCGGGTTCGATCCGCGTCACCTTCCGCGACTGGGTCTATCCCTGGCTCGTCACCCACTACCTGCCGGTCTCGCCGCCGATCCTCGACCGCTACCGGGCCGAGTTCACGCCGCTGATCCTGCGCGGCTTCGAGCCTGCCGTGAGCGGAATCTTCGAGACCATCCAGTCGCGCACCCGCGACCGCGGCATCCTCGGCACGCAGCGCGAGATGATCGCCGCGCGCGAGGCGATGCGGACGCTGCCGCTGACGACGCGGCCGGCCTATCTCGACAGCGTCGTGGGCGCGGTGAACGGCGGGCTGACGGTGCAGCAGGGCTTGCTGTTCAGCCAGGCGATGGCGCCGCTGATGGAGGAGAACACCGCGCCCGCCCGCGCCATCGGCATCGGCGCGGCGCGCGGCGAGGCGGCGGCGGGGGCGGTGGCCGAGGCGATCCGGGGCGAGACCGAGGCCACGGTGAACGCGGCCGAGGGGCGTCTGCTGGACACCGTGAAGGCCGAGAACCTGCGGCTGAGCAGCGAGCTGCTGAGCGATGACGGCCCGGTGCGGCGGGCCGAGAACATCGCGCTGAAGGCGGCGGGCGAGGTCGATACGATCAACGCGCAGCTGGGGCAGAAGGCCGGGCTGGACCTCGTCGGGCAGCTTCTGAACGTGCGCGGCGGGAACGGCTGAGATGCCGGGGCCGGTCCTCACCCCCGAGGAGGTCGGCCCGCTGGATGCGGCGCGGGTGCTGACCTTCCTCAACCGCGTCGGCAGCGCCGAGGAGCTGGCCGACACGATCGGCCTCTCGGAAGGCGCGGGCGTCGGCCGGCGCGTGGCGGCGGCCATACTGGCCCGGCGCGCGGAGGGGCCGCTGGTCTCGCTCGACGCGGTGCTGGCGGTGACGGGGGTGACCCCGGCCCGATTCACCGAGATCGTGACCGCGCTCTCTGGCGCGCGGCCCGCGCCGGCGGGTGGCACGCTGCGGCTGACGCCCACGAGCGAGGCGCCGTGGCTGGGGCAGGGGGTCGGGATCGTCGGGCAGCTTCTGGACGCGTCGGGTCGCGGTGTGCCGAACGTGGCGATCGCCTGCATCGCGAGCGCAGGGTTTCTGTCGGCGCAGGCCGGGATCGAGCGGCAGCAGGGCGCGGCGGTGAGCCTCGTGACTGGCCCCGGCGGGCTCATCCAGTTCCGGCTCGGTCCGCCGCTCGCCCCGCCGCTCGACCCCGCTTCGGCGGCGGCCTTGCAGGCGGAGCTGGCGCGGCTGCCGCGGGAGGCCGCGACCCCCGAGGCGGCGCGCGAGGCGCTTGCGGGGCTTGCCGCGCGATACCGGGCCGAGGGGGCGGGGCTGCTGCGGGCGGCGATGGACCGTCTCGCGCGCAGCTTTCCGGCCGAGGCCGACCGGCCCGAGGCTCCCTGGCCGGTCATGCCGGTGACGCTCATCGCCGTCGCCTCCGGGGCCGGCGGCCGGGCCGAGCAGGTCACGGTGCTGACGCTGCGCGTCCGCAACTGGCTGGGCGGCTGGCTGCGTTTCCTGCGCGCGGCGGTGGAGGGCGACGCGCGCCTCGACGCCGCGCTGAAGAACCTCGACCGCGCGGCGCATTCCGGGGCGGATCTCTCGGAGGCGCTGATCCGCGCGACCCAGGCCTTCGCCGGCCTCGAGCGCGGCGAGATCGGCGCCCGCCTCCGCGATGAAGCGGCCGGCGCACCGATCGCCCGCTATGTCGAGCAGGTCGCCCCGCGCCTCCGGGACAGCGCCATCGTCAACACCGTCCGCGCCGCCGGCGCCTCCAGGGCGGCGATCAGCGCCGGAGGCTTTGCGGTGTTCGAGGCGATCCGCGCCACGCAGGACGTGCAGGACACGATCGAGCCGAAACGCCCCGGCCGCAGCACGGTCGATCCGCGCCTCGACCTGTTCGACCACCGCCTCGGCACTCTCGAGGCGAAGGCGGTGGACCGCGCCGCGCTCGACGGGCTGCGCGACGAGCTGCTCTCCGGGACCGGCGCGCGGTTCGACCGGATGCAGGGCCGCGTCGATGCGCTCGAGTCGCGGCCTCAGCCCGACCTCGATGCCTTCGAGGCGCGGCTGACCCGCAGCCTCGACGCGCGCTTTGCCGAGCGGCTGGCGGAGACCGAGACCCGCCTCGGCCGCCAGGTCGCGGACACCCGGCGCGAGCTTGGCGGCGAGATCACGCAGACCCGGAGCGATCTGGTCACGCGGATCGACGCCAAGGCCGATGCGACGGCGGTGCGCGGGCTCGAGCGGTCGGTGACGGACCTGCGCACGACCAATGCGGCGCTCTCGGACCGGCTGAACGTCACCCGGCCCGACCGATGAGCCGGGTGACGACAGCGGCGCTCGTCGGACAGCTGGCGGGCGGCCTCGACATCGCGCGGGCGGGGCGGTTCCGCCGGGTCGTGCGGCTGACGCTGCCGACCGGCGGGGCGGATGGCGCCGTGGTCGCGGCGGCGCCGGTGCTGGACGTGACGTTTCTCGCGCGCGAGGTCGAGGCCACCGCGGCGAGCGCGCCGGAGCCTGCAAGTCTGGCGCCCGGGGGGGGCGGTCTTGTCCTGACGCTGCCGGTCGCGCGCGAAATTGCGCGGGTGCGGCTGACGGCGCCGCAGCCGGGCGACCAGGTGGCGGCGTTCCGCTTCGACGGGGCGGCGGTCTCGGACGATCCGGTGGCGGTCGCCGCGCATGGCGGCAGCGGGGCGGCGCTCGAGGTGACCGACCAGGCGCTGATCCTGCGGCGCCGCAACGCAGGCGATCATGCGCTGAGTGCAGGGGCGATCGCCGGGGTGGTGCTGCGCTATCCGCCGGTCAATCCGCGCCTCGCGCTGATGCTCGTCGGCGATCCCGCGGGGGAGCAGGGGTTCCCGCCGGCGGCAGGCCCGGGCGGCGTGCCGGTCTTTCCGGGGGTGATCCAGGCCGGGGCGCAGCTGGCCGCGAGGCTGGACCCGGCACTCGCCCGTCTCGCCGAGGCCGGGCCATTGCCCGAGGCGCTCGCGCTCGACCTGATCCTCGAGGCCGACCAGCCCTGCGCGGCGCGAATCGACGCGCTCGACCTCGGGCTGAGGCTCGAGCGCGTCGGCTTCGCGGGTGAAGCTGGCAAGCGGGTGCTGCGGTTCGGCGGGCAGGGGACCCAGGCGGTCGAACTGGCGCTGCCCCCGGCCGCGGCGGCGGTCGAGGGCCGGATGGGCGTCAGCCTCTCGGCCCCGCCCTCAGCCGGCGTCCCCGCCGTCTCGACCGCCTCCGGGCCGGCGGCGGGGGCCGACGGCGTGGCCCTCGGCCCGGGCAATCTCGTAGCCGGCCGGATCGATCTCCCGGCGGCGGCGGTGATCGTTGGCGCCGAGGCCGTGCTGGCCGCCGCCGAGCCGCAGACGCTGATCGCGGCCCGGCTCATGGCCGAGCGGAACGGTCGGCCCGATGTCGTCATTGCCGTGAGCGACGAAGTGGGCCTCGGCCGCGCCCGTCCCGCGCCGGTCAGCTTCGCCTTTCCTCCGACGGTGGCGCCGGCCGGGCCGCTGTGGCTGGCCGTCGAGGCGCGACGCGGGGCGGCGGTCGCCATGCTGGGCGGCGGCGGCGCGGTGGTGAAGGGCGGCGCTCTCGTGACGGAGGCGGGGCTCGCCGTCGCGCTGCGCTTCGCCGCGCTCGCGGGCGAGCCTGAGGCCACCGGCATCGTGCTGCGCCTGAACGGGCTGGCGCTGCCCTTGGATGGCGGCACCGTCGATCTCACCCCGGCGCTCGCCGCGCTGCCCGAGCCGCACCCGGCCGCCGTCACGCTCAGCGTCCGCGCCGCCGGGCGCGCGGTGGTGACGCTCGACCCGCCGCGCATCCGCTATTCGCTGCCATGAGGGAGACAGAC
Source organism: Paracoccus sp. S-4012 (assembly GCF_009674885.1). Taxonomy (GTDB): domain Bacteria; phylum Pseudomonadota; class Alphaproteobacteria; order Rhodobacterales; family Rhodobacteraceae; genus Paracoccus. Next base: position 103,814 of record NZ_WKKA01000008.1, read on the forward strand.
CATGAGCGACGCAACGACCGCCCGCCTGCGCGACTACCTCGCCAAGGTACTGCCCGGCGGCGGGCTGGAGGAACTGGCCGATACCGGCGCGGCGGCCGAATCCATGCTGGAGGCCGCCTGGATCGACGCCACCGCCCCCGCGGCGGCCCCGCCGGCCCGGCCCGAGGCAATCCGCAGCGCCGCCGAGAAGCTGGCGCAGGGGGCCGAGCTCGACCGCGAGGAGCAGTTCGTCACCGAGGCCATCATCATCCCCGACAAGCGCCCGGCGGTGCTGGTGCAGGACGGCGACTACCGGGTCGCCCATGCGCTCTGGACGCATTACGATCAGGACCCCGGCATCCGGCAGCGGCTGCGGACCGCCATCGCCTCCATCGGCCGGGTCGAGTTGCCCGACCACCCCTCGCTGCCCTATGGCGGCACCGGATTCGTGGTCGGGCCGGACCTGCTGATGACCAACCGCCATGTCGCGGAGATCTTCGCCTCGGGGCTCGGGCTGCGCGACCTGCGTTTCCGGCCGGGGCTCTCGGCCGGGGTGGATTTCCTGCGCGAGCATGAGCGGGACGGCTCGATCGGGGTCAAGGTCCGCGAGGTGGCGATGATCCATCCACATTGGGACATGGCGCTGCTGCGGGTCGAGGGGCTCGGCAACGGCCAGCCGCCGCTGGAACTGGCGCTCGAGGAGCCGGAGGCGCTCGAGGGCGAGGAGATCGCGGTGATCGGCTATCCGGCGTTCGACCCGCGCAACGACGCGGGCGTTCAGGGCATGGTCTTCGGCGGCATCTACAACGTGAAGCGGTTGCAGCCGGGGGTGGTCGGCCCGCGCCGCCGGACGGCGAGCTTCGGGCGCAGCGTCGATGCGGCGACGCATGACAGCTCGACGCTGGGCGGCAACTCCGGCTCGGCGGTGATTTCGGCCCGGACCGGGCGGGTGGTCGCGCTGCATTTCGGGGGGCGCTACCTCGACGCCAATTTCGGCGTGCCCACGGGCGAGTTGGCGCTTGATGCGCGCGTGGTGGACGCGGGGGTGCGTTTTGCCGGCAAGCCGGCACCGCGCCCGGATGCCTTCGCCGATGCGTGGCGTGACGTGTCGGGGCAGGAGGCGGCGGTGGCGATCCGGCCGGAGGCGCGGGACGGGAGCGTCACCGTGACGGTGCCGGTGACGATCACGCTCAGTCTCGGGGGGCCGGTTCAGGGCGCCTGACCTCAACGCCGGCTGCCGCCCCCGCGGGCGGGCTGATCCAGACCTCGAGGATGCCGTTGCGGATGATCTCCATGCCCACGGCAGTCACCTCCGAGTGCCCGGCGGCGCGCAGGTCGGCGGCCAGCAGTCGGGCCGCGGCCGCGTCCGCCTCACTGCCCTCGTGATAGCGGACCTGGTTTAGCCCCTGCGCCGCGTCGATCTGCTCCTCGCGCGGCATGTCCCAGCCGAGCGCCTGCAGCTCCTTCCTGAGCACGACCGCCTGATCGTGGGTGTAGCCGGCGAATTGCAGGTAGACGGTCTGGTCCGGTCCATCCTCGAGGCCGAGCCCGTCGCGCAGGGCGGCGAGCAGCTGCTGCGCCTGCGGGCCGAGCACCGCATCGGCGGCGGCGAGCCGCCGCGCGCGGGCGGTCAGCGGCAGCCATGCCTCCCGCATCCAGTTCTCCGCGGGAACCTGCACCAGCACGAAGAGCAGGTTCACCCGCGTCTGGGGCGAGAGATAGGCAAGCCGCCCGCCTTCGCTTGCGGCCAGCAATGCCTCGACCACCTGCAGCTTGTCGTCCTCCTTCGCCTCGGGGTCCCGCAGCAGATCGGCGAGGTCCTGAACCGCGGCCCGGCGGGTGGCCTCGTCGGCGGCCTCGAGTTCGGGCACCCGCGCGGCGAGGCGGGCGCCATGGCTGCCGGCGGCGATCAGCGCCTCCGGGAAGCCGAGGCCCGTCAGCAACGCGATCTCCTCGACGCTGGTGCGATAGGCCTCCGGGTCCGGCGCGGAGGCCGGGGTGTTCGGCACGAGGAAGGCGTCCACCGTCGGCAATCCCTCCGGTCCGGCGGAGACGGCGATCTTCCAGTAGGCCTCGGGCAGGCCGCCACGCTCCCCGAAGACCGGGCCGGAGAGGATCGTCACGCGCGAGGCGGCGGGATTGTGGTGCAGGCGCACCCAGTCCTCGATCGCCGGCCACGACTGCTGGTTCACGGCCGCGAACTGCGGCACGAGGTTCGGATAGTGGCTGGTCATCTGCGCGACGAAGGCCGCCGCCTCGGCGGTGTCCGAAGGAAGCGCCGGCCCCCAGGAAATGTCGGCCCGGCCCACGAGGCGGCCGCGTTCGATCCCGCGCTCATCGAAGATGCCTGGGTCGGGCTGCTGAGCCGGGTCGAGGCGGGGGTCGGGCCGGAAAACGTCGCCGGCGCGGGGCAGGGCGCGGCTCTGCAGCCGGTCGAGATTGGCCGCCGACAGGATCGCCATCCGCCGGCCGGTGTCGAGGATGATGCTGTAGTAGAAATAGGGCAGCGGCTCGCCGCCGTTCCACGCCATGGCGGCCTGCGCCTCGGTCACTGCGGGCAGGGGCAGGTCCATGCCGAGGAAGCCGGGATCGTAGCCGGGGAAGGTCAGCGCCGGCTCGGCGGCAGGCGTTGCAAGGTCGGCGGTTTGAACGTGGGGTTCGCCTTCGTCGACGCCGATGGTGGCCTCCGGCTGCGCGCCCGATGCGCCCGCGGGCATGGCCTCCGTTGCCCTCGGCAGGGCGTAGGGAAGCAGCGGGTCCGGGGTGTCGGCGGGCGTGAGGCGGGTGATGAGGATGGACCGCAGTCTGGCATCGGGGATGCTCGTGGGGTCCAGCAGCCCCGAGTGCACCTGGCGGGCGAGCACGTCGAGGGCGGCGTCGAGTTCGACGTTGCGGCTGTTCTGCCCGCGCCATTGCTGGGTCGCCTGCCTTGCGCTCTCCTCGGCGCGCAACCGCTCGGTGTTGGCCCTGGTGGCCTGCATCCTCGCCTGCGCCTCCGCCGTCCGGGCGGCCAGGCGATCGGCTTCCGCCGCCAGCCGAGCCGCCGCCTCCCGTTCCGATGCCCCTTCCGCTGCCTGCCGCGCCACTTCCGCCTCTTGCCGGGCCAGGCTCGTCTGCCAGTTCATCCAGCCCAGCAAGGCGATGACCGCGACGAGGACGGCCAGCGCCACGTTCTTGATCCGCTGCCGTCGCCGCAGCGTCCGGCCCTGCGCCCCGCGGCTGGCGGCGATCAGGGCGGCGATGTCGGGGTCGCGGGCGAAGCGTTCGGCCTCATCGAGGGCCTCTCCGCCGAGCAGATAGCCTGCCGCGCCGCTGTCGCGCCATTGGCGCGCGAGGGCGCTGAGGCGGATGTATTGCCGCGCCTCCTCGGGGTTGCGGATCGCGCCCTCGGGCTCCGGTTTGGGCGCGGCGGCGGCATAGGGCGCCAGCTGCACCGGCCGCACCTCCACCCGCTCGCGGCGAGACGCGGCGATGAGGTCGGCCGACCAGTAGTCAAGGATGCGCTGCACCGCACGGCGGTCCTCGGGGTCGGCGAGAAGCGCGCCGGTGGCGCCCGCCCGGCCGAGGAACGCCGCGATCTCGCCGGCGGGGATGGTCTGCAGCGGCGCCGTGTCGCTGCCGGCCTGCCGCTCCAGCATCTGCTGGTGCAGGCGGCGCAGGACATCGAGGGACGCGAACGGCTCGCCGGCCGGGGGAGTGCTCATGCGCCAAGCTCCGACAGGATGCGGTTCAGCGGCTCGCCGATCTTCACCAGCTCGCTGCAATCCGCCTTGAGACGCGAATCCACGATGAGGAAATGATACTGCGCGTCGCCGCGGAACACCGCAAAGGCGTCGAGGAAGCGGGCGTCGGCGACCTCGGCCGCGAGGCGGTCGTCCACGTCGCGGACGTAACCCTGCAAGTCCTCGGCCCACTCGGCGCCGGCGTCGCGGGCGGCAAGCTCCAGCACCTTGGCCTTCAGCTCCAGCCAGTCGGCCGCGAATTCCTCGATCAGCCGCGGCGAGCCCAGTTCGACCAGCCGGTCGAGGTCGGCGATGACGTTGTCGGCGTCCTGCCAGTCCTTGTGCTCGACCACCCTTGCCCGGATCGCCGGGATGATGAGCCGCAGCGCCTGCAACGCGCCCTGCGTCGGGCCGCCGACCACGGGCACGATCACGTCCTGAAGCGCGCCGGCGAGCTTCTCCAGCGGCAGCTCGGTCGCCATCGCGAAGATCTGCGTGTTCAGCCGCGGCGGTGTGTTGCGCATGATCCGCGCGATGCGGTTCAGCGCGCGGCGGGCGGCATCGGGGTCGCGGGCCTGGATGGCGTCGTGGAACTCGTCCCCCGCCGCCTCCAGTTCGCCGATCCACAGAAGCTCGGTGCGGCGCACCACGGGCGTGTCGGGCAGCTTCAGCACTGCCTGGTTGGCGAACAGGCAGGCGTTGCGGAGCTGGTTGCGGAACACCCGCAACTCGGCCGCCTGCGCCGGGTCGCCCCCGAGGTTGCGGGCCGCCTCGCGCAGAGTGGCGAACTGCTTGGCCTGCAACTGGTGCAGGCATTCGTGCAGCGCCTTGTAGGCGTCGAGGCTGTCGATGGTCGAGGAAATCAGCAGCAGCTCCGTCTTCGAGCTGGTGAGCGCGCCCTTGACCGCCGGATCCTCCAGCTTGGCCCGCACCGCGTCGAGGCCCTGCACGAGCGAACTGACATTCGCCTCGGTGCTGCGCGGCACGTTCTGCGCCCCCGGGGCCGCCTCGGCTACGAGCGCCGCGAACTCGGCGTCATCGGGCCGCTGGGCCAGCATCTCGCCCAGCACCGCCAGTTCCATGCTCCGTGCGCTGATGCGGTCCACTAGCTCCGAGACGGTCGCGGGGTCGGGCTTGTCGCGCGGCACGAGGTCGTAGAGCCGCTCGCCCGAGGTCTTGAGCAGGATCAGGTTCAGCTCGGCCAGCGTGAAGATGCGCGCGATCTTGCGGCTGAGCGGCTCGATCAGAGCGGCGGCGATGGTCATGGCCCGAGCAGCCCGCTTTGCCCCCCGGCCTCGATCCGCGCGCGGACGAGGTGCAGCGGGACGCCCTGGTTGAACTTCGGCGCCTGCCATGCCGGGTCGCCATAGTGGTGCAGCACCACCGGGTCCCAGTCCATGCTGAAGCCGGGCGAGCCGGAGGAGCCGCTGTCGGTGTTGGTGCGGTAGCGCAGGCGGGTGCCGTTGGCGTTCGGCCCGATCACCGCCTGCGTGTCCATCGCCAGCTTCATCGGCGCGCCGTCCGGGTGCTGGACGATCAGCAGCGGGTCGTCGGGGGCCAGCGCGGGCGCGGCGGCGGGGAGGGGGATCCAGCGGCGGGCGACGCCCTCGATCTCGTGCTCGCCCGCGGCTTCCCCGAGGTGCAGCAGCGCGAAGTCTAGCTCGTCGGGCGTGGGAGGCGGTTCGGCCGGGTGGTCGGTCAGTTCGGCCGGGCTGAACGGGCTGTGGCAGGCGAGGGCCTTGTCGCCCAGCGGCAGCACCACGCCCGGCTGCCGCGCACCGTCCTCGCGCATGAGATAGTCGAAGCGGCAGCGCAGGTCGGCCACCCGCCCGGCGGTGGCGGCCTTCTCCACCACATGCCAGTTGGTCAGCACCGCCTGAGGCCCGACGAGGAAGCCGGTTCCGGCGGCGCGGGTGCCGATCTCGATCCGGCAGACGCGGTTGCGGATGCGGAGCAGCTTGTCCACCCACACCATCAGGTCGAGCTTCTGGAGATTCGGGCGGACATTGCGTTGCAGGCCCGGCGCGAAGCCGTTGGGCGGCGCGTCGGCCACCGCCGCCCCGGCGACCTGCAGCGACAGCGGCATCTCCGCTTGCGGCGGCGAGGCGGCGGCTTCCGGGCTGGCGCGGGCGACGAGGTCACGGAACTCGGGATCGTTCGGGCGCCGCGCCAGCATCTCGGAGAGCAGCTTCGCCTCGATGTTGCTGGCGCTCACCGCGTCGAGCAGCGCCGAGAACGTCGCCCGGTCGGGCAGGCCGCGGGGCACGACCTCGTAGAGCATGTCGCCCGTCACCTTGCGCAGCATCCAGTCGCCTTCCTGCAGCGTGAAGATGCGCGCGCTCTTCCGGCTGAGGGGTTCGATGAGCTCGACCGGGATCGCCATCAGGGGAACTCCACCAGGTCGATGCCCTCGGCCCGGCAGAGGTCGCCGAGGCTCGCGTGGCGCAACCCGCGCAGGCCCTCCTCGTCGAGGATCGCCGAGAGCGGATGCGCCCAGTTCGCCCGCGCCGCGCCCCAACTGCCGCCGTAGTGGATCCCGGTCACGGCCGGGCAACTGTCGAGCCCCATGACCAGCGAGCCCGAATTGCCGCCGAGGGTCGTGGCGTCGTGCAGCATCGTCCGGCCCGCGGGCGCAGGCATCACCGCGCCGGGCGCGAGGCGCTTGAAGCCCCAGAGGCGGCCAAAGAGGAGGCGCAGCACCCGATCGGTCTCGGTCACGTCGCCGAGGATGTCCTCGCGCGCGGGGGCGGCGGGATAGCCGGCGAGGAAGATTTCGGTGCCCGGGCGGGTGAGGGCGCCGCCGCCGCCGATGCAGAGCGGCGCGAGGTGGCGCTCGCTGCCGGAGGGCGCGGCGCGGAAGATCGCGAGGTCGAGGACGGCATGGTCGATCCCGCGCGCGGGCACCGGGCGGGCGCCGCAGAAGACCAGCTCGGTCAGCGGTCGAGGGTCGACGGAGTCGCGGCCGCCGAACTCATGGCCGAAGTCGATCCGCGGCCCCCGGGCGGGATCGATCCGCGGCCCGCCGGGGGCGCCGAAGTCCACGAAGATCTGCGCGACGTGGCGGTTGGTGGCGACGAGGTCGGGCGCGATCAGCCAGCCGGTGCCCGCGAACGGGGCGGCCGGATGGGTGATGTCGATGCGTCCGACGGCGCGGATGACGGCGCGCAGGGTATCCTCGAGCGCCACGTCGGTCAGCCGGCCGGTCCATTCGCCGGGCGGGCTCGACCCCGGCACGATGGCGTCGTCGCGGATCAGGAACACCGGGCGCGAGCCGTCCGTCTCGACGATGACCTCGAGCCCCGCCTCGAGCCGCGCGCGGGGCGCCGCCGTGCGGTCGCGCGACCCCTCGATCAGCTTCAGCCCCTCGCGCCCGTCGGCCAGCACCCGTTCGGCGAGCGCGGTCAGGTCGGCGTCACCGCCGAGTTCGTCGCGGATGAAGCGCAGCAGGAACTCGCGCGAGCGTGCCCAGCGTTCGGCCACTGCGGCCTCGGGGCTGCCGCCGCCGATGGATTCGAGCCGGCCGTGCCCGCTCGACATGCGCGGCAGGAACTTCCTCGTCAGGGCCTCGACTGCCACCGGATCGTGCCTGTGCATGGCCCGTCTCCCCCTGGGAGAACAGAATCTGAAGAAATCGGTAATTGCCCGAAACGGGCGCCTTCCAGTGAAATCCGCCGGCGCTTCCAGGCCGGTGCGGTCAGCAAGGATATTCTACTTCAGCGCGAGGCACTTGAACAGTCAGCGGGATAGCACATCGCGATTGACGCAATCCTGGCCGAGGCGCATCATCGCCACACGGATAACGGCAGTTTCGTCCCTCGTTTCAGCGCTCATCCCGGGCGGCTGTGGAGGCTATCTGGATGAACGATCCGCTGCATTCCTCCGCTATCGAGGCCCCGAACGCCGTCGATCTGGCCGAAATGCTGGGCTGGCGCGAGGCAGCCGAGGAATGGGGTGGCGACGAGGAGGCGACGCCGCTCGACATCCCGTGGCAGGACGCGATCTCGACCCGCGCCTATGACTTCATCGTCACCTGGGAGACGGGCGGCCGCGCCTATTACGAGCAGGTGATCCGCGCCCGCCCGGTCTGGCCCGCCTTCGCCTCCGGCATCACCATCGGCTGCGGCTACGACCTCGGCTACCACACGCGGGCCGAGTTCGAGGCCGACTGGGGCACCCGCCTCCCGCGCGCGGCGATCGAGCGGCTCTCGCGCGTCATCGGCTTTCGCACCGACGACCCGGGCCGCGCCGCCAAGGTCACGCGCGCGAAGGCCCTCGTGCGGTCGCTGTCGGACATCGTGGTGCCGTGGGACGTGGCGATCGCGCAGTTCGACGCCGCGAAGATGCCGAAGCTGGTGGGACAGCTCTACGGCGCGCTCGACAATCTCGACCGGCTGCATCCGCATGCCCGCGGGGCGCTGCTGAGCCTCGTGTTCAACCGCGGCGGGGGCGGCTTCACGTCCACGAAGGACCGCTTCCGCGAGATGCGCGATACCCGGCGGATGATGGCGGATGGCGATTTCGATGCCATCCCCGGCTGCTTGCGCGCCATGATCCGCATCTGGGGCGCGGAGTCGAGCCTCGCCAAGCGGCGCAGGCAGGAGGCGGATCTGTTCGAGGCCGGGCTGGCCGAGATGGCGCTGACCGAGGGGCTGGCGGCCCTCGGCGCCCTGGAGACCCTCGAAGCCCCCGCGTCGCCCGCAGCCGAAGACCACGAGGACGTGGCCGAGCAGACCGACGACCACCTCGAGGCCCTCGACGCGCCGGAGCTGGAATCCGTGACCGAGGCCCCCGGCCAGTCGCTTGCCGATGTCCGCTGGAACCCCAACGATGACGAGCAGCCCGACTACCGCCACCTGCCGAAGCTGCCGCAGGGGACCGAGTTCGACCTGACCGCCGAGGATCTCGAGGCGTTGATCCGGGCCAATGCCTTCCAGGTGCTGCCCGGCCGGGTGCTCTTCGCGCTGCGCGGCGCGCGGCTTTCGGGGGCCGAGAAGCGCGAGGACGTGGCCGCGATCACCCTCGTGGACCAGCGGCCCGACCACCACGACTTCCGCTGCGTGATCGGCGTCCTGGACCGTGGCAGCGGCCGCCTCTGGGCGTTCCGCGCCTCGACCGTGCCGGAGGCGAAGGCGCTCGTGAACGGCGTCGCCAAGGCGCGGAGCGGCCAGTTCGAGGGCAACGTGCTGCCGACGGGGTGCTACACCTACACGGTGGGCACCCACCGCGCCGGGACCTCGGGGGAGATCCGCGGCGTGCTGCGGCTCTCGAAGTCCCGCGACGGGGCGTCGCGCGTGATCGCGCTGAGGACGCTGGACGACGTGGTCTATGACCGGCGCGACTTCTGGCACGACTGCGCGCCCGCCGACAATATCCATCCCGGCCGGCGGCGGCAGGGGTTTTCGTCCCTCGGCTGCATGACGCTGCCGGGCGACTACGACCGCGGGCGGCGGCTGCATACCGGCCTCTGGGCCGACCTGCGCGAGGCCCTCGGCATGGGGCGGACCTTTGCCGCCTCGGACGATGGCCAGCAGTTCAGCGCCATGCTGCTGACCGGTCTCGATGCGGCGCTTGCCTCGCGGCAGCGGACCTCGGGCGAGGCCGCGTCGCTGCAACGGCTGCGCTTCGGCTCGCAGGGGGACGCCGTGGACCGGCTGCAGCGGCAACTTGGCCTCGCCCCGGACGCCAGCCAGCTTGTCGGGCCGGTCACACGCGCGGCGCTCATCCAGCATCAGCAACGCAAGCTCGGCTGGGCCGACGGCATCCTCTCGCCCGAGGCCGAGGCCGAGCTGGGACTGACAGTGTTCAACTGACGGGGACCATCATGCAGAAGATCGACCGCGCGACGCTTGAATCGATGCTGATGGACCCGGAGGTGCCCGACAGCGCCATCCGCCCCTTCCTGCGCCTCGACCCGCTCGACAGCCAGTCCTTCCGCCCGAGCGTCATCGCCAACCCGGCGCTCGTGGCGTTCGACGAGACCGAGTCGGCGATGGCCCTCGCCTCGCTGAACGGCGTCGCCCGCTGGCGGCGGCAGCGGCGCTATGCGGCCAAGATCCGCGGCTGGACGGGCCTGAAGGTCGTGGCCGAGGGCGACTCGTGGTTCCAGTATCCGTTCCTGATCGACGACGTGATCGACCACCTGTTCGACGCATGGGCGATCTACTGCGTCGGCGCCGCCGGCGACCTCTTGCAGGACATGGTCCGGCAGGACGAGGTGACGGCCGCGGTGCTGTCCGAGAAGCCCGACCTGCTGCTGCTCAGCGGCGGCGGCAACGACCTGCTGGGCGGCGGCCAGCTCGCGCGCTACCTCAAGCCGCCGCGCCCCGGCATGGCGCCCGAGGATCACATCTCGGACGAGTTCGACCAACTCCTCGCCCGCATCCTCGCGATCTACGCCGATCTGGTCGAAAGGGCGCTGACGGCGGGGGCGAAGCGCGTGGTCTGCCACGGCTACGACTACGCCATCCCGAACGGCGGCCCGTGGCTCGGCCGGCCGATGCTGAAGCTCGGCATCAGCGACCGCCGGCTGCAGCGCGACATCATCCGGGTGCTGATCGACAGGCTGCATGACGGGCTAGAGTCGATGGCCGGCAACTTCGGCGGCCGGGTCGCAGCCGCCGACTGCCGCGGCCGCACGCCCGACGACGCGTGGTATGACGAGCTGCACCCGACCAGCAGCGGCTTCGTCCCGGCGGCGCGGATGATCCGCGAAACGGCCGAGGGCGGCAGCCTCGAGGCGATTGCCATGGAAATGCCCGCGCCGCCCGAGTCGCGCCCGCTGCCGGTCGCCGACGAGGAGGCCGTCCTTGGTGTGATGGCGATGGACGAGGAGACGCTGCTCGCCGAGATGGGCCGTCGTCAGGCGCTTCTGGAACTGACCCCGGACATCGCGGAGAGCATGACCCTCGCCATGCCGCCCGAAGGGACGGAGTCGGTGCAGGGCGCCTTCCTCGACCTCGGCCGCCGCGTGGCCGAGCGGCTCAACCGCGAACTCTACCATCTCCTCTGCGGCGACGATGACACGGCGAAAGTCGAGCGCGAGAAGCTGAGGCAGACCCTGAAGCTCTCCGACGCCGCCCTGATCGGCGGCATCGCGACGACCCTCATGGCGATCGGCACGCCGCCCTTCCTCGCGCCGCTGGCCGCGACGGTGATCGTCCGCTCGGGGATCAAGCCGGCATGGGAGGAGACCTGCCGCTTCTGGGGCGAACGCTTCGGCCCCCTGGACCCCGCGCCACTGCCGGCAACGCCGCCCGGCGGAACGGCACAGCCCGGGGCCTGAGTTCAGGGCGCGACAAGTGCTGCTGACGAAAAGCGAACCCGCTCGAACGCGGAGATGAGAGCGATCACATCGATCTGCCACTCGCCGGGCAGCGAGATGTCGGAGGTCCGCAGCACAAAGGCGTCGCCTTCCGGCTGCATCCTGCGCTTGATCGCCTCAAGCCCGAGCGCCGGCGACGAAACTGCAAGCTCGACCTCCTGCGGAGCGATCGGACTGCCGGCGGCGTTTGCGAACCGCGCCGCAATGTCGTGGCCGCCGGCGGCTCGTGCCGTCATCTGAGCTTGGAGATGGTATCCCTGCGCTTCGGCCTCCCACTTCATGGCGACGCTGCTCTGCTGATGGCCGCCGTGAAGCGCGTGCGGGCTGGTGTCGTGCTGGGCGGCAAGCGCGCGCGGCGGCGGCAGATGGCCCAGCACGGCAACGCTCGCGACCACGAACAGCGCCGCGACGATTTCCAGCCCGATGCTGATCCGCAGGCGGCGCACCGCTGCAAACCCGCCCAGGCTCAGGCGGGGCGTGAGGCGGCTGCGGTTCCAGTTTGCGAGAACCAGCATCAGGACGACGCCCGCCATCTTCAAGGCGAGCACCGTTCCGTAAGGGGTAGCGAAGCCTGCAAGTCCTCTGACCTGAATGAGCGTGAGCACGCCTCCGGCGAGCAACAGCGGGGCGACGGCCGGAACCGCCATTCGGGAAAAGGCCCGCAGCATTGATGCCGCCTCGGGCGCGGGCAAGCGGGCCACACAACTGCGCAGGGGCAGGAGCGCGCCCGCCCACAGGCCGGCCAGCAAGGCGTGGACGCTGAGGACTGGGGCCGCGAGCCACTGCGGGTCGGCCGTTGCCGCATGTCCAGAGAAGCCAAGCGTTGCCGTCGCGCCAGCGGCAGCGAGCGCGGCCATCCCCGGTGCGCGGGTGAGCAGGATTGCGGCGGCGCCGAGCAGGAGGGCGCTCGCCAGGCCACCTTTTGCGATCGGGCTGCCGCTGCCGGCCGCGAGCAGATCGCCAATTGGCGCCGCCCCGAGGGGCATTCCGAGGAGCAAAGCCCCCTGCATCGGAACCAGGCTCAACGCGAGCAGCGCCGCGCCCAGGAGGAGCAGTCTGTTCCTGCGCACCATGCCTGTCGCCCTCTGGCGAAAGGCGGCGAGGAACGCGGCGCCCCCGGCTCCCAGAAGCAGAAGCGATAGGTAGATGCCCCGGTGAATGGCTGAAACCACGGTCCAGTCGGAACGCGGGGGGTCCGGGGCGGCGACGGCGGCCGGGGTGTCGCCGACGGCGAACCTGAACGCGCCTCCAATCGGGTGCGAGTCGGTCGAGACCACGCGCCAGGACAGCAGGTAATTTCCGTCCGGCAGCGGCGGGAGCGCGAGGACCACCGACGCATCCCGCGCAACCGGGTCCGCGACCACCGTGGCCCCAGCGGCGTCGAGCAGGCGGACCGCAACCGGCGACACCGGCTCGCTGAACCGCAGGAGCACCTCTGCGGGTGTTTCGTCCAGTACGGCGTCGGCCGCGGGCGTGGTGTCGAGGAGCATCGCGTGGGCGGTGGCAGCCTGCGCGGCTGCGAGCCACACCACAATGACAAGGAGGAGTCGGGACATCGCGCACCGGGGCGCGCTGAAAGCGCGCCCCGCTCCCGGGATCAGTTGGTCAGCATGACGGCGGGGGCGGGCTCGGACAATTCGTCCGCGTTCTGCCCCTCCGCGGGGATCTCGATCCAGCGATGCACCTTTTCCTCACATTCCTGCACGACGGGGAAGTAGAGCGTGGCGCCGGGCGTGTCGGGCAGGCGCGTCCGAAAGACGAACTCGTCATAGTACTCCTCCGGCAGCTTCCCTCCCAACCAGTGGATCTCGCTGATCCGCTCGGTAATCTCGCGGTCGCCATCGACGAGGGGCGGGTCGAGCGGCGCATGCACGATCTCGATCTCCCACCCATGCTTCGGCATCGGCTGGGCGGCCGTGATGCCGTCGGGGATCTGCACCCGAATCGTCGTCGTCGGCGATCCGCTGCAACCATGGCCGACCCGCAGGACCGCCTTGTAGCGTTCGCCGGGTGCGGCTTCGCTGTCCTCGAGAGTGATGTGCGCCGCGGCGGGCGCAACGAAAGCGGCCAGAGTGACGGCCGAAAGAAGGGCTCGGAAAATCATCTGCATACCTCTGCTGTCACGGGCCAGTCATCCGGCGCCTGCGAAGGACGATCATGGGAGTGGTGTTCTCAGCCGAGACGCGGAGGGGCGCGGGCCTGCTGCGGCAGTCGCGCAGGGGTCACTCCCGGCGGCGGCGGCGGCCGAACCTCGGCCTCCAGGGAGCGCCTGACGGGCAGGGGCAGTGCGGCCGCGGGCGGGAGCAGAAAGAGCTTGCTGAGGGTGCAGAGCGGGCAGTGCGGATGGACCTCGTGCTGCCGTGACTGCTGCGGTTCCGAAACGACTTGATGCCCGGCGACATGGGAGTGCTCAGAACTCATCGCCGCTTGGCTGCGATGATCCAGAGGCATGGGAGTGAGAGCCAGCAGCAGGAGCGCGCCGGCAGTCAGCACGCCAAAGACGTGGCGCCACGATGCCTCGCATGTTCTCCGGCCCCTCATCAGAAAAGACCGTAGCGCGGCTGGAGATCACGGTCGAGCCGGGGCCGTGGTGGCGCGGGCCGCCACGGCACTGCCCTACATGCCCTCGGCGCCCTCCGGCGCATCGCTGCCGTCTTCCGGGGTGACGTCGAGAACGGAGGCGTGCTTCGTGATCTCGACGGCGTCCTTGCAGTTCTCCATGCAAGGCTCCCCGGCGAATATCGGGTACTCGGTCTCTGCCCGGTCGTCCTCCACGAACCCGCCGGCATTGGGCAGTTCCACCTCGCCGAAGTTCGTGTGGGACAGGGTGAAGTCGTCCTCGACGAGATAGTTGGAATAGAGAATGTAGGCGGTGATCGCGTAGGTTTCGTCGGCGGTCAGCGACTGAGCGTTCCCGAACGGCATCGAGCGATGGACGTAGTCCCAGACGGTCGAGAGATAGGGCCAGTAGCTGCCGATCGTCTTCTCGGGATCGTCGTGATCGAGCGTGCCTTCGCCGCCGGCCAGGGCGGGCCAGTTGTCGAGGCCCTCGGCGAAATCTCCGTGGCAGGAGGCGCAGTAGTCGGTGAACAGCGCCTCGCCGGAAGCCACGTCGCCGGAGCCTTCGGGCAGGCCGAGGCCGTCGGGGCTGATGTCCTTGTCCCAGGCCGCGATCTCCTCGGGGAGTGCGGTCCGGCCGATGCCCAGCGGCGCGGAGGCCTTTGCTTCGGCCGAAGGAGCGGCCGGGACCGGGCTGCCGTCCGACTGTGCCGCGGCGGGCGAGGCCGCCAGAAGGACCAGCAGCGAAACGGCGTTACGAAACTTCGACATTTTCACCGCTGCCATCCTTCTTGATCCACCAGGTCTGGATTCCGTTGTTGTGATAGACCGAGTTTTCGCCGCGAATCTCGCGCAGCGCGTCCTTGGTAGGCTGGACGTAGCCGGTCTCATCCATCGCGCGGGACTGCAGCAGCATCTCCTCGCCATCCCATGCGTGGTCGAGATAGAAGCGCGTCATCGCCATCGGCGTGCCCGGCTGGGCGAGCCGCGCGGGGCGCCAGTTCTTGCCGCCGTCGAGCGACACGTCAACGCGGGTGATCGCGCCGCGGCCCGACCAGGCGAGGCCGGTGATGACCAGCGGGCCGGGGCCGTGCTTGATCGTCACCTGCGGGCTCGGCGCGGTGATGACCGACTTGGCGTCCATCACCCAGGTCCATTTGCGCGAGGTGCCGTCGGCCAGCGTGTCGGTGTATTTGGAGGTCTCCTCGCGGCTCTCGACCGGGCCGGCGGTGACCTCGATGCGGCGGAGCCACTTGATCCAGAGGTTGCCTTCCCAGCCTGGCACCACCAGGCGGGCAGGATAGCCGTGTTCCTTCCGCAGCGCCTCGCCATTGGCCTTGAACGCGACCATGACGTCGTCCAGCGCCTTCTCGATCGGGATCGAGCGCCCGTTGGACGACGCGTCGGCGCCCTCGACGAAGATCCACTTGCCCTCCGGCCTGACCCCGGCTTCGGCCAGCAGCGTCTTCAGCGGCACGCCGACATATTCCATGTTGTGGATCATGCCATGGGTGAACTGCGACCCGTTCAGTTGCGCGCCCGCCCACTCCATCCCGCTGTTCGCCGCGCATTCGCAGAAATAGACCGCCTGCGTCCTCGGAAAGCGCTCGAGATCCTCGTAGGTGAAGATCAGTTCGCGATCCACGAGTCCGTGGAGCATCAGCCGATAGTCGGGCTTTGCGATCTCGATCGCGCCCGAATGGTGACGCTCGAAGGCGCAGCCGGCGGGCGTGATCGTGCCGTCGAGCTGGTGGATCGGCGTGAAGTTGATCGAGCTGATGGTGTCGGCGGTCAGCCAGGGCACGTTGCGCCGGATGACGTCGCTTTCGAAGTGGATGGGCAGGCCATAGGGGGTCTCGTCGACGCCGTCGCCCAGAAAGCGCGCCCAGTCCTGCACCTCGGTGATCAGCGGATCGGGTGCCGGCTGAGCGCGCGCCATGGCGGCGGCGGCGGGCAGCGCGACCCCGGCGGCGAGCCCCGCCTGCATGAAGGCGCGGCGGCTGGGGCGCCGTGGTTGTCCGGTCATGTGCTCGACCTCCTTCAAAGTCCCTTGATGGTGATGGGAGACGCTTCCGCGCGCGCCGTGACGGTGCCGGCGTTGCGAATGTGGTTCTCGACCACGTCCCAGATCTGCGGTCCCTCGGTGCCCTCGTTGACCAAGGCCCAGCCGCCGACGACATAGGTGCGCGAGGGGTCGATCGGGCTGCCGTCGCCGATCAGCCGCAACTCGCTGATCCGGCTGCCCATCGCCGCGGTCGGTTCGATCGTGTAGGCGAGGCCGCCGACGCGGACCATGTCGCCCCCCTGCTGGTAATAGGGATCGGCGTTGAAGATGTTGTCGGCCACGTCCTCCATGACCGTCTTCAGCGTCTCGCCGGTCATCTCAGTGCGGTAGCACTGGCCATAGGTCATCGAAGTGACCGAGTGGATGTCCTCGCGGGTGATCGGCCCCGGCAGGACCGAGGCGCCCCAGCGGACGCCGGGCGAGAGCGCGATCTCGGCATCGCGCTCGGACAGGATCGCATCGCAGATCAGGTCGTCCCAGGAGCCGTTGAAGTTGCCGCGGCGGTAGAGGAGCTCCTCGGTCTCGCCGATCACCTCCTCCAGCTCGGCGGCGAAGGGCGCGCGCACCTCGTCGATCAGCGAGGCCATGTCGGCGTCCGGCTGGATCACGTCGGAAAAGACCGGGATCAGCTTGTGGCGGAAGCCCATCATCCGGCCGTCGTGCACGTCCAGGTCGACCCGGCTGACGAACTTTCCGTGCGAGCCGGAGGCGACGATGATCGTCTCGCCCACAAGGACCGGCTCGGGGATCGCGTCATGGGTGTGGCCCGACAGGATCACGTCGATGCCCCGGACCCGCCCGGCCATCTTGTGATCGACGTCGAAGCCGTTATGCGACAGGCAGACCACCAGATCGACACTCTGGCCGCGCAGGTCGTCCACGACCGCCTGCATGCGCTCCTCGCGGATGCCGAAGCTGTATTCGGGGAACATCCAGTGGGGTTGGCGATGGGCAGGTAGGGGAAGGCCTGTCCGATGACCCCGATGGAGAGGCCGCCCTTGTCGAAAATCCGGTAGGGCTCGAAAGCGGGCTCGTCCCATTCGACGTCGAAGATGTTGGCCCCGAGGAACGGGAACTGGCACATCTCGATCAGCTCCTGCACCCGCTCGGTGCCGAAGGTGAACTCCCAATGGCTGGTCATCGCATCGACGCCCAGCAGGTTCTGGACCCGCACCATGTCCTCGCCACGGGTTTGGAGGCTGGTATAGCTGCCATGCCAGGTGTCGCCGCCGTCGAGCAGCAGGGCATCGGGCCGCGCCGCCCGGATCGAGCGGACGACCGTCGCAATCCGGTCGAAGCCGCCCATCCGGCCATAGGTCCGGGCAAGGGCCTCGAAGTCCGGATAGGTCAGCGCGTAGGCCTCGGGGCTGCCGGGGGCGATGCCGAACATCTTCTGGAAGGCTTCGCCGACGACATGGGGAACCCGCCCTGCGGCCTCGCCGACGCCGATATTGGTGTCCGGCTCGCGGAAGAAGACAGGCTTCAGATGCGCATGCGCGTCGGTGATGTGGATCAGGGTCAGGTTGCCGAAGTCGTCGAACTGCAACAGCTGGTCCTGGGTCAGCGCTTGTTGCGCCATCGCCCTGGACCAGCCGGTCATCCCGAGGCCGGTCATGATCGCCGAGGTCGCAAGACTCGCCTGTAGGAATTCCCTGCGCGACACCATGTAAACACCTGTCAATATTCAGGTATTGCCATCTTATAGGCGGAAGCCGCCGCGTTCTCGCGGCGGCTCGGGGTCAGTGGCGGACGGCGGGGGTCTCGACCGGCAGGCCCTCGCCGCGCGACGCGAGGTAGAGCTCGAGGTCGCGGAACTCCTGGCTGCCTTGCTCGAAGGGCACAGCGCGGGTGTCGCGGACGCAGCCGTAGAAGCGCTCATGGATCGAGACCGACCCGGCCCCGTTGAGGCGGTAGAGCGGGAAGCCGTTGATCTGCCCCTGGCTCAGGTGGTCGGAACGGATGTTGTTGCCGAAATTGTCCTCGTGGCAATTCGCGCCTCGCCGGGCAGTTCTCCCTGGTGCCCACTCTACGGGCTGCGAACTCAAAGACAAGCATAATATTACGATCTTCGAATGCGTCTCGCGCGAAGCTCCAGCTTACAGCGGCACGGGGCAGGAGCGGTGATCGCTGGAATCGTCCCGAAAGTCCGCCTCGCGCCGCGGCCGGCCCCGGCGCGGGATCGCCGCATTCCCGGCGGGGCCGCGGCTACTCGATGGCGGTATCGACGATGCGCGTGAGCATCTCGTTCACGGGCGCCATCGCCTCGCCGGGATGGACGCGGTGGCCGACGACGATCGTTCCGGGCGCCTCGGCCGCCTCGTAGACGAAGATGCCGTAGGGGCAGAACTGGAGGGCGGAGAGATCGACCTCCATCGCCGCGCGCGAGACCGCGGCCGAGCAGAAGCTGAAGACGCTGGCATGGGTGAACAGGTCTTTTTCGCCACCCACGTCAGCCTTGGTCCGCGCCAGCATGTCACCCACATGGCTGGTGAAGTCGATCACGAGGCCCTCGTTGGTGATGGCCTGCTCGACGGCGAAGGCGACATCGTCAAAGCTGCCCTCGACGGTATGGGCGTAGGCCGCTTCCGGGGCGTCGGCGTTCTGGGCCAGCGCGGGTCCCTGCGCGAGCGCGCAGGTCGCAAGCGTGGTGAGGGCGGCGCGGAAGGTCATCCTGTTCATCATACGCTCCATGTTTGTGCGTGATGGTCAATCGGTGGCGGAAACCGGCGCGGCGGTTTCGGCGGCCGCAGGGTCCGCGGACCAGCCCGCCCGGCCCAGCATCCCGTCGAGAAGCACCCAGAAGAACTCGTCCCCCGCGTAACCCTCAAGCCGGGCCACCTCGGTCCCGTCGCGGGTGAGGACGAAGGTCGGGGTGAAGGCCGGGCGCCGTCCGGTGAGGGTCACGTCGGCAGGCAGCGGCGCGGTGATGTCGAGCCGCCGCAGCGGCGCAGCCTCGCCCTGGGCCGTCTTGGGATAGATCGGCGCGATCTCCTCGTTCCACTGCTTGCAGTAGATGCAGCCCTCGCGCTCGAACATCAGCAGTTGCAGCGGATCGGCGGCCGCGATGCCTGCCGACAGCACGAGCATGGACAGGATTGCCGGAAGGCGGGTGAAAAGGGACATGCGGGGCATATTCGTATATTAGGTTCTTGCCAATCGTGCGCGGAAGAAGCCAGACTTGCAAGCGTCATGGACGGGGCGGGGACCGGAATGCCGGCGGGGGCCGCGGGCCGGGATGGGGTGAGACGTGCCGGAGATCTCATACGGTGGTGCGATCCTCGCGGGGCTTCTGTCCTTCCTGTCGCCCTGCATCCTGCCCATGGTGCCATTCTACCTGTGCTACCTGGCCGGCTTGTCGATGGCCGAGCTACGCGGCAGCGGCGAGATCGAGGCGGGTGCGCAGCGCCGGCTGGTCATCGGTTCGGTGGCCTTCGCCCTCGGCGTGACGACGATCTTCGTGCTGCTCGGCCTCGGCGCGACGGCGCTCGGGGTCGCCTTCTCTCAATGGCGCACCGAACTGTCCTGGGTGGCGGCGGCGATCCTTGCCGCCTTCGGCTTCCATTTCCTCGGCGTCATCCGCATCCCGTTCCTCTACCGCGAGGCCCGGATCGAGGCCTCGGGCAACCCGGCTTCGGTCGCGGGCGCCTATCTGATGGGCCTCGCCTTCGGCTTCGGCTGGTCGCCCTGCGCGGGGCCGGCGCTCGCCGCGATCCTGTTCGTCGCCTCCGGTCAGGACGAGCTCTGGCAGGGGGCGAGCCTGCTGCTGGTCTACGGTCTCGGCATGACCTTTCCCTTCGTGCTGGCCGCCTTCTTCGCCCGGCCCTTCCTCGCCTGGGTCTCGCGTCACCGGCGGATCTTCGCATCGGTCGAGAAGGTGATGGGCGCGATGCTGATCCTGTTCGCGGTGCTGATCGCGACCGACAGCGTCTACCGCATTGCGAGTTTCATGGTCGAGAACATGGACTGGAGCGCGACGACGCTATGAGAAACCCGCGCCTCAAGAAAGGATTGTCCGCATGATCGTCACCCGCCGCTTCGTCCTCGGCCGCAGCGCCGCGCTGCTCGCCGCCGCGGCCCTGCCGCTCATTCCCCGGCGGGCACGGTCGGTCACGACCATGACCCAGGGCGAGCTGCAGATCGACAGCATATCCGACGGCCATCTCGAGTTTCCGCCGGATTTCGCCTTCGCCGCCATCCCCGAGGCCGAGCGCGCCGACCTGCTCGCCCGGTTCGGGATCGACCCGCAGGCAACGGTGCTCAGCCCGCTGAACGTCACGCTGCTGCGGCAGGGCGACCGGGTGGTGCTGTTCGACGCCGGCTCCGGCCCCGACTTCATGCCCACCGCCGGCCGGCTGCCCGATGCCCTCGCGGCAGTCGGCGTCGCGCCGGAAGAGGTGACGGATGTGCTCTTCACCCATGGCCACCCTGACCATCTCTGGGGACTTCTGGACGACTTCGACGAGCCGCTCTTTCCCGAGGCGGCGCTGAAGATGGGCGCGGTCGAGTTCGACTACTGGACCGATCCGCGGACCCTCGACACCATCGGCGAGGAGCGTCAGTCCTTCGCCGTGGGCGCCATGCGACGGCTGAGCGCGGTCGCCGACGGGATCGAGCGGTTCGAGGACGGCGCCGAGGTGATGCCCGGCATCACGGCGGTGATGACGCCGGGCCACACGCCCGGACACATGTCCTTCGCGGTCGGGACCCCCGAGCAGGGCGTCTTCGTCATCGGCGATTTCGTCACCACCCAGGTCGGCTTCGCCCGTCCCGACCTCGGGACCAGCACCGATCACGACCCGCAACTGGCCAGCGAGACGCGCGCCGCGATGCTGGCGCGGCTCGCCGACGAGGGCTGGCCGGTCATCGGCTACCATCTGCCGGATGGCGGCATCGGCCGCGTCATCCGCGACGGCGACGCGTTTCAATTCGAAGGGGAGCAATGAGGATGCGCTTCAAGGCAGCGTCAGCGGGCCTCGCGGCGGCGCTCGCGGCCACGGCCGCGCAGGCGGACGACACGCCCGACAAGTATCCGGGATCGGTCCTCTACAGCGCGCCGGTCGAGGTCGCGCCGGGCATCTACAGCGCCATGGGTGCGACGCAGCCGCCGACCTACGAGAACGCGGGCCACAACAACAACCTCTCCTTCATCGTGACCACGGACGGGGTCGCGGTGGTCAATGCCGGGGCCTCGTGGAAGCTGGCCGAGGCGCTGCACGAGGAGATCCGCAAACTCACCGACCAACCGGTCAGGCTCGTCATCGACGAAAACGGGCAGGGGCATGCGATGCTCGGCAACGGCTACTGGGCCGCGCAGGGCGTCCCGATCCTCGCCCATGAGGACGCCGCGGCCGAGTTCGAGAACGTCGACGGCCCGCGCGGCCTCGAGGCGCTGAAGGGCTACGCGCGCGAGAACGCCGAAGGCACGACGATCGTGCTGCCGACCGAGACCTTTGCCGATCGCAAGGAAATCCAGATGGGCGACACCCGGATCGAGGTGCTCCATCTCGGTCCGGCGCATTCGCCCGGCGACACCCAGGTCTGGCTGCCCGACAGCAAGGTGCTGATCGCGGGCGACATCGCCTTCTCGGAGCGGATGCCGCCGATCTTCCAGGGCACCTGCACCCTCCTGCTGGATCGAGACCTTCGAGACGCAGCTCGAACCGCTCGGGGCCGAGATCATCGTGCCGGGCCACGGCTCGCCCACGGACCTTGCGACGGTGCGCCACGGGACCGTCGATTACCTGAAGGACCTGCGCGAGAAGATCAGCCAGCACCTCGACGAAGGCGGCGATCTGGCGAGCGCCTACTATGTCGACCAGTCCGAATGGGCCTACATGGACACCTTCGAGGAACTGGCGACGAGAAACGCCGGGGTGGTCTTCTCGGAGATGGAGTTTGAGTAGGCCTCAGGCGGTGGCACGGCGGACACCCTCGCGCGGCTGGTCCACCAGGTAATCCGTCGCCATGCCGCCGAGCCACATCGAGAACAGCGCCACCCAGGCGGTCAGCGCGAAGATCGAGCTGCCGGAGACGCCGTTGCCGATCGAGCAGCCCCCCGCAAGCATGCCGCCGAAGCCCATCATCACCGCGCCGAGGATCGCCCGGCGGGTCTGACCGGGGCTCTCGAAGGTCTGGAACCGCAGCGTGCCGCCGATCCATGCCGCCGCGAAAGCGCCGATGAACACGCCCGGCACCAGGCCGATGTCGAAGCTCCAGCCCTGGAACGGGGCCAGCATCGCCATCAGGGTGTTGGCGGACGGCCCTGTAAAGGTCACCGAGGTCACCGACACCGGATCGAAGGCGACCTGCGAGAGGCTGTAGGTGAGGAAATACCCGATAGCCACGGTCACACCGACACCGGCGCCGAAGATCAGGATGCTCGGCCCGACCGCGTTTTTCCAAGCGAGGTATAGCGCCAGAACGGCGCAGACGCAGCCGAGCGCAAGCCCGGTCCACTCCGGCAGCCCCAGCCCGGCGATGAGCTCGACGTTGCGGCCGTCGGGCGTCGTCCAGATCATGGCCAGCCGGTTCCGCAACTCGGCCAGCATGCCGTAAAGCGCCATCTGTGCGGTGACGGCGAAGACCAGCCCGGAGAGGATCGAGCGCAGGTTCCCCGTCGCGGCGAGAACCAGCAGCCGCCCCGGACAGCCGCGCGCAAGGATCATGCCGGCGCCGAAGATCAGCCCGCCGATGATCGCGCCGCTGATGCTGCCGGTGACAGCGATCATCCGGGCCGTCTGCGGCTCGAACCAGCCGCTCAGGCGCGCGAACTGGACCCAGACGACAGCGGACGAGAAGGTGAGCAGCCAGACGGCCATCCGCGGGCCGAAATTTCCCCGCGCGAACTCGACGGTCGCGGCGCGCAGGCAGAAGGCCGAGCGCTGGGCCGCCGCGCCGAACAGGATGCCGACGATCAGTCCCGCGAGGGCCGCGGCGGGCAGGTCGCCAAGCGTTTCGGCGATTGCGGCAAGGTCCATGCCGAAGCTCCTCGTCACCCGGCCTGTCCTAGCAGCCGCGGCGTCACCGCGCCACCGGCCGGCGCCTGCGTCCGCCGTGTCATCGGGTCTCACCTGGAGCGGCCGGCGGCAACGGACTGTTTCAGCGCAACGCCGCTTGCGGCTGGAGCAACGCCGCCACACGATTCAGCGTCACCCCCGACAGGTCGGGGACGACCAGCTCGGCCGCCGACAGATCCTCGGCGCCCATGTAGCGCCCCGGCGCGACGATGCAGGCGATCCCCGCTCCCTGGGCGGAGCGCAGGCCGTTGAGCGAATCCTCGACTGCAACTGCCCGCCCCGGACCGATGCCCAGCCGGTCGAGCGCCAGCCGGTAGACATCCGGCGCAGGCTTCTTCGCCGCGACCTCGTCGCCTGCGGCGATCACGTCGAAAAACCGCGAGGCCGGACGGTCGAAAAGCGCCAGGCTCAGCGCCTCGATGTTCGGGCGCGAGGTGGTGGTCGCGACGGCGAGCTTCAGGCCGGCCCGTCGCGCAGCCTCGATCAGCTCCGCCACGCCGGGGCGCGGCGCGATCGCGCCATGCGCCATCAGATCGGTATAGCGAAGCGTCTTGTCGGCGTGCAGCGCGGCGATGTCGAAGGACGCGGGATCGCCGCCCTCGTCGAGGATGAAGCGGGCCAGCCGTTCCTTTCCGCCCGTGGTCCGGAGCAACGCGCAGTAGCGGGCTGCGTCCCAGGACCAGCCGAGGCCGGCCGCTGCGAAGCAGTCGTTGAAGGCGCGGCGGTGCAGCTCCTCGGTCTCGGCCAGCGTCCCGTCGACGTCGAAGATCAGCGCCTCAAGCATCGTCCATCTCGACCGCCGCCCCCGCCGCCGCGCGGATGGCGCGGATGTTCTCGCCATAGACCTCCGGGCACCCGACTGAGCCGCCGCGGAACACCGCCGAGCCCGCGACCAGCACGTCGGCGCCCGCCGCCACGACCAGCGGGGCGGTGCCCGGATCGACGCCGCCGTCGATCTCGATATGCACCGGCCGGTCGCCGATCATCTCCCGCAGGCGGCGGATTTTCCCGGTCATGTCGATGAACCGCTGGCCGCCGAAGCCGGGGTTCACGGTCATCACGCAGACGAGGTCGGCGAGGTCGAGCACATGCTCCACCGCCTCGGCGGGCGTGCCGGGATTCAGCGCCACGCCCGCCTTGCAGCCCGTCGCCCGGATCGCCTGCAGCGTCCGGTGGATATGCGGCCCGGCCTCGACATGGGCGGTGATGAGATCGGCGCCGGCCTCGGCATAGGCCTCGATGAAGGGGTCCACCGGCGCAATCATCAGGTGCACGTCCATGAGGGTAGTGACGTGCTTGCGGAAGGCGGCAACGGCGGGCGGGCCGAAGGTCAGGTTCGGCACGAAATGGCCGTCCATCACGTCGACATGCACCCAGTCGGCGCCCTGCGCCTCAATGGCGCGGATCTCGCGGCCGAAGTCGGCGAAATCGGCGGAGAGGATCGAGGGCGCGATGCGGATGCGGCGGTCGAAGATCATGCTTGGCTCCCTCACGCGGCGGCGGTGCGCTGCGGACCGCGCTCGACATCGAGCCCGCCGCGGAAGACGCGGCTGGCGCGGATGTCGGCTTCCGTGATTGTGGACAGCGTCGCCGCGTCGATCGGCCCCTTCGCCTCGTTGAAAAGCCGGTTCGCCTGCCGCAACCGCGCCCGATCGAGCGCATTCCTGACCGAGCGGGCATTGGCGAAATGCGGCTGGGCGCGGCGGGTGGTAATGTATTCGGCCATCGCAGCCCGCGCCTGCGGGTCGAGGGCATAGCTCTGCTGCGCCAGCATCGTCTCGGAGATCTGCAGCAACTCGGCGTCGGAGTAGTCGGGAAACTCGATGTGATGCGCGATGCGCGAGCGGAAACCGGGGTTAGAGGCGAAGAAGCGGTCCATCCGGTCGGGATAGCCTGCGAGGATCACCACCAGATCGTCGCGGTTGTTCTCCATCACCTGCAGCAGGATCTCGATGGCTTCCTGTCCGTAGTCGCGCTCGTTCTCGGGCCGGTAGAGGTAATAGGCCTCGTCGAGGAAAAGCACGCCGCCCATCGCCTTCTTCAGCACTTCCTTCGTCTTGGGCGCGGTATGGCCGATATATTGCCCGACCAGATCGTCGCGGGTGACGGTGACCAGATGGCCCTTGCGGACATAGCCGAGGCGGTGGAGCAGGTCGGCCATCTTCAGCGCCACGGTCGTCTTGCCGGTGCCGGGATTGCCGGTGAAGGACATGTGCAGCGTCGGCGTGCCGGTGGCGAGGCCCATCTGCTGACGGGCCTTGTCCACCAGCAGGAGCGCCGCGGTCTCGCGGATGCGGCTCTTGACCGGAGCGAGGCCGATCAGCGCCTCGTCCAGCTCGCGCAGCACGTCGCGGACCCCGCTTTCCTCGAACGAGGCGGTCAGATCGACATGGGTGACGGGCGCGGGACCAGTGTCTTTGCTCATTTCGGACCTCGTGGGGTCGGGGAAAAACCTCCGGGCGGCGGGGGATGGCCGCCCGGAGTCCGGGAACGTCTCAGGCGTAGCGCGCACCTTCGGGCTCGCGCGCGGCGTAGCTCTCGATCGTGTAGCGGACCACGCGGCCCGCGCCCTCCTGGCGGACGAGGCGGAAGCCCGGCTCCTGCGCGGGGCGGTTCACGATGAAGCCCATCCGCATCGACTCCCATCCGGGCGAGGCGTCGAAGGCGATGACGCGGATGTATTTGCCGCCGTGTTCCTTGCGGCATTCGTTGACCTCGAAGACCACCGCCGCGGCGTCGCGATTGTCGAACATCGGATGGCCCCACATCTCCCAGTAGGTGTTCCGGGGATGCGGGTCGTCGGTGTATTCGACCGAGACGGCCCAGCCGTTGTCGATGGCGTATTGGGCCTGGACGCGGATGTCGTCGTCGGTCAGGTCGGGAAGGAAGCTGAATTGTCCCTGACGCAGTTTCATGGCTGATCTCCTGTGCGGGTGGTGCGTGCGAGCACGCACCCTACGGGGCGGGTCGGGTGCGTGCTCCGCACGCGCCGCTGCGGGTCACATCGACACTTCGGGCGTCGGGGCGAAGTCGGGCGAGTCGGTCGAGGCGTAGTCGAAAGTCACGTCCTTCCAGACATCCAGCGCCTGCTTCAGCGGCGTGCAGGTCCGGGCCGCGTCGCGCAGGATGTCCTCGCCCTCGTTCCAGATGTCGCGTCCGGCGTTGCGGGCGAAGACCATCGCCTCGAGCGCCACGCGGTTCGCGATCGCGCCCGCCTGGATGCCCTGCGGTGCCGCCGCCGAACTGCAGCACCACGTCCTCGCCCAGATAGGTCAGAAGCTGATGCATCTGCCCGGCATGGATGCCGCCCGAGGCGACCGGCATCATCTTGTTCAGCGAGGCCCATTCCTGGTCGAAGAAGATTCCGTTCTCCAGGGCCATCGGGTTCCGTTCTTCGCGGAAGATGTCGTAGTAGCCCTTGGTCGCCGCGGGGTCGCCCTCGAGCTTGCCGACGACGGTGCCGGCATGCAGGTGATCGACCCCCGCCAGCCGCATCCATTTGGCGATGACCCGGAAGCTGACGCCGTGGCTGCGCTGCCGGGTGTAGGTCGAATGGCCCGCGCGGTGCAGGTGCAGGATCATGTCGTTCGCCCGCGCCCATTTCGCCATCGACTGGATCGCGGTGTAGCCGATCACCAGGTCGATCATGACGATGACCGAGCCGAGCTCCCTGGCGAAATTCGCCCGCTCGTACATCTCCTCCATCGTCCCGGCGGTGACGTTGAGATAGGTGCCCTTCACCTCCCCGGTCGCCGCCGAGGCGCGGTTCACGGCCTCCATGCAGTAGAGGAAACGGTCGCGCCAGTGCATGAAGGGCTGGCTGTTGATGTTCTCGTCGTCCTTGGTGAAGTCGAGGCCGCCCTTCAGGGCCTCGTAGACCACCCGGCCGTAGTTGCGCCCCGAGAGGCCGAGCTTCGGCTTCACGGTCGCGCCCAGCAGCGGGCGGCCGTAGCAGTTGAGCCGCTCGCGCTCGACCACGATGCCGGTCGCGGGGCCCTGGAAGGTCTTCACATAGGCGACCGGCAGGCGCATGTCCTCGAGCCTGAGCGCCTTCAGCGGCTTGAAGCCGAAGACGTTGCCGATGATCGAGGCGGTCAGGTTCGCGATCGAGCCGCCCTCGAACAGGTCGAGGTCATAGGCGATGTAGGCGAAGTATTCGCCGGGGCTGTTCGGCACCGGGTCCACCCAATAGGCCTTGGCGCGATACTTGTCGCAGGCGGTCAGGCGATCGGTCCAGACCACCGTCCAGGTCGCGGTCGAGCTTTCGCCCGCCACCGCCGCCGCCGCCTCGACCGCGTCCACCCCGTCCTGCGGCGTGATGCGGAACAGCGCGATCACGTCGGTGTCTTTCGGCTCGTAGTCGGGTTCCCAGTAACCCATCTGGGCGTATTTCAGCACCCCCGCGGCGTAACGCTTCTTCGCATCGCCAATGGTCTTGCTCATCGTCTCGGACATGTCGTTCATGTCGTTTCCTCCTCTCAGGCGGCCTTGGCCGGGGTTGCGGCGGCGTCGAGCGCCCCCGAGGCGTAGCGGGTGGCCATCTCGTCCATCGCGATGACCCGGATCGAGCTTGCGTGGCCGGCGGTGCCGAAGGCTTCGAACCGGTCGCGGCACATGTCGCGCATGGCGTCCATGGCCGGCTTGAGGAACTTGCGCGGGTCGAACTCGCGCGGGCTTTCCTGCGCCACGCGGCGGAACTGGCCGGCCATCGCCATGCGGCAGTCGGTGTCGATGTTGACCTTGCGCACGCCGTGACGGATGCTGCGCACGATCTCCTCTACCGGGACGCCGAAGGTCTGCGGCATCTCGCCGCCGTGCCGGTTGATGATGTCCTGAAGCTCCTGCGGGACCGAGGACGAGCCGTGCATCACCAGATGCGTGTCGGGCAGCCTGCGATGGATCGCCTCGATCACGCCGATGGCGAGGATGTCACCATCCGGCTTGCGCGAGAACTTGTAGGCCCCGTGCGAGGTGCCGCAGGCGATGGCGAGCGCGTCGACGCCGGTGCGGCGGACGAAATCCACGGCCTGGTCGGGGTCGGTCAGCAGCATGGACGGGTCCAGCCGACCGGTCGCGCCATGCCCGTCCTCGGCCTCGCTCTCGCCCTCGAGCGCGCCGAGGACGTCCAGCTCCCCCTCGACGCTTGAGCCGACCCAGTGCGCCATGCCCGCCACCCGCGCGGTGATCGCGACGGTGTAGTCGTAGTCGGCAGGCGTCCTGCCGTCGGCCTCGAGGCTGCCGTCCATCATCACGCTGGTGAAGCCGTGGCGGATCGCGCTCAGGCAGGTGGCCTCGTCATTGCCGTGGTCCTGGTGCATGCAAATCGGGATGCGCGGATACATCGCCGCGAGCGCCTCGATCATCTTCGCCAGCATGATGTCGCCCGCATAGCTGCGCGCGCCGCGGCTGGCCTGCATGATGACCGGCGCGTCGGTGGCCTGCGCGGCCTCCATGATCGCGAGGCCCTGCTCCATGTTGTTGATGTTGAAGGCCGGGACGCCGTAGCCGTGCTCGGCGGCGTGGTCCAGAAGCTGTCGCAGCGTGATCAGCGCCATTCTCTCACTCCTCGATCAGGTTGCGGGCGCAGGCGGCAACGGCCTCGGCCGTGATGCCGAAATGACGGTAGAGGTCCGGGGCAGGGGCCGAGGCGCCGAAGCCGGTCATGCCGATGAAGCCGTCGGTGGTGCGCAGCACCGGCCCGTCCCAGCCCTGCCGGATGGCGGCCTCGATGCCGACGCGGGGGGCAACGCCCAGGACTTGCGCCCGGTACTCGTCGGGCTGGCCGGCGAACAGCTCGAAGCTCGGCGCGCTGACCACGGCGGCGGCGATGCCGTCGGCGGCGAGCAGGTCCGCGGCGGCCAGCGCGATCTCGACCTCCGAGCCGGTGGCGATCAGGGTCACGTCGCGCGGGCCGGGGTCACGCAGGAGATAGCCCCCGCGCGCCGACAGGTTCCCGGCCGCAGCCTCGCGGATGCAGGGCAGGTTCTGGCGCGACAGGGCCAGCAGCACCGGGCCAGCGGTCGCAGCCATCGCGATCTCCCAGGCCTCGGCCGTCTCCACCGCGTCGGCGGGGCGGATCACGGTCAGGTTGGGGATCGCGCGCAGGCTCGCCAGATGCTCGACCGGCTGGTGCGTGGGCCCGTCCTCGCCGAGGCCGATGCTGTCATGCGTCATCACATGGGTGACGGGCACCCCCATTAGCGCCGAGAGCCGGATCGCAGGCCGCGAATAGTCGGCGAAGGCGAGGAAGGTGCCGCCATAGGCCCGAAAGCCGCCATGCAGCGCGATGCCGTTCATCGCCGCGGCCATGCCGTGCTCGCGGATGCCGTAATGGATGTAGCGGCCGCCATAGTCGCTGCGCGTCACCGGACGCATGTCCTTCGTCCGCGTCAGGTTCGAACCGGTCAGGTCCGCCGAGCCGCCGATCGTGTCGGGCAGGACCGCATTGACCACGGCGAGCGCCATCTCCGAGGCCTTCCGGGTGGCGACGCGGGGCCGCTCGGCGATCAGCTTCGCCTTGTGCTCGGCCATCGCGGCCCTCAGCGCGTCGAGCCCGCCGCGCGCCTGCGCGCTGTCCAACTCCGCGACGAGAGGGGAGGCATCGTGGCGCCGCTGCCAGTCGGCCCGCGCCGCAGCGCCGCGTGCCGCTATGGCGCGCCAGTGGGCGTAAGCGGCAGGCTCGATCACGAAGGGCTCATGCGGCCACTCCAGGTGCAGCCGCGCGGCCGCGATCTCGTCAGCGCCAAGCGGGGCACCGTGACAGTCGGCCCCGCCCTGCTTGTTCGGCGCCCCCCAGCCGATCACCGAGCGGCAGGCCACCAGCGACGGGCGCGGGTCCTTGCGCGCAGCCTCGATGGCGGCCGCGATCTCCTCCGGCTCATGCGCGTCGCAGCTGACGGTGTGCCAACCCGCGGCGGCAAAGCGCGCCATCTGGTCGGTCACGAAACGGTCGAACAGCACCGCCGCCACATCCGCCATGCCCATCGGCATCCCCGGATGGCCGCTGTTCGCCGCCTGCACCGCATCCATCGCCAGCGCGCGGATGGCGTTGGCCATCGTCCGCCCGGCCATGTCGCATGTCTTGACGCTCGTCTGCACGTTCATGGGATCACGCCTTCCTCGAGGTATCGACCAGCCGCAGGATCAGCGGGGTCAGGATCAGCTGCATGGCAAGGTCGAGCTTGCCGCCGGGAATGACGATGGAGTTCGCGCGGGTCATCCAGGAGCCCTGGATCATCGTCGTCAGATAGGGAAAATCGATCCCGCGCGGGTTGCGGAAGCGGATCACCACGAGGCTCTCGTCCGCCGTCGGGATCCAGCGGGTGATGAAGGGGTTGGAGGTGTCCACCACCGGCACCCGCTGGAAGTTGATGTCGGTCTGGGTGAACTGCGGCGTGATGCAGTGCACATAGGCATGCATCCGGCGCAGGATCACGTCGGTGACGGCCTCGGTCGAGTAGCCGCGATGCGCCCGGTCGCGGTGGATCTTCTGGATCCATTCCAGGTTGATGACTGGCACCACCCCGATCTTCAGGTCCGCGAGCGCCGCGAGGTTCACCTCGTCATTCGCCACCGCCCCGTGCAGTCCCTCGTAGAACATCAGGTCCGAGCCGCCCTCGAAGGCCCGCCAGGGCGTGAACTCGCCCGCCTGCACGCCCCAACGCTCGGCCTCCCCGGCGTCGTGGACGTAGTTGCGGGTCTCGCCGGTCCCGGTCTCGCCATAGCTGCGGAACACCTCCTCCAGCTTCGGCAGCTCATTGGCGTCGAAGCTGAAATGGCTGAAGCTGTGGTCGCCGGCGGCGGTGCGCCGCTCCAGCTCGGCCCGCATCTCGGCGCGGTTGTAGCGGTGGAAGGCGTCGCCCTCGATCGAGACGGCGGTGATCCCCTCGCGGCGGAAGATCTGCTCGAAGGTGTGCTTGACCGTCGAGGTTCCTGCGCCCGAGGAGCCCGTGACCGAGATGATGGGGTGCTTGCGGGACATTCGTCAGCTCCGGAACAGGCCGCGGCGGGCGACGAGCGCGGAGGTCTCGGCGGCGTCGAGGTCGTGATAGGTGGCGACGCGCGCCACCTTCTCGCGCGAGCCGAAGACCAGCGGCGTGCGGGCGTGCAGGCAATCGGGCACAAGGTCGAGGATGCGCTCGCAGCCGTCGGTGGCGCTGCCCCCCGCGGCCTCGACCCGCCAGGCGATCGGCGCGCATTCATAGACCAGCCGCGGCCGTAGGTCGGCCGGTCGTCGCCGGGGTAGAGGAAGATCCCGCCGCGCACGAGGATGCGGTGCGCCTCCGCCACCAGCGAGGCGATCCAGCGCATGTTGAAGTCGCGCCCGCGCGGCCCCTCGGCCCCGGCCACCATGTCGTCCACATAGGCGCGGATCGGCTGCGGCCAGTGGCGGTAGTTCGAGGCGTTGATCGCGTATTCGGGCGAATCGGCCGGGATCGGACCGCCGCCCGGCAGCGGCACGAAGCACCCCGCGGCGGGGTCGAGCAGCAGCCGCCGCACTCCGGTCGAGGTCGCCACCGCCATCAGGCATTGCGGCCCATAGATGCCATAACCGGCCGCCAGCAATTCGCGGCCGGGCCGCAGCACGCTCGCCTCCGCCGTCGCGGCCGCCGGGTAGAGCCCGACGATCGAGCCGATCGAGACATTGGTCTCGATGTTGGACGAGCCGTCCAGCGGGTCGATGACGAGGGCGAGGCTGCCTTCCGGGTTCAGCGTCGCGACCGCGCTGCGCTCCTCGCTGGCGTAGAACCGCACCGGCGAGGCTGCCAGCGCCGTGGCGAAGGCCTCGTCGGCGATCAGGTCGAGCGCCTTCTGCCCGTCGCCGCCGCAGTTGATACCGACTTCCCCCGCCAGTTCCCCGTCGAGGCCGCCGCGGGCGATGCGCCGAGCGATCCCCGCGGCGACCGCGGCCAGCCGGGCCAGTGTCTGGGCGATCTCCTCCGGCAGACCGGAGAAGGCCTGCGCGCCCCGGGGCGTGTGGTCGTTCATCTGATGGTGGCTCCTCTCCTGAGGACAAGGCTTGCGCGGAACGGATGTTCAGGGGAATTTGATTATCAGGAACCGTCTTTCAGGATTCTTGAATGCTTTGTGCCGATGCCCTGACCCTCAAGCAGCTTCGCGCCCTGCTGGCGGTGGCTGAAACCCGGTCCTTGACAGGGGCAGCGGCCCGCCTCGGGCTGACCGTGCCCGCGGTCCATGCCCAACTCGCCGGCCTCGAATCGGCGCTCGCGGGTGCGGCATTCGACCGCAGCGACCGCTTCGCGCCCACCGACGAAGGTCGCGCGCTGATCACCGCGGCGCGCACGGCGGAGGCGGCACTTGCCCGTGCCGCGGCCGAGGTCGCGGCCCTGCGCCGGGGGGACGCCGGCCGGGTGGCTCTCGGCGTGGTCTCGACGGCCAAGTATTTCGCTCCGGGCCTCGTTCGCGCCCTGACCGACGCCGTGCCGGGAGCCGAGATCACGCTGCGGGTCGGCAACCGGGCGGAGACCATCGCGGACCTGGCCGCGAACGCCGTCGATCTCGCCATCATGGGCCGGCCCCCGCGCGAGCCGCAGGTGGACGCGACCCCGCTCGGGCCGCATCCGCATGGCATCCTGTTGCCGCCGGATCACCGGCTGGCGGGCCGCGCCGCGGTGACGGCGGCCGACCTCGCCGGCGAAACCTTCATCGCCCGCGAGCCCGGCTCGGGCACCCGCATCCTGATGACCCGCTGGCTCGACCGGATCGGCGAGGGGCGCGAGTTCCGCACGCTGGAGATGGACAGCAACGAGACGATCAAGCAGGCGGTCATCGCCGGCCTCGGCATCGCCTTCCTGTCGCTGCACACGGCGGCCGAGGAGCTGCGGGGCGGCCGCCTCGCGCTGCTCGGCGCGCCCGGCCTGCCGATCCAGCGGACCTGGTATCTGGTTCACCGCCAGGACGAGCCGCTGAGCCCGCTCGCAACGCGCATCGCCGCACAGATCGCGGCACGGGCGCCGGTTCTCCTGCCGGCGCTGACCGGAACGCCCTGAGCCGATCGGCCGCGCGCCGGGGCGGGTCAGGACGAAGATACAGGCATCACCGCGCCTCGAAGGCGCCGCATGCCATGCGCGCGCCGCCCTGGCGCCCGGCGACGCCGCTGTAGTCGTCGGCCTCGGCATGCATGATGATCGAGGCGCCATCGGCGTCGCTCAGCATTGCCGGAGCCAGATGCGGGGCGAAGTACTCGACCGTCAGCGCGCCGCTCTCGGGGAGGTGCAGGTTCGGCAGATCGCCCGGATGGGCGGCGTCGCCCGAGACGACCGCGGCATGGTCGTGGCCGACGGACGCGTCCGCGGCTGCCGGCTGGGCATGGCTGCCCGCGGCCTGCGCGTGCCCCGCGCCGCCCATATGCGGCCCGGCGGCTGCGAAGCCCTCGCCCGAGCAGTCGCCGATCTCGTGGACGTGGATCGCCTTCACCCCCGGCTCGAAGCCGCTGACGGTGATCTTCAGATGCACGCCGCCCGAGGGCATCGGCGCGGCCTCCACCCGGCCGACCTCGCCCCCGTCGGCGTTCTTCAGCACGGCGTCCCAGGCCTCCGCGCCATGGCCGTTGGCGGCGCCGCCGGCGAGGGCGAGCAGCAGGGCGGCGGTCGAGCAACGGAACTGCAGCTTGGTCATGGTCGTCTCCTTTTCACTCTGCGGGGGCGATGGCGGGCGAGGGTTCCGGTGCGCGGGCCGGCAGCCGGTGGCGCACGGCGAGGTACAGCGGTGGCACCAGCAGCAGGTTCAGGATCAGCGAGCTCATCATCCCGCCGAACAGGACCAGCGCCACGGCGCGCTGATACTCCTTGCCCACGGGGTCACCGATCAGCAGCGGAATGACCGCGAGCGCGGTGGTGAGCGCCGTCATCATGATCGGCAGCAGCCGCTCCTGCGCGCCCTTCACGGCGATCTCGCGCGGGGCGAGGTCGGTCTCGCGCTCCAGCGTCTCGTAGCGCGACAGCAGCAGGATGCCGTTTCGCGCCGCCACTCCGGCAAGGGCGATCAGCCCGACGGTCGAGGCGACGTTGAGGCTGCTGCCGCCGAGATGCAGCATCAGCGCCCCGCCGAGCAGCGCAAAGGGCACGTTCAGCGCGACCAGCGCGGCGAAGGCCGGGGTGTGGAATGCGAGGCCGAGGAGCAGCAGGATCAGCAGGATGCTGAGGCTGCCCGACCACATGAGGTTGGCCGAGGCGCGCTGCTGGCCGACCCAGTCGCCATCGAAGGCAATGCGGTAGCCGGGCGGCAGCGCCACCTGCGCGGCGATGGCCTCCTGCGCCGCCGCCATGACACGGCCGAGGTCGCCCGTGGTGTTCCACTGCACGACCGCGCGGCGCTGCCCGTCTTCATGCGAGATCTGGTAGCGATCCTCGGTCGGGGCGATGCTGGCCACGGCCGAGACCGGCACCGTCGCCCTCGAGGCGCTGCGCAGCGGCATCGTGACAATCGACTCGATGTTGGCGCGCGTGGCCGCGTCGCTGCGGACCACGAGGTCGAAGCTGCGATCGCCCTCGACCACCTTCGAGACCGGAACGCCGTTCAGCGCCTGCCCGACCTGGCGCACGATCTCGCCGGGGGCGAGCCCGTAGAGGGCGGCGGCGGCGCGATCGACGCGGATGTCGTAGCCGGGGATCATCAGCAGCGGCTCGGCCTGCAGATCGACGATGCCGTCGATGTCCGACACCGCCGCGAGAATGTCGGCCTGCAGATGCTCCAGCGTCGCGAGATCGGCGCCGAACACCTTCACCACCACCTGCGCGCGGACCCCCGACAGAATCTCCTGCATGCGGTGGGTGATGAACTGCGAGACGTTGACCGCGACGCCCGGGACCACCGACAACGCCTCGCGCATCTGCGCCATCGCGCCCGCCGCGTCCCGCAACTCGGGGTCGAGGGTCACGTCGAACTCGGCGAAGTTGACCGGCTGGACGTCCTCGTCAAGGCGCGAGCGTCCGGCGCGCTGGCTGACGCTGATGACGCCGGGCACCGCCGACACGATCCGCTCGATCTGGGTGCCGAGGCGCATGTTCTCGCCGAGCGAGCTGCCGGGCATCATCGTCGTGGCGGGCTGGGCGATGGCACCGCAGGGCAGGGCGGCCAGCGCCAGCGCGACGATGCGCGCCACCCGCCGCCGGACTGAAGCCGCTTCCGTCATCTCAATCGTCCGGCCGGATCTCGAAGCGGGCCTCGTTCGGCTCTCCGTCCGGCGCGATGGTCTGGAAGATGAGCCGGTCGCCTTCCGCCGGCTGGATGCGCTCGTCCTTCACCTCGAGCATGTGGTCCCCGGCAGGCACGAGGTCGAGATCGAGGCGCTGATCGTCGTGCTGGACCGCCACCGTCGCCGCCATGCCGTCGGTCGGCACCGGCGCGCCGTCGATGTCGGTCAGCCAGACCGTCATGGCCCCGTCCACCGGCGCGAGTTCGACATGATAGTCGCCGGCAGAGCCGAAGAGGCCGCCGTTCGGACCCAGCGTCCACGCGGCATGAACCTCGTCGCCATGGGCGAAAGCGGCGCCGGGAAGCGCGAGGGCGAGGGCGGCTGCGAAGACGGCGGCGGCGCCGCGACGGGGATTGCGAAGGCAGGACATGCGGAAAACCTCATTCGAAGGGCCGGAAGATGTGGCCGCCGGGATGCGCGATGCCGATCCCGGCGGCCCCTGTGTCAGACCGAGGTGCTGCGCGAGGACTTCAGCCCCTCCCAGCTCTCGGGCACGACGACGTGGTCGTGATGGCCCGCAGGGCTGGGCAGCCGGGCCACGATCTCGTCGCTGTCGGCATCGATCACGACCAGGCCCGACTGTCCCGACTGGTTGCCGGAATAGACCGTGGTGATGTACTGGCCGTCCACGGTGCAGTCGCAGGTATGCGGGTCAGGCCCGGTGTCCCACTGCGCGACCACCTGCCAGGTCTTGGGGTCGACCTTGCAGATGAAGCCGTTGTTCGGCTTGCGCGCCCAGATGGTGAAGAAGGCCCATCGGCTGTCGGGCACGTTGCCCATGTGCAGCGGCAGATACTTTTCGCCGAAGCCCTCGACAAAGGTCTCCTTCTTCCAGTTCAGCGGATTCGGATCCTCCGACCGGTAGACCGCGACGTTGTTCTGCAGCACGTTGTTGCAGGCGAGGAAGAACTGGCCCGAGGTGATGAAGCCTGCCTCGTGCAGCGGCGTCAGCACCGCGGGGATCGAGAAGGTCCAGCTCGACCCCTGCTGGCGCACCATCTGGAAGTGGTCGGGCGCGCCTTCGCGGTGGACAGCAGCGCCACCGGCTCCCAGGTCTCGGTGTTGACGATGGCGCAGCAGCCGTGGCGGCGGATCAGGATCGCGCCGAGCGGCAGCGTCGGGTGCCAGGTGAAGGCGTCCACGAACACCGCCGTCGGGTCGGCCGGCATCAGCTCCTCGCCCAGCATCGCCTCGTGGCTGGTCTTCATGCCCTTGCGGCCCTCATAGTCGAAGCGGCCGGTCGAGGCGTCGGGGAAGACGTGCGAGATGGTCAGCTCGCGCGCGTTCGGGTCGTAGTCGGCGCGGAACGCCTTCACGATCTTGGCGTCGTCGTCGATCGAGGTGATCAGCACCATGTCCTTCTGGCCATCGGCGAAGGCCACGTATTTCTCGGCGTTGGGGCCGACCCCGATCGAGACGTGAACGCCGAGCGCCATGCCGGTCGAGGCCGAGATGTCCTGGACCATGCTGATCGAGTTCTGGGTGCCCGACCCGTCATAGCGCATCTTGTACATCTTGAAGTCGCCGCGGTCGCGCCATTCGGGCGAGTTCTCGTTCACATAGGGCGCGCCGGGCGGCTGCATCGTCTGGTAGAAGTCGAAGGACGTGTAGGGATCGGCCGAGGGCAGCGCCGCGATGTGGTGCGGGATCGGCATGTCGACGCCGGCGCGGCCGAAATTGCGAGCGTCTCGGGCACGCTCAGGTCCAGGGCCGAAACCGTGCCGCTGTACTTGCCGGGCATCAGCAGCACGTTGCCCTTGAATTTCTTGAACAGCTCGTGGGTGCCCTCGCCGGTGGCGTCGTGGACCGCCGAGAGCGCCTTTCCGGCCAGCCCGCCGCCGCCGAGCATCAGCCCCGCGCCTGCGGCCATGGACCCACGAAGATATTTCCTTCTGCTGATCATCGTTTCAGTTCCCCTGGTTGGCTTGGATGGCCGCGTTCGGATCGGTGCCGCCGGTGATCGGCGCCACATCGGCCGCCGGCGCGCCGATATTGACGGTCGGCTCGTCGGAGGGCGGCGTTTCGCCCGCCGCCGCGGGGGTGACGTTCGGGTCAGCGGTCGCACCCGGCGACCCGGCGGGGGACTCGGACGAGACCTCGGCCCGGGGCGCGTCGCCCATGAGGTCGCCTTCGGTCCACTCGCGCGGGCCCACGTAGGTGGCCACGACCCGGCCGCCGTCGTCGATCACGTAGGAGGTGGGCAGGCCGCGGAATCCGAGGCGGTTCGACAGCCCCTCGGGGATGAACACGTTGTTCGGCGCGACATACATCGGGGTGTCGAGCTGCTCCTCGACCTTGATGATGTTCACCGTGCGGACCGTCTCGGGGATCTGCGCGTCGCTGCCGCCCAGCAGCCCGGTGCCGACGACATCAGAGTTGGCGAAGACCAGGTTGATGTCCTTGCCGTCGGCGAAGTCCTCGATCTTGCTCAGCTCGGCGACCGAGACCGGGGCGGCGCTGATGAAGAAGGTCAGGAGCGTGCGCTTGCCGGCGGCGACGTCGCCCAGGGTCACCTCCTTGCCGTCGAGGTCATAAAGCCGGACATCCATGGGAAACTCGTCCCCCGGCTGGAGGCCCGCCGGGAACACCTCGCCGCCGACCTGGTCGGCGGTCGGGAACGACCCGTCATCGACCTGCGCAACGGCCGGTAAGGCCGCGCCCAGGCCCATGACGAGCGCGACGCCCCGTGCCAGGCGCGGCAGATGCACCCTCGCGCGGGCCTCGGTCGGCACCTGCCCGGGGTGGTCATCATCGTGAATCATGTCCTCTCCCTTCATCAACACAGAGGCCGCAGAACGCAGCCCGAATCGCTCGCCTGCCGCCGACTTCCCTCGAGGTTCCGGGCGCGCATGGCGCGGCCGCGGGCGTGCCCGCCCGACCGGCGGATGCGGCGCCCGCAACGATCTCAGCTTGTCGTGACCGGCTCCCTGCACCGGCTCTCGCGGGTCGGCAGGCCTTGTCCTCCCGGCCTGCCCGCGACTCCATGCTGGGACAATCTACCGCAGCGCGCAACATAAATATTATGCTAAGCAGATATTTGCGTGTTGCCATGCGGACGCGGCGTCCGCCTGTGCACCGAGCGATACGAATATACAGTTTTTAGGATGCCTTAGCGGCGGCGTCATGTTACGATGACCGACCTCAAGCCCGGGGATTGCAGATGGATCAGTTGGCTACGCTCACTCTCATGGACCTCGTCCGGGGCGCCGGAAAGACCCGGGAGGCGCAGGCGCCCGGCCTCGCGCGGGAGGTGGCCGTCGCGGAGGCGGCGGCGATCTTCAAGGCGCTCGGGCATGAGGGGCGGCTGCGCATCCTGTGCCATCTCGCCGGCGGCGAGTGCAGCGTCTCGCAGCTTGAAAACCTGATCGATGCGCGCCAATCTGTCGTGAGCCAGCATCTCGCCCGCCTGCGGGCAGACCAGCTGGTGCAGTTCCGGAGAGACGGGCAGACGATCTACTACTCGATCCGCGATGCGCGGGTGGCGGATCTTCTGCAGGCTTTCGTGATCGGCAAGGGGGCGGCGGCGGGGCGCTGATCACTCCCGAGGGAGGCGCGACAGGCGAAGATGGACGTTGCGCTGCAGCTTGTCCTGGTCGGTCTCCTGTGTGGGGTCCTGCTCGGCGGAGCGTCCCGCGTCACCGATTTCTGCACCCTCGGCGCGCTCGAGACCGCGATGCTCGGGCGCGACTTCCGGCGGTTGCACATCTGGGCGGTCGCGCTCGGGACCGCCATCCTCGCGACGCAGATCGGGGTCGGCATGGGCCTCGTGAACCGCGGCGGGACGGTCTATCACGCGGTCATCTGGAACCCTGTCGCGAGCATCTCCGGCGGGCTGGTATTCGGATACGGCATGGCGCTGGCGGGGAATTGCGGCTTCGGCGCGGCGCTGCGGGCGGGCGCCGGCGACATCCGCTCGATCATCCTGCTGGGGGTGATCGGCGTCTCCGCCTATGCCACGCTCTCGGGGCCGCTCGCGCCGATCCGCGCGGGGCTGTTTCCGCAATGGGAGCAGACCAGCCCGAACGGCATGGACGTCACCTTCAATGCCCTGACGGGGCTGCCGCCCGCGCTGCTCGGCCTCGCTCTCGGGGCCGGGCTGATCTGGCAGGGCATGCGGCACCCGCGGCTCTCGGGCTCCCTCGCCGCGGCGGGCGGCGCCATGGGGGTCGGGCTCGCGGTGGCGCTGAGCCTGATCGGCACCTCGGTCCTCCAGGACTGGAGCGTGTCGGCGATCTATGTCGAGGGACCCTCTTTCACCGCCCCCGTCGGCCGTTCGATCCTCTACGTGATGACGGCGACAGGCACGGTTCCCGGCTATTCGGTGGGAATGGTCTTTGGCACCATGCTCGGGGCGTTTCTGGTCTGCTGGCTGCGTGGCGAGTTCCACTGGGAGGCCTGCGACGACGCGCGGGAGCTTGGACGGATGCTCTGCGGCGCGGTTCTCATGGGCGTCGGCGGCGCCGTCGCGATCGGCTGCACCATCGGTCAGGGTCTGACCGCCACCGCGACCCTGGCCTGGTCGGGACCGGTGACGCTCGTGGCCATCTGTGCCGGCGCATATGTCGGGCTCCAGCGGCTGGTCGCACAGCCTGACGGCTGAAGCGCCCGGTGACAATTTGATGTTGGCCTCGGCAGAGCCTCGACGGTGCTTTCAAATCGCGCGCGGCCGCAGGCGCAGGCATCGGTGCCCGGTAGTGCGAAGCTTGGCCGAAGGCGCGCCCGTGTCGCGCCGAGTACGAGGCACAGGATAGCATCGACCGCACGCAGATGCTGGCCGCGCTCGGCCACGACCTGCGCTCCCCGCCGACGGCGCTCGGGGTGCGGACCGAGATGGTCGATGACGACGAGACCCGCAAGCGGCTGCTGACATCGCTGGCCGATGCAGGAGATGGTCGAGCAGACGCTGATCTAGCGCCGCGTTCCGTCACTCGGCTGCCTGCGCCATTGGGTTGTTCGGATGCTGCGTCCAGTCGCGGAAGCCGCCCGCGACGGCCCCGGTCCGAGGGTCCACCTCGCCCGGCGCCAGTTCCCGCATGGTGATGCAGTTCTCGACCGGGCAGACGTCCACGCAGAGGTTGCAGGCCACGCATTCCTCGTCCTTCACGGTGAAGATGCGGCCCGGCGACATGGCGATGGCCTGGTGGCTGGTGTCCTCGCAGGCGGCATAGCAGCGGCCGCAATGGATGCAGAGGTCCTGGTCGATCTGCGCCTTGGTGAAGTAATCGAGGTTCAGATACTGCCAGTCGGTGACGTTCGGCACCGCGCGGCCGATCAGGTCCGGCAGCGCCATCTCCTTCTCGCCGAGATACTGGCGCAGGCCGGTGATCATCTCCTGCACGACCTTGAAGCCGTAGGTCATCGCCGCCGTGCAGACCTGCACATTGCCGGCGCCGAGCGCCATGAACTCGGCCGCGTCGCGCCATGTCGTGACGCCCCCAATGCCGCTGATCGGCAACCCGCGCGTGGCCGGGTTGCGGGCGATCTCGGCCACCATGTTCAACGCGATCGGCTTCACCGCCGGGCCGCAATAGCCGCCATGCGTGCCCTTGCCGTCGATCGTCGGCTCCGGCGCGAAGCGGTCGAGATCGACCGAGGTGATCGAGTTCACCGTGTTGATGAGGCTGACCGCATCCGCGCCGCCGCGCTTCGCCGCCTCGGCGGGCTTGCGGATATCGCCCACGTTCGGCGTCAGCTTGACGATGCAGGGCATCCGCGAATGGGTCTTCACCCATCGCGTCACCATCTCGATATATTCCGGCACCTGGCCTACGGCCGAGCCCATGCCGCGCTCGGCCATGCCGTGCGGGCAGCCGAAGTTCAGCTCCACCCCGTCAGCGCCGGTATCCTCGATCCGGTGCAGGATCGCCTTCCAGCTCTCCTCGTCGCAGGGCACCATCAGGCTGATGACGATGGCGCGGTCGGGATAGTCG
Organism: Paracoccus sp. S-4012; assembly: GCF_009674885.1. GTDB lineage: Bacteria > Pseudomonadota > Alphaproteobacteria > Rhodobacterales > Rhodobacteraceae > Paracoccus. The sequence goes on from NZ_WKKA01000008.1 coordinate 144,623, forward strand.
CGCTTGACCGCCTTGATCTCGTCGAGGTTCACCTGCAGGGGCCGGTCGGTGATCAGCTCGATGTTGTTGATGCCCAGCACCCGCCGGTCGGCGCCGTGGATGACGCCGTAGCGCGGGCCGTTCACGTTCACGACCGGCGGCCCCTCGGCTCCCAGCGTCTTCCAGACGACCCCGCCCCAGCCCGCCTCGAAAGCGCGGCGGACGTTGTATTCCTTGTCGGTCGGCGGCGCCGAGGCGAGCCAGAACGGGTTCGGGGACTTGATGCCGATGAAGCTGGAGGCGAGGCTGGTCATGGCGGTTCCTGTCGGTGACGGGTCAGCTTGGTTTGCGGAAATGCAGCTCGATCGGGGCGACATGCCCCTGCATGGCGGCGGCGGCGATGTTGGCGAGCTTCTGGCTGGCGCCCGCGCCCATGACGAGACCGATGCCGGGGGGCGGCGGCACGCCCGCGGCCTGCGCCTCGGCCGCCTTCTCGCGCATCATGGCGAAGAAGGCCTTGGCCTCCTCGGCGCGAGGGATCTCGGCCGTCAGTTCCAGCCCGGCCCCCTCGGCTGCGCGGCGGTACGCCTCGGCGGTGTCGAGAAAGTCGGTCCCGGGCCCGTCCGCCCAGGGCAGCGGATAGACCGCCGCTGCATCGTCGAGGCGCATCGGGTCGTAGACCGCAAAGACCCCGCCGGGCCGCAGCACCCGGGCGACTTCGGCCATCAGCCGCGGCTTGTCGGCGATGTTGATGCCGACATGGATCATCATCGCGGCGTCGAAGCTGGCATCCGGGAAGGGCAGGGCGAGCGCGCTGCCCTGACGGAACTGGACCCGAAGCGCAGGCAGGCGGCTCGTGAGATCGGTGGCGGCGGCCACGAAGCGCTCGGTCAGGTCGATGCCGGTGACCTCGAGCCGGCGCCGCGCCGCCCGCCGCGCCGGGCCGCCCACGCCCGAGCCGATGTCGAGGAGCCGCGCGCCCTGGGCGAGGTCCATCCGGTCCAGCAGCCGCTCGGTCGCGGCCGAGCCGCCGATGTGGAACTCGTCGATCCGCTCGAGGATCTCCGGGCGGAGCGTCCCGTCCGGCCCGGCGGCCGCCCCGAGGATCACCGACAGAAGGTCGGGGCCACCGTAATGCGCCGCCACCCCTTTCTCGATTTCAGACATTACAACCTCCCCGTGCCGCAAGGCGGCCAGGCAAGGCGTCTCCGCCGGGCCGCGGAGGCGGCGCCGGCCGGTCGAACGGTCGCGCCGTCGCGGTGCAGCATAGCACGGGCCGGGAGCGGCGCGGGAGAAATCATGCAGGGGCAGGCGACGCGACCCGCTCGTGGGATGCGCCCGGACGCGGTCCTCGCGCGCGGTGTTCACCCCGCCGCCCCGACGGCCATGACCACGCGCGGCGCATCCACGGGCGCGTCGCCGGTCAGCAACTCGTGGATGTCCTCGGCCGCATCCCGGCCCTGCGCCACCGCCGTCACCGTCAGCTCATCCCCGCCCGTGGCGCAGTCGCCCCCCGCCCAAACGTTGGGCACCGAGGTGCGGCCTGCGCCGCGGACCGCGATCCGGCCGCCCTCGATCTCCAGCCCCTCGGGCATGGCGCCGAGCCGCTGGCCGATGGCGACCAGCACCTGATCCGCGGCAATGCGGGTCGTCTCGCCGGTGTTCATCATGACGCTGTCGGGCAGGTCGCGGGTCCAGGTGAACTCGACCGCGCCATCCGCGCCGACCGCCTTCGGGGCGGCGTTCGTGACGATCCGCACGCCCGAGGTTGCGGCGTGGTCCTGCTCGTGCCGCGAGGCGCCCATGCGCTCGGGGCCGCGGCGATAGGCGATGGTCACGCTCTGCGCGCCCAGGCCCTTCGCCTGCACCGCGGCGTCCACCGCCGTCATGCCGCCGCCGATCACCACCACGTCGCGGCCGACCGGCAGCGTCGAGAGGTCGGGTGTCTGGCGCAGCTCTGCGATGAAATCCACGGCATCGCGGACATGGGGCGCGTCGAAGCCAAGCTGGTTCACGCCCGCCAGCCCCATGCCGAGGAACACCGCGTCGAACTCGCCGCGCAGCGCCTCGAGCGTCACGTCGCGGCCGAGCGCCTGCCCCTGCCGCAGCTCGATCCCGCCGATGCCGAGCAGCCATTCAACCTCGGCGGCGGCGAAGCCGTCCACCGCCTTGTAGCTGGCGATGCCGTATTCGTTGAGGCCGCCGGGCTTCGCATGCGCGTCGAAGACCACCACGTCGTGCCCCTTGGCCGCCAGCCGATGCGCGCAGGAGAGGCCCGCCGGCCCCGCGCCGACGACGGCGATGCGCAGCCCCGTCGCCGGGCCGCGGCGGAAGGGGTGGATACCCGAGGCGATGATGTCGTCGGTCGCGTAGCGTTGCAGCGCGCCGATCTCGACCGGCTCGCCTTCGGCCTCGAGGCGCACGCAGGCTCCCTCGCAGAGGTTCTCGACCGGGCAGACGCGGGCGCACATGCCGCCGAAGATGTTGCTGTGGAAGATCGTCATGCCCGCGGCGTCGGGCGTGCCCGACTGGATCTGGCGGATGAAGAGGGGGATGTCGATGCTGGTCGGGCAGGCCGTGATGCAGGGCGCGTCGTAGCAGAAATAGCAGCGGTCGGCCGCGACCTTCGCCTCATGCGCGTCGAGCGGCGGCGCGACATCCGCGAAGTTGGCGGCATAGGCCTCGGGCGGCAGACGCCCCGGCACCACGCCGGGCGTCAGGGTCGTGTTGGTCATGCAGCCCTCCCGGTGGCTCGCGCGGTCCCCGGCGCGTGGCGGCCAGTTTTTGACCTTCTGGTCAACATGCTGCGGCAGGGGGTGGCGTCCGGTCAAGCGGGATGTTGGCTCCGGTCGCGACAGAGGTCGGCGTCCGCCGGGGGCAGGGCGGACGCTGACCGATCCGCGGGGCGGATCGGTCGTCCCGTGGCTGACGCTGCACGCAAACGGGCACACATTTGCGGACGCGGGGCGGCTGCTGCCACGCGCCCTCAGAGGAACAACTTCAGCTGCCCCTCGTCCTGCGGCTCCTCCGCCCCGTGCTCCAGCCCGGAGAGCGTCATCCCCAGCAGCCGCACGCCCCGCGGATCGGGCAGCACCGAGTCGAGGAGGCCGCGCGCCACCCCCAGCATCTCCGCCTCGCCCGCCACCCAGTTGGGCAAAGTGTGGGCGCGGGTCACGATGCGGAAGTCGGTGTATTTGGCCTTCAGCGTCACCGTCCGCCCGCGGATGCCGTTCGCGGCGACGTGGCGCCAGACCTTGGCGGCGAGCGGCGCGAGGGCCTCCGCCGCCGCCGCCGGGTCGTGGATGTCCTCGAAGAAGGTCGTCTCGGCGCCCACGGACTTGCGGATGCGGTCGGGGCGGACCTCGCGGTGGTCGATCCCGCGCGAGATGCGCCAGTAATGCGCGCCCGCCTTGCCGAAGTGGCGGGTCAGGAAGCCCTCATCCTGCGCCCGCAGGTCGGCGCCGGTGCGCAGGCCCAGCCGCCCCATCTTCGCGGCGGTGGCCGGGCCGACGCCGTGGAAGCGGCCGACCGGCAGGTCGAGGACGAAACCCGGCCCGGCCTCGGGCGGGATCACGAACAGACCGTCGGGCTTCCGCTGGTCCGAGGCGAGCTTCGCCAGAAACTTGTTGTAGCTGACCCCGGCCGAGGCGGTGAGGCCGGTCACGTCGCGGATGCGGGCGCGGATTTCGCGCGCGATCCGCGTGGCGGTGCCGCCCGCCAGGTAGTCGGTGACGTCGAGATAGGCCTCGTCGAGCGACAGCGGCTCCACCACAGGCGTGTAGCTGAGGAAGATCGCCCGGATCTGGCGGCTGACCTCCTTGTAGGTCTCGAACCGGGGCTTCACGAAGATCAGGTCGGGGCAGAGCCGCGCGGCGCGGACCGAGGGCATGGCCGAGCGCACGCCGAAGACCCTGGCCTCGTAGCTCGCCGCCGCCACCACGCCGCGCAGCGAGGAGCCGCCGACCGCCACGGGCAACCCGCGCAGCTTCGGGTCGTCGCGTTGCTCGACGCTGGCGAAGAAGGCGTCCATGTCCACATGGATGATGCGCCGCACCCGCTGACCGGCGACGGGGGCCTCCGCCCCGGACATCAGCCGCGGGGTTCGGCCGTCACCACGGCGTCACCCGCCTTCATGCCGGGTCCGATGCGGTCGAAACGCATCTGCGCGATGCCGCGGCCGCCCGACTGGGTGTAAAGCGTGCCCGCCTCGCGCCCGTCGGCCATGAGGATCGGCGTGCCCAGCGGCGCCTCGCCTTCGACGCGGACCTGCATCAGCCCCTTCCGAAGCTCGGTCTTGTGGCGCATCCGCGCCGTGACCTCCTGCCCGACATAGCAGCCCTTGCGGAAATCGACCCCGTGCAGGCGCTCGAGCCCCGCCTCGAGGATGAAACTCTCGTTCGGGATCAGCTCGATGCCCGTTTCCGGGATCACATGCTCGACCCGGATCGCGTCCCAGTCGGTGCCGTCGTCCTCGAGCACACCCCCGCCGTAATGCCGCCAGCCGAGCGCCGGGTGGCGGGGATCGGCCACCGCGCCGTCAGGAGCCGGGCCGGTGCCGCGGGCGACCCGCGCCTCCACCGGTGCCAGATCGACGGCGGCGCGCAGGCGATACATGCCCAGGCGCCGCGTCAAGTCTTCGGCCTGCGCCGCCGCGGCGTCGATCCAGTAGCCGCCCTCGCGCCCGAGAATGAAGAAATCCGCGAGATACTTGCCCTGCGCCGTCAGCAGCGCGGACCAGACGAGGCCGCCGCCATCGGCCCGGTGAACGTCATTCGTGACCAGCCCCTGCAGGAAGTCCGCGGCATCCGCCCCGGTCACGGCGATCAGCCGGCGATCCATCTCAACCCTCCTCGAACTGCAGCCGCACGAGCGCGGCATAGACCCCGTCGCGGGCCATGAGGGCGGCGTGGTCGCCTTCCTCCACCACCCGGCCCTGATCCAGGACCACGATCTTGTCGGCGTTGCGCACCGTGGACAAGCGGTGCGCGATCACAAGGACGGTGCGCCCTTCGGCCAGGCCGTCGAGCGCCTCGGCCACCTTGCGCTCGGAGGCGGTGTCGAGCGCGCTCGTCGCCTCGTCGAGCAGCAGGACCGGCGCCTGCCGCAGGACGGCGCGGGCGATCGCCACCCGCTGCCGCTGCCCGCCGGACAGGGACGAGCCGCGCGGCCCGGCGGGCGTGTCGAGGCCGAGCGGCAGGCTGTCCGCGAAATCCGCCACATGCGCGACCTCGACCGCGCGGCGCAGGGCGTCGGCGGGCACCTCGCGGCCCAGCGTGATGTTCTCGCGCAGGCTCTCGTCGAAGAGCGCGGGCTCCTGCGAGACGACCGAGAACTGATCGCGCAGCGTGGCGAGGTTGTATTCCTGAACCGGGACCCCGCCCAGCGTGACCCGCCCGCGCTCGGGCACGACCATGCGGGTCAGCAGGTTGAAGACGGTGGACTTGCCCGCGCCGGACGGACCCACGAGCGCCGTGGTCTGCCCCGGCTCCGCGGTGAAGCGCAGGCCGCGCAGCACCGGCTGGCCGTCGTAGCCGAGCCACACGTCCTCGAGCGCGATGCGGCTGTCGGGAGGCGGCGCGCGGCGCGCGCCGGAGCGGATCGCGGGCCTGAGGTCGAGGACGCCGTAGATGCGCTCGAGGCTCGCGGCCGCCGTCTGCCAGGTCCCGGCGAGGCCGCCGAGGCGCCGCAGCGGCTGGAAGGCGAGCGTCATGGCGGTGAAGAAGGACATGAACTCGCCCACCGTCCGCTCGCCCCGCGTCACCTGCGCGCCGCCGAGGGCGAGGACGAGGACGAAGCCCAAGCCCGTCACGACGTCGATCAGCGCCGGGATCAGCGCGCTCGTGGCGCTGACCTTGACCATGTCGCCGCGGATGCGGTCCACGATCGCGGCGAAGCGGCTGGTCTGGTAGTCCTCGAGCCGGTTCAGCTTGACCGTCTGGATGCCATGCAGCACCTCGTCGAGCCGCGTCGCCCGGTCCGACGCCCGCAGCCGCATCTGGTTCGTCTTGCGCCGGACATAGCGCTGCACCAGCACCGTGGGCAGGATCAGCAGCGGCGCGCCGACGAGCGCGGCCGCGGTCCAGACCGGATCGGTCGAGAGCGCCACCCCGAAGAGGGCGATGAGCGAGATCACGTCGCGCCCGGCACCGGTGATGAAGACCGTCCACACCCCCTGCACGGCGGCGGTGTCGCCCTGCACCCGCTCGATCAGCGCACCGGGCGGGTTGCGCTGGAAAAAGCCGCCGTCGAGCGTCACCAGATGCGCCAACAGGTCCACCTGAAGCCGGCTGGCAACCGAAAGCGAGACCGAGGTCATCAGCGAGCGGTTGAGGATCAGCGTGACCGCCCGGATCACGAACAGCCCGAAGATCGCGCCCCCGACCCACCAGATCGCCGAAGCGTCGCGGGCCACGAACACCCGGTCGAAGAGCGGCCTCAGCATCCAGCTCAGCACGGCCAGCGTCGAGCCCTCGACCACCATCAGCGCGAAGGCCGCGGCCATCTTGCGGCGATGGGGCGCGAGATAGTCGCGCCAGAGGCGTCGCGCGAGGACGCGCGAGGGCAGGGTGGTGGTGTCGGGCAACGGGGGCTCCCGGTCGGGTCTGGCGAGGGATAGCCCCCGCCCCGCCGCCGGGCAACCGGGGGTTTTCCACCCCCGGACCCCCGGAGGATATTTTGGGACAGAAGAAGCCGGGCTGCTTGACGCCGGGGCGGGCGGCGGCATCTCTAGGGGCGGCGGAGCGGAAAGCGGGCAGGATGGCGGACGATCCCTACAAGGCTCTCGGGCTGACGAAGACGGCGAGCGATGCCGAGATCAAGAAGGCCTATCGCCGGATCGCCAAGACCGATCACCCGGACCTGAACCCCGATCCGAAGGCGCAGGAGCGGTTCAAGGCCGCCTCCGCCGCCTACGACCTGCTGAAGGACCCCGAGCAGCGCCGCCGCTTCGATGCCGGCGAGATCAATGCCTCGGGGCAGGAGCAGGCGCAGCGGCGCTACTACCGCGACTTCGCGGGCGCGGCGGATAACCCCTATGCGCAGGGCTACAGCGATGCGGGCTTCGCGCAGAGCGATTTCTCGGACGTGTTCTCGGACCTCTTCGGCGCCCGCGCCCGGGCGCGCCAGGGCGGCGGGCGGGGAGGGTTCGAGGGCCGGGTCAGCATCCGCGGCGAGGACCTGCGCTTCGGCCTGACGGTGGATTTCCTGACCGCCGCGCTCGGCGGCACCACGCGGATCACCATGCCCGACGGGGCGACGCTCGACGTCGCCATCCCCGAGGGGGCGCGCGACGGCCAGACCGTGCGGCTGCGCGGCAAGGGCGGCCCCGGCATGGGCGAGGGCCAGCCCGGCGATGCCTACCTGACCCTGACGGTCGAGCCGCACCCCACCTTCACCCGCGAGGGCGACGACATCGAGGTGACGCTGCCGATCTCGCTGCCCGAGGCGGTCCTCGGCGGGAGGGTCGAGACACCGACGATCAAGGGGCCGGTGAAGCTGACCGTGCCGAAGGGCGCGTCCTCGGGCCAGCGGCTGCGGCTGCGGGGCAGGGGCGTCAAGGGCGGAGACCAGTATGCCGTCCTGAAGATCGTCATGCCGCCCGCGATCGACGACGATCTGGCCGGTTTCATGGAGGACTGGCGGACCCGCCACGACTACGACCCGCGACGGGGGACGACATGAGCGCACGCTACACGCAGGCCGAGGTCCTGGAAGCGGTGGCCGACCTGACCGAGGCGCGGCTGACAGCCTGGGTCGAGGCGCGGATCGTGCTTCCCGAGGCGGGCGAGGGCGGGCATCGCTATCGCGAGGTCGACCTCGCGCGGCTGCAGACGCTGTGCGATCTGCACGAGAGCTACGGCCTCTCGCCCGACGCCCTCGGGATGGTCATGTCGCTGATGGACCAGCTGAACGTGCTGAGGGGCGAGATGGAGGCGCTGATGGAGGCGCTTGCGGCCGAGCCCGCCGAGGTGCGGACGCGCATCCGCCGGGTGATCGCCACGCGCATAGCGCCGGAATGAGAACGGCCCGGCGGGAGCTCCCGCCGGGCCGCGATGCCATGCCGCCGCGCTCACATGCGCGAGGCGACGTTCTCCCAGTTGACCAGGTTGTCGACGAAGTTCGACAGGTATTTCGGCCGCGCATTGCGGAAGTCGATGTAGTAGCTGTGCTCCCACACGTCGCAGCCGAGCAGCGCCGTCTGGCCCTTGCAGAGCGGGTTCACGCCGTTCTCGGTCGAGGTGATCTCCAGGCCGCCGCCCGACCCCTTCACCAGCCAGACCCAGCCCGAGCCGAACTGGCCCACGCCCTTCTCGGCGAACTTCTTCTTGAAGTCGTCCACCGAGCCGAAGCTGTCCTTAAGCGCCCGCTCCAACTCGCCCGGCATGCTGCCCGGACGCGGGGTCATCATCTCCCAGAACTGGGCGTGGTTCCAGTGCTGGCTGGCGTTGTTGAAGATGCCGTTCTGGGCGACCGCGCCTTCCTTGTAGTTGCCCCTGACGATCTCCTCGAGCGACTTGCCCTCCCACTCGGTCCCGGCGATCAGCTCGTTGAGCTTGTCGACATAGGCCTTGTGGTGCTTGTCGTGGTGATACTCGAGCGTCTCCTTCGACATGCCCCCGGCTGCGAGGGCGTCGTGGGCGTAGGGAAGATCGGGAAGGGTGAAGGCCATCGGAGGCTCCTTTCAGGTCCACAGGACGGATCGCCCGCTGCCGCAGGCCGGCGGGACTGTCGCCACCGAACGCGCCGGGTTCAACCCGGTTCCGCTTTATTTTTCGGGACTTCTCAGCGCGGATCGAGCCAGGTGCCGGGTGCGGCGGCGGTTTCCAGCAGCTCGCGCAGGTAGACCTCGACCGAGCGGAAGGCGATCAGGCGGAAGCCGCCGGGGATGCGCCAGAAGGCGGCGGGCACCTGCGCAAGGCGGGTGCGGCGCAGCGCGCCGGGCGGGAACATCTCGAGGTCGGTCGGCGAGAGCTTGGCCAGCACCTGATCCGCGTCCTCGCCGGTGAGGTCGAAGACGCAGCGCATGTCGGAGACATCGGCCACGAGCGATGCCTCTCCCCGCAGCGCCTCGCGCAAGTCGGTCAGAGCGTCCGCGAGTTCGGCATGAGGCAGCATCAGCAGCAACTCGTCGGGCGACATCCAGCCCAAGGCGCGGTCGCCCTCGGCCACGATCCCGACGCGGCCGGGCAAGGGCAGGCCGCTCGCCCCGGCGATGGCATCGCCGGCCCGGTCCAGATCGGCCCTGATCGTCACCATCCCGAGGCCCTCCACGCGGGTCACGCGCGCGAGCGCCGTCATCTCAGCCATTCGCCCGCGTCCCTTCCTTGTCGTAGAACACCGGATCCACGATCCGGGCCCGTACGGAGTCGGCGCCCTTGACCGGAAACTCCAGGATTTCGCCCATCCGCTCCGGCCCGTGCGCGACCAGCCCCATCGCGATCGGGCGGCCCAGCGTCGGCGAGGCGTAGGTCGAGGTCACGCGGCCTTGCACGTTCCTCTGCCCGTTCGCGTTGACGCCCTCGGCCACCGCATAGACCCCGTCCGGCAGCATCCGGCCGTCGAGGCTCTCGAGGCCGACCAGCCGCCAGCGGTCGGGGGAAGCCATGAAGCTCCGCTCCTGCGCGCGCTTGCCGATGAAGTCGGCTTTCTTCTTGCTGATTGCCCAGTGCAGGTTCAGGTCCTGCGGGATCACCGTGCCGTCGGTCTCGTCCCCGATCATGATGAAGCCCTTCTCGGCCCGCAGGACGTGCATCGCCTCGGTGCCGTAGGGCGTCACTCCGAAGGGCTTGCCCGCGGCCATCAGCGCCTCCCACAGCGCGAGACCGCGGCCGGCGGGGGTCGCCAGCTCGAAGCTGAGCTCGCCCGAGAAGCTGATGCGGTAGAGGCGGACCGGGTGGCCGCCGAGTTCGCCGTCGGCGAAGGTCATGAAGGGCAGGGCTTCGGCCGAGACGTCCATGCCGCCGAGCGCCTCGAGCAGGTCGCGCGCCTTGGGGCCGACCACGGCGATCTGCGCGTATTGCTCGGTGAGGTTGGCGGTATAGACCTTCCAGTCGAACCACTCGCATTGCAGCCAGTCTTCCATGTGGCCGTGGATGCGCTCGGCCCCGCCGGTGGTGGTGTGGCAGAGCCATTGGTCCTCGGCCAGCCGCACCACGACGCCGTCGTCGATCAGGAAGCCGTTGTCGTTGCACATCAATCCGTAGCGGCATTTTCCTACGGGCAGGGAGGACATCATGCCGGTGTAGACCATGTCGAGGAAACGTCCCGCATCCGGCCCGGTCACAAGGATTTTCCCGAGCGTCGAGGCGTCGAGCATGCCCACGCCGCCGCGGACGGCAAGGATCTCGCGGTTGATCGCGTCGGTATGCGTCTCGCCGCCCTGCGGATAGGTATAGGGCCGCCGCCAGAGGCCGACCGGCTCCCATGCTGCGCCGCGGGCCTCGTGCCAGGCGTGCATCGGCGTGCGGCGAAGCGGCTGGAAGATCGCGCCCTTGGCCTCGGCTGCGATTGCGCCGAAGGTCAGCGGTGTGTAGGGCGGGCGGAAGGTCGTCGTCCCGGTCGCGGCCACGGGTTGAGCCAGTGCCTCAGAAAGAACCGCGAGACCGTTGACGTTGCTTGTCTTTCCCTGATCGGTCGCCATGCCGAGGGTGGTGTAGCGCTTGGCGTGCTCGACCGAGACGAAGCCCTCCTGCGCGGCGACCACCACGTCCGAGACCTTCACGTCGTTCTGGTAGTCGAGCCACATCTTGAACCGCGCCTTGCGGGTGGCCTGCGCGGGCATGAGCCAGACTTGGGCCGACGGCGCCTCCACCTCCGCGCCGGTCAGCGCCGCGACGGCCAGATCACCGTCCGCCGCGCCCACCACCGCCACGTTCGGCGCCCCGTCCGGGCCGGTCGGCGGCCGCGAGGGTTCGGGGCGGAAGAACCCGCCCGGCTCGTCCCACAGCAGCCTGCCGCCGCAGTGGCTCCACAGGTGCACCACCGGCGACCAGCCGCCCGACATGGCGACGCAGTCGCAGTCGAGCCGCCCCGTGACCTTGCCCGCGCCATCCTGCGCGCAGAGGTCCACGCCCGAGATCAGCTTGCCCCCGCGCACCCCGGCGATGCCGGTGCCCGTCAGCACCTCTACGCCCCGCGCCCGCACCGCCTGCGGCAGCCGGCCGTCTGCCACGGGCCGTGCGTCGATCACCGCCGCGACCTCCAGCCCCGCGTCGAGCGCCGCAAGCGCCGTGCGATAGGCGTCGTCATTGCTCGTCACGACCGCGATCCGCCGCCCCGGCGCCACGGCCCAGTTGACGATGTAGTCGCGCACCGCCGAGGCCAGCATCACCCCCGGCACGTCGTTGCCCGCGAAGGCGATCGGCCGCTCATGCGCGCCGGTGGCGACGATCACGCGGCCGGCGCGGATGCGCCACAGCCGCTGCCGCGGCAGGTCCGCTTTGGGGTCGTGGTCGGCGAGGCTCTCGCGGGCGAGCAGGTAGCCGTGGTCGTAGAGGCCGGTCGCCTGCGTGTTGCGCCGCAGCGTGACGTTCTCCATTCCGCGCAGCTCGTCCAGCAGCGCCCCGACCCGCGCCTCGCCGCCCGCGTGGTCCACCGGGGTGCGCCCGCCCCAATGCGGCGTCTGCTCCAGCACCAGCACCCGCCCGCCCTCACGGGCCGCATCCCGTGCGGCGGAGAGCCCGGCGATGCCGCCGCCGACCACCACCGTCTCGGCGAAGCCATAGGCCTGCTCGTAGCGGTCGGGGTCGGCCTGTTTCGGCGCCCGGCCGAGGCCGGCGGCGCGGCGGATGACCGGCTCGAAGACGTTCAGCCAGGCGGCGCGGGGATGGATGAAGGTCTTGTAGTAGAACCCGGCCGGGAAGAACCGCCACAGCGGCGCGTTGATCGCGCCCACGTCGCTGTCGAGCGAGGGCCAGGCGTTCTGGCTCTCCGTGACCATGCCGGGCATCAGCGCCGTGGTGGTGGCCCGCTGGTTCGGCTCGAACCGGCCGCCCTGACCGAGGCCCAGCAGCGCGTTCGGCTCCTCCACGCCGGAGGCGAGGATGCCGCGTGGGCGGTGATACTTGAAGCTGCGCCCGACAAGGGCCACACCGCTGCCGAGCAGCGCCGAGGCCAGCGTGTCACCCTTGAAGCCGCGCAGATGGCGGCGGTTGAAGCGGAAGCCGGTGGAATAGGCGCGGTCGATGAGGCGGCCGCCGGAGGCGAGGCGGAACGGGCCGGGCGGAGGGGCGGAGGGCCGGCTCAAATCTGCGTCCTCCAGTTCGGATGCGCGGCGCGGACGCTGTCGCCGACCTCGTCGCTCGGATGGGCAAGGCTCGCCGGATAGGTGCCGTAGACCTGCAGCGTGACGCTGTCGCGCGCCGCGAGGAACCACTTGCCGCAGCCATAAGAATGCCGCCACCGTTCGAGCACCGGCCCCTTCACGTTGTGACGCAGGAACAGGTAGCCCTCGAAGTCCTCGTCCGAGGCGCCGGGGCCGTGACGCTTCAGATGCGCCTCGCCGCCGGGGTTGAACTCGGTCTCCTCGGCGGCGATCCCGCAATGCGGGCAGGTCAGAAGCAGCATCGGCGCGCCCCCGTGCTGAAGCCGGGACGCGCCGCTGGGTCAGTTGCTGGCGGCCGGCGGGTTGGCGGTGTTCTGCTCGACGACGGGCGGAGCGCCGGGCTGCGGCGTGGCGCCGGTGGTGCCGGTCGGCTGGCCCACGGTGCCTTGGGCCACCGGGCTGTCGGGCAGGGGCGGCGGCGGCTCGACCTCCCAGGAGAAGTAGAGCACGGCGAGCAGGATGATGATGACCGCGCCGATGACGAGCGGCCAGACGCCGAGTTCGCGGCGGCGCGGGGTGTCGGGGCGGGGGGCTTGGGCCATGACGGAACCTCCGGAAGGTGGCCCCGCCCAACGTCTTGGACCGGCAAGAGTTTCACCCTCATGTCGCCTCCTTCGGCGGCAGCGCCGAGACGCAGGCCACGGCCATGTCCATCAACCGCCGCCGCGCCGCCGCTTCGCCGAAGCGCTCGCGGCCGATCCTGACGTAGTCCGGCTTCGCGCGCCCGCCATGGATCATCGGCGCAACGCCGGGCAGCGCGAGCGCCTCCGCCTCCGCCGCCCGGCCGACGCGCAGCATCGCGCCCCTGTCGCTCGCCCCGCCGACCATGTTGCCGTCGAGCATGAAGCAGAGGCCGCCGAACATCGGACGCTCGCTCACGCGCTCCATCGGCAGCCGCGCCGCGAGTTCCTCGCGGAACGCCTGCTCGATGCCCGGATCGCGCGGCATCAATGCGCCACCCCGGCCGCCACGCTCTCGTCGATGAACCGCCCTTCGCGGAACCGGCCGAGGCCGAAATCGGCGGCAAGCGGCCCCGGCTCCCCCTTCGCCACCAGTTCCGCCATGGCCCAGCCGGAGCCGGGAATCGCCTTGAAGCCGCCGGTGCCCCAGCCGCAGTTGACGAAGATGTTGCCCACCGGCGTTCCCGACATGATCGGCGAGCGGTCGCCGGTCATGTCCACGATCCCGCCCCATTGCCGCAGCATCTTCAGCCGCGAGATCATCGGGAAGGTCTCGACCAGCGCGCGCACCGTCTCCTCAATGTGGTGCCACGAGCCGCGCTGCGTGTAGTTGATCGAGCCGTCGGTGCCGCCGCCGATCACCATCTCGCCCTTGTCGGACTGGCTCATGTAGCCATGCACAGTGTTGGCCATCACCACCACGTCCATGCAGGGCTTGATCGGCTCGGAGACGAGCGCCTGCAGCGCCACGCTCTCGATCGGCAGGCGGAAGCCCGCCATGTCGGCCAGCACGGTGGAATGCCCCGCGGCGACGAGGACCAGCTTCTCGCAGCCGATATCGCCGCGGGTGGTGTTGACCTGCGTGACCTGGCCGCCGGCGCTCTCGATCCCGGTGACCTCGCATTTCTCGATGATGTGCATCCCCATCGCTGAGCAGGCCCGGGCATAGCCCCAGGCCACGGCATCGTGCCGCGCGGTGCCGCCGCGCTGCTGGTAGAGGCCGCCGAGGACCGGATAGCGCGGTCCGGCGAGGTTGATGATCGGCACGAGCTTCTTGACCCGCTCCGGCTCGATCCACTCGGTCGAGACGCCCTGCAGGTGGTTGGCATGCGCCGTGCGCTTGTAGCCGCGGACCTCGTGCTCCGTCTGGGCCAGCATGATGAGGCCGCGGGGGCTGAACATCACGTTGTAGTTCAGGTCCTGGCTCAGCGTCTCGTAGAGCGACAGCGACTTGTCGTAGATCGCGGCCGAGGGGTCCTGCAGGTAGTTGCTGCGGATGATGGTCGTGTTGCGTCCGGTATTGCCGCCGCCGAGCCAGCCCTTCTCCAGCACCGCGATATCGGTGACGCCGTGGTTGCGGCCGAGGTAATACGCGGTTGCGAGGCCGTGCCCGCCGGCGCCGACGATCACGATCTTGTAGCGGCGGCGCGGCTCGGGGCTGGCCCAGGCGCGCTGCCAGCCGCTGTGGAGGCGCATGGCCTCCCGCGCGATGGCGAAGACGGAGTAGCGCCGCGGCCTCGAGGCGCGAGGCAGGGCAGGGGGCTTGGCGGTGGTGTCTGACATCGGCTCCCTCCGGTCCGGCCCTTCCTGCCCAACAGCGAGGCCTTGGGCAAGGTCGCCTGCGGCATGGCAGCCCCGAAATGCGACCCGCTGCGACGCCACGCCGCGCAAGAAAGGGCGAGACGCGCCGCGCCGGGGTTTTGCCCCGCCGCCGCAACGGCTAGATGACGGTCGGTCCTTCGGTCGGGCCGGGAATGGAGGCGCGGATGCTCTGGATGCTGGCGGCGGCGATGGCGGCGGTGGTGGCGCTTGCGATCATGGCGCCGTTCCTGCGGGGACGCGGCACGGCCACGGCGGAGCCGGCAGCGGCCTATGACCTGCGCGTCTACCGGGCGCAGCTTGCGGAGGTGGAGCGCGACCTTGCCCGGGGCGTGATCGCCGCAGAGGACGCCGGGCGGCTCCGGGCCGAGATCGGGCGCAAGGTGCTGGACGCGGACCGCGCGCTCTCCCGCGCGGAGGGCGCGGTCGCGACGGCCGGGCGCGGGCGGGCCTATGGCGTGGGCGTGGCGGTGGTGGCCGCGGCGAGCCTTGCCTTCGCGCTCTACCTCGCGATCGGCCGGCCGGGGATGCCGGACCAGCCCATGGCCGCCCGCATCGCCGCGGCGAAGGCTGTCTACGACGCCCGCCCCAGCCAGGCCGAAGCCGAGGCGCAGGCCCCGTCCCGCCCGCCGACGGGCGTCCCCGCGCCCGAATATCTGGCGCTGGTCGAGGAACTGCGCGCGGCCGTCGCCCGCCGCCCCGACGACCCGGAGGGTCTGACCCTGCTCGCCCGCAGCGAGGCGAATCTGGGCCGCGCCGCCGAGGCCGCGGCGGCGATGCGCCGCGTGGTCGAACTGCGCGGCTCCGAGGCCACCGGCGCCGACCATGCCAGCCTCGCCGGGCTGATGGTCGAGGCCGCTGGCGGCATCGTCACGCCGGAGGCGGAGGCCGAGATCGCCCGCGCCCTCGAGCGCGACCGGTGGGAGCCGCAGGCGCGCTACCTGCGGGGCCTGCTGCTGATCCAGAACCAGCGGCCCGACCTCGCCTTCCCGGTCTGGCGCGACCTGCTGGCGGCCGATCCGAGCGCGCCCTGGGCCGCCCCGATCCGCGCGGTGATCGGCGATCTCGCCTGGTTTGCCGGGCAGCCCGACTACGTCCCGCCGGGCGCGGCGGCGCCGATGCTGCCCGGCCCGGATGCCGGCGCGGTGGAGGCCGCGGGCGAGATGACGGCCGAGCAGCGCGAGGAAATGATCGGCGGCATGGTCGTCTCGCTGCAGGAGCGGCTGGCCACCGTCGGCGGCACGCCGGAGGAGTGGGGGCGGCTCATCACCTCGCTTGCGGTGCTGGGCCAGTGGGACCGCGCCGGGGCCATTCTCGAGGAGGCGCGCCAGACCTTCCGCACCAATCCCGAGGCCGCGGCGGTGATCGAGGCCGCCGCCATACAGGCCGGAATGCGGTGATCTGCGCGGATGCCGTGGCCTTCGCCGAGGCCCTGCCGCCAGCGGGCGGGCTGATCGGCCTCGACCTCGGGACGAAGACCATCGGCGTCGCCGTCAGCGACGGGCTGCGCCGGGTGGCCTCGCCGCTGAAGACCTTGAAGCGCGTGAAATTCACCGCCGATGCCGCGGCCGTGCTGGCGCTGATCGAGGAGCGCGGGCTCGCCGGCATCGTCCTCGGCCTGCCGCTGAACATGGACGGCTCCGAGGGGCCGCGCGCCCAGTCCACCCGCGCCTTCGCCCGCAACCTCGAGCGCCTGACCGCGCTGCCCATCGCGTTCTGGGACGAGCGCCTCTCTACCGTCGCGGCCGAGCGCGCGATGCTCGAGGCCGACCTCAGCCGCGCCCGCCGCGCCGTCGCCATTGACGCGGTGGCAGCGGGCTACATCCTGCAGGGGATGCTCGACCGGCTGGGGAACCTGCGATGACCGGGGAGTTGTGGGAGCGCGACGAGCCCGAGAGCCCCTGCGTCAAGATCTGCGTCATGCACCCGGCCGAGGGCCTCTGCATCGGTTGCCTGCGGACCATGGACGAGATCGCCCGCTGGGGTGCGATGACGACGGAGGAACGGCGGGCCGTCACCGGATCGCTGCCGGGGCGAGCGGGGCGGATCACCCGGCGGCGAGGCGGCAGGGCAGGGCGCGTCGGAGCGGATTGAGATGTAGGGTGCGTGGCGGTGCGTGCGGAGCACGCAACCTACGTGCCGACATCCGGCCGCCGCCCGGAACAGACGCCCGATCCGGCGTCGCGAGAGGGTCCGAGCCGGGCAGGATGGGGCAAGGCGCACGCATGGAGCGGAACCCCGATGCTCGACCTGCCCACCCCGTCCGGCGTCGTGCGGTTTCCCGCCGCCCCTTGCCTCCCGCCCTGCCTTCGTCCAGCCTCCCGCCGCAACCCGCCCCGGAGCCTCCCGTGAGTCCGCACAGCCTCGGCATCGCCGCGATGATCGGCGCCTGCGTCATCTGGGGCTCCTCGCCGCTCTATTTCTCGATGCTCGTCCATGTCCCGACCGGCGAGGTCATGGCGCATCGGGTCATCTGGTCGCTGGTCCTGTTCCTCGGCGTCCTCGCCGTTCAGGGCCGGCTGCGGGCGTTGCCGGCGGCCTTCGCGCGCCCCGGCTCGCGGCTGCGGCTCACCGCGGCGGCCTTTGCGGTCGGGTCCAACTGGCTGCTGTTCCTCATCGCCATTGCCACCGGGCAGGTGATCCAGTCGAGCCTCGGCTACTACATCTTCCCGCTCATCGCGGTGCTGATCGGCACGCTGTTCTTCGGCGAGCGGCTGCGCGCGCTGCAGGTCGCCGCCGTCGCGCTCGCCGCGCTCGCAGTGCTGATCCTGACGCTCGGCCTCGGCGTCACGCCCTGGTTCAGCCTCGCCATCGCCGGGACCTTCGCGGTCTACAGCGCGCTGAAGAAGGGCCTCGACCTGCCGCCGATGGTCTCGGTCACGGCCGAGTTCGCGGTCCTCGCGCCCTTCGCGATCCTCTGGCTCGTCGCGGTGCCCTCGGCGACGCCGGCCTTCGGCAGCGACGCGGCGACGACGGCGCTGCTGCTGGGCAGCAGCCTCGTCACCGCGGTGCCGATGATGCTCTTCACCTCGGCCGCGCGGCGGGTGGACCTCGCGACGGTGGGGGTGCTGCAATACCTCAACCCGACGCTCCAGTTCCTCGGCGCCACGCTGATCCTGCGCGAGCCCTTCACCGGCTGGCATGTGCTGGCCTTCTCGCTGATCTGGACGGCGGTCGCGCTCTATTGCGCTGCAACGCTCGTCCGCCGGCGCGCCTTGCCGGGGGCGCGCGCGCGGCTATAAGGGGCGGCAACGACAGGGACAGCGCGGCAGCGGCAATGGCCAATCAGAACGACAGCTTCATCGACGAGGTCAGCGAGGAGCTGCGCCGCGATCGGCTTCATGCCGCGTTCCGCCGGTACGGCTGGATCGTCCTGCTCATCATCCTGGCGATCGTCGCCGGGGTGGCCTTCACCTCGTGGAGCAACGCCCGCACCGAGGCCCGCGCGCAGGCCTTCGGCGATGCCGTGCTGGCGGCGCAGGCCGCGCCCGATCCGGCGGCGGCGCTGGCCGAGGTTCCCGCCGACACGCCCGAGCGCCGGGCGATGACGCTGATGCTCGCCGCCGACGCGCGCCTCGCCGCGGGCGACCGCGCGGGCGCCGCCGCGGATTTCGAGGCGATCGCCGCCGACGCCGCCACGCCCGCTTTGCCGCGCGACCTCGCCCGGCTCAAGGCGGTGCTGGCGCGGGGCAGCGACATGGACCCGGCGGCGCGCGATCAGGTGCTGGCCGAGCTGTCCGCCCCCGGCGCGCCCTTCCGCCTCCTCGCGCTCGAGCAGAAGGCGGTGGCGCTGATCGAGGCCGGGCGGCGCGACGACGCCGTGACCCTGATCCGCCAGATCCAGCAGGAGCAGGGGCTGACCCGGAACCTCAGCGAGCGGCTCTCGCAGCTGCTGGTCACGCTAGGCGTCGAGCCGCTGCCGGGCGCGGGCGCCACGCAGCCGGCGGCCGAGGCTGTCCCCGCGCCTGCACCGGCCGATTGAGAAGGATCGCCAGATGACCCTGCAGGCCGTCAGCCTCAGCCGCCCCCGCCGCCTGCCCCTGCTGGGGGCCGCGGCGCTTCTGGCGCTGCTGGGCGCCTGCGACCGCGAGGTGATCCTGCAGGGCGAGCGGCTGGATCCGCGTGCGGTGATCTCGCCCGACGCGAATGTCGAGGGCGAGGCCACGCCCACCACGGCGGCGCTGAGCCTGCCGGCCGTGCAGGGCAACGCCGATTGGACCCATCGCGCCGGCTCGCCCGCGCATGTCAGCGGGAACCAGGCGCTCGCCGGCGGCACCTCGCGCATCTGGTCGGCCGCCATTGGCGAGCCGATCGGGCTGCGCCACCGCATCACCGCCGATCCGATCGTCGCGGGCGGCCTCGTCTTCACCCTCGACAGCCGCGCCCGCGTGACCGCCACCACAACGGGAGGCGCGACGGTCTGGTCCACGGACGTCACCCCGCCGATGGAGCGCGACGACAGCGTCTCGGGCGGCGGCCTCGCCTTCGACGGCGGGCGCATCTTCGTCACCACCGAGCACGGGCAACTGGTGGCGCTCGACCCGCGCTCGGGCGGCGTCCTCTGGCGGCAGCGGTTCGATGCGCCGGTCTCGGGCGCGCCGACGGTCTCGGGCGGGCGCGTCTATGTCACCGCGCGCGACGCGACCGGCTGGGCGGTGGACGCGGCCGACGGCAAGCTGCTGTGGAACGTTCAGGGCACGCGCGACATCGCCGGATGGATGGGCGTCTCGGCCCCGGCCGTCGCGGGCGATCTCGTGGTGTTCCCCTTCGCCTCGGGCCAGCTTCTCGGCGCCGATGCGGGCAGCGGCCAGCTCCGCTGGTCGGCCAATGTCGCCGGCAGCCGTCCGGGCCGCGCCATCGCCGTGATCCGCGACATGACCGGCGATCCGGTCATCACCGGCGACCGGGTGATCGCCGGGACATCCTCGGGCACCATCGCCGCCTTCGACCGCGCGACCGGCGTGCAGCTGTGGCGGTCCCGCGACGGCGCCATGAACCCGCCGCTGGTCGTCGGCAATTCCATCTTCGCGGTCAGCGACGAGGGCAGCCTGATCCGCCTCGACGCCGCCAATGGCGCCAAGGTCTGGGAGGTGGCGCTGCCGCAGTTCACCGAGACCCGCCCGCGCCGCCAGGACCGCGTCGTCGCGCATTACGGGCCGGTGCTGGCGGGCTCGCGGCTCTACGTCGCCTCCTCGGACGGGCTGCTGCGGGTGTTCGACCCAGGCAGCGGCGGGCTGATCGGGCAGGGGGACATCCCCGGCGGCGCGGGCACCGCGCCCGTCGTCGCCGGCCAGACCCTCTACGTCACCGGCCGCGACGGCCAACTGCACGCCTTCCGGTGAGCTTCACCCTCGCCATCGTCGGCCGCCCGAACGTGGGCAAGTCCACGCTGTTCAACCGTCTGGTGGGCCGCCGGCTGGCGCTCGTGGACGACCAGCCGGGCGTCACGCGTGATCTGCGCGAGGGGCAGGCCCGGCTGGGCGATCTGCGCTTCATCGTGCTGGATTCTGCGGGCCTCGAGATGGCCGAGGACGACAGCCTGCAGGGCCGGATGCGGCGGCTGACCGAGCGGGCGGTGGACGAGGCGGATGTGTGCCTGTTCCTGCTCGACGGCAGGGCAGGGGTCACGGCGGCGGACGAGTATTTCGCGGACCTGCTTCGCAAACGGGCCCGGCACGTCCTCCTCGCCGTGAACAAGGCCGAGGGCAGGGCGGGCGAGGCCGGCGCGATGGAGGCCTATTCGCTGGGTCTGGGCGAGCCGCTGCGCCTCTCGGCCGAGCATGGCGAGGGGATGGACGACCTCTACCGGGCGCTGAAGCCGCTGGCCGACGAGTTCGAGGCCACCCGCCCCGACACCACGCCGATCACGGACGTGGACCTGCCCGAGGGACATGAGGGCGAGGGGGCCGAGGACTGGCGCCCCTCCGCCGACCGCCCCCTCCAGATTGCCGTGATCGGCCGCCCGAATGCCGGGAAATCCACGCTCATCAACCGCATCATCGGTGAGGAGCGCCTGCTGACCGGCCCCGAGGCGGGGATCACGCGGGACGCAATCAGCGTCAGCGCCGAGTTCATGGGCACCCCGGTCCGCATCTTCGACACCGCGGGGATGCGCCGGAAGGCGAAGGTCACGGACAAGGTCGAGAAGCTCTCGGTCGCGGACGGGCTGCGCGCGGTGCGCTTTGCCGAGGTGGTGGTGGTGCTCCTCGACGTGGCGATCCCGTTCGAGCAGCAGGACCTGCGGATCGCGGATTATGCCGAGACCGAGGGCCGCGCGGTGGTGATCGCCGCAAACAAGTGGGACCTTGAGGACGACAAGCCGCAGAAGCTGAACGAACTGCGCGAGGCCTTCGAGCGGCTGCTGCCGCAGTTGAAGGGCGCGCCGCTGGTCACGGTCAGCGCCACCACCGGGAAGGGGCTCGACCGGCTGCACACGGCGATCCTCAAGGCGCATGAGGTCTGGAACCGGCGCATCGGCACCGCGAAGCTGAACCAGTGGCTTTCCGCCATGACCGAGGCGCATCCGCCGCCCGCGCCGGGCGGCCGCCGCATCCGGCTGCGCTACATGACGCAGGTGAAGACCCGGCCGCCCGGCTTCGTCGTGATGGCCACCCATACCGACAAGATCCCCGAGGCCTACGGGCGCTATCTCGTGAACGGGTTGCGCGCCGATTTCGACATGCCGGGCACGCCGATCCGGCTGACCTTCCGGGATCAGGGGACGAAGAATCCCTACCGCGACAAGCCCCGGCGCGAGCGCTCGCCCGGCGCGCTTGCCAAGCACCGCGACCGGCAGCGGCCCAAAGGCGCCTGACGGCCGCCCCCCCCCCGCGGGAATAATGTTTGCCTTCGGGAACTTGTCCTTGGAAGCGATGGTTGATCGTGCCAGAGGGAGCGCCCGGAACCCGTGCCCTGCGTGAGTGGTTCCGACAGGCCCGTTCGGCAAGGAGACCCCGATGACCCATGATCCCAACAACCCCAACCGGATCGACAGCACGACGACGACCACGACGACGACCGGCCCCGCGGGGACGCGCGAGGATCGCCGCGTCGTCAGCGAGACCTATGTCGAGCCGGTCGAGACGCGCTCGTCCCCGCTGCCGCTCATCATCGGCATCCTACTGGCGCTCGCGCTCGCCTATTTCGTGCTCTCGCGCTTCATGGGCGGCGACGACGTGAACGTGGGCACCACGAACCCGGCCGACACCACCGTAACGACGACGGCGCCTGCGGCCGATGCCACGGTCACCTCGACCGAAACCGCCACCGACACGACCACCGACACGACGGCCGTGACGACGCCGCCGGAGACGGGTGCCTCGGCGACCACGGGCAGCACCACGGACACCGATGCGGCGGCGGTCGAGACGACCGGGACGACGGCCGTGACGCCCGATGTTCCCGAGACCGATGCGGCGGACAGCGCGGCGCCCGCGGATGGCACGGCGGCCCCGGCGGCGGACGACACCACGACGACCACGACCACGGTTCCGATCGAACCCGCGACCGGCAGCACGGCGCCCGCCTCGAACTGACCGGGACACACGCTCCCAAGCCGCCGCGCGCCCCGCGGCGGCTTTTTCGTTGCGGCGCGGCATCATCCCGGCGCGGCGGCGCAAGGGGCGGCGCAGGCCGCGCGCACGCGCTTGTGAACCCCCCCCGCCGCCGCTAGGAAGACGCGAACGGGACGCATGGGGAGGCCGCGCATGAAGGTCGGCGCAATCAGGGAGACCGGGGAGGGGGAGGCGCGAGTTGCCGTCACGCCGTCCTCGGCCGCGCATCTGCAGAAGCTCGGCCACGAGGTCGCGGTCGAATCGGGCGCGGGTGAGCGGGCAGGGTTCTCGGACGCCGACTACCGCGCCGCCGGGGTCGACATCCCGCCCGACGCGGCGTCGCTGACCGCCGAGGCCGATGTGGTGGTCAAGGTCCGCGCGCCGTCGGAGGCCGAGGTCGGCCTCCTGCGCGAAGGCCAGACGCTGATCTCCTTCATCGCCCCGGCCAGCAGCCCCGCGCTGATGGAGGCGCTGAGGGCGCAGGGCGTCACCACCATCGCCATGGACATGGTTCCCCGCATCAGCCGGGCGCAGAAGATGGACGCGCTGTCGTCGATGGCCAACATCGCCGGCTACCGCGCAGTGATCGAGGCGGCGGCGAACTTCGGGCGCTTCTTCACCGGCCAGGTGACGGCCGCGGGCAAGGTGCCCCCGGCGCGGGTGCTGGTCGTCGGCGCGGGGGTCGCCGGGCTTGCCGCGATCGGGACCGCCACGAGCCTCGGCGCGCAGGTCTATGCCTTCGACGTCCGCCCCGAGGTGGCCGAGCAGATCGAGTCGATGGGGGCCGAGTTCGTCTATCTCGACTTCGCCGACTCCCAGGACGGGGCCGAGACCGGCGGCTACGCCAAGCCCTCGAGCCCGGAGTTCCTCGCCAAGCAGCTCGAGAAGTTCCGCGAGCTGGCGCCGCAGATGGACATCGTCATCACCACGGCGCTGATCCCGAACCGCCCGGCGCCGAAGCTCTGGACCGAGGACATGGTGCGCGCCATGAAGCCCGGCAGCGTGGTCGTGGACCTCGCGGCCGAGCGGGGCGGCAACTGCGACCTGACGGTGCCGGACCAGAAGATCGTGACGGAAAACGGCGTCACCATCGTCGGCTACACCGATTTCCCCAGCCGCATGGGCGCACAGGCATCGGAACTCTACGCCAACAACATCCGCCACTTCCTGCATGACCTGACGCCGAACAAGGACGGCGTGATCCACCACGACATGGAGGACGACGTCATCCGCGGCGCGACCGTCACCCATGCGGGCGCGGTCACATGGCCGCCGCCGCCGCCCAAGGTGCAGGCGATCGCCGCGGCGAAGCCGAAGCCCAAGGTGCCGGACCTGACCCCGGAGGAGCGGCGCGCCAACGAGGTCGCGGCCTTCCGCGCCCAGACCCGCAGCCAGTATACGCTGCTGACCGTCGGCGCAGTGCTGATGCTGCTGATCGGCCTCTTCGCGCCGGCGAGCTTCCTTCAGCATTTCATCGTCTTCGTGCTGGCCTGCTTCGTCGGCTTCCAGGTCATCTGGAACGTCAGCCATTCGCTGCACACGCCGCTGATGGCGGTCACGAACGCGATCAGCTCGATCATCATCGTGGGCGCGCTGCTGCAGATCGGCTCCGGCTCGTGGCTGGTGGTGCTTCTCGCCGCGCTCTCGGTGCTGATGGCCGGGATCAACATCTTCGGCGGCTTCCTCGTCACCCGGCGCATGCTCGCCATGTTCCAGAAGTCCTGAGGAGGCGGCGATGATCCTTTCCCTGCTCACCCCGCTTTCGCAAGCCAGCGGTACGCTGGTCGTGACCGACGCGCCGGGCCTGCCGGAGGGCGCCGCCGTGGCCGCGCCGGTCTCGGTCGTCGAGGCGCTGCCCGCCTACGGCTTCACCACCGCCGCCTATGTGGTGGCCGCGGTCCTCTTCATCCTCTCGCTCGGCGGCCTCTCGGGGCAGGAGAGCGCCAAGCGCGCGATCTGGTACGGCATCGTCGGCATGGCGCTCGCTGTCGTCGCAACGCTGCTCGGACCGGGCCTTGGCAACTGGTGGCTGACGCTTGTCATGCTGGCCATTGGCGGCGCCATCGGCTGGGTGATCGCGACCCGCGTGCAGATGACCGAGATGCCGCAGCTGATCGCGGCGATGCACAGCCTCGTCGGCTTGGCCGCGGTGTTCGTGGGCCTGAACGCGCAACTCGAACTGGGCAACGTGCTGCGCGCCCGCGCGTCTGGCATCGTGGACAACTTCCACGGCTTTGCCGCGGTGCTGGCGCACAAGACCGCGGCCGAGATCGCGGTGCTGAAGGTCGAGGTCGCCCTTGGTGTCTTCATCGGCGCCGTGACCTTCACCGGCTCGATCGTCGCCTTCGGCAAGCTTGCCGGGAAGATGGACGGCAAGCCGAAGAAGCTGCCCGGCGGGCACTGGCTGAACCTCGGCGCGGCGATCCTCAGCCTGCTGCTGCTGCTGGCCTATCTCTGGGGCGCGGGCATCTGGTCGCTGCTGCTGATCGCGGTGATCGCGGGCTTCATCGGCTGGCACCTCATCATGGGCATCGGCGGCGCCGACATGCCGGTCGTGGTGTCGATGCTGAACAGCTACTCGGGCTGGGCCGCGGCGATGATCGGCTTCACGCTCAGCAACGACCTGCTGATCGTGACCGGCGCGCTCGTCGGCTCCTCGGGTGCGATCCTGAGCTACATCATGTGCCGGGCGATGAACCGCTCCTTCATCAGCGTGATCCTCGGCGGCTTCGGCGGCGAGGCGGGTCCGGCGATGGAGATCGAGGGCGAGCAGGTCGCCATCGACGCCGAGGGCGTGGCCGCGGCGCTGAACGAGGCCGACAGCGTCATCATCGTGCCCGGCTACGGCATGGCGGTGGCCCAGGCGCAGCAGTCGGTGTCTGAACTCACCCGCAAGCTCCGCGCCGCCGGCAAGGAGGTCCGCTTCGCCATCCACCCGGTCGCCGGCCGCCTGCCGGGGCACATGAACGTGCTGCTGGCCGAGGCCAAGGTGCCCTATGACATCGTCATGGAGATGGACGAGATCAACGAGGACTTCCCCTCGACCGACGTGGCGATCGTGATCGGCAGCAACGACATCGTGAACCCCGCGGCGCAGGAGGACCCGAACTCGCCCATCGCCGGGATGCCGGTGCTGGAAGTGTGGAAGGCCAAGCACGTCTTCGTCTCGAAGCGCGGGCAGGGGACCGGCTATTCCGGGATCGAGAACCCGCTGTTCTACAAGGAGAACACGCGGATGTTCTATGGCGACGCGAAGAAGTCCGTGGACGCGCTGCTGCCGCTGCTGGACTGAGGCGGGCAGAGGCTGAATGAGGAAACCCCCGCCTTGGCGGGGGTTTCTATTTGAACGGGCGGCGGCTCCTTGCCGCGCAAGGGATTGGGGCGCGTGACCCAATTCCGCTCGGTCCAGTGAAGAAACGGAACAGAGGGTCCGCGCACGCACGAAGGTGGGCGCAGACGCGCCCGCCTGTGGGGCGGGCGGGCGCGGACCCGTCGGCTTTGGCGGACGGGCAGGAGGTAGCGGGATCGTCGTGACAGGTGAGGGCGGCAGCAGCCCTACGGATTGATCCGTATCGGCGTCCCGTCCCGGACCATCGCGTAGATGTCCTCCATCTCGGCATCCGTCACCGCGATGCAGCCCTCGGTCCAGTCCCATTTCTGCGGCGCGAGCACGTTGCCGTCCGGCCCGCGGCCATGGATGAAGATGTCGCCGCCCGGATGCTTGCCCTCGGTCAGCGCGAAGGCCGCGTCCTGCGGGTTCGGATAGGAGATTCCGATCGACAGGTGATACCGGCTGTCCGGGTTGCGGCGGTCGATGTAATAGACCCCCTCCGGCGTCTTGCTGTCGCCCGAGAACTGCTTGTGCCCGCTCGGCGCCTGTCCGAGGCCCACGTTGTAGGCCGCGATGACCTGGCTGCCGCTGTAGAGCATCATCTGCCGGGACGACTTGTTGACCTCGACGAAGGTCACGGGCGGGCCGTTGTAGGTCTTGAACTTGCTCGGCCCGCAGCAGGCGAGGGCGGCCAGCACCGCCACCGCAAGCCCCGCCCGGATATGTCTGGTCATCATCGCCTGTCCCTTCCGGCATTTTCCCCCAGATTGCCAGAAGCGGCACGATCCGCCAACGGCCCTCGGATCACGAAAGTTCGATCTTCCCGGATGCCCGGCCTTGCGCGCGGCCATGATTTTCGCCTTCGCTGAGGCCATGAACGATTCCCTCGATCACCCGCTGCGCTACGGGATGGTGAACGAGCTGCACGCCCGGCCCTCGGCCCGGCTGCAGGCGCCTTGCACGGTTGTCCACCTCGCCTTCAAGGAGCCGCGGGACGCCGCCAACCGCGACCGCGCCCGCGACCTCGCCCATCTGGCCGCGCTCACCGCGCGCCACGGGGCGCCGTCGCCTGAGTCCGGCGCCAGCCACTACGCCGCCGCCATCGGCCGCCACGAGCTCCGCTGGGAAAGCCATACCGAGTTCGTCAGCTACACCGCCATCGCGCCGGGGCTGCCGCCGCGCGCCTTCGACCCCGCGGCGGCCGAGGTGTTCCCGCCGGCCTGGCAGGCCGAGGCACCGGGCTGCCGGATCGCCGCCGCCATCGTGCAGGTGGACCTGCTGCCCGACGATCCCGCCGGGATCGAGCCGTTGCTGGAACGCTGGTTCGCCATCGAGAGCCTGACCGCGTTCCAGGTCCTCGACGAGGCCGCCGTGGTCGCGGGCGACTTCCGCATCGACCCCGCGGGCTTCATGCGCTTCGCCGTCTTCGTGCGCCCCGAGGCCGGGCAGGGGCGCATCGGCCGCATCGTGCAACGGGTGCTGGAACTGGAAACCTATCGCGCCATGGCGATGCTGGGCCTGCCCCGCAGCCGGGAGCTGTCGGCAAGCCTCAACGCCATGGACACGCGCCTCTCGGCGCTGATGGAGGGCATGGGCGACGCAGCGCGCCCGGCCGAGGCGGTGCTCGACGACCTGCTCGACCTCTCCGCGGAGTTGGAGGGCACCGCCGTCCGCCACAGCTTCCGCTTCGGCGCGACCGGCGCCTATGAGGCGATCGTCCATGACCGCATCGCCACCCTGCGCGAGAGCCGCTTCCGCGGCCGCCAGACGCTGACCGAGTTCATGACCCGCCGCTTCGAGCCGGCGATGCGGACCGTGCGCTCGGCCCGCGCCCGGCTGCAGGCAATGCTCGACCGCACCGAGCGGGCGGGGGAGCTGCTGCGGACCCGCGTCGATGTGCAGCGCAGCGCTCAGAACCAGGCGCTGCTGGCCAGCATGGACGCCCGCGCGGACCTGCAACTGCGACTGCAGCACACGGTCGAGGGGCTGTCGGTGGTGGCGATCAGCTACTACGCGGTGGGCCTCGCAGGCTATGTGCTGGCGCCGATGGCGGCCGCCGCGGGGATCGACCGGGTTTGGCTGAATGCGGCGCTCGTGCCGGTCGTGGTGCTGCTGACATGGGCTGCGCTGCGCCGCATCAGGCGGCGGCTGCACCAACCGTAGATGTGAGTTGCCGCCGCGGGGCGTTCGCGGGAGAAGGGGGAGAATCTGGGAGAATGCCGATGATCCGTCTCGTCACCCTCGCCGCCCTGCTGGCCCTCGCGGGCTGCAACGTGGTTCCGCTGGTCCCGTTCATCTGATGGCGCGGCTGGAAATCTTCGGGCTGCAGAAATGCTCGACCTGCCAGACGGCACGCGCCGACCTCGAGGCCGCAGGGCACGAGATCCGCTTCCGCGACGTCGCCGCCGATCCGCTGACCGAGGCCGAGCGCCGCGCCATGCTGGACCGCTTCGGCGAGAAGCTGGTGAACCGGGCCAGCCTCACCTGGCGCGCCATGTCCGAGGACGAGCGCGCCGCCGCTCCCGT
Organism: Paracoccus sp. S-4012; assembly: GCF_009674885.1. Taxonomy (GTDB): domain Bacteria; phylum Pseudomonadota; class Alphaproteobacteria; order Rhodobacterales; family Rhodobacteraceae; genus Paracoccus. Next base: position 172,613 of record NZ_WKKA01000008.1, read on the forward strand.
GGCTCAGCTGGGCGCCAAGCCCTCGCTGATGAAGCGCCCGGCGATTGTCGCGGAGGACGGCCAGTGGCTCGGCTGGACCGCGAACGTCAAGCGCGCGCTCGGCGTGCCGGCGTGATTCAGCCCCGCGCCTTCGCCGCCAGCATCGGCGCCATGTGCGAGAGATCGTAGCCCGCCGCCGCCGCCGTGCCGAGGATGTCCTGCGGGCTCCGCCGGCCGGCCTGCGTCAACGCCCACAGCGTCGTCGAGCGCGTGCCGGAGCGGCAATAGGCCAGCGCCGGGCCGGGCAGGTCGAGCGCGGCCGCGAAGTCCTCGACCATCTCGGGCGTGACCTGTCCGGGAACGAAGGGGACATAGCGGAATTCCATCCCCGCGGCCCGGGCCGCGTCTTCCATGACGCGGCTGTCGATCCCGGCACCGACCTCGGCATCCGGACGGTTGTCGATCAGCACCCGGAAGCCCTGGCGGGCCAGTTCGGGGATCTCGGCCGGGTCGATCTGCGGCAGGACGCTGAGGGCGTCGGTGAGACGGCGTGGATTGGTCATGGAAGTGCTTTATCGCGGCGGACGGAGGCGTCAAGGGTTCGATCCGCACGGCACCTGCGCGGAGTGCTCCGACGCGCTCGGGCTGTCACCGGTGTCGGGACGAGGCATGATCTCCAAGGATCGGCGCGAGAGCTTGAAGCAGGTTCGGGAGCGCTTGCGCAGACACGCCGCCAAGGCACCAGTGCCGCACCATCGTTACTTTCCATAATACCGATTATCACCATACCAGAACCGCCCCGACCACGCGCTTGTCGAACAACAGAAAAAATGACCATTCAGGCCCCTCTTCTGACGATTGGACGCGCGATTGTTGACCATCGGCGCAGAGGATTTCATCAGATTTCGTGTAGGATCAACGCTTTGGGGTAATCTCGGGGAGCGGTAAGCCTTCAGTCAGGTGACGCCTGGCCGCTCGGGCGCCCGGGTTGCGCGCTGCGGCAGGTCCCGGCAGGCTTCAATCATCCGCTCCCTGGAGGGTCGCAGGCTCGGATCGCCGCTGCTGCTCGGGGGCCTCTGAGATCCCGTCGCCCCGCCCGGGAAAGCGCCGCTTTCCCGCATGGCGGAACCTTGTCTCGAAGGAGGCATGATGCCGGAGAACCAACCTTCGACGCTCGCGGCGGGCCCCCTGCCCTCGTGACCTGGCTTGTCTTTGCCCAGGCGCACAAGCCCATTCGTCCCTGAACCCTCCCGCAACGCTTTTCGCTTCGCCTGGCCGGACGGCGTCCGGCCACCGACAGGCTATTGCCCGAAGGAGCCGACATGTCACGGATCCCATTCATCGAAGCCCGCTTCCACGATCCGGAAGAGACCGAGCACAGCATCGAGACCAGGTTCCTGAGGTTCCTGCGCCAGCGACGCAGCCCCGGCACCCTCGCTGATGCCCCTGCTTCCGATTCCGCCGTCGTCGAGACCAAGGGCGATGACGACGACGATCCAGATCACTGGCTGCTGCCGAAGCCAGGCCAGCGCCCGCTGCTGACCTCCGCCGATCTGTCGCGGATCCGGCGCCGGGCCCGCCGGATCAGCGAACTCAGAAAACAGCGAACGCCTGGCGCAGCTGCGAAAGGAGGAGCAGGAACGACTTGGTGTTCTCCGCAACGGCGTCGAGCTGGTCCGGATCCCGAGCGAGCACCGGGCTGACGAGGTTGCCGCCGCACTGCACGCCGAAATGCCGTCAATGGGACCGGCTACCGAACTGGTCTGGCGGGCGATGCGCCGCTCGGTCCACGAGGGTCACGCCGGGTTCCGGGTTCCACCGGTCACGTCCGTCAACGTGGTGTAAATCGTGAGATGGCCTGAGATCATGATCAGGCGGCCTTGGCCGTGATGCTGAGGATGGGGTCGATCTCCTCCTTGTCGATCTGGGCGAAGGCCTCGACCATC
>NZ_WKKA01000009.1 GCF_009674885.1 Paracoccus sp. S-4012
AAGCCAGCACCGCTGCAGCAACCCGAAAGAAGACGGAGAGCGCCCAGGCCTTGACCCAGACATGAACCCATCCGCATAACTGAAGGTGGGTCACTTCTCGATGGAAAACCCGGGTCAGTTCCGGGTGGAAATCAACACTGCAAGCTTTCGCGGGAGGGCGTGAGAGTGCTCGGCATGCGCTACCACTCCGATCCTCTGGCGCGCCTGATGATGGATCCGCAGCGCAAGGCTGATGATCGAGAGTCGGTCATGAACGCCATTCAGGCAATCCGCGATCGCAGCACCGAGGCTACGGCGCTTGCGGGTCTGCTGGTCGATGGCCGGTCGCCCGAGCGGGTCAGGCAGGAAGAGGACCGCCTGTTCGTAGGGTTCAGCCTCAAGGGCGAGACCGACAGCCTGACGCAGCCCATGGCCGCCGACCGGATCGGACGAACGATCGTCGGGCCGGAAAGCACTGATCAGCCTCCGGTGCCGACGATGACCCCCCCTGCCCCGGCCGCTCCGCGCACCGTGCAGGTGGTCACCCCGCCTGCCTCCATCCCCAGCATGCCGGGGACCGCGCCTGACGCGGGCTCCTGAAAGATCACGGAGTAACCCCATGCCCAGCCCCGCTGAAACGGCGCGTATCCTCGACAAAGCTGCACAGCCTCCGCATCGAAACCGACAGGGAGGGAGCGTTCAGCTCCCACTATAACCGGACGCTCGCACGCGACGAGAACGGCGCTCTCCTGCCCGTGCCGCAGCGATTCTCCGACGGCCGCGAAACCCGCGGCATGATGGTGATCGATGGGCCCGGTGGCAGAAAGACCACCCTGGTGTCGCGCGCCCTGAAGCACCATCCCGCCGTCGGGGAGTCGGCGCCCGGCGGGCCGCACTATATCGAAGCCAGCGTGCCCAGCCCGGCCAGCCTGAAAAGCATGGGGAATGTCCTGCTGGAGCGGAGCGGCTATCCGCTGGTCCATGCCAATCACAATGCCAGGAGCACCTGGGAGACGGTTGCGAGGCGGTTCAAGGATCTCGGGATCACCACCCTGTGCATCGACGAGGCGCAGCAAAATGGCCAAGTTCGTAAAAAAAACAGCTAAGGTCTCGAATAAATCTCCATGACCTCAAGCTCTTGAAGTCGCCGCCTCCGGAGCAGTAGTCATTATTTCAGTGGTTCGACACCACGCGCGCTCCATCCCGCCGCGGCGACCCCCTCCCTTGCCCAACCGCCAACCCTTCCATACATCTGGCCCGCAAGGACGACGACGGAGGTGACGGCCATGGCGGTCGAGGCGGAAGATATCGAGGCCCTGATTCGGGAGGAGTTTCCCCAGGCCCGCATCACCATCACCGACCTCGCAGGCGACGGCCGGCACTTCGCTGCCGAAGTCATCGACGAGAGTTTCCGGGGCATGAACCGGGTGCAGCAGCAGCGCGCCGTCTACGCCGCCCTCAAGGGCAGCATGGACGGGCCGGCCGGTGCGCTCCACGCGCTCGCGCTGACGACCAAGGCCCCCGACTGAACCCCCGAACCAGGAGCCATCCATGACCGCGCAGGACCGAATCCGCGAAATCATCGACGAGAACGACGTCGTGCTCTTCATGAAGGGCACGCGCGAGATGCCGCAATGCGGCTTTTCCAGCCGGGTCGCCGGCGTGCTGAACTACATGGGCGTCGCCTATCGCGACGTCAACGTGCTGTCCGACGAGAACCTGCGCCAGGGCATCAAGGACTTTTCCGACTGGCCGACGATCCCGCAGCTCTACGTCAAGGGCGAGTTCGTGGGCGGCTGCGACATCGTGACCGAGATGGTGCTGTCGGGCGAGCTCGACCAGCTCTTCGACAAGGACGGCGTCACTTTCGACAAGGCCGCGGCCGAGAAGATCCGCGAGGCGAACGCCTGAGGCAGTCCCTGCCAGACCGAAAGGCCGCCCCGAGGGGCGGCCTTTGTCACTTGGAGCCTCGTGTCAAACGCGCCGGTGAGGGTCGTCCCAATAACCGTGGTCATCGGCTTCGTCGTCGTCCTCGTCCCAGACCTCGTCCCATTCGCTCTGCTCGCGGAGACGGGCGCCAAGGCGCGAGGCCAGCGTCAGCCCGACCGCGAAGGCGCCGATGACGGTGGCCGCGGGCATGGCGCGCGAGGACTTCGCCCGCTCGGCGAGGTCCTTGGCATCATCCACCAGATCCGGCGTCAACCCCACCTTGCGGGCCGTGTTGTCGACGGTCTGCCGGGTGAAACGCTGCACCTTCGCCTCGGTGTCGTTCACGAAGGCCTCGGCCTTGTAGCGCGCCTGATCGATCAGCGACATGGCCTTGTTTTCGGCCATGTCCACGACCTCTCGCGCCTTCACCTGCGCCTTGTCCATCGCGACCTCGGCCGCCATGGTCGCGCGCGCCTCGACCTCGCGCTTGAGCTCGTCGGTCGAGGGCACGGGATGCTTGACGTTGCTCGACATGCCCCAGAGGATGCCGGCGACGACCAGGAACAGCACGCCGATCGCCAGCGACGCCCAGAGCGGCCCCCAGCCGAAGGTCCGCGCGAGCAGGGTCCACAGCGCCGCCAGCAGGAAACCTGCCGCGATCAGCCCCAAGACCCCTGCCCCGGCCTTCAGCCCCGCCCGCCGCCCCATGTCGGAGACGGCGAGCTGCATCTTGCGGGCATAGTCGAACATCAGCGGCGCGCGAGGATGAGACCGACCAGGAAGCCCACCCCGGCGGCGATCCCGAGGGCGGCCGCAGGCTGGCGGCGGACATAGTCGGACATTTCGTCGTAATAGTCCTCGGCGTGATGCGCCATCTCGCCGGCCCGGCGCTCGCCGGCGCGGTAGAGGCGCTGCGCCTCCGATTTGGCCGTGTCGAGCGCCTCGTGCCCCTTGTCGCGCGCGGTGTTGTAGGCGTCCTGCGCCGCGTGCTTGGCGCTGTCCAAGGCCTCGCCGGCCTTGTTCTTCGCGTCCTCCGCACGCGAGGACGAGGTCGCCTCGTTCCACGCCCCCTTGGCCTCCGACGCCACGTTCCGCGTCGCCTGGCCGACGTCGCGGGCGGTGTCGCGGGCCGCGTCCTTGAGGTCGTTCTTGATGTCCGAGGCGGTCGTGCCGGGGGTGTTGGTGGTCGAGCTGGTCATGGGTTTGTCCTTTCCAGGGCAGTCATCTGCATCGGCTAAGGAACGGCGGCCGCGGCGCTCGGTTCCCGAAGCCGCAACGAAAGGCCGCCAAAGTATTTGACCGCGGCCGGTGCGCCTGTGACTGGCAAGCGGCGCGCGGTGGCGTTAGCCTCGCGGTGATGCTGGACGCCCCTGCCACGCCGACCGCAATCCCCCGCCTGCCCCGGCAGCGCGGCTTCTGGCGGCGCATCGGCGACCGGCTCGCCGCCTTCATGAGCGCTCAGCGTCCCGCCCCGCCCGAGCGTTCGGTCGCCTTCACCATCGCCGTGATCGCGCTTGGCGCGAAGCTCGCCAAGGTGGACGGCGAAGTGCAGCGCTCGGAGGTCGCGGCCTTCCGCCGCATCTTCGTCATCCCCCGCGCGGAGGAGAAGAACGCCGCGCGGGTCTTCGATCTCGCCCGCTCGACCCCGGTGGGCTTCGACGCCTGGGCCGCGCGCATCGCCGCGATGTTTCCGGCGGGCGATCCGGTCCTCGGCGACGTGCTCGAGGGCCTCTGCGTGATCGCGGTGGCCGATGGCGGCCTGCACGAGAGCGAGCGCGCCTTCCTGCACGAGGTCGGGCGCATCTTCGCCCTGCCCGCTTCCGAGGTCGCGGCCACCCTCGCGCGCCATGACCCCAGCGGCTGCGAGCCCTGCGCGATCCTGGGCGTCTCGCCCGCCACGCCCCTGCCCGAGGCCCGCGCCCGCTGGCGCGAACTGGTGCGCGAGGCCCATCCCGACCGCGCTATCGCCCGCGGCCTGCCGCCCGAGGCCGTGCGCCTCGCCGAGGCCCGCACCCGGCGGCTGAATGCGGCCTGGGACCAGTTCCGCGAGCGTTTCGCCGAAAGCGCCACGACGGAACGATCCTCGGCGGCCGGCGGTTGACCGGCAGGCCGGCGCCCTGCCCTGCCGTGAGGGAGACCCGACCATGAGCACCCGTCTTGCCCTCGCCCTCGCCACCGCGCTCCTGCCAGTCACGGCCGTGGCGCAGGCCATCCCGCCGCTCGCGCCGCCGCCCGTCTTCCCGCCGCAGTTGATCCCGCAGCCGATCAAGCCGCTCGAACCCTGGAAGCCGCTGGCCGAACGGCGCGCCGAGCCGTGGTCCCCTCCGGCCCGCGCGCGCAAAGCGCGGCCGCGTCTCCTCACCGGCTCTGAGTTCGCGGTGCGGCCCCTCGCGCCGCCCGATGCCTGGCCCGCGCCGCTGATCCCGCAGCCCATCGACCCCCGGCTGCCCGAGAATTCGCAGGCCGGGGTGAAGCCGCCGCCGGTCCCCGATCTTCATGGCAGCCGCTGGGCGGCCGAGCATTTCGCGGCCCCCTTCACCTGGCCCGCGCAGGCGGTGCCCGCGCCCGTGGCGCCTACGGTCCCAGAGATCGCCCCGTGGTCCCCGCCCGCGGCGGAGCCGCCGGCGGTGCAACCCGAATCGGGCGTCGACCTGATCGAGCGCAGTGTCGGCACGCTGCTCGAAAACCTCATGCGCGAGATGGCCCCCACCTTCGAGAGCATGGCCGAGAGCGTCGACGACCTCGCCGCGCGCTTCGGCCCGACGCTCAAGAACCTCGGCACGCTGATCGACGACATCGCCAACTATCAGGCGCCCGAGCGGCTGCCGAACGGCGACATCCTGATCCGCCGCCTCCCCGGCGCCCCGCCGCCGCCCGCCATCGACCTGATGCCCGATCCCGGACCCGAGCCGGTCCCCGAGCCGCCCCCGATCGACCCGTCGGGCCCATCCTTCGACCTCTGAGCGCATCCGCGGGGCCCGCAAGGCAGCGGGCCACGCGGTCGCAGGAACCGCTCAGGCGCGGTTCATGCGGTTCTCGATCAGTTCCTCCACGACCGAGGGATCGGCCAGCGTCGAGATGTCGCCGAGCGCGCCGAAGTCGTCCTCGGCGATCTTGCGCAGGATGCGACGCATGATCTTGCCGGAGCGGGTCTTCGGCAGGCCGGGCGCCCACTGGATCAGGTCCGGCCGGGCGATCGGGCCGATCTCGGTCCGGACCCAGGTCTCGAGCTCCTTCTTCAGCTCCTCGCTGGGCTCGATGCCGTTCATCAGCGTGACATAGGCATAGATGCCCTGCCCCTTCAGGTCGTGCGGATAGCCCACCACCGCCGCTTCCGCGACCTTGGCATGGGCCACGAGCGCGCTCTCGACCTCGGCGGTGCCCATGCGATGGCCGCTGACGTTGATGACGTCATCGACGCGGCCGGTGATCCAGTAGTAGCCGTCGCCATCCCGGCGGCAGCCGTCGCCCGAGAAGTAGTAGCCCGGATATTGCTGGAAATAGGCCTCCTGGAAGCGCTCGTGGTCGCCCCAGAGGGTGCGCATCTGTCCCGGCCAGCTGTCCGCGATGCACAGCACCCCCTCCACGCCGTTCCCCTCCAGCTCCTCGCCGGTGTTGGGGTCGAGGACCGCGGGCTTCACGCCGAAGAAGGGCAACGTCGCGGCGCCGGGCTTGGCGTCGATGGCATAGGGCAAGGGCGTGATCATGTGGCCGCCGGTTTCGGTCTGCCACCAGGTGTCCACGATCGGGCATTTGCCCTTGCCGATATGCTTGTCGTACCAGTTCCACGCCTCGGGGTTGATCGGCTCGCCGACCGTTCCCAGCACCCGCAGGCTCGTGAGGTCGTGCTTGTCCGGCCATTCCGGCCCCTGCCCGATCAGCGAGCGGATGGCGGTCGGGGCGGTGTAGAACTGCGTGACCTTGTGCTTGGCGCAGACCTCCCAGAAGCGGCCGGCGTCGGGGAAGGTCGGCACCCCCTCGAACATCACCGTGGTGCCGCCATTCGCGAGCGGCCCGTAGACGATGTAGCTGTGCCCCGTGACCCAGCCCACGTCTGCAGTGCACCAGTAGACGTCGCCCTCCTGGTAGTCGAAGACGTATTCATGCGTCATCGAGGCGAAGACGAGATAGCCGCCGGTCGTATGCACCACGCCCTTGGGCTTGCCGGTCGAGCCGGAGGTGTAGAGGATGAATAGCGGGTCCTCCGCCCCCATCGGCCGCGCCGGGCATTCCGGGCTGCACTCCTCCATCAGCTTCAGCACGTCCACGTCGCGGCCCTGGATCCAGGTCGTCTGGTCGCCGGTGTGCTTGACGACGAGGCAGCGCACCTTGTCCGAGCAATGCAGCAGCGCCGCATCCGCGTTTGACTTCAGCGCCGTCCGCCGCCCGCCCCGCGGCGCCGTGTCCGCGGTGATGACCAGCTTCGCGCCCGAGTCGTTGATGCGGTTGGCCAGCGCGTCGGGCGAGAAGCCCGCGAAGACGATCGAGTGCACCGCCCCGATGCGCGCGCAGGCCAGCATCGCATAGGCCGCCTCGGGGATCATCGGCAGGTAGATCACCACCCGGTCGCCGCGCATGACGCCCTGGCTCAGCAGGACATTGGCCATCCGGTTCACCTTCTCCGACAGTTCCCGGTAGGTGATGTGGCGGGCGGGGGTCGCGGGGTCGTCCGGCTCCCAGATGATCGCCGTCTGGTCGCCCCGCGTCTCGAGGTGGCGGTCCACGCAGTTGACGCAGGCGTTCAGCACCCCGTCCTCGAACCACTTGATCGAGACCTGGCCGAGGGTGAAGTCCGTGTTCTTGACGACCGAATAAGGCTTGACCCAGTCGAGCCGCTTGCCCTCGCGGCCCCAGAAGCCGTCGGGATCGGAGATCGACTCGTCATACAGGCGGCGATAGCTCTCGGGGGTGATCTTCGCTGCGGAATAATCGGCTGGCGCCGGAACCATCGCGATTGGCTCAATGGTCATGAGACCCCTCCCCTTGATATGGTCGTCACGGGCGAGTGACCGCCCCTCCTCTCACGCCAGATAATGGATCGGCGCAAACCAAGTAAACACTTGTTGAAGCGCGGACGCTTTCGGAGGAGTGCTGAAACCGTGCCGGGGATGATCGGGGCGAGATGACGATGGCGGGGAACGCGGATGCGCCGGGGGGTCCGGTGTTCGACGCCGATGCGGCGGCGCGGGCTGAGGTCGCCGGGCTGATCGAGGGTATGCGGCACGCGGTGCTGGGCTGCCTCGATCCGGCCACCGGGGCGCCGCACCTGTCGCGCGTGGCGCTGCAGGCCGACCGCGACAAGGTGCCGCTGGCGCTGCTCTCGGGCCTCGCCGCGCATACTCGCGCGCTGATGGCCGATCCACGCGCCGGACTGCTGATCGCGCCGGGCGCCGGAAAGGGCAACCCGATGGCGCAGCCGCGGCTGTCGCTGCAGGTCCGGGCCGAGCCGGCCGAAGCCGATCCCGCGCGGCGCGACCGCTGGCTCGCGGCCTGGCCGAAGGCGAAGCTCTATGTCGACCTGCCCGATTTCCGCTTCTGGCGCCTCGTGCCGGTCAGCGGCCTCTACAATGCCGGGTTCGGACGGGCGGTCCGGTTCGGGCCCGACGACCTGCCGCCGCACAGATGAAAGCCCCGGCCTGAGGGTTTCAGGCCGGGGTCCGGGGGCTCAGGGGGGTGTGACGCCTCGCTATTTCGGATCGTCCATCCGCAACCGGAGCGACACCTCGCCCTTGACCGGCCGCGTCCAGTTCAGCTGCACGCTCTTCTGGTCCGCCCCCTGCCGCAACCGCACCCAGGGCAGTTCCCCCACCCGCGCGTTCCCGCCATCCGTGATCGCCGAGACCGGCACCACCGCATCGACGTTGCGCGTGAACCCGTTCAGCGGCAGCCGCCCCTGGGTGGGCACCTCCCAGACGGCCGCCGCGCTCGCCTGATTATGGCGCAGCTGCAGCGGGTTGGCCACGAAGGTCGAGATGCCGTTGAAGGTGTTCCCCGAGAACTCGATGTTGCGCATGTAGCCGTAATCGAGATCGGCGAAGGTGGTGTCCACGCGCTCGACCCGCTCCATGCGGAAGCTGGCGTCCTTGAAGACGTTGCCGGTCACGGTCAGCCCCTGGACGTAATGCCCGGCACCATAGGGCTTGATGACGATCCACGAGAAATACGCCACCGTATGCGAGGCGAGGAAGGTATTGCCCGTCACCACCAGCCCACCGAACGACAGCTGCGCCCCGGTGAAGGCGGGCCGCGGCTCGTATTCGTTGGTCCACTCGATTCCGGCGTTGTCGATGTAGTTGGCCGTGACCGTCACCTGCACGTTGAGGTTCGCGATCACCAGCCCGGCAAAGCGCAGCCCGTCATTGCTGTCGTCGCCCTGGAACCAGTGGTTGCCGATGATGAGGTGCCCGCTGCCCGCGGCCACCATGAAATGCCCGAAGCGCACAAAGCGGTTGTTGCGGATCTTGGCGTCGTTGGCGTTGACGTTGATGGCGATCGTGGTGCGGGTCTGCGCCGGCGCCTGCATCTCGTTCGAGAGGAACTGGCAGCGGTCGACCAGGATGTCCTGGCAGCCGCGGCCGATCGAGGTGATCCCCCGGTCCTTGGGCCGCACGACATAGCAGTCGCGGACGTGGATCATCTCGCCCTCCGGGGCCAGCATGATCGCGCTCGCGATGCCGTCGCAGATGAAATTGATGTTGGTGAAGTTGAGCCGGTCCACCTTCTCCATGCCCGACATGTCGAAGAGGTAGCGGTCGCGGGTGAAGGTCAGCATCCGCGTGCCGGAGCCGCCGTAAAGCGGCTGGCTCAGCGTCAGCGTCCCGGCGCCGAGGTTCCTGGCACGCACATAGACCTCGCGCCCCACGCCGGGGCCGGTCACGCGGGCGCCGACCTCGACATGGGCGACGTTGACGACGCCCTTCAGCGTCCTGGGATCGGCGATGTCATAGCTCGCCTGCGAGGTGACGCTGGCGCTGGCCCAGGCCGGCCCCGGCACCACGGCGATCTCGCCATTCGCGATCACCCGCCGGTTCGAGAAGGTCGGCCGCCCCGGCACCGCCTCGTGCAGCATCAGGGGCTCGCTGAGGTCCACCCGCCGCCCGCAGAGGTCGAGCGTGCTGTGGTCGGTAAAGCCCAGCAGTGCCTGCACGGCGCGCCGGAACCCCTCGGTCTCGTCGCCGAAGGCCTCGGCATAGGCGGGGAAGTTGAACGAGCCGACCAGCGCCAGCCGCGCCGCCCGGGGCATGGTGACGGTGCCCTGAAACCGCACCGGCGCCTCGATCGTCAGGTCCGAGCCGATGCGGAAGACCCCGCCCGGCACGAGGATCTCGCGCCCCGCCGCCGCGGCATCGGCGGCCGCGAAGGCCGCGCGGTCGTCCGCCACGCCGTCGCCCACAGCGCCGTAGTCGCGCACATCGACCCAGTCCATCATCGTGCGCAGGAAGACCGAGGTCACGTCCTCGATGCGGATCGACTCGATCCTGACCGAGCCGCCATTGGCGCCGAACAGGTCAAGGCCGAAATGCCCGTAAATCGCCTCGCGGCCCCAGGCCATGTGCACGCCCGGCCGCCGCCCGGTGCCGACGATCGCGCTGACCTCGATCACCTGGCCGTAGGCCGTGAACGCCCGCGCCGGCCCGGTCTGGACCACGCCGCCCACGTTCCCGCGCGCGCCATTGCCCGCCCAGCCCGCGATGCGGACCGAGGGCAGGTTCCCCGCCACCGCCTTCAGCCGCGCGCTGATCCGCAGATAGATGCCGGGGATGACCGGCGTCTCGGCCATGAAGCGCAGCCGGGTCAGATCCTGGGTCTTGAGGATCTCGAGGCAGGAGCCGAAGTCCTGATCCGCGGGCACGATGGCGGCATTGGCGACCCCGGTCCAGGTGGCGCTGCCGGGCGTCCCGTTCTCGCGCGACCATGCGGAGAGCCCCGCGGCGAAGCCCGGCGGGTCGAGTTGCAGCCCCTCGGTGATGGCGATGTTCATGCGGGTCCCCCTCCTCACGCGACGGGGAGACTGCACCGAGGGGGTTAACGAAGCCTGAGCGGAGCGCCCGCCGCAACGCCCCGCCGCGCAACGCGAACTTTCGTACGAAAATTCGCCAGGATTGTTCGTACGAACAATCCTCTACGTGGCCGCCAGCTCGCCCGAGAGTGCCCGCCCGATCAACGCCTGCGTCTCCTCGATCCCGTAGAGCGCGATGAAGCCGCCGAAGCGCGGCCCCTGCTCGGCCCCGAGGAGCACCTGGTAGAGCGCCGCGAACCAGTCCTTCATCGGCTCGAACCCGTGGTCGCGCCCGACCGCATAGACCATCTCCTGCAGCCGCTCGCCATCCGCAGGGCCGTCCCAGGCCGCCAGCCGCCCGGCGAGGTCCTCGAGCGCCGCCCGCTCCTTCTCCGAGGCGGCGCGATGGACCCGCGTCGGCGCCACGAAATCCTCGAAATACCGCACCGCATGGCCCGCGGCGGCGTCGAGGTCGGGATGCGTCCCGGGGCTCGCCTCCGGCGCATAGCGGCGGATGAAGCCCCAGAGGGTCTCCCGGTCACGCGCGCCCGACACCGCAGCAAGGTTCAGCAGCATGGCGAAGGGCACGACGAGGTTCGATTCCGGGACATTTCCGCCGTGAATATGCCACACCGGATTGGCCAGCTGCTGCTCGACCGCCTGGCCGGGATAGGCGCGCAATTGCTGGTGGTATTCGTCCACCGCCTTCGGGATGACGTCGAAATACATCCGCTTGGCGGTCTTCGGCTTCTGGTACATGAAATAGCTGAGGCTTTCCGACGCCGCATAGGTCAGCCATTCGTCGATCGAAAGGCCGTTGCCCTTCGACTTGGATATCTTCTGCCCGTGCTGGTCGAGGAACAGCTCATAGGTGAAATGCTCGGGCGCGCGGCCGCCCAGAACCTCGCAGATGCCGTCATAGATCGGCGTGTTCGTCGAATGGTCCTTGCCATACATCTCGAAATCCACGTCGAGCGCGGCCCAGCGGGCGCCGAAATCGGGCTTCCACTGCAGCTTCACATGCCCGCCCGTGACCGGCAGCGTCCATTCGCGGCCGGTGTCGTCGTCGAAGGTGATCTCGCCCCTCGCGGGGTCCACGTTCTTGATCGGGACGTAAAGCACGCGGCCGGTTTCGGGGTGAATCGGCAGGAAGCAGGAATAGGTCTGCTGCCGCTCCTCGCGCAGGGAGGCCAGCATGATCTCCATGATCGCGTCGTAACGCTCGGCCGCCTTCAGCAGCGTTTCATCGAACTGCCCGGACCTGTAGAATTCCGTCGCGCTGATGAACTCATACTCAAACCCGAAGGTATCGAGAAACCGCCGCAGCATGGCGTTGTTGTGGTCCCCGAAGCTCTCGTATTCGCCGAACGGGTCCGGCACGCTGGTCAGCGGCAATTGCAGATGCTCGCGCAGCATTTCGGTCTGCGGCACGTTCTCGGGCACCTTCCGCATGCCGTCGAGATCGTCCGAGAAACAGAACAGCCGCGTCGGGATGTCGCTGATGATCTCGAAGGCGCGGCGGATCATGGTCGTGCGCGCCACCTCGCCGAAGGTGCCGATATGCGGCAGGCCCGAGGGGCCGTAGCCGGTCTCGAACAGCACATAGCCCTTTTCCGGGTCGCGCTTTTCGTAGCGCTTCAGCACCCGGCGCGCTTCCTCGAAGGGCCAGGCCTTGCTGGTCATGGCGGCATCGCGCAGGCTCGACATGGACGGTCCTTTCGGAAACGGGCGGGGCAAGTCCCGGCCCTTATTGAAGGGGCGCGCGTTGGTCAATAATCTGGCGCCCGGCGCTGTCCCGGCGCCCGGAGCAAACCATGACCCTCGAGCTGCCCTCCCTCTCGCCCTGCGACGCGCTCGTCGCGGCGATGGTTGCGGTCTCGGCCTCGGATGCCGGCCTGCGGACGTCGGAACTCGTGGCGATCGAACGGATCGTCGATCACGCCCCGGTGTTTGCCGATTACGACGTGGGCCGCATCCGCGCGGTGTCGCAGACGGTGCTGACCCTCTTCGAGCACGAGGACGGCCTCGACGCCCTTTTCGGCCTGATCCGGGACGCGCTGCCGCAGCCGCTCCACGACACCGCCTATGCGCTTGCCTGCGACGTGGCGGCGGCGGACACCCGCATCGGCGAGACCGAGGGCGAACTGCTGGCCGAGATGCGCCACCAGCTCGACATCGACCGCCTCCATGCCGCGGCGATCGAGCTCTCGGCGCGGGCGCGGCACCGGACCCTCTGACGTCACCCCCATTCGGCGGTCCAGCCCTCGATCAGCCGCGACTGCAAATGCTTGGCGCGCGTGACCCAGGCGGCGCTGCCTTCGGGCGACTCCCGCCCCTGGCTCGCGGCGCGGCGAGCCTCGTCGGCGCAGAGGATGGCGAAGGCAAGTTCGCGCGCCGGCGCATCGGTGCGGGCGGCAAGCCCCGCGAGATTCGAGACGAAGTTCAGCGTCCCGGTCTTGGCCAGCAGGCTGACCGGCGCGTCCAGGGTCTTTCCGGTGGCGTCCCGCAACGGCTCCTGCGGCAGCAGCGCCCGCAGGTGCCGCCCCGGCCCAGCCATGACCCCGGCCAGGGCCGCCGCGCTGATACGGCTCGCCGCCGAAAGCCCCGAGTGGTCGGCGAAGCGGAACGGCCGCCGCACCCCCTGTCCGGCCAGCCACCCCTCCATCGCCCGTGCGGAGGCTACGAGACTGCCCTCGCCGCTCGCCGCCAGCCCGACCGCCTCGGCCGTGAGGTTGGTCGAATAGTCCAGCATTCCGCGCAGGATCTCGCTCAGCGGCGGGCTCTCGGTCCGGGCGATCTCCCTGGCGGCGGGCGGCAATTCGTCCAGCACCTCGGCGGGTTCGAGCGCCAGCCCCTCGGCCCGCAGCAGCGTGCGGAACACGTCGCCGGCGTAGAGTTCGGGGTGGCGCACCGGCAGCCAGCGGCTGCCCGGCCGCCGGACCGCATCGCGGGCCACGTGCCAGCCCTCGACGGTGCCGTCCGTCTCCCAGTCGAACAGCGCCGCCGTCCTCTCGGCCGCCGCGATCGAGACGCTGCCGACCGGCGGGCTCAGCCGCGCGGCCCGCGCCTCGAGGCTGAATTGCGGCCCTCCCGGACCGCTGCGCCAGCCGAGATGCACGCGGTTGAAGTTCAGCATCATGCCCGAAAGCGCGGGGTTGTAGGACAGGTGGTCGTCCTGCTCCGGCGCGATCTCCGCCAGCCGAGGCAGCGCGCCGCCCCAGACCGCCAGCCGCGTGGCGCCGGTGGCCACGGACGCCCGCTGCGCCAGCTCCGCCAGCCGGTCGGTATCCAGCACCGGATCGCCGCCGCCCGCGAGGATCAGCCGGTCGCCATCGGTCAGAACCCGCGTCACGAAGCGGTGCCGCGGCCCCAGCCGGTCGAGCGCATAGAGCGCCGTGACCGCCTTCAGCGTGCTCGCCGGGGGCAGCGGAAGATCGGCGTTCATCCCGCCCAGCGGCAGCCCCGTCGCCGCGTCGAGGACGGCGAAGCCGACGCTTCCGCCGAGGCCTGCCTGCGCGATCAGATCGGCGGCGGCGGGCTGCGGCTGCGGCGGCTTCGGGGGCGGGCGGACGCCGTAGACGTCGCCCCGGACCGGCCGCGCGACGCCCGCCGCCATCGCCCCGAGAAGGAAGCCGCGCCGCTTCATGCCGTGACCTTCGCCGGAACGCCCTCGCGCACCGCCCGGAGAGCGCTCGACGAGGCCGGATGCATCGGCAGGTTCACAAGCGCCCAGGCCGGCGGCGCGGCCGTGGCGAGGCGATGCGACTCGGACTCCGGCAGCCGGTACCGCGCCAGCACCCGCGCCGCGACCGAGGTCCGCGCCGCCAGCCGCGAGCCGGGCCGCGCCAGAACGCCGATCGGCACGCGCGCCGCGATCTCGCGCCACCGCTGCCACCGCGCGAACTGCACCATGTTGTCGCTGCCCATCAGCCAGACGAATCGCACCCCGGGATAGCGCGCCTGAAGCGCCGCGATCGTGTCGGCCGTGAGCCGGGTGCCAAGCCGCGCCTCGATATCCGTCACGACGATCCGCGGGTCGCGGACCAGCGCCCGCGCCGCCGCCACGCGCGCGGCCAGCGGCGCCGGCCCATGCGGCTTCAGCGGGTTGCCGGGCGAAACCAGCCACCACACCCGGTCCAGACCGAATCGGGCCAGCGCCTGCCGGCTCACATGCAGATGCCCGCCATGCGGCGGGTCGAAGGAGCCGCCGAAGAGGCCGACGCGCTGTCCCGGCAGCGCGAGGGGGTGGAGGGAAACCATGCGCCCCGTCTAGGTGCCCGGGCGCGCGGCCTGCAAGAGCGATCACGGGAAGCTCAACGGCGCCGAGACCTCGCCCTCGCGCGGTCCCAGCGGCCCGCCGAGGCAGCAGCGGCCGCGCCCGCTGCGCTTGGCGGCATAGAGCGCGGCGTCCGCCTCGGCCGCCAGCATCCCGAGGTCGGGCGGCGCGGCAGAGGTCGCGACCGCGATGCCGATGCTGGCCGAGACCGAGAGCCTCGTCCCGCCGATCGCCACCGGCTCCTCGATCCGGGCGATGATCCGCCGGGCCAGCCGCTCTAGCGGCTGCGGCGCCGCGAGGCCCCGCAGCAGCAGCACGAACTCGTCGCCGCCGGGCCGCGCCACGGTGTCGCCGGCCCGCGTCTCCTCGGTCAGGATGCGCGCGACATGGGCAAGCAGCGCATCGCCCGCGGCATGGCCGTGATGGTCGTTCACCGCCTTGAAGCCGTCGAGGTCGAGATGCAGCACCGCGAAGCCCGCGCCCCCCTCGCCCCGCCGCTCGAGCCGCAGCGCCCCCGCCGCGCGCTGCAGCGCGAGGTCGAGGCCGCGGCGATTGGCCAGCCGCGTCAGCGGATCGGTGAGCGATTCCGTCTCGGCGGTCTGGCGCGCGTCATCGAGCGCGCTGTTGTGCCGTGCCAGCGCCGCGACCGCGGTCCGCGTCGCCTCGTAGAGAAAGAGGAGCTCCATCGCCAGCTCGCTCGGTGCGAAGTCGGCATCGGTCAGGTCGAATTGCCGCACCGCCTGCGGCAGGCCGATGCCGAAGCCGAGATTGAGGATCAGCCGCCCCCCGGCGCCCGCGACCGCATGGCCGCGCAGCAGCGCCTGCGGCGCCGGCTTCTGGCGCAGGAACAGACGCCGCCCCTCCCCCGCGGCGGCCCGCAGCCCCTCCATCGCGCCGCCCGCATGATGCGGCCGCTCGATCACGAAGGCCTCCTCGAGGTGCCGCGCCGGACCGATCAGCTTGCGCAGCGTCGGCCCGGCGGACAGCAGATGCCCCTCCTCGTCGAGGACGAGGTGCATCGGCAGGAGCCGCGCGAGGTCGGCGCAGCGCAGCGCGCCGGCCGTCACGCAACCGCCCCCCGCAGGGCCGGTCCCGCCGCGAGATCGAAGTCCCGCGCGGCCGAGAAGGCCTCGTCCGAGACGTCCACCGCGATCGCCGCGCCCTCGTCGACGATCAGCGCGAGGGCGCCGTAATCATCCGACATCGCGCGCAGGAGCCCGGCGAGCACGCTCTGCCATTCCACCGCGCCGCGGCTGACGCCCACGCGGAAGCGCCCCCGCCCGCTCACCGTGACGCTGAATCGCGGCATCTCGAGGTCGGGCAGCACCAGATGCGCCCTGCCCTGCAACTCCTCGAGCGAGAGGACGAACTCGCCGAAATCCGCGCCCGAGAACCGCAGCAGACGCCGCGCCGGCTCCATCCGCGCGAGCCAGGCGCCGAGGTCCTCCAGCATCTCCTCGGCAGGCTTGCCGAGGGTTGCCGCCGACGCCGCGATCAGTTGCAGGGTCAGGCGGTCGGGATAATGCCGGAACGGCGCGAACCCTTCCGGGCAGTCGATCCGCGCCGCCACCTGCGCCCAGGCGGCCTCGCCGTAGCTGTCGCAGACAAATTCCTGGATGGTGTGGTTCACGAGGCCGTGCATCGCTGTCCCGTCCCTGCCGACGGGACCCTGCTAGCACTCGGGGGTTAAAAAAACCTTCAAGCCGCTCAGAGACCGGCCTCGAGCCGGGCGCGGGCGTGCATGATGGCCTCCGGCGCCAGCCCCTCGGCCGCGGCGAAATCGAGCAGGCGGCGGTCGTCGGCGAGCAGGAAATCGAGGACGAAGCCGCCGAATTCCGGCTGCCCGGCCATGCGCCGCAGGCTTGCGGGGTCGGCCCCGCTCGCCTCCAGCAGCGCCGCGGTGAGGTCCGGGCGGCCGGCGATGAATGCGAGCCCGCGCGCGCCCAGCTCGGCCACCTCCGCCGCTGCCGGCGAATTTTCGCTCATCCCGTTCCTGCCTCCGCCCGGAAATCCTTTGTTAACGTCTTGGCGCGATTATGGCGGCGAAGGCAACCGCGGGTAGGAAGATGAGCGGCACCATCCTGATCGCCGACGCCGTGGCCACGAGCCGGATCACGCTGAAGGCGCGGCTGGCCTCGGCCTGCCACGACACCGCGCTCGCCCGCGATGTCGAGGAAGCGGCGCGGGTCGTCGCCGGGGGCGGCGTCGACGTGGTCGTGGCCTCCGATTCGCTGCCGGGCGGCGGCATCGCGGGGCTGCGGGACCGGGTCGCGGTGCCGATCCTCGCAATCTGCGCGCCCGAGGGGCGGCTCGCGGCGATTCGCGATGGCGCCAGCGCGGTGCTGGAGCGGCCGCTGGATGAGTTCATGGTGCTCGCCCGTCTGCGGAGCCTGCGGACCGGCGCCGCCGACTGGCCGGTTGAGGCGACGGCCGCGCGGGCGCCGGGCCTCGCCGAGGCGCCGGCCGCATGGGAACCGGCGGCGGTCAGCCCGGCCCGCCTGGCCCTGGTGCCGCCCGATCCCGCCACCGGCATGGCCTGGAAACGCGCCCTCGCCCGCCATGGCGGCTTCACCGCCGAGACCCTGACGGCCGAGCAGGCCCTCGCCGCGGCGGCGGCGGGGCGGGCGGCCGACCTCTACCTCATCGCCGCCGATCTCGCGCAGCCGGGCGACGGGCTGCGGCTGCTCTCGGAGCTTCGCGCGCGTCCCGGCTCGGGCGCCGCGGGCTTCGTGATCGCGCTCGGGCCGGGGCAGCAATCGCTGGCGCCGGTGGCGCTCGACCTCGGGGCCGGGGATGTGCTGCCGATGGCCCTGGGCGAGCGCATGGCCGAAGAGGCCGTGCTGCGCCTCGCCGGGCTCCTGAACGGCAAGCGCGCCGCCGACCGCCGCCGCGACGCGGCCGAGCGCGAGCGGCGGCTCGCGCGGACCGATCCGCTGACCGGGCTGGCGAACCGCCGCGATGCGATGCCGCGGCTCGATGCGCTCTGCGCCGATGCCGGCACGGGCCGCGCGGTGATGCTGGTCGATCTCGACCGCTTCAAGGCGGTCAATGACGGCTTCGGCCATGCCGCGGGCGACGCGGTGCTGGTCGAGGTCGCGCGGCGGCTGCAGGCGACCTGCCCGGCGGATGCCCTCACCGCCCGCCTCGGGGGTGAGGAGTTCCTCGTCGCCGCGCACCTTCCCGGCCCCGCCGCCGCGGCAGCCCTCGCCGAGGCGCTGCGCGGCGCCATCGCCGCTTCGCCGGTCGCGCTGCCCGCGCGCGTTGGCGGCGGCGCCATTCGCGTCACCGGCTCCGTCGGCCTCGCCTTCGCCGCCCGCGGCGGCGCGCCGACGACCGCCGAGGCGATGCTGCACGGGGCCGACTGCGCGCTCCTCGACGCCAAGGCCGCCGGCCGCAACCGGGTGCGCTGCGGCAGACACGACTGCGCGGCGTGATCCATGCGGCGAGGGAACGCAGTTGGCCGGCACCCAGGGTAGTCTTTCGGGACAGAAATCCCTATCTGGAGGGCAAGCGAACCGAAGCAGGTGCCGATCATGTCCGAGACCATCACCACGGCCTTCCCGTCGCCACTGCCCAGCCACGCCCTCGCGGGCGAGCGGCCGACCGGCCAGGCCATGCGCCGCGGCGCCGCCAGCCGCTGCCCCGCCTGCGGCGAGGGCCGCCTCTTCAGCCGCTTCCTCAAGGTCGCCGACCACTGCCCCTCCTGCAACGAGGCGCTGCATCATCATCGCGCCGACGACGGCCCGGCCTATGTCACGATCGTGATCGTGTCGCACCTGCTGTCGCCGATCCTGATGATCGTGTTCCTCGCATGGCGGCCGTCCACGGCCTCGATGGTGGTGGGCTTCCTCGGCGCCGCCGTGGTCATGTCGCTGCTGCTGCTGCCGCCGATCAAGGGCGCCTTCGTCGGGCTGCAATGGGCGCGGCGGATGCATGGCTTCGGCCGGGGCGAGGCATCGACCGAATGAGCGCCGCCGCCGCCGCGCCCGAGGTGCCGATCCGAGACGCTGCGACCGTGATCCTGCTGCGGCGCGACCGGGGCGAGGCGCCGAGCGTGCTGATGGGGATGCGCGGCGCGGCGGCGGCCTTCATGGCCTCGAAATACGTCTTTCCCGGCGGCGCGGTCGATGACGGCGACGATGCCGCCGACGACGGCATGGCCGACCCGCGCCTGATGCTGGAGGCGCGCGACGGCTCGCGCGTCACGCCGGCGGGCCTTCTCGGCTGCGCCCGCCGCGAGCTGGAGGAGGAGACCGGCCTGCGCCTGCTGCCCGACGCGGCGGTCCAGTTCGTCTTCCGCGCCATCACCCCGCCCGGCCGCCCGCGCCGCTTCGACGCGCGCTTCTTCGTCGTGGATGCGGCCGATGTCACGGGCGACCCGGACGACTTCTCGGCCGCCGAGGATGAGCTGTCGCATCTCCACTGGGTGCCCCTGACCGAAGCGCGGCGGCTCGATCTGCCCTTCATCACCGAGGTGGTGCTGGCCGAGGTGGCGGCGCTGGCCGAGGCCGCGGGCGACGGTCCGCTGCCGCGTCCGGCGACGGTGCCGTTCTTCGACAACCGCACGGACGAGCCGCGCTTCTGCCAGATCGGCGCCGAGGCGCCGTCAGTCAGTCCCCGGCCATGATGCGGTCGAGCCGCGCCTGCTCCTCCTTCGAGAGCGGCGGCGCCGGTTCAGCCTCGGGCATCCGGCGGCGGCTGCGGATATAGGCGAAGGCAAGGCCGAGGCCCGCCAGCCCCATCGCCGGCGCGGCAAGATAGAGGATCAGGTTGCTGCCGGTCGCCCGCGGCTCGAACAGCACGAACTCGCCATAGCGCGCAGTCACGGCGTCGATCACCTCGGCATTGCTGTCGCCCTCGACCAGCCGCTCGCGCACATAGAGGCGCAGGTCGCGGCTGATCCCGGCATTGCTGTCGTCGATGGTCTCGCCCTGGCAGATCGGGCAGCGCAGCACCCTGGAAATCTCGCGCGCCCGCGCCTCGAGGGCCGGGTCGGCGAGGATCTCGTCCGGCTGGACCGCGAGGACCGGCCCCGCCGCGATCAGCGCGAGGACCAGCAGGGCCCGGCGCAGCAGCCCCCTCATTCCGCCGCCACCGGCTTCGGCCGCCGCGTGGCGGGGGCCCGCGCCGCACCCGCCGCGACCCGGATGCGCCGGTCGCTGAGCGACAGCAGCCCGCCCAGCGCCATCAGCGCCGCGCCGGCCCAGATCCAGTTGACGAACGGCTTGATGTAGCTGCGCACCGCCCAGCCGCCGCCCGCCTGCGCGTCGCCGATCACCAGATACACGTCGCGGAAGATGCCGTTATGCATCGCGGCCTCGGTCGTGGGCATCGCCTGGACCGGATAGACCCGCTTTTCGGGGCGCAGCGTGCCAACCTCGCGGCCGCCCTGCGTGACCCGCATCGTGGCGGTGGTCGAGATGTAGTTCGGCCCCGGCACCTCATCGACGGCCTCGAGCGTGATCTCGTAGCGGCCGACCGGGAAGGTCTGGCCGACCTGCGCCACGCGGATGTCCTCGGTCTGCCAGGCCGTCAGCAGCGCGATGCCAATAAACGTGACGCCGAGGCCGCCATGCGCGACCGCCTTGCCCCAGTCGGCGCGCGGCAGGCGCATCAGGCGCGCGACGCCGCCCTTGTTGGCGCGGAACCACAACTCGACCACGGCCCCGGCGATCAGCCAGGAGCCAAGGCCCGCGCCGATCACCGCAAGCCCGCTGCGCCCGGTCGAGACGGCGAAGACCAGCACCATGACCGCGCCCGCGAAAGTCGCCGCCGGCATCATCACCCGCACCGCCCGGCCGATCTGGCCGCGCTTCCAAGGCAGGATCGCGCCGATGGGCAGCGCGAGGGCGAGGACCACCATGAAGGGCGTGAAGGCCTGTTCGAAGAAGGGCGGGCCGACAGAGAGGGTGCGGCCCCAGGTCTCGGCCAGCAGCGGCCAGATGGTGCCGATGAAGACCACGAAGGCGGCGACGGCCAGCAGCACGTTGTTGAGCAGCAGCGCGCTTTCCCGCGAGACGGTGCTGAACACGCCGCGCGCGGTCATGGCGCCGGCGCGGGCGGCAAACAGCGTCAAGGCGCCGCCGACGAAGACGCCGAGGATCACGAGGATGAACACCCCCCGCGTCGGGTCGGAGGCGAAGCTGTGGACCGAGGTCAGCACGCCCGAGCGCACGATGAAGGTGCCGATCAGCGAGAAGGCGAAGGCGAGGATCGCGAGCAGGATGGTCCAGCTCTTCAGCACCTCGCGCTTTTCGACCACGATCGCCGAATGCAGCAGCGCCGCGGCCAGCAGCCAGGGCATGAAGCTGGCGTTCTCGACCGGGTCCCAGAACCAGAAGCCGCCCCAGCCGAGCTCGTAATAGGCCCACCACGAGCCGAGCGCGATGCCGATGGTCAGGAACACCCAGGCGGCCAGCGTCCAGGGCCGCACCCAGCGCGCCCAGGCGGCGTCCACCCGGCCCTCGATCAGCGCCGCGACGGCGAAGCTGAAGGTCATGCTGAGGCCGACATAGCCGAGGTAGAGGAACGGCGGGTGCAGCGCCAGGCCGGGGTCCTGAAGCAGCGGGTTCAGGTCGCGGCCGTCGAAGGGCGGGCTCTCCATCCGCAGGAAGGGGTTCGAGGTGAAGAGGATGAAGGCGAGGAAGGTGGCCCCGATGGCGCCCTGCACCGCGAGGGCGCGGGCGCGTAGCGTCGGCGGCATGTTGTGGTCGAAGCTCGCCGCCGCCGCGCCAAAGAGCGCCAGGATCAGCACCCAGAGCAGCATCGAGCCCTCGTGGTTGCCCCAGACGCCGCTGATCTTGTAGATCATCGGCTTCAGCGTGTGACTGTTCTCGTAGACCAGCCGGACCGAGAAATCCGAGGTCACGAAGGCCACGGTCAGCGCCGCGAAGGCGATCCCGACCAGCCCGAACTGCGCCAGCGCCGCGGGCCGCGCGCTCTCCATCGCCGCGGCATGGCCGCGATGCGCGCCCACGAGCGGCACGACCGTCTGCCAGAGCGCGACGGCGAAGGCGAGGACGAGGGCGAAATGGCCGAGTTCGGCGATCATGGGCAGGCCTCCGGTCGCGCGTGGTGGCGCAGAGACTAACGCCTCGGGCCGCCCGGTGCCAGCACTGCCGGGGCGTTTCGCATGCACGAGTGCGGGACCGCGGCCATGCGCCGCGGGCCCCGCGAGCGGTGTCAGCGCCGCTCGGACGCCCATTCGGCGAGGGCGGGGTTGTCGTCGAAGATGCCCGTGGGAACCGCCGGCAGCCGCGCCTCGACCGAGGTCGCAACCGCCCCCGCCTCGTCCGCCGTGACCGAGGTCTGCCGCACCGTGGCTTGCGGCCAGACGCGGTGGCGGAAGTAATGCGCCTCCCGCGCGCCGAAATAGAAGCTGACGATCGCGCCCATCAGCCACCACAGCGGCTCGGGGACCAGCGCCAGCCCCTCCATCCGCATGCTGAAGCCGCCGGGATCAGCCATCGCATAGCCGAAGAGGCTGAGCGTGCCGACCGTCAACATCGGCCGCGGCAGGCGGTTCAGCCCGTTGACGAAGCCGTCGAACCACCCCGCGCGCGGCATTTGGAACTCGGCCCCGTGCTCGGCCATGGCGCGCGCATAGGCCTCCTCGTCGAGTTCCATGCGCCGGGTGGCGTTCTCGCGGAACACCTCGGCCACCGAGGTCGCGGCGTTGCCCACGGCCGTGGCGGTCGGCCCGAGGCCGAGCAGGCGGTCGATCATGCCCATCGCGCGGTCCTCGCCTTGTGCTGCGCCTCGGTGAGATGGAAGCGCGGATGCATGAAGGCCTCGGCCCGGGTGATCCAGCCGCCCTTGCCGCCGTCCTTGCGGCGGGCGAACTTGCGGCTGGCGGGGCGCGCGTCGCCGAGGGCGTAATAGTAGTTGCGCCGCGCGATGCCGTAGGCGTCCGCCAGATGCCGGGGCGCGGCGAGGGCCGCCTCGCGCGCCGCGCGGATCGTCTGCTGGCCAACGATACCGTCGTCCTGTGCCGCAAACCCCATGCGCGTCAGCAACCGCTGCAGGATCTTCACCGCATTCGCGCCCGCGTTCACATACATGTCGAAGACCGAGGGCTGCACCGCCAGCGGCAGTTCGGCGATGCGCGGCTGGCGGAAGTAGTGCTCGACGAAGATGCGCTGCGCATCCGAGCGCGTCAGCGCCTTCACGTCGGCCAGGTCCACCCGCCCGTCGCCGGTCTTGTCGAGGCCGAGCCGCTTCAGCGTCGCCAGCGTCACCCCGTATTTCGTCGGCCCGCCCGGATCGTCGCGGTCGTTGACGTATCCGCCCTCGCGCGCCACGATCTCGGCGGCGATCTCCTCCACCGTCGGCATGTCCATCCCCCTCCAATTGCGAGGGGAGAGGCTGCGCCTTGATGGTTAACGAGGGCTTGAGGGGCCGTGCGTTGCGTCAGCTGCTTGGCAGCGCCGCCGGGTTCACATGCACGCCCTGGGCCTCGAGCGTGTCGATGACCTCCTTGGGCATGTAGTTCTCGTCATGCTTGGCGAGGATCTCGCTGGCCACGAACACCCCGTCCTGCAGCGTGCCGGTGCCGATCATCCCCTGCCCCTCGGCGAAGAGGTCGGGCAGGATGCCCTCGAAATGGACCGGGATGGTGGCGGCGGTGTCGGTGACGGCGAAGGTGACGGTGGTGCCTTCGCCGCGGCGGATGCTGCCCTCCTCGACAAGACCGCCGAGCTTGAAGACCTCGCCCGCATCCGGCGGCTCGGCGGCGACCTGGGCGGGCGAGCGGTAGAAGTTGATCCCGTCGCGGAAGCCGTAGCCGATCAGCCCGGTCGCGATGACGAGCGCCACGGCAGCGGCGCTCAGGACCTGGATGCGGCGCTTCTTCTTCAGTGATCTCATCGCTCTGCTGCCCTTTCTTCAGGCTGCCTCGAAGGCCGTGGCCTGGCGCAGGAATTGGGTCGCCTTGCCCGAGACGCGGGCCGGATCGCCGGTGGTCAGGAACCGGCTTTGCGTCCCCGCGCCGCGGAACTCGGGCCTGCGGGTGAGGTAGTCCTCGAGGCTCGCCGCGACAAGCGCGGGCTGCGACAGGACCCGGACGCCGGGGCCGAGGGCCGATTGGAACGCGGCCTCCATCAGCGGGAAATGCGTGCAGCCGAGGACCGCGGCCTCCGGGTGCGGCATCCGGCGCAGCAGCGCCTCGACATGGCTGCGGACAAGGGCTTCGGCCAGGATCTCGTCGCCCTGCTCGATCGCGTCCACGACGCCGCCGCAGGGCTGGCCCTCGACATCGACGCCGACGGCGCGGAAGGCGAGCTCCCGCTGGAAGGCGCGGCTGGCGACGGTGGCGGGCGTGGCGAAGAGCGCGACGTGCTTCACCGCGACCTCGACCGGCGGCGAATTGTCGCCCCACTGGCGTTCCGTCAACGCCTCGATAAGCGGCACGAACACGCCGAGGACGCGCTTGTCATGCGGCACCCAGGTCTCCTGCATGCGCTTCAGCGCCACCGCCGAGGCGGTGTTGCAGGCCAGCACGACGAGGTCGCAGCCCTCTCCCCAGAGCCGCTCGACCGCGGCGCAGGTGAGGGCGAAGATGTCGTCGGCGGTGCGGGTGCCGTAGGGCGCATGGGCGTTGTCGCCGAGATAGACGAGCGGCAGGTGCGGCATCCGCTGACGGATCGCACCGAGAACGGTGAGGCCGCCGAGGCCCGAGTCGAAGATGCCGACGGCCATGCGCGCACGTCCCTCCGTGGTGGTGTGGGTGGGTTTAGGGCGGTGAGGGCGGAAAGGGAATGATTTTGGTCATGCGGCGGGTGCGTGGTTTCCACGCACCGTCACCGTCGCAACGTGGTGCGTTCATGGAACGCACCCTACGCGGC
Source organism: Paracoccus sp. S-4012 (assembly GCF_009674885.1). Lineage (GTDB taxonomy): Bacteria > Pseudomonadota > Alphaproteobacteria > Rhodobacterales > Rhodobacteraceae > Paracoccus. Next base: position 24,026 of record NZ_WKKA01000009.1, read on the forward strand.
CCGCCTCTCGGGCTCCCTGCCTCCTGCCCGGAACTCCGCCAGCAACGCCTGCCGCCGGACCTCAGCCTTCTGCGCCGCCGCCTCGCGGATGAAGCCGTAGCCGCGCACCTCCATCGGCAGCGCCGCCAGTTCGCGCGCGGTCTCCATCGTCGCGGGGTTGAGCCCGCCAAGCACCTCGCGCATGTCGGCCTCGAAGCTGCGGATCGCGGCGCGTTCGGCGCGGCGGTCGGCGGACCAGCCGAAGGGGTCGAGCGGCGTGCCGCGCAGACCCTTCATCGCCGCAAGCACCCGGAAGCCGCGCAGCATCCAGGGGCCGAACTCGCGCTTCTTCGGCCGCCCGTCCCCGTCGCGCCCCGGCAGGACCGGCGGGGCGAGGTGGAAGCCGAGGCGGATGTCGCCCTCGAACTGCTCCTCGACCCGCCGCAAGGTGTCGAGATGCAGCCGCGCGACCTCGTATTCGTCCTTGTATGCCAATAGCTTGTAGTAGCTTGCTGCGACGGTTTCGCGCAGCTCCGGCGGCGCCGTGTCGACCAGCTTGCGGAAGCGGCGGGCGAGGCGCGCGTTCTGGTAGCCGACCAGCCGTTGCTCGCGATAGGCGATCGGGTCGGCGGGCTCGGCCGCCGCCTCCGGCCCGGCATGGACGATGGCCGCGGCCTCGCCCGGATGCAGCACCGCCCAGCGGCCGAGCTGGAAGGCGCGGCTGTTCTCGGCCACTTTGGCCCCGTTCATCTCGATCGCCTTGAGGATCGCGGGCTCGGAGAGCGGGATCAGCCCCCGCTGCCAGGCAGCGCCGCAGACCATCATGTTGGAATAGATCGAATCGCCCAGCAGCTTCAGCGCCAGTTCGGTCGCGTCGAAGAAGTCCACGCGGTCGCGCAGCCGCCGCTCGAGCGAGAGCTTCAGCCCCGCGGCGGGCAGGCGGAAGTCGCGGTTGCGGGTGAACTCGCCGGTGACGATCTCGTGGTCGTTGACGACCGCGCCGGTGCGGCCCTCGGTCATCATCCCCAAGGTCCTGGCCCCGGCGGTGACCACCAGATCGCCGCCGATCACCGCATCCGCCTCGCCCACGGCCACGCGGATGGCGCTGATGTCCTCCGGTCGGTCGGCCAGCCGCAGGTGGATCTGGACCGCGCCACCCTTCTGGGCGAGGCCCGCCATCTCCATCATCCCCGCGCCCTTGCCGTCGATATGCGCCGCCTGCGCCAGCACCGCGCCGATGGTCACGACCCCGGTGCCGCCGACGCCGGTGATGACGATGTTGTGGGTGCCTTCGATGGCAGGCAGCACCGGCTGCGGCATCTCGGGCAGGTCGAGCGCCTGCGCCTCGGGCTTGCGGGGCCTGCCGCCATAGACGCTGACGAAGCTGGGGCAGAAGCCCTTCACGCAGGAGTAGTCCTTGTTGCAGCTCGACTGGTCGATCTCGCGCTTGCGCCCGAGCGCCGTGTCGAGCGGCACCACCGAGACGCAGTTCGACTGCACCGAGCAGTCGCCGCAGGCCTCGCAGACCTCGGGGTTGATGAAGATGCGCCGGTCGGGGTCGGGGAAGGCGCCCTTCTTGCGGCGGCGGCGCTTTTCGGCCGCGCAGGTCTGGATGTAGAGGATCGCGCTGACGCCAGGCGCTTCGGTCAGGTCGCGCTGCACCCCCATCAGGTTCTCGCGCGGCTCGATCCTGAGGCCGGGGAAGTCGGCGGCGGGCGCGTCCTCCTTCTCGTCATGGACGACCACAACCGGGTCCACACCCATCGCCACCAGTTCGCGCGCGATGCGGGGTGCGCTGAGGCCGCCCTCGTTCGGCTGGCCGCCGGTCATCGCGACGGCGTCGTTGAAGAGCACCTTGTAGGTGATGTTCGTCCCCGCTGCGAGCGCGGCGCGGATAGCGAGGATCCCCGAATGGTTGTAGGTTCCGTCGCCAAGGTTCTGGAAAACATGCTTGCGGGTTCTGAACGGCGCCTCGCCGATCCAGTTCGCGCCCTCGCCGCCCATCTGCGTCACGCCGTTGGTGTCGCGGTCCATCCAGATCGCCATGTAGTGGCAGCCGATCCCGGCATAGGCGCGGCTGCCCTCGGGCAGGCGGGTCGAGGTGTTGTGCGGGCAACCCGAGCAGAACCAGGGGGTTCGCCGGGCAAGTTCGGGTGCGTTGTCGGCCCGGCGCGCCTCGCGGATGCGGTCGAGGCCGGCGTGTATGCGGTCGGTCCCGCGGCCTTCCTCGACCAGGATGTCGCCCAGCCGCTCGGCGATCAGCACCGGGTCGAGCGCGTAGCGGGTCGGGAACAGCTCCACCTTGCGGCCATGCTCCCAGGTGTCGCCCTTGTGCCAGCCATAGACGCGGCGGCCGCGGCGGTCGTCGAAGATCGCCTCCTTGACCTGCACCTCGATCAGCTTGCGCTTCTCCTCGACCACCACGATCAGGTCCAGCCCCTCGGCCCATTCGTGGAAGCTGGTCATGTCCAGCGGGAAGGTCTGCGCGATCTTGTAGGTGGTGACGCCCAGCCGCTCGGCCTCGGCCCCGTCGATCCCGAGCAGCGACAGCGCGTGGACCACGTCGAGCCAGTTCTTGCCCGCGGCGCAGATGCCGATCCTGGCGCCGGGCTTGCCCCAGACGCGGCGGTCGATGCGGTTCGCGCGGGCGAAGGCCTCGGCGGCGAAGCGCTTGTAGTCGATCATGCGCGCTTCCTGCACGACCGGCGTGTCGCCCAGGCGGATGGTCAGCCCGCCCTCGGGCATGAGGAAATCCTCCGGCGTGACGAAGCTCAGCCGGTGCGGGTCTCCGTTGACCACGGCGGTCGCCTCGACAGTGTCCTTCATCGTCTTGAGGCCACACCAGAGGCCGGAATATCGCGACAAGGCAAAGCCGTAGAGGCCGAGATCGAGAATCTCCTGCACCCCGGCCGGCGACAAAACCGGCATGTAGGCATCGACCATGGCGAAGTCGGACTGGTGCAGCAGGGTCGAGCTTTCGGCCGTGTGGTCGTCGCCCATCGCCATGAGGACGCCGCCGTGCTTCGAGGTGCCCGCGAGGTTCGCGTGGCGCATCACGTCGCCCGAGCGGTCCACGCCCGGCCCCTTGCCGTACCAGAGTGCAAAGACCCCGTCGTATTTCCCCTCGCCGCGCATCTCGGCCTGCTGGCTGCCCCAGACGGCGGTGGCGGCGAGATCCTCGTTCAGCCCCGGCTGGAAGGTGACGTTCATCGCCTCAAGCTCGCGCTTGTGACGCATCATCTGCAGGTCGACATTGCCCAGCGGACTGCCGCGATAGCCGCTGACATAGCCGGCGGTGTTCAACCCCGCGGCGCGGTCGCGGTCGGCCTGCATCAGCATCAGACGCACGAGGGCCTGGGTGCCGTTCAGAAGCACCGTCTGCTTCGCGAGGTCAAAGCGGTCGGCAAGCGAGAACTCGGCGTGTTTGCTCATGGCGCCCTCCCCGGCGTCTGCCTCCTTCCAATATAGGTCAGACAGCCTGACGCACAAAGGGAAACTTGCCGCTTCCCCGAAGCTTCCGCCGCGTGTAACGACCTGCAAGGAGTGCAGAGCCGATTTGCAAGGAATGCAAAGCCGTGGACTGGGACAAGCTGCGAATCTTTCACGCGGTCGCTGAGGCCGGTTCGCTGACCCATGCCGGCGACGTGTTGCAGCTGTCGCAGTCGGCCGTGAGCCGCCAGATTCGCGGCCTCGAGGAGATGCTCGCCACCACCCTTTTCCACCGCCACGCCCGCGGGCTGATCCTGACCGAGCAGGGCGAGCTGCTGTTCGAGGCCACGAAGCTGATGTCGACCAAGCTCGACAAGACGGCCGCGCGCATCCGCGACAGCGAGGAGCATGTCTTCGGCGAGCTGCGCGTCACCACCGCCACCGGCTTCGGCACCATGTGGCTGGTGCCGCGCCTGCCCCGCCTCTTTGCGCGCTATCCCGATCTGAAGATCGACCTCCTGCTGGAGGAGCGGGTGCTGGATCTGCCCATGCGCGAGGCCGACGTTGCCATCCGCATGAAGGAGCCGTCGCAGTCCGACCTGATCCGGCGGCGGCTGCTGAACATCCGCATGCGGCTTTATGCCACGCCCGGCTACCTCGCCGATGCGGGCGCGCCGCGGAAGCTTGAGGATCTGGCCGCGCACCGGCTGATCTTCCAGCACCCGACCACGCCCCAGGTCTCGGCCGGGGCGCGGCTGGCGCAGACGCTGCTGGCCCAGAACCCGCGCTCGACGCTGATGGTGAACAATTATTTCGGCGTGCTGCAGGGGGTGCTGTCGAATGTCGGCATCGGCTTGCTGCCCGACTACCTGACGCATGATTTTCCAGCCACCCTCGTGCGGGTGCTCGACGAGATCGAGTCGGTCGAAGTGCCGGTGTTCCTCGCCTATCCCGAGGAGCTGCGCGGCTCGCGCCGGGTCTCCGCCTTCCGCGACTTCGTTCTCGAGGAAATCCAGGCCTACCGCCGCCTGGAACAGCAGCTGCCTGCCGAGGGCGTCGCCGCCGAGGCCGAGGGGTATTCGGGTCACGCATAGCGGGTATTCTGCAACTGCAGCGCGCCCGGACTTGCGGCCGCCGCCGCCTAAACCTATCTGGCTCCGTGAAGGCGTTGCCCTCGGGCACTCCTTCAACCTCCCTGTTGGACTCAGGCCGGGCCTCGTGCCCGGCTTTTTTTTTTCGCCGTCGTGGGGTTCCGCGATAGGGCGGCGACAACCCGCCTTCCTGTCGCTCGGCCCCTTCGGCTATACGCCCCGCAATCGCCGCGCCCGGAGGGATGACGCCATGCAGGAACCGCAGATCACGCCCGAACTGGTGGCCGCGCATGGGCTGAAGCCCGACGAATACGAGCGCATCCTCGCGATCATCGGCCGCGAGCCGAGCTTCACCGAACTCGGCATCTTCTCGGCCATGTGGAACGAGCACTGCTCCTACAAGTCGTCGAAGCGGTGGCTCCGCACCCTGCCGACCACCGGGCCGCAGGTGATCTGCGGGCCGGGCGAGAACGCGGGCGTGGTGGATATCGGCGACGGGCTGGCCTGCGTCTTCAAGATGGAGAGCCACAACCACCCCTCCTACATCGAGCCGCATCAGGGCGCGGCGACCGGGGTCGGCGGCATCCTGCGCGACGTGTTCACCATGGGCGCGCGGCCGATGGCGGCGATGAATGCGCTGAGCTTCGGGCGGCCCGCGCATCCCAAGACCGCCCATCTGGTGCGCGGCGTGGTCGAGGGGATCGGCGCCTACGGCAACGCCTTCGGCGTGCCAACCATCGGCGGCGAGGTCCGCTTTCACGAGAGCTACGACGGCAACTGCCTCGTCAACGCCTTCGCCGCGGGCATCGCGCGGGCCGACCGCATCTTCTACTCGGCCGCCTCGGGCGTCGGCATGCCGGTCGTCTATCTCGGCGCCAAGACCGGCCGCGACGGCGTCGGCGGCGCGACGATGGCCTCCGCGGAGTTCGACGACAGCATCGAGGAGAAGCGCCCGACCGTGCAGGTGGGCGACCCCTTCACCGAGAAGCGGCTGCTGGAAGCCTGCCTCGAACTGATGGAGACCGACGCGGTCATCTCGATCCAGGACATGGGCGCGGCGGGGCTGACCTGCTCGGCGGTCGAGATGGGCGACAAGGGGGGGCTGGGCATCCGCCTGGATCTCGACCGCGTGCCGGTGCGCGAGCGCGCCATGACGGCCTACGAGATGATGCTGAGCGAGAGCCAGGAGCGGATGCTCATGGTGCTGCGGCCCGAGAAGGAGGCCGAGGCGCGGGCGATCTTCGAGAAATGGGACCTCGACTTCGCCATCGTCGGCCAGACCATCGCTGAGGACCGCTTCCTCATCCTGCACGGCAACGCGGTGAAGGCCGACCTGCCGCTGTCCAAGCTGTCTTCCTCGGCCCCGGAATACGACCGGCCCTGGGTCGAGAGCGGTTCCCCCGCGCCCCTGCCCGCCCTGCCCCCGATCCGCCCCGTCGAGGCGCTGCGGGCGTTGATCGGCAACCCGAACCACGCCCGCAAGCAATGGGTCTGGGAGCAATACGACAGCCAGGTCGGTGGCGACACGGTGCGGCGGCCGGGCCTCGGCGCCGGGATCGTGCGGGTCCACGGGACGGCCAAGGCGCTCGCCTTCACCTCGGACGTGACGCCGCGCTATGTCCGGGCGAACTCGGTCGAGGGCGGTCGGCAGGCGGTCGCGGAGGCGTGGCGCAACCTCGTGGCAGTCGGCGCGCGGCCGCTCGCCGCCACCGACAACCTCAACTTCGGCAACCCGGAAAAGCCCGAGATCATGGGCCAGCTCGTCGGCGCGATCCGCGGCATCGGCGAGGCCTGCCGCGCGCTCGACATGCCGATCGTCTCGGGCAATGTCAGCCTCTACAACGAGACCGACGGCCGCGCGATCCTGCCCACGCCGACCATCGGTGCTGTCGGGCTGCTGGAGAGCCTCGACGAGATCATTGGCGGGCTGCCGGAGGAGGGCCATGTCGCCCTGCTGATCGGCCACCCCGGCAGCCATCTCGGGCAGTCCGCCCTCGCGGCCGAAGCCTTCGCGGTCGAGGCTGGCGACGCGCCGCCCGTGGACCTCGAAGCCGAGCGGCGGCATGGCGCGTTCCTCCTCTCCCACCGCAACCTGATCCGCGCGGCGACCGACCTCTCCGACGGCGGCCTCGCTCTCGCCGCCTTCGAGATGGCCGAGGCCGCGGGCATCGGCATCCGCCTCGACAGCGAGGACATCGCGGAACTCTTCGGCGAGGACCAGGCCCGCTACCTTGTCGCCTGCGACCCGGCTGAGGCCGAGGCGCTGATGCGGGCGGGCGAGGACGCAGGCGTGCCCGTGGCGCAGGTCGGCCTCTTCGGTGGCCTCACGGTGCAGATGGGCGAGGACGCGGCGGACCTCGCCGATCTGTCGGACCTCTATCGCAGCGCGTTTGCAGCCAGGGTCTTCAGCGGCTCGGGCGAGGCGGAACTCGGCATCGAGCACTGACATCCATCAAGCCGTGGCAACCGATCCCGCCTGACGCCGTTCTCCCCGGCAAGCCGGAGGAGGTTTCATGCGCGCGATCACCTTTCAGGGCACCGGCAAGGTGCAGGTGGACAATGTCGACGACCCGACCATCGAGGAGCCGGGCGATATCGTCCTGAAGGTCAGCTCCACCGCCATCTGCGGCTCGGACCTGCACCTCTACGACGGCTTCATCCCCGAGATGCGCAAGGGCGACATCCTCGGGCACGAATTCATGGGCGAGATCGTCGCGGTGGGAAGCGGTGTGACCGGCTTCCGCCAGGGCGACCGGGTCCTCGTGCCGTTCAACATCGCCTGCGGTCAGTGCGACTTCTGCCGCCTGGACGCCTTCGCGCTCTGCGACACCACCAACCGCGACAAGGAGAAGGTCGAGGCCATGTATGGCCAGTCGCCGGGCGGCATGTTCGGCTATTCGCATCTCTTCGGGGGCTATGCCGGCGGTCAGGCGGAATATGTCCGTGTGCCCCATGCCGATGTCGGGCTGGTGAAGGTGCCCGAGGGCGTGCCCGACGAGAGGGTGCTGTTCCTGACCGACATCTTCCCCACCGGCTACCAGGCTGCCGAGCAGATCGGCGTTGGCCCCGGCGACACCGTCGCCGTCTGGGGCTGCGGACCGGTCGGGCAGTTCGCGATCCTGTCGGCCTTCCTGCTCGGGGCCGAGCGCGTCTTCGCCCTGGACTTCGAGCCTGAGCGGCTCGCCAAGGCGCGTGAGGCCGGCGCCGAGACCATCGACCAGTCCAGCGAGGACAGCTTCGACCGCCTTTCGGAACTCACCGGGGGCAAGCTGCCCAACCGCTGCATCGATGCGGTCGGCATGGAGGCGCATGGCGCCTCGACCATCGGCGCGATCTACGACCGGGCAAAGACCGCGCTGATGCAGGAGACCGACCGCCCGAACGCGCTGCGCGACGCGATCATGTGCTGCCGCAAGGGCGGATCGGTGTCGATTCCGGGTGTCTACGCGGGTGTCGTCGACAAGTTCCCGATCGGCGCGGCCTTCGGCAAGGGTCTGACCCTGCGCGGCGGCCAGACCCACACCCGCGCCTACATGGAGCGGCTTCTCGCCCATATCGAGGCCGGCAGGATCGACCCCAGCTTCATCATCACCCATCGCGGCACGCTGGAGGACGGCCCCGGCTTCTACCGCACCTTCCGCGACAAGAAGGACGACTGCATCAAATGCGTCATGACGCCCTGACTTCTTCTGTCTGAAAATATCCGCGGGGTCCGGGGCGGCAGCCCCGGTACCTACCGCTCCGCCGACGCGGGCAGGATGACGGTGAACCGGCTGCCCTTCCCACGCTCGCTCTCGATCTTCAGCCGCCCGCGGTGGCGGTTGACGATATGCTTGACGATCGCCAGCCCGAGCCCCGTCCCCCCCTGCGCGCGCGAGCGGTGGGTGTCCACGCGGTAGAAGCGCTCGGTCAGCCGGGGCAGATGCAGCGGGTCGATGCCGGGGCCCGAATCGGCCACCTCCACCGCCCAACCGGGGCCGCGCAGGACCGGCTCATGGGCGACCGGGCGCAGGGTGACGCGGACCTCGCCGCCGCCGTATTTCACCGCGTTCTCGATCAGGTTGTGGAGGACCTGCACCAGCTGGTCGCCGTCTCCCGGCACCATGACCGGCGCCTCGGCCCCGAAGCTCGTCAGCTGCACATCCTTCGCCGCCGCGGTCGGCCCGAGCGTGGCGACGGTGCTGCGGATCAGCCCCGCCAGATCGACGCTGGCCGAGGGGCGGCGCCGCTCCTCGCCCTCGACCCGGCTGAGCGAGAGCAGGTCCGACACGAGGCGGTTCATGCGCCGGGTCTCGCGCTCCATGATGTCGAGAAAGCGCGCCTGCGCCGCCTGATCGTTCTTCGCCGGGCCGCGCAGGGTCTCGATGAAGCCCATGAGCGCGGTCAGGGGGGTGCGCAGCTCGTGGCTGACATTGGCCACGAAGTCGCGGCGCATCTGCTCGGCCTGCTCGATCGCGGTCAGGTCCTGCAGCGCGATCACTGCCCCCCGCCCTCGGTCGAGGTCGAGGGGTGAGACCGCGATCTCGCAGGCATGGTCCTGCCCGTCGGACGAGATGATGGCACGCAGGGTCCTCGGGCCCGTGCCCGCCCCGGCCAGCACCTGATCGAGCGCGTGGTTCACGAGCGGGTGGCGGATCACGGTCACGAAGGGCCGCCCCTCCAGCCGCTCGCCCAGCAGCGCCTCGGCCGCCGGGCTGGCGCCGATCACGCGCCCCTCGCGGTCCGCCGCCAGCACCGCGACCGGCATGGCGCGCATCAGGCGGGCTGTGGCGCGATGGTCCAAGCGGGTCAGCCCGCGGCGGCCTTGAGGCCCGCGCGGAAGCGGGCGGCGTTGCGGCGGTAGCGGCGCGCGCCCTCGCGCAGCTCCGCCTGCGCCGCAGCGTCGAGGATGCGGATCACCTTGCCGGGGCTGCCCATCACGAGCGCGCCGGGCGGGATCTCCTTGCCCTCCGGGATCAGCGCGCCGGCGCCGATCAGCGCGCCGGCGCCGATCACCGCGCGGTTCAGCACGATCGCGCCCATGCCGATCAGCGCGCCGTCATGGATGGTGCAGCCGTGCAGGATCGCGCGGTGGCCGACCGTCACCTCGCGGCCGATGGACAGCGGGCAGCCGGGGTCGGTGTGGCAGGCGCAGAGGTCCTGCATGTTCGACCCCTCGCCCAGCCGGATCTCCTCGTTGTCGCCGCGCAGGACGGCGCCGAACCAGACGCTCGCGCCCGCCTCCAGCACGACGCGGCCCATGAGCTGCGCGTCGGGTGCCGCCCAGGCGTCGGCGGCGAGTTGCGGGGTCACCCCGTCGAGGGTCCAGATCATGCGTCCTCCTCCTCCATCAGCCGTTTCACGAAGCCGCCGAGGCCGGTCTGGCGGTTGCGCCGCAGCCGCTCGGCGGTGACGATGGCGCGCAGCCGCTGCTCGGTCGCGTCGAGGTCGTCGTTGACGAGGACGTAGTCGTATTCGGCCCAGTGGCTGATCTCGTCGCGCGAATGGCGCATCCGCATGTCGACCACCTCGGCCGCGTCCTGCCCGCGGGCGACGAGGCGGCGGCGCAGCTCGCCCAGCGCGGGCGGCAGCAGGAAGATCGACACCGCCTGCTGGCCCAGCGGCGAGTTGCGGATCTGCTGGCCGCCCTGCCAGTCCACGTCGAAGAGCGTGTCGCGCCCCTCGCGGATCGCGGCCTCGATCGGACCGCGGGGCGAGCCGTAGAGGTTGCCGAAGACCTCGGCGTGTTCCAGCATCTCGCCCGCCTCGATCATGGCGGCGAAGTCCTTGCGGGTGCGGAAGTAGTATTCGCGGCCGTCGACCTCGCCCGGACGCGGCGCGCGGGTGGTTGCGGAGACGGAGAAGGCGAGGTTCCGGTCCCACTCCATCAGCCGCCGCGCCAGCGTGGATTTTCCGGCCCCCGAGGGCGATGACAGGATGATGAGAAGCCCGGTGCGCTGCATGCGCCGCAATCCCTCGCGTCAGCCCGGACGGCGCGGCCCGGCCGGGGCTTCCATGCCCGCATGGCCCCCGGGGGTCAAGGTCGCGCTCCGCCGGAGAGCAGCCGTGAAAATGCTAAGAAACCCTTAACAACACGGCCCCTTGCAAGACCCGCGTCAGCGGCGGCAGTTTCATGCAAAGACCCTGACGACGGGTGGGAGATGCAGGACGACGACGGGATGAACTGCCCTCCCCGGCCGGCGGGTGCCGCGCCGCCGCGCGGGGCCGAACTGGTGCGGCTCTCGGAGGCGGGTCCGCTCCATGCCGGGCGGACGCTGGGCGAGCTGCGCGCCTACTGGGACGGGTTGCGCCGCGGCCGCGCGGTGCCCGAGCGTGGCGATATCGAGCCGCGCGGGCTGCGCGGCGCCATCGCCCATGCCTTCATCCTCGAGCGCATCGCCCCCGGCGCGGCCCGCTTCCGCCTCGCCGGGCGGCACCTGATCGACCTGATGGGGATGGAGGTGCGGGGGATGCCGTTCTGCGCGCTGTTCAACCCGGCCTCGCGCGGGCATCTGTCGGACGTGCTGGAGACGGTCTTCGCCGCGCCGCAGATCGCGGAGCTCACGATGCTCTCGCCCCTGGCCTACGGCCGCCCGGCGCTGCCAGCGCGGATGCTGGTGCTGCCGCTGAGTTCCGACCTGGGCGACGTCACCCGCGCCCTGGGCGCGATCGTGGCCGAGGGCGGCATCGGCCGCCCGCCGCGTCGGTTCGATCTGGTCTCCGAGGCGCTGACCCCGGTGATCGAGGGCGCGCGGACGCTGCTGCCGACCCCCTCCCGCCCCGGCTTTGCCGAGCCGCCGGAGGTCTGGCGTCCGCCCGCGGTGCCCTTTCCGTCGCCGCGGCGGGGTGCCGCGAAGCCTGACCCGCCGGAGCCCGCGCCCACCGGAAGCAGCGGGGCGGCGGCGCGGCGGGCGGGGTTCCGGGTCATACCTGGCGGGCGCTGACGCCCGCGGGTTTCACACTGCGGCGCGGGCCGTGGCCGGCGCGGCCCGGCGGCGGGCGCGCAGTTCCTCGGCCACCAGGAAGGCCAGTTCCAGCGACTGGCTGGCGTTCAGGCGCGGGTCGCAGGCGGTGTGGTAGCGGGAGGACAGGTCCTCGTCCGTGACCGCCCGGACGCCGCCGGTGCATTCGGTCACGTCCTGCCCGGTCATCTCGAAATGCACCCCGCCGGGGATCGAGCCCTCGGCCGCGTGGACGGCGAAGAACTCGCGCACCTCGCGCAGCACCGAATCGAAGGGCCGGGTCTTGTAGCCCGAGGCGCTCTTGATGGTGTTGCCGTGCATCGGGTCGCAGGTCCAGACGACCTCGGCCCCCTCCTCCGCCACCACGCGGATCAGCCGCGGCAGGTGGTCGCCCACATTGCCCGCGCCGAAACGCGCGATCAGCGTCAGCCGCCCCGGCTCGTTGCCGGGGTTCAACTTCGCCAGCAGCCGCTTGAAGTCGTCGGTGGTCAGCGTCGGCCCGCATTTCAGGCCGATCGGGTTCTGCACGCCGCGGCAGAACTCGACATGCGCGCCGTCCGGCTGCCGGGTGCGGTCGCCGATCCAGATCATGTGCCCCGAGCCGGCCACCGGCAGTCCGGTGGTCGAGTCGATCCGGGCCAGCGCCTCCTCGTATTCCAGCAGGAGCGCCTCGTGGCTGGTGTAGAACTCCACCGTGCCAAGCTGATGCGAAGTCTCGGCGGTCATGCCGGCGGCCTGCATGAAGGCCATCGCGTCCGAGAGGCGGTCGGCGATGCCGCGGTAGCGCTCGGCCTCCGGCCCCTCGGCGAAGCCCGCGATCCAGCTGGAGACGCGGTGGATATCGGCATAGCCGCCGGTCGAGAAGGCGCGCAGCAGGTTCAGCGACGCCGCCGCCTGCGTGTAGGCCTGCAGCATCCGCGCCGGGTCTGGGATGCGGGCCTCGGGGGTGAAGTCGAAGCCGTTGATGATGTCGCCGCGGTAGCTGGGCAGCTCCTGGCCGCCGACCACCTCGGTCGGGGCCGAGCGAGGCTTGGCGAACTGCCCCGCCATGCGCCCGAGCTTGACCACCGGCAGCTGCGCGCCCCAGGTCAGGACCACGGCCATCTGCAGCAGCACCTTGAAGGTGTCGCGGATGTTGTCGGCCGAGAACTCGGCGAAGCTCTCCGCGCAGTCGCCGCCTTGCAGGAGGAACGCCTGCCCCGCGCCGACCCGGGCAAGCTCGGCCTTCAGGCGGCGGACCTCGCCCGCGAAGACCAGCGGCGGATAGCGGCCAAGCTGCGCCTCGACGGCGGCGACGGCGGCCGGGTCGGGATAGTCGGGCATCTGCACGCGCGGGCAGGCACGCCAGCCGGCCTTGTCCCAGGCCGGGCGGGCGGGGGTCGGGGCGGTGCGGGCATCCTGGGCCATGACGGCTCCTCCATCGGGTGCGAGTGCCGTTACATAGGCCCGGCCGCGCGCAAGGGAAAGCCTTGCGGCCCCCCGCGTTCCCTGATGATCTGCCGCGCGACATTCCGACCGGAGCCCCGACATGCCCGCCGCCCCGCCGCCGAGACCGCCGGCCCCATCGGGAGACGCGAAGGCGCGGCGTTTCTGCTTCCTGCTGCTGCCCCGCTTCACCATGATGAGCTTCGCAGGCGCGATCGAGCCGTTGCGGCTGGCCAATTACGCCGCCGGGCGCAGCCTCTACGAATGGCGGCTGCTGGGCGAGGGTTACACCGGCGAGGGGGCGGCCTCGGCCACCTGCTCGAACGGCGCGCGGATCGCGCTCGACGGCGGCCTCGAGGAACTGCGCGCGGGCGACACCATCCTCGTCTGCGGCGGCCTCGACATCACCCGCGCCGCCAGCCGCCCGGTGCTGAACTGGCTGCGGCGCGAAGGGCGGCGCGGGGTCGCGGTCGGCGGCCTCTGCACCGGGGCCTGGGTGGTGGCGGCGGCCGGGCTGCTCGACGGGCGGAAGGCGACGATCCACTGGGAGAACCATGACGGTTTCGCGGAGGCGTTCCCCGAGGTGGACCTCGTGCGCGCGATCTTCGTGCAGGAAGGCAGCCGGCTGACGGCGGCGGGCGGGACGTCGTCCATCGACCTGATGCTGGGGATCATCGCCGCCGAGCATGGCGACGCGCTTGCCGCGACGGTGGCCGACCAGCTGATCTACACCAACATCCGCACCGGCCGCGACAGCCAGAGGCTCTCGATCCCGGCGCGGATCGGCGTGCGGCACCCGCGCCTCGCGCAGGTGATCGCGCGGATGGAGGAAACGGTGGAGGAGCCGGTCAGCCCCGCCGACCTCGCCGAGGAAACGGGCATGTCCACCCGCCAGCTCGAGCGGCTGTTCCGCCGCTATCTCGGCCGCAGCCCGAAGAAATACTACATGGAGACGCGGCTTGCCCGCGCGCGCAACCTGCTGATGCAGACGCCTATGAGCGTGATCGAGGTGGCCCTCGCCTGCGGGTTCTCGAGCCCATCGCATTTCTCGAAATGCTACCGGGCGCAATATGGCGCGACGCCCTATCGCGAGCGCGGGACGGGCGGTCAGGCGGAGGATGCGACGCGCTGAAGGCGGGTCACTCGGCGGGGGCTGTCTCAGCCTCGGCCGGGGTCGCGCCCTCGCCCGCAGGCTCGTCCGCGGGAGCCGCCCCGGCTCCGGCCGGGGGCGGGGGCGACGGAGCCGCCGGGTTGGCGGTCTCGTCTCCGGGCGACGTGACCCCTTCCCCCTCCCAGCCGGCCGCCGTTGCGGACGGGGCAATGCCGATCGTCTCGGGCGACACCGCCGCGATCTCGGGCTGCGCCGACAGGTCCGCCACGATCGCCCGCGCCTCCTCCAGATGACGGAGGATCACGGGGAGCGTCTCGGAAGCGAAGCCCTGCAACCCGGCCTCCTGACCGTCAGCGATCTCCCACACCATCAGGGTCGCGGCCTTCTGGTGATCCACGACCTGTCCGCGCATGTAGGCGATGTCGAAGGCCGCGCCCTCGAGCCCCTCGAGCGTCCCCCGGATCGCCTTGTGCTCGGCGTTCAGCGCCTCGGGCAGCGGGATGTCAGCCGCCTCGGCAAGCCCGGCCAGGCGCTCGTTGGCCGCCGTGTGGTCCTCGATCATGCGCGCGGCGAAGGCTGTCACCGCCTCGGCCTGGGCCCGCCCCTCGGCCAGTTCGCTCAGGGCCACCTCCGCCATGCCGCCCTCGGCCGCGAGTTGTGCAAAGAGGATGTCATTGGGGTTCGTCTGCCCCGGCTCCGGCATCCCCTGCGCGTCGAAGCGCGTGTCGGGGGCCATGAAGCCGGGATTGCCCATCTGGGCGAGGCCGGGCGCGGGTGCGGCGGCGAGGGCAAGGGCGAGGGCAGCGGCGCGCATCGGCGGCCTCCGGGTCAGAGGGTGAGCATGTAGGCGACGAGGGCGTCCTTCTCGTCCTGCGTCAGCTGCGTGTGCAGGACGAGGTTGAAGAACTCCACCGTGTCCGCCAGCGTCATCAGCCGCCCGTCATGCAGGTAGGGCGGCGTGTCCTTGATGCCGCGCAGCGTGAAGGTCTTGACCGGACCGTCCGGCAGCAGGACGAAGTCGTTGACCACCTCGCCCGGCGCGTAGAACCGCTCGAGCTTCAGGTCGTGCATCTGCTGGTCCATGAAGGCCGTCTGCGGGATGTGGCACACCGCGCACTGGCCCTTGCCGTTGAACACCTGCTCCCCCAGCAGCTCCTGCTCGGTGGCGAGGTCCGCGTCGAGCCGGCCGAGCGGGTCCAGCTTCGGCGCCGGCGGAAAGTCGATGATGTTCTGCATCTGCGCCATGAAGGCGACCTTGTGCGAGCGGTCGGGGACGTGCTCGCCCTTGCGCGCCGCGCTCACGTGGTCGCCGTTGAAATAGGCGGTGTGCTGCTCGAATTCGGTGAAATCCTCGATCGAGCGCAGCGACCGCTTCGAGCCGTGGATCTGCTGGTTGAACATGCCGCGCAGTGCCGGGCTGTCGAGCCGGAAGCGCGCCGCCTGCGGCCGCACATCGGGGGTGTGATGGAAGCCCGCATTGGTGCTGAAGTTCGAGTGGCAGTCGAGGCAGGCGATGCCGCGATGCTGCTCGGCCGTCTTGCGGTCCTCGGTCTGGTTGAACTCCTCCTGCGGGAAGGGCGTGAGCAGGATGCGCAGGCCCTCCATCTGCACCGGCGTCAGCAACCCGTTCATGATCTCGTAGTGATTGGCCAGCGTCAGCAGCTGCCCGCGCGAGACATCGCCCAGATGCGGCTGCGTGGTCAGGAAGATCGGCGGCGGAAACTCGGGCAGCAGATGTGCAGGCAGGTCGAAGTCGACGTCGAAGCGGGTGAGATCGCGCCCCTCCTGCCGGTCGATCTCGTCGATGACGAACTGGGGGAAGACCTGTCCGCTGTTGGCCTGCTTGACATGCGGCAGCGGCTTGAAGCCGTCGGGCAGCAGGTCGGCGTCGCGGATCTCCGCGGGAGTCATGGCTGCTAGGCTGTCCCAGGTCTGGCCCTCGGGCAGGCGGACGCGGACGCCGTCCTGCACCGCGCGAAGGCCGCCGGTCATCATCACGCCGTCCATCGGCCGGTCGGCGAGGTCGTAGCGCGCCTCCAGCATGTCGAGCTGGCGCTGCATCACCGCGGGCTTCTGCGCCGCGTCCAGCTCCATCACCCGCGAGAAGGGCATGGTCGGAAGCTGGCGGAAGTTCGTGGTGGGCGGCAGCGGGTCCGAGGCGAGCGGCGTTGCGGTGGCGAGGGCCAAGGCAGAGCTGAGCGCTGCGGTCACGACGCGGGACATGGGCGGCCTCCGGCGGTGATGGCCGCTTGGGGCGCGGCGTCCGGGGGGCAACGATCACGCCGCCGCGAGGTTCCGTGAGCAGCGGTATTTGTTGCGCCCGTCAGGCAGGCTGACCCGGCGACACGAACCCCGCGTGGCGCTTTCTTTTTTCGCGCGGCCTCTCTAGTTTGCCGCCCAGGACAACGGTCCAACTCAGGGAGTGAGACATGAAGAAACTGCTGCTGGCGACCGCCGCCACCGCGCTCGTCGCCGGTGCCGCGGGCGCCGAGGAGATCAAGGTCGGCATCTCGATGGGCTATACCGGCCCGCTGGAGTCGATGGCGCCTGACATCGAGAACGGCGCCGTCCTCGCCATGGACGAGGTGAATGCCTCGGGCCTGCTGCTCGACGGCTCGACGCTGGTTCCGGTGCCCGCCGACAACACCTGCGCCGACGCCTCAGCCTCGGTCGCCGCAGTCGAGCGGCTGGCCTCCGAAGGCGTCAAGGGCATCGTGGGCGGCATGTGCTCGGGCGAGACGATCGCCAGCCTCGAGGCCGTCGGCGTCCCGCAGGGCATCGTGATGATCTCGCCCTCGGCCACCTCGCCCGCGCTCTCCACCATCGACGACCGCGGCTTCTTCTTCCGCACCTCGCCGTCGGACGCCCGCCAGGGCGAGGTGATGGCGGATATCATCCTCGAGCGCGGCATCGACAACGTCGCCGTGACCTACACCAACAACGACTACGGCAAGGGTCTGGCCGAGAGCTTCCAGCAGGCCTTCGAGGAGAAGGGCGGCACCGTCACCATCTCGGCCGCGCATGAGGACGGCAAGGGCGACTATTCGGCCGAGGTCGCGGCGCTCGACGCCGCCGGGGGCGATGCGCTCGTCGTGGCGGGCTATGTCGATCAGGGCGGCTCGGGCGTGGTGCGGGCGGCCCTCGACAGCGGCGCCTTCGACACCTTCGTCTTCCCGGACGGCATGGTCGGCCAGCCGCTCGTGGACCGTTTCGGCACCGAGCTCGAGACCAGCTTCGGCCAGAACCCCTCCTCGGAGGGCGAGGGTCGCGACACCTTCCTGAAACTGGCCTCGGATGCGGACTTCGAGGGCAGCTCGGCCTTCGCCGCCGAGGCCTATGACGCGGCCTCGCTGATCGCGCTCGCCATGCAGGCGGCCGGGACGTCGGATCCGAAGGTCTACAAGGACAAGGTGATGGACGTCGCCAACGCGCCGGGCGAGAAGATCCTGCCCGGCCAGCTGGCGCGCGGGCTGGAGCTGCTGGCCGCGGGCGAGGACATCGACTTCGACGGCGCCACCGGGGTCGAGCTGGTCGAGCCGGGCGAAAGCGCCGGAATCTACCGCGAGGTGGACTTCAAGGGCGGCACGCTGAACGCGGTGAAGTTCCACTGACGGCCGCATGACCACGGCCGGACCGGCGCCATCCGCGGCGCCGGTCCGCGCCCCATAAGAACCGCCCGCAGAAGAGGCGGTGACAAGGACAGGGAAGGCATGATCCGGGTCGAGGACCTGCACAAGCATTTCGGCGGCTTCCGCGCCGTGGACGGCGCCAGCCTGGCGATCGAGACCGGGTCGATCACCGGGCTGATCGGCCCCAACGGCGCCGGAAAATCCACCCTTTTCAACGTGATTGCCGGGGTTCTTGAACCGACTTCCGGCCGCGTCACGATGGACGGCGAGGACATCACCGGCCTGCCCCCGCACGAGCTTTTCCACAGGGGGCTGCTGCGGACGTTCCAGTTGGCGCATGAGTTCGCCTCGATGACGGTGCGCGAGAACCTGATGATGGTGCCCGGCAACCAGACCGGCGAGAGCCTCTGGGGCGCCTGGCTCAAGCGCGGCCAGATCCGCGAGGAGGAAGCGGCGATCCGCAAGCGCGCCGACGAGGTGCTGGATTTCCTGACGATCCGCCACCTGACGCATGAGAAGGCGGGGAACCTCAGCGGCGGGCAGAAGAAGCTGCTGGAACTGGGCCGGACGATGATGGTGGACGCCAAGGTGGTGTTCCTCGACGAGGTCGGCGCGGGGGTGAACCGCACGCTGCTCGGTACCATCGGCGACGCGATCACGCGCCTGAACCGCGAGCGCGGCTACACCTTCTGCGTGATCGAGCACGACATGGACTTCATCGGCCGCCTCTGTGATCCGGTCGTGGTCATGGCCGAGGGCCGGGTGCTGGCCGAGGGTTCGGCCGACCAGATCATGCAGAACGAGGCGGTGATCGAGGCCTATCTGGGCCGGGGGCTGAAGAACAAGGTCAAGGCCGAGGCGGCCAAGGAGAACGCCTTGGCCGAGAGCCACGGCGCGCAGCCGGGCTTTGGCGACGAAGCGGCGGCGGGGGGACCCCTGTGAGCGCCCCCTATCTCGCCGCGACCGGCATGACTGGTGGCTACGGCAAGGCCGACATCCTGCATGACTGCACCCTCACGGTGGAGCGCGGCCAGATCGCGGTGATCGTCGGCCCGAACGGCGCCGGCAAGTCCACCGCGATGAAGGCGGTGTTCGGGATGCTGCCGCTGCGCGAGGGGCGCGTGACCCTCGACGGGGAGGACATCGGCGCCCTCTCGCCGCAGGAGCGGGTGCGGCGCGGCATGGGTTTCGTGCCGCAGACCCACAACGTCTTTCCGTCGATGACGGTCGCCGAGAATCTGGAGATGGGGGCCTTCATCCGCGACGACGATGACGGCATCGCCCGGACGATGGATCAGGTCCTGACCCTGTTCCCGGTCCTCGCCGACAAGCGCCGCCAGCCGGCGGGCGAGCTTTCCGGCGGGCAGCGCCAGCAGGTCGCGGTCGGTCGCGCGCTGATGACCAAGCCGCAATTGCTGATGCTGGACGAGCCGACCGCAGGCGTCTCGCCGATCGTCATGGACGAGCTTTTCGACCGCATCATCGAGATCGCTCGCAGCGGCATCTCGATCCTGATGGTCGAGCAGAACGCGCGGCAGGCCCTCGAGATCGCCGATATCGGCTATGTCCTCGTGCAGGGCGCCAACCGCTACACCGGCACCGGGGCCGAGCTTCTGGCCGATTCCGAGGTGCGGCGCACCTTCCTGGGGGGCTGACGGTGCCCCCTGCCCCGCTGAAAGGCCCCGCATGGACCTGCTGAACGCCCTCGTCGCGGTGCTGAACTTCGTCGTAATCCCGGCCACCGCCTATGGCGCGCAGCTGGCGCTCGGCGCGCTCGGGGTGACGCTGATCTACGGCATCCTGCGCTTCTCCAACTTCGCGCATGGCGACACCATGGCCTTCGGCACGGCCATGGTGATCCTGCTGACCTGGGGGCTGCAGGGCCTCGGGATCGCGCTGACGCCGCTGCCGACCGCGCTGCTGGCGCTGCCGGTGGCAATCGCCCTGACGGCGCTGCTGATGCTGGGGACCGACCGCGTGGTCTACCGCTTTTACCGCCGCAAGCGCGCCGCGCCGATCATCTTCGTGATGGCCTCGGTCGGCGTCATGTTCATCATGAACGGCCTCACCCGCCTCGTGATCGGCGTGGACGAGATCCGCTTCGACGACGGCGCCCGCTTCATCATCGGCGTGGCCGATTTCCGTCGCTGGACCGGCCTCGAGGAGGGGCTGGCCCTGCGTGGCACGCAGGTCATCACCGTGGCGGCCGCGGCGCTCACGGTGGCCTGGCTGTTCTGGTTCCTGAACCGCACCCGCTCGGGCAAGGCGATGCGGGCCTATTCCGACAACGAGGATCTGGCGCTCCTCTCCGGCATCGACCCCGAGCGCGTGGTGCGCCAGACCTGGATCATCGCCGCCGCGCTCGCGACGCTTGCGGGCACCCTCTACGGCCTCGACAAGTCATTCCGCGCCTTCACTTATTTCCAGATCCTGCTGCCGATCTTCGCCGCCGCCATCGTGGGCGGCCTCGGCAACCCCCTGGGCGCCATCGCCGGGGGCTTCATCGTCGCCTTCTCCGAGGTCGCCGTCACCTATCCCTGGCGCAAGATCGCCGCCTATCTCGGCTGGGAGTCGGACGGGCTGATGCAGCTGCTCTCGACCGAATACAAGTTCGCCGTCAGCTTCGTGATCCTGATCGTGGTGCTGCTGTTCCGCCCGACCGGGCTGTTCCGCGGCAAGAGCGTCTGAGGGAGGCCGCCCATGTCCACCGCCACCCGCCAGGCCGAGCGCGCGAGCCCGTGGCGCGCGCCGCTCCTCTTCGCCGCGGTC
Organism: Paracoccus sp. S-4012; assembly: GCF_009674885.1. Classification (GTDB taxonomy): domain Bacteria; phylum Pseudomonadota; class Alphaproteobacteria; order Rhodobacterales; family Rhodobacteraceae; genus Paracoccus. The sequence continues at coordinate 44,400 of NZ_WKKA01000009.1, forward strand.
GCCGTCCTCGTGATCCTCGAGGGCACCACGCGCAACGCGCTGTTCTCCGGCTCGTGGAACACGGCGCTCGGCATCCTGAACCTCGGGCTGATCTCGGCCGTGACCGCGCTCGGGGTCAACATGATGTGGGGCTATGCCGGTCTCTTCAACGCCGGCATCGTGGGCTTCATGGCGCTCGGCGCGCTTGCGCCGGTGCTGATCTCGACCGCGCCGGTGCCGGGGGCGTGGGATGCGGGCGGGACGCGGCTCCTTTTCGCGCTCGCGCTCGGGCTGGGGACGCTCGCGCTTGCCGCCTGGGTCTGGCCGCGCACGGGGGCATGGCGGGGCGTGGCCGTGGGCGCGATCCTGATCGCCGGCTTCGTCCTCTTCCGCTGGGCCTTCGACCCGGCAGTGACGGCGATCGAGGCCAACAACGCCGCGAGCTACGGCAACATCGGCGGCCTCGGCTGGCCGGTGCTGCTCAGCTGGCCGGTGGGCGCCGCCCTCGCCGCCGCCGCCGCCTGGGCGGTCGGCAAGGTCGCCCTCGGCCTGCGCTCGGACTACCTCGCCATTGCCACCCTCGGCATCGGCGAGATCATCGTTGCCGTCGTGAAGAACGAGGACTGGATCGCACGGGGCGTGAAGAACATGTCGGGCATCCCGCGCCCGGTGCCCTACGAACTCGACCTCCAGAACCACCCGGAATTCCCGGAACTCGCCAATCGCCTCGGCATGAGCGTGGCCGAGGCGTCGGGGGTCTGGGTGAAGATCGGCTATGCGAGCCTCTTCACGGCGGTTCTTCTGGCGGTGATCCTGCTGGCGCAGCTGGCGCTGAACTCGCCCTGGGGCCGCATGATGCGCGCCATCCGCGACAACGAGGTCGCGGCGGGCGCCATGGGCAAGAACGTGACCGCGCGGCACCTGCAGGTCTTCGTGATCGGCTGCGCGGTCGTCGGCCTCTCGGGGGCGATGCTGGTGACCTATGACGGCATCCTGAACCCGACCGCCTTCGCGCCGCTGCGCTATACGTTCCTGATCTGGGTGATGGTGATCGTCGGCGGCTCGGGCAACAACTGGGGCGCGGTGCTGGGGGCGCTGCTGATCTGGTTCCTGTGGATCAAGGTCGAGGTGTGGGGCCCGGCGCTGATGGGCGTACTGACGGCGCCGCTGCCTCCGGGAGACCTGCGCAACCACCTGCTGGGGTCAGCGCCGCATATGCGGTTCATCGTGATGGGGCTGATCCTGCTGCTGGTCCTGCGATTCGCGCCGCGGGGGTTGGTGCCGGAGCGGTGAGGCGGTGCGGAGCAACGCGGCTTTCGAGCGCGTGACGGGAGGGCGGCATGCGTGCATGATCGTCCCATCCCGCACCGGAGGACCGTCATGGATTCCCCCTGCCTCTTTCCCACCTTTCGTTACCGCGACCCCGAGGCCGCCATCCGCTGGCTGACCGGCACCCTCGGCTTCACCGAGCACGAGGTGCACCGCCACGAGGGCGCAATCGTCCATGCCGAACTGGCTCTCGGCACCTCGATCCTGATGCTGGGACAGGCGCGGGATGACGATTACGGTCGCATGGTCGGCGATCGGGGGGGGGGGCGCACGGACGCCCTCTATGTCGCCGTGCCCGACCCGGATGCGCTCTTCGCGCGGGTGAGCGCCTCGGGCGCCAAGATCGTGCAGGAACTCCACGACACCAGCTACGGCAGCCGCGAATTCGCGTGCCGCGACCCCGAGGGTAACCTCTGGAGCTTCGGCAGCTACTGGCCTAGGGTCCGCGCCTGACGCCTCAGCAGCGCGCGGCCGTCACCACCGACCACCACACCCGACCGTCCGGCCCCTGCCGCGCCCCGATCCCTGCATTCTCGAACGCCTGGCTGCCGATGTTGTCCCAGTTCGGCGCCTCGCCCCGCCACTGTGCCGTCAGCGCGGCCGGGCTCGCGCCCGAGGCAGCGACGGTCTGCGCCGCGCGGCAGGGGCCGTAATCCACCGCCCGCACCCGGTCGAGGACCGAGTTCCCGTTCGAGCCGACGACGCTGAGCCGCCCGGTCCGCTGCATGTCGCAGGCATGGGCCTGCGCCGCCGTCGCAAGGCGCGGGTCCTCCGTCACCGGCGTGCGCCCGGCCGCGATCCGATGCGCGTTGATCGCATCCAGCATGCTCGCCGCAACCGCCGGATCGGCCGGGGCACAGGTCGTGGCCAGCGTCTCCACCGAGGGGTCGGGCAGCGGCCTCATGTCGAGGCCGGGGGCCGCCGTGTCCTTGATGAATGCGCCGGGGGCGCAGGCGGCGAGGGACGCGGTCATGAGGAGCGCGGCGGCGATGCGGGCGGACATGGAGGTTCCCTTCGGCAAGTCGCTGATGGTGCGGGCTTTTGCGGACTGTCCGGCCATCTTCCCGGCGAACGCGCAGTGCTTGCGCGGGGTTCCGCCGGCTCCCCCCTGCCCCACGCCGCCGCTTGCCCGCCGCCCGCCGCCGCCGTAAAGGCCAAGCATGACCACGCCTCCCATCGCCGCCGCGCATCAGCGCCTGCTCATCGTCGATTTCGGCTCGCAGGTGACGCAGCTCATCGCACGCCGGCTGCGCGAGCTGAACGTCTACTGCGAGATCCACCCCTTCAACGCGGTGGACGAGGCCTTCCTCGACGGTTTCGCGCCGCAGGCGGTGATCCTTTCGGGCGGGCCTGCTTCCGTGACCGCCCCGGACAGCCCCCGCGCGCCGCAAAGACTGTTCGAGATGGGCGTGCCGGTCCTCGGCATCTGCTACGGCCAGCAGGCGATGATGGTCCAGCTCGGCGGTGCAGTCGAGGCCGGGCACCATGCCGAGTTCGGCCGCGCCTTCGTCGTTCCGGCCGAGGGCCACCGCAACGACGGCATCTTCGCCGGCCTCTTCGACGGTGGGCGCGAGCAGGTCTGGATGTCCCACGGCGACCGCGTGACCGCCCTCGCCCCCGGCTTCGAGGTCATCGGCACCTCGCCGAACGCCCCCTTCGCCATGATCGCCGACGAGGCGCGGCGCTTCTACGCCGTCCAGTTCCACCCCGAGGTCCACCACACCCCGAACGGCCGCCGGATGCTGGAGAACTTCGTGCGGCTCGCGGGCTTCACCGGCGACTGGACCATGGCCGCCTACAGAGACGAGGCGATCCGCCTCATCCGCGAGCAGGTGGGCGACGGCAAGGTCATCTGCGGCCTTTCGGGCGGGGTCGACTCCTCCGTCGCCGCGGTGCTGATCCACGAGGCGATCGGCGAGCGGCTGACCTGCGTCTTCGTGGACCACGGGCTGATGCGGCTGAACGAGGCCGATCAGGTCGTCTCGATGTTCCGCGACCACTACAACATCCCGTTGATCCATGCCGACGAGGGCGATCTGTTCCTCGGCGCGCTCACGGGCGTCAGCGACCCCGAGGTCAAGCGCAAGACCATCGGGCGGCTCTTCATCGACGTGTTCCAGAAGCACGCGGCCGAGGTCGGCGGGGCGGAGTTCCTGGCGCAGGGAACCCTCTACCCCGACGTGATCGAGAGCGTCAGCTTCAGCGGCGGCCCCTCGGTCACGATCAAGAGCCACCACAATGTCGGCGGGTTGCCCGAGAAGATGGGCATGAAGCTGGTCGAGCCGCTGCGCGAGCTGTTCAAGGACGAGGTCCGCGCCTTAGGGCGCGAACTCGGCCTGCCCGAGAGCTTCATCGGCCGCCACCCCTTCCCCGGCCCCGGCCTCGCCATCCGCTGCCCCGGCGAGGTGACGCCGGAGAAGCTCGACATCCTGCGCCGGGCGGACGCGGTCTTCATCGACCAGATCCACCGCCACGGCCTCTATGACGCGATCTGGCAGGCCTTCGTCGCCCTGCTGCCGGTCCGCACCGTGGGCGTGATGGGCGACTCGCGCACCTACGACTACGCCTGCGCGCTCCGCGCGGTGACGAGCGTGGACGGCATGACCGCCGACTACTACCCGTTCACGCACGAGTTCCTGGGCGAGACCGCGACGCGGATCATCAACGAGGTCCGCGGCATCAACCGCGTGACCTACGACATCACCTCGAAGCCGCCTGGCACGATCGAGTGGGAGTGAGGGCGCACTCCCGCACCTGAGGGGCCGCGGTCACGCTCGGCGATGCGCCGGGTCAGCAAGTCGGAATTGGGCTCCGGGAGTGTGACGCTGCCGCTCCCGGACATCGCGGCGCGCACCGGCTTCGCCTCGGCCTCGACACTGGCCCGCGCCTTCCGGCGGCATTATGGCGAGGCCTTGGGCGAAAGCCGCCGGGGCAGCTGACGGGAGGACCGGGGCCGGGATGGACAGCGTTGAGTGCATCGTCGCGGGCGCGGGCGTCATCGGCCTCGCGGTGGCCCGGCTGCTGGCCCGGCGCGGCATCGAGACGATCATCGTCGAGGCGGCCGACGCCATCGGCACGGAAACCAGCTCGCGCAACTCCGAGGTCATCCATGCGGGCCTCTATTATCCGCCGGGCAGCCTGAAGGCGGCGCTCTGCGTCCGCGGCCGCGGCATGCTCTATGCCTATGCGGCCGAACGCGGGATACCGCACCGGCGCTGCGGCAAGCTGATCGTGGCGACCCGGCCCGGACAGGAGGCGGTGCTGGGCGAGATCGCCGCGAGGGCGCGGACCTGCGGGGTGGACGATCTCGTGATGCTGGAGGCCGCAGAGGCGCGCGGGATGGAGCCGTCGCTGACCTGCCATGCGGCGCTGCTGTCACCCTCCACCGGGATCATCGACAGCCATGCGTTTATGCTGGCGCTGCTCGGCGAGGCCGAGGCCGGTGGCGCGCATCTGAGCCTGCGGACCGAGATCGTCTCGGGCCGCATCGAGCGCGGCACCTTCGTCCTGCAAACCCGCGACACCCTGACCGGCGACCGCCACGAGATCGCCGCCCGCCACTTCGTCAACGCGGCCGGCCTGGGCGCGCATATCCTCGCCGCGGGCCTGGACGGCTTCGCCCGCCGGTTCGTGCCGCCGCTGCATTACGCGCGGGGCAGCTATTTCTCGGTCGCGGGCAGGCCGGCCTTCTCGCGGCTGATCTATCCGGTGCCCGAGCCGGGGGGCCTCGGGGTGCACCTGACGCTCGACCTCGCCGGAGCGATGCGTTTCGGTCCCGATGTCGAGTGGATCGGCGCGAAGGACTACAGCATCGACCCCGCCCGCGCGGATCATTTCTATGGCGAGATCCGCAAATACTGGCCCGCGCTGCCCGACGGCAGCCTGATGCCCGCCTATAGCGGCATCCGGCCGAAGCTTTCGGGTCCGGGGGAGGCGGCTGCGGATTTCGTGATCCAGGGGCCGGAGACCCACGGGGTCGAGGGTCTCGTCAACCTCTTCGGGATCGAAAGCCCCGGCCTCACGGCATCCCTGGCGATCGCCGAGGAAGTGGTCCTGCGGCTCGCACCCGGCCCGTGACGGGCGCCGCCGCCGTCAGCCCTGCCGCACCTCGCGCGTGCCGAACATGTCGAGGTCGAACGGGCGGCGGTCCTCGCCGATCTCGCGTTCCACCAGGGCGTGGAGCTTGGCCCCCATCCGCGCGATCAGCGCCAAGTCGTGGTCCGGGTGATCGGGATGGGCGAGGTTTTGCAGCTCGCCCGGATCGCGCTCGAGATCGTAGAGGCCGAGATCGCTCGTGGCGAGAAGCTCCTCCAGGGTCGCCGGGTTGGCGTAGTCCTCGGGGCTGAACCAGCGGACCAGCTTGTGACGGCCATCGACCACGGCGCGGAAAAAGGTCCGCTTCGAATAGTCGGGCGCGCCGAAACGCTCGCCCGCTTCGCGCAGCTGCTCGCCCCGGTTCTGCTGCTCGTTCGAGGGCGAGCTTCCCATCGAGGTCAGCGACTTCAGCGCGCCCGAGAGCGACCAGTCGTTGTCGAGCGCGTGCAGCCCGTCCCAGCAGATCAGCGCGCCGTCGCCCGGCTGCTCGGAACTGCCGCGCGGTCCGTGACGGTCGGCGCCGTCGATGACGCCCTTGAGGCTGCGGCCCTTGAGATGCGGATAGCGCGCGCCGATCTCCGCGTCGCTGAGGCCCGCATAGGCGAGCAGCGTCGGCGCGAGGTCCAGATGCGATCCGACCGCCCCAGTCCGCGCGCCGAGGCGGCCCTCGGGCGCGCAGACGGTGAGATTGACCACCGTCGCTTCCTCGAAGGCGATCCCCGCCTTCTGGGTCATGCGGTGGGCGCCGTTCATCTCGCCGTGGTCGCCGGTCAGGATGACGACCGTGTCGGGCCAGAGATCCAGCCGGTCCACCGCCTCGACGATCCGCCCGAACTCGCGGTCGGCAAGGCGCATGCAGTTGACCAGATAGTTGCGGTGCCGGAGCCACAGGTCGGGACGGTCGTCGGGGATCCGGCCGAAATGCAGGTCCACGTAATCCTTGTAGGCGCGCACGCCCGGCCGCTGGGTGGCTGCCCGCGCCCTCGGGCCGGTGCCAGCAGGCGCCGGGAACATAGGACCACCAGCGACCCGGATCATCCAGCGGCACCGGCCCCGCTGTCGGTTGGAACACCAGCGAGCCGGGCACGAGCAGCGCGGGGTCCACTTCTGGGTAGGCGGACGGATCGGGCGGTCGTTCGGCCACGGTGACATGGCCCACTGCCGCAACGAAGCGGGAGAACTTGGCATTGGTTACCGGGTGCCGGTCGATCCTGAACGCCTGCACCTCCACGCGACGGACCGGCCGCTCCTCGGGGTAGAAATCGTCCGAACCCATCAGAAAGCTGCCGCCGGGAAGAAGCGCGTCACCTCCCCGGAGCGGTTCGGCCGATCCCACCGCCGCTTCCCCGACTGCGCCGGCCCGGTCGGCCATCCACTACCTCACACGCGCCTGTGCAGTGGCAACTTGGTGTCGTGCGGCGGGTTCCCTGCCCCGGCTGGCGCCCGGCAAGGCCGACGCGACCCCTTCTTCGCCTCGATCTGGCGATCCGGAAGATCGTCTACACCAATGCCGTGGAGAGCCTGAACCTGCTCATTGGCAAGTTAATATGATCCGGGGAGCGTTCCCCGCCGACAATGCCGCGACCAAGCTGATCTATCTGGCGATCCCGAGCTTCGATAGAGATGGCCGCAACTTGCGGAACGGTTTTCGGGCTGCACCCCGGTTCACCATGATGTTCGGCGAGCGACGCTCGACAGGCGCGTCCTGCCCCACCGGGACAGACCGCTCGGAGCGTTCAATTTGGTAGGGAACGAACGTCTTGCAGAAGAGCGCTCACCTACCGCTGTAGCCGAGGCGCGCCATCCAACAGGGGTCGACCGACCGCGCGCTCGGCGCGGCCGACCGCACCTATGTCCTCAACGCCGGCCGCGTGCGCCTTCACGGCCCCTCGGCCGAGTTGCGCCGCCATCCGTCCTTCGAGGCGGCGTATTTCGGCGTCGAGGGCTCCGTCGCATGACCGCGCTGATCCAGATCATCGTGGACAGCCTCAGCCTCGGCGGCCTCTACGCGCTGACGGCGCTCGGCATCGGCATCGTCTTCAGCGTCATGCGGCTGGCGAATTTTGCCCATGCCGAACTGATTACCTGCGCCGCCCACGCCCTCTTCGCGCTCTCCGGCCACTCGCTGGTGATCTTGGCCGCCGCCGCCGTCCTCCTGGCGATGGCCCTTGCGGTGCTGACGGAGCGGCTGGCCTTTTGCCCCCTGCGCCGGGCCGATCCGGCGACGATGCTGATCGCCTCGTTCACGGTCAGCATGCTGATCCAGAAGGCGCTCGTCTTCACCCTCGGCTCTCGCGTGAAGCCGGTCGACCCGCTGCCGATGCTGAGCCAGCGGTCACCATCCTCGGCGCGCAGGTGAGCCTGCTCAAGATCGTGACGATCCTCGTCTGCGCCGCGCTCCTGGGCGGGCTGACGCTGTTTCTCAAGCGCACCTCGCTCGGGTTGCACATGCGCGCGGCGGCCGAGGACTTCACCATGTCGCGCCTCGTGGGCGTGCGCGCGAACACCGTGATCGTGCTGGCCTTCGTGCTGAGCGGCGCGCTGGCCGCGATCGTGGCGCTGCTCTTCACCGCGCAGATGGGCTTCGTGCAGCCGCGGCTCGGCCTGCCGCTGGTGCTGCTGGCCTTCGTCGCGGCGGTCATCGGCGGCCTCGGCAGCCTGCCCGGCGCGGTGCTGGGCGGGTTCCTCGTCGGCGTCACCCTGACGCTGCTGCAGTCGCTGCTGCCGGCCGACCTGCGCCCGTTCCGCGAGGCTCGCGGTGCTGGGCGCGGTCACCGTCTCGGCGCTGACCGAAGGATTGCGCCAGGCCGAGGTTGGGCAGGTGGTGCCCGTTGGGCTCGGCGATGTGGTGCTCCCGGTACTGATGCTCGCCATCTTGATCTAGCGTCCGCAGGGGCTAACCGGCGGGCGCGAGATCACCGACCTCATCCGCCGCCGGCGCTGACAAGGGACCAATGATGCGCTTCGCCGCCATGTTCTTCGACGACCTCACCCCGACCCAGCTCGAACCCGAGCTCACGCGCGAGCATTTCGACTATCTCGCCCGCCACCGCGACCGCATTACCCTCGCCGGCGGCCTGCGCCCGCCGGAGGGGGGCCGCTTCTGCGGCACGCTCTGGGTGATCGAGGCCGAGACGCCCGAGGACGCCCGCCGGCTGATGGACGAGGACCCCTATTGCTTCGCCGGCCTGCGCCCCGACCGCCGCCTCTATTTCTGGAACGCCGCGCCGGTTCCAGCGCCAAAACCCGCTGAACAAGGACAAGAGACATGAGCCAGGACGAACAGAACGTCGTCATCCTGAACCCGAGGACGACCGACATCGACGTGCAGGGAATGCCGCAATTCTTCGGCATCTCCGGCAGCAGCGCCGGAGCGAAGGGCATCTCGATGAACCTCACCGCCTTCCCGCCGGGCGGCAAGGCCAAGGCGCACTACCACCGCGGCTTCGAGACCGCGATCTACGGCCTGACCGGGCGCATGGCCCTCTACCACGGCCCGCAGCTCGAGGAGATGAGCCTGATCGAGCCCGGCTCCTTCTGCTTCATCCCCGCAGGCATCCCGCATGTGGCCTTCAACCTGTCCGAGACCGAGCCGGCCACCGCAATCTCGGCTCGCAACGACCCGGCTGAGCAGGAGAACGTGATCCTGGTGCCGGAACTGGATGGGCTTCGCGATGCCGACGCTGCCGCGCTGAGGGCCGCGAGACCGCCTGAACCGCAACACGGAGAAAGCCGAATGTCCCAGAGCGACCTTGCCGTCGCGATCACGCCCCAGGCCTCCATCACCGAGCGCATGCGCGACGAGATCGAGCTCACGCCCGACCTGATGGCCAGCTTCACACGCAGTCCTGCGTGTGAAGCTGACCGTGCACGTGCGCCCGATCAGCCATGTCGCCGGCACCTGCCGGATGGGCGCGGATGACGGCGCGATCGTGGACAGCCTGCGGGTCAGGGGCGTCGAGGGGCTGCGGATGGCCGACGCCTCGGTGCTGCCGCGGCTCGTGAGCGGCAACACGAACGCCGTCTCGATGCTGATCGGCGAGCGCTGCGCCGATTTCATGCTGATGCATGAGGGGCCGACCTGCACGACTGCGCACGCGCGGCCTTACGACTCCCCGGTTCCGGCGCTATCCAGGGCGTGAGTTCCCCGGGCAAGGAGGTCTTGCCGAAGCCGTGGCAAGGAAGCGGAATGAGTTCGAAGTCCAATCAACCCCTCCTCAGCACTTCCGAGAGCTTCGGGCACAACCTGCGCATGAGCAATCAGCTGATCCAGCGCGATCTCAGCGCGCAGCTGGCGCGGATGGGCCTCGGCATCGGGCAGTGGTTCGCCCTGCGGGCGCTGTGGGAGGGGGATGGCCTGACCCAGACGGAGCTCGCGCAGAAGTCGGGCATCGCCGGTCCGGCTATGGTCGCCACGGTCCGCAATCTGCTCAACGCCGGTCTGGTCACGCGCCACCGGCCGAAGGGCGACCGGCGCAAGTATGTGATCGTGCTGACCGACCGGGGCCGGGCGCTGGAACGCCCCGCACTCGAGTCGGCGCTCGAGGCGAACGCCGTGGCGCTCTCGGGTGTGGACCCGCAAGATGTGGCGGCCTGCCTGCGGGTCCTGCGCGCGGCGCAGCAGAACCTGCAGGCCGCCGCCGAAGGCATCCAGCTCGCTCCCGAGGCCGAGGAAATGATCGCGCTCGCCGGAAGATAGCCTGCCGCTTGCCCGTGATCCCTGTTCCGGCAAGTTTATGCCGGCATGTGAAAGGACCAACATTGACCGAACTGCCGCGCAGGATCGTGAAGCACTCCCACCTGCCCGGCGCGTCCGAGCGCAGCCTTGGTCACAATGTTCGCATGGCCTACCTGCTGTTGCAGCGAGAGCTGGCGGGACGGGCGTCGCAGCTCGGCCTGACGCTGATGGAATGGTATACGTTGCGCGTCCTGTGGGAGGTGGATGCGATCTCGCAGGCGGAGCTTGCGGGGCGCGCGGGGATCCCCGAGTCGGCGATGGTGGGCGCCGTCCAGTCTCTCATGCGGCAGGGCCATGTCACCCGCGCCCGCGCCGAGAAGGACAAACGCAAGTTCATCGTCAGCCTGACCGAACATGGCCGGGGCCTTCAGGAGGCGGGTGTCGCCGCCTCCATCTTGGCCAACGAGGCCGCGTGCGAGGGCCTGACGGCGGCGGATGATGTCGATCACTGCCTCCATGTTCTCCAGAAAGCCTGCGACAACCTGCGGCGGTAGTCTTGGCCGCTCGGACGGCAGGAGATGTACGATTTCTTGGAAACCCTCGCACTTCTCGACAAGGAATGCGAGCGTCGTGATCCCACCCTTCACGGTCCGGCGCGGCGCGTCCTCCGGCCCGTCGCCCCGAGCGGGCTGGAGGCTGCCCTGCGGTTCACCCGGCAACGGCCGGAAATGGCGCTGTCGGTGGCCAACAGAAGTCAAAGCCGGCCAATTCACCCAGCCGAGCGACTTGCGACAGGCGATGTCGTTTGCCGCACGATCGGGTGAACCGCGCCGAAATTCGGGTGTTCTGCGGCCAAACCGGGTCAACGCCGGCCCGGTGGGTGGCCGGGGCGCGCGGTCCGACCTGTTCGGGGACGTGACGATCAACATCTTCAACATCTCGAAGCTGACCGAGAGGGTCAAGGGCACCCGCAAGCTGCGGATGCGGAGCTTCCCGAGACGCTGGGCGAAAGCTACTTCGACCACCTCGCCGGAAAGGACGACCTCGTCCTCATCATGGACGAAAGCCATCGCTATCGCGGCGATGCCGGGGCGCGCGCGCTGGACGAGCTGAAGCTCGTCCTGGGCCTCGAAGTGACCGCCACGCCTTTCGTCGAGACGGCGAAGGGGCCGGCGCCATTCAAGAACGTGGTCTACGACTACCCCCTGGGCCGCGCGATGGACGACGGCTTCGTCAAGGAGCCCGTAGTCGTCACGCGAAAGGTCTTCAAGGCATCCGACTACAGCGCCGAGCGGCTCGAAACGCTGAAGCTCGAGGACGGCCTCGCGCTTCACGAGCAGACCAAGGTGGAACTCGCCACCTACGCCGCCGAGACGGGCCGCCCGAGGGTCAAGCCCTTCATGCTGGTGATCGCGCGGGACACGACCCATGCGGGCCAGCTCAAGGATACCGTCGAGAAAATTCATGACGGCCGCTACGCCCGGCGGGTGATCCAAGTAGACTCGAGCGCGAAGGACGAAGAAGTCACGCGCCGCCTGCTGGAGGTCGAGAAGCCCGAGGAACCGACCGAGATCGTCATCCACGTCAACATGCTGAAGGAAAGGCTGGGACGTCACCAAGCTCTACATCATCGTCCCCCTGCGGGCGGCGAGCGCCCGGACCCTGGTCGAACAGTCCATCGGCCGCGGGTTGCGCCTGCCTTACGGCCAGCGGACGAGCGTGGAGGCCGTGGACCGCCTCGCAGTGCATGCAGTCTCTGCATGCCATCAAATCCCGCTCGTTTGCACGCTACCTCGATGTCCGCTGACACTGTCCGCTTATGGAGCTGAGTGCCCGACTCAATTCAGAGCATACGCCGATTCAGGCAGCCCCGCATTCGTTTTTTCGAGACGATACGCTCTATGTGCCCTCTTCATTTCTTGGGTAACCGGAAGCACGACAAGTTCGCCGTTTTTCGCGGCGATCATGCTGAAACTCCTCTCCATGGCCGCTGCAGGTACCTTGCACACATCTGGCTGAACTCGGGCGAGCTCGGATCATCCGGCAGGCGGGGTGCCGCTCTTTCGATGGTAATAATAATACTTGATCTCGCCCGTGCGCGTGTTCTTCTTGCTCGCTCGGTTGCTTCCCGGGATCCGGATCAGCGTTTCCGGCCCCCATGCGCTCGATCGCTGCAGCGATCGGATCGAAGTGAGGATCGGTATCGCTCATTCCGGCAGCGCCTGCCGGGCAGTTGTCAGGCCAGCGGTCAAGCTTAGGCCGAGACCAGCGAAGTTCGCCAACCAGCGACCTGCCGGGCAGCAGCTCTCCTGCTGAGACGCCGCGCTGGAAGCTGGCGGGGGTCAGGCCGACGCAGGCGGCCGCCTGCTCATCCGCGAGCATCAGCGGGCAGCCGGGCAGACCCTTGAGCGTTCCGATCGACCGACCCATTCCACCACGTCTGGTCAAACTGGTGACGGAATGGAGGTCGGATGGTTCAGCTTGGGGCGGAAACGAACTGCGGAGGAAAATCTCCGCTGCGATGAGCCGGCACATACCGGAGGGCAACCGACCTGCTAACCCGTGCAGATGGCGCTGCCGGACACAGCGCCGCGTCGAGCGAATCAAAGGCTTGGGTGGTACCGCCTGCCCGGCTCGAACGGGCGACCCCCAGATCCACAATCTGGTGCTCTAACCAACTGAGCTAAGGCGGCACGGATCGTGTCTCTAATCCCTCCACCGCCCCGGCGCAAGAGGCGGCGGGCGCTTGCGGGGCCGACAGGGTCGCGCTAGGCAAGGTTTCCAGCCGGAGGGGCGTCATGGGCATCAATCGCGAGAGCGACATCGCAGCCAGCCTGCAGATCGGGCCGACCGACCGCGGCATGGTGCGGATCTATGTCGAGGGCGAAGGAATCGAGCTGCCGCTCGACTTCGAGCCTGACGAGGCGGCCGAGATCGTCGAGGAACTGCTGGCCGCGATCGAGGCGGCGCGGGCTGCGGGCGGCGGCGGCGGGAAGGGCCGCAAGGGGCGACGCTAGGCACCCCCAGGATCGGTCAGCGCCTGCACGCGCCACGCGGCGCAGCGGGCGAAGTCGCGCATCAGGCGGTTGCGGCGAGCGGGGGCGAGCTTCGCGGGCTCGGGCATCCGCACCAGTTCGGCCGCGAAGGCATCGGCCACGATCAGACCGCTGTCCGGCGGCAGCAGATCGGTCGGGAAGTCGCAGTCGGTGGCCCAGAAGAATCGGTCGCACCACTCGAGGTAGCCCTGCCACTTGCGGTCCGCGGTGAAATCGGCGCGGCAGCTCTTGCACTCGACGATCCAGACCTCGCCCGAGGCGGTCAGCGCCATGACATCGACGCGCAGCCCCGGCGCGGGGACGAACTCCATCAGCGCCGCGTGGTTCATCTCGCGCATCAGCCGGGCCACGCCGCGGGCGAGCCGCTGGCCCGGCAGGGGAAGGTCGGGGAGGCCGTCGTCCATCGCCTTACCATGAACGAAGCAGCAACACCGCGCAAGGCGGCGGCGCTCTTGAAGGGCGCCCTGGCCTGCCCTATCTGTCGATGCAGGCGGGTTTCTGCTCCTCTCGTGTCCGGCCCATTTCCCAGTGGCCTATAAATCTTCCGAGGGGGCTGGCTCTGGCGGGATCCTGGTTCCGTCATCTGGCTCCCACCTGGTTCGCCAGGCTCTCGGGATTGCACGCCGGCACGGTCGCTGCGGTTCCCGCCGCTTCATCCCCCCGCAATCCGATGGCGAGCGTCATCCACACCGGCATCGTCAATGTGCCCGCCACGGTCCTTGGACGATGATCGTGGCGCAGGGCCGCCAGTCGGCGCCCAAGGCGCGGCGAGGAGTCGCGCCTAGAAGGGCCTTGTCAGTGCGAGAGGCTCAGCGGCGGGGTGCGGACCGCGCCCCGACCCGGACCGGGATCAGCTGCCGCGGCAGGTCGAACACGCGGATGCGGCGGCCGCCTTTCGGCCCGGTGGGCTTGTCGGCCAGCGACATCACGGCGATGCCGAACTGGACACCGGCGAAGACGATGGTGTTGAAGACGACCAGCATCAGCACGGCGAGCCAGCCTCCGGCCGTGTTCAGCACCAGATGCCGCAGATGCGCCACGTCGAGGATCAGCAGCAGCGCGGTGAAGAGCACCGCGAGGCAGAATCCGATGGCGACGTTCACGATGTAGAGGCGGACGAGTTCGGGCATGGGAACCTCCCTCAGCCCTTCTAGGATAGCGCGCGGACGCTGCGATACCAGCGGCAAATGCGCGCAATTTGACACGCCTTCAGCCCGGCGGCGCTTCGCGCGCCATCGCGTCGAGCACGGCGGTCACGAGCCGCGTCTCCGGCCCGTCGGCGAAGAAGGCCCCGGCCACGCGGCCGTATTCGGCCATCACCACGCGCGCCGGCGTGCGCCCCGTCGCAAGCTCCGCCCCCGCGGCGCGGAACACCGCCCGCAACACCGGGTCGATCCGGTCGAGCGGCCAGCGGTCCTTGAGGTTGCGGTCGGTCGCCTGGTCGATGCGGGCCTGATAGGTCACCGCATCGCCCACGATCCGCTCGAAGAGGGCCTCGTCGGCCTCGGGGCTCTCGCCGCCCTCTGCGTCCGGCGTGGCTATGCGCCAGTCGCGGAACTCGCGCGCGACGCGCTCGGCGCTCTGGCCCGCGGCCTCCATCTGGTAGAGGGCCTGCACCGCATAGAGCCGCGCCGCCCCGGAGAGCGCGCGGCGGCGGCGGAAGCGGGGGTTCTCGTCGAGCTCGCTCATGCCAGCGGCGCCTCGAACCGGCGGGTGAGCGCCACGAGATGCAGCGCCGCCGCGGCCGCGCCGCCGCCCTTGTTCTGGCCCTCGGGATCGGCGCGGACCTCGGCCTGCGCCATGGTCTCGACCGTCAGGATGCCGTTGCCGACCGCGTGGCCGGCGAGGCTCAGCTCCATCAGCCCGCGCGAGCTGTCGTTGCAGACGGTGTCGTAATGCGTGGTCTCGCCGCGCACGACGCAGCCGAGGGCGACGAAGCCGTCATAGCGCCCGGATCGTGCGGCCAGCCCGAGCGCGGGCGGGATCTCCAATGCCCCCGGCACCTCGACCAGATCGACCTCCGCCCCGGCCTCTGCGGCCACCGCCCGCGCTCCGGCGATCAGCTGGTCGGCGATGCGGCGGTAATAGGGCGCGCAGACGATCAGCAACCGCACCGGCGCGTCGAAGCGGGGCAGCGGCAGGGTCGAATGCTCGGGCGTGTCGGCCATCAGGGCTGCTCCTCGGGGATCGGCCGGGTCGAATGGATCGAGAGCCCGTAGGCGTCAAGCCCCACGACCCGCAGCTTGGTGGAGTTGGTGAGCAGGACCAGCTCGCTCAAGCCCAGGGCCGAGAGGATCTGCGCGCCGACCCCGTATTGCCGCAGGATCTGCGGCGAGACCTCGTCCTGCCGGGCGATGCGGGGCGCGATGTCGCGCAGCAGGACGACCACGCCGCGCCCTTCCGCGGCGATCAGCCGCATGGCCGAGGGCAGGTCGCCCGCGCTGGGACGCACGACGCCCAACACATCGTGGAGCGGATCGAGCGCGTGCATCCGCACCGGCACCGGCCCCGGCGCCGTCAGGTCGCCCTTGGTCAGCACGATATGCTCGGCCCCGTGGGTCTCGTCGGCAAAGACCCGCATCACCCAGTCGCCGCCATAGGCCGAGGTCACGCGGGACTGGAACCGCTCGGCGATCAGGTTGTCGTGGCGGCGGCGGTAGGCGATCAGGTCGCTGATGGTGCCGATCTTCAGCCCGTGCTTCTGGGCGAAGGCCACGAGGTCGGGCAGCCGCGCCATGCTGCCGTCGTCGTTCATGATCTCGCAGATCACCCCCGAGGGGTTCAGCCCCGCGAGCCGCGCCACATCCACCGCGGCCTCGGTATGCCCGGCGCGGACAAGGACGCCGCCCGAGCGTGCGCGCAGCGGGAAGACGTGGCCGGGGGTGGCGATATCGGCCGCGCCGCGGGTCGGGTCGATGGCCACGGCGACGGTGCGGGCGCGGTCATGCGCGCTGATGCCGGTGGTGACGCCCTCGCGGGCCTCGATCGAGAGGGTGAAGGCGGTCTCGTGGCGGCTCGAGTTCTTGGGGCTCATCAGCGGCAGGCCGAGCGCGTCGATCCGCTCGCCCGGCAGCGCGAGGCAGATCAGGCCGCGGCCATGCGTGGCCATGAAGTTGATCGCGTTCGGGGTGGCCATCTGCGCCGGGATGACGAGGTCGCCCTCGTTCTCGCGGTCCTCGTGGTCCACGAGGACGAACATGCGCCCGTTGCGGGCGTCCTCGATGATCTCCTCGATGGGCGAGATCGCATCCGACCAGTCGCGCTCGGTCGGGCCGGGGGTTTCATACATTGTCCATCTCCGGGCACGGGGCAGCCGTTCTGGCGGGGGAGATAGCCATTAGAACCGGTCCGCGCCAGTGGGGGCCCCGTGCCGCTTCCGCAGATGGGACAGCGTACGCCGACTTCCGCTGCGAAAGCCGCGGCGGCCGGCCTTGCCCGAGCGCGCGGCTGCGTCCCTCAGCCCGCCTCCGCCAGCCGCGCCACATACCGCGCCAGCGTGTCGATCTCGAGGTTCACCGCGTCCCCCACCTTCGCCTCGCCCCAGGTCGTCACCTCGCGCGTATGCGGGATCAGGTTCACGCCGAAGCGGCTGCCCTCGACCTCGTTCACCGTGAGCGAGGTGCCGTTCAGCGCCACCGAGCCCTTCGGCGCGATGAACCGCGCGAGCGCGTCCGGGGCGCGGAAACTTACGCGCAGGCTGTCGCCTTCGGGAGCCATGGCCTCGATCATCGCGACCCCGTCCACATGGCCGGTGACAATATGCCCGCCGAGTTCATCTCCCAGCCGCAGCGCCCGCTCGAGGTTGATCCGCTTGCCGAGCGGCCAACCCGCCGCGCCGATATTGGTCCGCGCAAGCGTCTCAGCCGAGATGTCCACCTCGAACCAGCCCGCGCCGGCCTCGCGGCCCTTGCCGACCACCGTCAGGCAGATGCCCTCGCAGGCGATCGAGGCGCCCATGGCGATGCCGTCGGGGTCGTAGCCGCAGGCGATCCGGGCGCGCAGGTCGCCCGCCATCTCCGCCGCCGTCACCCGGCCCACATCCGTCACGATCCCGGTGAACATCGCGCGCCTCGCCTCCAGCCTGCCACCGCCCGGACTTAGGCCCTGCCCCGCACCGGCGCAACGCCGCCGATTTGATGCGTTTGCCGCGTGACGCGTGGCGCGGTTTGCGGCATGACGCCGGCATGGATGCTCGACACGATACGCTGATTGCCGCCGCCGAGGCGATGCGGGCGGCGCTTCCCTCCGCCCTGGCGCCGGGCGAGCGCGTGTTCCTCATGCTGCAGGGGCCGCACGGCCCGTTCTTCGACCGTCTCGGGCGGATGCTGCGCGCCGCCGGGGCCGAAGTCTGGCGCGCCGGCTTCAATGCGGGGGATGAGTGGTTCTGGTCCGACCGCGACCGCTACATCCCCCATACCGGCACGGCCGAGGACTGGCCCGCCCATCTCGACGCGCTGATCGACCGCCTCGGCGTGACCGACCTCGTGCTCTACGGCGACGTGCGCCCCGTCCATGCCGCGGCGCGGGCCGCCGCCGAGGCGCGCGACCTCACCCTCCACGTCTTCGAGGAGGGCTACCTGCGCCCCTTCTGGATCACCTATGAGCGCGGCGGCTCCAACGGGCATTCGCGCCTGATGGAGATCGACCTGTCCGAGATGCTCCGGTCGATGCGCGGCCGCGAGGGCGAGATGACGCGCCCCCCCGCTCGTTGGGGTGACATGCGCCAGCACAAGTTCTACGGCGCTCTCTACCACGCCCTCGTGCTGACCGCGAACCGCCGCTATCGCGGCTTCCGCAGCCACCGTTCGGTCAGCGTCCTGCAGGAGTTTCGGCTGCACCTGCGCCGGGTGCTGCTGACGCCCTGGCTGATGCTCGCCCGCAGCGCGGCCGCCGCCCGCGTGCGCCACGGCGGCTTCCCCTATGTCCTCGTCCTCATGCAGCTCGAACATGACGCGAGCTTCCAGGCCCATTCCGACTACACCCGCATGGCCGAGTTCACCGACGCGGTGATGGAGGCCTTTGCCGAGGCGGCCCCGCGCCACCATCACCTCGTCTTCAAGGCCCATCCGCTCGAAGACAATCGCGGCCGCGTGCGCGCGGCGATCCTGCGCCGCGCCGCGCGCCTCGGGATCAGGGAGCGG
The DNA here is from genome assembly GCF_009674885.1 of Paracoccus sp. S-4012. Taxonomy (GTDB): domain Bacteria; phylum Pseudomonadota; class Alphaproteobacteria; order Rhodobacterales; family Rhodobacteraceae; genus Paracoccus. The sequence goes on from NZ_WKKA01000009.1 coordinate 62,678, forward strand.
GTCCACTATATCCACGGCGGCAAGCTCGCCCGGCTGGTGGCGCAGGCGCGCTCGGCGATCACGGTCAACTCGACCGCCGCGCAGCAGGCGCTGTGGCGCGGCGTGCCGGTCCTCGCCCTCGGCCGCGCCGTCTATGACAAGCCGGGCCTCGTCAGCCACCAGCCGTTGACCGAGTTCCTGCGCGAGCCCGAGCGCCCGGCGGCGCGCCGCTACCGCACCTATCGCGACTACCTGCTCGAGACCTCGCAGGTGCCGGGCGGCTTCTACGCCCGCCATTCGCGCGCCGCGGCCCTGCGGCTGGTGGTGGACATGATGCTGGCCCCGCTCGACCCGTATGATTCGCTCAGCGCGTCAGGCGGCACCTACCGCCAGCAGCCGGGCGGCGACGATGGCTGAGGGTGTGGCGCATGTCCCTCAGCCCGCAGAATGTTTGCCCGCCGGCGGTGGTCGGCCCGCCGCGCGCGCGCTAACCTCGCCGCCAAACTCCGCCGGTTCCCGCCGGCCTACCCCGGACAGGAGCCGCCTGTGAGCCTCGCTGCCTTCCCGACCGCGGATCGCGGCGCCCGCATGGGGCGCCTGCTGACCGTCATCCTGCTGCTGAGCACGCTGTTTCTCACCGCCTGCGGCCTCGCGCGGGTCGGCCCGAACAAGAACGAGATCTATGCCGGCGCGGTCGAGCGTGGCGGCGACGCGCATATCATCTACGTCAACAACCACGTGAACCGGACCGCGAACTACACCCCCTCCTACGGCTTCGGCTCGGACTTCCTGAGCGCCGCGCCGGTGGAGGCCGACACGATCCGCCCCGGCGACACGCTGGGCCTGCAGATCTGGGAGAACGTGGACGACGGCCTGCTGGCCTCGCTGGGCCAGAGCTCGACCACGCTGCAGCAGCTTCAGGTGGACGGCGACGGCTACATCTTCGTGCCCTATGCGGGGCGCGTGCTGGCGGCAGGCAACTCGCCCGATTCGCTGCGCCGGATCATCACCGAGCGCCTCTCCGAGCAGACACCCGACCCGCAGGTCCTCGTCACGCGCCTCGCAGGCGACGGCGCCACGGTTACCGTGGGCGGCCGCGTCACCGCGCAGGGCGTCTATCCGCTGGAGCGCCCGACCCGGAACCTCTCGGCCATGCTCGCCCGCGCGGGCGGGGTCGCGATCGACCCCGAAATCGCCGTCGTCACCGTTAAGCGCGGCAACGCCACCGGCAAGGTCTGGCTGAATGACCTCTACGCCAATTCACGCAACGACATCGCCCTGCGCGGCGGCGACGTGATCCTGGTGGACGAGGATTCGCGCAGCTTCACCGCGCTCGGCGCCCTGGGCGGCCAGACGCGGGTGCCGCTCGGCTCAGAGGAGGTGACGGCGATCGAGGCCATCGCCCTCGTCGGCGGCCTCAATGCCGCAACGGCGGACCCGACCGGGGTCTTCATCCTGCGCGACGAGCCGGAATCGGTCGCGCAGCGGGTTCTGGGCTCGACCGCGCTCCGCGGCCCGCAGCGCTTCGCCTATGTGCTGGACCTGACTCGGCCGAACGGCCTCTTCCTCGCGCGCGACTTCCTGATCCGCGACGAGGACACGGTCTACGTGACCGAAGCGCCCTTCACCCAGTTCTCGCGCGTTCTCGGCGCGATCACCGGAACCGCCGGCTCGGCCGACGCGATCACGTCGATCGGCAACTGATGCGATGAGCAAGGCAGGCCGCGGCGCCGGAAACGGGCTGCGGCCTCTGCATGTCTACAGCCTCGGCTTCTGGCGCGGGCCGCGCATCGCCCGCATCCTCAAGCTTGCTGGCTGGCGGATCACGACCGGATGGCCGGGGCGCGACGGTGCGGTCGGCATCTGGGGCGCCGCGCCGAGGGCATGGCGCGGCGAAGCGGTCGCGCGGCGTTCCGCCGCCGGCATCGTGCGGGTCGAGGACGCCTTCCTGCGCTCGGTGGTTCCGGGCCGGGCGCGCGGCCGTCTCGCCCGGCGCGGGCCGCTCGGTCTGCTGATCGACCCGGTGGGACTGCATTTCGATTCCTCCCGCCCCTCGTTGATCGAGGAGCTGGTGACCTCCGGCGCCACCGCCGGACTGGAGACGCGCGCCGCCGGGGGCATCGCCCGCCTCCGCGCCGCGGACCTGTCGAAATACAATACCCACCGCCCCGAGGCCGACGCGCCGCCGCCGGGCCATGTGCTGGTGATCGACCAGACCCGCGGCGATGCCTCGCTGATGGGCGCGGGGCGTGCGACCTTCCTCGCCATGCTCGCCGCCGCCCGCGCCGAGCATCCCGGCCGCCCGCTCGTCATCCGCAGCCATCCCGAGACCGCCGCGGGCCTGCGCCCCGGCCACCTGACCGCCGACGACCTGCGCCCCGGCGAAATCTTCTGCGACGCCCCGGTCTCCCCATGGCGGCTGGTCAAGGGCGCCGCCGCCGTTTACGCCGTCAGCTCGCAACTCGGCTACGAGGCGCTCCTCGCCGGCCACCGCCCGCGCCTCTTCGGAACGCCCTTCTACTCCGGCTGGGACCTCAGCGACGACGAAGGCCCGCCGCTCGCGAGGCGCGGCCGCGCTTCGGCCGAATCCCTCTTCGCCGCCTCCCACCTCCTCGCGCCCACCTGGTACGACCCCTGCCGCGACGCGCTGACCGATTTCGAGGGCGCGCTCGCCCAACTCGAAGCCGAGACCGCCGCCTTCCGGCAGGACCGCGACGGCCATCTCGCCTGGGGCATGCGCCTCTGGAAGCGCCCCGGCATCGCCCGCGCCTTCGGCCAAGGCGGTCACGTCCGCTTCGCCCGCCGCCCCTCGCCGGATGTCACCCTCGCCTGGGCCAACCGCGCCGACGACATCCCTCACTTCGCCTTGACCCAAATATCCCGGGGGGAGGCGGCGCCAGCCGCCGGGGGGCAGCGCCCCCCCGCAAGGCCGCTCCTGCGCGTCGAGGACGGCTTCCTGCGCTCCCGCGGCCTCGGCGCCGAACTCACGCCCGCGCTGTCGCTCGTGGCCGACGACCTCGGCATCTACTACGACCCGACGCGGCCCAGCCGCCTCGAGGCGTTGGTCGCGGCCCCCCTGCCGCCCGGCGGCGAGGCCCGCGCCGAGGCGCTGATGGCGCGGCTGCGGGCCCAGGGTCTGTCGAAATACAACCTCGGCGGCGAAGCGCCCGCCCTGCCCTGTGACCGAGGCCCGGTCATCCTCGTCCCCGGCCAGGTCGAGGACGACGCCTCGATCCGTCAGGGCGCAAGCGAGGTCAGGACCAATCTCGCCCTCCTGCGCGCCACCCGGCAGGCGAACCCCCACGCCTTCCTCGTCTGGAAGCCGCATCCCGACGTCGAGGCCGGGCTGCGCCCCGGCGCGGTCGCCCCGGAAGCCGCGGCGGATCTCGCCGACCTGACCGCGCTGCGCGCCGACCCGGCGGCGCTGCTGGCGCAGGTCGATGCGGTCTGGACGATCACCTCCACCCTCGGCTTCGAGGCCCTCATCCGCGGCGTGGCCGTCACCACCCTCGGCGCGCCCTTCTACGCCGGCTGGGGCCTGACGCGCGATCTCGGCCCGATGCCGGAACGGCGCCGCGCCCGCCCGGGCCTTAGCGCCCTCGTCCACGCCGCCCTGATCGCCTATCCGCGCTACATGGACCCCGTGAGCGGCCTGCCCTGCCCGGTCGAGGTCGCGCTCGACCGCCTCGCCGAGGCCGACGGCCCGCGCGGCGGCCCGGGGCTCAGGCTGCTCGCCAAGGCGCAGGGCGCGCTTGCCTCGCAGAGCTGGCTGTGGCGCTGACCGCCCGCGGATGCTACCCGCGACGCTGCCTGGAGGAGACCGCCGCCCATGATCGACTGGATTGCCAACCTGATCGCGCAGATCGGCCCGCTCGGCGTTGCGCTGCTGATGTTTCTGGAGAACGTCTTCCCGCCGATCCCGTCCGAACTGATCATGCCGCTCGCGGGCTTCAACGCGGCGCAGGGGACCATGTCGCTGCCGGTGGTGATCCTCGCCGGGACCGCCGGCAGCCTCGCCGGGGCGACGCTCTGGTATCTGCTCGGCCGCGCCGTGGGGGCCGAGCGCATCCGCCGCCTCGCCGCGCGGCATGGGCGCTGGCTGACCGTCTCGCCGGGCGACGTGGACCGCGCGAGCGCCTGGTTCGACCGCCACGGCGGCAAGGCGGTGTTCTTCGGCCGCCTCGTGCCGGCGGTCCGCACGCTGATCTCGATCCCCGCGGGACTCGCCGGCATGCCGCTCGGCCGGTTCCTCGGCTGGTCGGCGCTTGGCAGCCTGCTCTGGACCACCTTCCTCGCCATCGCCGGATACATGCTCGAAGGGGCCTACGCCCGGGTCGAGCGCTGGGTCGATCCGGTCTCGACCTTCGTCGTGATCGCGGTCGTGGTGATCTATGTTTGGCGCGTGATCACCTGGAAGCCGCACCGCTGAGGCGCCGCCGGCCCTCGACCAGCCAGCCGCCGAGCGCGAGGCCCGCGATCAGCGCGAGCCAGCCCCAGTCGGGCAGCAGCGGCTCGAGGTTGCGGCCGCTGACGGTCTCGGCGCCGCGTGGGGTGATGGCGATCCACGGGCCGGTGACGCTCTGCCCCGCAGCCGGTCGGCCGGGGCGGACGCTTCGCAGATCGGGGACCCCTTCGCTTAGATGCAGCACCGCCCCCCGCGTGGCCTCGGCCAGCGGCGCGAGCGCGGCCCCATCCGCCACGGTCTCCTCGAACTCGCGCGGGGCAGCGGGGCCGACCGCGATCAGCCGCGTCCGCTCCCCCTGCGTCAGGCGGTAGAGGCCCGGCCCCGGCGCGGTCCAGCTGGCGGTGAAATGCCCCGGTCCCGCCGGGCGCATCTCCAGCTCGACGCGCCCGCCGTCCGGCCCTGTGATCCCGAGCGGCCCGACCTCCCCGGCCAGCGTCTGCCGGATGACGGTCAGCGCGAGACCGGGGCCGACAGTGGCGCGGAGGGCCTCCTCCTCCAGATCCGGCTCGGACATGGACCAGTGCGCGATCCGGCGCAGCAGTTCGAGCTGCGGGCCGCCACCCTCGAAGCCGCGCGCCCAGAGCCAGACCTGGTCGGAGCCGAGCACCGCCACCCGGCCCTCCTCCTCGCGCGAGAGGACCAGCAGCGGCGCGCCGTCCCCGGCCTCCATCACCACCTGCGCGCCGGGCTCCGGCTCCAGCTCCACCCGGCGCAGCCAGCGGCCCCATTCCGGCGTCTCGACGCCGGCGCCGGGCAGGCCCGCGGTGATGGGGTGACGCCGCCCGGCCTCGGTCAGCGCGGGCGTGAAGGGCTCGGACACGATCCGGCCCGTGGGCCGCGCGGGGATCACGTCGCCGAGCGCCGTCAGCGTCAGCCCCTCGACCGTGGCCATCTCCGGCCCGCCCGCGATCAGGATCGCTCCGCCGTCCTCGACATAGCGGCGGATGTTGTCGAAATATTCGGGCGGCAGGATACCGCGCTCGCGGTAGCGGTCGAAGATGATGAGGTCGAAATCGCCGATTCGCTCCATGAAGAGCTCGCGCGTCGGAAAGGCGATCAGCGCCATCTCGTCCACCGGCACGCCGTCCATCTTGTCGGGCGGGCGCAGGATGGTGAAGTGGATCAGCTCCACCGCTGCGTCCGATTTCAACAGGTTGCGCCAGGTTCTTTCGCCCGCATGGGGCTCGCCCGAGACCAGCAGCACGCGCAGACGGTCGCGGACGCCGGTGATGGTCAGCGCCGCTGCGTCGTTGCGGTCGGTCAGCTGCGGCGCGCCCGCCTCTGGCGGGTCGAGCGCGAGGGCGAGGACGTTCGCGCCGCCATGCTCGACCGTCACCGGCAGGTCCAGCGGCACGCCGGGCGGCAGCGCCACCACCTGCTCCTCGCCCGAGTCGCGCGTGATCCTGAGGGCGGCCGGGCGGCCCTCCATCTCGGGCGGGACGGCGCCCTGGTCCTCGACCCGGACCCGGACGGTCGCCGGCTCGCCGATCAGCGCGTATGCCGGGGCCTCCTCGACCACCAGCCGCCGGTCCCAGTCCTGCGGCTCTCCGGTCAGCAGCACATGGACCGGCGCGGGGGCGTCCGCCGGCAGCGAGCCCGCATCGTGCAGCCGCCCGTCCGTCACCGCGATCACGCCCGCGACCCGCGCCTCCGGCTCGGCTGCGAGCGCCTCGGTGATTGCGCTGCCAAGGAGGGTGCCCTCGTCGTCATTGCCCACCGTGACGCGGCGCAGCTCGGTCCCCGGCAGGGCCTCGACGGCGCGGGCGAGGCTTTCCGTGGCGCCGTCGATCTGCGCGGTCCGGCCGGGCAGGGTCTGGCTGGCGCTGCGGTCCTCGACGAGGATCACGATGTCCGATAGCCCCTGCCGCTCGGCCCGCTCCAGCGCCGGCCCGGCAAGGGCGAGCGCCGCCACCAGCCCCGCCGCGCCGCGCCAGGCCCAGCCGCGCAGGCCGCGCGCGAGGGCGTAACCTGCCGCCAGCAGCGCCAGAAGGGCGAGCGCGCCGATCACCCACCAGGGCAGCGCCAGGTCGAAGACGAGGCGCGTCATCGGATGCCACCGAACGGCATCGCGTCGCGCCGCCCGAGCCGCTCGAGCAGTTCGGGGACGTGGATCTGGTCGGCCTTGTAGTTGCCGGTCAGCACATACATCACGATGTTGATGCCCGCGCGGAGGGCCAGTTCGCGCTGCCGCTCGCCCTCGAAACCGCGGCCAACGGTGAACAGCGGCAGGCCGTCGCGGTCGATCGCCCATGCCTCGGCCCAGGAGTTGCCGCCGATGATGACCGGCGAGACGCCGTCATTCGTGACCGGACCCGCGCCCGCGCCGGGGATCGCGGGCGGCGGCGCCTCGACCCAGACCTGCGGCCCCTGCCAGCGTCCGGGAAGGGTGTCGAGCAGGTAGAAGCTGCGGGTCAGGACGTGATCGATCGGCAGCGGCGCGAGCGGCGGGATCGCCAGCGGCGCCGCGAGGGCGCGCAGCGCGGGCGAGCCGTCGGGACCGCCGAGCCCCGCGATGTCGCCGTCGCGGGTGTCGAACAGGATCATGCCGCCGGTGCGGAGGAACTGCTCCAGCCGCAGATAGGCCGCGGGCGTGGGCAGCGGCTGGGCCTCGGTGACGGGCCAGTAGAGGAAGGTGAGCAGCGACAGGTCGTCGGCGTCGAGATCGACCGCCACGGGCGGGCCGGGCTCGACCGTGGTGCGCGCGGTGAGACCGGCCGAGAGGCCGATGAGGCCCGCCTCGGAGGCGCGGTCGATGGCCGGGTCGCCGGTGACGACCCAGGCAAGGGCGATCTGCGCGGCGGCGGCGGCGAGGCGCGGGTCGGGCGGGGGCGGCTGCTGCGCGGTAGCGCGGGTGACCGCGAGGGCGGCGGCCCCGGCGAGGAGGGCGCGGCGGGTGAGGCTCATGCGGTGGACTCCCGCGGCCTGCGCCCGTGCATCAGCGCCGCACTGGCGAGCGCGTCCAGCGCCAGCAGCGCCGCCGCGAGGGCGAGCAGCCAGCCGCCGAAGGCGGTGCCGGGAACCTCGGTCCCGGCCTCGACCTGCACGCCCTGCCAGTCCGCCACGGCAATCGCGCCCCCCGCGTTCAGCGCCCGCCGCCGCTCGCCCGCGGCCCAGACGCCCGCCGGGCGACCGGGCGCCGGCCCTTCATCGAGCGCCTCGCCCGACACCGGCGCGAGGTCGGCGGCCGGCGGCCCGCTGCGGCCGAAGCCGTCGAGCACCGCCTCGGCCGACCAGGGCGTATCGGCGGCAAGCTGCGGGGCGTCCGGTGCGATGCCCGCCTGTGCCATGCCGCGCGCGGATTGCACGAGGCGGTTCAGCATCTGCACGAAGAGGCCCGTGAGCGGCAGGTCCGACCAGTCGGGGCTGGCGGTGACGTGGACGAGGAGGATCTGCCCCTCGCCGACCGCCACTCGGGTCACGAGCGGGGTGCCGTCGCTGAGCGAGGCCAGCGTGCGCGCGGCGACATCCGGCCCCGGCTCGGCCATCAGCTGCGCGCGAACGGCGACCTCGGCGCGCGCGTCGAGCCCCGCGAAGGGACCATCCGCCGGGAACGGCGCGAGGCCGCGCGGGTCGCCCCAGCTGAGCGCGCCTCCCACATCGCGGCCGCCGGGACGCAGGCGCAGCGGCAGCAGCGGGTCGAGGTCGAGCGCCTCGGCCGCGGCCATCCGCGGCCCGGCGAAGCGGATCAGCGTGCCGCCCGATTCGACCCATGGGCCCAGCCGCGCGTCGTCGGGCGGGATCAGCTGGTCAGGCAGCAGGATCACATCGGGCGCGGCGGGGAGCACGTCGTCGAGACCGCCTTCCACGAGGTCCGTGGTCGGCCCGAGCGCCTCGCGCAGGTAGTGCTGCGGCGAGAGGAGCACCTGCCCTTCGGACGGGGCGCCGGAGGTCACGATCGCCACCTTGCGCCGCCGGGTGCGGTCGTCGGCCAGCCACACCGCGCCCGCGGAGGCCACGCCCTCGACCTCGAAGCGGGTGACGCGGTTGCGGAGTTCCGGCGGCAGGTCGAGGGCCCATGCGCTGCGCGTGAGACCCGCCTCGGTTTCCGCCGGGCCGGGGGTCAGGCGGGCCAGCACGCGCTCGATCCCCTGCGGGTCGGGGCCGCGGGCGAGGACCGTGCGCGACGTCGGGTCGGGGCTGGCGGTTTCGAGGGAGGGCAGCGCGCCGCCTTCGATCAGCGTCAGGCTGACGGGCGCAGCGGGCGGCGGGACGACGCGCAGCGTCCCGCGCGCGGCGAGGGCTGCGGCGAGCGCGGCGCGGCCCGGATGGTCGAGGCCGTCCGAGAGCCAGAGCGTGTCGAGCCCCTGCCCCGGCGCGGCGGCGAGGATAGTCTCGGGGTTGTCGGGATAGCGGGTTGGCCAGGATGCGGGACGAGTCGCGCCGAGGGCAGCGGTCGCCTCGGAGGGCGCGGCGAAGGGCAGGACGCCCGTGGCGCGCCCGTCGGCGATCAGCAGCGCCGCCTCGCGCGGACCGGCGGCGTCGAGTTCGGCGCGGGCGCGGGCGATGCGCTCGTCCCAGCCGGGCGCGGCGGCCCAGCCAGCGTCGAGCACGATCAGCAGCGGCCCCTGACCGCGGCCGTCCTGCGGCGCCGGGCGCCAGATCGGCCCGGCGGCGGCGATGATCGCGGCGGCGATGGCAGTGAGGCGCAGGAGCAGCAGCCACCAGGGCGTGCGGCGGGCCTCGGGGCTGCGGTCCTCGAGGCCCAGCAGCAGCGCGGTGCCGGGGAAGCGCAGCAGCCGCGGCGCGGGAGGCAGCGCGCGCAGCAGGAACCACAGCGCCGGGAGGGCTGCAAGGGCCGCGAGCGTCCAAGGGGCCGCGAAGCCGAGCGCGCCGAGGGTCAGCATGGCCGACCCGTGGGATGCGCGCGCGTCACCTCAGGCCTCGAGGGCGGCGGCGAGCCAGAGCAGCGCCTCGGCGGGCGGGCTGGCGGTCAGGTGGATGCCGAAGCGAAAGCCCGCGGCCTGCGCTACCGCGTCGAGGCGCGCGCGGCGGGCGGCGAGGCGGTCGAGATAGGCGTCGCGCAGGCCGCCCGCGTCCCGGGTATCGTGCGAGAGCCGCCCGGAGGCGGAGCGGAAGAGGACTGCGCCCGCATAGGGGAACCCCTCCTCGTCGGGGTCCAGCACCTGCAGGAGCGCGCCCGTGGCCCCTGCCCCGGCGGCGCGGGCGAGGGTGTCCTCGACCGGGGCCGGGTCGCCCATGAAGTCGGAAATCAGGATCAGCGTCTCGCCCCCGCGCACCGGCGCGGTCGGCGGGGCATCGGCGTCGGCGGCATCGGCGGGCAGCGCCGCGAGGTCGCGAGCGATCCGTTCGGCCTGCGTCCGTCCGGCGGTGGCGGGGTGGCCCAGCACGCCCACCCGCTCGCCGCCGCGCAGGAGCAGCAGGCCGAGGGCGAGGGCCAGCAGCCGCGCGCGGTCGGCCTTGGTCGGGCGGTCGGCCCTCCCGCGCCAGTCCATCCCCGCCCCGGCCGAGACCCACAGATGCGCGGCGCGGGGGCTGACCCGCTCGCGGTCGCGCACGAAGGTCAGGTCCGAGCGCGCGCTGCGGCGCCAGTCCACCGCGCGGGCGTCGTCGGTGGCGGCCGCGGGACGGTATTGCCAGAACTCCTCCCCTGGTCCGGGGCGGCGCAGCCCATGCGCGCCGGGGCGCACGGTCGCCGAGAGCCGCTCGGCCGCGAGGATCAGCGCCGGAAGCGCCCCGGCCGCCGCCTCGGCCCGGCTGCGGAGGTCCGCGGCGGGATCGGGGGCATCGCTCACGCGGCCTGTCCCAGCCGGCTGTCCACCGCCCGCGCGATCAGGGCCTCGATCGTCTCGCCGCGCGCACGGGCGGCGTAGCCGAGCGCCATGCGGTGCCGCAGCACCGGCGCCGCCATCGCCGCCACGTCGTCCAGCGTCGGCGCAAACCGGCCGTCAGCGGCGGCGCGGGCGCGCGTGACCAGCATCAGCGCCTGCGCCGCGCGCGGCCCCGGCCCCCAGGTCAGCGCGTCCCCGGCCCATGCGCTCGCATCCGCCTCCCCCGGACGCAGCGCGCGCACGAGGTCGAGGATCGCCGTCACCACGCTCTCGCCCGCGGGCATCCGGCGGATCAGGCGCTGCGCCGCAATCAGCGATGCGGGGTCCAGCACCGCATGGGGCGCCTCGTCCAGAAGGCCGGTCGTGGCGATCAGGATTTCGCGCTCGGTCGCGCGGTCGGGATAGCCGACGTCGATCTGCATCAGGAAGCGGTCGAGCTGCGCCTCGGGCAGCGGATAGGTGCCCTCCTGCTCGATCGGGTTCTGGGTCGCCAGCACATGGAACGGGCGGCCCAGCGGCCGGTGGGCGCCCGCGATGGTGACCTCGCCCTCCTGCATTGCCTGCAGCAGCGCCGACTGGGTGCGGGGGCTGGCGCGGTTGATCTCGTCGGCCATCAGGAGCTGCGTGAAGACCGGACCCTGCACGAAGCGGAAGGCGCGGCGGCCCTCGGCGTCCTGGTCCAGGACCTCGGAGCCGAGGATGTCGGCGGGCATCAGGTCGGGCGTGAACTGGATGCGCGCGGTGTCGAGGCCCAGCACCGTGCCGAGCGTGTCCACCAGCATGGTCTTGCCGAGGCCCGGCTGCCCGACGAGCAGCGCATGGCCGCCGGCGAGGATCGCGCAGAGCACCTGCTCGACCACTGCGTGCTGGCCGACGAAGCGGCGCTCGATGCTCGCGCGGGCGGCGGCGAGCTTCCGCCCGAGATCCGCGACCGCATCAACCAATTCCTCATCGCCCGGCATGACACGGCCCCCGTTCTGGTCTAGGCGCAAGCTTAGTGCGACAGGACGAGGCCCGCCAGCGATGACAGAGCCCGACAGGACCGCCGGCGACGCGCCGCGGGATCAGACCTCCGCCATCATGGCCGCGGCGCGCGAGGCCGGAGGCCGCGGCCCGGCGCCGGTGCATCTGTGGGACCCGCCCTATTGCGGCGAGCTGGACATGGAGATCCGCGCCGACGGAACGTGGTTCTATCAGGGCACACCCATCGGCCGCCCGGCGATGGTGCGCCTGTTCGCCTCGGTGCTGAAACGCGAGGACGGGCGGTTCTTCCTCGTGACGCCCGTCGAGAAGGTCGGCATCCGGGTCGAGGACGCGCCCTTCGTCGCCGTGGATGCCGAGATCGGCGCGACAGCGATCACCTTCACGACGAATCTGGGCGACCGCGTGACGGCCGGGCCGGAGGATCCGATCCGGGTCGAGACGGCGGCGGACGGCACGCCCCGCCCCTATGTCCATATCCGCCGCGGCCTCGAGGCGCTGATCGACCGCAAGACCTTCTACCGGCTGGTCGAGGCGGCGGCGCCCGGCCCGGACGGGCGGCTGCGGCTCGCGTCGCAGGGCGCCAGCTTTCCGCTGGAGGACTGATCCATCGTGGCGCGCTTTGCAGCGAATCTGACCTATCTCTTCACCGAACTCCCCATGGAGCGCCGCTTCGAGGCCGCGCGGGAGGCGGGCTTCGAGGGGGTCGAGATCCTCTTTCCCTACGACTTCGCCGTTGCCGAGATCCGTCAGGGCTGCCGCGCCGCGGGGCTGGACTTCGTGGCCCTGAACACGCCGCCGCCGAACTGGGCCGGCGGTCCGCGCGGCTTCGCCGCCGAGCCGGGGCGCGAGGCGCGCTTCCGCCACGATTTCGACCGGGCGCTGCGCTTCGCCGAGGCGCTGCAGGCGCGCCACATCCACATCATGGCCGGCAAGACCGACGATCCGCGCGCCGAGGGCGTGTTCGTGGACAATCTCCGCTGGGCCGCCGCCCGCGCGCCGCATGCGAGCCTCGTGATCGAGCCGGTGAACCCGACCGACCTGCCGGGCTACTTTTTGGCCGATTTCGATCATGCCCGCGCGGTGATCGATGCGGTGGCGGCGCCGAACCTGGGGCTGCTCTTCGACGCCTACCACGCGCACATGATCGCGCGCGACATCGAGGCGCTGTGGGCGGTGCATCATCCCTTCGTGCGACACGTCCAGATCGCCGGCGCGCCGGGGCGGCACGAGCCGCGGGGCGGCGAGATCGACTACCCGGCCTTCTTCCGCGCCGTCGACGCCTCGGGCTATCGCGGCTGGGTCAGCGCGGAATACTCGCCGCGCACGACCACCGAGGCCGGGCTGCGCTGGATCGAGGGTCAGCCCGCGCCGGGACCGTAGAGTTTCCGCGCGCGGTCCTCGAACGCGCGCACGATCCGCGACATCGCCTCGCCGAACACCACTCCGATCACCTTCTGCAGGATCGCATTCCGAAACTCGAAATCGACGTGGAAATCCACCTCCGAGCCGCCTTCGGGCAGGTCGCGGAAGGTCCAGCCGGAGTGCAGGAACTTGAACGGGCCGTCGAGGTAGCGGGTGTCGATGTCCAGCCCCTCGGGATCGAGAGTGACGCGGCTGCCGAACTTCTCGCGGAAGAGCTTGAAGCTGATGACCATGTCGGCCTCGATGACCTCGGTGCCGGGCCTCTCGCCTTCGCGGCGCGAGCGGATCCGGGCGGCGCTGTTCCACGGCAGGAAGTCGGGGTAGCGCTCGACATCGGCGACGAGGGCATACATCTCTTCGGCGGTCCAGGGGACGCGGCGGGTGTCGGCGAACTTGGGCACGGGTCGCTCCTGCTGGCGCGGGGTGCAGGCTTGACCGCGGGCGGCGCAAAGATCAAGTCACGCCCGGCGGAAGGGAGAGACGAGGCGATGAACCTGATCTGGCTGCTGCGCGCATCCCGCTGGGCGCGGAACCCGCCCTCGGCGCGGACGGTGATGCTGGTCTTCGGTGCCATCGCGATTGCGGTGGCCATCGCGGGCGCGGATCATTTCGGCGTCTGGCCAGAGTGGGCGCAGATGGAGCCGCAGGGGCGGCGCCCGCATCTGCAACTGCCGCCTGCGGCGCAGCGCTAGAGCCCCGCTTCGCCGAAGGTGTTGCACCGCGCCAGTTCGCCCGACTGAAAGCCGCGACCGAACCAGTCCTGCCGGTCGGCGGCCGAGCCGTGGGTGAAGCTGTCCGGGACCGGCGTGCGGCCGGCGCTTTCCATCAGCACGTCGTCGCCCACGGCTGCGGCGGCGGTCATCGCCTCCTCCAGATCCTCGCGGGTGATGGCAAGGGAATGCACCGCCTGCCGGCCCCAGATGCCGGCGAAGCAGTCGGCCTGAAGCTCGGTCAGGACCGACAGGTAGTTGCTGTCGCCCCGCGACGCGCGCGCCCGCAGCTGGTTCACCTGCGGCAGGATGCCGAGCAGGTTCTGGACGTGGTGCCCGACCTCATGCGCGATCACGTAGCTGTAGGCGAAGTCGCCCCCGGCGCCCATGCGGTCGCGCATCTGCGCGAAGAACGAGGTGTCGAGATAGACCCGGTGGTCGCCCGGGCAGTAGAACGGTCCCATGGCCGAGGAGCCGCTGCCGCAGGCGGACTGCACCACGCCAGCGTAGAGGACCAGCACCGGCTCGCGGTAGGCGGTGCCCGCCTGATCGGGCAGGACCTGGTTCCAGACCTCCTCGGTCGAGCCGAGGACCGCCGAGACGAATTGCCCGGCCTCGCGCTCGGCCGCCGTCAGGTCGCGTTGCCCGCCCGAGACAGGCACGTCCTCCTGCATCCCGCTGACCAGCGGTGAGATGTCCACGCCGAAGAACCAGCCGACCGCCAGGACGACCAGCGTGCCCACGAGGCCGAGGCCGCCGACGCCGCCCGCGGTCATGCCGCGCCGGTCGTCGATGTTGCTGCTGCCGCGCCGTCCGCGCCATTCCATGCGCCGTCCTCCCAGCTTTGTCACCCGGCAACGCCGGCTCTCCCGCGCGGTTCCGCTTGACGGCCGGACCCGCGCGGCGCACCTCGGGCGCGTTCCTTCAGGAGGCGACATGCCCGACCTCGACCGCCGCCAGATCATGGCCCTTGCCGGCGCCGGCTCGGCCCTGCTGCTGCTCGCAGCCTTCGGCTTCCAGTGGGCGGGCTACGCGCCCTGCGCGCTCTGCATCACCGCCCGCTGGCCGCATGTGGCGGCGATCGTGGTGGCGGTCGTCGCGTGGATCACGGGCGGCGCGCGCTTCTGGGCGCTGCTCGGCGCGGCGGCGATGGTCGCGGTGGTGGGCATCTCGGTCTATCACGCCGGGATCGAGTTCGACTGGTGGGCCGGCCCGGCCGCCTGCAGCGGCGGCGCGGCGGGGATTGGCGCGCTGTCGGTTCAGGACCTGCTGGCCCGGATAGAGGCAGCGCCGGTGATCCGCTGCGACGAGCCGGCGGTGCTGATCCTCGGCTTCAGCATGGCGGTGTGGAACGGCGTTCTCTCGGCCGTCCTCGCGGTGGTCTGGCTCATCGCATGGCGGCGCGCGTAAGCAGGGCATTTGCCACGACCTCCAGCGGATGATAGACCCCGCCGCAACAAGATGTTGAGGTTCCGCCCGTGGCCGACACCCCCGAAAATCCGCCCGAAGACGAGGATGACGGCGCGCCCGAGCGCGTGCCGATGGCGCATGACGGCCCGGTGATCGACATCGCCGAGGAGATGCGCTCGGCCTATCTCGACTACGCCATGTCGGTGATCGTCAGCCGCGCGATCCCGGACCTGCGCGACGGGCTGAAGCCCGTCCACCGGCGCATCCTGTTCGCCATGGGCGAGACCGGCAACACCTTCGACAAGCCCTACCGCAAGTCCGCCCGCCCGGTGGGCGACGTCATGGGCAAGTATCACCCGCATGGCGACGCCTCGATCTACGACGCGCTCGTGCGGATGGCGCAGGATTTCTCGATGAGCCTGCCGCTGCTCGACGGGCAAGGCAACTTCGGCTCGATGGACGGCGACCCGGCGGCGGCGATGCGCTATACCGAGGTCCGCATGGCCAAGGCGGCGAACTGGCTGCTGGCCGACATCGACAAGGACACGGTCGACTTCCAAGACAACTACGACGGCAAGGACCGCGAGCCGACCGTCCTGCCGGCGCGGTTCCCCAACATGCTGGTCAACGGCGCGGGCGGCATCGCCGTCGGCATGGCGACCAACATCCCGCCCCACAACCTCGGCGAGGTCGTGGACGCCTGCCTCGCGCTGATCGCCCAGCCCGACATCGCGACCGAGCGGCTGATGGAGATCATCCCCGGCCCGGACTTCCCGACCGGCGGCGTGATCCTCGGCCGCTCGGGCGCGCGGAAGGCCTATCTGGAGGGGCGCGGCAGCATCGTGATCCGCGCCAAGGTCCACATGGAGACCGGACGCGGCGGGCGCGAGGTCATCGTCCTCGACGAGATCCCCTATCAGGTCAACAAGGCCACGATGATCGAGCGCATCGCGGAACTGGCCAAGGAGAAGCGGATCGAGGGCATCGCCCATGTCCAGGACGAGAGCGACCGCACCGGCGTGCGGGTCGTGATCGAACTGCGCCGGGATGCCACGGCCGACGTGGTGCTGAACCAGCTGTGGCGCTTCACGCCGATGCAGACCAGCTTTGGCGCCAACATGCTGGCGCTGAACGGCGGCCGCCCCGAGCAGCTGACGCTGCGCGACTTCCTCACGCACTTTCTGAGCTTCCGCGAGGAGGTCGTCGCCCGCCGCACCGCGTTCGAGCTGAACCGTGCCCGCGAGCGCAGCCACATCCTCTGCGGCCTCGCGGTGGCGGTCTCGAACGTGGACGAGGTGGTCGCCACCATTCGCGCCTCGGCAGACCCGGCGGAGGCGCGCGCGCGACTGATGGAGCGCCGCTGGCCGGCAAAGAACATCATCGAATACCTGCGCCTGATCGACGACCCGCGCCATCCGGTGAACGAGGACGGGACCTACAACCTCTCGGAGGCGCAGGCCCGCGCGATCCTCGACCTGCGGCTGCAGCGTCTGACGGCGATGGGGGTGCAGGAGGTCACGGACGAGCTGAAGGCGCTGGCCGAGGCGATCCGCGACTACCTCGCCATCCTTGCCTCGCGCGAGCGGATCATGGGCATCATCGGTGACGAACTGCGCGAGGCGAAGGAGCTTTTCGCCGTGCCGCGCCGGACCGAGATCGGCGAATGGGCGGGCGACCTCGACGACGAGGACCTGATCGAGCGCGAGGAGATGGTCGTGACGATCACCTCCGGCGGCTACATCAAGCGCACCGCGCTGGCCGAGTTCCGCGCCCAGCGGCGCGGCGGCAAGGGCCTGTCGGGCATGTCGATGAAGGACGACGACGTGGTGACGACCCTCTTCGTCGCCAACACGCATACCGAGCTTCTGTTCTTCACCACCGACGGCATGGTCTACCGCCTCAAGACCTGGCGGCTGCCGCTGGGCGGGCGGGCGACGCGCGGCAAGGCGCTGGTCAACCTGCTGCCGATCACCTCCGGGACCGGGATCGCCGCGCTGATGCCGGTGGATGCGCCGCAGGACGAGTGGGACGCGCTGCAGATCGTCTTCGCCACCTCCGACGGGGACGTGCGGCGGAATGCGCTGAGCGATTTCACCAACGTCATGAGGAACGGCAAGATCGCCATGAAGCTGCCCGAGGGTGTGCGGCTGGTGAACGCCCGCATCGCCGATGAGGGTGACGACGTGATGCTGGTGACGGCGCTGGGCCGCGCGATCCGCTTCCCCACGACCGCCGTGCGGGTCTTCAAGGGCCGCGATTCGACCGGCGTGCGCGGCATCCGCCTTGCCAAGGGCGACGAGGTCGTCAGCATGTCGGTCATCCGCCACTTCGAGGCGACCCCGGAAGAGCGGGCGACCTACATCCGCATGCGCCGCGCGGTCGAGGGCGCGCTGGACGATGGGGCCGAGCCCGATGAGGACGAGGCCGTGGCCGAAGGCCCGATCTCGCCCGAGCGCTATGCCGAGATGTCGGCGCATGAGGATCTGATCCTGACGGTGACGGCGCGCGGGTCGGGCAAGCTGTCCAGCTCGCACGACTACCCGGTGCGCGGGCGCGGCGGTCAGGGCGTGATGGCGATGGACCGCGCGATGCGCGGCGGCCCGCTGGTCGCCTCCTTCCCGGTCGAGCGCGACGACCAGATCATGCTCGCGACCTCATCGGGGCAGTCGATCCGGGTGCCGGTGGACGGCATCAGCTTCCGCTCGCGCTCGGCCGGGGGCGTGCGGCTACTGAATGCGGCCGAGGGCGAGGAAGTGGTGTCGGTCGCGCGGGTGGCGGAGACGGGCGTGCCCGAGAACGGGGAAAACGGCGGCAACGGGGAGGTCGAGGGGGCGTGAGGCGACAGGCTTCCGAGGCCCGGCCCCGCAAGGGGAACGGGCGCTGACGGCACCATCCCGCGAGACCTGCTCCCTGCCCTCTCGGCGGTGAGGGCTGCGGGCGGGGCGCCGCGCGGACCGGCTGCGGGCGGGCTCACATCGCGCCCCATCCCGGTTCGGCAACCCGCGGGCCGCCCTCGTGAACCCTCACCGCTGCCCCGGCCCGTCCCCGTCCCCGTCGCCATCATCCCCTGCGTCCTCGAGCCCGCTCGCGCTCGCCCCGGCGATCCGCGGATCGAGCTCGTCGTCCTCCTCCCGCCTGGCGCGGGGCCGCTTCGGCCCCTGCCGCTCGGCGTCCTCGCGCGCATCGCCCGCCCCCACGACCGGGGGCACCGGCGCCGGCAGCGCCTCGGGGTTGCGCACCCAGACGTCGCGCTGGGCAAAGGGGATCTGGATGCCCTCGGCCGCGAAGCGCTCGATGATCTGGTGGCGGATCTCGCTCGAGACCGACAGGCCCTGGTTGATGTCCGACAGCACCGCGCGGATCTCGAAGTCGAGGCCATCGGCGTGGAAGCCCATGAACACCGTCGAGGGGGCGGGCTCGATCAGCACCGTGGGCTGGTCCTCGGCGATCTCCTGCAGCATGGCCGCGACGCGGCGGGTGTTGCTGCCATGCGCCACCGGCACCCGCACGATGATCCGGCCGGCGGAGGTGCCGCGGGTCCAGTTCGTCACCTCCTTGGCGATGAAGTCTTGGTTCGGCACCACCACGATCGTGCGGTCGAAGGTCTGGATCTGGGTCGAGCGCACCGACATCTTGCGCACATAGCCCTCGGCCCCCCCCACGCGGACCCAGTCGCCGACCGTGACCGGCCGCTCGATCAGCAGGATGATGCCCGAGACGAAGTTCGACACCACGTTCTGCAGGCCGAAGCCGATCCCGACCGAAAGCGCACCGGCGACGATCGCCAGCGAGCTGAGGTCGATCCCGGCGGCGAGGATTGCGATGATCGCCGCCATGACGATCCCCAGATAGCCGAGCCCCGAGACGATCGCCGACTGGCCGCCCCTGTCCATCCGGGTGCGCGGCAGGATCGAATTGCGGAAGGCGCTCTGCACCACGCGCGTGATCGCGTAGCCGACGCTGAACACGATGAAGAAGGTCAGGATCGCGCCGGGCGAGAGGCGGAAAGTGCCGATCGCGAGGCCCTGCCCTGCCCGCGTCCAGACCTCGGCCAGATCCTCCACCCGCGCGCCCCAGACGAGGGCCAGGACCGGGAAAGCCGCGAGGACCAGCCCGAACCCGATCAGCACCGGCGCAAGCGCCGTGTTCGCCCCCTCGCGCGAGCCGGTGATGAGCAGCCACAGGTCGGCGATGAACTTCTGGAGGAGCAGCACGACGCCGATCACCGCCAGCGTGATCGCCGTGGGCCACAGGATCGCGTTGGCCAGCGAGGTCCAGCCAAGCAGCGCGGCCAGCGGCGCGATCAGCGCCACGAGCCTCGAGAGGCTTGCGGCGGCGGCGAAGACGCGGTCCAGCGGCGGCATCAGCTCGGCCGTGTCCCCCGGCTCCGGCCGCCGCAGCAGATGACCGAGGCGGAGGAGCGCGAACGAGCCCACGAGGATCATCGGCAGGTGCCAGACCCCGCCCGCGGCGTCCGAGAAGATCACCGGGACGCTGGAGAAATCCGCATCCTCGTGGTCGATGCCCGCCAGCGGCAGCATCGCGCGCGACAGCAGCTGGTAGAGCGCGAAGGCGGCCGCGAGGACGATCGCCTTGCGCCGGGCCCGGTGCCGCCGCGGCGGCTTGAGTTCGAGGATCGCGGGCTCGTCGGGGTGGGGCGGCAGCAGGTTCTGTGCGATCCAGCGGCCGGCGAAGAAGCTGAAGCCCGCGACCGGCGCCGCATGCAGGAACGGCCTCCCCCAGTCGCCGACGAGGCCGCCGCGGTCGAAGGCAAGCGCCACCAGCCAGACGCCCGCGACCGGCAGCACGATCTGGCCGAGCGAGGCCAGGAAATCCACCGCCCCCGAGGCCCCCGGCGAGAGCCGGGCCGAGAGGCGGGCCGGCAGCCGGTCCACCCAGGCGCGGCCTGCGGTCAGCAGCAGCACCGCCACGGCCAGCAGCAGCAGCGACTGCGCGGCGCGCGGGCCGAACGCGGTCTCGGTGAGGGCGGCCTGCGTGTCGGTCACGAGGCCCGTCAGCAGCGCCATGCCATCGCCGAGCGCGGCCGCCCAGCTCGATGGCAGCAGCGGCGAGGGCGTCTGGCGCAGCACCGCGGTCGCCTGCAGCCCGCGCCGGGCGCGGTCGATCTGCGCCACGAGGCCGTCGGCGCGGCCATAGGCCTCTGTCGCGCGCAGCGCCGGCGCCTGCTCGACCTCGATCTCGGCGCGCAGGTCGGCGCGCCGTGCCGCAACGTCGGCGGCCTCCTCGGCGCCCTCCGCCGGGGGTGGCCCGAGCGCCGCGACCTGGTCGCGCAGCGTGGCCAGCCGCGTCGACCTGACATTCTGCGCGGCGAGAAACTGCGCTCGCCAGTCCACGACATCCGCCCGCAGCCGCTGCAGCTCGCCATCGCCGAGGTCACCCCCGTCGAGCGCCGCCTCGGCCCGTTCGGCAAAGTTCTCCCAGGCCGTGTAGTCCGGCCCCGGCGTCTGCGCCGCCGCCGCCAGTGCCGCAGCGAGGCCGAGCAGAAGCGCCAGGATCAGGGTCCTGACCTGCACGACCGGAAAGGCTGTGGCCGACATCAGCCCTCACGCATGTCCGGCACGGGGGCGGGCTCGTCCACCAGCCATTCGGGCAGCGGCAGGCCCTTCTCGCGCAGGAAGGCCGGGTTCCACAGCTTGCCCATGTAGCGGCTGCCGCTGTCGCAGAGCACGGTGACGATGGTGTGCCCCGGGCCCATCTCGCGCGCCATGCGCACCGCGCCCGCGACGTTGATCGCGGAACTACCGCCGAGGATCATCCCCTCCTCGCGCGCGAGATCCCACAGGAACGGCAGCGCCTCGGCGTCCGGGATGCGCCACGCCATGTCGGGGCGGAAGCCCTCGAGGTTGGCGGTGACGCGCCCCTGCCCGATGCCTTCGGTGATCGAGTTGCCGGGCGCCTCGAAGGCCCCGGTGGTGTAGTAGCTGTAAAGCGCCGCGCCCTCGGGATCGGCGAGGCCGATCTTCACGCCCCTCGGCTGCAACGCATCGGCCACCCCGGCGATCGTGCCGCCCGAACCGACCGCGCAGGTGAAGCCGTCGACGCGGCCGCCGGTCTGCTCCCAGATTTCGGGGCCGGTGGTCTCGGCATGGGCGGCGCGGTTCACCGGGTTGTCGAACTGGTTGGCCCAGATCGCGCCTCCCGGCTCGGAAGCGGCGAGCGCCTCGGCCAACCGGCCCGAGTAGCGCACATAGTTGTCGGGGTCGCGGTAGGGTTTCGCGGGCACCTCGACCAGACGCGCGCCCGCGAGGCGCAGCGCGTCCTTCTTCTCCTGACTCTGGGTCTCGGGGATGACGATGACGGTGCGGAAGCCCATCGAGGCGCCGATGGTGGCGAGCCCGATGCCGGTGTTGCCCGCCGTCCCCTCGACGATGGTGCCGCCGGGCCGCAGCTCGCCCTTCGCCACCGCGTCGCGGATGATCCACAGCGCCGCGCGGTCCTTGACCGAGCCGCCGGGGTTCATCCATTCGGCCTTGCCCCAGATTTCGCAGCCGGTCTCCTCGGAGGCGCGCTTGAGCCGGATCAGCGGCGTGCGGCCGACGGCGGCCGCAAGGTCGGGACTGGTCAGCATCGCGGCACCTCGCAAGGGATCGGGCCAAGGCTTACCGGCGCCCTCCCCGCGCGGCAACCCTGCCCCGCCTCACGCGGTTCCGGCGCGCCGCTGCAGCCCCGACGCCTCGAGCGCCAGCCACAGGGCGAGAAGCGTGAGCGGGGAATTGGGCAACTCCCCCGCCCGCGCCATCCGCGTCAGCGCCGCCCGCGGCAGCAAATGGGCGCGGATGTCCTCGGCCTCGGTCTCGAGCCCGCCGAGGCCCCCGGCATCGTCCGGCAGGTCGCAGAGCGCGATGAAGCTGTAGATGTATTCGTTGAACGATCCCGGCGAGGCATAGCCCGCAGGCCCCGCCACGAGGCGCGCGGGATCGAGGTTCAGCCCCGCTTCCTCTTCCGCCTCGCGGATGGCGGTCTCCGCCGGCGTCTCGCCGGGATCGATGCGGCCGGCGATCGGCTCCAGCATCCAGGGCTGCGCCTCGCCGCGGGCCGCCACGGCGGCGCGGAACTGGTCGATGACCAGCACCCGGTCGCGCGCCGGGTCCCAGGGCAGCACCGTCACCGCATCGCCCGCGACGAAGACCTCGCGCGTGAGGCGCGGCCCCATGCGGCCGTCATGGCGGCGGTGGACCAGGTCGAGTTCCTCCACCGCGAAATGCCCGGCATGAAGCATCCGCCGCTTGACGAGCCGCCAGTTGTCCGGCCGGACCGGCGGCAGCAGGCCACCGGGGTCCGACCGCCGCTCGGCCGCCCCGCGCAGCCGCGATGCGGCGGCGACAGCGATCTGGGGCAGGCGTCGCCGGAGGGCGTCGGCGGTCATGCCGGGAGGCGCGGCGAGGATCTCGCCGGCGATGGCGGCGGCGAGGTCGTGGTCGGGCGGAGTGACCGAAGCCGTCGCTTCGCCGCGCCGCGGGGAGAGGCCGAGGCCCGGCCCTGCGGGCGTCTCCACCGCCTCGAGGCCGAAGACCGCCGCATAGCGGTCGAGCCCCTCCGAGGCGGCGACCCGCCGCGCCGGAACCTCGCCCGACCCCGGCAGCAGCACCGGCCAGCCGCCGACCTCCACCCCGGCCCGGCCCCCGCCGCCGAGCCTTCCCGTCAGCGCCACCCTCTCGCCCTCGAGCCCAAGCGCCTCCGCCATGGCGTCGCCGGCCAGAACCCCGACCAGCAAAACCGCCTCCCCACCCGCCGCCATGCCGCCGCCCTCTCGCCCACCGCGCACCGCCGCCCGGCACCGCGCCGGCCTTCCGGGAAAAGCACTTGCACCGCAACCCGCAGCCCTCTACATCCGCGCCACCACCCCAAGCGCGGAGAGGTGCCGGAGTGGTCGATCGGGGCGGTCTCGAAAACCGTTGAGCCTTCACGGGTTCCGTGGGTTCGAATCCCACCCTCTCCGCCATCCATACTTTTGTGCCCAGCAGACGCTGATCTTCCTTGCATTGCTGGGGTTCGCGCTACAAGCCTTGCTACAAATCCCGCTACAAACAGGGGCAAGGCATGAAGCACGTTCAGCACGTCCGCGGGCGCTGGGTCGCCCGTATGACCGTCCCGGAGGAGCTGCGGCCGATCCTCAACATGCGGGAGCTGGTCGCGCCCCTCGGCACCGACAAGCGTCAGGCCGAGCGGCAGGCCCTCGCGGTCCTGAACCGCTTCCACGCGATCCTGGACGAAGCTCGCGAGGCGTATGAGGCGGGCCGGCCCACCCTCACGAGTGCAGCCAAGCTGCACTATCAGGCCGAGTTGGTTGCCGATGACCGTGAGCGGCTGGCACCGGGCGGCGCAAACGACTTCATGAAGGCATCCCGGCCGGTCTATGCGAACCGGCTGCGCCTCGCCCTGAGCGGCACCGACGGGCGCGAAGAGCTCGAGGCGCTGGTCGGCTATGCTGCTGACGATCTCGCCGGCAAGGGCTTCGCACCAGACGTTCCCCGGCATGTCTTGTTGCGCGCTCTCGCGGAGGTTCAGCTTGACGCCCTCGCCCGGTTCCAAGAGCGCGATGACGGCCGCGTGAAGCCCGGTGAACCGGCGAGCCCGCTGCTGACCGCCCCGGACCCTGAGCCCGCGGTAATGGCCCCCGCTGAACGCAAGGGCGGTCCCACCCTCTCCGACCTCCTTGGCGCATTCCACAACGAGCGAAGCGCTGGCGGGCGATCTCTCGCGCAGAAGACGATGGATGAGCACAAGGGGGCCGTCCGCATGTTCGAGGAGTTCCTGGGTCAGACCGTGCCGGTCCGGTCTATCACGAAGCAGAAGATCATCGCCTACAAGCAGGCCCTGCTAGAAACGCCCACCCGCTACACTCTGCGGTTCAAAGGCCTGATGCTGCCCCAGGCGATCAAGGCCAACAAGAAGCGCGAAAAGCCATTCGAGACGCTGGACCCGCAGACGATCAACATGAAGTGGCTGTCGCATCTGTCGAGCATTCTGCAATGGGGCGCAAACAATGGCTTCATCGACATAAACCCGGCGCTCGGTGTCCGTGTGGACACGGGGAGCGCGGTTCACAAGGAACCAACCCGACTTCCGTTTGACCAGGAAGAATTGCAGCGCATTTTCGGACACCCCATGTTTAACGACCCGTCGCGCTACGAAACCCGGCAATGGGCAGTTCTGATGGCGCTCTACACCGGGGCACGATCGTCTTCAGAGTTCCGAAAAATCAAGCTAGCTGATGTTCGAGAGGAGCAGGGTGTCCCTGTCTTCGATTTGCGAGAGGCCACGAAGAACAGGCGGAGCAAACGCTTGGTGCCGATCCACAAGGACTTGCTTCAAATCGGCTTGCTCGCGTATGTCGCTAAGCTGCGCAGCCAGAACGAATCCCGCCTGTTCCCAGACTGGGAGCCCGAGGACAAGGTAAACAACTGGTTTCTTCGGACGTTCCGGAAGACGGTTGGCATCATGGACGCGCGCAAGGTCTTCCATTCGTTTCGGCACAACCTGAAGACCGAGCTGGTCCGCTCGGGTTGCACTCGTGAGCTTGCAGACCTGATCGCCGGACATGAGGACCAGTCTGCCGCTGCCGTCTATATTCACGAGGCACCGATCAAGCGCATGAAGGAGGCGCTTGATCGGGTCGACTTTCGCCTCCCAATCCCGATCTTGACCACTCGCTCCACTTCAAGAACATGAGCATGCTCATTGCTCAAGGTCCTGAAATGCGGGCTGCGGCTGTGGTCTAACCAGTGCCGCGACGAGATCGCAAACCCAACGCAGCTTGGATGGCACGAGAAAAATCTCGCCACAGTGGCGACCAACTCGTCGCCGATCCCTCGTGCTTACAATGGGCGGAGGAGACCCCCTGCATTCGCTGGTGGGCCTCGCGCGCGACCGAGGAGGCTCACGACCCCTTCTTGAAGAACGTCCTGATCATCGCCCGTGCCTTGGCAGTCAACGACGGGTCAGAATTGTCGGACGCGTCACGGATCTCGGACAGCCAGGCCAGTTCATTTCTCGAAACGGGAGTCCCAAAGATCGAAATCACCGCTGCAGCACCTGCCGGACCGATCGACTGATCCAAAGACAATCGCATCAACAATGCGGGGTCCACTTCGATAGCTCGAGCGAGATCGGGAACCCGATCCAGCGGAATCTTGGAGCTACCGTTCTTCAGGAGCGAGACGAAGTTGGCGTTGTTGAAACCAGCCTCACGCGCGATTTCCGATTGTGTCTTTCTCCCCTGGAGATCTCGGATGTGCTCGCGAAGCAGGTTGGCAGCTGGCGTGTTATGGAATGGTTTGGTCATGTTGCACTCTCTGAGCTAGGTCGTATCGAGACTATGCAGACATGTGCGTATTTGGTCGGGTGGGAATTGATCTCTTGGCACAGGAACCTTAGCGTCAGGACCCATAAACCCGGTTGATCCGGAGGCGGTTGGCTGATTCAAGCTCTCCAGTTGGGCGGAGCGGGATGAGCGGGTATCTCTGATTGACGGAAGCGCCGATGGAACGTCTCCGACGGTTTTTTTTTCTAAGGTCCCGCGGCCGGGCTTGGATGACCGCCGCGTGCGCCTGCTGCGGGGTCTGCCGCCCGCCATTTGGCTGGTCGCGGACGAGGGCTATGATGTCGGCCGCTTCGGGAGGCGCTCGCCGCCCGGAAGATCATCACCTGTATTCCGGCCCGCCGAGCGCGCCGCAGCGCCGCACCACAGGATCGAGATCGCTACAGGCAGCGCGACCGCATCGAGAAGTTCGTCCGCCTCAAGACTGGCGTCGGATCGCCAACCGATATGATAGATGTGGCGACCTGTTTCTCGCCGCCACCTGCATCGCTGCAACGGTCATGTTCTGGTTGTGAGTGCTGACCCTAGATAAATCAGCAGCCTGCGTTTCCGGACTCTGTAGGACACCGCCATGGTGAGACCTGCACTCATCGCCCGCGCCGCAGCAAATTGGGGGCCGGCGACGACGGCTGATAACGCTGGCCAAAGAAGGGCTCGGACTGACCTTCTCGACGCACGACCTAGCTCAGGCCGAGCGGCGGGCGGGCCAAGTCATGACTATCAACCGTGGCGGCACGGCAGGGATTGTGCCCTCGGGGCGGACTCGATGTCGGCAACCTGGCCGCGCTCCATGACCTCACTCCAGGTGAGGCCCGCCGGGCGTCGAAGGGCCACCCTCGTCAGCGCCGCCAGCTCTCGCGCCGGCTTTACCGCGTTCGAGGCGAGAAGCTTCTTCGACTGCTCCTGCCAGGGCCCAAACCGTCATGGCAAAGCCCGCCCGGGTGAGCGGCATGGTTGCTTTGAGTTTAAAGCAATGGCCTACTCAGCTTCTGAGCGATCGCCGAGCCAGGCGAACGATCCCCAGGGAGGACGAGATGGCTAAGTTCAAAGGAAATGACGGGCACCTGAACAGTTCAACGCTAGTAAACCGTCGCGATCTGCTGCGCGCGACCGCGGCGTTCGGCGCAGCCGTCTCGGTCGGGGGCACTGCGATCGCCCAGCCCGCGATCGCCCGGACTGCGGTGACCCAGCCGGACACCGCTCCGCCCGCCGGCGGCGACATCCTGATCCGCGGGGGACACGTCCTCTCAATGGACCCGGACATCGGCGATCTGGCGGTCGGCGACGTTCACATCAGCAACGGCGCCATCGTCGCCGTGGGCGAAGGCCTCGATGCGCCCGGCGCCATCGTGATGGACGCCAGCGACATGATCGTCCTGCCCGGCTTCGTCGATACCCATTCGCATCTGTGGAATGCGTTCCTGCGCGGCTCGATCCGCGGCGACGATCCGGTGCGCGGCTATTTCCCGACCACGAACCGCGCAGCACCCCTCACTACGCCGGACGACGCCCATGCTTCGGTGCGCTTCGGCGTCCTCGAGGCGCTGCTGTCGGGAACGACCTGCATCAACAACTTCTCTCACAACACACGCTCGCTCAAACACGCCGAGGCCGAGATCGAGGCGGCTCGCAGCCTCGGCATTCGCAGCCGTTTCTCCCACGGCCCCGGCGGCCGGGACGGAACCCTCGATTTCGCCAGTGTCGAGGAGGTCATCTCGAACTGGGGCGACGCCGATCCCCTTGTCACCCTTGGCGTCAACCTCCGGCTCCCCGCGGCTGACATTCTGCAAAGCGGCGGCGATGCCGAGACCTTTGTCGCCGAGGTGCGCTTCGCGCGCGAACGGGGGCTCCCAGTCTCGCTCCACTACGGCAACTCTGCCCACGGCCTCGTGGACCTGATGGAGCGGCACGACCTCCTCGGACCGGACATCCTGATGATCCACACTCAGGGCTTCACGCTGGAGGAGCGGGAACTGATGGTCTCGCGCGACGTGCAGTTCAGCATGTCGCCCGCAATCGAGATCCCCTATTCGACGGTCCGAAACGGTTACATCCAGTTCGCCGAACTGGAGGATCTGGGCGCGAGCTTGGGCCTTTCCATCGACGCCTCTTCGGCCGTGGCTACCGCAGATTTCTTCACCGTGATGCGCGCGCTGCAATGGTCGCACAAGCAGCGCGGCGACATCGACCGCATGAGCCTCGAGCCGCGACGGATCGTCGAGATCGCAACGCTCGGCGGCGCCGCGGCGCTCGGCATGGGCGACCGGATCGGGTCGCTGACAGCGGGCAAGCGGGCCGACATCCAGCTGGTGCGCAAGACCGACATCAACATGGCGCCGGTCCTCGATCCCTATTTCTCGCTGGTCTATTCGGGCCAGCCGGCGAACGTGGACACGGTGATCGTGGACGGCCACGTGCTGGTGAGCGGCGGGCAGCCGGTGATGGTCGACACCGCCGATGTCGTCGCCACCGCATCGGAGGCCGCCCTGAGGCTCCATGATGAACTGGAGGCGATCATCGCGAAGGGATAAGGCTGCGGCGGAGCAGCCCTTTGGTCTCTCAGAGAAGTCCGCCTTTCCGCTGTCAGAACGGAGCCCCCGCCGCTAGGCCCTGCCCGCCCGGTTTCCCGGGCGGGCGTTGCGTCGGTTCGGTCTGCGATGCCTGCGCCGCACGGACGATCTCGACAGCCCACACCGTCATCGGCGCCTCCGGTTCGCGGATCCCAGCGTCCGGAGGCCGGGAAGTTCATATGGCCGGTCAGCGGGACCGGTGAGGCGGTGCAGATCTCTACGGCCCAACCCGGCTAACTTCTGGAAGGGATCGACCGGCGAAATCCGTGCTGGACACACAACGGATGCTGTCCCGCCGGGACTTGGACACCTCCGCTTGCAGCCCCCAGCGGCGCGCTGAGTGTGAGAACGAGGACCATGCCGGTCGGGCAAGCGACCTTCGTCCGTTCGTTGATCGGATTGCCCTGAGCCATGGCTGAGGATAAGCTCTGATCGTAAGGGCTGCGGTTAACCAACTTCATGATCTGGCCCTTCCGGATACCGAGGCCCTTGCCATCCATGAACCTGCGCAAGGCAGCCTTTCCTGCGGGTGTCAGCCGCCGGTTTACGAACATGGCAGGGGCAGCAGGAACCGTGGGCGGCGCTGCTCCCGTAGGCAGGGAAATAGTGACGCCGAGATCCCGGAGGAACGTGCTCTGCTCCGTCGCGCTCGCCTTCCTCCAGGCATTGCGAAGTTCATGAAGCCGGGTTCGGGGCTTACGCAAACCACATGCTACCAAGGCGTCGTTCAGCGAACCGTAGTCCCCTCGCTGCAACTCTTGGTAGGTCGCCGGGTGCTCGGTCTTGAGGCGCCGCTCGTAGTAAGCGCGATCACGCTTGGTGGTCATAGATAAATCTACCTAAACACTCGACGTAGATCAATCTACTTTGCGCCGGCGCGATAGTCTAGCGGCACCGTGGGCCGCTCAAGGTTTCCATGGCCGCTTGGTGGTGGTTGCCTCCCGGGGGGATCGCACTGGAGAAGAAAATCAGCTTCCCAGTGCGACGGTGAATGGGAGCCATTGTATAAAGCGAGTAGGGAAATCCAAACAGGACCAAGACGCAGATGCCGAAAGCCTATCCTTGCAGCAGATTTGATCATCGGCTCCCTGACCCTGATCGTCACGTCCCGCCAGCATCTCCGCCGGGTGACAGAAACGTCCACCAGCTCGCTCGCAATTGCTCCCAGCATGGACAGGGCGGAACCCCGCTTCAGCAGCCTGCTCGTGCAGTGGCCGGTTCTCCCCTCTGCTCCATCATCACCCAAGGCATCCTTCACCCAAGCATACCACAGCCCACTCCAACCAAGACCAACCCATCGGCCGGGCGCACCAGGAAGAGCAGGATCACGAAGCGCGCGGTGGTCATCACCAGCCCGAGATCTCCACTGGTGCCGCGCTGGAGGGATCTCGACAAGACGGGTCGTCTTCGGGCCGCGGTCCAAGCCTGCGGGAGGCAGCATGGCTGGGTGTTCTCGCTCAACCTGTCGATCGGTCGGGAAGGCGGCACCCTCTACAACAAGGATCCCAAGCGGAACCTTGAGAAGCGTCTCAACGCGGCCCTCAACAAGCATGGCCTCCGAGGTCTGCCGGTCGCCTTCGTCATTGAGGCCGAGCGCGTGACCGGCCGCGTGCACCTGCATGGTGTCCTCGTTCCTGGCGCCCATTCGAAAAAGGTAATCGAACGTGCTTTGGCTGAGGCTGGCGGTAAGCTGAAGGGGCAGCAACGGACCCGCCAGTGCAAGATCGAGCCTTTCAGAGACCCGGGCCCGGATGGGTGGCACCGTTACATCACCGAGGATCTGCGGTTTACCTCCAGACACGTCGACGGCGATCTCATCTACATCTCGCAGCCGCTGATCCGGCTCAGGAGCTCGTTCTACGAGGAGGTGATCCGCGGCGGCGCTGCGGCGAACACAACCAGTGGGATGCCTTAGCTCGACGGCGCCACCCTTGGGAGGATATGCAGGGGTGGCCACGCACGGGGCGCAAAAACAAGGAGCGGCCGGCCATGAACGCAGTCGAGATCGAGGAGGCCGTGTCAACCTTGGCCGAGGCGTCGTTCGATCCCGTCGAGTTCCCCTTCGCCTTCCTGCAGGCCTTCGGCAACAAGGAGACCACCCTCCGCCGCCTCCGGAAGGGCGAGTCGAACCGCTCCGACGTCGGCGGCGTGCTGCAGACGGGGAACATCCACATCAAGGTCGCGGCGCCAGGCGAGGTTCCAGCGACACTCGCCGCCCTGCGCGCCAGCCCCGCCACGACCAAGTCCAAGGCCCGCTTCATCGTCGCCAGCGATGGCGACACGCTCGAGGCCGAGGACCTCACCACCGGCGAGACCATCGCCACCGGGTTCCGCGAGTTCCCCGACCACTTCGGCGTCTTCCTGCCGCTGGCGGGCATCTCGACCGTCAGCCAGATACGCGAGAGCACATTCGACATCCGCGCGACCAGCCGGCTGAACCGCCTTTATGTCGAGCTGCTGCGCGAGAACCCGGACTGGGGCAGCGACGCGCGCCGGGTCGAGATGAACCACTTCATGGCGCGGCTGATCTTCTGCTTCTTCGCCGAGGACACCGACATCTTCCACGGCACCCGTCGCTTCACCTCGACCGTCGAGCAGATGTCGGACGCCGGCAACGCTCACCATGTGATCGGCGAGATCTTCCGGGCGATGAACACCCCCATCGCGAACCGGGCGACCAGCGGGCTGCGGCCCTGGGCGGACGCCTTCCCCTATGTCAACGGCGGCCTCTTCTCCGGCCCGCTGGAGGTGCCGCGCTTGTCGCGCATCGCGCGCAGCTACCTGCTGCATGTCGGCAGCCTCGACTGGACCAAGATCAACCCCGACATCTTCGGCTCGATGATCCAGGCCGTCGCGGACGACGAGGAGCGGGGCGCGCTGGGGATGCACTACACCAGCGTGCCGAACATCCTGAAGGTGCTGAACCCGCTGTTCCTCGACGATCTGAACGCCAAGCTGGCGGAGGCGGGCGACAACCCGCGCAGGCTGCTGAACCTGCGCAACCGCATGGCGCGCATCCGGGTGTTCGACCCGGCATGCGGCTCGGGCAACTTCCTGGTCATCGCCTACAAGGAGATGCGGGCGATCGAGGCCGAGATCAACCGCCGCCGGGGCGAGGCCGACCGCGCCACCGCGATCCCCCTGACCAACTTCCGCGGAATCGAGCTGCGCGACTTCCCGGCCGAGATCGCGCGGCTGGCGCTGATCATCGCCGAGTATCAGTGCGACGTCCTCCATCGCGGGCAGAAGGAGGCGCTGGCCGAGTTCCTGCCGCTGGACTCGCAGAACTGGATCACCTGCGGCAACGCGCTGCGGCTGGACTGGCTGTCGATCTGCCCGCCGACCGGGACGGCGGTGAAGGTAGCCTCGGACGACCTGTTCGGGACACCGCTGGACCACAGCGAGATCGACTTCGAGAACGAGGGCGGGGAGACATATATCTGCGGGAATCCGCCGTATCTGGGTTTTACTTGGCAGTCGGCCGAGCAGAAAGCTGACTTGCGATCGTTGTTTTCTGGTCGGACACGAAGCTGGAGGTCTCTCGACTACGTTTGCGGGTGGTTCATCAAAGCTGTCGATTACAGCAGAGAGTCCCCGGCTTCGACCGCTTTCGTGGCAACCAACTCCATCTGCCAAGGACAGATCGTTCCCATACTTTGGCCGCTCATATTGGAGAGCGGAAATGAAATTTCGTTTGCTTACACCTCCTTCAAATGGGCGAACCTTGCAAATTACAATGCGGGCGTGACAGTTGTCATTGTTGGCATCTCCCTTACGGCGAGACCAGTTCGGCGCTTGTTCTCGGTGGCTGGGGACGGCTCGACCCTTACTCAAGAGGTTCCGAACATCAACCCATATCTGGTGCCCTCCAAGAATGTCATCGTGGCAGGCAGATCAACCCCATTGGGACCTCAATCAGAAATGGTGTGGGGAAACAAGCCGACTGACGGGGGCCATCTATTCATGACGCACGATCCGCGCGCAGCGATCATTCTAGAGTATCCCAATGCGTCTCCGTTCATAAAGAGGTTCCTCGGGGCACAGGAGTTCATTAGGGGGCAGCAACGCTACTGCTTGTGGATAGAAGACGATAGGCGCGAGGAGGCAGAAGCCATCCCGGAGATCGCCCGACGCCTTAATGAAGTAGCCAGGGTCCGATCTGAAAGCACAGCAGTCGAGACGCGTCCAGCCGCGGCTTTTCCGCACCGATTCCGGCAAATCCAATCCACGGCCAAGACGAGTTCGATTGTGGTAGCCCGCGTCAGCTCAGAAAGTCGAGAATACCTTCCGGTCGGCCTAGAAGACTCGGAAACAATTATCGGCGACCGGAACTTTGCCCTCTACGACTCCCCGCTCTGGAACCTCGCCCTCATCGCCTCGCGCCTCCACTGGGTTTGGATCGGCACCGTCTGCGTCCGCATGAGGACGGATTTCTCCTACTCCAACACCCTCGGCTGGAACACCTTCCCCGTCCCCACGCTCACCGCGCAGAACCGGGCCGACCTGACCCGCACCGCCGAAAACATCCTCCTCGCCCGCGAGGCGCATTACCCGGCCACCATCGCCGACCTCTACGACCCCGAGCGCATGCCCGACCACCTGCGCGCCGCGCATGAGTCCAATGACGAGGTGCTGGAGCGCATCTACATCGGCCGCCGCTTCCGCAACGACACTGAGCGGCTGGAGCATCTGTTCGCGCTCTACACGAAGATGGTGGCCACCCCGTGCCCGAAGAGGAAGCAGGCATGAAGGACATCGTCCCCGCCGTCTCGATCACGCTCGATCCCGGCGCCGGTGCCGCGGTCTCGAACGAACTCGGCATGCGCCCGATGCAGGCCCGCGTCTGGCAGCGCCGGGGCGAGCAATACCTGCTGATCAAGTCGCCCCCCGCCTCGGGCAAGAGCCGGGCGCTGATGTTCGTGGCGCTGGACAAGCTGGCGAACCAGGGCCTGCGGCAGGCGATCATCGCGGTCCCGGAGCGCACCATCGGCGCCAGCTTCCAGGACGAGCCGCTGTCGCAGAACGGCTTCTGGGCCGACTGGCGGGTGGAGCCGCGCTGGAATCTCTGCGCCGCCTCCGGCACCGACGGCGGCAAGGTGGACGCGGTGCGCGCCTTCCTCGCCTCGGACGACCGGGTGCTGGTCTGCACCCACGCCACCTTCCGCTTCGCGGTTGAGCGACTCGGCGTCGAGGCCTTCGATGACCGCCTGATCGCGGTGGACGAGGTGCACCACGTCTCGGCGCATCCCGACAGCCGCCTGGGCCAGCACCTCGGCGCGCTGATCGCGCGGGACCGCACGCATATGGTCGCCATGACCGGCAGCTACTTCCGCGGCGACTCGGTCGCCGTTCTGACGCCGGAGGACGAGGCGCGGTTCGAGACCGTGACCTACACCTATTACGAGCAGCTTGCCGGCTATCGCTGGCTGAAGCGCCTCGACCTGCGCTACGCCTTCTACAGCGGCGCCTATGCCGACGCGATCTCGCGCGTGCTGGACCCCAGCCTGAAGACCATCGTGCACATTCCCAGCGTGAACGCGCGCGAGAGCACGAAGGATAAGATCAAGGAGGTCGAGCATATCCTCGAGGCCCTGGGGGAATGGCAAGGGGCGGACCCGGCGACCGGCTTCCAGCTGATCCGCACGAAGGGCGGGCGGGAGCTGCGGGTGGCGGACCTAGTGGACGACGAGCCGGTCCGGCGCGAGCGGGTGGCCGCGGCGCTGCGGGACCCGGCGCACAAGAACGACCGCGACCACGTGGACATCATCATCGCCCTCGGCATGGCCAAGGAGGGCTTCGACTGGATCTGGTGCGAGCATGCACTGACGGTCGGCTACCGCGCCAGCCTGACCGAGATCGTGCAGATCATCGGCCGCGCCACCCGCTCGTTCTCGAAGGCGGCCTCGGCGGCCAGCGCAGGGATCGCGTGGCAGAAGCCGAGGTCCTCGGTCTGGATCAGCCGCGCCGCCGGATTGGCGCGGCGGATTTCGCGCATGGCGCCGCGGGTCGCGTCGATCTGGTTGAGCAGCGCCAGCCAGCAGGCATCCTCGTCCAGCATGTGCGGATACCAGTGGCCGTAAAGGCAGCTGAACCGCGCCGTCGTCAGCGGTTCGTTAACCGGCGTCCAGTCCTCGACCCAGGGGTAGCGCTCGGCGACCGCACGGGCATGCGCGGCCAGACCCGCGGCGAAGTCGTCGGCCACGAGGCTGGTATATGCCGGGCCGCTGCCGTGATGCACGAGGCCGACGATCGGACGGAGACCCAGCCGCCGGATTTCAGCCATCCGCGTGTCGCTCCAGGCGAAGTCGACCGCGTCGGGCCGCTCCGGCGACACGCGCTCCCACAGCACCGGATAGCGCAGCGCTCGCAGGCCGAGTTCGGCAAACAGTTCGAGATCGCCGGTGCGGTCCTCGTGCCCCGTGCGCAGGGTCTGGTCGAAGAAGCGGTCGCCGACGCGATTGACGGTATACTCGCACCCACCCCAGAGTTGCAGATCGACCATGACATGAATCTCGCACAGAGGCCGCCGGGGTTGTCAGGGCGTTGCGCCTCGCCGGTCGGAGGCACGCCGCAGCGAAAGTAAATCAGCCCGCCCGCACCCGGAGGCCGCGCCAGTCTTTGGTTACTGAAGAAAAATCCTGCGGCCGCGCCCGCGGTTCCGGCGGAGCGGCGGCCTCAGCGCCAACTCTTGTTAGCCTTACATCTGCGGCACAGATCGGCATGAACCGGCCTCGGGGTTGAGGGATTACCCTCCGACCTGTCGCAGCAATCGAAAAGCCCAGCATGACTGAACACTCATCGTCCGAACGTTGGGTCTGCCTCGCCGGCGGCAATGCCCTTGGCGCCTTTCACCTCGGGGCCATCGAGGCGCTGCTCGACGCCCGTGTTCCGGTCCGGCGAGTCGCTGGTGCGTCCATCGGCGCCGTTGTTGCCGCACTGTGGCTCGGCGGTCCGCCGGACGGAGCGGCCGGGCGTCTACGGGCGTTCTGGACGCGGGCCGAAGGCACCTCCGCCTCCGGAGGACTACGCTTCTCGAGGCAGATGGCGGCGATCCGAGCCCTGCTCGGGGGGCGTCCACGGCTCTTCCTGCCGACGCTCCCGGGGCTCTGGGCCGCGCATCCGCTGGCATCCGACGACGACCATCTGCATTCGACCGCGCCGCTTCGCCGGACGCTCCTCGAACTGATCGACTTTGACCGGTTGAATGACGGCCAAACACGCCTGATCGTCAACGCACTCGATCAGCGGACAGCCGAGGACGTGGTCTTCGACACTGCCGAAACCCGCCTGACGGTCGATCACCTGCTCGCCAGCACCGCGCTGCCGCTGCTGTTCCCGCCGGTCGAGATCGAGGGGCGCCTGCTGGTCGATCCGGGGCTTTCAGCCAATCTGCCGATCGCCGCCCTGTTCCGGGACCGGCCTAGGCATGACGTCCTCTGCTGGGCGATCGACCTCTGGCCGCGGGCCGCGGATCGCGCCACCTCGCCCGACACCGTGACCCGCCGGGCACAGGATCTGCTGTTTGCCGCGCAGAGCCGACATGCACTCGAACATCTGACCGAGACTGCCTCGGCGCCGCTGCGCGAGAGGGAACTGAGTGTGGCGGTCCACCACCTCGGCTACGATGGCGGCGATTGGGAGGTCGCGGCGAAGGCCTTCGATTTCTCGCACGCGGCGATCATGCGCAGGCGTCGGGCGGGAACCGCGGTGATGTGCAAGGCGCTGTCGGATGCGCAGCCGTCGCCGCAGCCCGGGCTCTCCGTCATCCGTCATGGCTTCTGCAGCTGAACGGGAAGGAGCCGCCGTGACCAGAATCGCAGAGAGCCTGGACACCTCACCGGACTACAGCGCCGAGGTGGTCATCATCGGCGCGGGATTTGGCGGCCTCGAGGTTGCCAAAGTCCTGGGAAGGGCCGGCGTCGACACGATCCTGGTCGACCGTCACAACCATCACCTGTTCCAGCCCTTGCTCTACCAGGTTGCGACCGCGGCCCTCTCGGCCACGGATGTAGCCGAACCAGTGCGCAAGATCCTCCGGCGACAGGCGTCGGTGAAGGTTCTGTTCGGCGCGGTGACAAGCCTCCGGCCCGAAGCGCACGAGGTTCGTCTGCGCTCGGGGCAGCGGCTGCGCTACCGCTACCTCGTGCTGGCGAGCGGCGCCATCACCGGTTATTTCGGGCATGACGATTGGGCGCGATGGGCCCCCGGTCTCAAGACCATCGAGGATGCGCGTCATATCCGCTCGCAGCTTCTGCTGACCTTCGAGCGCGCCGAGCGGTCGAACGACCCGGAAGAGCGGCGGAAACTGCTCAACATCGCCATCATCGGCGGAGGACCGACGGGGGTCGAACTTGCCGGCGCGATTGCCGAACTGTCGCGCTATACGCTGGCCCGCGACTTCCGCAGCATCGACCCGCAGGCCACGCGGATCATGCTGGTCGAGGCAGGACCGCGACTGCTTGCCGGGTTCTCGGAAGAACTCTCCGCCTATACTGAGACTCGCCTCCAGCGGCTCGGCGTGGAGGTCCTCACGGGAAAAGCCGTCGACGACATTCAGCCAGGCCACGTGAGCGTCGCGGGCATCAGCACGCCTGTAGGGCTGGTGATCTGGGCGGCGGGCGTGTCGGCCTCGCCGCTGGCCGGGCAACTGGGGCGCACCGACCGAGCGGGGCGCATCGCCGTGGATGAGTGCCTCGCCGTGCAGGGACATGAAGGCGTCTATGCGCTCGGCGACGTCGCAGCCTTCAAGGACGAGGACGGGCGCACGCTGCCGGGCCTAGCGCAGGTTGCCAAGCAGCAGGGCATCCACCTGGGAAAGGGTCTCGCCGCACGGATCCGGGAGCGACAGGCATTGAGCCCGTTCCGATACGAAAACAGAGGCAACACTGCAATCGTCGGACGCCATGCAGCGGTGTTCGAACGTGACCGATTCCGGATCAAGGGCTGGCTCGCATGGCTCGCCTGGGCCATCGTCCACGTCTATCTCCTCGTTGGTTTCCAGAACCGGCTTCTCGTCTCGCTGCAATGGCTTTGGCGATATCTCACCTATGAACGCGGGGCGCGGCTGATCGTTGGAGACCGGCCGGAAGAAGTAAGGTCTGAGGATCCTGGTTCGGTCCGGAAGTAATTTCAGTGATCGCAGATCGTGGTGAGTGCAAAACGAACCCTGCACCCGGCACATCTCCACTACGTTGTGTCTCGGTGGGCGATCGATAACCATCGTCGCAAGCTGGGGCTCTGTGCAGCGTGAAGTCGGTATGGACCTGATCGTCTTTAATGTTCGCCGGTGCCAGTGTCCCGCTCAGGAACATAAGGTTCTGGTCGGTCGAGAAAAGCGTGCGTGATCGCTGGCAGTTGTTCTTCGAGCCATTTAGCCATTGCGATCTCTTCCTGCAGATTGGTGCGGCAGGCGCGCGCAGCCTCCGATTTGTCTAGCTGCTCTGCAGCAGCGATCAGGACACGATAGAAAGCAATCTCCAGGTGCGGGAGTGTCCGGAATTCCGTGGATGGTCCGCCGGCCCGTTTCCATCTGACCGCCGTCAGCCGCCGAGCGGGTTGAAGCGATCGTCGAACATGATGGCGAACTGATTGACCGCTGTCAGCCAGCCTCTGACGTTTCGCGCGGTTTTCTCGTGCTCGCGGATGGCGAGATAGATCAGCTTCTCGGCGGCCTCCTCGGACGGGAACGAGCCCAGGGTTTTGATGGCCTTGCGGATCACGCGGTTGAGGCTTTCCACGGCATTCGTGGTGTAGATCACCCGGCGGATTTCGGGGCCGAAGGCGAAGAACGGGATGACTTCCGGCCAGGCTCGCCGCCATGCCTGGGCGATCGACGGATAGCGCCCGCCCCAGGCCTCGTCGAAGGCTTCCAGGGCTTCCTCCGCGGCCTCTGCGGTCTCGGCGCCGTAGACCTCCCTCAGCCGGGCGGCGACCGCCTTGCGGTCCTTCCACGAGCAGAAGTTCAGGGAATGGCGGACCAGATGCACGATGCAGGTCTGGACCGTGGCCTCGGGGAAGGCGACGGTGATCGCCTCGGGGAAGCCCTTCAGGCCGTCCACCACCGCGATCAGGATGTCCTGGAGGCCACGATTGCGCAGTTCGGTCATCACCGACAGCCAGAACTTCGCGCCCTCGGTGTCGGCAATCCACAGGCCGAGAACCTCGCGCTGGCCGTCACCGGTGATCCCGAGGGCGATGTAGACCGCCTTGTTGCGGACCACCCGGCTGTCCTTGTCGCGGATCTTCACCCGGAGCGCATCGAAGATCACCACCGGGTAGACGGCGTCGAGCGCGCGCGATCGCCACTCCCGGACCTCGTCCATCACCGCATCGGTGACGCGGCTGACCAGGTCGGGCGACACCTCCAGGCCGTAGAGCTCCTCGAGATGGGCGCGGATGTCGCGCACGCTCATGCCCCGCGCGTAGAGCGCGATGATCTTGTCGTCCAGGCCGTCGATCCGGGTCTGGCCCTTGCGGATCAGCTGCGGCTCGAAGCTGCCGTCCCGGTCGCGCGGAACAGCGATCTCCATCGCCCCGTCCTTGCCCTTCACCATCTTGCGGCCAGAGCCGTTGCGGCGGTTCGCCTGGCCGTCGGCCGGCGTCTCGCCATGCGCGTAGCCCAGGTGTTCCGTCAGTTCGGCTCCCAGCATCCTCTGCATCAGAGCCCGCTTGAGCTCGGTCATCAGACCCGCTTCGCCCAGCAGGTCCTCGGGTCGCTCGCAGCCCTTCAGCAGCTCGTCCAATACCTCGGGAGTGATCGTCATCGTCCATGCCTCCATTTGCTTCAGCATGGACCGGCACCCTCATACACAGAAGATCGGACGCTCCCGTGAACGACGATTGCTGCCGCGAGAACCTCGCCCTGATCGCCGATACCAGCATCTCCGGCGCCCGGGTCGCGCGGGAACTGGACGCGCTGCTGCGGCTCTACGGCAAGCCCCAGACCATCGTCAGCGACAACGGAACCGAGTTCACCAGCAAGGCCATTCTCAGATGGGCCAAGGACAACGACGTCGCCTGGCATTACATCGATCCCGGCAAGCCCCAGCAGAATGGCTTCATCGAAAGCTTCAACGGCAGCCTGCGCGACGAGTGCCTCAATGAGGAGATCTTCGACAGCCTGGCCGATGCGCGCCGCAAGCTGGCGCTGTGGCGCTACGACTACAACCATGTCAGGCCGCATTCCTCCCTCGGCGGAATGGCCCCGTCACAAGCGCGCCGGGCACTTGAGCAATCCGTGAGCTCCGCGCCCGGCGCCCTTGTCCAACCCGAAACCGACCAATACCAAGTCCAAGGACTCTCGTCATGATCGAGGGACGCCGGGGGGGGGCAGGTCAGCGTCCCGCTTAGGGATGACCTGCAACAGCAGGACGAGCCCGAAGTAAACCACCGTGGCGCGAAGGGCAATCTCCCACAACGGCTTGGTGAGGCTGAACACCTCCATCATTTCAGTCGACCCTCCGTTGGTCGTTCTATCTAGCTATCGAACTGCGTGGCCTGCGTCCCTCTTCGGAAATCCCGTCCCGGACCAGTCAAATCGGGTCGGCCGCTCGGCACTGGCAAGGTGCGGATCCAGCGATCCAGCCTCTCATCCGAACATCACTTCCGCAATGCGCGTGAGGTTGAACGGCTTCTCGCAGACCGGGACATTGGGGTAGCTGGCCGAGATCGTGGAGCGGTCGTAGCCGGTGAGGAAGACGAATGGCACTGATCTGGCCCGGAGCGCGTCGGCCACGGGATAGGACAGCTCGCCACGCAGATTGACGTCGAGGATCGCCCCGTCGAGCCGCTCTGCCTCAGCGACCAGCTTCAGGGCCGCAGCCAAGGTCGGTGCCGGACCGACAACCCGGGCTCCGGCCTCTGCCAGCGAGGCGGCCTGGTCGAGAGCGATGACGAAGTCATCCTCCACCAGCAGGATGTGCCGTCCCGCAAAGATCTGCGCCGGCGGCATGGTCAGATGCTCCTGAGGCTGTCGGGCGGGTCAAGCGGCAGCTCGATGGTGCAGCGAAGCCCTCCCGGATCGAGCGCATAGGTGACCTCGGCCCCCAGCGCATAGGGCAGGGCGCGCTCGATCAACACCCGCCCATACCCTCCCTCCGGTGGAGCACTCGGCTGATCGGTCGGAGCGCCGGTCACGCCCTCTTCGCACCAGGCGATGTGCAGCCACCGCCCGGTCGGGCTGTCTCGCACCGTCCAGGTGACGCTGAGCTGGCGCCCCGTCTGGGACAGCGCCCCATATTTGCGGGCGTTGGTGGCGAGTTCGTGAAGCGCGAGGGCGAGGGTCTGGACCCGGGAGGGACGGATGCGGACAGAGGGACCCTCAAGCACCACGCGCTTGCCTTCGGCCCCAAGGGCGTCGAGTTCCAGCGTCAGGATCCTGCGCAGTGTGATCGGTTCCTGCTCGGCCCGCGACAACAGCCCCTGCACCCGCGACAATGCCTCAAGCCGGTGATCGAGAGCCTCGCGGAATGCCTCGCTCGGGCCGGTATGCGCCATGGTCTGGTTCGCGATCGAGCGCACCACGCCGATCAAGTTGCGGGTGCGGTGCTGAAGCTCGGCCACCAGCACGTCCTGCCGCATCTGGAACTGGCGCAGCTCGTTGATGTCGATGGCAGCGCCGAACCACTGAGAGAGCTGCCCTTGGTCATCGTGCCAGGGAATCTGACGGACCAGAAACCAGCGATACTGGCCATCGCTTCCGCGGAGCCGGTGCTGGTGCTCGAGCGGCCGGCCCGAGCGGAACGCCTCGGCGAAGACGCGCTCGGCGGCCTCCCGGTCTTCGGGATGGACCGCGTCGAGCCAGTCGCCCGCCTGCATCTGCTGCTCCGCAGACCATCCGAGGTATTCCTGCGCTCGGGCATTGAACGTCATCCCGTCGCCGCTGCCATCCGTCTGCCAGAGCAGCGCCGGCACCAGTTCGCTCAGCAGGCGCAGGCGTTCCTCGCCTGCGCTCAGCCTCTCCTCCGTCAGGCGCCGGGCGGTCACGTCCTGGCCGATCTTCAGAAAGCCGTTCCCCGCAATTTTGCTCAGGCTGCGCCGCGTTCCTTCGATGAAGACGCGCGAGCCATCCTTGCACAGGTGCCAGCGCACATCGGGTGCGCTCCCCTCCCGCAGGGCGGTCTCCAGCTCCCGTTCGGGCACGCCGGCGGCCCGGTCCTCGGGCGTGAACAGCATCGCCGCACTCTGCCCCAGCGCTTCCTCGGCGCTCCAGCCGAAGACGGCGGCGGCGCCGGGAAGCCAGTCGGTGATCCGGTCCTCGGCGTCCGTGACGAAGATGGCATAGTCCGTCGCCGCCTCGACGGTGAGGCGGAAGCGCTCCTCGGTCGAGCGCAGCTGCCGAAGCTTGAGCAGGCGGTCGACGATGGGTCCCAGGATGCCGGCATAGGTGCGCAGGAATGCGCTGTCGTGCTGGTCGAAGTCCCGCGGCCTGGTGTCGTCCACCTGCAGGAGCCCATACGCCCGCTGGCGGGGCAGAAAGATCGGCACGTTCACCAGCGCAACGATGCCCGCGTCCTTCATGAAGCGCGGAACGTCGAACCGCTCCTCTTGGGCGATGTCCCGGGTGATGACCGGCTCGCCTGCGTTGATTGCGAAGGTTTCCGAGGAATGCTTGTCCATGGGAAGGCGGACATGCCCGACGACACCCGCAGCCCATCCCACTCCGGCCCGCACCAGGAGGCTTTCATCGCCCGCCTCCATCTCCAGCACCTTGGCGCGCTCGGTGCCCATCGCCTTGGCCACCAACCGACAGGCTTCCTGAAGCACCTCGTCGAGATCCTCGGACTGCAGCGCGAGATCGGCAAAATCCGCAAGCACCTCCTGGCGCTCGAGCATGGTTTCCAGAAGATCGCGGTGCGGCATGTGAAGTCATCGCCTCTCAGGCCGCTTCCGGCTGCATCGGGGACAACAGTCGCACAGGCTAACGGGTTTCACAAATGTCAGAGGCTCG
Organism: Paracoccus sp. S-4012; assembly: GCF_009674885.1. GTDB lineage: Bacteria > Pseudomonadota > Alphaproteobacteria > Rhodobacterales > Rhodobacteraceae > Paracoccus. The sequence goes on from NZ_WKKA01000009.1 coordinate 104,297, forward strand.
AGGCTTGTGGAAGCTTGCGTCGCCGGGGCCCAGCCGATAGCTCCGGCTTGGTCAGCGACCCCATTGATCTGACGGAGGAACGTCGGGCGGTTGAGTATGGCGTGCTGCTGGAAGCCCTGGCCGAAGCCTGAAGACAGGCAGTTCGGTCCTGGCGCCATAGTCGATGCTACGGAGCCGCGGGGCGCTTGCGCCAGCTGCGGCGTCCAAAGTTGGGCGGGCGGTTCCCTTGCGCTCCGGTCGATGTGTCCCTTTTTCTCGAACTGTGGCTAGCCGATCTATCTTGATTATGGATGCCACTGTGCTTCATCAACGTAGGGCCGCCCAATTCGGGGGGTTTCTCACTCGGAAGATTTCCATGTCGGTTCTGGATGAAAACCTGCAGCAGCATTTCTCGGCCATCATCGAAGGCTCGGATGACGCGATCGTGGCGAAGGATCTCAACAGCATAATCCTCAGCTGGAACCCCGCAGCCGAACGCATCTTCGGCTATGCGGCAGTGGAGGTTCTGGGAAAGTCGATCACCATTATCATCCCGGAAGACCGCCGTCATGAAGAGGTGGACTTCATCGAGCGTCTACGCCGGGGCGAGCGCATCCAGCATTTCGAGACGCTGCGAAAAAAGAAGAACGGCGAGCTGTTCCCGATTTCAGTGACCATTTCACCGATCCGGGACAGGAACGGGGAAGTCGTCGGCGCGTCGAAGATCGCCCGGGACATCACCGGCCAGCACCGTGCGGCCGAGCAGCAGCGCCTGTTACTGTCGGAAATGAAGCACCGCGTCGGCAACAGCTTCGCCATCGCCAGCGGCCTCCTCAGGGTTTGCGCGGACCAGTCTTCCAGCGTCGACGAGTTCGTGGGTCTAATGCGGGGGCGCCTCCTTGCCCTGGCGTCGGCACATTCCCTGGCAGCGCCCGCGATTGCGGAGGGGGCAAGGGCATCAGGAGAACGGCCTCTGAAAGCGCTTCTTGAAGCGATCCTGCAGCCTTTCACCGGATCGATTCCGGCGGGCGTGAAGGTCGAAGATATCATCGTAAGCCGTTCGGCAGTCACGCCGCTGGCACTCGTCTTCTACGAACTGTGCACCAACTCCGTGAAATACGGCGCGTTGTCATCAGGCGACGGTCGCCTCTCGATCACCGGCGAACGTTCGGGACACCGGCTGATAATCAACTGGACCGAGAGCTTCAAGCGGACCTCGGAACAGGCCGTTCAGGGCCAGGGTTTCGGAACCGCGATGTGTGAGGTCGCTCTGAAGGATCAGATGGGCGGCACGCTCGAGAGAACCTTCGCGCCAGACGGAATGCGCACCCGGCTCGACCTCAGCTATAGCCACGTGACGGCGGATGGATGAGGCGCTGTGAGCGCTTCTCAGCCGTGTGCCACGGCTGGAGAAAACCCGCGGAACAGCTGCGATGATCTCGCGCGCGACGCCATCCATGTTTGCACGGGGTTCCGGGCTGGTGGTCGGAATGGCACCCTCTTCAAGCTCCTGGAGAAGCCCTTTTTGCGCAGTCGGACCCGGTTGTCGATGTTGGCACCGCAGATCGGCACGCCAACACGCCGGCCCCGGAAGAGCTCGGGACAGGCCAGCAGCGCCGCAATGCCGGCGGCGCCCGCGCCCTCGGCCACCACCTTCGCCTCTTCGGCGGGGCAGGCAATCGCGTTCTCGATCTGGTGCTCGGGGACCCTCGGGACGCGGATGGCGTGCTCGGTCTATTCGAGAAATTGGGAATGGAGGTAGGTCGCGCAGCTCATGCCGCGCCCGGCAAGCAGCAGGAATGGCTGACCTCCCGCAGGTCCGCCCAGCCATGGCGCTTAAGTCGACCGACCAGCTGCAAGAAGAGGGCTCATTCGGCTACGTCGAGGTCCTAGAAGATCGCGCGGGCGCCGATGGAGGTGCCTTCTGGCGCCGCAACCTCCCCGCGAACAGGACGTCCGTATTGGAGCAAGCTCAGACGCCGAGAGGGAAGCCTTGTTCGGATCG